>CAZAUK010000008.1:0-129527 GCA_964488475.1 uncultured bacterium
AATTACAGCTTCTATCCGGATTATATAAAATGGGTTCTGAGTTTTGCCATGATGGCGGGCCGCCTGGAGATTTACACCGTTCTTGTTATATTTACACCCATGTTTTGGAAAAAGTAAGAAGAATTATTTGAAGGAGCAAGCAGTTGAGTTTTTTATACCGGTTCCGAAATCATATACGGTTAATTCCGACCCCCTCTGTGCCAATGATGGTTGAGACAGATCGAGTGATTAAATTAGATTGCAGGGCGGGGGAAGAGAGAGACAGGATGGAAGGGATGGATTTATCGAAGAAGAGTGAAGAAGGGGTGCCGGCTGAGGAGTGTAGCGGAGCAGCCGGCAAAAGAGGTGAAGTGATGGCTGGAGGCGGCATATCGCCGGTTCCGGACCCCGAAGTGCCGGAGCGGCCTGTCCGCCGCCGGTACCAGGAGAACATGCAATCGCAGCGGACCGCCAGGCCAGTCCGGTATGGTTTTATAGCTTCAAGAAAGTCCTCCGGGCACGCTCTGATGTTGCGGTGAAGCAGGATCTCTCCTCTGTTGTCCAGGATGCAGTGGTATATCACCCTTGCACGAAGATCGATTCCGCTATACATCAATAAAGATGACGGTTGGGCTTTTGATATCATGATTGAGGGAAATGATATTGCCAATAAGTATTCAGAAGGACTTCCAATACGGAGGTCTGCTATAACTGCACACGCGTAAAAAAGCGTTTATTGCTTAAGGTTTCCTATTAGGATCCTGGAGGCGTACCTGGCCAGCTCTTCGACTCCTGCTCTCGCTCCAACCGCTCCCAGCTGCTCAGGTGGGATTGCTCGGGTCCCCATGGAGTTCTCAGAAAGGTTTATCTGCCTGTTTATCGCCAGCACGGACAGGCCGTGAAGAAGAGCCCAGGCCACATTGGCCAGCGCAATGGAGCTGTCCAGCTTCAGAGCTCCTTTTCTACCGCAGTCGTCAATGGCCTTTGAAAGTAGGTTAAAGGTTCCCTTGGCGGCGGCGATCAGCTCCGGGTTGGAAGATCTGCTTACCACATCCCTGCTGAACATAAGCCGGTATTTGGCGGGGTTTTCGGTGGCGAACTCCACATAAGCCTCAATGGAGAGCTCCAGCTTCCCCAGGGGAGAGGTGGAGGAATCGTTGGATATCTTCTCCAGAGTCTTCTTCAACCTGTCGAAGCCCCTTGCCGCCAGGGCGTGGAGCATTTCGGCCTTGTTCCTGAAGTGCCGGTACGGAGCGGTCCTGGAGACCCCCGCGTGCCCGCTGAGCTTCCTTATAGTGACCCCTTCTATTCCTTCTTTTTCCACTATCTTTTCCGCAGCGTCCAGTAGCCTGCGTCGAAGATCACTTCTTCTTCTCACCCTTTTTATCATATGGAGCCTCTTTAATTTATTTTTTGCACAAAATTAAAGTTGACAATTTTAACTATGTCAACTATGTTTGTTAATGTTGACGTTGTCAACGTATTTATGAAAATGATTGCTCTCGCGAAAGGAAATCAATAGATGAATATCCTGTTAGTCAGCCCGGAGATTCCGGCGACACTTTTCAGTTTCAAATATGCTCTGGGGTTCCTGAAGAAATCTGCTTCTCCTCCTCTGGGCCTTCTTACCGTCGCCTCAATGCTTCCAGAGGACTGTAACACTAGACTGGTGGACCTTAATATCCACAAGCTAAAGGACTCCGATCTGGAGTGGTCAGACTATGTCTTTCTCTCAGGGATGGATGTTCAGAAGAAATCCTTCCGGGAGGTAGCGGCACGCTGCAAGAGCATGGGGGTCAAAGTGATAGCCGGAGGGCCCATGGTCACTTTCGAGCACGAGCACTTCCCTGAGATAGACCACTTCGTGCTGAAAGAGGTGGAAACGGTCCTGCCCGAATTCATCCGCGACCTGGAAAAGGGAGAGGCCAGAAGAGTCTATGCTGCCGACGAATTCCCCGATATCAACTCCACGCCGGTCCCCAAATGGGATCTTCTGGACATCAAGAGATACTACACCATGAATGTCCAGTACTCCAGGGGATGCCCCTTCAACTGCGAGTTCTGCAGCATAAGTACTCTGAACGGCCGCAAGGTCAGGACCAAGAATGTGGAACAGTTCATAACCGAGCTGGAGAGCCTTCGCCTTCACGGGTGGAAGGGCTCGGTATTCGTAGTGGATGACAACTTCATCGGAAACAGCAAAAAGCTCAAGAGGGAGATACTGCCCGCCATGATCGAATGGTCCAGAGAAAATAATTACCCCTTTAATTTCGGAGCGGAAGCCTCCATCGACCTATCCGACGACCCGGAGCTTATGGGCATGATGGTCGAAGCCGGCTTCGATTCGGTCTTTGTGGGGATCGAGACCCCCAACGAAGGCAGCCTATCCGAATGTGACAAGAAACAGAACCTCAAACGCGACATGATCAAGTCCGTAAAGACGCTTCAGAGAAACGGCCTCATGGTCACAGCCGGGTTTATCGTGGGCTTCGACAGCGACCCTCCTTCCATATTCGAGGAACAGGCCAGCTTCATTCAGAAGAGCGGCATAGTGGCGGCCATGGTGGGCGTGCTTAACGCCCCTCCCGGAAGCAGGTTGTTCGCGCGCCTTCGCGAAGAGGGACGTCTGATCAGGGAGCATTCCGTAACCGGCGATAATACCGACGGTTCTACCAACATCATTCCCAAGATGAACTACCAAAAACTGACCGACGGTTACAGGAACCTTATGGACTGGCTGTACTCGGACAAGAAATACTATGAGAGGGTAAAGACCTTTCTCAGCGAATACAGGCCCGCCGCAAAGGGTGGGAAAAAATTCAAATTTTCCCACATTCCCGCCCTCTCCAGGTTCCTCTGGAAACTCGGCATTACCACCCGTGGGAGATGGTATTTCTGGAAGCTTTTATTCCTCGGGTTGTTCCGGTATCCCCGGACGTTTCCCACGGTGGTCACCCTGGCCGCCTACGGATTCCATTTCAGGAAAGTGATAAATTCGATATAAAGGGTTTCATGGCAGGCTCAGGATCATCTTCCTCGCATCGGTGAATCCGGGTGTTTTGAGCCTGTAGAAATACACGCCGCTCACGGACCTGGCTCCGCCGTCCAAAAAAAGGCCGTCCCAGTATACCGTTCTTGCGCCCGCGGGCCGGAATTCCGATACCGGAGTCCTGACCAGAGTGCCCCTCACGTCGCAGATTATAATCGCTTTCGAAAAATAAACGGTCTTTTAAGAACGGATCATAAAATGATTGTAAGGAAAGAGAAAGCTTCTGATATTGAAGCGATTACCGAGGCCGCAAAAGCGGTCTTCAGGGATCATTCAATCAGTAACCAGGCAGAGCATATCATAGTGAAAGCGCTGCGATAGGCGGGTGCTCTGGTCGTCTCCCTGGTAGCGGAGGTCGATGGAAGGGTGTTGGGGCACATTGCCTTTTCGCCCGTAGGGATCTCCGATGATACTGAGGGATGGTACGGGCTTGGGCCGGCCGCCTACTGTGATTGGTTAAGTCTCAAAGAAGGTCTTGGCATGGCATATGACCACAACAGCTGGGAGTGCAACGGCAATGACCGCGTGATGAGAGGAGGAGGGTACGGAAGTTGGGCTAAAAGTTGCAGAGCGGCGAACCGTCTGCCGATTGATCCTAATATTTCCGGAGTCGACAGGGGATTTCGTGTCTGCCACAGCGTTCACGGGCAATAATTACAGTTCAGTCCAGGGTCATGAAGAGCTGTAATAATAACAAGTTAGAACCCCGCTATATATTAGCTTATGCGGCCGGCCGGAGAGTCTTCTTCTCATAATAGTTCTTTAAAGACAGGCCTTTCTATGGTATCATATAATCACTACTTAGGCTCATTCTAAATAACATATTCAGCAGGGAGGCTATTATGAGAAGACAAGGACTGATCCTCGCGCCGCTTCTCGCCTCAGCGATTTTGTTTTTCGGAGCAGCCGCGGATTCGCCAGCCGCTGAGCCGTTATTTTATCTAACCGAATATTTCCCGGCCGACTATGCGCCGGTCGATGTTATCAGCGCCGATTTTGACGGAGACGGCGTTGCCGATCTGGCTGTGGCGAACAGCATGAGTGACAACATCTCGATTCTACCGGGCGGCGGCGACGGTACCTTCTCCTTCGCTCAGAATTACATCTGTTGGGGTATGCCCGGTTCGATAGGAGGCGCCGATTTCGATAATGACGGGGATTATGACCTGGCGGTGGCCAACAGGGGGGATGTCGCTATCCTGATGAATCTAACCATAATGCCGGAGCAGACCGGTATGGAAGAGGACCCGGCAAGTCCCCCAGTGAGGGCGGCGCTGCGCAATTATCCCAATCCCTTTAATCCATCGACTACCATAAAGTTCATCGTTCCAAAGTCGGCCAGGGTGAGGATAACCGTTCTAGACGTAACTGGCAGGGAGATAGCCCTTCTGGTGGATAAGGACATGGAGAGCGGAGAATTTGAGACCAGATGGGAGGGGCAAGACAGCCGGGGCAGAGATGTCGATTCCGGAGTTTACTTTGTGAGAATGACGGCGGGCAGTGATACCGCCGAGAGGAAGATGATTCTTCTTCGCTGATCCTAAAAATCGGATGCGACTGTTTGAGAATAATTCAGACTGCCAGATTACTAAATTATTGAGGCCTTTAGCGCTTCAAGCGGGATAGTGATATTGGAGTATGAAGATGCTATTCTTTTTCCTTCTGGTCTTCTTGTGCGTTGTTCCACCATTTGACAGTTCAAGCGTTGAGGACAGCAGGGAAGTTTTCAGTAAATATATAGAGGCGTTCAGAGCGGGCCGGGCCGAAGAAGCTCTTGAGTTATGGAACGTGGAAGAGAGGAAGATGTATGAACCCTCCCTTCTGGATCGGCTGTTCCGTCTGGAACACCGGGATGACATATCTTCGTTTGAGGCCGGCATTATCTCCTAGGAAAAGACAGAGGACTATGTAAGACTGGGGGTGCGTTGGCGCAGAAAGCCGAATGATGAGGTGGCCCGGGAGGAGAATCGATATTTCATCCTGGAGGATGAAAAAACGGTCTTGGCCAAACCGGTCAGGGCGCTGGCCAGGAGAAAATATTGAACAACTATGATGAAACCATTAATAAGCGGGTTATGATTCAATTGGTGGGGAGTAAAGCCTAAAGACCCGCGTATAGTCAGCTTTTGTTTTTTCAGAATCAGCCGGGGTTTCATGAACAAAAAGGTGCTAATATTTCCCAATCAGTTATTCGAAGACCATCCCTGTCTGAAGGATGAGGCCGATGTTTTTCTTGTGGAGGAACAGAGGTACTTCCTGGACTTTAAATTCCACAAGAAGAAGCTGATATTCCACCGGGCTTCCATGAGAGCGTACCGGGATTTTCTTATAGAAAGAGGGCACAGGGTCCATTATATCGAATCCGGTGAAGACTGGAGATCGGAGCTGGCAAACCGGGAGCTTTCAGCCGCGAGGCCTTTTGACCATAAGCTGGAAGAGAGTCTGCCCGGGGGGATCACTCTTCTCGACCCGCCTTCGTTTCTGGGAGGGGATCTTAAGAAAAGCAAAAGGTATCTTATGGCCGGGTTCTATAAAAAACAGAGAAGGCGGCTGGGCATACTTATGGATGATGATAAGCCGAAGGGAGGAAAGTGGAGTTTCGATAAGGAAAACAGGAAAAAGCTGCCCCGCGATCATAAGGTTCCCAGAATAGAAGTCCGGGAGGACAGCTATATTGAGGAGGCGGTGCGATACGTTAAGAGTAACTTTCCCGATAATCCAGGGGGCGGGGAGGACTTTATCTATCCGGTGACCTTCGAGGATTCCAGAGAATGGCTAAGGAGGTTCGTGGACCAGAGGCTTGAGTTTTTCGGCGATTATGAGGACGCTATCTCGCAGGAAAAAGAATTCATATACCATTCCGTGCTTTCTCCGCTTCTCAACGCGGGCCTTCTTACTCCCTTCGAGGTGATGGAAGAAGTCCTAAAGGCGAAAGTGCCCATCAACTCTAAAGAGGGATTTATCAGGCAGATAATCGGATGGAGAGAATTCATCCTTCGAATATATCTTCTGGAAGGTGAAAGGCAGAGAAAGTCGAATTTCTTCGAACACAGCGGGAAAGTTCCCTCTTCATTCTATGACGCCAGCACGGGAGTGCCTCCCGTGGATAACGTAATCGGGAAAGTACTCAAGAACGCCTACTGCCATCATATAGAAAGGCTGATGATTCTGGGTAATTTCATGCTGCTGAGCAGATACGATCCGGAAGAGATCTATAGATGGTTCATGGAGATGTTTATAGACGCCTATGACTGGGTGATGGTTCCCAACGTGTTCGGAATGAGCCAATACGTCGACGGCGGTTTGATGTCCTCCAAGCCCTATATCAGCTCCTCCAATTATATTCTTAAGATGAGCGATTTCAGCCGGGGCCGCTGGTGCGGGGTGTGGGACGATCTTTTCTGGGATTTTATCCGGGATAACAGAAAGGTCCTCAAGAAGAATCCCAGAATGGCTTTGATGGTGAGAATGCTGGATAAACGGAAGTAACCGGGCTTAAGAATATAATCTATATATAAAAGGCTTCGCCGGAGCCAAGAGCCCCGGCGAAGCTGATTATTAACAGATACTTAAGGCTGGCGGTCTTGCCGGCCTACCTTAGAAGAACCATCTTCTTCATATCGGTGTAGCTTCCCGTGTTCATCCTGTAGAAGTAGACCCCGCTGGCGACCGCCGCGCCGCGCTGGTTCATCCCCTTCCACTTGACATCGGTGTGATGGCCGGCGTCCCTGACCTCGTCAAGGACCGTCTTCACCAGCCTTCCGCTTACGTCATAGATCTTTATAGATACTGGGCCTCGTTCCTTCAGACTGAACTCGATGGTGGTGACCGGGTTGAACGGGTTGGGGTAATTCTGCTCCAGTCTATTGGCGAAACGGGCTGAGGGTTCGTCGTCTCCTGTCACGTCGGAGTTGGTGGCGGAGCCCACGAAATCCAGCATCCTCTTCAGCAGCTCGTTTCTGGCCAGAGCGCCGCCGGAGTTCTCGTCGCGGACGGCCTTGAAGCTGAAACCCAGGGCCACGGTCTTCATGCTGTTGCCGTTGGCCGTAAGTCCGGAGTTATAGACGCCGGCGTAGTAAGGGGTTCCCATGTAATCGGGATAGGCGAGGCCATGAGCGGATGTTCCGCCGTCGGTACCCAGAGCGTCAAACCGGTTTATGACGGGGCATCCTCCGTAGGCCCAGAAATCGTCCAGGCCGTCGAAGTATGAGCCTCCGACCGGTGTTATGATCGGCGCTATCAATCCACCGTTTACACCCCCCGTGGTGCTGTAGTAATTTCCGGAGACCATCTGGACCCCCAGAATATCCAGAAGGAATGAGGAGGCTCCGACATTGGTGAGATCTTCGACCACCCCGTCGCCCATGACTATCAGGCCGGTGTCGTGGAAGTGTCCCACAGCGTCGCTGGCCCAGTCGTAGAGCATCTGGACGTCATCGGCTTCGTCGGAGCTGCTTGTATTGTTACCGATCGTTCCGGTACTGAGCTCACCGGAGTCCCAGATGATGGTGTTGTAGAATTGTCCCAGATTCTCCGCGTCCGTGCGGCTTTCCGGTCCGTTTCCCACTGTTGAGGAGGGGCTGTTCACGTCATAACGGTCCGGATAACCGGCCGCCGAGACCGCCGTAAGGGCCGGGTCCATATATGTCTGAACCTTACCGTCCCAGGTCCCCCTGCCGTCAAAGTCGTCGACGTAGAGTATGTTGTTGTGACCAAAGGGCAGGCAGGCGAACTCAAAGCAGCCTCCATCAAGAGCGTTCTCGGGCAGATAGCCCGTCTCGTCGGCCAGGTCGACCGCGGAGAAGTAGTACTCTATCTGGTATCCGCTGATGAATAGCGAGTCGTTCAGATCGAACATATAGTACGGCAGCGCGGTTTCCCTGTAGCCTGGGTCGCCAACCCGGGCCGTATCGCCCTGAAGCTTGGTCCAGAGGCCGTCGTCGCTCACATAGGTCATCCAGTAGTCGTCATCACCGATGAGGTCCGGGCCTGTTATAATCGTGTCAGCCGGATTGGGAGGCAGGCCGTCCCCTTCCCAGACGCACTTTACGTGGACATAGGCCATCGGACCGTTGACATCGCTCTTGATCCCCCCCGCCAGGGGCGAAGTTATCTGCACGGTGATCGAATCGCCGGGATCGATCTCGTTATCGCTGTAAGCTATATCCTGGGCGGCGTCGGCCCGGACGAAACCGTACATGTTGGCAGTGGGAGGAAAATTGTCCTGGAAGAGCTTATAACGGCTATAATACCAGCCGGGCCCTCTCTTGGAGTATCTCTGGATTCGAACATTATCAAACCAGGGAGCCGGGGTGTGATTCTCACATGTTCCGTAGTAACCTCCCCATACGTCGCACATGTCATGTACACTGAGGTTCACCTGTATGGTGTCATTTGGAGAATTGATCTTGCCATCGATATAATAACCGGAGAACATGTAACCCCTATCCTCCGGCCATATCATTGAAGTCGGGCCTTGCCAAGGTTCAGGGCATCCATTTATTACGCTCCTGACACCCCAGTCATAATAGACAAGGTTGTCCATCGGATTATCGACATATACGGTGTAGCGGAAGATCACCCCGCTGAGATAGCCCAGCTGCTCTTCCGGTATCGCGGTGTCCTGGTTGTGGTCGTTGCCGGTGGAGTAGCGGGTCAGGTCTATACGGGGGGAGATAACCATCTCACTCTGGCAGGGCCCGTCGGGATAATCACCTTCGACCTGATTGAGGCACCGGGGAGTAACATACAGTCCCGGGTAGACGTTCTGATCGGCCAGCTCTGTGGAACCATCGAAGAACATGATCTGGGTGGAGAGGTTTTCGTTACAGGGGTCTATGCCTACGGCCCGCATACCGGACTGGAGTCCGGCGTATGAACCGAATTCGGGCCCGGTCTCAGCGTGCCATATTCCGGCCGAATGAGCTCCCAGCGAAGCCGATTCGAAGTCCTCGTAATTGTAGTAGGATCCGGAGTCCTGAACGACCAGGCTGTCGACTATAAACGCCCCGTCCGTGTTATAGAGCCCGTCCTGATCACTCCAGGCGCCGTCAGACTTGAACCTGAACCTGAATCTGGTAGTGTCGGTCGCCACCGCCGAATAGACGAAGAGAGAAGTCTCGATGTTATGATATCCGCCGTAAGTGGCGAGGTTGACCCAATCGCCGCCGTCTTCATATTCCACGTATACCTCGTCGTATCCAGCTCCCTCACAATGGATTACGGCCCTGAAACGAAGTTCCAGGTCTCCGCTGAATATGATAATATCGGACACCAGGCGCTGGTCCCAGCTGTTGCCGTACCCTGGAGCCGATTCCCAGCTGCACATGTAGTCATCGTCTGCGGGGCGGGCTCCGCACCACATGGATTTATCACCTTCAAGAGCGCGCAGGTAGCCGAAGTCGCCTCCCCCCAGGCCGGCGAAGTCATCAACATGGATAAAGGTATCCTCCTGGGCGGTCAGGTCTTTCCCGCTCCATCCCTGCCAGTCGTTGGGCTCAAAATCGAATTTTACCAGGTTGTAAGTGTCTATCGCCGCGGCTTGGTAACGGCCTTCGACGCTGTCGTCTATGAGCGGGTTGCCTCTTTCGGTTCTTATGATGACCCTTTTGCCGCCGCTTCTGGTGTCTCTCGCTTCAGATGAGGTAAAAAAGAGCAGAGATATAATCGCAATTGAGATTATGAAATGAGATTTTTTCATTTAAGCCCCCTTGTTTATTCCCCTTTGTTTAATTTTGTCCGCTTGGCTTAAGATTATACCAGAGTTTTTGATAATCTTCAAAGGGGAATGCGGCTTTTATCTATCATGCTCGAAGGGTGTGGTTCGATCAGAATCCCGGTAAATAAAAAATCTTTTAAGGTCAGGACATTTTGATATACTCTATTCTGCCGGGGGCGGAGGATAAAAATCTATCCATTGTTTGGTTTCGCGGCCGCGGTAGACAATGGATTGTATTCAAAGGATAAATTAAGGGCTGGTTTTATCTATCAGTATCCAGCAGGAGGTCGGAATGCTTAGAAGATCATTCGTTCTCATTTTTGTATTGATCACGGCGGCGGGTTCCGTTTGGGCCGCCGGCGAGACCAAGCTCCTCAGAGCCCCCGATATCAGCGATTCCCGGCTGGCGTTTGTCTACTCGAACGACATATGGGTGGCGGGCCATGACGGGGCCGATCCGCGCCGGCTTACCTCTTTTCAGGGGGCCGAGACCGATCCGCACTTCTCGCCGGACGGGGAGTATATCGCCTTTTCAGGAGAATATGACGGTAATTCGGATGTCTATGTGGTGCCGTCTGAGGGAGGCGAGCCCAGAAGGCTTACCTGGCATCCGATGCCGGACGCTGTGAGAGGCTGGTCGTCTGACGGAGAGCAGGTGATATTCGCTTCCGGGCGCAAGAACGCCCCGATAAGCTACCCAAAATTCTGGAAGGTCTCGCTGAAAGGCGGAATGCCCGAGCCTCTTCCCGTTCCCAGAGTGGCGGAGGGTCAGTATTCTCCAGACGCCTCAAGGTTCGTATACCAGATGGTACGGCCCTGGGAGAGCGAATGGAGGAACTACCGGGGCGGGCAGAACAAACCCATCCGGATAATAGACCTTGAAAGCTTCGAGGTGACCGAGCTTCCCTGGAACGGGGCCAATGACAACAACCCGGTCTGGATGGGGGATATGATATATTTTCTGTCCGACCGGGATTCCGCGATGAACGTTTGGTCTTATGATCTTAATACCAGTGATCTGCGGCAGGTTACCTTTTTCAAGGAGTTCGACTGCAAGAGCCTGGAGGCGGGGGGCGGGAAGCTGGTCTTTGAAAACGGCGCCTGCCTGCACATCCTCGACCCTTCAGCCGGGGAACCGGTTAAGCTTTCCATAACCGTACGGGGCGACTTTCCCTGGGCCCGGCCCCACTGGGAAGAGGTGGAGAAGCAGATATTTTCCTTTGGTCTTTCACCCAGCGGAAAACGAGCAGTCTTTGAGGCCAGGGGGGATATATTCACCGTTCCGGAGGAGAAGGGAAACACCCGAAATATTACCTCAACCCCGGGAGCGGCGGAGAGGAGGCCGTGCTGGTCTTCAGACGGCAGCCGGATAAGCTGGTTCAGCGACCGGGGAGGCGAGTACAGCCTGGTCATCTCCGATCAGTTCGGCGGCGAGACCAGGGAGATAAAACTGAAAAATCCCACATTCTACTATACGCCGGCCTGGTCCCCCGATTCAAAGTATCTGAGTTTCAGCGACGCTGACAGGAACCTTTGGGTGGTCGAAGTGGAAACGGGCGAGGCGGCCCTTATAGACAACGAGGGATTCGCCCATCCTGAGCGTAACATATACCCTGAGTGGTCTCCGGATTCAAAGTGGATCGCCTACACCAAGCGCCTGAACAATCAGTACAACGCGATCTTCATATATTCCATGGAAAGGGGGAGGTCTTATCAGCTCACAGACGGGATGAGCGACTGCAAATCCCCCGCCTGGGACGCGGGCGGGAAATACATATACTTTATGGCCAGCACCGATTACGCACTGAATGTTGGATGGCTGGACATGAGTTCCCACGACCGCACTTCGGAAAGGGCCATATACCTGGCCGTTCTGTCTTCGAAGGACCCATCGCCCCTTCTTCCCAGAAGCGATGACGAGAAGAGCCCGGATGAGTCTTCAGACAATGGCGAAGATAAAAAGAAGGATGAAGGGAAAGATAGAGGAGATAAAGCGCCCGAGGTAAAAATAGATTTTGAGGGTATAGCCAGACGGATAATCGCCTTGGACGTTCCGGTCAGAGACTACCGCTCTCTTTCCCCGGGAAAGGAAGGGACCCTGTTCTACATGGAACGGCGTCCCCACAGCCAGGGATTCACTCTTCACCGCTACGAGCTTAAGGACCGCGAATCGAAGGAGCTTCTTTCCGGGCTGAGGAGCTATGTAATATCCTCGGACGGCGAGAAGATACTCTACTCCATGGGGCCCGGAACCTGGTCGATAGCGGGGGCGAGCGGGGATATCAAGCCTGGTGAGGGCGCCCTCAACACCTCCGAGATGCGTATGAAAGTCGATCCCCGGAAGGAATGGAAGCAGATCTTCAGGGAAGCGTGGCGCTACCAGAGAGATTATTTCTATGTCGATAACGTCCACGGACTGGACCTTGACTGGGCTTTCAAAGCTTACCGCCCCTGGGTGGAACACGTAAGGCACAGGGCTGATCTTACCTATATTCTGGATATTCTGGGCGGGGAGACCGCGATAGGTCACTCTTTTACCGGAGGAGGGGACTGGCCGGACGTGGAGAGAGTCCCGGTGGGCCTTCTGGGAGCAGATTTAGAGGAAAAAGACGGCCGGTACCGTATCACGAAGATATATACCGGAGAGAGCTGGAACCCCGATCTGAGGGCTCCTCTCAGCGGCCCGGGGATCGACGTTCACGAAGGGGACTACCTGCTGAAGGTTAGCGGAAGGGAGCTGGATTCTTCCATGAATCCTTACAGCCTCTTTGATAATACCGCGGAAAAGCAGATCATCATCGAGGTGAACGATAAACCGGAGCTCGAGGGGGCCAGGGAGGTCACCGTGGTTCCGGTTAAAAGCGAAGCCGCGCTCAGAAGCCGCGCCTGGGTGGAGCATAACCGCCGGAAAGTGGAAGAGCTCTCCGAAGGAAAGCTGGCCTACGTATGGCTTCCCAACACCTCTTCGGCGGGTTATACATATTTCAACCGCTACTACTTCGCCCAGATGGACAAGAAGGGAGCGGTCATCGACGAGCGTTTCAACGGCGGAGGTTATATCGCCGACTATATCGTCGATCTTCTCTCCCGGGAACTTCTGGGATATTTCAACAATCCGGTGGGAGACCGCCAGCCCTTCACCGCGCCCAACGCCGCGATATGGGGCCCCAAGGTGATGATCATAAACGACGCGGCCGGTTCCGGAGGCGATATGCTGCCCTATATGTTCAGGCTCAAAGGGATAGGCCCCCTGGTGGGGACCCGCACCTGGGGAGGCCTGGTGGGAATCTGGGACGTGCCGCCCCTTATAGACGGCGGCTACATAACCGCGCCCAGAGGCGGGTTCTACAACCTTGACGGAGAGTGGGCTGTGGAGAACGAGGGAGTGAAACCGGATATAGAGGTGGAGCAGGAGCCCAGGCTGGTCAACCAGGGCCGGGATCCCCAGCTGGAGGCGGCGGTGGAGGCGGCCCTGGAGCTGCTGGAGAAAGAGGAGGTAGAGCTTCTTCCCCAGCCGGCTGATCCGGTCAGGGTGAAGCGTCCTGAGTAGCAGCGTTAACTGCATGAAGCTGGAAGGGAAGAGACAATGAGTGGTTTCAAGGCCAGGATGTTCAACCGCGTTCTTCAGCTTCCGCGGATTATTAGGCCACCACGTTGCCAAAGATGTGATAGAAGGGGGAGATGGAAGAAGGCGGTTTTTCCGGCCCTGATCGTCTTTTTTCAGCGATATGAATTAGTTATATAAATGGTTTTTAAGAGGAAGGAGAGAAGATGAAGACCAGAATGGTTTTTGTCCTGTTGCTGCTGATTCTCGTTCTGCCAGCCCGCGCGGCGCTGGCCCACTGCGAGATTCCCTGCGGGATATATGATGACAGGATGAGGGTGGCGCTTATTCGCGAGCACATCGATACGATAGAGAAATCGATGAAGATGATAGACCATCTTACCGGAGAAGCCGATAAGAACTATAACCAGATAGTAAGATGGATAAACAACAAGGAAGCGCACGCAGAGGAATTGCAGCATGTCGTCTATCAATATTTCATGACTCAGAGGATAAAATCCGTGGATAAGGGAAAGGACGGATTTGATTCATATATACATCAGCTGACCCTTCTTCATGAACTTCTGCTGGAGGCTATGAAATCAAAGCAGACGGTAGAACTGGATCACGTTGATTCGATGAGGAAGCTGGCGGATAAGTTCGAAAAGGCCTATTTCAAGGAAGAATGATTCGGTCGCGATGACCATTAAAATAGATTCTTATAAATTCGGCTCAATGACCGTGGAGGAAAAGAGGTATAACGAGGATCTGATAATATACCCGGACAGGGTGGAGCCCGGCTGGTTCAGGGAACGGGGGCATTCTCTCTCGGTCAAGGACTTAAAACGTTCACAAGCTTCGAAGCTCCAGGGATGACGGCTGTTTCAGCAGGTAGATGGTTTCAAGCGAGACTTGTTCCGGTAAGCGTAATTGGTTCATGGGCGGCTAGCCTGTTTCCGGCTATGAACCGGCGGATTTTAGAATCCACGATCGTGCGTTCTTTAAAATTTACTATCGTGCTGATTTTAGAATTTACAATCCCGAGATTTTCTGTTAGTATATATATATATGGATAATATGAACGCATACCTTAATGTAATTGTTTGTTGTTGTCAGCTCTCGGCATAGTTCCGGGCCCGGCTGGCTTGCGTTCGATATTATATTCATAAAAAGAATGAAGCAGCTCCCGGAAAGTCCGGGAGCTTTTTTTTTGCTCCGCCAGATCCTGATGCCGGGGTGAGCCCGGCGCGGGAGGGATTTCCAGCGCTGAAACAGGAATGGACGGCGGCACCAGTTCCAGCGCTTAAGCTCGGCGCGGGAAGCAATTCAAGTGTTGGAACTACTTTCAATGGTGTTGAGAGAATGAGATATTCAAGTATTTTAGAGGCCATCGGAGATACTCCGATGATAAAACTCAAGAATCTTCCCGAGGGCGGAAATGTGGATATTTTCGCCAAGCTGGAGGGGCAGAATCCCGGCGGGTCGGTGAAAGACAGAGCGGCTTTGTATATGATCGAAGAAGCCGAAAAACGGGGGGAACTGACCGCCGGAAAGATAATACTGGAAGCTACCAGCGGCAACATGGGAATATCGCTGGCAATGGTGGGGGCCCATAAAGGTTACCGGGTCCGAATCGTGATGTCCAGCGCGGTGAGCCTGGAGCGCAGGCAAATACTCAAGGCCCTGGGAGCGGAACTGGTTTTGACCGGGAGCGAGTCCGGGACCGAAGGCGCCAGACTTAGCGCGTTGAATATGGCGGACAGCTCCCCCCATCTCTACTGGTTCGCCGATCAGTTCAACAACCCGGATAACCGCGAATCTCACTACCATGGTATAGGCGCCGAGATCCTCCGTGAAGTCTCCGATATCGATTATCTGATAGCGGGCGTGGGCACCTGCGGGACTCTGTCCGGTATAGCGAAAAGAGTTCGGGATGCTTCTCCCATGACAAAGGTAGCGGGAGTCCTGCCTCCGGCGGGGTATAAAATCCAGGGCCTGCAGAATCCGTACGGGGATTTCTCCGGCGGGCTCTATGATGAGAGCCTGATAGACGAATGTTATGAGATCTCTGAAAAAGAGGCATATCGTATGGCCGGTCAAGCCGCAAGAGACGAGGGGATTCTAGTGGGAATGAGTTCAGGGGCCGCCCTTGCAGCCGCCTGTCGTATCTCGGATCGGATAAGGGAGGGCAGGGTGGTAGTGATAATACCCGACCGCGGGGAGAAGTACCTCAGCACCGGGTTGTTTCGCTGTAAAACCCTGATTCCGGAACGATGATATTCGCTCCCCTTCACCCCTAGAATCGAATATCTCTCGAATTATGAATAGAATATATAGAATCGATCTCATATACTATGTAGAAAATAGGGCCGGTGTTCCCATCGAGCTGTTAAATATGCCGGCCTGCTTTTTTGAGATGCCGATTCTGGATATGGTATGACTTTAGATATTCTAATAGTATTCGCGCTGATAATAGTTGCTGTAATATTTTTTGTGAGCGAGAAAATATCCTTCGACGTAACGGCGGTACTTATCTCCGGGGCTCTTATGGCCTCCGGGATACTCACCGTGAAGGAGGGGCTTTCCGGTTTCAGCAACCCGGCCACGATAACCATCGGAGCGATGTTTATTATCAGCGCCGGGTTCAGGCAGACCGGAGCGCTCAGGGCCATAGGCTCCTTCTTTGAGAGGATTACCAGGCGTAACGGCCGCTTGGGAATTGTGGTGGTTCTTCTGATAGTGGGTGTGATCTCGGCGTTCATCAACAACACCGCCGCAGTGGCTATCTTCATTCCGGTGTTCATCGCCATTTCCATAGATATGGGAAAGAGCCCCTCCCGGCTGCTGATGCCGTTGTCTTTCATCTCGATGTTCGGCGGGGCCTGCACCCTTCTTGGCACCTCCACAAATATTCTGGTAAGTTCGCTGGCCAGGGACAACGGCCTGGAGGGTTTTTCGATGTTCGAGTTCGCCCCCATGGGGCTTATCTTCGCGGTGGCGGGGGTAGTATACCTGCTTGTCTACGGCGCCAAAAAGATACCCGCCTATGAATCCGCGGAAGATCTCACGGAGCAGTACCGGATGGATGGCAATATTTACGACCTGGAGCTGAAAGATGGTTGTGAGCATATAGGAAAACCGCTCAGGGAGTGTATCCTGACAGAAGACCTTGACCTGGACGTGCTGCGGGTTTTCAGGGGCGATGAATCGGAAGGCGGGACCAGGACCAGTTCAAAGCTGAGGAAGGGCGATGTTCTCAGGATGAGAGGCTCCAGCGAGGAGATAGACAGGGTAAAAGGCCGGGACAAGTTGGTGGTCAGGCCTTCCCGCAAGTGGAAGGATGCCGACCTGGCAAGGGGAAGGGATGTCCTGGTGGAGGTGTCGCTGGCTCCCGATTCAGGATTGATCGGAAAGACCATTTCGAATATCGACTTCATGAAGAAGTTCGGGGCCTTCGTTCTCGCCATCAGGCATAACGGGAGACTGATCAAGGAAAATTACGGCGATGTGAGGCTGGCGGGGGGGGACTCGCTTTTACTGTCGATGGAGCGGGAAAGACTGCCCTCACTGGAGGAAGACGCGGATTTTCTGGTCGTATCGAGGGTGGAACTAAAAAAGTACAGGACCCGCAAGATAATTATCGCTGCCTCTGTACTGGCCGCGGTAGTCACTACCGCCGCTCTGAATATACTGCCGATCGTGGTAAGCGCGGTCCTGGGATGCCTGGTGCTGGTTCTGACAGGCAGCATAACCACCAGGCAGGCATATAACGCGGTGCAGTGGAAGGTAATCTTCCTTCTGGCCGGCGTCCTGCCCCTGGGAGTGGCGATGAGCAAGACCGGTGCGGCCGGACTGCTGGCGGACTGGGTCCTTAAGCTTCTAAAGCCGATGGGGCCCACCGCGGTCCTCTCAGGGTTCTTTCTTCTGGCCATGCTTCTTACCAATATCATTTCCAACCAGGCTTCCGCGGCCCTTCTGGCCCCGATAGTCATAAACGCCGCCCAGTCACTCTCGGTGAACCCCAGGACATTCCTTCTGGCTGTTACTTTCGCCGCCTCGCTCAGTTTCATAACTCCCGTGGGATATCAGACAAATACGATGATCTATAATACGGGAAGGTACAGGTTCAAAGATTTTCTGAGGATAGGTTTGCCGCTAAGTATGATACTATGGGTCGTGGGGTCGCTGGTGATTCCTATAATCTGGCCGTTTTAACTTTGATGGAGATATTCGACAGGCATAAGGGCAAGAACAGGTTTCCGGCCAATTGACGTAAATGGAGATATTCGACAGGCATAAAGGCAAGAACAGGTTTCTGACGATCGCCAACTGGATAGGGAGCTACAACCGAGACCTCCTGGGCAGTGACGCGCTGGCGGGTCTTACCGTCGGAATAATGCTGGTTCCCCAGGCCATGGCCTACGCGATGGTAGCGGGAATGCCCCCGGTATACGGGCTTTACGCCTCCATGGTGATCCTGGCGATTTATCCCTTCTTTGGAACCTCCCGGCACATGGCTACGGGTGTCATGGCGGTGGATATGGTCATCATAGCGGCCGGCGTGGGAAGGATCACCGCTCCGGGAAGCGAATACTATATCGGGCTGGTAGCCCTTCTGGCCCTCTTCACGGGAGTGATCCAGCTTCTAATGTCCGCCGGAAAACTTGGGTTTTTGGCAAACTACATCTCCAAGCCCGTTATCACCGGCTTCGCGGCCGCCGTGGCCCTGATAATCATATTCAACCAGCTGGGAAACCTTCTGGGAATCACATTAGAAGATTCTCGGCATCTTCATGAAACATTGGGGGATGTCTACCGGAATATAGGAGGAATAAATGCCTACACCCTTGCGACAGCCGCCGCCTGCGCCGCACTGCTGATAGTCCTTAAGCTGTGGAAACCTCTTTTTCCCTCCTCCCTGGCGCTCATACTTCTGAGCGCCCTGGCTTCCTGGTGGCTTGACCTGCCCGGCAGGGGAGTCAAGGTGGTCGGCGATATTTCAGGGGGTTTTCCAAAACCGGCTCTTCCCCCGCTGAGCCCGGGAGTATTGAGGGATCTTTTCTCCGTGGCTATAACATTGACCCTGGTCCAGTTTATGAATGTGGCCTCCATAGCCAAGACCTATTCCGCGAGGCACGGATACAGCGTCGATCCCAACCGGGAACTCTTTACCCTGGGTCTTTCAAATACCGCGGCCGGCCTTCTTTCAGGAATGCCGGTATCGGCCAGTTTTTCCAGAACCGCGGTAAACGAACAGGCCGGGGCGAGGACTCCGGCGGCGAACTTCTTCTCAGCTCTCCTTCTCATGGTGACACTGCTGTTTCTAACCCCGCTCTTCAAATACCTGCCCTACGCGGTGCTGGGCGTGGTGGTCATGCTGGCGGCGGTAAGACTTCTGGATATTCAGGGAATGCGGGCCCTGCATAAGATAAAGAAGCTGGATGGATTCATAGCTGTGCTAACATTCGCCATAACTATCGCGGTGGGCATTCAGGAGGGGATACTGGTAGGAATCGCCGCATCGGTCTTCGCCGTCCTTTACCGGGAGAGCAAACCCAACGCGGCGGAACTAGGCCATATACCGGGGACCACATCTTTCAGGGACATAGAGCGGTTCGGGGAGGCCGGCAAGATAGAGAACATCCTTCTTCTGAGGGTGGACGCCTCCTTCTCCTTTACCAACGCGGAGTACTTCAAGGATTTTGTTCTGGGCAAATGCCGGGACTGCGAGGAGGCGGTTGAAGCGGTGATAATAGACGGTAGCGCGATAAACGATCTGGATACCACCGCTCTGGAGTCAATCAAGCTGGTGATAGACACTCTGGAAAGGTGGAATATAGAATTTTACCTTACCGGTCTCAAAGGGCCGGTAAGGGATACCATGCGAAGGGACGGTCTTTACCAGGGCCTGGAGAAAGACCACCTGTTCGACAGCGCTCACCACGCTGTATCTCAAGTACTGCGTAAATGGGACAGGGAGAAAGAAGACGGAGGACGGTTTGAAGATTACCGGGGCCGGACCTGCCAGGACGGCCGGGAAGAGAAAGAATGACCAAGAGGATCGGATTTTAAGGCGGTATGGAAGGTTCGCCGGTTTAAAGCCGGGCCGAGAACAGACCGGGAAATGCTCCATGAAAAAAAACCTCCTTATAGCGGCTGGAAGCCTGATGGTGGGCCTTGGAATCATCGGAATATTCCTTCCCCTGCTTCCCACAACCCCTTTTCTTCTTCTTGCCGCCGCCTGTTACATTCGAAGCTCCCGGCGGTTCTATGAATGGCTTGTAAACAACAGATGGCTGGGAAGATATATCAGGGATTACCGTGAGAAGAGAGGGGTTCCAGCGGCGGCAAAGGTCTTTTCCCTCTCTCTTCTATGGCTGACTATAGGGATTTCAGCAATCTTCGTAGCCAACCAGCTTTGGCTGAGGGTGATCCTGCTTATTATAGCGGTGGGCGTGACGGTACACATACTGTCCCTTCGCACCCTGAGGTATTAACAGCTTGAAAAGATTTTATCCCACCTCTATTACCCGGCAGCTAACCATTGCCGACTTTTTTCTTTTCTGCTAATCTTGATTAAGTTCAAAACGTTCTGATCCTTTTTGTCAAACGGACGCCTCACATAGGAGGAGGCGGTAACAGGGGAGGCGGGATTGAATGCCAAATCCGTTCTGGTGGTTGTTCTTCTGCTATTCGTGCTTATCGTAATATTTCAGAACACCCAGGCAGTCGAATTCAGAATATTATTCTGGAAGCTTACCATGTCCCGCATTATATGGCTTCTTATGGTGCTTCTTGTTGGTTTCGCGGCCGGATACCTGACCGGACGCAGGTATAGATCTTCAAAGGAGGTGAAATGATGAGGGTCGCCGAGGTAAAGAAGATAGCGAAGGAAAACGGCGTGGCAGTGGGAAGAAAGAACAAGACAGGTATCATCCGGGCCATACAGGAGGCGGAGGGGAACTTCCCGTGCTTCAAGACAGCAGGGGGCTATTGCGACCGGTACGACTGCCGCTGGAGAGATGACTGCCTGTCATAAGGTCAAGCCGGCCTGAGGCTGGTGAAACAGAATCTATTCACCGCGGACCGCCGGAAATCGAGGCCGCTAGGGGCGGTTATATATCCATAACCGGAATGGGGGGGCTCATTGAAGATTCAGTTTGAACCGATAGGTTTCGTAAGAACCGTCAAAAGCGGGATTCCCAGGCACTGGAGCGTTTCGGACGTGGAAGGCGAACTTTTTATAGAGGAGCGTTATTCCGAAGGCATCGAGGATATTAAAAAAGGCCAGAGGATCGTAGTACTTTTCCATTTTCACAAAAGCCCCGATTTTGAATCCGCCAGGCTCAAGCAGACTCCTCCCAACAGGGGCAGGGCGAAGGGTGTATTCAGCATATGCTCGCCCATACGCCCGAACCGGATAGGTCTTTCCATCCTGGAAGTGACCGGAGTCAAAAATAATTCAATAAAGGTCAGGGGCGTCGATATGCTGGACGGCACGCCGCTTCTTGATATAAAGCCGTACGTCGATGGAAAGCACAACTGTCCCAGCTACGGTGAAACCGATCGATCGGGATAATCGCAGAATTTGGATTTTAGGGAGGAGGTTATGAAGCGGTATCGTGAAGATTGTCCAGAAAGCCGGAAAGCTTACCGGAGAGAAGCCGCTTTTCGCCCGGGGCGGGCTGGGTGCTCGAGGTCGGGAAATTGTAAAAATAATCAGGCGGCTCAACCGGCTTGCTTCATCCCTGGATATTCAGATTGGTCAGCCCGGCTTCCCTGGCCCACTCCACCGCCTGCCGGTATTCGCTGATATAAAGACGCCTGGCTATTTTGGGGTATTCATTCGCCTGGTACATCGGTCTGTATTGCGACATTATATTGACGTATGTGTTCTTGGGCAGGTTCTCGGCGATCCAGAACAAAACCTCTCTGGTGCCGCTTACGTTGTTCGGCATGACCAGGTGCCTGATCATGAGGCCGCTGGTAATCAGGCCGCCGGATTCAGGCTGTGCCACTCCGACCTGCCTGTTCATCTCGAGAAGAGCGTCTTTTGCTATTCGGGGGTAGGTATCGGCGCCGCCGGAATATTTTTTCGCCATCGTGCCGCTGGAGTATTTGAAGTCGGGAAGGTATATGTCCACTATGCCGTCCAGCATTTTGAGGACTTCCACCTTCTCCCAGCCGCATGTATTCCAGACCAGGGGGAGGGCCAGGCCCTGGGAGGCGGCTATATCGAGCGCCATCAGAATGTGGGGCGAGTAGTGAGTGGGAGTGACCACGTTGATATTACGGCAGCCTCTTTCCTGCAGGCGCAGCATCATACCGGCGAGCTCCTCCAGGCTTGTCCGGGAACCCTCTCCGCCGTGGCTGATCTGCCAGTTGATGCAGAAGACGCATCTAAGTGAGCAATGGCTGAAGAAGACTGTCCCGGAGCCGCCTTTTCCGACCAGGGGCCGCTCCTCTCCAAAGTGGGGATGTGCCGATGATACTATCAGCCTGGCTGAGGCTCCGCAAAAACCTTTCGCCCCGTCGATCCTGTTCACGCCGCATTCTCTTGGGCAGAGCCTGCAATCGCGCATCATATCCCATAGTCTTTCCCCTCTTTTCCTGAGCTCGCCGGAGCGGTGAAGCCTGGCGTATCCTGGAATGAACCCTTCCGCGGAATTTGATTTATCAGGCCGCAATGGCGATCCTTTCCCCTCGCCGCCCGCTTTCAGAAAAACGGATGGAAGATAACCGGCAAGGGCCAGAGTCAGGCAGCCGCCGATGAATTCTCTTCTGGTCAGTTCGCGCATGATCTTTTACCAACCCATAAAAGTGCTATATATAATTATAACCTTTAGAGTGAATATCTCAAAAAATTATTGCCAGCTGATGAGGCCAGGGGATAGAATCGGGCAGTAGGCAGATTCATGTCAAGCGCTATGCGTGACTTCCGCTTACAGGTTCTAAAACGGCGGTTTGAGTTTTCTGAAAGGATTCCGATGTACGCCGATTCGCCCCAGCCCTGCTTCGGATTTCTCGCCGTCAACATGATTGCCACGCTCGTTTTGATTCTCATTCCGGTTCCAGGGTCGACAAGTTCGACCAGACGGGACTTAACTCCAGGCCCGGCAGGAAGGTTTTCCCACCCGCCATAGAGGAGTGCCCCGCTCAGATGGAATGCGTTTTAAGGGATCAGGATTCAAATCCGGGATTTGAAACCTATTTGAAAGGAGATCGAGGATGCCGGACGAGAACAGCGGAAGCGGAAGGGAAGAAGTCCTGCGTCTGATAGGAGAGATCAACGACGGCTGGCGGGCTCTATGGAGAACTGTGATATAGCGAGCCCGCTTGTGAGCCGGTTATCGGGGGTGTTAAGTGTGACAGAGTATATTCAGGTAATGACCACTCTGCCCAACGAAGAGGACGCGAAAAACCTGGCCAGGATTCTTGTGACCGCCAGGCTGGCCGCCTGCGTGCAGGTCCTGGGCTCCATTTCCAGCGTGTACTGGTGGAAGGACAATATAGTGGAAGAGGAGGAGTACCTCTGCTTCATAAAGACAAGGGAGGAGCTTTACGGGGATCTTGAATCGGCCATCATCAAAAATCATCCGTACCAGACGCCGGAGATAATAGCAACGCCGGTTACAGCGGGAAGCTCCGGTTATTTCGCCTGGCTCGACGACCACCTTAAGGAGAAGGAAAAATAGAATGGAAAAATCGTTGAAACCCGACCCGAAATACTATACCAAATGCACCTGGGTCACCCTCACAGTGACAGCCGCGGCGGTTCTGCTGATGGCTGCCATCCACCTGATCATCAACCTGGCGGAAGGGGACCCGGCCGCCCCCGCCATCCTATGGCCGATCGTACTGGGTCTGCTGGTCCTGGTCTGGATAGTGGTATACCCTCTGGTACGACTCTGGGTAAAAAACCTGGAATATGTGATTTACGATGACAGGATAACCATACACAAGGGCATTCTGACCAAGAGAAAGCAGAACATACCTCTCAGGGCGATTACCGATTTCGTCCTCGACCGTACCATCTACGACCGGGTGCTGGGAATAGGTTCGATAAAGATACAGACGGCGGGGCAGTCCCAGTCCTCCGCCGGATATGAGGGGGTACTGGCGGGACTCCTCGATTATGACCCTCTTCACGAGGAGCTGAGGGGGATGATCAGAAGCCTTCACCCCCGCTCGGAATCTTTAGCAGTCAGGGAGTCCGATGAGGAAACGTCAGATCCAGTGCTGCTGAAGATCCTCGAAGAGATAAAGAGTATCAGGGAGAGTATCGAAAGGAAATAGCGGGATCTGACTACGGGCGCGCTGTAAAACGGCGGCTTACTCCTGCCGGGATAATGAATGATACTATCGGGTATCATTCTCTGAGCGTTTCAGCCTTTTTCAGCAGCTTGAGGGCGGTGTTTTTCTGTTCGGTAAATTGCGCCGCAGCGTGCAGCTGCCTGACCGCCGCCTCGACATCGCCATTTTCCAGAGCGCAGTATCCCATCATCAGGTAGGCCCTTCCATAATCGCTGTCGAATTCGACGCATTTTCTGAAGGCCTTATAGGCTTCCCGGTGATTTCCGTTCATATAATGCAGGTCTCCCAGAAGCGACCATAGGCGGAGGGTAGGTTTGAGCGACAGCGCTTTCTTTAGGGTCTCAAGCGCCGCTTCGTAATCGTAGGCCGCCAGATAGGCCGAGGCCAGTTTCTCGAAATCCCTGGCCGAGCTGGAGTCAGCGACCGCCTCGCTGTAATACTCGCCGGCCTGGCCGGGGATTCCGATGGCGTTGTACATATCTCCGAGCTGAATCCGTTCGGCGCGGTCCAGAGGCTGGATATAGCCCTTTATGGTAAGGGCCGCCGCCGCCTGCCTGTAGTCGCCGCTCCCCGCGAAGAACTGAAAGGCGAGCTTCCAGGCGGCCGGGTCATCGGGGTAGGAATCAATCATATTCCGCACGGCACTTTCGCCCCGGCTAACGGCCTTCAGGTCTAGGTAGCAGGATATCAGGGCCTTATACCACTCGAGTTTGGGCGCGCCGTACTCTCCCGATACCAGCTTTTCCAGAAGATCCGCCGCCTGGGAAGGTTTGCCGCCCATAATATACGCCGCCGAGGCGTAATAAAGAAGATAGTCCCTGTTTTCCGAGCTCAGCTGAAAACCCTCCAAGATGGAAGAAGAGGCCAGATCATACAGTTCCAGTTGATAAGCGGTCTCCCCGAGATTCAGCCAGCCCTGTTTGAAGCGGGGCTCAAGCCGCACCGATTCGCGGTAATTCTCAACCGCTTCATCTTTCCTGTTCTGTTTCGCCAGATATGTCCCCAGGTAAAATCTTACTATATAGTGATCGTTATCAGGATTTTCGGCCAGGAAGTCTGTCAGTATCCGGGAAGCCTCGGCGGCCTTTTCTTCTTCGAAGGCCTTTCTGGCGTTGAAAAGGGAAAGCCTGGCCTTTCGCGGCAGATCGGATACGGTTTCCAGTTTACCGCTGCCGCCATTGCCTGACTGCGCCGCGGCTGTTTGAAAGCCTGCCGACAGTGAGACCGCGAGCAGGATTACAGCCGCTATGCCTGCCGGGAAAAAGGATCTTCCGCCATCGTATTTACAGCTGAAAACGTACATTTGTCACCACCCAAGCCGTTACCGCGCTTCCCTCTATTTTACCCGGGTTGAATTTCCAGTTGGGAACCGCTCTCATTACCGATTTTTCAAAATATCCTTCAGGGCGGGCATCCAGAATGTGGAGCCTGCCCACCGTGCCGTCCGTATTGACCAGGACCTTGATCTGGACTATGCCTTCTATTCCTCTTTCCCTGGCCTTGTAGGGATAGACGGGGGGGACTTTGACTATTACCTGAGGCGGCTGGTCCAGTTCATAAGATTCAAAAACAAAGTCCTCTTTTTCGATTGACGCTCCCTCCATGCCCCCCAGATTCACTACCACCCCTCCCTGTATCTGTCCCGAAGTTCTCGATAAATTGGGCCTTATCAGATCAGGCTCGAAATCATTCTTTTCCTGGACCTTGGGTTTCTCCAGCTTGCCGGCCTCTTCCGCCTTGGGCGGTTCGGGCGGGGCCAGTTTCACCAGGTTTATAGGAACAGGGTCTATGGCGTTTTCGGGAATACCTCTTTCATGGGAGAGGAATGACGCCAGAGCCATCAGGAATATATTTATAAAGGCGGCTCCCAGCAGCGCGGGAACCAGCCACCGAAGCCCCCTTATTCTTATCAGGACGATTCCTCCTCACGCTTGGCCGCGAGACTAACGTTTTTGGCGCCGGCCAGCCTGCACTGATCCATTACCTGGATGATTGAACCGGTTTCACTGTATTTGTCCGCAACCACGACGACACCGCTTTCCGGATCTTCGGCGAGAGCGCGCTCGACGAGGCTGCGGACACTTCTCACATCGATTCTCTTTCCTTCCATATGGACGTGGCCTTCGCTGGAGACGCCTATCATGATATTCCCCCTCTCCTTTACTTCCGCGGTCGCCGCCGTGGATTTCTGCACGTCAATGCCGGCTTCCTTGACGAAGCTGGTCGTGACCACGAAAAATATCAGAAGGAGAAACACCATGTCGATAAGAGGACTGATATTGATATTCACTCCCCGGTCGTTTCCCCTTATCGTCTTTCTTACGTTGATCATAAATCACCCGCCTGTCGCTTGTCCGGTAAGGCATTGAAACCCGATTTTTATTTACCGCCTCAGTCCTAAGCGTTTCCCATCGAAGGAACCGCCAGCACGGCGGCGTCCTCTGGTTCATCGATCTCCTCGAAGACGCTGGGAGACCTGCGAAGATCTATTCCCGCCGGTTTTTTGACTACCCGCCTGAGTATGACAACGTCTTCTTCCATCCTGGTTTTAAGCCTGAGGGAACGGCGCACCAGCATTCCGCTTAGAAGCATTCCGGGAATGGCTACCAGCAGGCCTGTCTGCGTGGTTACAAGTGCTACGGATATTCCGCTGGCCATGGCTTTCGCGTTTCCCGTTCCAAACAGTGATATTACCTCGAAGGTTTCAATCATGCCGATGACCGTTCCCAAAAGTCCGAGCAGGGGAGCTATCGCCGCTATAACGCCGATACCGGCGAGAAAGCGATCCAGCTTTGATTTTTGCTTAAGGCCGCATTGGCAGATAATGTCCCTGTCCAGTTCGGGAGAACCAGAGCGTTCCTTGAGAAAATCTTTAACGATAGAAGCCCGAAGGCCGCTGGACTCTGTTTCCAGCATACCTCTTTTTACCGCCTGTATCGCCTGATGTATGGTGATATCCGCGCTCTGCATCCGCCTGAAGTTGTAGAGGCGCTCCAGAATGAGTGCCCACATGAGAAGGGAAGCCGCGCTGAGCGGTATCATTATCCATCCGCCCTGCTGGAAATACTCGAAAGTCTCGACTATCAGCTTAGTTAACAAAAGAATCCTCCTTTTCTCCAGCCTCCTGTGCCGGCTGGAAATCCAACTCCGAATTCCTGCTAGAGCTGTTGTGCTGTTTCTGGATCGTATTGGTCAGATAGACCGCTTTTTCCTCCATCTCCCCGATTATGTGCTCAGAGCGCCTGGAAAGATAGGTGTGAAAAAGCATTATCGGAATAGCGACCGCCAGCCCCAGCTCGGTTGTGACCAGGGCCTCGCTTATTCCCCCGGACATCAGTTTGGGGTCGCCGGTTCCGAACAGCGTGATCACCCTGAATGTATCGATCATTCCGGTCACGGTTCCCAGAAGCCCCAGAAGAGGCGCTACGGCGCCGAAAACGGCCAGAACGGAGAGTCCTTTTTCCACCCTGGGCATTTCCCTGAGTATAGATTCCTGCAGCACGCTCTCCAATGTTTCCCTGTCCTCTTCCCGGGCCTCCAGCCCGTCAGTGATGACCTGGATGACAGGCATCTTCCTGCCCTTGTGCTTGCTGACGATATCCTCGCAGCCTTTCCAGTCTCCCCTGGCCGCCAGATCATTGACGCGGCTCATGATCTTGCCGGTCTGCCCGTGGACCTTCTTAAGGAAAAGGATCTTATAGACCACTATGCCCAGAGCGGCCACCGCGATAAGAAGTATCGGCCATACTATGGGACCGCCCGCCCTTATGTGCTCGATGAAGCTGGTCTGGTGGGATATCTGTCTCAGGGCCGCTCCTCCTGAGATATCTATGGTAATCTCTTCGATCTTTCCATCTATATAATCTTTCAGGTTATTCTGGATTCCACCGGAGGGAAGGTTTGAGAGGGCGAAGAACTTCCTGCTTTTCGGCGAATAATTCAGAAAACCGGTTTCATCTTCCGCCCTGTAAACGGCGGTGAATTTTCCCAGGGTCAGTATCTCGCCCATGTGATTTTCGCCGTCGCGGCCTATGTATTCCGCCCGAACGAGGCCCACATTGCCGGACCGCTTGATCTCATCGAAGTACACCCTGGTCATTTCGGTTATATCGTCTATGTCGGGGAAGTAACCGCTTCTGAGAAGGGGTTGGATTTTTTCCAGGCGCTGAGGCGCTATGGCGCTCAGAGGAGACTGGATCAGCATCGATTCCAGGTCCCTGGCGGCTACTCTGACGTTGCCGGAGATCTCCCTGAAATCCATCTCCTTTCTGGACCATTTCTCAGCGAGTTTTTCCCTCAGCTTTTCGCCCGCGGCTATCTTGCTTTCCATTTGGTTCAGCTCGGCTTCAAGAGCCTGTTCCCTTGTTTCCAGCTTCTTCACTTCCTTCAGCAGAGCTTCCCTGTCCGAGAGGATACTCTCTTCCACTTCTCGCGTCTTATCCACAGCCTCCCGCCGGGCTTTCTCAGCTTTCCTGAAGGTTTCCCTGGCGTCTTCCTGGGCGGCGGCGGGAGGATTGACGACCAGAGCGAGCAATAACGCCGCGAATACAGCGGTAGATTTAATCATCGCTTAACCTCCCCAGCGGCAATTCGATAAGTTCCACAGGGCGGATCCGCGAGGCCATTTCCATGGCTTCGCTTATCGGCCTGTTGTATTTATCCGAAAGCAGCACCCATGATCTGGAAGCCGGGTCAAAACTTCCCACCATCTCACCGTCCGGCGTTTTCCAAAATACCGAGACCCTTCCTATATGAAGGACGTCCACGAAAAGAGTGTCGCCCCCCAGCTCGATCTTCTGCTGGTAGACCTCCACGTTCTGCCCGTAGTTCGCTTCAATCTGCAGGGCTTCCAGTAATTTTCTGAGTTTTTCCGCTCCAGTGACGTCGGGTTTAACGATCTCGGTTTTCAGCATTTCGACTCTTGACCTTCGCTCATCAATCAGGAAAGGAAGATCCCGGCCGACCTGAACTTCCATCTTTTCCAGAACGGCGCTGAGAGTATCCTGAAGGCTGTTTTCAAGCCTGTCCGATTCTTCCAGGCGCCTTTCCAGCTCGGCTGTCCTTTCCATTAACGCGTGGTATTCCTTCTGGACGTTTTCTTTCCTCTTGGCCAGATACTCGACATTTGACCTGGCGGTGCGGTACCGGGCCTGAAGTTCCGATTTTTCCTCAGCCCATTCATCGCGATTTTTCTGAATCCGCCGCTGCACCTCGATCGTGCCGTCCACCTTTTTCTTGAGCCTGCTTCCTTTGGATTTTTCCTGGGCCTCGTTATTGGAGGCGGCCATCAGAAGCAGGACGAGGAAAAGCAGAAATCCTTTCATAAATGTCCCTTTCGTCTCCTGTTAGTCTTTCTCATGTTCAAAATTTCTCTGCCGCGGCCGCTCTCATGAGGCTGTCTGTTGTTTTTCGAACCGCTGCCGGCCGCCGCCCAATTTGATACTACTTAGCCAAAAATAAACTGGTCAGGTTAACTTTGTGTGAACTCAAAGTTAAGATTCTGTTAAGTAATATGTTCGAGTCTTGCCGATCCTACAGGGGAACAGCTGGCAATTCATAATTAACCGATTCGTAAAGTAAGCCTAAAGATCGCCTAACAGTGACTTGTTAAAATTCCCTTCGAATCGTCGAGAGACGAGCCGGGTTTATTTGAAAACGGTTTCCGAAGCGAACGGGAGCCGGACACCGGGCAAATTAATGTTTTTGTAATTGTATCTTAAAAATGTCTTAACAATGCGACGGTATATTCCACTTCAGAAAAACAGTTTTTTGAATCAACCTGGACGTCGCAGCGACAGGCTGGTCTTAACAGAAGAAGGAGTGGAAATTGGCAAAAGGGCTTATCACGTGGATTACATGCGTTTTTTTTCTGACTATCGCGGCCGGGGCTTCCGCCCAGACGGGTTCACTGTACGGAGTGATATATGATGAAAAGACGGGAGACCAACTGGCGGGAGCCAATATCCTCCTGGTTGAAACGAGCATGGGAACCACAACCGATCTTGATGGAAGATATGAGATCACCGGCGTACCAGCAGGGAGTTATGACATGAGGATAACGGGAATGGGATACAATCCGAAGGTGATCGAGGGAATAACTATCAAGAGCGGCAAGGAGATAAAGCTGAACGCTTCCCTTCTGCCCATAGGAACAGAAGACGCTTACAGGATCGAAGATGTGGTGGTCTCGGCAGAAAAGGTCCTTTCCACTGATATAGCGGTCCTGGCCGAACGAAAGAAGTCGGCCACCATCGGGGACGCCATAAGCCTGGAGCAGATATCAAGATCCCCGGACGCCACCACCGGAGACGCCCTCAAGCGGGTGACCGGCCTGTCTGTCAAGGATAACAAGTTCGTATACGTGAGGGGAATGCCGGAGCGCTACAGCTCTACAAACATAAACGGCGTTCCTATAACCAGCACCGAGACAGACGTGGACAAGAAGAGCTTTTCCTTTGATATGATTCCGTCCAGTTTTCTTGAGAACGTAACGGTTCAAAAGACCGCCAGTCCTGATATGCCGGGCGACTTCTGCGGAGGCCTGGTACAGATCAACACCCTGGTATTTCCGGAGAGGCGCCAGTACTCTATCAGTCCGTCGGCGTCGGTCGATAAGATGACCACCGGTGAAAAGATTTATCTTTCCCAGAGCGGAGCCAAGGACTGGCTGGCCTACGATGACGGATCAAGGGCGCTTCCCGATGGGGTGCTTCCCCTGCAGTCCGATGATTACGGCAGGACCCACAACGATCTGGTGAGACTGCTTCCCAACAACTGGGCGACCAGGAGCCAGGAAGCCCCCTTCAACGGTTCCCTTAAGGGTTACTATGGCGACCGTTTCAGGATAGGAGGCAGTGAATTCGGAATCATAGCCTCCGGCGGGTACTCGAGCAGTTATAAGAAGTTGAACTTTACTGAGATTCCCATCTTCAACCCCTCGGAAATCGGAAGAGCCCGTTTTAACGGTGAGAGGTATGTGCATTCAGTCAACCTGGGGGGAATCCTGGGGCTGGATTACAGAATTAACAGCGGCCACAAACTCAGCCTTCTGAACATCTACCGCAGGATGGCGGACGACCAGGTAAGAATCGCCTCGGGAAAACCCGACCGAGGTTCTGACTACCAGGAGATACAGGAGATAGAATGGCAGGAGAGATCGCTCTTTCAGACCCAGCTCAGGGGCGAGCACGAGTTTGATCTCATCAAAGGACTGGAAGCCGAATGGACCGGGTTTTATTCGGATTCGGAAGCCGAGGAGCCAGACAGGAAGAGAGTGCAGTATTCAGAGCAGGCCTCCGGAGCCATGGTTCAGCACGGAAACCACAGGACCTGGTACCAGATGGAGGGGGATATGGGAGGATTCAAGTTAGATCTGACCTATCCCTGGCAGAACGTGAAGGTGAAAACGGGGTTCTTTACCATGAACAGGACCAGGGAGTTTTCCATCGCGGATTTCTACGCCGATCCCTGCGTGGGCAGGAATTGCGTACGCGGACTGACAATACTTCCCATAGAGGAGATCTTCGATCCGGCGAATTTCGGGGAGAACATGTTTACCTTTATTCTGTCCACTCCCTACACGGGTGATTATGACGGGGACCAGAAAGTGAACGCGGGATACCTGATGCTGGACTATCCCTTCAGATTGGCAGGAAGAAAGCTCAGGGCGATAGGGGGCGCGAGGATAGAAGACGCCGACATAACAGTTAATACAGTAGAATCGGTCGAAGACAAAATACCCCTGGTAACTACGATAAAAAAGACCGATGTTCTGCCTTCGCTGAACCTGAAAGTCGGATTGTTCAAGGACAGCAATCTGCGCCTGGCCTATTACCGCGCGCTCAACTGGCCCGAATTCAGGGAAATGGCCAACGTCAGGTACTACGACTTCGACGCCTGGCGCCTTGTACAGGGCAATCCGGATCTTACCCGGGCTGTAATCGATAATTTTGACATCCGGATGGAGTGGTTTCCCCAGATCGGCGACCTGCTGGCGGCAAGCTATTTCTATAAGATACTGGAGAAACCGATAGAGGAGAAGGTCACGGAGGGTTCCACCCCTTACATCAGCAGCTGGTTCAATTCACCTGAGGCCAAGAACTACGGATTCGAAATCGAGATTCGGAAGAATCTGGGATTCGCGGGCGGCTATTTCGAGAATTTCACCATGCTGGGTAACTACAGCCGGGTATGGTCCAATATCAATGTAAAGAGAGAACAGGGAACAGAGATCGTCAATGACACCAGGCCGCTTCAGGGGCAGGCTCCATGGACGGTAAATCTGGGGTTGATGTTCGAAGAGCCTCATATAAATACTTCTGTTACCATTCTCTATAACAAGATAGGAAGACGTACCGAGGCCATAGGCGTTGACGAGGACAGAAAGAGGGATATCTGGCTGGAGCCGACCGACATGCTGGACCTTGCGGTAAAGTACCAGTTCCTGGAGAACATGGACATTAAATTCACCGTCAGGAACATGCTGCAAGAAGATGAGATAATGACCTTCGGCCCCGACCCGGACGAGTACCTTCACAAGAGCTACAACTACGGGGCCAAGTATTCTCTTTCACTTTCATACAAGTATTGATTGGGGGAACTTCAGACCTGATGAAGAAAAAGGCTCACTGCTTATCAGCAAAAGACAGGTATTAGCGGCAAGAATCATTTCTTCATCTGCAAAGGAGGTGGTCGAGGAAAAACAAGTTTTTTTCAATGGCTTAGAGGCCAATTAATTAGTAGTTCTTTCGCGGGGTCAAACGAGCACCTTTACTTACTCGACACTAAGTATAATAAGTGCAGAACCAATAAAACGTGAACTAACTGCTAGTGGTACTCGAAAAATCCTTAAGGAGGGATTAACGAGATGAAGAAATGTATCTTGCTTCTAGCGGCTGTTGCGATGTGCTGGAGTATTTCAGCGCAGGCCCAGCAGCCAACACAGGTTTTGGGACCCGGTCTGGGTTCGGGCAGGACAGTGTACCATCAGACCTTTGACAGGGTTCTTAGCGCCGACACCCTCTACTACCTGACGGGAACCTATCACGTCGATTCTACTTACTCGATGACTGTTCCCGCCGGTACCGTAGTTCAGGGCGATACGGCTTCAGCGCTGGTTATTATGAGAGGAGGCCAGATCTTCGCCAACGGCGCAAAGAGAGCTCCCATTGTCTTTACCAGCATGAAGGAGCCCGGACAGAGGAATCCCGGCGACTGGGGCGGCATCGTGATTCTCGGCGCGGCGCCGGTAAACAAGATCGAGCCTGTCATCGAGGGCGGTATCGTGGAAGGCCGTTTCGGCGGAAACGATCCCAACGACAACAGCGGTGTATTCAAGTACGTGCGGCTGGAATGGCCCGGCTACAGGTACGAGCTGAACAACGAGATCAACGGTCTTACCATGGGCGGTGTGGGACGAGGCACCGAGCTGCACCACGTCCAGGTAAGCTACGGTTTCGACGATTCTTACGAATGGTTCGGAGGAACCGTGGACGCCCACCATCTGGTAGCGTTCGGCGGAACCGACGACGAGTTCGACACCGATTTCGGCTTTACCGGCCATATACAGTACGCTTTCGGGCTGAGGGATCCTTACTATTATGATCCCGAGGGAAGCTCCAACGGTTTCGAGTCGGATAACGATGGGAACGAGACTTCAACCGACACGCCTCACACCCATCCCATATTCGCCAACGTAACCCTGGTCGGCCCCTATCTTGAAGAGGACACCTATGTGCCTCCCGAGGCAACTTTCTCCTACAGCGCCAACCTGAGGCGTTCGACCCAGACGAACATTCTTAACAGTGTTATCGGCGGTTATCCCTATGGATTTACCGTCCGGGATCCCTACACCCACCAGTTCGCCTGGAACGACATACTCAGGGTTCAGTGCCTGAGCCTCTGCGCCAGGTTCTACAAGGATACGGCTGTGCCCACCGTCCATCACACCTCAGAGTGGGGCGGTACGCCAGACAGCGTGACCACCTGGTTTGACAGAAGCTACTACTTCAATTACGCCAAGAACGGCGCTACCAGGAATCTGCCCCAGATCGGTATCAACGTGGGCGATATCTTCGATCCCAATCCGGTTCCGGCCGCCGGTTCCGAGCCCGATACCGCTCAGGTATGCTACAACGATTCGATCTGGACTCTCACCGGATTCGACGTGGTGCCCTACCGCGGCGCCTTCGAGCCCGGAGTGCCCATGGATCAGCAGTGGACGGCCTTCTGGACTAACTTCAATCCTCAGGACATCAACTATGTCACCGCTGCGGAGGATGTTGATATAGTACCCAGCGTCAAGCTGCTGGCCCAGAACTATCCTAATCCGTTCAACCCTTCAACTATGATAAAGTACACCGTGCCGGCGAGGGGACATATCTCGCTAAAGGTCTACGACGTAAGCGGCAAGGAAGTCGCCATGCTGGTGAACAAGGTCATGGATGAGGGAAGCTATGCGGTCAACTTCAATCCCATCGACCTTGCTTCCGGCACGTACTTCTATCGTCTTAAGGGAGAGGGATTCAGCGAGACGCGCAAGATGGTCCTCCTGCGCTAGGTACCGCATAATAAAAGAAGGAATTACGCGAGGCCCGCGCAATCCCTTCTTCGAATGGATTAGAATCCCAATACCGCGGCCGGTATCAGAAATCTCACATTGAGACAATGCCGGCCGCGGTTTCTTTTGTCAAGTATAATTTCACCCCCCGATCCTCTGCCCTATTTAGCGAATATCTAACCCGCCGCTAATCATTACCTAAAATTAATTATTTATAATCCTCAGTGCTGGTCAAAGAGTCCCGGTGAATCGGGTTAAAAAAAATGGCCGACGCGCCCGGCGGCTTTGAAAGGGCTGCGGGTGACGCCGGCTGTTTTTTTGCGGTTATATTTTATTGCTACAATCGTAAGAATTTATAAACGAGAGATTGCATTTGAAAACATCCTGGAATAGAATGGAAACAAGCTCCGGGCTGGGGTCTATGGGGAAGAAGATTTTAATCAACTTATAACTCCACCTTCTTAGAAGGTGGTCGTTGACTCCCGGATGTAATCAATATTAATAACCCCAAGAATCGGAAGCTATGGAGAGGAGGCTTAGAGATGCCCGAAGAATTCGATGCGGGATGCGCCAGCCCTACCGGAGACCCGGTGGGCGAGCAGAGTGAATCCCCCGGTGAAACTGCCGAAGAATCAGCTGAAACAGTCAAGGAGGCTGCTATGATCAAGGTTGGTCAAAAGGCGCCTGACTTTACGGCGTCGGCCTATTACAATGGCAAGTTCGTGAAAGTAAAGCTGTCCGAATATCTGGGTAAATGGGTTCTTCTATGCTTTTACCCCGGCGATTTTACGTTCGTTTGAGCCACCGAAGTGTCGGCGGTCGCCGACAGGTATCCTGAATTGCAGAAACTCGGTGTGGAAGTCCTGTCCATGAGCGTGGACAGCGTTTTTGTCCACAAGATGTGGAACGACAACGAGCTTTCCAAGATGGTGAAAGGCGGGATCCCATTTCCCATGCTGTCCGACGCGGGAGGCAAGGTGGGATCGATCTACGGAATATATGACGAGGCCGGGGGAACCGAGACCAGGGGCAGGTTCATAATAGACCCTGACGGGGTGGTGCAGGGATTTGAAGTGCTGACTCCTCCGGTGGGAAGGAATGTCAACGAGACTTTCAGGCAGGTCCAGGCCTTCCAGCTGGTCAGGGAGAGCAAGGGCGGACAGGCCACCCCCTCGGGATGGAAGCCGGGCAAGGTCACGCTGAAGCCCGGACCCGACCTGGTGGGAAAGGTCTGGGAAGTCTGGAAGACGGATATGGCCAGGGAATAGGCTTCCCATATTGGAGCAAGGTATCTTAAAGCCGCCGGTTCGCGCCGGGCGATCCGGCGGCTGCTGCTTCTATCGGCGGTTCTGAAGCACTCCTTGCGGCGTAATAAAAAGCGGCTTGTTTCAGTTACAAATCTAAGAAAGAGGGGTTCTCGCCAGAGGCCCCGGTCAGAATTCAGGAGGTAGGGTCATGAGCGCCAAAAGCAAGGTGGCCATAGTATCGGATATCCATATGGCCGATCCTGATTTTCCCGCTTCCCAGAAATCCATGTTCATCAGTTTTCTCGATGAATTCGTGAAGGAAAACGTCAAGGAGTTGATCCTTCTCGGGGATATACTGGAGCTGTCCCAGGGAAGGATGATGGATGTCTACGAGAGCTGCCTGGATGTTCTGATGAAACTGCTGGAGGTGGCCGGCGCCGGAACGAAAATAACATACATCCTCGGGAATCACGATTTTACGATTTCGGACGTAAGGGGTTTTGATATCTTACCCCACCCCAGAATAAAGTTCAGGCTTCCCCGGGAGGAGTGGCTTCCGGTAAGAAGCTTTGTGGACAGGGAGGGGAAGAAGACTAAAAAGGTTCAGGCGGAAAAGGTTTTGACCTCAGGATGTTACAGAAGAATTCAGGGCAAATCGGTTTTTCTGGCGCACGGGCACGAGTTCAACCACTATTTCAGGGGAAATCCCTCCAGGTTCGATACGGTTATAAAAGCGGCCAGGTTTTTGGAGATGATAGACCCTAAGCTCGATGACAGGATGCTCGAAGTCATGGAAGGTCTTAAGACCGGCCTGTTCAAAGCGCTTTATAATACCGAGACCCCCGGTAAGCGGGGAATAGAAAGGGATGAGCTGGAGTTCGTGCTGGCGGCCAGGGATGTCTCCAAGTATGAGGCCCTCTCCAAGGACAGGGTGGAGGAAAGAACTGAAGCTAACAGGATCGATTACGTTTTTTTCGGGCACACCCACGTTCAGGAGGGCCCCGTTTTATTGAGAGACAACGTGCTTGAAGACAGCGGGAAGATATGGGGAGTCTATTTCAACACCGGCACCTGGACGATAAAGGACGGAAGGACTGACTTCACCGTGATAGATGAAGACGGGAAGGTCCAAAACCATAGCTGGAAAGGGGAGCGGGGGGCATTCCGGGGAAGCGGCGTATAAAAACCCCCGGCAGTCTATTCAGACTTTGGTACTATCACTCGAAAGGCCGCCGGTAATACCCCGACCGATATGGGAGTTTCTCCCACTATTTCGCCGTCCGCCTGAACCGCGATAGGTTTTTCGGCGTCGATGGTGATCCTTTTCCTCGCTCTTACGCACCTTATGCTGCTCTCCGGGGGTTTGCGCCCCAGCACGTTCAGAAAGAGGGCCGGGTAGTCCCTGATGGAATCGGCCTTTATGTAGATTACATCAAGGGCTCCGTCGTCTATCTCTATTTCCGGCGGCCTGGGGAGTATCATATTGCTTATTATCCCGCCGTTGGAAATCGATACCTCCGGGGATCTTATCCGCATCGGTTCCCCGTCGACTGTCACAGAGAAGCGGTGCGGCTTGAATTTAACGATCTGTTTTATGGCAGAACCCACGTACGCCAGCAGGCCGAATATCCTCTTCTCCTTTCTGGAGAGGTCCTTGACGGCAAGAGAGCTTATTCCTGCGCCTATATTCAGCAGAAAGATGCTGCCCCCAAGCTCCATCGCGTCAATGGTCCTGAGCCGGTGGCTCCCCGCGATGAGCCGGGTGGCCCGCTCGATGCCGAGGGGGATCTTAAGTTCCCTGGCGAGCATGTTCCCGGTCCCCAGCGGAATTATTCCCAGGGGAATATCGCTTCCGAGCAGCCCTCCGGCGACAGCGGCCACCGTTCCGTCCCCCCCGGCCGCAATAAAAAGATTAAACCCCGATTCCAGGTGTTTCTTTACTATCTCCTTAACATAGTCCGAAGATCGTGTGGTGTGTATCTCATAGAGGGTGTCCTCGCCGGTGAGATGCCTTTCCAGTTTTTTTTCCAGCAGTGAGGAGTTATGGCTGCCGGCTTCAGGATTCCTCAGGACCAGTATTCTTCTCATAACCACCCGCTATACAAGAATTCAGCGAGAAAATCTGAAAGCAATTCATATAATTATACATCATAGGGGGGAGAGATTACAATAAATCGAGGGGTGAACAGGTCAAGTCCCGGTACAGAGGCTCCCCCTCATCCCAAGCGCTTTCTTCATATTTGTATATCCTCATTAAAGAGAAATCAGGATTATCTATTCTTTCAGTTTTTATAATAAAATAAAAATTACATTTTTAGCAGGATTTTTCTTGAAATAGATAATTATTATGCTGTATAAAGGCGGGAAAGGAGGTGATTGGAATGAATAAACTGAACGCCTTGGACTGGATTGCCCTGATCCTTATAGTCGTCGGAGGTCTGAACTGGGGGCTGGTCGGCATTTTCAGCTTCGACCTGGTCGCGGCTATTTTCGGGGATATGTCGGCAATCTCGAGGATAGTTTACATTCTGGTGGGACTCTCGGCGTTATACACGATCTTTATTCTCGGGAAGCTTCAGAAGAAATGATCCCTTTTAGCGCGGAAGGGGCAGAGCTTCCGCGCGAATCTACACTTGGCCACTCCTGCCCCGGGTCGGTCATCCCCGCTGCACTGATCATGTTTTTTTGCGTAATAGGGAAAGTGTTTGAGATTACCCGCCGTCTATTTCACCTTGGACGGCTTGGGCGGCCGGCCGGGCTTTTCACTTGACATAAATTCAAAAAGAGGAATTATTTATTAGCGCGTAAAACCGCCTCTTCTGCGGGAATCTTTAATCCGCGCCGGACCAGGTGCCGGCGCCGAGATGCGGAGGGTTCTGACATGAAAAGGATATTTTCGATAGCCGCGGTATTATTTTTTCTGACATCCATGGCCGGCGCCGGCGCCGGCAGGATAGAGGAGGAAAAGGATATGAAGAATGAAAGTGAAATCAAAGTGGCCACATTCGCGGGGGGCTGTTTCTGGTGCATCGAAGCCGACTTCGAGAAACTGGCGGGGGTCCAGAAGGTGGTTTCCGGATATACCGGGGGAAAGACGGAGAATCCCACCTACCGAGAGGTGAGCGCCGGAAAGACCGGACACCTGGAGGCGGTGCAGGTATATTATGATCCCTCCGAGGTCACATACGCTGAACTCCTGGGTCATTTCTGGAAACATATAGACCCCACCGACGACAGGGGGCAGTTCGTCGACCGGGGATCCCAGTATATGAGCGCGATATTCTATCATGACCAAGAGCAGAAGCGCCTGGCTGAAAAATCGAAGGCCGCCCTGGAGGCTTCCCAGGCGTTCAGCGAACCTGTCACCACCAGGATCGAGAGGTTCGACAGATTCTATGAAGCGGAAGACTATCATCAGGATTACTACAAGAAATGTCCCCTCGATTACCAGTCCTACAGAAAGGGTTCGGGACGGGATGGAAAGCTGACCAGGATCTGGGAGGATGTGGATTTCCCCCCTCCGGGAAGCCGGAACGAAGATGAAAGGAAGGGCCGCGCTGAACCAGAAGAGGCCGGGAGAGAAGAGGATGACGAGGCTCTGAGGCGGCGTCTTTCTCCCATTCAATACCTGGTGACCCAGGAGTGCGGAACGGAACCCCCTTTCAAGAACGAGTACTGGGATAACAAGCGTGAGGGTATATACGTCGACGTGGTGACCGGAGAGGCGCTGTTCAGCTCTAACGACAAGTTCCAGTCGGGAAGCGGATGGCCGAGTTTTACCAAGTCGCTGGAGCCGGAGAATATCATCGAACAGAAAGACACCAGCCTTGGCATGGTCCGTACCGAGGTCAAAAGCGGGGGCGGCTCTCACCTGGGTCATGTCTTTACCGACGGGCCGGCACCCGGGGGCCTGCGGTACTGCATAAACTCAGCCTCACTGAGATTCATCCCCAAAGAAGATCTGGAAAAAGAAGGATATGGCCGATACTTGATACTTTTCGAAGGAGAAAAAAAATAGAGTATCGTCTTTTCGCCGGAATCATCGAAGGCCTTCTGAGATGAGCCCGCGGCGGCCCGCTTTACGCTGATAGCGCGCTTCTAAGAAGGTATGGGGCAGGTGTTAGAACCAATTAGCTTTTCACAATCAGCCGGGGCCCTTGCCCCGCTTGATTTTGTATAATGATTTTCGATTCAAACCTTTGTTATTATGGCCTCAATCATTTGTGATTAAAGAGCTTAACATTATCAACATCCTACTTGACATCAGCGCGGGCAATAATTATTTTGCCAGAGTTATGTTGCCATTAACTGGAAAGGATGTATGAAAATGGCTGACAAGTCTTTCAATCCCTTCGAGATGGCTCAGGCGCAGTTTGACAGCGTGGCGGAAAAGCTCGACCTCGATCAGGGCACCCGGGATCTGCTTCGCTACAATCAGAGGGAATACCATGTCAGCGTTCCGGTCCGGATGGACGATGGAAGCGTTCAGGTATTCAGAGGTTTCAGGGTTCAGCATAACGACGCCAGGGGGCCCGCGAAGGGCGGCATACGTTTCCATCCGATGGAGACAATCGACACGGTGAGGGCACTCGCCATGTGGATGACCTGGAAATGCGCCGTGGTGGATATTCCCCTGGGAGGAGCCAAGGGTGGCGTAATATGCGATCCTCACAATCTCAGTCAAAGGGAGCAGGAGAGCGTATGCCGGGGATGGGTAAGACAGCTGGCCAAGAACCTGGGGCCTCTGAACGATGTTCCAGCCCCAGACGTTATGACCAACCCGCAGCATATGATATGGATGCTGGATGAGTACGAGACATTGATGGGAGAAAAATACCCGGGTTTTATAACCGGAAAACCTGTCGGTATGGGCGGGTCTTTGGGCAGGACCGAGGCCACCGGCTACGGAGTGGTTTTCAATATACGCGAGGCGCTGAAGGAACTGAATATACCCCCGGCTGAGACAACGGCAAGTTTTCAGGGTTTCGGTAACGTCGCCCAGTTCGCTATAGAACTCTATACCCAGATATGGGGTAAGGTGTTGTGCGTATCCTGCTGGGATCAGCAGGACCAGACCTCCTACAGTTACAGAAAGAAGGACGGCATCGATTTGGAAGAGCTTAGGGGGGTAACAGACCGTTTCGGCGGAATCGACAGGAAGAAAGCTGAGGAACTGGGTTACGAGGTCCTTCCCGGCGGAGCCTGGATAGAGCAGGATGTGGACATTCTGGTTCCAGCCGCTCTGGAAAACCAGATAACCGCTGAGAACGTGGGCAAGATCAGCGAAAAGGTAAAAATAATCGCCGAGGGCGCCAACGGCCCTACCACTCCGGAAGCGGACGCCGAGATAGCGAAGCGCGACATATTCATGATACCAGACCTGCTCGCGAACGCCGGTGGAGTGACCTGCAGCTATTTCGAACAGGTTCAATGCAACATGAATTATTTCTGGGAGAAGGACGAGGTTCTGGGCAAGCTTGACACAAAGATTACCAACTCCTTCGATGCCGTTAATGAGATCAGAAAATCCAAAGACCTGTACTCGCGTGACGCGGCATACGTTATAGCTGTCGGTAGAGTAGCGGAAGCCTGCAGGGAGAGAGGCTGGGTCTAACCGCAGATCGGCGGCGGGGCCCAGGATTCGTTGAATTCTTCTAACCCTGGCGAGGGATTTTCTGATGGGATGGAGAAATTACAGCCCGCATAGGGGATCGCTGACGCCGTTCGACCGTAATTTCCTTTCCGGCGACCACAGGTTCACCTACATAGGTAATGGGGAACTGGGCGGGAAGGCCCACGGCCTGGCCGAGATGAAGGGTATTATAGAAACCGGAATCGGCGACGAATTCGCGCCCGAGATCAGTGTTTATATTCCCACCCTGACTGTTATCACAACAGAATATTTCGATATCTTTATGAAGGAGAACGACCTCTATTCGATAGCCTATTCCGGCCAGAGGGACGACCTTATCGCCCACGCTTTTCAGAGGGCTAATCTGTCGGTAAGGCTGGTGGGGGACTTAAGGACGCTGGTGGCCCAGGTCCATACTCCTCTGGCGGTCAGGTCTTCCAGCATGCTGGAAGACGCAATGTTTGAACCCTTCGCCAGCGTTTACGGCACCAAGATGATCCCCAATAACCAGCCCGGCACCGACACCAGATTCAGAAGACTGGTGGAAGCGGTAAAGTATGTCTACGCCTCCACATTCTTCAGGGCGGCCAGAAACTACATGAAAGCCACCCACCACACCACCCGGGACGAGAAGATGGCGGTTATTATTCAGGAGGTCGTGGGATCAAGGTTCGGGGGCAGGTTCTATCCGCACATTTCAGGTGTGATCCGTTCGTACAATTTCTATCCCACGGGAAACGCCTCACCCCGGGACGGCGTGGCCGACCTGGCTCTAGGCCTGGGCAGGACTATAGTGGACGAAGGAGTTTCATGGTCCTATTCACCGGCTTATCCCAAGGTCGGGCCGCCCTTTAATTCCATAAACGACACACTGAAAAACACCCAGACCGGTTTCTGGGCGGTAAACATGGAAGGGCCGGCCGCCTTTGACCCGGTCAATGAAACAGAATACATGAACAGGTACGATCTTACCGACGCAGAATACGACGGCACTCTTCGCCATATCGCTTCGACTCTGGACCCGCAGGACGGGAAAATAGTAATGGGCACCGGGACAAAGGGGCCCAGAATCATCGATTTCTCCCCTATTCTCAGAGCGGGGGTGATACCACTCAACGGTCTGTTGAAAAAGCTGGTCAAGATATGCGAGGAGAGCCTGGGAGTGATGGTGGAGATAGAATTCGCCGTTCGCCTGGGCCGTGAAACCGACTTCGGCGCGGAGTTCGGATTTCTTCAGATAAGGCCTATGGTCGTTTCCGAGTCCAGGGTGGAACTTGAAGAAAGCGAAATGCGGGGCGAAGGGGTTTTACTCGCTTCGGGCACGGTGCTCGGAAACGGGACTCTGGATTCCATACAGGATGTGGTGTTCGTCGATCCGGATACTTTCAGGGTGGAAGAATCCGGCAGGATGGTCGAAGAGATCGAATCGATAAACGGAGAACTGGCCAGGGAGAACAGGAACTACGTTCTGATAGGGTTCGGCCGCTGGGGAACATCGGATCCCTCCGCAGGGATTCCGGTGGCATTCGACCAGATTTCCGGAGCGAAGGTGATAGTGGAATCTTCGCTTCCCAACCTTTCTTTTCCCCTTAGCCAGGGGTCGCACTTCTTCCATAATGTAACCAGTTTCAAGATCTTTTACTTTTCCCTGAGGCACGGCGGTGATTATCGTATTGACTGGGCCTGGCTTCGTGGACAGAATATTATCGGGGAGACCGAGCATCTTAAGCATGTCCGGACTTCATCGCCCTTGATGATCAAGGTCGATGGCAGAATGGGCAGGGGAGTTATATTTCATGAATGAAAATAATGGAATGTCGGATGATCTGATACAGTCTTTCCGGGAGAGGGAAAAGGAGCTCAGATGCCTTTACAGTATCGAGGAGATCCTTAAAGGATCGGAAAAAGACACCGAAAAGATGTTCGCTAAGATCGTCGAGTCCATACCCTGGGGTTGGCAATACCCGGAATACTGTAAAGCCAGGATAACCATAGGGACCAATATGTACGAACCTTCCGGCTTTAAGGCGACGCCCTGGGTCCTGAAGACCGATATCACCGTCCAGGAAAAAAAGGCCGGGGAAATCGAGGTCTATTACACCCGGGAGATGTCCCCCGAGGACCAGGGCCCTTTTCTGAAGCAGGAAAAAAGACTTCTGGAGGCGATCGCGGACAGGCTGGCAAGCCATCTGCTGCACAGAAAGCTGAAGGAGGAGGAAGAAGAAGGAGGCGGGGCCGGAAAGAAGGAAGAATCGCGGGACTGGCGGGTCATCCTGAATCTACTTCGCCACACGGACAAAAATCTTCACATAAATCTCTGCGAAAGGATGCTTAATCACCTGAACTGGAGCGGAATAACCGACATAGAAGAGATCGGGTCGGATTGCCTGGCCGTCAGAGAGGGTATCGGCGGTGAAATCGACGGGGAGGTCAACCAGCCCCGGGCCAGGAGAAAGATCGAGTTTTGTGACGAGACATGCGAGCGCATTTTCGAAATAGCGGCCAAACACTATACCGAGCAGAGGATCCTGGACTATCTGCAGAAATGGCTCGCCGACGACAAGCTCAAATTCCTGGTGCACGTGGCCAACAGGAACCTGGCCCTGGATGAAGTCATAGCGGCCATCCGCCGGTACAGGGATATATCCGGAGAAGGGATCGAGCTCTCTCCGGTGGCGGAGAAAGGTGTGATCGCATCCCTGATCAGAAGGTTTTTCTCCAGCCAGCTTAATTATATAAGGATAGCCAAGAACTATACTTCGACTAAAGATTTCTTCGGCATCATAGACAGGGTCGTATACGCCAAGGACAGCCACGGAAGGCTGGGAGGAAAGAGCGCCGGCCTGTTTCTTGCCGAAAATATAATCAGAAAGTCGGAAGACTCCAACGATCTGCTCAGGCAAATCAAGATTCCCAAGAGCTGGTACGTGACTTCAGATGTTCTGCTTGGTTTTCTGAAGTATAACAACCTAGATGAGATCGTGGAGCAGAAATACAAAGAGATAAACCAGGTCCGGCTGGAATACCCCTACGTGGTGCAGACATTCAAGAACGGCCGGTTTCCTCCAGAAGTGGTACAGGGACTTTCCATGGCGCTGGATGAATTCGATGAAAAACCACTGATTGTAAGAAGCTCCAGCCTGCTGGAAGACAGTCTGGGCGCGGCATTTTCGGGCAAATACAAGAGTCTGTTCCTGGCTAATCAGGGAAGTAAACAGCAAAGGCTGGAAGCTCTGATGGACGCCATAGCGGAGGTGTATTCATCCACCTTCGGCCCCGATCCTATACAGTACAGGGCAGAGCGTAATCTTCTGGATTTCGCCGAGGAGATGGGAATAATAATTCAGGAGGTGGTCGGAAGAAAAGTGGGGGATTATTTTCTGCCGGCTTTTGGCGGGGTAGCCTTCAGCAGAAATGATTTCAGGTGGTCGCCCAGGATCAGAAGAGAAGATGGTCTGATGAGAATCGTTCCGGGGCTGGGAACCAGGGCCGTGGATAGAATCAGCGAAGATTATCCTGTTCTGGTCGCTCCCGGGCAGCCCTCTCTTCGGGTGAACGTGACCCCTGAAGAGATAGTCTATTACTCTCCCAGAAAAGCGGATGTGATAAATCTGAAAACTAATTCATTTGAGACTGTGGATGTCAGAGAGCTGCTCAGGAAGCACGGTGCGGACATGCCCATAATGAGCAAGATGGTGTCAAGGTATGAGGACAACCGGCTGAAGACTCCGCTTCCCATCAATATTGATTTTGAAAAGGACGACCTGGTAGTAACCTTCGATGGCCTGGCAAATAACTCCAGGCTGATAGAACAGGTCGACGGACTGCTGACCCTGCTCGAAGAGAAGCTGGAAACATCAGTGGACATAGAATTCGCCCATGACGGGGAGGACTTCTATCTTCTACAATGCAGGCCCCAGAGTTATTCAGAGGACAGTGCCCCGGTGGCCATACCCAAGGATATTCCGGAGGAGAGGATCGTCTTCTCCGCCCACAAGTATATTTCTAACGGCCGGGTTCCAGATCTTACCCATATCGTATACGTCGATCCGCGGGGATATTCCAAATTGTCCAGCAGGGAGGAGCTGGTGGAGGTGGGAAGAGCGGTGGGCGAGCTCAACAAGCTTCTTCCCAAGAGGCGGTTTATTCTTATGGGGCCGGGCCGCTGGGGAAGCAGGGGTGACATCAAGCTCGGGGTAAATGTCACTTATTCGGACATAAACAATACAGCGGTCCTCTGCGAGATCGCCATGAAAAAGGGAAACTACATGCCTGACCTGTCATTCGGGACCCACTTTTTTCAGGATCTGGTGGAAGGCCAGATAAGGTATCTCCCCCTCTACCCCGATAATGAGGGGAATATCTTCAACCAGCGTTTTCTCAGAGGTTCCACGAATATACTCCCCGATATAGTTCCCGCTCACGCCGGGCTGGAAGACGTAGTGAGGCTTATCGATGTTCCTGAAGTGACGGGGGGGCTGGTCTTGAGGGTTCTGATGAACGCCGATCTTAACGAAGCGAGAGGGATACTCGCGGAGCCGGACACTGAACCGAGAACCAAGGAGATAGAGGTCGCTGGAAGCGAGCTTCCCGCCGAGGAGTACTGGCTCTGGAGGCTTAGGATGGCGGAACATATAGCGTCAGAGCTCGATCCTGACCGTTTCGGCGTGGCTGGTTTCTACATCTTCGGAAGCACCAAGAACGCAGCGGCGGGGCTCAGCAGTGATATCGATATCCTTGTTCATTTCAGGGGTTCCAAGAGGCAGAGAGAAGAACTGAAACTCTGGCTGGAGGGATGGAGCCTGTGCCTCGACGAGATAAATTACATCAGGACCGGTTACCGGATCGGAGGAATGCTGGATGTTCATATCGTTACCGACGAAGATATCGAAAAGGGCACCAGTTACGCCGTGAAGATCGGGGCGGTGACTGACGCGGCAAGAGAGCTCCCCATGAAGAAGAAAGAATAGTCTAGAGGAGTTCGCGGGTCGCCTTTTGGACATCTTTCAGGTCGAACCTCACCAGGGCCAGTTCCGGCCCGTCGTGGGCCGCCGTAACCGCCAGGGTCTTTCCTATGAGACATTTCCAGGAACCTGTGATTCCGGCAGATTCGTGAATGTGGCCGTGCATGGTCATAACCGGCTGTTTTTCCTCTATAAACCTTTTTATAGCTATGCTTCCGGCGTGAACGTCCAGCGGCACGTGATCGATCTTCATCCCGTCCAGAGCGGCCCGGTCCAGAACGGTGTCATAAGGAGGAGCGTGAAAGAGGAAAATCGAATTTTCAAGCTGAAGGCCGGCGGTAAGCTTCTCAAGGTCGGAGCGTATGGATCCGTATTTTAGATCGTGGGAGCCTACTTCCACCGAGTGGGCGCCCTCTTCAGGTGATACGCACCCTGGATCGACGTACCTGGAAACATCGTAGCGTTCCCAGTCCTTCAGGGCAAAGGGGGTGGGAGGCACGTAGGAATATCCGAAAACGATTCTGGAAAAAAGGTCCGCCCGGCGGCCGTGCAGGTAAGTGAGAAGTCCGCGCTTGGCGGCTTCGATCATGGAGGGTTCTTCGCTTTTGCCGTCATCGTTTCCGAGTATGGCGAAAATTTGGGGATACGATTCACCTGCTTTTTCCCTGAGCCTATTCAGCTTAGGGAAAAAGTATCCCTCAAGGAAGCCCTTTGAGCCAGAACGGAGGGTGTGGAAGGCGGGTGTAATATCCCCTCCCATGAAAACTGTTCCAGGTTTTTCTTTCTCCACCGCTTTGAAGAGCTTCTCGAACCTGTCTTCTTTGCCGTGAAGGTCAGACACGAAGAAAGCCGATGTGTTTTCGGGCCCGCCCATGAGGCTGAACCTCCCGGTAATAAAAGGATAATATGTTACAATATAACGAATCGCCTTCCTGCGGCAACGTCAATTACTTCATGGACAGATATATTTAGTCTAATTATAATCTTACGGGAATGGATCCAGAAAAAGGAGAATATCAATGAATGAAGTGAAAGATAAAGGGGGAGCGGGGCCGGAGGATGCCGGGGGGCTTATCAGACCGGCTCTGAAAGAGGATGAGATAGGTTTCAGAGCCAGGCCCCGGGGTAAAGAAGCCGCCGGAATCAGAAAAGGCCTTCATACTCTTCATACCCTCGAGCTGATGGCCGTTAATATATACAGATACCAGATAACAAAGAGCAGGGATGAACTGAACAGGTATCTTGTCTCGGCGATGATCAACGAGATGACCCACCTTCAGGATTTTCAGCGCAAACTCTTCGAGTATGGCTGGAGGCCGAGCAGAATAAGATGGGCATACTGGCTGGTGGGATTTTTCTTTGGTTTTTTTTCCAGAATGATGGGGCCGGAGGCCAGGCTCAGGACCGCGATATGGGTGGAAACGAAAGCGGTGCGCCATTACGGGAAGCTGCTGGAGGAGATCGGCTGGGACGATGATACCCGCCGGATACTCGAGAAGAACCTTGACGATGAAAGGGGGCATATAGAACGGTGGAGAAAGCTTCTGGCCGTCCAATGACCATGTTTTATAACATCTTTCGATCATTATCGAAAAAATAAGCCGAATCGAACAGGTTGTTTTGAAAGGAGAGGATACTATGTCAAAATGGTTTATGCTGTTGGTTTTCTTGTCGGCTGTCCCTTCCGCCGCCGAATGCCAGGAACCCTGGGATCTTTCTGTGGACGCCAATCTGACTTTTACCGAGAACGCCTACAGTGAAAACTGGGCCGGGGGAGAGGCGGGCGCAGTGACCTGGCTCTTCAACTCGAATTCCCTGGCCCAGAAGCAGCTGAACTCAAAAACTCATAACAGGAACTCTCTTAAGCTCTTTTTCGGGCAGACCCACAGCCAGGACCCCGATACGAACGACTGGAATAAGCCGGTGGTCTCGAACGATCTGATAGATTTCGAGACGGTGTTCCGTTTCACTCTGGGATGGTGGGCGGAACCTTATCTGGCGGGGAGGATCGAGAGCCAGTTTCTCGATACCAGCGATCCGGAGAAGAACCGCTACCTCAATCCTGCAAAGTTCACCGAGAGCGGGGGAGTAGCCAAGGTTCTTATCAAGGACGAGAAGACCGAATGGACCACCCGCCTGGGAGCCGGCGTCCGCCAGTATCTGAACAGGGATGTCCTGAATCCGTTGACCAGCGAGCGGGAAAACCTGACCGGCCACGACGCGGGGGTCACGCTGGATTCGGAAATAAAGACCAACCTGGCCGGCGACCAGATAACGGTTACCAGCAAGCTGACTGTATTCAACGCCTTGACATATTCGAAGGAAGACGAGGTAGATAACGATTACTGGAAATATCCCGACGTCAACTGGGAGACCATCTTTACCGCCGGCATAACCAAGTATTTGATGATAAACCTTTACCTGCAAATACTTTACGATAAGGAGATAGATCTGGGAGGCAGGTTCAAGCAGTCCCTTTCCGTGGGTCTGACATACAAGTTCATATGATTCGGGGACGGGCGGATGAAGGGTTGGCTGGGGGGAAGAGGTGCTGAATTTTGAAGTTTTGCGGCATTTAGCTGCACACAGGCGGAACGATTTTTGTTATGCTCCTGCGGTAGCGCCTTTATAAAGAGGACTAGAATATGTATTTTGGGCTTAAAGGGATTTTGCTGTCGGCCCCCGGACAAAACACGGGGCGCTGTAATGAGAGTGGACCGGGCTTAAAGGGCCGGGCTTAAAAGAAAGGTAGAATCGATGCGCGTTCTGATTACTGGTATTACCGGCTTCGCCGGAAGCCACCTGGCGGATTTCTGTCTCGAGAAGAAGGATGTCGATCTTTACGGTATCAAGCGGTGGAGGAGCCGGACGGAAAATATAGAGCACATATGGGACCGGGTAAAGCTGTTGGAGTGCGATCTCAGGGACGCCACTTCGACCAGGGACGTTATCGACAAGATCAAGCCTGACTATATCTTTCACCTGGCCGCTCAGAGTTTCGTGCCCACCTCATGGAACGCCCCCAGTGAATCGCTGAGCACCAACATCATTGGGCAGCTCAATGTCTTTGAAGCGGTCAGAAAGACCGGACTTTCATGCAGGATTCAGATCGCCTGCTCCAGCGAGGAGTACGGAATGGTCTACCAGGACGAAATACCGATAAAGGAAACAAATCCACTGAGGCCGCTCAGCCCTTACGGCGTGAGCAAGGTAGGACAGGACATGCTGGGCTATCAGTACCATATGAGTTACGGTATGGAGATAGTCAGGACCCGGGGGTTCAATCACACCGGCCCGCGAAGGGGACCGGTCTTCGTCTGCAGCGATTTCGCCAAGCAGCTGGTGGATATAGGGGCTGGAAGGCGGTCGGCCGTGATGGAAGTGGGGAACCTCGACGCCAGGCGCGATTTTACCGACGTAAGGGACATGGTCAGGGCTTACTGGCTTTCGCTGGAAAAGGGAAAACCGGGGGAAGTCTACAATATCTGCACCGGTAAGAGTTACAGTATAAAGGAAATACTGGATATGCTGATCGAATTGAGCGGGGTCAAGGTAGAGGTCAGGACAGACCGGGGAAGGCTGAGGCCCAGTGACGTTCCCAGGCTGGAGGGGGATTATTCCAAGTTTTCTTCCGATACCGGGTGGAAACCGGAGATAGATATTCGTAAGACCCTGGCGGATCTTCTGCAGTTCTGGAGAAAGAACCCTGACAGGGCCCGGCTTTAGAGCCGGAAGTAAATGGTTTGTTTTTGTTGATATTGGATGGATTCTGATTCATGAAAGCTGTTATTACCGGAGCGTTCGGTTTTGTCGGCAGGTATCTGGCCGGGGAGCTCGGGGCAAAAGGCTATTCTGTAACCGCTCTTGATATCGCCGGCCCGGAGGAGATTTCCAGGCCTTCCGCAGAATGCGACAGGCTGCCCGAAGGGATAGATTACAGAAAATGCGACCTTCTTGACCGGGAGCGGTTGGAGGAGGTAATGCGCCAGGTGGAGCCCGAAGCCGTTTTTCACCTTGCCGCCAGAAGTTCGGGCGGCAAGTCTTTCAAGGACCCCGCCGGCACTTTCAGCACTAATATCATGGGGTTTATCAACCTGATGGAAGCGGTCAGGAAATCGCGTAATGAAGCGAGGGTCCTGGCCGTGGGATCTTGCGAGGAGTACGGGAAAGCACCTCCGGAAAGAATACCGCTTGGTGAAGACAGCCCGATAGAACCGGTCAATCCTTACGCAGCGAGCAAGGCGGCCCAGACCATCCTGGCGCTTCAGTACCACAGGGCTTTCGGCGAGGGCGTGATAGCGACCAGGAGCTTCAACCATACCGGTCCGGGACAGACGGATACCTTTGTGCTCCCCTCTTTCGCCAAGCAGTGCGCGGCCATAAAGAAGGGGCTGGCTGAGCCGGTCATCAGTACGGGGAACCTGAACGTGGTGCGTGATTTCCTGGACGTGAGGGATGTGGTAAGGGCTTACAGGTTGCTGATGGAGGGGGGAAAGGCGGGCGAGGTCTACAACGTCTGTTCGGCGGAAGGTCTGAATCTGAGAGAAGCTCTGAGCCTTCTGGTCGAGGAGGCGGGACTGGAAGTAAAGATCAGGACCGATCCCGGGCGGCTGAGGCCGGTGGATGTGCCGGTGTTCACCGGAAAGAACCAAAAACTGCTCTCCGATACCGGGTGGAAGAGAAGTATATCGACCGGAAAGATGATATCCGATCTTTTAGGTTACTGGATGGATAAAAAAGTATATTGAAATCGCAGGGGATAAATGTTTAGTTTATCTGCTTGAGACGACCTGGGAATTCAGGCTGAGTCCTTTTTAAAAAGATTAGAGCGAGGAGCGAGAGATGCCCGATATATGCATGGTTGGAACGGGATATGTCGGTCTGGTGAGCGGTGCTTGCCTGGCGGATTTTGGGAACACCGTGATTTGCGTCGATATCGACGAGAAACGCATCAAGAGGATCGGGAAGGGAGATATGCCGATATATGAACCCGGCCTGAAAGAACTGGTTCTGAGAAACACAGAAGCGGGCCGGCTCTCCTTTACCACCGACCTGCAGGAAGCGGTCAGGGAATCCGAGGTGATATTTTCGGCGGTGGGAACCCCCATGGCCGATTCCGGCTCGGCCGACCTGAGTGCCGTCTACCAGGTGGCGAAAGACGTCGCCGTCCATATGAACGGTTACAGGGCGTTCGTTCAGAAGAGCACCGTGCCGGTGGGCACTTCGGAAGAGGTGGGAAGAATAATAAGAGAGAATCTGGGCGGTGAGATCCCTTTTGATTTGGTTTCGAATCCGGAATTCCTCAGGGAGGGCTCGGCGATAGAGGATTTCATGAGGCCGAACAGGGTGGTTATCGGAGTGGACAGCGAAAAGGCCCGGGAGATAATGCGGGAAATATACAGGCCGCTCTATCTTCTCGAGACCCCTGTGGTTTTCACTTCGGTCAGAACGGCGGAACTGATAAAGTACGCCAGCAACTCTTTTCTGGCGGTCAAGATATCTTTCATAAACGAGATGGCAGACCTTTGCGAGAAGCTGGAAGCGAACGTGGACGATTTGGCCAAGGCGATGGGTCTCGACGGCAGAATCGGCTCGAAGTTTCTGCACGCCGGGATCGGGTATGGAGGATCATGCCTTCCCAAAGACGTGTCCGCCATTCTTCACACAGCCGGAGAAGAAGGCGTCGAGCTGAAAATAATCAGGGGAGCCAGTGAAGTAAACGAAGCCAGGGTGGACAGGCTTCTCAATAAGATAAGAAACGAGTTTTCCGATCTTTCAGGAAAAAAGATCGCCCTTCTGGGCCTTTCATTCAAACCGAACACGGACGATATCAGGCACGCTCCTTCGCTTAGATTCATGGACCGGGTTCTGGAGCAGGGGGCCAGGGTCAGGGTCTATGATCCGATAGCGATGAAAAACACCAGAGAGATCTACGGTGACAGGATCGAATATTTCGAGGATTCCTATTCGGCGATAGAGGGGGCCGACGCCCTGGTCATCATGACCGAATGGAATGAGTTCAGGATGCTGGAGCTGGACAAGGTCAAAAAGATTATCAAGGGTCAAGTGATATTAGACTGCCGAAATATATACAAGCGGCAGATGGTGGAGGAACACGGATTCAAGTACTATTCTTTCGGACGCTGAACCGGCGTGTAAATACTACGGGGGGAACCTGTTGCTATGAGAAAAATACTTGTTACCGGAGGAGCGGGATTCATTGGTTCGAATTTCGTCCGCATGCTTCTTGGAAGAAGGGGCGGAAAGAAGATCTTTGTTCTGGACAAGCTCACCTACGCGGGAAACCTGGCTAACCTGCAGGGCTGCCTGAACAGGCCGGAGGTTAGATTCATCAGGGGTGATATAGGCAACTCAAAGCTTCTGGACCTTATAATTCCCGAAGTTGATATTGTTTACAACTTTGCCGCCGAGACTCACGTGGACCGTTCCATACTAAAGGCGGGTAGTTTTGTAAGAACCGATGTTATGGGCACTTATACACTTCTTCAGAAGGCTCTCGAGCATAAGCTACGGCGATTCGTCCAGATATCCACCGATGAGGTATACGGAAGCGTGGAAAAAGGTAAGTTCAGGGAAACTGACCCCATCGAGCCCAACAGTCCCTATTCTGCCAGTAAATCGGGAGCGGATCTTCTGGTAAGAGCCTTCTTCAAGACCTATGGCCTTCCAGTGCTTATAACCAGGAGCTCCAACAATTACGGCCCTTTCCAGCACCCGGAAAAATTCATTCCTCTATTTATAACCAACGCTCTTGACGGAAAACCCCTTCCCCTTTACGGAGACGGGAAAAACGTTCGGGACTGGATTTACGTGGAGGATAACTGCAGGGCGATAGACCTGGTGGGCAGGAGGGGAAGGCTGGGGGAGGTCTACAACATCGGAGCGGACCAGGAAAAAAAGAATGTATACATAGCTGAAAGGATAATAAAGCTGACCGGAGCGGACAGGGATCTGTTGACCTTCATCTCCGACCGGCCGGGCCACGACAGAAGGTACGCTCTTGACTGCGGAAAGATCAGGTCTCTGGGATGGAAGCCAAAGAGAACCTTCGACAGGGGACTGAAGGAAACGGTCGAGTGGTACAGGGAGAACGGGGATTGGTGGAGATCCATAAAATCGGGCGCCTTCAGAAAGTATTATAAGAAGTTATACCAGCAGAGGATAGAGAAGTCGAGGAAGAAGAAAGGCAAATGATGAAAGCAGCGGTAGTCGTGGGGGCCAGACCCAATTTTATGAAGGCGGCTCCCCTTATCAGGGAACTGAAAAAGAGGGGCCGGATAGATCCGGTCCTGGTTCACACCGGTCAGCATTACGACGCTAATATGTCTAAGGTCTTTTTCAGGGACCTGGGCCTTCCGGAACCCGATATGTACCTGGGAGTGGGCTCGGGAAGCCACGCGGAGCAGACCGCCGGAGTGATGGTCGAATTCGAGAAGGCGGCCCTCAACGAGGGTATCAAGCTGATAATCGTGGTGGGGGACGTAAATTCAACCCTGGCCTGTTCTCTGGTCGGGGCAAAGCTGCATATTCCGGTGGCGCACGTGGAGGCCGGGCTGAGAAGCTTCGACAAGAGGATGCCCGAAGAGATAAACCGGATGGTCACCGATATCCTGTCAGATTACTGTTTCACTACATCCCCGGAGGCGGAAAAGAATCTTGAGCGCGAGGGAGTGGGAGAGGAAAGGATATTTTATGTCGGTAACATTATGATAGATTCTTTGAATTTCTACCTGGACAGGGCAGAGGAGTCCGATATCCTGCGAAGGCTCAAGATAGAGAAGGGTAAGTACGTACTGGTCACCCTTCACAGGCCGTCCAACGTGGACGACCCGGAACAGTTCAGGGAGCTTTACTCGGTTCTCGCTGAACTGTCAGACTCGCTGGATGTCGTCTTTCCCGTGCATCCCAGGACCAGAAAAGTCATCGATTCCGCTGAACCCCCTTTTCCCGCCCGTCCCGGCCTGAGGCTTATAGAGCCGGCCGGATACCTGGATTTTCTTAAAGCGATGAGACACGCCGGTTTTGTTATTACTGATTCGGGAGGCATTCAGGAAGAGACCACCGTCCTGGGAGTACCCTGCCTTACAGTCAGGGATAACACCGAGCGGCCGATAACGATAGAGATGGGTACCAACACGCTGGTCGGCACCAGGCCGGCCGATCTGCTCGCCGCCGCCCGGAAGGTCCTGAAGGGAGAAAGGAAAAGGCACCGTATTCCGCCGCTCTGGGATGGTAAGACCGCCGGCCGGATAGTGGATGTCATCGAAAAGTTTCACGCCTGAAGCGGGGAAAGCCCCGCCGTATAGATAGTGATTAGGACTTTCAGAGGTATAACTGGTTCTTGACATCTATTTAATAATAAGCGATTGTTAACTGATAATTGAAAGGCGGACCCGCGAAGCGTTACCAGCCCGGATTGGCTGAAAAAGACCGCGTTCAGCGGCCGGGCGGTCGGCGCGAAAGGGGGTATGGGATTGACCTGGACGAATCTAATCGTTTCATTTTTAGTTTCATTCCTGGTAAGCCTGGCTGTTACTCCCTTGGTCCGGGGCATGGCGGCGAGGTGGAAGATAGCCGAAAAACCCAATGGAAGGGCGAACGGCGAGATAGCGCATATTGGCGGGGTGGCCATAGTCAGCGCGATAATGGTAGGGCTGGTTCCGGTATTTCTGTTCTTCGTGACCATGGAACATCTGACAAAGATACTGATAACTATTCTCATAGTCAGCGGTTTTACCATATTCATGCTGGGAGTGATAGATGACCTGAGAAGCCTGCATTACAGGTATAAACTCATTCTGCAGATGGGAGTGTCCGTATTTATAGGCCTGGGCGGTTTGGCGCTGCTTACCCGCTTCTCAATACTCAGCATGTCATCTCCCATTCTTCTGGTGGCCCTGCTGGGGGTGGTGTGCTGGATCCTGGCGATAACGACATCTTTCAACCTGATCGACGGAATCGACGGGCTCGCCGCGGGTATCGCCACCGTCTCCGCGATAGCCTTCGCGGTCAGCGGCTATCTTCTCGGCCAGCCCCTGGTGCTGTTCCTTTCAGTGGTGGTTATGGGTTCCGCCGGCGCTTTTCTAAGATACAATTTCCCTCCGGCCAAGATCTTTATGGGGGATTCGGGCAGCCTGTTCTTCGGGCTGATGTTCGGGATTATTTCGCTGCTTACCCTGGTACGCGGAGAGGATCTTTTTTCCAGAATAGCCGGCAGCGTTCTCATACTGACCGTGCCTCTGCTTGACACGGTTCTCGCGCTGGTCAGAAGGCTGATCAGCGGAAGGCCGCTTTTCGAAGCGGATCTCGGCCATCTGCACCATGTCATACTGGTAAGGGTCAGGTCGATGCGTAGAGCAGATTACATCCTGTGGTCCGTGTCCGCCCTGTTCGCGACTCTGGGAATTTTGACCATGATGGGAAATATGCCGGCATTTTATTCAGGGGCGATACTGCAGGTGGCTCTTTTCGCCAGGGCGATAGTCACCATGACCCGCTCCAGTTTTCCTCGGGACAAGGTGGAAAGGATCATCAACGAGTACCGTATAGTGAAGATTCCGGCGGCCGGCAGGGAGGATTGACCGGGGGGCGGCATTTGTCTTTGCCTTTTTATCACGGCTGTGATACCTTAGCATTCGAATAGAATCTGAATCGGCCGAGGAAGAGCCCGGAGCGTTGGACCGGTCTGCCCGGTTGAAATACGCTTGAGATTCCGAGGTGATATTGTAATAGGCGGGGGGAGTTGAGACAAAGTCGCTGCAAGAGAATTCATAGTGGGTTGCGCGGGAAGCGATGAAGCCGGAATATGGCTGGAAGGAGCCGTTGGCGCGCTACGGGCGGCCGCGCCAGGCACCAAGGTGTCCGGCACTTATTGCGGCAGGCGGCCAGGGGTCCGCCCGGGGCGGAGTATATCCGAACATCTGGGGAGGCTTAAAGGTGGAGACCTGGATATACTGGTGGCGGACGCTTCCGGGATTCCGCTGTCCCTCAGCGGGCGGTTGATTATCGCGGCGGTGCTGAAAAGAGGAAATCCATTTGACGCGCTTATCTCCAGAAGTGAGACGATCCTGGAAGACTTTCCGGGCGAAGAGCCCATAGAGGTATGTAATCCGGTAACTAGAAGCCAGCTTATGTTTTACCGGCCGGATCTGAAGTGCGTCGAACAGAGGTGCGGTTTTAGATCCAGCTACGGTAGGATGATCAGAGGGGTAACGGGAGGTTTTGTCCTTTCCGCCTCAGTGGTGGAAGCGCTTAACCAGCAGGAAAAAGTAGCGGAGGTTTTTACCTCTTCGATGTGCATGCCGGCCGCGGGACAGGGAGCTATGGTTTTCCTCACCAGAAAGGAAGACCAGAGAAGCAGGGATCTGGTAAAAACATTGAACCACGGTCCCACTTCCCGGGAGATTACAGTAGAGAGGATGTTCCTCCGTCTTATGGATGAGAATTTCCATACAGGAGTCCTGTGCAGAATGGACGAATCCGGTTTCAATCTCAGCGCGGCCAGGACCGCTCCGGATGGTTCCGACCGTATAGAAAGAAGCATGCGGAGCGGTTTTGGTGAAGAGGAAGCGCTGGCGGAAAAGATGGCCCAGGAGCTTATGGAAGCGGGTAGATCAGGCGATTTTACCGCGGACATTTTTACCCGGTGACACCAGGAGAAGTAGTTGAATGCTGGACAGAAAGCTAATCAGAAACGATGCGGAGAAAGTCAGGGAGGGAATCAGGCGGAAGAATGTGAATCTTGACCTGGAAGAATTCTTCCGGGTCGATGAAAAGCGCAGAGAGCTTATACAGGAAGCGGAAAGCCTCAAACACAGGAAAAATGTCGTTTCGAAAGAGATCTCCGAGCTGAAAAAGCATAAAGAGGACGCCTCCGCCCTGATTAAGGAGATGAGATCCACAGCGGGAAGGATAAAGGAGATCGACGCGGAAGAAAAGGAACTGGCGGATAAGCTGGAGGAGATAGAACTTTCCATACCGAATATACCCCACAATTCTGTTCCGGCGGGCAATTGCGAAGAGGACAACAAGCTGGTAAAGACCTGGGGTGATCCTTTCAGGGAGGATTTCGCCAGGATCCCTCACTGGGAGATAGGTGAAAAACTCGGTATTCTCGACCTGGACGCAGCCTCGGCGGTCAGCGGGAGCGGATTCGTGGTGCTAAGAAGGGGTGGAGCTCTTCTTTCCAGGGCCCTGGTGAACTTCATGCTGGATATTCACGTGAGGCAGGGCTATGAGGAGGTCAGCGTTCCCTATCTGGTGAGCAGGGATTCGATGATCGGAACAGGGCAGCTTCCCAAAATGGCCGATGATATGTATCATTGCGAGGTAGACGATCTTTTCTGCATACCCACGGCGGAAGTTCCGGTAACCAATCTTATGAGGGAGAAAATCATACCAGCCGGGCGGCTTCCCGTGAAGCTGACCGCTTTCAGTCCGTGTTTCAGGAGGGAGGCGGGCAGTTACGGCAAGGATACCAGGGGACTTATCCGGGTCCACCAGTTCGACAAAGTCGAAATGGTGAAGTTCGCCCATCCGGAAAGGTCATACGATGAGCTTGAAACGCTGCTGGAAGACGCCTGCGAGGTTCTCCGGCTTCTCGAAATCCCCTACCGTGTTCTGGAACTATGCACCGCCGATTTGAGCTTTGCCGCCGCCAAATGTTATGATATAGAGACTTACGCTCCGGGCGCCGGAAAGTGGCTGGAAGTCTCCTCATGCAGTAACTTCGAGGATTTTCAGGCCCGCCGGGCCAGGATAAAGTTCAGGGAGGAAAAAGGCGTGAAATCAAGATTCATCCACACTCTGAACGGTTCCGGACTGGCCCTTCCAAGAATTATCGCGACAATCATGGAACTTTACCAGACCTCCACCGGTAAGATACGTGTGCCCGGCGCTCTGGTCGATTATATGGGTGGCAATGAATACATAGAGGCGTGAAGTGAAAACGAGGGTTCCCAAGAATCTACCGTTTCTCATAAGAATATATTTCATATTGGGAAGCATTATCATCGTGGTATCTCTCCTTCTCTATAACAATAATCTGATCAGCAGGATGAGAACGCAGGCGGAGAGTACCACCAGGCTCTTTTCCAGGTTTACCACTCTGGCTCTCAGCAAGTTCGAGGACTCGGGCAGCCGCGATTTTATAGGGGAGATTCGAAAATACATGGTCCTTCCCTTCGTGATAACAGACGTTAACGGCCGTCCGATGATATGGAACGAGATCGGAGTGGAACAGGTGGCAGACGATGAATACGACAGACTTCTGGACTTCGATCCCGGCAACCCGGACGATCCCCTGCTGAAGAAGATTCTTCAGAAGGCCAGAGAATTCGACCGGGTCAGCGAACCGGTAACCCTTCAGACAGAGCAGATGACCCTGGTCATTCATTACGGACAGTCAAAGCTGGCCCGCGAACTGAAGATCGCTCCATACGTACAGCTGGGCGTATTTGTGATTTTCGCCCTCTTCGGGTTCATCGGTTTCAGGGCTCTGAAGATGGGCGAGCAGAGATCGATATGGGTCGGAATGGCCAAGGAGACGGCTCATCAGCTGGGAACGCCTATATCTTCGCTTATGGGCTGGCTGGAAATCATAAAGGGAGGACTAAGGTCCGGGGAAAAGAAGCACAGTCTGGTCGGGTCGGTGGAGGAAGCAGAGCTGGACGTTGAGAGGCTCAGCCGGATATCTTCCAGGTTCAGCAAGATAGGCTCGACCACCAAGCTGGAATACCAGGATCTGCGGCCGATCATTCTTGAGACGGTAGATTACTTCATGCGTAGGCGGCCCGCTCTCAGAATCAAGTCGATAATCGACGTGAATCTCGAAGAGATGCCGATGATTCGGGCCAGCGAGGACCTTGTCGGATGGGTTTTTGAAAATCTGATAAAGAATTCACTGGACGCCATTTCCGAGGGTGAAGGAAAGATAGGGATCAGTGGAGGGGTTGACTCGAAAGGAAAAAATATAGAGATTTACTTCAGCGACAACGGCAGGGGAATGCCCCCTTCGATAAAAAAGAGGGTGTTTTCACCGGGAGTTACCACAAAAGAGAGGGGATGGGGCCTGGGCCTGGCGCTGGTCAAGAGGATCATGGAGGATATTCACAGAGGTTCCATAAAGGTGGTCGATTCCAGCGCCGAAAAGGGCACCACGTTCCTGCTTACTTTTCCGATCGACTGAGAGATCCTGAAGGAGACTAATTTGGCAGACGAAAAGAACATACTATGGGTCGACGATGAGATAGACCTTCTTAAGGCGCACATAATGTTCCTCAGGGACAAGGGATATGGAGTGAAGGGAGTGTCCAGCGGGGAGGATGGAATAAAGGCTCTTCGCTTGGGGCAGTATGACCTGGTGCTGCTGGACGAGAACATGCCCGGAAAAAACGGGATCGAGACCCTTCACGAGATAAAGGACCTTGACCCCAACGTGCCGGTAATAATGATAACCAAGAACGAAGCCGAAGGACTCATGGAAGAAGCCATAGGGATGAAGATCGACGACTATCTTCTCAAACCGGTGAATCCGCTTCAGATCTATTCGGCCTCCAAGAGAATCCTGGAATCTCACAAGATCCAGGAGGGGACAGCCAGCAAGGAGTACCTTCAGGTTTTTCATTCCATCGATGGGTCGATGGACCGGCGGAACAGCTTTGAGGACTGGATCGATATACACCAGCAGCTTACCCACTGGGACCTGGAGTTCGACCGGTTCAGCAGGACCGGCCTCAACCAGACTCACAGCGATCTGCGGGCCAGATGCAACGCCGAGTTCTGCAAGTTCGTGGAGAGCGAATACGCCGGCTGGGTCAATTCCGGCCGAAGGCCCACCTTGAGCCTCGATATCTTCGACAGGTACGTTCTGCCCCATATCGATTCCGGCAAGGACGTATATCTGATAGTCATCGACTGCATGCGCTATGACCAGTGGCTGATGATAGAAGACCTGCTGGCCGACCTTTACAACATCACCAGGGATTTCTTTTACGCTCTGCTTCCCACCGCGACCCCATATTCGAGAAACGCCATCTTCGCCGGGCTGTACCCTTCCCAGATAAAGGAAAGATATCCGGATTACTGGCTGGAGAAGTCCAAGGACGAGGGGACGGGAAAGAACAGGTTCGAGAATGAACTTATGCAGGAACAGTTACGAACCAAGGGTTACAGCAAAATCAGTTCGAAGTACATAAAGATATTCAGCAATGAAGAGGCCAATGATATCCGAAGGCAGATAGATACTTATAAATCGCTCAACCTGGTTTCCATTGTGGTAAATTTCCTGGATCTGCTTTCTCACGGAAGAAGCCAGAACCGGATATTGAGGGAGATAGCTCCCGACGAGAGCGCTTTCAGGTCGCTGATGAAGTCCTGGTTTCTTCACTCGGCCATTTATGAGATTCTGCGAAAGATCGCCCGGCAGGGCGCGGTGGTAGTCATTACGACGGACCACGGGTCGGTTTTGTGCAGAAGGGCCGCCCTGGTAAGGGCGAACAGGGATACGTCGACCAACCTTAGGTATAAATTCGGCGAGAATATCAATTGCGAAGCGAAAAACTGCTATCATGTCAGCAACCCCCCGGATCTGAGGCTTCCAACGGAAAGCCCTTCAAAGAATTACGTGTTCGCCAAGGAAAATTTCTATTTCGTCTACCCCACAGATTTCCACAAGTACGAAAGGCAGTATAGGGAGACCTTTCAGCATGGCGGAATCTCTCTGGAGGAGATGATCGTCCCGTGCGTTACCCTCAATCCCAAGTAGCCGGTATATGGAAACACGCCTGATCTTCGGGCCTTGCGCCCGAAGGGTTTAAGGCGGGAATGAATGGAGAGTGATGGAGAGGATCCCCAGTTTCAGCCAGCAGCGGATGGTCATTACCGTAAGGAGCGGGTCGGTCGAACGGACCGTCGAGATAGGAATGGCGGCGGGAAGTATTCTTCCCGCTGGTTCGACGGTATCGCTGGAAGGGGGATTGGGAGCGGGGAAGACTGTGTTTACCAAGGGAGTATGCGCCGGGCTGGGAGTCCGGGAAGAGGTTCTAAGCCCCACCTTTATACTGGCCGAAGAGTATGAGGGAGTATTTCCGGTAATCCATTTCGATCTGTACCGTCTCGAGCGGATAGAGGAAGTCGAGGAGATAGGGCTTTTCGACGCGCCCGATCAGGGGAACGTGATTCTGGTAGAATGGGGCGACCGTATTCCCGAAGGCCTGCTCTGTTTTGATCTCAGGGTGGAATTCGAAATCGCCGGCGAGACCTCGAGGGATATCAAAGTGGACGGGCCCGCAAACTTCGTTGAAAGGCTGGTGGAAGAAGCCGGTGAATGAAGAACCACTGATACTGGGGTTGGACACTTCTCACCTTAAGGGCAGCGTGGCACTGGCAAAGGGAGGGGAGATTCTATGCGAAGTGCTTTTCGACGCCAGCGACACGCATTCGGCGACCCTGCTTCCCGCGGCCGATACCGCTCTCAAGACGGCGGGAGTGAAACTTGAAGCGATAGAGATATTCTGCGTGGTCACGGGCCCGGGCAGTTTTACCGGGCTTCGAATCGGCCTTGCCACCATCAAGGGATTCGCGGCGGTCCGGGGTAGACCTGTGAGGACCGCTAACAGCCTGGAAGTTCTGGCGGCGGCTTTTCCCTTCGCCGCATTCGCGGTCGCTCCGGTTATAGACGCGCGGAGGGGCGAGGTATATTTCGGCCTGTATGAAACCGGTTCGGGTATTCCTCTGGAAATCATGGAGCCCGCGGCGGCGAAACCCGACAAACTTCCATCTCTTGTCAAAGATAAGTTCTCGGGACCGGTAATCCTGGCAGGCACCGGAGCTGGCAAAGCTGCGCCTTTTTTTAACGGCGATATAAGGACGGCCGATTCTTTCAGGTCGATTCCCAGAGCATCCCTTCTCATATCTATTACTTCCGGCCGGGACTTTGTGCCTTACCGGGAGCTTTCCGGCCTGGAGCCGCTTTACATAAGGCCGCCGGACGCCATGCTTCCCTCGGGAGCCAGGCTTAAAAAGGGCGGGGGAGATAGGTGAACCCCCTGAAAGTAAGGAATATGCTCAGGACCGATATCCAACGGATCCTCGAGATCGAACGTGAGAGCTTTGAATCACCCTGGACGGAAGAGCTGTTCCTTCAGCAGCTCGACCTGCGGCAGTTGGCCTTAAACCTGGTGGTAACCTCCGCTGGCAGGGTGGTGGGTTACGTGATGGCTTGGCTGGAAGGAGAAAATGCCCATATTCTCAACATAGCGGTTGACCCGGCCTGGAGGGGTGGCAAAGCGGCTGCGCTCCTCTTGGAGTCCGTGTTCGAAAATTCGCGAAGGGTGGGTTGCGGGGTAGTATATCTGGAAGTCAGAAAGAGCAACGCCAAGGCGCTGAATTTTTATAAGAACAACGGTTTTACGGTGGCCGGGAAGCTGAAAGAATATTACCTCGATTCCGGGGAAGACGCCCTGGTCCTATTCAGAGATATTGAATCATGATCCATGGTGACGCTATTGACAGGTTAAGGGGACAGGCAGAGACCGCGGTGCTGGTCGGTTCGGGACTTTCAGGCTTCACCGCCGACTTGCCGGCAGTCCTTCGAATGGAATACGAAGATTTTAAAGACCTTCCCGCGCCTACGGTTAAGGGACATCCGGGAAGAGTGGTCCTATACCGCGCCACGGGCGGCGGGGGGATCTGCGTTTTTATGGGGCGCTCCCATCTCTATGAAGGAGTTTCCATCAGCGAGGCCTCTTCAGCGGTCCGGATCGCCGCCGAAGCTGGATGCCGAAGGCTCCTTCTGGTCAACGCGGCGGGAGGACTCAGGCCGGATATCGAGGTCGGTTCGTGGGTCCTGGCATCGGACATGTTGGTCTTTCCTTCAACTCATCTTGGTGAAACCGGAGCCGCCATTAAGGGATGGGCCGGACGCCGTTCCCTTCTCAGCGAAAGTTTCCGCCGGAGGATAAATGAAGCGGCCGCAGAAGCGGGCGAGCGTCTGCTCTCAGGAGTTTCTGTCTACAACCGCGGCCCGTGCTACGAGACAGTCTCTGAAGCCCGGGCGGCCAGGATAATGGGGGGAGATGTGGTGACCATGTCCCTTCTGCCGGAGCTTCTGGAGGCGGGAAGGCTCGATATAAAGTCCGCCGTTCTGAGCTGGGTGACCAACCATACACCGAATGTGGATCCTTCGAGGAAATCCCATTCGAAGGTGCTCAAAATGGGAATCGAAGGGGGAAAACGTCTCAAGTCTATATTGGACAGTCTGTTCCGCTCAGGTTAGCCGGATTGAATAAAAAGACCGATGGCCGTCGAATAAATTCTTTAAAAAAGTCTGGTTGAAAGCGATAATTGATGTTAGGTTTTGTGTTAGTGCACCTCTGAGTTGGTAACCGGCCCTGAAGCTGTATATTATCGGCAGGTCTTGGCCTGTTGGGGTATTGCGGGCGCCACCCTATTTATCAGGCTGGGCCTTACGAAGGGGGCAGCGAAATCATGATGAACTGGTTAAAGAAAGCAAGAAGCGGTATAAGGACCTGGAAAAGAAAATCGATTCCGGAGGGTCTGTGGAAAAAGTGTCCTTCATGCGGAGAGATACTGTACGCGGAGGCGCTCGAGGAGAAGCTGTCAGTCTGCCCGGTGTGTTCGATGCATTTCCGGATCTCCGCGGAGAAGTACATAGATATCCTTTTTGACGATAACACCTTTACCGAGCTTTACGGGGAGCTTTCCTCCTGCGATCCTCTTAGTTTCAAGGACAGCAAGAGGTACACTGCCAGATTGAAAGCCGCCCGAAAGAAGACCGGCCGCAAATCGGCGGTCATCACTGGAACAGCCGATATGAAAGGCAGGCGGACGGCAGTTGCGGTTATGGATTTTTCTTTTATGGGCGGCAGCATGGGTTCGGTGGTGGGGGAGAAGATCGCCAGAATAATAAGGAAAGCCGTTGAAGAGCGGCTTCCCGTGGTTGTGGTTTCGGCGTCGGGCGGGGCCAGGATGCAGGAGTCGATCCTTTCTCTTATGCAGATGGCCAAGACCTCAGCAGCTATAGCCCTTCTCTCAGACGCGGGGCTGCCTTTTATCTCCATATTGACTCATCCCACTACTGGAGGGGTGGCGGCTTCCTTCGCTTTCCAGGGAGATGTCATCATAGCTGAGCCCAAGGCTCTGATCGGATTCGCGGGCCCGAGGGTGATTAGGGAAACAGTGGGAGAGGAACTTCCGGAAGGTTTTCAGCGGTCCGAATTTCTTCTGGAGCATGGAATGATCGATATGATATGCGAGCGCGGTTCAATGAAAGGGGCTGTTGGTTTTATAATCGAGAGTCTGATGCGGAGCGGTTCGGCTGAAAACAAACAGCAGAAGGAAGAGAGCACGGATAATGATGGCAAAATGCTCTCGGTCATCTGGTAGGGAGAGCCCCTTTCCAAATATAGATTTCCTGTATTCTCTCAGGCCGACCAGGATGAGGCTCGGCCTGGAAAATATCACCGGCCTCCTATCCTCCCTGGGCGAACCCCAAAAGAGATTCAAAGCGGTGCTGGTGGCCGGCACCAACGGGAAAGGGTCTGTCGCGGCTTATATTTCATCTATTCTCTCCAGCGCCGGCTGGCGGGTGGGGACTTTCTACTCACCCCATCTCTTCAGAATAAACGAGAGGATCACTATCAACAGGCGGGAGATACCAAGCGCGGTCCTGGATGGTTACATTGGTAGGCTGAGAGAGTATTTCGAAGAGTCCCCTTTTACATTCTTTGAGGGAGTCACCGCTTCGGCCATCCTCTATTTTATGGACAGGGGAGTGGACATCGCCGTATTTGAGGTCGGGCTGGGAGGAAGGCTGGACGCGACCCGGCTGGTCAACGCAGCAGTGACAGTGATCACCGGCGTCTCGATAGATCACAGTGTTCATCTGGGAAAGACCAGAAAAGCGATCCTGGCCGAGAAGCTGGGTATAGCCAGGGAGGGTGTGCCGATGGCAGCTAATCTGAATACCCGTTCGCTGACTCTTCAGGCCTCGGATTACTGCGGGCGGGTGGGAGCTCCTTTCGTGAATGTTCGCGCGGGAACGTTTTCCAGACTGAAGAAGGTACATCCTGAGGGAACCATATTCACGCTCCGGACCGACAAACATGATTACGGGGAGCTTAACTCGTCGATGATCGGCGCAGTCCAGAAGGTAAATTGCGCGACCGCGGTAAAGGCGGTGGAAACACTTAGTGAAGTTACTTCAGTCCCCCTGGAAAAGCATGTGGCGGATGGCCTGCGAAAGGCTTTTATCCCCGGAAGGTTCCAGGTTCTGACAGATGATCCCAGAATCATAATGGATGTCTCCCATAATGAGGACGCTTTGGTAAAGAGCCTCGAGACGCTGAGATCATTTTCGAAGGCGGAAAAGAATATTCTGGTTTTCGGATGCATGGACAGAAAAGAACTGGGAAGATTCCCGCGTTTAGCCTTAGAATCGGCCAGAGAAGTATTTCTGGTCCCGCTAAGGCAGGCTGGTTCGGCCCCGGCGAAGAAGCTTTCGGGCCTTTTCGAAGAACCGGGCGGCGGAAAATCGGGAGAGAGCGGAGACGTGACCGTTACCAGAGGCATGGGTGAAGCCGTAAGAAAGGCCAGGCGGAGCGCCCGGCCGGGTGATTGCGTCCTCTTTCTGGGATCGCATCATACCGTGGAAGAAGCCGTGGCCTTTCTATAGAAGCGGGAGTGAACATTTCGATAACACCTATCGGTGGCCGCTGAACAAAGGATAGTTGAGATGAAACAAGCCTATGGAATAGATATCGGGGGAACTAACGTAAAGCTGGGAATCGTGGACTCGGAAGGAAATACCGTCGTCAGCGGCGCCATTCCCACCGGAGCTGAAGAGGGCCCCGAAGTTGTAGCGGAAAGGGTCGCGGAGTGGTTTGACTCCAAAGGGGGTAAGGGTTTTAACCCCTCAGGCGCCGGGATAGGATGCGCCGGATTGGTGAACGGACCGGAGGGAATGCTTTACGCGTCACCAAATCTTCCCGGCTGGATAAACGTGAACATGGTGAATATCTTTTCTGAAGCCCTCGGAATGCGCGTAGTGGTGGACAACGATGTTAACTGCGCCGCTTATGGTGAGTTTCTTTTTGGAGCCGGCAGGGGAATAGATGATTTTTTCTGCTTGACTCTGGGAACCGGGGTCGGAGGTGGATTGATAATAGGCGGAGCTCTTTATCGGGGGTTTTCCGGCCAGGCCGGAGAGATAGGGCACACGGTCATCAAGGCTGGGGGAAAGATCTGTAATTGCGGCAGCAGGGGTTGCCTGGAGGCTTATGTAAAGGCTTCTGCGATAATCGAAAGAACCGCGGGATATATAGAAGAGGGGGTCGATTCGGATCTTGCGATAAGAGCGTCGACCACGGTCAGGGATATATCCGAAGCGGCTGAAAACGGTGACACTGCCGCGGTCAAGGCTCTGGCCGAGACCGGGAGATTTCTTGGAATAGGCCTGGCTAATATCGTTCATATGGTTAATCCCCGAATAATAGCGGTGGGGGGAGGTGTGTCCGGAGCGGGCGATCTTATTCTGGGCCCCGCCAGGGAGTCTTTGAGGAAGCATCTGATGGATGAGGTTCTTCTCAAGGTGGAAATAGTACGGGCAGAGCTGGGAAACAGAGCAGCTTTGGCGGGGGCCGCTATGCTGGTCCTCGAGTGAGTCCGTTTCTTCAGCGCCTTAGAAGAGGTGATAGTTCAGGGGTGATCAGGGGGGAATTTTCTTTGCGGAAGTCGTCTGTTGGGGATCTTTCCCGCTGCCGCACGCGGGTTGCCGTTTCTTATAACCAGTTTCCGAATGGAGCGGAATTTGACCGGTAGGGTATTTAAAATATTGGGAATCGTCATCCTTGCCGCTGCTGCGGCGCCTGATGCGGCTTACGGGCGGATACCGGCTGAATCAGACCAGCCGTCCGACCCAGGAAAAGCCGAATCGAAACTTTACAAGTGGAGTGCCGGAACCCTGAGGTTCAGGGAAGAGGAAGGAAAGCAGGTGGTATATCTGCGCAACAGCGTTCGAATAGATCACCAGACCGCCACGATCACCTCTCTAAGAGGAAAACATTATCTTGATGAGGAAAGATTCACCCTCGAAGACGAAGTACACGCCGTGGACAGCACGATGCACATCTACGGTGATACAGGGGAGTACTTCGGACGAAGCAACCTGTTGTTGATCAAGGAGAACGTAAGGGCGGTGGATGTGGGTATGGAGGTAACTTGCGACTGGGTCAGGTATGACAGGGATTCCAGGGAAGCGCTGCTGGTGGGTAACGTCAAACTGGCCGACAGCAACAGGATTCTATACGCCGATACGGTCAATTATCACCGGGAAACCGAGTTGGCGGAGGCTTTCGGCAGGGTGCTGCTGATCGACCTGGCCGAGGATTTCGCTGTTTCCGGCCGAACCGGGCGCTACTACAGAAAGCAGGGAAGAGCGGTGGTGGACGCGAGGCCTGTTCTTACCTTCGATCAGAGCAAAGAGGAGCCGGGAAGAATAAAATCAGACCTTATGATGTTCGATCTGAATGAGAACACCGGAATCGCCACGGGAGGGGTGAAGATGCTGAAGGGTGAGACCTCCGCTGAGTGCGATTCGGCGGTGATACATAACGAAGAAGGATACGTGGAAATGCTGGGAAGCCCGGTGGCCTCCAGCGGACCGTCGAAGATGAGAGGCGGCAGGATCGATCTCTGGTATGACAGCAGGCAGGTCACACGAATAGTGCTTCCCGAATACGGCTATCTGTCAGAAGCTCCCCCCAAAGGATCCAGGTGGTGGAAGGATTCCTGGATAGAGGGGGATTCTGTCATCATCCATCTCTATGAGGAGAACGTGGATTCGGTCAAGATCTTCAGCAACGCCAAGGCGATGTACTATCCCACTGAGAGCGAGAAGGGAAAGGTGAGCAACAACTACTCGACCGGCGACAGTATGTTTTTCAGGTTCGATGGAAACGAGTTGGATTACGTTCGAGTTTCAGGAAGGACCTCCGGACTCTACAAGTATCTTCATATCGCCGACGATGAGACTATAGACAGCCTCGCCGCCGCCACCGACACCCTTCTGGAGTACAGGGATTTCGACAAAGAGGCCCAACGGATAAGCTACCAGGCTACCAAGATAGAGTACTTCGCCAGGACCGAGGATATAAGCTTGGACCGGAACGCCTCGCTTAACTATCAGAACAAGACCCTGGCGGCCGATCATATAGATTTCAGCTCCAAGCTGAATATTCTGAAGGCTGAGGGCAGCCCGGTCCTGGTAGAGAACGAGCAGAAGATGTACGGAGAGGATATGGGGTATGACATGGACAGGGGCGGAGGACTGGTCACCAAAGGGTCGACCCAGTACGAGAGCGGATATTACCTCGGAGAGCACATATTCAAGGACGGGGAGGACATACTCAAGGTCTACAATTCCACCTATACCACCTGTGATCTGGTTCATCCTCATTATTCTCTCAGGGCGAACAGGATGAAAGTCTATATAGGGGACAAGGTAGTCTCCGGGCCAATAAGGCTTTATATAGGAGAGATGCCGGTCTTTTATCTTCCATTCCTGGCCAATTCACTTCGAAAGGACAGGCATTCCGGTATTCTGAGGCCGAATTTCGATATCGGAATAAACAGCCGAGAGGGAAGGTTCATAAGGGGATTGGGATATTACTGGGCCACGAATGATTATACCGATTTCAAGGTGACCACCGATTTTAACGAGAGAAGGAATCTGAGAATCAGGCTGGATAACCGTTACAAGGTGAGATACATGCTCAACGGCAACGCGGCCTTTGACTTCCTGAGGGATTTCCGCAACAAGAGCAGCGAGTGGACTGTCAACTCGACTCACAACCAGACATTTGGAAAGAGCGCCTCTTTCAGAAGCAACCTGAGATTCGTCAGCAGTGACAAGGCGCAGAGCGCGCTGCATCAGGCCAAGGATGTGAGGCAGGTTGTGGACCGCAGGATCTATTCCAGGGCCAGTTTCAACAAGAGCTGGGGGGGAACCAGGCTGGGCCTCTCGGCGAGCCGGGACCAGAAGCTGAACATTGATCCGGATAATCCCACTGAAGTGAGGGTCTCTACCACCATGCCTTCTTTCTCACTGAATTTCCCCCGGACCTCGCTGTGGTTCGGGGAGAAGCATGAAAGTGGTGAGAGATCGACATGGGAAAGGGTGCTGCGAAGCGTAGCCTTCTCACCGAACCTCAGCGGCAAGCGCACCACCACGGAGAGCAGCGCCAGAAACGGTTCCATGCTGACCGCAAGCTCGGGCGCCTCCTTCAGCCAGCAGCACAAACTTCTATTTCTAAATCTCTCTCCCTCCCTTTCGACGCGCTGGAACTATTCGAGAGTCCTGAAGGACGAGATCACTCCCGGCTACCAGGGCGCCCTCGGTCCTATCGGCCGCAACGAGAGCAATTTTTCGATGAGCCTGAACTCGGGAGTGGGCACTACTCTATACGGAACGTTCTATCCCAAGGTAGGCCCGATCCGGGGAATCAGGCACACCTTCAATCCCACCGCCAGCTATTCATACCGGCCGAAGCTGCAGGAAGGACAGATAGCGGACCGAAGCGTCAGCTATTCTGTCAGGAACATCCTGGATCTCAAGGTTCAGGAGGGCGACGAGGTGGTTAAAAAGAATAATGTTCTGACCTGGAATCTCAGCGGTAGTTACGACCCAGACGCCGAGAAGGATTCCAGGTTTTCGAATATAAGCAGCAGCGTCCGTACTTCCATCGGTCGTATGATATCGGTCAGTCTGAACCAGACCTACGACCCGAAAGAGAAAGAGATAATCTCGACGAGTTTCAGCGCGGATATGTCGCTGAACGGAGTGTTTTCATATCCCGCGGAGTGGAGGAGAGTCGAGAAGAAGAAGGTGGCCGCCGCCCGGGGTCGTCCCGATGAAGAGGTAGAAAGTGACGGCGGGGAGCCGGAAAGTGGGGAGAGAAGATGGTCTTTAAACCTGGGATACAGCTACTCGGCCAGGGGGACGGGTGCTTTCAGCTCGGTTTCCAGCAAGGTCGACGTGCGGGGTACCATATCCCTTACCAGGAGCTGGAATATTTCATATTCCGGATATTACGACCTGGAACGGGGTGAGTTTACCAACCAGCAGTATTCACTGGAAAGAGATCTGCACTGCTGGCAGGCCAGTTTCATCCACCGGCGTTTTGGAGGACAGTGGAGCTATTATTTTCAGATCGCGATCAAGGAACTTCCCGACATCATGTACGAGAGAGGCAAGAGAGGGCTTCAGAGTTCCGTTCCATTTCTATAATGCTTATTCAATAAAAACTGTTGACAGGAAAATCGGGGGTGGCTAAAGTATCCTTATATTCAAGCTATTTTCAGTATCAAAGGAGGTGAAGGATGAATAAAACCGAGATGGTAGAGCATGTGGCCAAGAAGACCGGGTTGACTTTGAAGGACGCAAAAGCCGCGGTAGACGCTATCTTCAGCACCGCCCCCAGAGAAGGCATTATCGCTAATGAGCTTTCAAAGGGCAAGAAAGTCCAGATTACCGGATTCGGCACCTTTTCACGCCGCAAACGTAAGAAGCGCAAGGGCCGTAATCCTCAGACCGGTGAAACTATTATGATTGCAGCTACTAAGTTCCCGGCATTCGCGGCAGGAAAGGCCCTGAAGGCCAGAGTGGCGAAGTAGCGTTCGATTTGTTATTATGAAAGGAGCAAGGGGAGATGTATCGCTTTGCTCCTTTTTCTATTTATTTTCGGCCCTCAGATGAAAGATATGAAATGAAAAGGAACCTTTGTACTGCCCTGGCAGCTCTGTTGATAGCGATCTTAGCGGGGCTTACCGCCTGCAGGCAGGACCGCGAATGCCTGACAGTTCTCTTTACCAGTGACGAAATGGGCAGGATAAGGGCCTTTGGTTGAGGCGGGGCCGCTGAAGGCGGAGTGGCCCGGCGGGCCGCGGCGCTCAAAAAAGAGTTTCAGAAGGATTCAGAGGCGCTTCTTGTCTCCGGGGGCGACTTTTACGCCAATAGAGGGATACTCGCCATGCACAGGGGGCGCTTTCTGGGTGAGATGATGCTGAAGATGGGATATTCAGCGGTTGCTCCGGGAGAGAACGAGCTGAGATACCAGCTCCGGCCGATAATGGAGAGCGTGAGGGAAGGCCTGCCGGTGACCTGCGCGAACATATATAAGCAGGGCGAACCGGTATTCAAGACCTATATCATCAAGAAGGTCAGGGGGTGGAAGGTGGGAATATTCGCGCTTTTCGGCGCGGAACTGACCACCGCCACGCCTCTGGAGGTAAAACCCCCCGGCCGGGTCTGCGCCGATATCGTTAGAAAGCTCAAGGATGAAGAATGCCGCATGATCATTCTCATAGCGCACATGGGAAGCGAGAGGCTCAAGCGGCTGGCTCCGTCCCTCGAGGGGGTGGATCTGGTAATACGTGGTCACGCTGAAGCCGGTTCCACTGTTTCTGACGGCTGCGCCGACAGATCGATAGAGTCTTTTCAGGATATCGGTGTGCCGGTGCTGTTCGCCGGTGACCGGGGCAAACTTATAGGGAAGGCGGTGATCTGCGGCGGTCCGGGAGGCCGGTTGGCGATTACTGATACTACCGCCATAAGACTGGATACCGACTCTGAAAAAGATCCGGAATTCGCCGGATATCTCAAAGAGTTCGCAGAACTGGAAGGATCCAGGCTCAGGGAGACCAGGACGCGGGGCTTCATATCCCACGACCGGGATGGAAGGATGAGGGAAAATTTCCTGGGGCCGTCGGTTTGCGGAAGATGCCATTCCGACATAGCGTCGAAATTCTCCTCTTCCCCCCACCAAGGCGCTTTTGAGAGGATAAGGAGAGTAGCGGACAGGGAGGAGTGCCTGAAATGCCATACTTCCGGGTACGGCCAGTATTCAGGTTATGGATCGAAGGAGGGGCCGGGAAGCGAAGAACTTGAAGGCGTGCAGTGTGAAGCCTGTCATGGAAGGGGAACGAGGCACTCCCGGGATGGAAAGTACAGGGAATCGGCCCGCAATTCCTGTGTTATATGTCATACCAAGACCAGAAGCCCGGGTTTTGAATACGAGGCTTACATGGAAAAGGTCCTCTGTTATATGAGCGCCGATTCGGTTGAATATAAAGGGGACTGCGGACAGGAGTAGTATGATACTCAGAGGCCGGCACTTTCGAGGAGTGAGACTAGCTCTGGCGGGGTGCCTGTTAATTTCAGCCTGGTTCTTCCTGTGCTCCGGTTCAGAAGGCGCGGAGGCTGCCGTTTCCAACACCGATTTCCTTATACCCGGCCTGGACTTTTCCAGGGTATCCTTTAAGCGGGGAGCGGCGATCGAATACCTTGTGATCTCCGAGGCGTATGGGGTCCGTGATTCATCCAAAGTGAGGATGTCAGTTCTGCGTTCGAATGATGATCTGGTGAAACTCGAGATAATCTCTTCTGCCTGGTCCTCCAGAAGTGAAGAGGCGCTGTTTCTGAGAATTTTGTTCTCTGACAGTCTTAAAGAGGCGGAATCCGAAGAAGAGTTATACTCTTTCATTATCTCGGTCGAAGTCCGAAAGGGGGATGAACCGTTCAGAAAAGCCACCGAAGAGGAGATAAAGGATTTTGAACTGGGGGATCTCTTTCTGAAGTCCGGTGAGGCTGAGAGGGAAGAGCTGGAAAACGAGCTTGTTTCCACACCCGCGGGTGATTTCCATTGCGAGGTTTACCGCCACCGCAGGGAAAAGATGGAGAGAGTTAATCTGGGAGGAAACGACGCCTTGAGGCTGGAGAGGGAGACGAGCTTTCTCTACCTCTCCGGTGAGGTTCCCATATCCGGTCTGGTTCGAAGCGAGACTGCCAGGGAAAGCCGTACAGAGCTGGATATTCCCGGAATCCCCGACGGAACTTCAAGGAGCAAGAAGACCTATCTCGAATCCATTCTAATTGATTTTGAAATCCCCTCAGCTGAATAGATGATAAAGACTTACAGCGGCTCCGCGAATAAATTTATGGAATTTTATTAAAATCGGGCGGGAAACTTGCCAAAATTTCGAATTCGTGGTATATTGCAACTTATCAGGCCGAGTGGTTTTACATCGATTGTTGACTTTAAGCACCGTGTGGTAACACTATATATAGTGCCGGTGGTTGATTGTACCACAAAATAGTGGGTTCTGATTCTGGAAACGGGAGGGAAGGGAATATGAGTTCTTTAGGACGGGATGATGAAGTGCTCAAGAAGACCAAGAATTATGTAAAATTCCACAGGCTACTGGAAAAAGCCGAAATGAATGGAAGGCTGGATGGGAAATTCCGGTGCCCGGTATGTGGAATGAGGTATCTTTCGGCGAGTGACGCCGAAGATTGCTGCAAGATCGACGCCTCTTCGGATTGATCAAAGACAGGAACAGAACAGCAGGCAAGTAAGATGGCCAAGGGTAAAACAAAGAAAAGGAAGAAAGAGAGCAGAAAGATCGAACAGTACTGTTCAGTCTGCAAGAAAACATTCCAGATGGAAGTGGTGGATGACACCGACAGCGAAGAGGTTTTATGGTTACGTTGTCCCGGCTGTGAGGGTTACCTGCCTTACATGACCGGGCTGGACGAGGAAAAACAGGATGAGGGGGGGGTTGAAGAGCAGGCCGAGGAGCAGGAGCTGGCCCCCGAGGACCTTACCAACGAGGAAAAGGAAAACGCCAGGATTTACTCCCAATCAGATACATACAAGCTTGACGATATTATCTACCACCGTTCCTGGAACGACTACGGTAAAGTTATCGAGAAAGACGAGCTGCCCGGAGACAGGAAGGTTATCGTGGTCCAGTTCGTGGAACAGGGCAGGATCCGACTGCTTGAAGGGGTGGAATAGAGGGAATAACAATTGAACTGGTATGCCAGATTCCGTCTCTTGACGGCGGTTTTGATTTTCGCGGCGAACGCCTCCGCTCTTAACGCGGCGGGCGCCTACCTTGATCTTCCATCCCACTTCTACTCCATGGATTCTTCGAGTACCGCCCTGGAGTTCAGTTTAAGCGATTTCAACCCCGATGATAGTGAAGCGTCACTCTTTTCGGCCTCATTTATGAGAAGGGCCGGAGCCAGGTCGTCCGTCAGACTGAGGGTACCCTATTTCTCCCGCAGAAGAGAAGACGGAGTCATTTTCGGGTTCGGCGATTTCCTGTTCAATTTCACCTCCGGATTAATAGGAGACAGCCTGGGTACCGGCGGGGTCTATTTCCGGGCGGATTTCAGGCTTCCCACCGGTTCGAAGGATTTCTACCCGTATTCAGTTCGTTCCCTTGACGGAGGAGGCGGGTTTGAATTCCGGCAAAAGGTCTATTTTCTCAGGCTCAGGGGCGCGGCTACCTACACATTTGTGGGAGAGAGGGCCTACCGGGGAACTTTTCCCTACAGTAACTACATCCTCGCGGCCGCCTCCGCGGACATTCTGATCTCCGAATCCCTCTCCGCCTCGATAGCGGGTCATCACGCCAGATTCAAGGATCTCGGTGAAAGGTGGGTGATCAATATATTCGGCAATATATCGGTTACCCCCACCACAAGAGTCTCCATTTACGGAGGATTTGAGACCGGTGACCGGGAGCACAGGATATTTGACGCATTTATAGCCGCCGGAATCGCTTTCCGGTTTCCCGCTGAAGAGCCCGAACAGGTTGATTGAAACTTTCCCTTCGCTCAGTGCAATTTGCGAAACTACGGTTATTCCATTGTTTCCTATGATGGAACAGAATGACCCGTCGCTGAAGACCGTTACCATCCTGATAAGGCACGTCTTTTGCGGTTTCCCCTTGCCAAAGACATCACATCCGGCTAGAGATTCGGCAACCCGGGAGGACAACGGCATCGATACCCGCCTGAATATTCTGAAGTCTTTTTCAAGTTCTGTAGATCAGGGGATACTTTTCTTCGACCACCGCTGGAATCTTCTGTTCGCCAACAGTAGAGCGATGGCTCTGCTGGGAGTGGATACCCCCGGAGAAGCGGAAGATATAATCAGGAAAAACTGTCCTTCTGATTACTCCTCCAGGGTGAATCAAGAGGGCAAGACGGGCACCTATATAGACGTGAGCGCTTCATCCAGGGGAGGGAGCGGGCTGCTTGGAGTCGAATTGAGGGCGGAGAGGTTATCCGACGGTGAGCCCGTGATCTTCGCTCTCCTTCACGATTTCTCAAGCTGGAAAAAACTCGATGACATGCGTAAGGATTTCATTAGCTCCGTATCGCATAGATTAAGGACTCCGATCACCTCCATTCAGAATTCGCTGGAGCTTCTTTTCAGGCACGACAGCTCGTTCGAGCAGGTAGACAGGCGAAAACTCATGGACATAGGTCTAAGGAATATACGGAAGTTCACCGCTCTGCTCGATGAGCTTCAGAAGATCTTCATGGTCGAGTCAGAGGAGATGAACGTGACCAGGAATCTGTTCGACCCCGGAAAGGAGATATCGGCGATCCTGCAGGGTATGGCCGGGGAGAATATAATAGCAGGTTTTGACATGGAGAGCTGCGACGCCCCTGTTTTCGCGGGAAGGAGCAAGCTTGAAGCTTTTGTAGCCACGGTTGTCGGTCTTTTCAGGAACTGGCTGGGTGAGGGACTGTGTATTAGGGCTGTAACCCGAAGGGATACAGCCGATCCGGCTAGCAAGAAGTTTCAGTCGATTCGAGTGACCATAAAGCCGGAGCCGGTGGGGCAAAGGGAAGGGTTCGCAGATTTTCTTCAATACCGGGAGCCTCATAGATCTCTTCTGCTGGAGAAGCTCGCCTCGGCAATGGAGGCGGTTCTGAGCGTTGGTATCAATTGCGAAATCAGTCTTTCCATACCGGAAGATCCTCCCTTTGACAGGGAAAAGGACCTGGTCCACCCTCTTCACGTAATATCCGAAAAGGCCCAGATCGAAGGAAAGCCCTTCAGCCTGGTCCATCTGGGACTCAGGGGAAGGGGAGGCCTTTTCAGGGATAATCAGATCGTGAGGAAGACCCTGTGCGAGATTCTCGGTTCCGAGACTGATTGTTTCGTTTCAAAGGGTGAAGAACCTTTCAGTTACCTGATCTTCCTGGTCGATAAGACAAGATGGGAAATAAACAGTCTTTTTGAATCTATAGAGAAGAACTATTCGGATACCCTGCTCAATAGATATGGAGCCGCGGCCTCCAGTCTGGAATGGAAAATAAAGCTGCAGAAGAGTTTTAATCCCGTTCACATCGATACCTGTAAGCTTCTGAAAACCTGATAGGGAAAAAGCGCCGCCGCGATGCCCCGCGAGTAAGTCTTTGGATGGGTATATCTCAGACAGTCACTTTTCTTGTCCGGGCTTGGGAGTCCGGTTTGGCCGGTTTCCCTTCGCCGGTTCTGACGGAAAGAAGAAGCAGGCTGAGGGGTTCGCTTACGGTTTGCCTGACCTTTGGCAGATGGTTGATGAAAGTGTACCTACCGGATCCGATGGATATCAATTTCTGGAAAGCCGATTTTCCGTCTTCCGCCTTGTAACGGGCGTGAATGATCTCCCCCTTATCGAAGTATATCTCTCCCCTGTTGCTTTCCCCTTTTATCTCCAGCCGCCCCGTTTTCAGATTAGCGTTGATCAGCGAGACTATATCCAGTAACGGAATGAGGGTTACGCTTCCCTGAAGGGGATAGCGCCTGCTAGATCTGCTCCTTCCGAGCCTGAGCGCGAAGAATAGCAATAGAGCGGCGGCAACGGCTGAAGCTACATATTTGAGTGTTCCGGCGATGGACTTGACGCCGGGTGATTCATCGGATGGTGAGGCGGAGGTGTTTTCCCCGGGAGAGTCGAGCGTTTTTTGCGGGGATTCTTTCTCATTCTGGGCGACCATAAGGTCCAGCTCAATTATTTTTTCCCTGGCCCATTTATTTTCCGGGTCCTTGAGAAGAACAGCCTCCAGAGCGTCTTTGGCCTTCCGGCCGCTCTTTCCGCTGTAATCGGCAAGGATCGCTCTCGCGTCGGCGACCGCCGCCGCGATCGACTTGCTATCGATCCGCTGGTTGACCTCGGCGAGAAGCGAGGCTGTTTCTTTATTGGAGGGATCCCTTTCGTAGGCCTGTACAAAGTACTCTTTGGCCGTTTCTGGATTATCCATAGCCAGGTGGCATCTTCCCATGCGAATAAGGGGTTCCGGATCGTAAGGCCTTATTCCATGAAACAGGGAGAGCTTTGGAAGCGCTGATACATAATCGCCGCGGTTCATCAACTCTTCAGCTTCCGAAAGGAGCTTCTGAATCAGAATTTTTTCCAGTCTCTTGAGTTTTTCCCTGGCCCATGAAGCGTTCGGTTCCCGCTGCAGACCTCGAAGCAGCAGTTCCCTGGCGTGCTCAAGGCTTCCCCTCTTTTCATATATCTGGGAAAGCTGCCAGATAGCCGACGTAAACCCGGCGTCCATCTGAAGGGATCTCTTCAAAAGGTCCTCAGCCCGGGCATCGTCCCCCACAGAAAGAGATTTCTGAGCCCTGACAAAAAGCTTCTCCGCTTCAACCCGCTTGGGTGACTGTGCTTCGGCCGGCGCGGCAAGGAAGCCCGCAAGGATCACGGCGGCGGTTAGATACCATATCTTTATCATAAGCGCACTCCTCCTCCGGCGTATTTTGCAATTCCTGTTCCATAGATCGTAAAAGAGCAACTAGTTATTGATGAACCACACCGATTTCTGATAGAATTCGCCTTGCCCTTTGAAACCTCCCCCGGCGGGAAACAGGTACCGGGGAGATGATAGATGGTTTGCTTCCCACCGTAAAGACGGGGGTTGAGAAGTGTAAGTGATATTATTATAATAAGTTATATACTTATTGGGGGCGTCAAGTTTCAGATCCGGAAGCTTTCCGGGTCAAGAGGGAGGAAAAAATGGATTTTGAGTTCACCGCGGAACAGAAGGACATAAAAGAAGCCGCGCGCAAATTTGCCAAGGGTGAATTTACCCGGGAGCTGGCCGAAAAACACGAAATGGAACATTCCTTTCCGCGATCGATATGGCGCAAGGCGTGCGAACTGGGTTTCATAGGGCTGCATTTTCCCGCGGATTGTGGTGGGGCGGGCTTGAACGTGATGGAGAACGTCCTGGTGGTGGAGGAGTTCTGTAGAAGGGATTCCGGTATCGGGACAGCTCTGGCTCTGTCCGATTTTGCTTCAGAGATCATAATGAGATACGGTTCAGATGAGCAGAAAAAGAAATACCTTCCCGCGGTCGCTTCCGGCAAGATGATCTCAGCCGGCGCTTTCACGGAACCAAACCACGGCAGCGATATAACCAGGATGGACACCAGGGCGGTCAAGGAGGAAGACCAGTGGGTGATAAACGGTTCCAAGACTTTTATTACCAACGGTGAGACAGCGGACTTCTATATCGTCCTGTGTCAGGTGGATTTTGAGGTAGAACCTTCCTACAAGGGTATGGCCCTGATCATAGTTGATAAGGACGCGGAAGGGCTGAGTACCGAAGACATCGGTGAAAAGATGGGAATCAAGATGACATCCACTGCCGAGATCGCCTTCGACAACGTGAAGGTTCCGGCCTCGAATCTGATAGGTAAAGAGGGAAAGGGCTTTTACCAGGTGCTGGAGTTTTTCGACGAGAGCAGGATCGAGATCGCCGCCACCGCCCTGGGAATAGCGGAGGGGGCCTACGACCGCGCCCTGGCCTATTCGATGGAAAGGGAGCAGTTCGGAAGACCCCTGGCGAAGTTCCAGGTCACCCAGCATAAGATCGCCGACATGGCCACCATGATAGAGACCGCCAAACTCCTTACCTACAAATCAGCTTGGAACTTTGACCAGGGCAGGATCGATCCAGAGCTTACCTCGATGGCCAAATATGTGGCGGCCAAGACGGCTGTAGTGGTGGCGGATGAGGCTATTCAGATACATGGGGGATACGGTTATATCATGGAGTACGAGGTGGAGAGGTTCTACAGAGACGCCAAGATCGCCGAAATCTACGAGGGAACCAAGGAGATTCAGAAGAATACTATCGCGAGCCAGATAATGAAGAGGCTTTAGACCTTGAAACGGAATCGCCGGGCTGTGAACGAGCCGGGGAATATTTTTGATTCAACCGTTTGAAGCGGAGCCTGGGGATGGAGGAAGCTGTTGGATAAGGAGTATGACATAGTAGTACTGGGGGGCGGGCCGGCCGGATACCCGGCCGCGATAAGGGCCTCTCAACTTGGAGCCGGGGTCTGTCTGATAGAGGAAGGGAATCTGGGAGGGGTATGCCTGAACTGGGGCTGTATTCCCACCAAGGCTCTTCAGGCGGCCGCCCATCTTATCGACAGGGCGTCGGCTGGCGGGGGAACCGGTATCTCAGGCGTCTTGAAGGTGGATTCGAAAGGACTGGCCGCCCATAAGGAAAGGGTGGTAAGCAGCCTGGTGTCCGGCGTGGAAAAGATTCTGAAGGGCAGAAAAGTCGATGTGGTAAGGGGAAGGGGCAGGCTTGTCTCATCCACGGAGATAGAAGTGGAGGGTGTTGGAAGGATCAGGGGAAAGAAGCTGATCATAGCAACGGGATCTTCCGAGATGGAACTGCCCGGTATGGAGCCGGACGGTGACAGGGTGGTGGGAAGCAGGAGCCTGCTTGATTTCAAAAGCGTTCCCAAATCACTTCTAGTTATAGGAGGCGGAGTGATAGGCTGCGAATTCGCCTCGATATTCAACGCTTTCGGATCAAAGGTCACCATAGTGGAGATGCTTCCCTCACTGGTGGCGTCCGAAGACGGCAAGATAAGCAGGTACCTGAAGGCCTTCTTCAGAAGGAAGAAGATCGATCTTCATCTTGGTTCGAGGGTGGAGAGCCTGGAAAGGAAGAAGGACAAAATAACGGCGGTGCTTGATAACGGGAAAAGAGTAGAGGCGGAGAAGGTATTGGTCGCTGTGGGAAGGGTTCCAAGAACGGAAGGGATAGGATTGGACCTGATAGGGGTTGAAGCCGATCACAAAGGAATAAAGGTGGATTCGAGCATGGAGACCTCCGCCGGGGGTGTGTACGCCGCGGGTGATGTGGCGGGAGGCTGGCTTCTCGCTCATGTGGCCACCAGGGAGGGCCTGGTGGCCTGCCGCAACGCCCTGGGCGGCAAGGTGGGAATGGATTACTCCACGGTTCCGACAACCATATATACGATTCCCGAGATCTCCAGAGTCGGCCTGACCGAAGAGGAGGCCGCAGAAAAGGGTATCGAGCACCAGACCGGCATTTTCCCTTTTTCCGCCAACGGCAAGGCAAGGGGACTCGGTGAGGGAGACGGTTTCGTGAAATGGGTTTCGGAAAAAGAGACAGGAATTCTTCTGGGCCTTCACATGATAGGCCCCCAGGCGACTGAACTTGTCTCCACTGGAATAATGGCGCTGGCGGGCAGAATGAGGGTGGAAGACCTGGAGAAGGTCATGTTCCCTCATCCCACCCTCTCGGAGGCGGTGGGAGAAGCCGCCGAAGACATTAATTCAAGAGCTATTCATCTTCTGAAATGATTCAAGAGTCACTCTTTCAAATTCCGGGGGTTAGTCAGTCATGGTCAGATCCTCTCTGGGGAAAAGCTTGGCGATACTGTTATTATATCTGATCTTCTGCGCCGGCCAGCCTTTTGCTGGGAGCGGGGCTGAGCTTGGGGAAAAGGTGCCACATGCTGTGCGGACCGGGCAGGGAACTCAGGTTATAATCGACCGTCATCCAGGGTCAAGTGTGGTCTGTCTGGCTGTGGCGGTGGAGGCCGGTTCGGCGTTTGAACCCGCCCGGTCGAGCGGAGTAACCCATTTCATCGAACATATGGCTTTCGACGGCTGCGAGCGGTATACCCGGGAGGAAATAAGCCGATGGATCGATGACTCAGGCGTTTTTCTCAACGCTTTTACCAGAAAAGAGACAACTACTTTCTTTATGCTCCTGGGCAAAGATTCCGCCGAGCGGGGGATAGAGGTGCTCTCTCAGATGCTCCTTCATTCGATATTTCCGAGGAGCGAGATAGAAAAGGAAAAGAATGTGGTTCTGGAAGAGTTGCGGAAGACTATCGACAGGCCCGATCACGCCGCAGAAAGGATCTCAGACCGCTACCTTTACAGGGGGAGCGGTCTGGCCGGTCCGGTGCTGGGATATCCGGCCACGATAGAATCCCTTACCAGGGAGGAACTTCTGGATTATTACCACACCTTTTACCGGCCTGATAATATGAAAGTCTTTGTCATGGGAGGGGTGGATGTTCGAACCATCCTGGGTTGGATCGATGATTATTTCCGTCTGAATACGGCCGGAGTTCCGGGAAAAGAGTCTTCAGAACAGGGCAGGAAGTCCGCCGGCGCTTTAAGGCGGCCCCGGTGGAGCAATCAGATAACTGAGAGGTCTTCCGGAAGAGCCGAAGAGGGTTTAGATATTCTGGTCAGACTGTCGGGAAATTCCTGCCGGGACCTGGCGGCGGCGAATGTTCTGGCGCAACTGCTCTCAAATGGAGAATCCCCGCTCGACGCCGGGTTAGAAGAGATCGGCCTTCCCGCCTATGATGTATCTCTGGAGATTCACGCTGATTTCGCCGCTTTCAGGTTTCATTTCTCAAAACCCGAGAACGGCTGGGGTGATTACTCCCGGGCGACGGAGGCGCTTCAGGGCCTTGCCGAATGGAAACCCGGGGAAGGGCTGGTCTGCTCAGCCCGTTTTTCCTACCTTTCCGCTGAAGCGTTCGACAGAGAGAAGTACCATTATTATTTGATGCTTCACGGAGATGTTATGAGCCTTCTGGGAGAGAGGTATTTCAAGCGGTACCTTTATGAAATGAAAGAGATAAGCAAAGAAGACGTCTCCAAGCTGCTCAGAGGCACTTTTTCGGACCTCTTCTTCAATGCCTGCCTGATCAGGAATGATTCGGGGTCTTTGCCGGCTGTTATCCCTGAAGGTAATATCCACCGTAGTGAATTCGCCAATGGCTGCGTGGCCGGGGCAGTTAAAAAAGAAGATTCGAAGGTGGGGGCTCTTCATCTCCTGATAGGGGGGAGGAATATCCTTGAAAGTGAGTACGGGCCTGGATATTCCAAGATCCTGCATTCGATAATGGAGTCGTCAAGGGAAGGCCGGAGGCTTGAAAAACAGATGAAGGTTTTGGGAGCAAGGCTGGCCTGGGGCGACAACCCCTACATTCCGATGGATGATTACAGGTTGAATCCGTCATTTTCTTTTATCCGGCTGGAGGCTCCTCTTGAAAATTTTGAGCGGGCCTGCTCGGCGCTGGCAGATCACATTTTTAAATCGGACTTTTCAAAGAGCGATCTAAAAGAGGCGGGTAATTCGCTGGCGAGGGAGACCGCCGTCAGAAGAGCGTCTCCGGCATTTGACCTGAGAAGGATCTTTTACCGGAAACTCTTCCCCGGGCATCCCTATGGGGAGTCGATCTTTCCCCGAATGGAGACTTTTTCGAAAATGACCGTGGAAGGGATGAAGAGATTCAGGAGAAGTTATTTCAGGCCGGAGAAAATGACTGTGACCGTAGTGTCCGGTTATTCACTGGATCAGGCTATCGGGCTGGCGGAGGGGTTTTCCTGCGGAGGCAATACGGCGGATGAACACCGGAAGCGAAAGAAAGAGATTGTGTCCGAAGCAGAATACCCACCACTTCCCGAGGCGGGCGGAGGCGGATCGGCCGAGATAACAGGTGCTGTGGAGGGCGCCTATCTTATGAGAGGATTCGCCGCCCCGGTGGTGGATCTATCGGAAGCGGCCGCCCTTTATTTGGCCGCCGAGGCCCTGGACCGCAGAATGCAGGATGAGATAAGGGAAAATCTGGGGCTGGCCTATTCCACGGGATGCTCTGTCAGGCCGGTCAAGGGGGGGATGGTGGCCGAAATATACATGGGTACCAGAGCGTCCAATCTCGATAGGGCCAGGGAGGCTCTGAGAGGCGAGATAGAAAGATTGGGGCTTGAAAAGCCGGATGCAGGGGAAATAAGGACTTCGGTGGCGAGAATCATGTCCGCAAGGGCCAGGAGAAACCTTTCCAGCATAAATAAAGCTTATTCCATGGGTGTAGATTTATTCCTCTTCGGGGGGCGCCAGATAGAGGCTGAGATCGCAAAAGTAGACCCCTCCCTGGTCAGCGATGTGATCGACAGGTATTTCGGGTACGGAGCAATGCAGGCCGTTGATATGATCCCTTCTTCCCGGCGATGAGCTGAAACAGGACGGCAGGCTAAAGGGGAGCGGCCCGGGGAGAGAGTCTTTCCTTATTAGCTGGGCGCGCCGGTATTTTTATTAAATTTGTTGACCGTGTTTTTATTTTTATTTAATTATAGGGGAAGTCAATTTTTGTTGAACAGTTGGAGGAAAAAATGGCTCACGTGATCACGGATGAATGCATCGCATGTGGTTTATGTCTTCCCGAGTGCCCGGTGGAGGCTATTTCGGAGGGTGAAGAGAAGTATTCGATAGACGCCGATCTCTGCACCGACTGCGGCGCCTGTGTCGAAGTCTGTCCTACCGACGCCATCGAACCCGCCGAGTGAATCTAAAAAGAGAAATTATGTCGTCAAAAAAGTATCGTTTGACGAGCATGGCATCCTGTGCGGGCTGAGCTTCCAAGCTCAGCCCGACGGAGTTGCGGCGCGTGCTCGAAAAGTTGCCGGAGCAGGTCCATCCAGACCTTCTGCTGGGATGCAGGCAGGCGGATGACAGCGGAATAATGCGCATATCTGAGGATAAGGCCATTATTCTGACCGTCGATTTCTTTCCGGCCATACTTGATGATCCATACGATTTCGGTCAGGTGGCCGCGGCCAACGCGTTGAGTGATGTTTACGCCATGGGAGGCAAGCCCCTCTGCGCATTGAACATAACCGCCTTCAACCATGATCAGACCCCGCTGGAGGTTCCGGCCGATGTCCTGAGAGGAGGGGCCGATAAGGTCAACCAGGCGGGGGCGGTAATAGTGGGAGGTCATACGCTCAAGGGTGCCGAGCTGAAATACGGCCTCTCGGTTACCGGAACTATCCACCCGGATAAGATAGTCACCACCGCCGGCGCCAGGCCGGGGAGCGCTCTGGTTCTTTCCAAACCACTGGGAACCGGAATATATTCCACGGCGCTTAAAACGGGCGAGCTTGATTCAGAAGGGGAGAGAACGCTGACCAGGGTCATGTCGACTCTGAACAGAGACGCCTCCGAATTGATGATAAAACACCGGGCCAGCGCCTGCACCGACGTGACCGGGTTCGGACTTGCCGGCCACGCTCTGGAGATGGCTGAGGCATCCGGCGTTTCTTTAGCATTGAATTTTGATTCCATCCCCCTTCTTCCAGACGCTTCTGAATACGCCCAAAGGGGCTTTTTGACCGGCGGGGGCCTGGCCAATAACGAATGCGTAAAGGGCAAGATTTCTTATGAGAGGGATATAACCGAAGCTGAAAAGATGATAATATGCGATCCGCAGACATCGGGAGGGCTGCTGGTGGCCCTTCCCGCCACTGAGGCAGAGGCCTTCGCCGCCGGGATGGCACAGCGGGGCCATGTGGAAACGGCCGTGATAGGCGAGGTTATATCTTCCAAAATCCCCGCAATAGTGATTACTTAACTTTCTGATCCAGCGTCTTTCTCCCTGATTCTTTTTCTGGATTCATCCAGGCTCAGCAGGCAGCCGCAGTAGTTTTGCCTGGTAAGGCCCAGTTCCCTGCTTTTTCTGACGCTTATCTTGAAACCGTCTTTTTTCTTGAAGTCCTCGGGGTGGAATATGACCTGAAACTTTTCTCCGGCCGCTGCCGCCGTTTCGGCGATCCACCTGTATATTTTGTGCGGGCTTACCGAGAGGGTGGTGGTAAACAGCCCGATATTCAGCTTCGAGGCTGCGGCCGCGGTCTTTTCGATCCTCAACCTGTAGCATTCCCTGCATCTTGGGCTTTTCTCCGGAAGGTGCCGGTACTCCGCTATCGCTCTCTCCCATTCTTCCGGGTGGTAAGGGCCGGTGATCAGCTTTACTCCCAGCTTTCGGCAGAGCCCCCTCATTTCTGAGAGCCTCAGGCGGTACTCCTCTTCCGGCTGTATGTTCGGGTTGTAATAATACGCCACCACCTCAAAATCTTTCTGCAGATGCTCGAGGACATAGCTGGAGCAGGAAGCGCAGCACGAGTGTACCAGAATGGTTTTCTTGGTCTTCATAATTTCATCGGGAGGCCGGGTTCAGGCCGGTGAATTTAATCCGGCGGCTTGCTTGAATCATCAACGGGAGCTGGAGCTTTGAGTCTGCGCAGCGGGAAGGTCGTCCTGCCCCGCTTTATCCGCCCCCGGTTTTCTTTCTTTTTCGGTATAATATTTAACCACTCCGCCTCCCACTTCTATGCGGTTAAGGCTGGAAAGCAGTCTGTTCTTGATATACGTAAAATCGGCAAGGCTCGAGTCAGCCACAGGTTCGGCGGGGGGCAGTTTAAGCTTTCTGGGATTTACGAACTGTCCGTTTTTCTTTATCCGGTAATCCAGATGGGGGCCCGTGGCGTAACCGGTCGCTCCCACATATCCTATTATGTCTCCCTGCGTGACCTTGGCCCCGTATTTTATCCCCTTTCCGAATCTGGAGAGGTGGAGGTAGTAGGATATGTAGTTGCTGTTATGACGTATTTTAACATAATTTCCGTTCGCCCTGGTGTAGGAAGCCTTTATTACGGTTCCGTCGCCGGTGGACATGACCGGAGTCCCTCTGGGCGCTGCGTAGTCGATACCCAGGTGAGGCCGGTAATGATGCAGAACCGGGTGAAATCGCCTGTAGCTGAAGCCCGAGCTGATCCTGGTGAAGGACAGCGGCGCCCTGAGCAGCTGTTTGCGAAGGGAATTGCCCTTCTCGTCGAAATAGTCTTCAAAGTTCTCCCCGTCGTTCTTGAACAGGAAAGCATAGTGTTTATCACCGTCGCAGTTAAATTCCGCGGCTACGATCCTGTCGATCTTATTGATTATCTCACCGTCCGGCTTGGCAATCTCCTTTTCCTCGTATATGAGCCTGTAGTAGTCGTTTGGGCGAAGGTCCGTAAAGAAATCTATATCCCAGGCGAATATATCATTGAGCTTTACCGCCAGTTCGAAGGGAATATGATTTGTCTGAATAGATTCAAACAGGGAATTTGATATAATCCCCGACGCGGTCTTCCGGTGAGTTCTGTAGGGGTATTCTTCCCTTAAAGCCGTGACAGTGTCTTCAGCAGTTGATATCTCGATGTATTCTTCATCGCTTATTTCGAAGCGGAAAATGGTTTTCTCGCCGTTTTCGTCACTGTAGATCCTGTACTTCTGCCCCGGGTATATCCGCTTGAGATCGTATATCTCACCGGTGGCCTTCACCATCTCGTGAATGACCTGGGGGCTGAGCCCGTAAAAGATCATCAGATCGAAGAAATTTGTGTTCTTGGCCACCTCGCCCTGGTGTGTTAGAAGCGGGTAGCCGCTTTTTGACCGGCGGCAGTCTGAGGAAGGCGCGTTGAGGCCCATTCCGGAGAATTCCACCAGAGGCCCTTCCGGACCTTCGATCTCTTCCTTCTTTTCCGAGCTTCCCAGGTAGATTGCCGCCGAAAGAATGATGACCAAAAGAAGACACATGAGTCCGCCGACGAAAAGCCTGTTTTTTCCATCCGGTTTGTTCATCTACTTAACCAGCCTCACTGTTTATGAATCCAGGGCCTGAGGCGAACATTCTGCCATTTTCGCAAACTCTGTGAAAGATATCCATAATTTTCCGGGCGGGTCAAGCAAAATAATTATATAATCCAGGATATCGCCGGGTCTAACTCACCTTCAAGCAATGTATTACGTTTGCCCTCCGAAGTAATGTGATTTATCTTCCGCTTTTAGTGTTTTCTGCAATGATTGTGCCTGATTCAGTAAGTGAGAACTTAATATGCATTTCTACGTTTCCTCTCGAGACATGCCGCTATTGAAAAATAGACGGGGATGGGGTATTCTAGTCCTGTATCGATCATTTAAGCAACGGAGCAGCAGTGAACCCTGAAAATAAAGGGCGGGATATAAGGAAAGAGCTGGAAGAACTTAGAAGGAAAGCCGAGGAGGAGTTCAGAACCAGGGGGATCAAGCCCCCGGCGGAAGGGTTCCTTCGGCGCGCCTCCGAGCTTCTCGGCGGGGATTCCGATGGTGAGACAGCGGCGCCTTCCAGAAAGAAAGACGGCTCCGGCTTCAACAGCGCGGCTGAAGGTCCGGGGGGGAAGGGTTCGGAATCAGCCCTTTTGAAAAGGCTGCGGGAAAGGGCGGGCAGGCTTAAGTCCCGTGAAATAAGGGGAGAGCGGATCGAGCTGGAGAAAATCCTGCGGGGGAAAGTGGAGAAGGCCGGCGGAGGCGAATTTTTAAGGCTGCTCGATCCGGTTTCCTCCCGGGACCAAGAATCGGAGCTCTTACTGAGCGAGTACCTGAGGTCCTTAGGGTCATCTCAAAGCACCGGCATAGCCAGAAACGGGCATTTTGGGCCTCTGTTTGAAATTCCTCCGGAAGAGGTCTGCTTTTTCGATCTTGAGACCACCGGGCTGAGTAACTCTCCGCTTTTTCTGGCGGGATTGATGTATATCGAGGATAACAGGCTCTTTATTGACCAGTTTTTCGCCCGGGATTACAGTGAAGAAAGGTTTCTGCTGGGATTCGCTGAAGAATTCATGAAGCGTTTCAGCGCTCTGGTGACCTTCAACGGAAGATCCTTCGACATTCCGTTCATGATAGAGAGGATGGCTATGTTCGGAATGGATTTTGAGGAACCGGGCCAACATGTGGATCTTCTTCCCATCTCCAGAACGATCGTTGGAAAAAACACTCCCAATCATAAACTGGGCACTCTGGAAACTTACGTTCTGGGAAAAAGAAGGATAGGAGACGTTCCAGGCGCGAGGATTCCGGATATCTATCACGATTTTGTCCGCAGCGGCAGCGCCGCGGGGATTTCGGGAATAATAGAGCACAACAGGATAGACCTTGTTTCCATGATGAGGCTGATCGTCGTTTTCCTCTCGGGGAAGACAGGATATCAATAGCAGTGTCCGCCGGGTGCCGGCCAAGGGCCGGGGGGCGGCGGAAAAACCTTTTTAACAACGGAGAAGATACGGAATTGAAAACTGAAAAATTCATGAATAAATTAGAATCCGCCGATTTCTATCGCGGGCAGATGGTAAGAGCACAAAGGATAGATTCCAGAAAAGCCGTTCACGGCAAACTGGACCATCCTCTGAGAAAAGAGTTGAGGGATGTTCTGGCCGGTTCCGGAATCGTCCAGCTGTACTCGCACCAGGCCGAAGCGATAAACGCCCTTCTAAAAGGCCAGAGCGTCGTGGTGGCCACCTCGACGGCCAGCGGCAAAACTCTCTGCTACAATATTCCCGTTATAGAGAGTCTTCTAAAGGGTTCAGGAAGCAAGGCGCTTTATCTTTATCCCACCAAGGCTCTGGCTCAGGATCAGCTTCGTGTTCTGGCCAGGTACGGCGAGGGAGAGGGCTTGAGCATCAACGCGGGAACCTACGACGGTGACACTCCGACTTCACAGAGAAGAAACCTGAGAGAGAAGGCCGACATACTGCTTACCAATCCCGACATGCTCCACTCCGGCATCCTTCCCAATCACGCCAAGTGGGCTTCCTTCTTTTCCAGGCTCAACTATATTGTGATAGATGAAATTCATACCTACCGGGGCATCTTCGGTTCGCACGTGGCAAATGTCGTAAGAAGGCTCGAGAGAGTATGCCGGCACTACGGGTCGGAACCGGTTTACGCGGCTTCCTCGGCGACCATAGCCAATCCGGGAGAGCACGCCCGCCGGCTGATCGGAAGAGAGATGAAAGTGGTAAGTTCAGACGGTTCACCGCGCGGAGAGAAGATGTTCATACTCTGGAACCCACCCACCATAGACCAGATCGGTATAGACAGAAGAAGCTCCAACAGCGAGGCGGCCGATATAATATCCAGGTTGGTGATGGATGATGTTCAGACGATAGCGTTCGTGAGGGCGAGAGTGGTAAGCGAGGTGCTGACCAGGTATGTGAGGGATATCCTTTCCGCCTACCGTTCTTCCCTGAAAGACGCTGTTCATCCCTACCGGGGAGGATATCTGCCGGCGGAAAGAAGGGAGATAGAGAAGCGTCTGTTCGGAGGGGATCTGAAAGCGGTGATAAGCACCAACGCCCTGGAACTGGGAATCGATGTGGGCGCGCTGGAGGCGTCCGTGATAGTGGGATATCCCGGAACCATAGCTTCCACATGGCAACAGGCTGGAAGGGCGGGGCGGGGAGAGGAGAAATCGATAGTCTTCTTCATACCGCATAATACTCCCCTGGACCAGTATCTGGTAAAACACCCCGATTATTTTTTCGGCAGATCCAGCGAGAACGCCATCATCGATCCGGACAATCCCCACGTCCTTCTGGGGCAGATCAGGGCGTCGGCTTTCGAGCTGCCCCTGTCCGGGGCGGAGGTTGAGCGGATGGGGGAATACGCCCCTGCCATCGCGAATCTTCTGGAAGAAGAGAGAGAGCTGAATTTTGTCAAGGGAAAATGGTACTGGGCCGGAAGGGGATACCCCAGCGCGTCGGTAAGCCTGAGGAATATATCCCCCAATACATATACCATAGTCGATGAGACCGACGATAACCGGGTGATAGGGACCATAGACGAGGCCAGCGCCTTTCAGCAGGTTCATCCACAGGCGGTCTACCTGCACGAAGCTGAGACCTATTTCGTGAGCGATCTTGACATCGAGAAGAAATTGGCCTTCGTTCAAAAACGCGATGTCGATTATTACACTCAGTCGATCACGGAGACTCAGGTAAAGGTGGACAGGGAAGAGAAGAAAGACAGATGGAAGTCAAGTGAAATAGCTTTCGGAGATGTCTCGGTAACCGATCTTACCTTCATGTTCAGAAAGATAAAATTCGGAAGCCGGGATTCCATAGGATACGGCAAGTGCGATCTTCCCCCCCAGGTCCTTGAGACCGCGGGGATATGGGTGATACCTCCGCCGGAAACCTTTTCCCTGGTGAGAAAATGGGGGAGGGTGCCTTCGGAAGGTCTGCTGGGGTTATCCAATGTTCTCAGGGAAGTGGTGCCTCTGTTCGTGATGTGCGATCCTCTGGATATAGGGACCACCGTCAACGCGAGAAGCACGGCGGTGCAGGCTGTTTTTCTCTTTGACAAATATCCGGGAGGGCTGGGTTTTTCACTGAAGGCGTACGATCTGGTGGAGGAGATCATGAACGCGGCCCTGGAGCTGATTGAATCATGCTCCTGCGAGCGGGGATGCCCCTCCTGCGTGGGATCACCGATTCCGCCCTTTTCCCAGCTGGATCCGGATGCCGGTGGAAGGGGAATGATCCCAGACAAGGAAGCCGCGCTGGTGATACTTCATTCCCTTCTCCATAAAGAACCTTACCAGCCCCCTCCGCCGGATAGAAGCGGGGAGGCGGAGGAACAGGAGCGTCCGACCGGAAAACCGCTTCCGGTCGAGCTGGAGGGCAAGCTCAGAGAGGAACTTTTCAGAAGGACCAAATGGTCAAAGAAGCAGGTCTGACTTATTATCTCTTTTCAGAGAAGTCTATTGGGGTTAATATTCTTTATGTTGGGGGAATGAAATCATAAAAACGGCGCGGCGGCCCCGGAGGGCCGCAATATTGCCGCGAACAAGAGGTCATTCAGCGTAAGTCGAAGTTGGAAAAGGAGAAACTGAAAGATGAAAAGGAAACTGGTAATAACACTGTTTCTGACGTCCCTGGTTCTGCAGGCGGCGGGCGGATCAGCTCTGGCTGTCCTTTATGAGTATGACGAGGGATTCAACTCCAAGCAGTTCTGTGACACTTTGCATACTTCAGCATGGTGGGATACGGTTTCCGGTGTTATTAAGCTCAGGACGATGGAGATGTTCAGCGCCGGTTATCTGGCCGCTGAGGGGTTTTCGGTGGGTATAGACGCGGCGGGGGATTATGTTTACATCGCAGACGAGCTGGAGGGGCTTCAGATCGTCGACATAAGCGACATCGGCAATCCGGTCCCGGCGGGAAGCGTCGGTTTTGCCGCGAATATAAAGGACGTGAAAGTTCAAGGAGACTTCGCCTATGTCTCAGCCGATACATTGGGGTTGATAATAGTAGACGTCAGTGATCCTGTCTCACCCGATTCCGTGGGGTCCTACAGTATCGGGGAAAGGGTGTACAGCCTGGACGTGGTTGGAAACAGGGCTTTCCTGGCCGGCGGAAGCGAGGGGCTTATAGTAATAGACGTCAGCGATCCGGTCTCGCCGTCCTATCTCGCCGCGTGCGATACGCCGGGTGAGGCGAGGGGTGTGGTTCTGGCCGGTGATAAGGCTTTCGTGGCTGACTACACCTCGGGCCTGCAGGTGGTGGATGTCTCCGATCCCCTGCTTCCCTCCGTAGCCGGAAGCTATGACACTGGAGGCAATTCACTTCGAGTGGCCGTGACCGGTAATTACGCCTACCTGGCCGACTTTTTCCCCGGTGTCCAGGTAATAGATATAAGCGATCCCGCAGCCCCCTCTTATGTAACAACTTACGACACACCCAGCTGGTCTTATGACGTGGCTGTGGACGGGAACCTTCTCTACGTCGCAGATTACACATCGGGTCTTCAGCTGGTTGATATATCCGACCCGTCGAATCCATTGCCGGCGGGAAGCTTTGATCAGGAGGGAGCCTACCAGTCGGTGGTCACAAACGGCGGGGGTCTGGCCTTTGTTACCAGTTACAACGGGTTTCACATAGTGAAAGCGGCCGATATTCTTAACACCCTTGAGGAAGCGGATTTAATAAACACCTCAGGATTGATTCACTCGGTAGCGATAGACGGGAACTACGCATACCTGGCAGCTGAATCAGGGGGGCTGCAGGTAATAGACGTCAGCGATCCATACGCGCTGGCGGCAGCTTCCGCGGGCGGTGGGGCAGACAACGCCTACGAACTGGCTTTGAATGGAGACCACGCCTATGTCGCCGATGATTTTTCGGGAGGTATATCAGTATTCGACATATCGGATCCCGCCAATCCGTTCAGAACCGGTTATGTGGCCGTAAGCGGCGAAGTGCGGGGTGTGGATACCTGGGGCGAATACGCTTTCGCCGGATGCGGAAACCAGGGGCTGGCCTCGCTGAATATTAGCGATCCGGCCGCTCCGGCCGTCGTTCAGAACCTGGCGGGTTTTACGGGGGCTGGGAGATTGCGCGTTTATGGGAAAAGGGCTTTTGTAAGCGACGGTAGCGGAGGCCTGAAGATAGTCGATATATCGGATCCTTCATCGATGTCTTTGGAGGGTTCTTATTCCGCTTCGGGCGGTGTCGCGGATGTCGTTGTAGAAGGGCGTCACGCTTTTCTGGCGGCGGGAACAGGCGGGCTGGAGATAGTGGATGTCTCCGACCCGGCCAACCCTTCGAATATATCCTCCCTCGCGCCCCCCTTCGGTGAAGCCAGGGGCCTGGATATTTCCGGCGGATTCGCGCTGGTGGCCCTCTCCGGCGGCGGCGTCTGGCTGATCGATGTCGCGGATATTTACGCTCCGGTTTCCGAATGGGTCTATAATACGGTGGAAGGGTGCAGGGGGGTAGCGTTTTCAGGAGAGTACGGGTTCGCCGCGATAGGGACTGAAGGTGTGGGAGCGGGCAGAATCTTTCAGAGAGATTTCGTAACATCTGAAAACATGGCGCGTTCCACTTTCATCGATAACGCCGGAGTCACCATATACAGGGTCAAGTTATCCACCGTTCAAACCGGTTCGGTCACCTGGGAAGTGAGCGCCGACGGAGGAGGCAACTGGCAGGAAATAATCGCTGACGACAGCTGGACGGACCTGGCGGTCACAGGATCCGACCTTCTCTGGAGGGCCGGTCTGATATACCTGGGAGACGGAGTAAATCCATCGTGTGATTCACTTATGATCGACTGGAGCGACGATGTAGCCACTCTGCTGGCCTCGCAGTCGGTGAGGGCGCGGGAGAATTCTATAATACTGCGATGGGCCCTGGCCGAGGATCCATCGGGGAGGTTGTGTTCGGTAAGGCGGAGGAAAGAGGGGGATGATCCTTTTTCGGAGATAGCCCTGGTAAGTTCACCCGGCAGGGAGTTCTCCTTTGAAGACAAGGAGATAGAATTCGGGGCCGTTTATGATTACCGGGTGCTGTTATCGGAAGGTTCCGGTTGGACGGTCCTGTTCGAGAGGGGCGGGGTAAAAACACCCCATATTCCGGTGACCCTTTATCAGAATACGCCGAACCCGTTCAACCCTTCCACCAGGATAAGGTATTTTATTCCTGAGCCGCTTCATGTGCGTCTCAGCGTATTCGACGCGAGCGGAAAGCTGGTCCGAATACTGGCTGACGGAAACAAGCCGTCCGGGTTTCACGCGGAGACCTGGAACGGAACCGATGAGAGAGGCGGTTCTGTGGCTTCCGGGGTCTATTTTTACAACCTGAGAGCGGGCAAGAAGGAAACAACCAGGAAGATGATCCTGATGCGCTGAGAGATTCCGCGAAACGGTTGGTTTCTGAAGCTTGGGAAAGTTTTATTGATACAGAAGTGCAGGCTGCCTTTATCCGTGATTGAGCGAACGGCGTATCCGCTTGCGCGAACAATGCAGAAGAGAGCGCTGGAGTTATTTTTCTCTATGGATAACATTCGCGACTTTTTTTATTGAATCTGGAATCAATGGTTCTAAACGATGTCCACCAAAGATAAAATTGCCGGAGCGGCGGCGGTAATCACCTTCTCTGCTGTTATCAGCAAGATGCTGGGATTTATCAGGGAGATGGTCATAGCCGCCAAGTTCGGGACCAGTGTTCAGACCGACGCTTTCGTGATAGCCCTGACCGCGCCCGAGTTCCTCAGGGATATTCTGGCGGGCGGGGCGCTGACTTCCGCCTTTATTCCGGTTTTCTCGAGCTATCTCGCTAAAGAGGATTTTAAAGAGGCCGGCAAGCTCTATTCCACTGTTTTTAATCTGCTGGCCGCCGCTCTGCTGGTGATAGTAGTCCTGGGAATGGCCGGCGCCGGACATCTGCTCGGGCTATTTGCCCCGGGTTTTTCCAAAGAAACCCTATCCATGTCTGTCAAGCTTTCCTACATCATCTTCCCGGCCATGTTTTTCATGGGCCTCGCCTCCTATCTGGGCGGGGTTTTAAACGCCACCAAGCGCTTTTTCTTTCCATCGGTCAGGCAACTGCTTCTGAACATAGCGATTATTCTTTGCGCCTTATACCTGTCTCCGGTATTAGGGATAAGTAGCCTGGCGGTTGGATTCGTGGTCGGCGGGGTCATTCAGTTCGCCGCCGTGCTCATTCCCGCCTCTAAAAGAAGATTCGGCTATTCGCCCGGGATCGACTTAAAGCAAAAAGGCATAATCGAGATGAGAAATATATGGGTTCCCCTTATCGCCGCTCTGGTACTGAGCAACGCGAACGGGGTGGTGGTGAAGATTCTTGCCTCCACTCTTTCCAAAGGAAGTGTGGCCGCCCTGTATTTTGCGTTCAGATTAAAGCAGCTCCCCATAGTTGTTTTCGGAGTGACTCTCTCCACCGCTATCTTTCCCTTCATGTCCTGGCAGATAGCAGAGAGCAAGATCGGGGAGTTCAGGAGATCGGTGGCCAGAGCATTGAAGGTGATATTCTTTATAACCTTTCCGGTCTGTCTTTTCATGGGGCTCTTCAGAGAGCCTATCGTAAGAGTTTTGTTCGAAAGGGGAAGTTTCACGGGCTCTTCCACCGCCACTACCTCCGCCGCCCTTCTCTACTATCTACCGGGAGCGGTGGCGGTGAGCCTCAATTATATCCTGATAAGGTCCTACTACGCCATGAGAGACACCTTGACTCCTCTGAAGATAGCGGCTCTCTCGTTTCTTGTTATGGTGGTGTCCGGTCTGTTATTAAAATCGGCGCTTCGGCATATGGGCCTGGCGATGGCGAATTCGATCGCGGACCTTGCCGCTTTCCTGGCCCTGGCAGCGTTTCTTTCGGTAAAGAGGGGCGTTTTCAAATCTTTGGAAATATTTAAATCCTTCCTGAGGATCGCGGTGATATCAGCCCTTTCGATAATACCGGTCTTTCTGCTTTTCAAATATCTGGGAATTCCGGAAGGGCTATACAGTTCCGCCGCTTACCTGGCCGGCGCGTTCGTTGTTTCAGCGATAATAATGACCTCATTGATAATATTCTTTGATATCGAAGAGGGCGGCTTTTTCCTGAATATGGTAAGAAGAAGAATGAAGAGGTAGCGGGCTTGATGAATATCCTATTCCTCAACGATCATACCACCATGGGGGGCGCTGAAAAAAGCCTTGTCCTGCTGATAAAGAATCTGGATTCAAACCTCTTTAATCCGATCGGACTGGTGGACGCGGGAAACGTCAAATTAATCCAGAGCCTTGAAGAAGATGGCATCAGATACATTACGATGCCCTACGTTTACGGTGACCCGGCGAGGTCCGTGCCGCAGATTCTGAAGAATCTCTTCAAGCTTAGAAGAATCATAAAGAGATACTCAATCGACGTTTTGTATTCCAATACGGTCAGGAGCAACAAATTCGCCTCTCTTTACAAGCTTTTTTTCCTAAGCGGAATCAAAAGCGTCTGGCACGTAAGGGACATGGGAGCGGAGTGGAGGCCGGTTGATAGATTCATAACGCCGTTTGTCACCGACAGAATAATCGTCGTCTCAAGAGCAGTGGGTGAATACCACAAGAGGCTATTTGGTTTTTATAAGGATTTCGGCAAGAAAACAGCGGTGGTATATAACGCGGCCGTCCCAGGCGCGTATCGCGACAAGACCGAATTCAAAAAATATAAAACCAGGTTCGGGCTGGATGAGAGCGGAGCGGTGCTGTGCGCCGGAAGATTGGTAAGCCTTAAAGGATACGAGTATGTTATAGAGGCTATGCTGGAAGTCACAAGAAGACACCGGAACGCCAAACTTCTACTGGCGGGAGAGGGCAGCGACCTGCCCAGGGAGAGGGATTATCTTAAAAGCCTCCATGAGCTGGTCTTAGATTACAAGCTGCAAGGCAAGGTCATATTTACCGGGTTCGTAAAAAATATCGAGGATCTGATACCGGCCGCTGACCTGGTGGTCGTTCCGAGTATAAAGAATGATTCCTGCCCCAGGATGGTGATCGAGGCCATGGCCGGCGGAAAACCTGTTATAGGTACAGAGGTGGGGGGCATTCCGGAACTTATAACCGAAGGAAAAGACGGCTTTCTGGTTCAGCCCGGAAACTCGGGGCAGATAGCGGACAGGATCATAGAGATACTCTCCGATGACAGCATGAGAGAAAGAATGGGGAAAAACGCCAGGCGGACCGCCCGGAAAAGATTCAGAGTTGAAGAACAGGCAATGCGGATAGAAAAACTACTGAGGGAACTTTAGGATGAATATACTTTTTCTGACAAGGGCTCTTCCCGTCCACGGAAGCGGTGGATTGGAGAGGCATGCGGCCTGCCTCATCGATTACCTAAAGAGGTATGATGAGGTGACGGTTATAACCACCGCCCACCCCGGCGGTGCTAAAGAGGAAGACGGAACCGTATATCTCAGGGGCACAACCCCGGGAAAATATCATTTCGGTTGGAGAAGGCGGCTCGCCGAGAGGCTTGGGCTTATGCTGCCCCGAAGAGATTTTGATGTCATTATAAGTGAGAGCATCGCCCTGTATCCCTTCTATCTGAGCGGCCTGAGCTCCAGGTTCGACATCCCTTCCGTTTGCGTTATTCACGGAACTGTTGAAAAGGAGCTACGCACTCTTCTTCAGAGAAGATTCAGCTTAAAACTTCCTCTTTCCTTCGCTTACAAGGTCTACATGGATTACTTCGTGGATAGAAGATGTTATCCCCGGGTGGATGGATTCATCGCCATCAGTTCGGAGATAAGCGGAATACTCAGGGAGAAATATTCCGGGGCCAGAATAGAGACCGTTTACAACGGAATAGATACGAAGCTGTTCGCCCCAGGCGGAAAGAGCGGCGAACTTCAGAAGGAGTGGGGTATAAGCGATGAGGATACCGTGCTTCTCGGCGTCGGCAGGCTGATGGAGGAGAAGGGAATAGATGAAGTCATCGAGGCCCTTCCCGGGTTGGTGAAAAGACACCCCGGGTTAAAATTCATATGGGTCGGCGAGGGTGATTACAGAAGGAAGGTTCAAAGCAGAATAATTGAATCGGGTATAGAGGAGATAGTAAGGCTGCCCGGTCATCTGGATTATGAAAGACTTCCGGCAGCCTATAATCTTTCCGAAATCTTCGTTTTCCCGTCAAAGAGGGATGAGGGCCTTCCCCTGGTGCTCCTGGAGGCCGCTTCATCCGGTCTTCCGGTGGTGGCGGCAAGAAGCGCCGTTACCGAGGAGATTTTCACCGACGGCCGAAATGGAATACTTTATGAGCGAGGCGGTAAGGGGAGCCTGGAGAGGACGCTCAGTGACCTGCTTTCGGAAAATGAAAAGATGAAACAGGTCGGTAGAAGGGCCAGGGAGCTGGCCGAAAGCAGATTTTCCCTTGAAAACATGGGTGAGAAGACCCGCCGATTCGCTTTGGAGATAAAAAATGGAAGAGCCGGGTAAGATACTTGCCTTATCGACTACCGGGATAGGGAATCTGATACTGTACACACCGGTACTGAGAACCTTGAGGGAGTGGTTTGAAGAATCAGAGATCATACTTGTCTGTGGTAGCGGAACGGCCGCGGAAGTGGTATCGGGAAGCGATATGGTGGATGACATAATCGTCCTGGATAAGTCTAAGTCGTTGAATTACCTGAAACTATTGGTGGAAGCGAGAAAGAGGAAAGTGGATATGGTCGTAACATCCTATCTCGACAGGAGCTTCAAAGTCGGCCTTTTCGCGCTGCTGGCCGGCGCTCATAAGAGAGTGGGTTATGGCTTCGGACTACAGAGGATATTCTATAATTTCAGGGCCGTCCCCGAGAAGAAACATGAGGTAGAGCTGAATCTTGATCTGCTACGGGCCTATTCGGACGGCAGGCTCTGCGAAGAGACCGAGTTTTATCTCGGCCCGGAAGAGGTCGGGAAGCTGAATGGGCCTGTTGGGGAGGGAAAAAGAGTGGTCGGTTTCCACCCCGGTTCCGGGACCGCTATCGGTCAGAAGGATTCCAAGAGATGGCCGGTGGATAAGTTCGCTCAGCTGGCCCGAATGATCAGTGACAGGAACAAAGCGCGAGTCCTTGTTTTCGGCGGCCCGGGGGAGGAATATCTGGGACGGAGGATCGCAATGAAGGGCGGAGAAGGGGTGGAGGATTTAACCGGTAAGCTCTCCCTTAAAGAGACCGCCGCGCTTATCGCAGATTGCTCGGTTTTCGTCTCCAACGACAGCGGACTGATGCATGTGGCCGCTTCCGGAAAGATTCCGGTGGTTGCCCTGTTCGGCCCCACTCTTGCCTGGAAGAATCACCCCTGGAAGACCGACTACAGAATCATCACCAGCGGAGCCGAATGCAGCCCATGTTATGACCTTAAGAGGTTCGAATGTGAAGAAGCGGTATGCATGAAAGATATCAGGGTCGAAGAGGTATATCAAGCCGTTGACGCTTTTCTGAGGAAGCAGGAACGGTAAGAGCGGAAGTTTTTGTGGCACCGCCCGGTGAAGGATCGATAAAGGGGGACCGGCAGAAGATGATAAGTGGGAGAGACATAATATGTTTCGGGTCTGCTGACTGGGATAACCCTTTCAGAACCAATCAGCATTATATAGTTGAGAGGCTGGCTGCCGGGAACAGGGTCCTGTTCGTGGAATCGCTGGGCTTGAGAAGGCCGGTTTTTCAGAGAAAGGACCTGTTCAGGATCATAAAAAGGCTGCTCAGGGGCCTTAAGCCATTCAAAAAGGTTCGCCGCGGTCTTTATATTTTCTCTCCCCTGGTCTTTCCTTTTCATAAATACAGGGCGGTGAGGGCCCTTAACGGCCTGATACTGAGATTAAATTTGAAGATGTTCGTCTGGCTCGCCGGTTTCAGGAATCCGGTTCTATGGAGCTATATTCCCAACGCGGTGGACCTGAAGGATTTCCTGGCGGCGGAGGTCATGGTCTACCACTGCGTGGACGAACTTAGCGCTAATCCCCTCATTCCCGATCAGATAAGGGTTCTTGAAAAGAGAATGCTGAAAGAGTCAGATCTGGTCTTCGTGACCTCGAAAAACCTATTCAGGACCAAGAAGAGATTCAACAGAAATACCTATTATATGCCTAACGTGGCCGATTTCCAGCATTTTAACAGAGCCGTTGAAGACCTGGATATTCCCGATGACATATCCGGATTCAGAAAACCGGTGATAGGCTTCATAGGTTCTCTCTCGGAGTACAAGCTGGATTTCGAATTAATAGAATATTGCGCGGACAGGTTGGGCGAGGCCTCTTTTATCCTGATCGGTCCTGTGGGAGAGGGTGAGAGGGAGGCGGACCTGAGGGACCTGTTGAAAACCGGGAACATTCATTACCTGGGCTCCAGAGAATTCAGCCTGCTTCCCGAGTATCTCAAGGCGTTCGATGTATGCCTCCTGCCCAACAGGATCAACGAATATACCAAGAACATGTTTCCGCTGAAGTTCTTCGAGTACCTTGCCGCAGGAAAGCCCGTGGTATCCACCGGCCTAGATTCATTGAAGGACTTCTCCGGTTATTTTTACCTTTCGAACGGGAGGGAAGAGTTCGCGGAGAATATAGTCAAAGCCCTAAAAGAGGATGTAGGGCTGAGAGAGAAAAGGATCGAGCTGGCTTCACGCTACACCTGGAACGCGAGGGTGCGCGAGATGTCGGCCCTTATCGAAAAGGTTCGGCCCGGCGGGTGACTTCGGGCGGCCGGGCTGAATTCCAGGACCAGGCGGAAGTTAAGAGAAGTTTGGAAGGCAAAAGGTATGTTCTATGGAATCTTTTATCGCCGGATTTAGTTTAACGCCAGCCATTTTCAAGAGTAGGATTGACGCAGGTTTCCCCCTTTGGTATATTGCCTGAGTATAGTCGACGATATCCGTCGGCAGGCGGCTTGAAATGCGGAATTTGGAGCCGCCTTCCAGAGCGGCGGATATGCTGATAGCATCTTTCAAAACGGGAGGAACCCATGAGGGTAATCAAGCATTACCGGATTCACACGGGAACCTTTGCTTGGATTCTCCACCGATTATCCGGCCTCGGCCTGATCTTCTATCTTCTGCTTCACATCTGGGTGATCGGCCATCTGGTGGGGGGCAAGGAATCATTCGATTCGATCATGGAGTTATTCAATAATCCGCTTTTCAAGTTTCTTGAGATCGGCCTTATCGGTGTGATCTTCTACCACCTGTTCAACGGTATCAGAGTCACGCTGGTGGATATGGGACTGATGGTAGAGAGACAGAAGGCGCTATATGTCATCTCGGTGGTGTTGTGGCTTGTTTCGTGGGCCGCCGTAGGGGCGGTCATGTACGCCAGATTCTTTGGCCCGGCCGCCCACTGAAGGAAAGGAGAGCCTGATGGCTTACGTAAAAAAGGTAAAATCCGGCGGCGCTCTCCCCTGGCTGTTCCAGCGGATTTCAGGCGTATATCTGGCCGTTGTGCTTTTCGTTCACGTGATAATGCTTCACGTCCAGATAGAAGGCGAAGTACGTTGGGACACGGTGGCTGAGCGCGCATCCACTCCCATGTGGAGAATGATCAACATATCCTTCCTCATCGTGGCGCTTTACCACGGTCTTTACGGCTTGTGGATCGTCCTGGACGATTACGTCGACGCCGGATGGGCGAGGGTCCTTGTATTCAGCGTTATTTCCGTGATAGCTCTGGTATTTACCACCTATGGTATCATAACCATGCTGACTTTTCAGGTTGGAGGTTAATAAATCATGTCTAAAGGAGATCCCGAAAGCATTCACGATGTCAGGGGAGTACCGATCCATAATATCCACCGACACGACGTGGTGATTGTGGGAGCGGGACTGGCCGGTCTGAGGTCGGCGGTGGAAGCTTCACAAGACCACGACGTGGCGGTTATCACCAAGGTCTTCCCGACCCGCTCGCACAGCGGAGCAGCGCAGGGCGGGATAGCCGCCTCGCTGGCAAACGAGGAAGAGGACCACTGGGAATGGCACATGTTCGATACGGTGAAGGGAAGCGATTATCTCGGCGATCAGGACGCTATCGATACACTGGTTCATGAGGCGCCGGTAGTGGTCAGAGAGTTCGAACATTACGGCGTCCCGTTCTCCAGAACCAGCGAAGGCAGGATCGCCCAGAGAAAGTTCGGGGGCCATACCAAGGATTTCGGCAGGGGAGGCCCCGTTCTGAGAGCCTGCTACGCCGCGGACCGTACCGGCCACGTGTTGCTGCACACCCTGTACGAACAATGCGTGAAGAACGAAGTCCGTTTCTACTCGGAGTATATGGCCCTTTCCCTGATAATCGAGGACGATATATGCAGAGGGCTGGTCGCCTGGGATATGATCAATGGAGGGATACACATCTTCCACTCCAAGGCGGTCATGTTCGGGACGGGAGGCTATGGAAGGGTATTCAAGATCACTTCCAACGCTTTCGCCAATACCGGTGACGGCCTGAGCCTGGTATTGAGGGCCGGGCTTCCCCTGGAAGACATGGAATTCGTTCAGTTCCATCCTACCGGTCTCTACAAGCAGGGTATCCTGGTTACAGAGGGAGCGAGGGGAGAAGGGGGCTACCTTCTCAATAACGAGGGTGAGCGGTTCATGAAGAATTACGCTCCGGAGAAGATGGAGCTGGCTCCCAGAGATCTGGTTTCCCGCTCCATTCAGACCGAGATAAACGAGGGACGGGGCATAAACGGAGAGGATTACGTCCATATAGATATACGTCATCTGGGGGAGGAGAAGATACTCAAACAGCTTCCCCAGATACACGAGCTGGCCTACAAGTTCCTGCACGTTGACTGTATCAAGGATCCCATACCGATTCAGCCCACCGCTCATTACTCCATGGGAGGGATTCCCACCGACAAGCACGCCCAGGTTCTCGCCGACGGAAAGGAAAAGCCGGTTGTGGGCTTCTACGCCGCCGGTGAATGCGCCTGCGTCAGCGTGCACGGCGCTAACAGGTTGGGAACCAATTCACTTCTGGAGGCTTCTCTCTTTGGAAGAAGGGCCGGAATCGCCATCGACGGATTCCTGGCTGAGACCGAGGATTTCCCGGAATTGCCCGCCTCCGCGGCTGAGGCAGCGATCGAGGAGATAGAGAATCTCATCTCCGCCTCGGGTACCGAGAACGTGTCGGAGATCCGTAAGGAACTTCAGGAGAAGATGATGGTGGACTGCGGAATATTCCGTGACCGCGAGAAACTTCAGAGGATGGCTGACAAACTGGACGAACTGAAAGACCGCTTCGCCAAGATAAAGGTCGACGACAGAAGCCAGAAGTTCAATTTCGACCTGATGGAAGCCCTGGAGCTGGGACATATGCTCGAGTTCGCCGACACTATAGTCGCCGGAGCCCTTAACAGGGAGGAGAGCAGAGGCGCTCACAGCAGGACCGATTTTCCCAAGAGGGATGACGGCAATTGGCTTAAACATACCCTTGCCTGGAAAAGGGACGGGAAGATAGATTTCGATTACAAACCGGTGGTTATAACCAGATTCCAGCCGAAAGAAAGAAAATATTAAAGGAGGGCCCGGAAATGGCTAAGATCAAGTTCAGAATAAACCGTTTCAATCCGGACGACGAGCGCCGGGGGCACTTCGTTCAGGAATATGAAGTCGAAGTACCTAAGGGCCACACCGTGCTGGATTGCCTGAATGACATAAAATGGGGCCAGGACGGGACTCTTACTTTCCGCCGCTCATGCCGGAGCGGAATCTGCGGTTCCTGCGCGATGACCATAAACGGCGTTAACATGCTGGCCTGCGAGACTCAGGCCCTGGCCCTGAAGAGCGACACCATAACCGTGGAGCCGATGCGCGGTATGGAGGTGATCAAGGACCTGGTCGTCAAAATGGATCCGATAGAGGAGGGATTGATGGCGGTCAAGCCGTATCTGATAACGAACTCATCTCCTCCCACCGACCAGGAGCGCCTTCAGAGCCAGGAAGAGCGCGATAAGCTGGACGGCCTGTACGAGTGCATTCTGTGCGGGGCCTGTACATCCTCCTGCCCGTCCTTCTGGGCGGACAAGAAATATATCGGGCCTCACGCCATGCTCAAGGCTTACAGGTTCGTGGCGGATTCGCGGGATGAGGGGCACACAGAGCACATGGAAGCGCTGGATGACAAACACGGCCTTTGGCGATGCCACACCATCTTCAACTGTGTGGAAGCCTGTCCCAAGGATCTTAATCCGACCAAGGCCATATCGGAGCTCAAGAAGGAGCTTGTAAAACAGAAGATAGGGTAGTGACGGTAACGCCGGACAGCGTCAGCACATCGAATTCGCCGCCGCTTTTTCGGCCGCTTGCGTTCACGGGTTTTCGGAGGGGGAAAGCCGCGCCCGGCAGTTTTCACGGTTTTAGAAGATGCCGTCCTGGGCCGGGGGCAGTGAGGCCGGTCCGCGGTTTAAGATTCCTGGTTTAATTGAAAGGGGAAGAATTGAATTTTCAGGGTAGCCGATTTGGACCTGTGCTGGTTTTGATACTTTTATCCGTTGTCTTTTCCGCTTTCGGTTCAGCAGGATGCGGAGGCCCCGGGGGCGGGCCGGAAAGAATAATAAAAAGGGTTGTCAAAGCACATGGAGGTTCAGAAGGAGTAGACTCGATAGGAAAATTTACGGGCAGGGGATTCATGAAAGAACTGCCGGTCGGTAAAATAGTGAATAACTATCCTCTGGCGGTCTTTCAGGAGGGGACCTCTTACAAGCAGACCATGGCCAGGGTCGATAAAGGAGAAGCCGTGGAGAAGTGGGTTTGGATAGGGGATGAAAACGGAATTACATCCTGGTCAAGTTCCGAAAGATGGATAAACAGGCCCGGGCTGGAATACCGCTTTTTAAAATACCGTTTCCCCATGATAATCTCATGGATGGCGGAAAGGAAAGCAGAATCTGAAACTCTGGACAAACCGGAAGGCCTTTTCGTGCTGGGTTTCAGGGATGGCGAGAACAATGTTACGGTAAAGGTCGATTCAAAGCGGTGGATCATAAATGGTATCTCAGTGAGAAATCAGGATGATGATCTGCTCTATTCTGAAGAATACGCAGATTACAGAAAAGTGGAAAACGCTCCTTTTCCAGCCAGGGTTACCAGGAGCCTTGATGGGGCCTCATACTGCGAGGCTTTTACCCCGGCGATCGAGCGCGGTTCGAATATTCCCGATTCGGTTTTCAGTATTGCCGGCGAAGACACACTGCTCAAGAAGACGGCGGGAAAGACCGGTTTGGACAGTGTTACTGTAAAAAGATGATATTATAGAAGTTCTCCCACCCTGAACAGGGCGGCCAGCTCGAAACCGGCCCGGGCGATGTTTTCCCGGCCTCCCTCTTCCCTGTCCACTATCACGCATATTCCCGCTATCTTGCCGCCCTCTTCCTGAACCGCGTCGGCCGCCCTGAGAAGCGATCCTCCCGTGGTGATTACGTCTTCCACGATCAAGGTTCGGGCGCCTTCCTCGATGTTTCCCTCCACGATCCTTTTTGTTCCATGGCCTTTGGCTTCTTTTCTTATAAGAAATCCTTCTTTATCCAGCCCTCTTTCAGCTGAAAGGGTCAGCAGAGCCCCGATTATGGGGTCAGCTCCTATTACCGGTCCGGCAAAGGCGTCGTAACTGCCGGGGTCGAGCCGGTCAAGGATCAGTTTAGATGCCAGATAAAGTCCCTTGGAATAAAGGGTGGTCATCTTTCCATTTATGTAGTAGCTGCTCTTTTTACCGGAAACCAGGGTAAAGTCTCCCTTGAGAACCGACCGTGAGGCAAGTATTCTCTTAAGTTCTTCCCTTTCAGTCACTTAAATCTCCCGTCTTTTGTTTTGGCCGCCTGCGAAACGCCCGTCAGGGCGCCCCTTTCCGGCCAGCTCTCGCGCGCCGGAATCTATCCTCCGGTAGCCAGGGTTATCCCCGCGCATATCTGAAAGAATCCAGTTCTGTCCCTGTCGGTGAATACATAAATGGGGTGTTCTTCGCCTGAGCCGGAAAATATATAATGATATTTTGCGCTGAGATTCAGGCAGAGCCTGCTTTCACCTATCCTGTAGCTCAGCCCCGCGCCCGAGTACAGACCCGGCTGGTAGTCGTTAAGGCTCAGTTCGAAGATTCCCGGTTTGATAAGTGTGACCGCGTATAGCCCGGGCCCCGCTTCCGCGCTTACCTTAAAGCCGTCCGGGAGGTTTCCGCATGCGAAAAACCCCGCGGTGATGGAATATATCTGAAGCTCGATTGTTTCCCCCTCTTCCACGTAAAAAGAGCTCCTGTCGGGAAGCTTGGAGTCCCCGAAATTATGGGATGAGAGGGAGACGGAGATTCCAAACCAGTCTCTGAGACCTTCGATAAAATAAAATTCCATCTCGCTTCCCTTTCCGAAGGCGGTGTCGAGGGCGCCGGTATTAAAAACGCTTCCGATTCTGAACCCGATGATCTCCTTTCCCTTTATGCTCTGGAAAGCTGCCGCCCGGGAGGAGGACAGAAGAAGAAGCAGGGTGACATATACTGAGATCCGTTTTATCATATTTTTGAAGATACTAAAGTTACCGGCGGCAAAGAAGAAAAATCTTTTTTTTACCAGGGCGTTGTGTGGCCAGGGAGAGGGTTATCTCAGAAGAACGAGTTTGGCGCCGGCGCTCTTTATCCCGGGCCCGGAGACTACGGCACTGTATACGCCGGAGGATACCATATTTCCGTTTTCGTCTTCACCCTTCCAGACCACCCGGGCTGTTCCAGAGCTTCCCACTCTGAGAGGAATGGTAGTTATCATCTTGCCTGATACCGAGAAGATCTTTAATTGTAGGTCGGAGCCGCCGGGCGCTCTTACCACCAGGTTTGTAGCCGGGTTGAAGGGATTTGGATAGTTCTTTATCGAAATACCGGGCGAAGGTCCGGTTTCCGCTCCGCCGGACAGATCTTCCTTGAACGGGTCTATGTCCTTGGGAGGGGGGCCTCCCCTTGCGCTGTCGGGAATGACAATGATCGGGCTGCCGCGCTCCTCGATACCATCGACGTTTATGTGCCCGAAATGCCCAACCGCCCTGTCGACGATCTTCAGGTATACGTTTCTGCCCCGCCAGGGCTCAAGATCCCAGAACCTTTCATCCATCAATTCCCTGTTTCTGCCGGTCTCGCTGTAAATTATTTCGCCGGTTTCGGCTTCGTACAGCGCGACATAGCATGAATCGGGGTAATTACCTCCTCCCACCAGCAGTCTCATTGAAAATCCCTTTACCACAAAATTTCCTGACTGTATCGCTCCTGTGGCGCTGTCTCCCTGTATGGAGCCTGGAGTGGCGTATATCGGTCCTTCGAACCTTTCATAAGTTCCGATCCACCAATTTCCCTCGAATCCGATCTCGGTGGTATCTATACCCCGGTAGGAGTAAGTGTTACCGTAAACAGGCTGGCAGTCAAAAGCTGTCCCCCATAGTCTGGTCCACATCGAATCAAGGACATCGGTCTTTAATACCTGAGGAAAATCACCGTTCCAGCCCAGGGTGTCGAATCTCACGGTGTACATAGTGGACCCGCCGGGCAGCGAATAGCTGGAATGCCTGCTGAATACATAGCTATCGGTTCCGGCCGGGGTAAGTTCACAGGCGTGCCCGCCGTCTATTATCATACGGGTCACTATATCCCAGCCGGACCGAAGCGAGTCCGATCCCATCCAGGAGATTCCTCCCACCGCCTCTTCGGTGAAAAAAAGATGATATCTACCCCCGTGTTTTATAAGGCACGAGCTTTCCAGCATATGCCAGCTGTCGTGCACGTAGAGCGGCCCCGCGTCTTCCCACTCCAGACAGCCGTCGCTGAAGGCCAGGGCGATGGCTCCCTTGCCGTCCAGGGTGTTGACCGAGTTCAGCATATAATTGGTACCGTTGTCAGTGAAATAATAGGGGTCCCGGTGATTGGACCACTCCCCCTCCCGCCACATGGCCCAGGACGTATCGGGGTGAAATGGCTCGAACATGATCAAGGGGGGCTTTATCCAGTCTCTGAGGTCTCCGGTGGTATAGGCGAGGCAGGTTCTCTGGGTAACTTCCGGTGTCACCCCGGTGTAGTACATATAGTAGTATCCGGGGTCGCAGCAGCTGGGGACCACATGAGGAGCCCAGATCCAGTTTGAGTCCCATTCCTCGGGCCCCGTTTCCAGAACCGGCTGGTCTATGGTCCAGTGTCTCAGGTCGGGAGAGGTGGCGTGGCCGAATGTCTTGCCGTTTCCCCGAATGTAATAGATATGAAAAAGTCCGTCCTTTTTTATCAGAGAATGATCTTTGACCTGATATCCGGGGTCCTCGAACACCGGTCCCTCGAAATCGATTTCGAGCATGCGGTTTCCGGTGGAATGGATGTCGATACGCTCGGCGGCAATAGGAGCTGGAAGAAGGGCCGATACCGAATACAGCAAAAAGGCTATCAGAGCCGGGAACACCTTATTCTTTACGTATATCCCTTTCAAGGCTCGATCTTCCGTTTTGGTGAGACTCCGGATCACCTGAGAAGAATCATCTTCCTGGTGTAACTCTCTTTACCGATAGTCAACCTGCAGTAATAGACACCGGAAGGGATGTCATTTTTACCGGACGATGAAGGGTTCCATGCGAATTCATATTCGCCGGAAGGTTTGATTCCGAGTTCGTGGCTTTCTACCATTCTTCCCGCCACATCGAAGAACGATACCGTCACCATGGCTCCCCCTCCCAGGTCCCCGACCAAGAATGGAATGGTGGTAGATGGGTTAAATGGATTAGGATAGTTCTGTCCCAGTTTGCCTTTCACTTCGGGGGTGGACCCCTTTGATTCTAATGGCCCGTACATAGAGCCACTGATATCTCCGGCTTCCACTATGTAATAGTAGTAATCACTGTAAGGGTCTATCCCGGTGTCCACGTATCTGTAGCCGGTTGTGTAATAAACAGGGTCCTTATTGATTTTTCTGCTCTCGGAAAAGCGGGGTTCTTCCCCTCTGTATATGTCGAAACCGGCTCCTGAGCAATCGGATCCGGTGGTCCATGTCAGGATTATCTCATTTTCGTTTCTTCGGCACTGGGTCGAAGAGATCGCTACGGCGGTGTTACTGTTCAGGTTTATGTCGACCCGGACCGAATCGCCGGCGCTCAGCGAGATTCCGGTGACCATGGTGTCATTATAAGCCGGAGCTGTGGCGTAAAGAGCGTAGGTGCCTTCCGGAAGGTTGTCGAAACAGAACGATTTACCGCAAAACTCAGTGCAGCCGCATATATTCTGGTGATCAGAATCCATCAGGGTTACGGTGGCGTCTTCGGGAAGCTCCCCGGTCAGGTCCGAGGTCAGATCGCCATGTATCTTACCCTGGGGCCGCTCCAGGCAGTAGGCGTAGGTCGAATCGTTGAAATGAAAGTAATAGTAACCGCTGTCTGGTAATACGGCGACGATGCTGGGCGGGCTGTAACCAAGTTCGGCTATACCCCAGCCGTATACAAAGCTCCAACCCCAGTGCTCGGGATAATAGTCGTTGTCCCTGGTAAATTTGAAGTTTATAGTATCAGGAGAGGCTCCCGGCTCATCTATATAGACCAGTTTTACCCAATCGTGGTCTCCCAGGGGGGTCATGTTATTTTCAGGGTCGTCCGGGTAGCAGGTAACGCCCTCGAATCCGCCTACCAGCTGAATCGAAGCTTCAGCGCCTCCGGCCGCGCACATCACCGAGAAGGCGAGCATTATCCCCAATGATTTTCTTAGTTTCACAACTCTCTTCCTTTTTGCTGTTCATCCCAAAGAAGCTCATTCTAAAGGAGTTATTTTCTAATAATTATACATTAAAGCCTATCTAATGTCAACATCTTGCGTGAATCTTGAGCGGGAATCTTGAGCGGCCCCGGGATGGTTACGGCGAGAACTATTCTTTACAACAATCAAGTGTTGACGCAGGAAACTGTTTGGAAATATGGTTGCCCAAGGAGATGTCAAGTTAGTATATTATGCTGTTAATAAATGATTTAAAGAAAATAACCTGGCGCCGTGCTATTTGAATGAATGTTGAATGCGTGATAATCTGAGAAAGATATACCGGGAGGTCCACGGAACCTACCAGCTGGTCAATCACCTGCTTACTCTGGGACTTGATACCCGCTGGCGGCGCAGGGCGGCCCGAATCGCCGCTTCGGCGGGTGGGGGCAGGTGGCTGGATATCTGCACAGGTACCGGTGACATGGCCCGTAATCTTAACCGGCTGGCTGATGGCGATACCAGGATATACGCCGCCGATTTCTCGATTCATATGCTGGAAAAGGCTCGAAAAAGATCGAGGGGGCAGCGGGTTTCATTCACCTTGAGCGACGTCGCCAGTCTCCCCTTCAGCGACAATACATTCGACCTGGCCGTAATCTCCTTCTCGACCCGTAATATTAACATGGGGAGAGAGAAGCTGGAGGGGACTTTTCGGGAATTTCGCCGAGTACTGAGGCCGGGAGGGCGTTTTGTCAATCTTGAGACGTCGCAGCCGGATTCCGGTTTGGTGAGATGGTTGTTTCACCTCTATGTGAGGCTCTTGGTTATACCTGTGGGAACATTGTTTTCCGGTTCCAAAACGGGATACGCCTATCTGTCTCGGACGATACCGAGATTTTACGGCCCGGAAGAACTGGCCGAGATACTCAGGTCTTCGGGTTTTGAACAGGTAACCTACCGGAGAATGACCATGGGGGCGGTGGCGGTGCATACAGCGAGCAAGGGTTTTCATTGAATCACCCTGGTTCTTAAGGGCCGGATAAGGCCAGAACAGCTTCTTTAAAGAAAGGCGGAAGATGAAACTGATCATCACTATGATTCTTATCGGATCGACTCTGGCGTGGGGCGCGGAAGCCGCTCAGCCGGAACACGGCGCCGTCCCGGCCTTTGAGATAGAGATGGAAGGCGGGATGTTATGGCAGACGGTAAATGACGTCCAGATACCGAATAGCGACAAAGGGACCCGTTTCTCGCTGGTCGATCTGGCGGGCAAGGGGCCCTATCCGGCCGGCCGCGTTTATTTAACGTGGAATATCAACGAGAGGCATGGTTTGAGGCTGCTGCTGGCCCCGTTTTCGGTTACAGAACAGATAAAACCGTCTGAAGAGATCTCCTTCGAGGGGGAGGATTTTGCCGGCGGCGCGCCCCTGGACGCGACATACAAGTTCAATTCATGGCGCCTGTCATACCGTTACGCTTTCCACCGCGGGGAGAGAACTACCTGGAGAGTCGGTTTCACCGCCAAGATACGCGACGCCAAAATAGAACTGAGCAGGCCGGGGACCTCCAGCAGTAAGACCGATCTCGGTTTTGTCCCCCTGCTTCATATCGCTGCAGATATGAAGCTGTCGCCCGCCTGGAATATAGCCGCGGATCTCGACGCTCTGGCCGGAGGACCGGGGCGGGCGGTCGATTTTTCCCTGAAGCTGGGCTACCGCCTTAACCGCAGACTGTTTCTCTCAGCGGGTTACCGGACTTTGGAGGGTGGAGCTGATGTGGACGAGGTCTATAATTTCGCCTGGCTTCACTACGCGGTATTTTCTCTCACGTACAAATATCGTTAAGCCCGGCGGATTTACGGCGGAAGAAGGAGATTTGGAGGGGGCGGGTATGTTCAGGATCGCCTGAAACGCCCGAACTCCATTTAAAAAAGACAACCCGCGGGTATTATTATAACACCGAACTGGAAGTATAGATGGACTGAAACAAAACAAAGGAGCGGCAATGAATCCCGACCCCTCTCTGCTTTTGGAGAAAACCGGAATCACCAATCGGCTGGTAGGTCTTTATGACGCGTTGGAAACCAAGCCCTTCGAGCCTTTAGTCAACCCCCGGCAATGCATTTTCTCCAGTTACCGTGACTGGATGGAAGGAAAGAGCATTTTCGTGACGTTTTTTGTAAACCCGGATCAGCTCAGCGCCCTTATGACCGGGGCGCAGTACCACAGTTCCCCGGAGGATGTGGAACCGGTCATAGCTCCCTTCGGTTCCGGATGCAGCATGCTGGTATCCCTTTTTAAAGACCTTGACAAGCCACAGGCCCTGGTTGGAAGCACCGATATAGCGATGAGGCGTCACCTGCCCCGGAATATTCTTTCTCTGACGGTAACCAGGCCGATGTACGAGAGGCTCTGCAGGCTGGATGAGACCGGATAATCTTTAATCCTTTCAAACCTTTCCGGCCGGTGAATATTACCAAGGAATGATTATTGCTAGTTTATTCACGGAGCAGAACGGACTTTGGGCCGCAGTATAAATTGCATATGCCGCCGCACCGGTTGAATTTCTGTTTAATTACCCGCTCGGCGGTAACCGCCCGCCATAGGATTTCTAAAGATTGGAGTGGTCGATGGTCACCCAGCAGACTTTAAAGGAGAACGAGACTTTCGAATCAAGAGACCTCTTCATTAAAGCGAGGGAAAGCATAAAAAGGGGAAATTACCGCAGTGGAAGGAGTTACCTTGAAAAGGCGGTAAAGATCGCTCCTGCCAACCCCACCTACCTTTCCTATCTGGGTCTATGCCTTGCCATGGAGGGCTGCCCCCGGAAAGGCAGGTCGTCATGCGCCAGGGCGGTCAAGATCTCTTCCTCCGAGCCGGTAGTCTATGTCAACCTGGGCCGTGTACTTCTGGAAGAGGGTAGAAAGAGGGAGGCCAGGGACATGTTTCTCAGGGCCTACAGGATGGACCAGACGGACGCCGCGGCCGCTCTGGAGCTATCGGGTATGGGGATAAGAAGAAATCCGGTCCTTAATGCTCTTGACAGGAGCCACCCCATCAATATATACCTCGGTAAGATCAGGCACAGGATTCTGAACTGGCTTCACAGGTAGATTTTCTTTTGTTGCCATATATTTCGATGAGAGAGATCAGAGTTACTCTGGCTTTTGTCTTATGGACGTTTCTGGTTGCGGGATGTTCCTCGCCGGGTGGCGGCCCAAGCGGCTTTATGGAAGATGGCTGGACTCCTCGAAGGAATTCTCTGGACAGGCGGATAATCGGATTTCTGCGGGGAGGCGATTACGCAGATGCGGTTGCTTTCATCGACAGCGTTTCCGCGGGGAGCGATCCGGATTCCAGACTGGCCGCACAGAAGGGTTACGCCCTGGGAATGATGGGAAGGGGTGAAGAAGCGGTCAGCCTTTTTGAGAAGGCTATTCTTGCCGACTACGAAAACTGCTGGTACCACCACTCCTTCGCGGTTGTTTTGATGAAGATGGACCGGGTGGGAAGAGCCTTGACCGAATTCAGGGAAGCTAAGAGATTCTGCAAGGGCCGCGAGCTGACAGAGGTAAACCGGGATCTGGCGGTTGCCTGCATAAAGCTGGGAAAAGAGGAGGAAGCTCTTCGGGAGGTCGCTGAAGGCCTGGAAACAGCTCCTTCTGATAAACACCTTATGGGTCTTCAGGCATTACTCGCCGTAAGAGAGGATCCTTCCTCGGAGGAAGATCTTCTCAATTATCTTCTCGAGATCGAAGGGCTTGATCCTAAGCTCTGCGAGATGATAGGCGACGCCCTTTTGGAAGGGGGAATGCCTGGAAAAGCGGCCGATTTTTTCTATAAATCCATGAAAACGGCGGAGGATGACGGAGAGATCGCGTTTAAACTGGGCCTCGCTCTCAAGAGGGCTGGAAGGTTCAAGGAGGCCGAGGAGTTTCTGGTTGCAAAAGCTGGAGATGATTCCGCCCCCCGCCTCAGAAAGATACTCGGGGATGTCCTGTTCCAGGAGAAGGATTTCGAAGGAGCCCTGAACATCTATTTCTCATTGCCGCAAAGTGCCGAGGTGCTTGATAGGATCGCGATGTGTTACATGCGGCTGGGAGATTCGGACAGGGCCCTCCAGTATGAAAAGATGGCTTTGGACAAGCGCCCCGGCTGGGTTACGGCCCTGATAAACATCTCGGTGATCTACGGTGGCAGGGGACAGCTGGAAGAAGCTCTCAGGGCGCTGGAAAAGGTTCTGGAATTAGAGCCGGATAACGTTACGGCCGCTGAAAACATAAGGCGTATCAGGGCAGCGATGGATTCCGAATCAGTAAAAAAAGGGGAATCGAAATAAATCATTGTAATTGGTTTAAATGACCTTTAAACTTCAAATTCAACCTGAAACAAACCTGCTTCCGAGGCCGTATTGATAGATGGTTTCGGACAGGAAGGTGCATCATGTATTGCAGGTATTGCGGAAAAGAGATCGGTGAAGAGGAAAAATCCTGTCCTTTTTGCGGGGGCGAGCAGTATGAGCCTGTCGAGTCCGAGCTTGCCGCCAAGGGACGGAAGCTGACCAGGCTTAAGGTTCCCGGCGAGACAAAGAATCCGGGCGCGGCCGCCTCCCTGGGTTTTTTCCTGGGATGGATTTTCCTCGGTCCGGTGGGATATATCTATCTGGAGCAGTGGAACTGGTTCTGGCTCACTTTTGTTTTACAGCTGTTCGTGGTCCCTCTGACTCTGGGGTTGGCTTATCTGGTGATTCCGATCATCCTGGCCTTTCACCAGTATCAGATAGCCAGGCAGTTGAACGAGCTGGTACTGGAGAAGCGTGACCGGGACAAGGAAGGCGACGAGCCAGAAGTCCTGCGGGACCGGATCGATCTTGAAAGAGGAGAGGAGTAGTAAGGGTGGATAGAAACCTGGCCCTGGAAATGGTAAGGGTTACGGAAGCGGCGGCCCTGGCCGCGGCGAGATTCCTAGGCAAGGGAGACCCTCTAGGAGCTGACAGAGCGGCTGTTTCGGCCATGGAACTGGCCATGAAAAGCGTCAAGATGGACGGGGAAGTGATTATAGGGGAAAATCCCGATACCGAGAACGCAACCCTTTTCCCCGGTTCTTCGATAGGGAGCGGTGGAGACACCAAGGTCGATATAGCCCTGGACGCCCTTGACTGCAGGGAATCCCTCGCCAACGGCCTCCCCAACGCGATTTCCGCAATCGCCATAGGCCCCGAAGGGACCTTCCAGGAATATCCCTCACCCCTGATGGAATTGATAGCAGTGGGACATGAATCGGTCGACGCGGTTGACCTTCGCGAATCGGTTTTCAATAACCTGGTCAGAATCGCCGAGGCCAAGAGGGAGTATGTGGAGGATCTGGCCGTGGCTGTTATCAAAAGAAAAAGGCACCAGAAACTAATCGAGGAGGTAAGGCAGACCGGAGCCAGGATAGTGATACTTGACGAGGGTGATCTTCCCGCCGCCATTGCGACGGGGATTCCAGGTACCGGTATCGACGTGGTTATGGGAACGGGAAATTCAGCGCAGATAATGATCGCGGCGGCGGCCCTTATCTGTATCGGCGGGGGCCTTCAGGCCCGGTATCTCCCTCTCGATGAAATAGAACTGGAAAATAACGACACATTTTCCATTAAGCACAAGAATGATGATTTCTATCTAGGCGAGAAGGGCCGTCTTAAAACCAGTGGAAAGAAATCCGGCGGGGAACTCCCCCCCCAGATTTTCGAAAAGATTCATGATTCCAATCAGCTGGTAATCGGAGAGAATATTATGTTCGCGGCAACAGGCGTTTCTCTAAGCCCTTTCTTAAAGGGAACCATATTCAGGCCGGGAGGCGCTTTGACCCACAGCATGGTCTTAAGGAGCAAATCGGGCACCATAAGATTTCTCAGAACGGAACATTTCTTCGATAAAACCCCCGATTATTCCTGATAGTTCTCAATATAGATAACCGGCCCGCCAACTGTTTTATCCTCGGGAGTAAAAGGAAAGCCGGCTTTCCGGTGGATTTGCCGGCCGATTAGTTGCGCGCTATGGATGATCTTTTCGAAAGAGAGACAAGGCCGCCATTGGCGGAAAGAATGAGGCCCGGGGAACTAAGCGGTTTTATGGGCCAGAAAAATATTATGGGCGAGGGCAGGATACTTCGCAGGATTCTGGAGAAGGGGAGTCTGGAATCATCTCTTATATTCTGGGGGCCTCCGGGATGCGGAAAAACCACCCTGGCTCATCTCATATCCAGGGCGGTAGATGCTGAATTTGTTTTCTTCTCCGCCGTTACTTCCGGTATCGCGGAAGTCAGGAAGATCATAGCAGAGGCGGGTTCGCGCCTCAAGTTCGAGGGGCTCAGGACCATACTGTTCGTCGATGAGATCCACCGTTTCAACAAAGCCCAGCAGGACGCCTTTTTACCCCACGTGGAGAAGGGGATCATCATTTTAATAGGAGCCACCACCGAGAACCCCAGCTTCGAAGTGATATCGCCGCTTCTGTCCAGGTGCAGGGTCTTCGTTCTGGAGCCGCTTTCCGATGAAGATATAAGGCGGATAGTCAGGAACGCGCTGAACGATGTTGAAAGGGGATTCGGCGGGATCGAGGTCAAGATATCGGAACAGGACCTGGACTATCTGGTGTCCCTCTCCCAGGGAGATGCCAGAACCGCCCTGAACGCGCTGGAGATGGCGGTAGAATCTTTCAGGGAATCGTCCAAAGGGGTGGTTCTTTCCCGAGATGTTATTGAAGACTCCCTTCAGAAGAGAAGCCTGGTTCACGACAAGGGCGGAGAGCTTCACTATAACCTCATCTCAGCTCTGCACAAGAGCATGAGGGGTGGGGATCCGGACGCATCACTTTACTGGCTGGCGAGAATGCTGGAGGCGGGTGAAGACCCCCTTTACGTTGCGAGAAGAGTGGTAAGGTTCGCGTCCGAAGATATCGGAAACGCGGATCCTCAAGCCCTTCAGCTGGCTCTGGACGCAATGGAGGCGACTCGCCTTCTGGGCATTCCCGAATGCAAGCTGGCTCTTGCCCAGGCGGTCGCCTACCTGGCCCTGGCCCCCAAGAGCAACGCCATCTACAAAGCATATTCCGAGGCTGCCGGCGACGCGGTGAAGCGCGGCCCGCTTCCGGTTCCCCTGTGGGTCAGGAACGCCCCCACCTCTCTTATGAGAGAAATCGGTTATGGGAGAGGATACCGTTATCCTCACGAAGACCCCGAAGCCGTGGTGGACCAAGAGTACTTTCCGAAAGGGCTGGAGGGAAGCAGATATTACAGACCTGTCAGAAGGGGATTCGAGCGGGAGATCCTGAAACGGCTTCAGTACTGGAAAAGGCTTAGAAAAAGAAGGGAAAACAGGGAATAATCGGGGCCGCGGCCCGAGCCGGGCCTGAACCGTGAGTCCCGTGTTACTTCTTAAGAACGAACCAGTATATTGACACGCGTGAGATAGAAGCTGTATCATCTTTCAAAAGGGGCTTAAGCGTGATAGAAGGTAAAGGCAGGGATTTCAAGGAAGAACTCGCCAGGGAGAACCTCCGCCTGAAGGAGGCCGTGGCGGAGCTGGCCATATTAAACGATATAGCCACCGCCATAAGTTCGGTTTCCTCTCTCAATGAGGTGATAGATCTTATCGTCAAAAAATGCGTAACGCATCTCAGGGTAGAGCAGTGCACCGTGACCCTTTTAAGCGAGGATGAACCCGATACGCCTCTTAGGACATTCATAAGAAGAGCGGATACATCCAGAGAGGTCATGCCATGCAGATTGGATGAGCAGCTCACCGGATGGATGCTCAAGAACAGAAGACCTCTGGTCACCAACGATCTCAGAAACGACCGGCGTTTCCATGTCGAAATGACTGAAGATTATCCGGTAAGATCGATGCTCAGCGTTCCCCTGATCCTTAAAGGATCGCTGATAGGAAGTATAAATGTCTTCAATAAGAAATCGGGCGAGAACTTCTCGGAAGAAAACAAGAAGCTTCTCGCTATAATAGCCTCCCAGTCCGCCCAGGTCATAGAGAACGCCCGGTTGTACGAGGAAGAAAAACAACTCAAGATCATGCAGGAAGAGATGAACCTGGCCTACAATATACAGATGGACCTTCTGCCGAAGGGTTGTCCAAAAATTCGAGGTTATGACATTTTCGGCAAAAGCATACCTGCGAGGACGGTGGGAGGCGACTACTTCGACTTTATAACGGACTGCGGCGATGATTTTACCTTCTGCGTGGGAGATGTGGTGGGTAAAGGCATTCCCGCAGCCCTTCTTATGGCCAATATCCAGGCTACCCTGAGGGGCCAGGTCGCAAATCTCCTCGACCCCCTCGAATGTATAAAAAGGGCCAACGAGCTTCTTTACAGAAGCACCAATGAGGATAAATTCGTGACTCTGTTTCTCGGGAAACTTAACCAGTCGACTCATACGATCACCTATTGCAACGCCGGGCATAACTATCCCATGCTTTTCAGGCGAAGCGGTGTGACCGAGAAACTTATGGAGGGCGGGCTGGTGCTTGGAGCGGTGGAAGGTGTTCCATATAGCAGTGGGGAAACGCGCATGGATAAAGGGGATGTCCTGGTGATATTCTCAGACGGCGTAACTGAGGCTTTCAACCGTGAAGAGGAGCAATTCGGCGAAAGCAGGCTCAAAAACCTGATAATCGAGAACCTAAAGGGGAGCGCGGAGCGTATATCCAGCGAGATAGTCTCGGCGGTCGGAGATTTCGCCGGGCCGGTTCAGCAGTCGGACGACATTACGTTGATGATTATAAAGCGGAGCGGCTGAAAAACTCTCATTTTTCAAATAAATTGACATTTGATCCCAAATATGTGATAATTATCCACGATAGGTGTAAATTCCTTCTGGACTTCGTCGACCGGAAAAGAACATCTAAGGAGTGGCGCTTTGGCATCTATGACGAAGACTGAAATCTTCATACTTCTAATTCTCATTATCGCCCCGGCCTTAATGATAGGTGGGCAGTTATACGCCCAATGCTACGGGCCACTAAATATTGATCCGGAGATAATCAGATACGATTATATTGTCAGACTCGCGGTTCATTTCGGTGACGAAGCGATGATACCGGAAGATATTGTCTGCAGCACAAGCATGACCGCGGGAGAATCTCCCATAGAAGTGCCTATTTATTTTTATAACGGCCACGAAGGAGTCATGAGACTGTACTTCTCGGTCGAGTCGTGTGATTCGATAGCTTCGTTCTCGCCCCAGAGCGGTTTCAATATAATTTCCCAGAGCAAGGAGAAGGTGTCGGGGGTCTACCGGATGAGTCTCAAGGTGGATGCCGGCATGCCGGTATGCGGCCCCGCGCTGATCGGTTACGCTTATATAATACCCTCCGGCCGGTACGATCCGATCTGGATAGCCTTCAATAAGAATTCAGCCTATGACAGGATGGCCGCTATAGATATCCGGGGCGGGGAGCATCATCTGTTTTCGCCCCATTACGGCGGGTACGTCGGGACAAGCTACATGTATACCTGCCAGGACCCCATATGCGAAGAGCCGAATATGGCCGTAATGGATTTCGAGGCTCGAAGGGGCTACGGAAATTCCGCGATGCTGACCTGGATGGCGGGAAGCGGGGACCATACAATGATACGTTACAGCCTGGACCACTTTCCCCAGGGCTATGATGACGGCGAGCTGGTCATCACCATGGAGAGTCTTCCCGGTCAGGAGCAGTATTACTTCCATACCAATCCTCCTCTGGGGACTGTCCTCTATTACACGGCGTTTTCGATCACTGAGGGACCGGGTGACAAGATTTTAAGAAGTTCTTTCGTCGAATGCGAGGCGACCGATACCACCATGGTAGAATATCAGATCGACGTTGAGAGAACATCCTGGGGAGCTCTCAAGGGAATGAACAATTCTCAGTGACAGATCTTATTTCCATTGAAATATCTGCGATCTTTTTAATAGCAATTAAAGTGAGAGCGGTATCCTTTAATGCAGGAAACGTAAAATAACCCGGGTTTTACTTTCCCGGGATTCTGTAATGAAAAAGACGCGGTCCGCTTGTTACCGGAAAGATCCGTCAACGCCCGGTCATTATTCACTGGACTTTGGCTGCGAAAGATTATCCGGCGGGCTTTCCGGGTAGATCGGCAAGCGCCTGGGCGAATTCCTTCAGGCTGGAGAAGGTAATATCAGCTTCTTCGAGGTCGAATCCCCTGGTTATTTCCGTTTCGACAGCTACCACCAGCATGCCCGCCCGGTGAGCGCTGATTATTCCTTTTGCCGCGTCTTCCACGGCCAGGCACCGGGAGGGGGGCGTCTCCAGGCGGCGGGCCGCCTGGATGTAAGTGTCCGGATGCGGCTTTGTATTTGATACCAGGTCTTTTCCTACGAAGGCGTCGAAATAATCCTCCATGCCGTTTCTTCTGATTATCGACATGATATCCCTGGTGTAGGAACCGGAAGCTATAGCGAGAATAAATCCCATTCGCCTCAGCAAACGGATGATATCGCGGGCCTCAGGATAGACTCTTATATCCCCGCCGTCGCAGAAACCTGAGTACACCGGATCCTTCTTGCTTCTTACGTAGTCGGGGTCCAGATCGAGCTTATGCCGCCTGATCTCACCTTCCGCCCCTCCTCCCCTGAATGTCCACTCCATCCAATATTCTTCACGGTCCAGGGTGTGCCCCTCTTCCGCGAATACCTTCTGGTAGGCTCTGAAGTGGTAAGGTTCGGAGTCCACGATCACGTTATCGAAATCGAAAATGACCGCGTCGCTCTCTGCAAGCAATCCGGTCAGCTTGGCCCTTTTTTCTTTCTTTCGGTTATCTTCCATTATCCAGACCCGCTTTCATAAAATTCTTTTTTCGATCAATATCCGCCAGTTTCCTTGAAATTCTCCCCCGACTCGGCGAAAAAGTTGCAATAGCTCTTTAACTGTTGAATTTTAAGGCTTATGCCGTGTAAACTTCAGCGAAGATTATCAGTTATCCGGCCGCTCCGCAAGAAAATCCGCAGAGCGTGGAAGCATTTTTGCATATTATGGTTGAAACGGCCGCCCCGGAGGAGTCATATGCCTGGAGATATTCTCAAAGTAACCAGGATGAATTCCAGATTGAGCATGAGAATCACCGATCTGCTGTCAAAGGAGAGGCTTCTGTGGAGGTGGCGGGAAGAGGGGGAGGTATTCGTCCGGTTGGGAAGGGGAGGAAAAGTGAGCGGCGCCATATGCTCAGGCCGTATCGAGAAGAGCGGTGTCATTCATTTTGTGGTGGTCGCTGAGGAAGAAAGGCAGAAAGGTTTGGGGGTCGGCCTGGTGAACAGGGTAATGGCTTATTATTCAGGCCGCTGTGACAGGATCTTTGTTTTGAGCGGCGGTGAGGCCGATCCGTTTTTCATCGATTTTGGTTTTGAGAGGCTGACCCCGAATCAAGCGGAGGAGGCTACTCTCAGAAGCTGGATACCTGATGGTTATGAATTGAACCGGTTGAAACTGCTCAGGATGAGACTTCCCGGAAGATGGCCGGTGGTGGGAGAACTATGAACAGCTATGAAGGCGAAACAACTCATTATCTTTTATCCGCCGGGAGCGACCGGGGTAAATTGAAGGAGCGTAACGAAGATTACTACGGCATATTCGAGCCTGAGACGGAAGACCTGATGTTGAGAAAAGGCCTACTGGTGGCTGTGGCAGACGGAATGGGAGGGCTGCTGAGGGGTGCGCGGGCCAGCAGGACCATAGTCGACGCGATAGGGGAAGCCTATTTCGCCTGTGATGGGGATGATCCCGCCGGAAGCCTTAACCAGGCTTTCGTGAAGGGGAATAAAAAGGTATTCGAACACGTCGGGGAGGGGATCGAGGTCAAGGCGGGTACAACCTGCACGGCGGCGGTTCTTTTCGAAAATGTTGTTCACCTGGCGCATGTCGGTGATTCCAGAGCATACAAGCTGGGCCGGCGCGGCGCCGTTCAGTTGACCGAGGACCACAGCTATGAAGCTGGATCAAGGAGCTCTTCGGATATTTCAGGTGATTTCCGGCCGAGGTCGAAGAGAAGAGTGATGACCAGGTCGCTGGGGGTTAGGGGGGAGGTCAAGGTCGATCTTATTAGAAACCTGGCCTGTAAAAGAGGTGAGTCGATATTTCTTTGCTCAGACGGCCTCTACTCCGTGATACCACCCGAAGATATCGCTGCGGCGGCCAGGGGCGCTGAACCCGCTGAAGCGGTGAAATATCTCATCAAGCTGGCGCTGAAAAGGGGGGGAAAAGATAACATAACCGCCCTTATGGCCGCTAGAAAATAGGGGACATCGTATAATTCTGTCCGTAATCCGATGGAGGCTGGTTCTTTTTGATCGGCTTTTTCGTAGATCCCTTCTCCGGCCCACTGCATTTAAGCCGTAACCTCCTCTTTTATAATAGTTTCTGATTTTTTTTATTTTCTGTGTTGACTGCACAATATCTGGGGTGTACTATTCTTCAGGCCACAAGATATTGCGCAAATTCGAATAAGAAGTTATAATATAATTGAGCCGGTAATTTGTTGATTCAGGGGAGGTTAGGATGTCCCGGGAAAGGGTTGAGCCAATGGTGAGTGAGAATGCGCTCAGGGTTCTCAGAAAGCGTTATCTTCAGAAAGACGTAAACGGCGAGTTGACCGAGGACCCGGAAGGAATGTTCGAAAGGGTCGCCGCGAATATAGCGTCGGCAGAGGATAAGTACGGTGGAAGGGAGAGGCTGAAATGGGAAAATGATTTTTACCAGATGATGACTTCCCTGGATTTTTTGCCCAACTCTCCGACCCTGATGAACGCGGGGGCCAAGCTTCAGCAGCTTTCAGCATGTTTTGTCCTTCCCATAGAAGATTCCATGGAGAGTATATTCGAAACCATAAAGCAGACCGCGTTGATACACAAAAGCGGCGGCGGCACTGGTTTTTCATTCTCGCGGATCAGGCCCAAGAACGATGTGGTCAACACGACCAAGGGCGTTTCCAGCGGTCCCATATCTTTCATGACCGTATTCGACGCCGCTACGGAGACGGTAAAGCAGGGTGGCACCAGGCGGGGAGCGAACATGGCTATTCTCAGGGTAGACCATCCGGACATCCTCGATTTCATCACCGCCAAGAAACATAACGACAAGCTGAACAATTTCAATATTTCGGTGGGGGTCACCGAGGAATTCATGAACGCGGTGGAGGAAGACCGCGATTACGAGCTGGTAAACCCGCACGGGGGAACGGTGGTGGACAAGATGTCCGCCAGACGTGTTTTCCAGATGATAGTGGAGCTGGCCTGGAGAAACGGGGAACCGGGAATCGTCTTTCTGGACAGGATCAACAGGGATAATCCCACTCCCCACGTGGGAAGGATCGAGAGCACGAATCCCTGCGGGGAACAGCCACTACTTCCCTATGAATCCTGCAATCTGGGGTCGATAAACCTCTCGCACATGATCAGGGATGAGAATGGAAAGAAGAAGATCGATTTTGAAAAGATGGGAGTCATCACCGCTAAGGCGGTCAGATTCCTGGACGATGTGATAGACGTCAACAGGTATCCCCTGAAGAAGATTCGCGATATGACTCTTAACAACCGCAAAATCGGCCTGGGAGTAATGGGTTTCGCCGATATGCTCATCTCTCTGGGAATACCCTACGATTCGGAGGAGGCTCTGGAAGTCGCCGAGGAGGTCATGGGCTTCATTCAGAGAGAGGCCAGGAAGGCCAGTGAAGAACTGGCCTCAGAGCGGGGGACTTTTCCCAATTTCAGGGGCAGCGCCTACGAGAGGTCCGTAAGAAGAAAGGCGAAGGCGGCTGAAGATGAGCCCAAGTTTCCAGCGTTGAGGATCAGGAATGCAACAGTCACAACTATCGCGCCCACCGGCACTCTGAGTATAATTGCTGGATGCTCCAGCGGAGTGGAGCCGATTTTCGCGGTAGCCTATATCCGTAATGTCATGGATAACGACGAGCTGGTCGAGGTCAACCCGGTCTTCGAGAAGATAGCCAAGGAGGAAGGTTTTTACAGTGAAGAGCTGATGAAGAAAATAGCCGCCCAGGGCTCCGTCACTGGAATAGAGGAGATTCCGGAGCATTGGAGAAGGATTTTCGTCACCGCTCACGACATCGACCCGGATTGGCATATCAGGATTCAGGGGGCTTTTCAGAAGTACACCGATAATGCCGTTTCCAAGACAGTCAATTTTCATAACTCCGCTGAAACGGGGGACGTGGAGAAGGTTTACCGTAATGCCTACCAGCTTGGATGCAAGGGAGTAACGATATACCGGGACGGCAGCAGAGAAGAGCAGGTGCTCAATATCGGTAAGGTCAACAGGCAGGAGGAGGAAGCTGAAAGAAGAGAGACGGGAGAGCTTCTGAAACCCAGACCCAGGCCCGAAGTGACCATGGGAAAGACCTGGAAGATGACTACCGGCTGCGGCAATCTTTACGTCACCATAAATCACGACGAGTACGGGCCCTTTGAAGTATTCTCCCAAATGGGGAAAGCGGGGGGATGCAGCGCTTCTCAGTCCGAAGCGATAAGCAGGCTTATTTCGCTGGCCCTCAGGGCGGGGATGGACCCTAACCAGATAGTAAAACAGTTGAGAGGAATAAGGTGTCCCAATCCGGGCTGGGAAAGTGGAGGAATGATACTCTCATGCAGCGACGCTATCGCGAAAGCGATCGAAAGATATCTGTTGGAGGTGGAGACCCCGGCGGGTGAAAAGGTTGAGAAGATATCAGCCGGAGTCCTTGAGCAGGTAGCCGGCTTCTGCCCGGAATGCGGTGGAATAATGGAGCATGAGAGTGGATGCGCGGTGTGCCGTGAATGTGGATTTTCCAGGTGCGGCTGACAGGTTCTAGGCCCGGCCGGCCCTTCAATTAAAAAGAAAGTTGTTACCATATGGAAAAAACTGTTTTCTCAGGCGGAGCCCCGATGGCTCCGGTTCCGGTGGTCCTGGTTGGTTCTTTCCATGAAGAACTGGGAAGGAACCTGATTACTATCGCGTGGTGCGGAGTTGGTTGTTCCGACCCTGAGATAATCAGTGTTTCGATCCGTCCTGAAAGGTATTCCTACAGGATGATCGAGGAGAGCGGCTGTTTCACGGTAAATATTCCCACCGCTGACATGGCCGGCCAGGTAAACCTCTGTGGAACCGTTTCCGGAAGGGATGTGGATAAGTTCGCAGAATCCGGTCTTACTCCTGTTCCCGGCAAAAAAGTGCCTGCCCCTCTGGTGGGTGAATGCCCTCTGAACATCGAGTGCCGGCTGGTTGAGATCAAACCTCTGGGTGTACACCACATCTTTTTCGGGGAAGTGGCGTGCAAAAACTGCGACGCGGAGCTTGTATCGAACGGCGGAATAGACCTTGGCGGACTGAAACTTTTGGCCTACGTTGACGGAAAGTACAGGGTTATCGGGGATGAGGTCACCGGTCTGGATAGCCGAAACGGCAAATGACCCCCCGAAGCCGGCTTTTAACTAGCCCATGCTTCAGTTCAGAATAGCATCAGAGGCGCATTAATAATATTATAAGTATTGCTTGAAAGCTGATTCCATGCTATAATCCTGATGTTGCAAAGTAGGTAGGAGTTTTCTTCTTAATAGAAATCGGGAGTAAAAAACCCGGAGGGGTGTTAACTGACATGTTTGTAAAGTCTTGCCGGTCTCTCGCTGTTTTAATCCTCTTTCTTTCAGCGTCTCTCGTTTTGACGGTGAGCGCCGCCGCGGACCCATGCCTTGTGGTATATCCCGGGGTATCATGCATTTACCATTATGATACTTCTGAGTATTATACCGTGGGACCGGGAGATCCGCTTTACGACCCTGATTATGACCGGGGGGGCGAGGTGCTCCTGGAAGTCGGAAGCGGCGAGATCGACCACAGTATCTATCAGGCGCCTAATCTAATAGGTTTTGAACCTTCCACGGACGGCAATGAAGGCTATGCCTTCGTCAGCACTGAATTTACCATCTATGTGGACGGGTTTTCCCAATCACCGACAACCTACCAGAATGTTCTTCTGGTATTCGACGATGTTCTTCCGGAGGGTTGTTCTCCGATTATTCTGGTCAACGGGGAACCGCTGGAGGGAAACGTTTATCCCCTGGGGGACCTGGTTGTATCGAGTCCGACCGAAAACGGTAACAACTATTCGGATTACCTGACCGTGGATATCTACTGGTCTGGATGCTACGGAGTCCATATCTGGGCGTTCGCCGACGAAGACTATAACGGAATCCACAACGGGGGCGAATGCTTTACGGCATTTTCCCACGATGCGATGATCGACGCTGAAAACTCATCCTGGGGTGGAATAAAGGGAATCTACAAGTAATCGAAGCGGTCGTTGGCCCGTGAGTTACTATTGGCGCAATCCTATCCATCACAAAGATGGATGGCTGTTTCTATCCGTAAAACTTTCCAGACATAGCATTCAAGACGATAACTAATTGCGAACACTGAACTTAGGGCTGCGCTTCGCCTGATCTGTGTTTACAACCCGTTCATGGTCGAACGCGCCTTCCGTTCATGGGCAGGAATAAGAATAAGCGGTTTTCTTCCGGCAGGAGATTATCATAAAAATAATTTTGGCCTTATTATCTTATGTGATATGAGGTTATAGAATACTATCAACAGCCCGAAAATCACCGGTCTTACTGATTTGCGATAGAGGGAGTGTTCCGGCATTAAAATTGTAATATATGATTTTCAGCGCGTATGGGGGTGATGCTGGGGAGGTTGAGAATGGTGCTACCGAATCATTTCTATTAGGGGTCTTTTTCAAGATATAAATTGTCAGAATCTGGTTTTTCAGGGCCGTCTTCAAGTATCGGCGGCCATAGCAGGCCCTGTTTAGTGTTCAGGCCGACTTAGGGTGATTATGCGCGGGCGAGTTTCGCTGCTGCGCTGATCAGCCGAATTCAGAAAATGACGCGGTCGAAACTCGAACCCCAGGGGCCGGCGAGGGAGGTCTATGAAATGACAAGAAGAATAATCTGTATGTTTGTTCTGGTGGCCTTTTCGTCTTTGATGTTTTATTCGTGCACGGAGAGTGATAGCATAACAAAGGCTCAAAGCAGGGGGGAGGAGGGATTCACCGAAGACCATTCCGGGGGATTTGAGATTATTAAAGCTCCCGAGGTGGCTGAGTTGGAAGGAATCAGGGACCGGCTGGCAGAAGCGGCCAGAGCGAGAGGCCTGAGTGGACAGGATTTCAAAAAGGCGCTGAGGACAGAAGAAGACGCCGTGGGGGCGCTGGGAATAGAAGAGAGTGAAGCGGAGGTTTTAAGAAGAAGGATAACCGTCCTGGCCGAGTCTATCCGCCGGCGGTACCCCGATGTCGACCGCACCGTAGCGGAAAACGATCTATCGGACTGCCTGAGCTGTGACGCCGAAGAGTTCGCTTCAATGTGGGATACCAAGTGGAGGCATATAAACGAGGATATTTCGGCTACCCCGGGCAGAGGCCTGGTCGGAATCAGCGGGCTGGACTATATCAAGTACGTCACCACACTGGTGCTCTGCGCGGTCAGTTCAGGAGGAAATCTGATACTGTACCTGTTTTGCGCTTACCTGGCCTATTGTCATTACTCTGAAGACTCCGCGCTTTGCTGAAAGGGGGAGATTCGATGGTAGATCTGATTCCACTGGTTTTAATAGTGGTCTTTATTCCCCTGGCGTTGATTATGAGGAAGCTAAGGGAAAGCCCCGCCTCAGTTTATGTGAGCGGGGCTTTATCCCTGTGGTTTATAGTCTTAGCGCTGGTGGAAGGGGAGGATATATATTTCAAGCTTTTCCTCGCCTTGATAGGGATCATGGCGGCGCTGAAATTCGCCAAATACTCGGGTATGCTCAAATGATCCGGCTTCAGAGCTCCGTCTTGGATTAGCTAAAAATCCCTGCTCGACGATTTAAGCCCGGTATGATTCAGCGCGCTGAAGCGACCCCTTCATGGATGGAGAGCGCGGGCCTCGGCGCTTTCCATCCAACTTATAATAAAAAGATATCTATACGGTGCGGCCCCGCCATCTGGCAAAGGGTAACAGAATATGTTATAATATAAGACAATACGGCGGCATTTCCTGCCCGCGTTTTTTTATTGGAGGCCGCTGTGGTATGAACCCGGTTTAATGGTCAATGGTACCAGGCGTATCCCAAAGTCGGAATTGAAAGGGAGGTCGTTTTGAAAATCAGCAGGGGATTTGTTCTTTTAACGGTTTTGACTTTGATCCTGGTGTACGATCCGTCCCAGGCGGCCGAGGATAGCACCGCGCTTTTAAGGATTAATCTTTCAAGGAACCTTTCCTGGTCCGAGCTTATTGAGAGAAACATCGATATTTTGGCAGTATACCCCGATGGAACAGCCGACATTGCCGTAAACGAAGAACAGAAAGCGTGGCTGGATACCAGGACATTCGATTACAGGATTCTTGAAAGAAGGATGCTAAGAGCTGCATCGCAGCTGGACGCCGACCTGGGTGAATATCACACCTACGCGGAAACCGAAGCGGCGATAGATTCCCTGGCAACCCTTTTTCCCACCCTCACCCGCGTCGACACGCTGGGGACAAGCGTGGAGGGCAGGCTGATTCGGGGTATAAAGATCAGTGATAACGCGGCAATTGATGAGGAAGAGACCGAGGTCCTGATCATCGGCTGCCACCACGCGAGAGAGTTGATGTCGGTTGAAGTGCCCCTGCTCTTCGCCGAGTACCTCCTGGACAATTACGGGACCAGTACCCAGGTAACCACTCTTGTGGATGAAAGGGAGATCTGGATCGTTCCGATTCTTAATCCCGACGGGCATGTTTACGTCCAGAACAATCACTCCGGAGACTGGTGGACCTGGTGGAGAAAGAATAGAAGGGATAACGGGGATGGAACTTTCGGTGTAGATCTGAACAGGAATTACGGATTCATGTGGGGATACGATGACGAAGGAAGTTCTCCCGAGACCTCTAGCTTGGTATACCGGGGCCCGTCGCCGTTCAGTGAGCCGGAGACCCAGGCGATGAGGGATTTCTGCGCGGGACGGTCGTTCAGCGTAGCCCTGTCATACCATTCTTACAGCGAGCTCATAATCTATCCCTGGGCTTACGATGCCATATACACTGAAGACCATGAATTCTTCTCGATATTCGCTGATTCGCTGCAGAGAGGAAACGGCTACTCGGCCGGCTGCACCGCGACCAATATTCTATATCCCACCAACGGAGAATTCGATGACTGGATGTACGGCGAGACTTCTCAGAAAAACAGGATATATTCTTATACCATTGAGTTGAACTCCTATGAGGAAGGGGGGTTCGCCCCTCCGGATTCCCTTATCCAGCCGACCTTTGATAAGGTGCTTGAGTTGAATCTGACATTACTTAGAAGAGCCGAAGAGCCTTTCAGCGTAAAAGGGCCGTTGGCCCCCCTGCTCGGCGAAGCGGAGCCACTTGCTAATCCGGATTACATGCTGAACTGGTCCGGCCAGGAAGCCGGCGGACCGAACATTCCCGCAGGCTATCGGATAACCGAATACAGGGAGCTCGAAGGTATTTCGGATCCGGTTGAAGCCGGAGACACCCTCTGGATAAAGGACGGTTTTACCATTACTTCAAGTAGGGCCGCGAGCGGTTCTTACAGCTACTACTCTGGAAGCGGAGACGGCCTGGACAATACTCTGCAGATGGCTACTGTATTCCCCGCCGTTATCGCCGACACTCTAAACTGTAAGCTCTGGTATGATATTGAGACAGATTGGGATTACGCTTATCTGGAGGCTAGCCTCGACCAGGGGCTGACCTGGTTGACGGTCCCGGGAGACCGCACGACTGACAGCAATCCCAACGGTAATAACAGTGGGAATGGAATAACCGGATTCAGCGGGGGGTGGGTGGCCGCGCGTTTCTATCTGGAGGATATTCCCGGAATAGACCCCGGAGCCGCGCTATATCTAAGATTTTCATATATTACTGACAGCTACGTCACCGAGGAAGGAATTTACCTCGACGATCTTGATCCCGTCGCTTCCAGCCAGGGCAAGAAAGTGTTGGCCGAGGCGGTGACGGATACATTTTATATAGTCAGGCCGGATTTGACCGGAGAGTTTGCCTACCAGGTCTCGGCCTACGATTCTGAAGACCACCATAGCAGGGAGAGTAACCTGGTCTTTCAGACTGTGAGCGATCTGACAGACGATCAACTGACGCCACATTACAAAACCGCCTTGAATCAGAATTATCCCAACCCCTTCAATCCTTCGACTACCATAAGGTTTCAAGTCGGTACCGCAGGATCGGTTGGGAATTCAAGCGGAAAGGCCGGAGTAAACCTCTCTGTCTATGATGCCGAAGGGAGAAAAGTTTCCACGCTGCTAGACCGTTTTCTGGCTCCCGGAGAATACTCAGCCAGATGGAGCGGGAGGAATTCCGGAGGGAAGAGCATGGCCAGTGGAATATATTTCTTGAGGCTTACCGTTGGAGAAAAGGCCTTTTCAAAAAAGATCGTGCTTTTAAGATAGTTCGGGTGAGAGCCGGTTTAAATCCAATTCATCCTTGCATCATGGATGCGGAGCATCCGTACGTCATAGGTGAGGATTGATGTATAATCCCGGCCGCCACCTGATAGTACAGGTTTTTTCTCTCCTGCTGTAATTATTAAAATAGTTTAACCCGAGTTTGACACGAGAGGGCACATTTTCAGTCCTCCCGATCCCGTAAGTT
>CAZAUK010000009.1:0-117641 GCA_964488475.1 uncultured bacterium
AGAGCTTAACTCATCGGGTGGGATTTTTCATGTATAAAATCGCTCAATTTAGGTTATAATTTCCAATACCTGCTGACATACAGATACACCGGCAGCGGTGAGAATGAAATCAGAGTCGAGATTTACCGGATGAAGGATTCAAGTGACGCCTTCGGGCTTCTTTCCCAGGACTGGGGCGGCGAACCCGTTAAACTGAAGCAAAGGGATGGGGGGGGAGATGAACTCCATTGTCCCATCCCACAGGTCTCTTTACGGCCGCGGATTATTGCGGGCATGGGCGGTGAGGATTAAATGAAAGATTCCAATGGGGTCATCACCAGAAGGGACTTTATAAGAGGTAACGTGGGGATAACTCTGGGTGTTTCGCTCCTGGGACCCGAGATGCTCAAGGGGATGGTTGAGGAAAGCGGGAGAAGTTCTGTATTTATCATACGCGACAGCGAGGTCATGGACCAGGATATGGCCGCGGACAAAAAGGTCCTTAAAAAGATGCTGAGGCAGGTGCTGGAAGGAGTTACCGGCGAAAGCGACGTAAAGAAAGCGTGGCTTTCACTGGTCAGCCCGAAGGATATCATCGGACTGGTACCCACTCCGCTTATGAATCCAACGCACGATGAATTGATCGAGGCGGTAACCGCTTCCCTCGAGGAGGCTGGGATACCGGGTAAAAATATCAGGAACGCTCAGGGGCGGTCGGTTGATCTAGAACCCATAACCGCGCTTATATCCCTTCCCGGCCTTAAAGCCCACTGGCTGACCGGTATAGGTACAGTTATAAAGAATTACATCCTCTATTCGGGCGCTCCCCGGAACTATCACAATCAGGACAGCGCCAAGCTGGGGGAGATCTGGAATCTTCCCCAGGTCAAGGGTAAGACCAGGCTGATTCTGGTGGATGCCCTGCACCCGGTCTGCGACAAGGGGCCGCAGGTTGACCCGCGCTACCGGTGGCCGTATAAGGGATTGATAGCGGGAACCGATCCGGTAGCGGTAGAGGCGGTCTGTCTTAAGATCATCGAGAAGAAGAGGGAAAATCTCAGGGGAGAGCCCTGGCCCCTGTCGCCCCCTCCCATCTGCGTTGAGGCGGTGGATAAGGTGTATAAGCTTGGTAACAGCCAGCTGAAAAAAATCGATATCCACATCACGGGGTGGAAAAAAGACCGTTTGATCTGACCGGGACGGCGGTCTTAAAACCGGATAGGGAAGCCATTATTTTCAGAGCCAGGCTCTTCGGGTTACGTCTGTAATCGATACTTCTGAAAGGAAAGAACATTGATTTCGGTCCTTCAGCATACCGGGCTTGTTTTACTGTATGTGGTGATATTCTTAGTGAATCTCCTCATATTCGCCGGGCTTCCGGGCGGCTGGATTGGCCTGGGCATAGTATTTATTTTTGATCTGGCCAATAAGTTCGCGGTTATAGGGTGGCAGTGGTGGGTGGTAATGGTTGCTCTTCTGGCTCTGGGGGAGGCGGCCGAAGCTTTTCTCGGCTCAGCGGTTGCCTTGAAGAGGGGTGCCTCAAAGTGGGGGGCTTTGGGCGCGTTGGCTGGTGGAATAATAGGTGCTGTTGCCGGGACGTCGGCCATGCCGGTCATAGGGAGCGTGATCTTCGGTCTTTTCGGAGCTTTCGCCGGCGCTGTAGCCGCCGAGTATATCCAGTACAAGAGGATGGAGGACGCCATCAACATCGGATTCTGGGCCTTTATCGGAAAGCTCTGGGCCTTCTTGATCAAATACGCCCTGGCCATGGGAGTGCTGGGTATATTCATAGTCCGTTCCTGGCCCTGAGCCGTATAACTGACCCCGGAATTAATTCAGGATTTCAAGAGAAATCGGCCGCCGGTCCGGATTCGGGAAGGGTATGGGCATCAATTATACCTGGCTTTTTCTGTCCAGCAGCCTGTGTATGCTGATGTAGGCGGAGGGTATCAGCACCAGGGTGATAAGGGTTGATACGGTGAGCCCTCCGATCACCGACCTGGCCAGAGCCGCCTGTATCTCGCCGCCGGCGCCCGCGCCGAAAGCCAGGGGAAGCATGCCAAGAACGGTGGTAAATGTGGTCATCAGGATAGGCCTGAGGCGGCGGTGAGCCGATACCGACACCGCCTCATGGATGGGGAGGTTCTCCTGCCGGCGCATCAGGTTTATATAGTCCACCAGTACGATGGCGTTATTAACTACGATACCGATCAGCATCACGATACCCATGAGACTCTGAATATTCAGGGAGGTTCCGGTCAGAAGAAGCGCGGGCACCACCCCTATGACCGCCAGGGGAACAGATACCATAACAATCAGAGGATCCAGGAACCGCTCGAACTGGGCTGCCATGACCATGTATATCAGGATAAGGGCCATCACGATGGAGAGAGCGAAGTCCTTCTGGGCCTCCTGCTGTTCTTCGTATTCACCACTGAATACTATTGAGAATCCTTTCGGCAGCGGAAGGTCGCGCATCCTGTCCTGAAGTTTTTCTACTACGTCTCCCAGCGCCGCCCCGCTTTCCAGGTTCGCGGTTATATAGGTTACCCGCTGCGAATTTATCCGGTCAATTCTTATGGGGCTGCGCCTCCGCTCACTCTGGATCACCGAGGAGACCGGAATTATCCGGCCGCTGCCGGTTCGGACCGATATATTATTCAGGTCCTGGGCGCTGAGCCGGTCCTTGGGCTGAAGCCTCACGGTTATGGGGAATTCGTCTCCGCCCTCCCGGAAAACTCCGGCCCGGCTTCCCCCCAGGTTGGTCTGAATCACCTGAGCCACCTGCCTGACCGACAATCCCAGCTCGGCGGCTTTATCCCGGTCGATGATCAGATTTTCCTCCGGCCTTCCTTCCCGCCTGCTTACTCTCACGTCGGCGATTTCCGTTACCCTCTCCATATTGGCCTTGATGGTCCTGGCCAGTCGGTCCGCCAGTTCCAGATCATAACCTCTGAGCTCCACCTGCACCGCCTGGGCTCCTCCTGATCCAAACAGCCTGCGAAGCATCCAGAGTCCGGACTGGGCGCTGACCCGCACTCTTCCACCGGGAATCCGGCCTTCCACGTGGTTTCTTATCCGGTCCGCCAGAACGAAGCTGTTTATGGAACGCTCATCGGCGCTCTTCAGCGAGAGCTCCACTTCCGCGTCACCCGGGCGGATCTCCACGCTGATGTGGCGGACCTGGTCCATGGGTGTCACTTCCCTTACAAGTCTTTCCATCGCATGGAGGTACTCGTTCACCACGGCGATATTGGTTCCCTGGGCCATTTCCAGCTCCACGTCGATCTCATCGGCGTCGGTCTGGGGAGCGAGTTCCACCGGTATAAGGGGCCAGAGAAGGAACGCCGCTATCAGCAGACCCAGAGTGGCCAGAAAGACAGTCCTTCGGTGGCGGAGTGCCTTCTCGAGAAAAACGGAATAACCCGATTCCAGCCTGGAAAACCAGTGTCCGTACCGGGAGCTGTTTCTGACTCTCAGAAAACGGCTTCCCAGCATGGGAACCAGGGTGAGAGCTACAAAGAGGGAGCACACCAGGGCGAAAACCACCACCAGGGCGAGCTCCCGAAAAAGCATTCCCGAGACCGTCCGCATGAAAATCACCGGCAGGAAGATCACCAGAGTGGTAAGGGTGGAGGCGGTTATGGCGCCGGCTACCTGCTTGGTTCCGGTTAGAGCGCTTTTTTCCGGCTCTTTCTTCTCTTCTCGCAGACGGACAATGTTTTCCAGCACCACGATAGAGTTATCCACTATCAACCCTATTCCCAGGGCCAGCCCGCCGAAGCTCATCTGGTTAAGGGTGAGGTCGCTGAAATAGAGCAGGCCGAAAGTGGCGATAAGGGAGATAGGGATGGAAAGGGCTATCACGAATGTGCTGGAGCCGTTTCTTAGAAAGATGTAAAGAATCAGTATAGCCAGAAGCCCTCCCCAGAGAGCGGCCTGCATAACGTTATCGATGGAATTCTGAATGAACTCGCTCTGATCTATGATCATCATCAGGTCAAGATCGTCCCTCTCACTGTTAATCTGTGCCATGACCTTGCGGGTCCCCTCCGCCACGGCCACGGTGTTCGCGCCTGATTGTTTTCGGACACCCAGGCGGATCATGGGAAGACCGTCAACCCGCACTATCCGGTTGATATCCTCAAAGTTGTCCACCACTTCCGCTACATCCCGCACCCGAATGGGCCGCCCGTCCACCATGGTGATTATCGTTTCAGAGATCTGTTTCAGAGACTGGTACTCACCGTGAGTGCGTACATAGAGATCGCTGGTGCCCTCACGTATATCCCCTCCCGGAAGGGTAACGTTCTCGCGCTGAAGGGCCTGCTGCACATCGGTGGCGCTGAGCTGGCTGGAGGCAAGCCGGTCCCTGTCCAGTTCGATCCTTATCTCCCGGTAGACCCCGCCCCAGATATCCACCGAACCCACGCCGGGGATCTGTTCGAAGCGCTGGGTTATCTCTCTCTCCAGCACACGGGTGAGCTCCTCCATTCCGCGGTTGGATCTGGCTCCCAGTATCACTACTGGGAAATTGTCAGGGTCGAATTTCCACAGGCGGGGGGGTTCCACTTCAGGGGGCAGGTCGTCCCTTATCCTGTCCAGAGCGGCTCTTACGTCATTTGCCGCGGCGTCGATATTGGTACCCTGGGCGAATTCCAGGGTAACCCAGCTTCGACCTTCCCGGGATGAGGATCGGATCTCCTCGATATTGGGGACGCTGGCTACCGCGTTTTCCACCCGGTCGGTTATGATGGTCTCCATCTCCTCCGGACCGACATTGGGATAGACCGTCATGATACTTAGAAGGGGATATTCGATGGCCGGCAGAAGGTCCACGGGAAGAAAACGGAATCCCATGATACCCAGGACGATGATTATGAGGAAAACCATGGTGGTGGCAACAGGACGGTGAATCGCCAGCCGGGTGATATTCATAAGGTACTACCTCGTTTGGGGTGCCTGGCTACGGCCTGAAGCCGAGTCGGCTGTCGCCCTCTGATGCTGCCGCATCACTTCGCGGAGCAAATCCTGACGCTGGAGCTTCTGAAGGTGGTGGACCCATTCATGATTGACAGGACGCACCTTTGCTTTTCCCGAATCTGCGCCGATCAGGTCCTGTCCCAGCGATATCACCCACAATCCGGGTTCTATTCCATCCACCCCGGCTTCCATACGGCCTCTGGCTATGACTTTGATCTCGGTAAACTCGAAGTTTCGCGGTTCGGTGAGGGATATATTCATAATGTCCGCTGAGTCAGGCGATGCTTCGGGGGACAGCGGATCCCGGGTGAGATAAACACCGGTGATTCCGGTCGCGGGATTTTCGTAGAGGGTCGATAGCGGAACCAGGGTGGCTTTCTCACTTTCTCCGTAATGTATGTCCACGGCGGCGAACATCCCTGGTTTAAGTTCTTTGCCGGGATTGGAAAGATCGATTTCCGCTTCGGTGGTATGGGTCACCTGGTTGAGAAAGGGAGAGATTCGGGAAACAGATCCGTTTATCGGTTCCATCGGCGCATCCTGCTTGAAAACTTCCACCCTCTGTCCGGTTTTTATATAGTTCAGCATGCGGTCTGTCAGGATCACTTCTACCTCTATCTCGTCCAGCCTTCCCAGAGTGAACAGCCTGGTATTTCCGCTTACCAGCATGCCTACCTCGGCATCGCGGCTTCCCACGTAACCCGATACGGGCGCCCGGACCACGGTCTTGGAGAGGGCTTCTTCTTTTTCCCCGACATTCGCTTTGGCCTGCTCTATGCGGGCCCGGGCCAGCTCCAGGTCGGCCTCGGCGGACACCGCTCTGGTTTCGACCGCCTCCAGCTCCGCCGGGCTGGCCAGGTCTTTTTCCGCCAGGGACCTGGTTCTCTTGAGCTCGGCCCTTATCTCCTTGAGCTGCGCTTCCGCCTGCCGCGCCTGGGCCACGGCGATTTGATAAGCGGCGCGGGTCTGCTGGAGCTGTTTGCGGAGCAGTTTGTCCCTGAGGCGGATCAGGGGCTGCCCCCTTTCAACGTACTCGCCGTTTTTTACATACACTTTGGTAATGGGGGCGCTGATCTCGGGGTATATGGCAACCTGGTTCTTGGCTTTTACCACTCCGGTAAGTCGTTCGGTCAGCGGCAGGGTCCCATGGCTGGATTTCACCGCCTCCACCACGGGGATGGGGGCCTCCGTTTGAGACGTGCCCTTGTTTTCGGAAGAGCATCCCGTCAGTATGGCCGCGGCGGCGAGAAACCATACAACTCTATGAATTTTCATCGAACCGGCCTTTTTATCAAGCGGTTAATAGAAGGCTATATTTTAGGGTTGAAATATACGAAAGAGCATCGCAACTGTCAATTGGCGGCTTTTCTGATCTTGCTTCCCCCTGGTTTATGAAAAAACTTGGTAAACTCCTCTATATTTCAGGTATGGAAGATACCGGCCGCTTTCCGCTCAGCTTCATCGAGGCTTATGTCAAATTTCCGCGCCAGTTCGCTCCCTGTTTTATATCCTTAATTAAAAATAATACTTGTTTTTGTTTATATTGCTTGTAATTTAGGAACAAATCGGGATGGATTGAGGATTGATTATATTTTGTTCTGTGAATAAGGAGGATAAAACGGGACCTACCGCGTTGAACAGCCCTTCTAGAACAGGTAATTTTATTCCTGGAAATCTGTCGTAATCTTAATCAATAAAAGCCAAACAGGAGGCTGATATGAGAATTTATGTGGGAAATTTGTCATACGACACCACCGAAGAAGAACTTCAGAAGCTGTTCGAGGAGCATGGCGAAGTAGAGTCGGTAGCCTTGATTTCGGACAAGTATTCCGGGCGTTCGAAGGGTTTCGGATTCGTAGAGATGCCTAACGACGATGAAGCAAAATCGGCGATGGAAAGCCTGAACGAAACAGATTTCATGGGCCGCGACCTGAAAGTGAACGAGGCCCGGCCCCGCAGGTAGACCGGACTGTGGCAGCGATATCGGGGGCTCGATAATGACTTGAGCCCCCATCAATTCCGTTTTTATTCGCATCTGCCGGCAGGGGGTAGAGTGCCGCGAGTGCTCAGGGGTGAAACTCCTCGAAGCGGAAAGGCCGCAGCCGGAAACAGAGGGCGGAATTCCCTGTATTTCCTTCCTGACATGAGTCTAAGTTTTATAAACGTAAAAAGAAAGATTGAGGCGGGCCGAAGGACATCCTTCAGCGATCGTTTTGCCCCCAGGGGATATATATAGATTCGCATCCGCCGCAAATCGTATAGCGGGAGGCCTTGATTGATTTATTCAGGCCTTTGTACTAGAATTAAAGCGTTAAAGGATCTCACCGCTGACCGCTCTTATCGATGCCATGGCAGCGGGTAACACCTACGTAAATGTCCATACCGATGACGGTGAAGAAGGCGATAATACCGGTACCGGAGATTATATCTCGGGAGAGATAAGAGGACAGATAAAACTCTATGGAACCCTTCCCGAGCCACCGGCTCCGACAATCAATCCGGTTACCAGGATAGCGTTCACTCTTCCGTCCGCGCAGTACATATCCCTGAAGGTTTACGACGCTACCGGGCGTGAAGTGGTCACTCTGGTAGACGGAATGCGGTCCGCCGGCCGGCATGAGGTGAATTTCCAGGCTACTAACATAGCCTCCGGAACCTACTTCTATAAGCTCAAGGCAGGTGAGTTCACTGCTACCAGGAAGATGATCGTGTTGCGATTAGATTCAATGCGAGAGTGATTTCTGTCAGAGGGAGGGGTCGCCGCCCCTCCCTCTTTTAAATAGAGACTCCCGGCCGGAGAATTCCGGGTTGACGGCCGCCCGAATCGCCAGTAAGCTCAAAACAAATATTAATTTCCAAACCCGTATCGGAATCTTTAGAAGGTGATTTTTATGGCACTGAAAGCTCTGTTTCTGAACTGTACGCCCAAGAAAAGCCCGGAGGTATCGAACACTCGTGCGTTGTGCGATGATATAGCGAAAGTATACCGGGACGAGCACGGAGTCGAGTGTGATTTTGTCAGAGTGGTGGATCACGATGTTCCCGCCGGAATAGAGTCTTACATGGGTGAAGGTGATGAATGGCCCTCGATTCTGGAGAAGATAAAGACAGCGGATATACTGATAGTGGCAACCCCGATCTGGATAGGTAATATCTCCTCTGTCGCCCAGAGGGTCTTCGAGCGGCTGGAGGGCACCTACTCCGAAGGCGACACCGATAACGGCCAGTACCCCCTTTATAACAAGGTGGGAGGCGCTGTGGTCACCGGTACCGAGGATGGGGGCCACTTCTGCGCCAAGACTATCAACTTCTGCCTCTACCGGTTCGGGTGCACCATTCCGCCCGGCGCGGACTGCTATTGGGTGGGACTGGCCGGCCCCGGGCCCTCCTACATAGAAGCGGAAGGAGGAAAGCACCTCTACACCAACCGGACCAAGAGGACCATGGTGGAAAACTCGGTCTTCATCGCGAATCTTCTTAAGAAGAACAAGATCAACACCAATCTTCTGGAAGTGGAGGAGAAAGCGGTGGCTGAGAGCAGGAGTTCTAACGAGATAGACTGGCGCTCTTCGGACTGAATGGGGGGCTGGAAATCAATATACGATTTAGCTGTGTCCTTAACTTCTGTGAAAAATCATAAAAAGGGTTTAATCAACTTATAAATCCACCTTCTAAGAAGGTGGTCGTTGACTCAACAATTAAGCATCCCTGCCGGATTCAGGATCTTTCCCAGGCCGAAAGACTGGAATTTCCTATAAGGAAAGCGATATCATTTTTAACCGTTTTTGCCTGAAGCCAGGAAAGACTTTTTGAAGCCCCGCCTTGACAGTTTTTTAAACAGGCGTATAATTTAAGTGGTTTAGGGGCAATCATGTTGGGATCCAGGCACATTCGTTTTAGTATATTTTCCTTTTCCGCGCCTCTTATTTTCGTGGCGGTTTTGTGTCTTTGGATGATTCCTTCGAGCGCGGACGCGATTCCCAGCATTGGGCTGTACTTCGATGGAGACCTGATTTGTGAGGACAGGCTGGAGGCGGAAGAGATCTTCTGCGCCGATCTTTGTATCAGCTGTACGGACAGGTATATATCGGCTGTGGAGTATTGCCTGGGCGATATCCACAGCAGTATAGTCCTGCTCGATGTGGAGTACCCGCCCCAGATGGCTGTTATGCTGGGTGATCCTCTCAGCGGGCATTCGATAGCGTTCTCCCCGCCGCTTCAGTCTTCTTCCGGTTTTGTTCTGGTATGCAGGTTGAAATTCCTGGCGCTGGAGAGCTGCGACCAGTTGGGCATGGACCTGCCCATATCGGTGGTCCCCCATCCCGAAAGCGGGCTTCTGGGATTTACCGAGCCGCCGGATCACGAGATATTCGAACTTCAGGGATTGACCTCTATACTCTGCCCCGCTCACTGGCCGCCGGAGCTGGCGGATGTGGCTGTATACGCTCCCCGCTGCGTGAAGGCGTCTTTCAATCAGTACGTCTATAACTGGGGTATGGGCTACGATGACATTTTCACCCTCTACACCACCGCCGAGCCGCACGACACTATTCAGGTCATAGAAGCTATAAAGTCGGAACCTTCAGGAGGGCACGAGGAAAAGTTCTTTGTCTATCTTGAATCAGCCATGAACGCCGGGACAGGGTACACCCTGGCCGCAAGCGCCTGCGCCGAGTGCAACGGATGCGCGGATTCGAAGTCTGGTTTTGTTTACCCGGGAGGATTTGAAAGCCTTCCTGATCTTGCTCCCACATTCTGGATCGACGCCGACAACGGCTGGTCTGAATGGCTTCCCCACAGCTGCAGTCCCGCAGGTTTCGGCTGGACTATGCGAAACCTGGGCGAGGCGGCAAGCGATTCTTTTTCGACCAGGATCCTGGCGGAGACCCTGAGCGGTGATTCCACCGTCATCCTCTGGGAGGGCAGCCGCGAGGGGTTGGCGGTCGATGAGACGTACTCGGCCGATTTCTCGGCGATGATTCCGAATCTGGAATCATACGCGAATCTTTTGAGACTTGAAGTCGACTATCTGGATGAAATACCGGAGGCCAGCGAACAGAACAATATTCTGGAAACGCGTTACACGAATTATAAACCGAGGATCATATCTATTGCCGATGTTGCGGATGATGAGGGGGGCTGGGTGGAGATGATCTTAAGAGCGTCCTTCTATGATATTGAATACTATGATAGAGGATGGTCGGTGGGCGATTATTCCATTCACCGTCTTAACAGAACGGATAACTCGTGGGAGAGCGTACTTGGATTCCCCGCTTCGGGGGACAGCTTATACACGCGGATTCTGCCCACCGTTGTCGATTCTGCCGGCGAGGCCGGCGATTACTGGACGGTATTCAGGGTTCAGTACTACGGGCACTATACCTGCTGCCCCGATTCAGGATATTCGGTGGACAATTCGGGGCCCACAGCGTCCCTTCTTCAAGCCAGCGACGCAGCATTCAACGGCAAGTCCGTAATACTCAGCTGGTCCATCGCCGAAGGTTCGAAATGCTCCGATTTTAGAATATACCGTTCCCGGGCGGAAGGGAATTACGAGTTTATTGAAACTCTCCGGGCGAGCGGCAGCGAGACATCTTTTCAATACAGGGATGACTCCATCGAACCAGGATCGATTTATATCTACAAGGTGGAATATATTGACGGCGCCGAATCACATCCGCTCTTTGAAAGCGGCAATATCAGTATACCTTGTCTTGATTTCGCTCTTGGCCAGAATGTTCCCAATCCATTCAACCCCTCCACAAATGGAAAACTCACCGCTACAAGGAGAATGGTGCTTCTTAGATGAGCGCCCGGGGAAGGGGGTGTCTTTTCCAGCCGGCTGAGAGGAACCGGCCGGGTTTTAATACGGATTTGATGAATCGTTTTTCAAGGAGGAGCCATGTAGATATTGAATTAGGGTTTTGTCCCGGTGATGAAGAAGGATTTTCCTGGTATCAGGCTTTTTCCGCGGCCAGGGATTTCAATCTTTTGACGATATGGGCCAGGCCGTTGGCCCTGCTGGGTGAAAGGTTGGTCAGAAGGCCGGTCTTATCGAGGAAATAAAGATCCGAGCCCGCTATCTCTTCCGGAAGCCGCCCGTTCAACACTCTCATAAGAAGCGTCAGCATACCCCTTACTATAACCGAATCGCTGTCAACCAAGAACCGCATTCCGCCGTTCTCCAGATCCGCGCTGATCCACACGCTCGACTGGCATCCTCCAATGGCGTTTTCCTCGTTCCTGAAGGAGGGGCCGGGTGATTTCAGGCTTCTTCCCAGCCGGATCAGGTGCTGGTATTTGTCCAGCCAGTCGTCAAGGGAGGCCATCTCCTCTATGATCTCATCCTGAATATCGTTGATCTTCTCTTTCATTATCTCTTCCGGGCGGCGCTTTCGGGTTTAAGCATAAGCCTGGCGCGCTCAAGCCCTTCGATCAGAATGTCGATTTCCTCTTTGGTATTGTAAAGGGCGAAGCTGGCCCGCAGGGTGCCGGGGATATCGTAGTGGCTCATCACCGGGTCGGCGCAGTGTTTTCCGGCCCGAACGGCGATTCCCAGCTTATCGAGTATCGCTCCCGCGTCGTAGGGGTGAATCTCGTCCATATTGAATGAAATAGCGGAGTGCCTTTTTATATTCCCGCCGTATACTTTGACTCCATTCATCGAATCGAGCCTCTTTTCAGCGTGGAGCATCAGATCGTTCTCATGAGAGTATATCTGTTCAAGCCCGATTCCCTTAAGATATTGAATCGCAGCCTCCAGGCTGACCGCGGCCGCTATGTTGCCAGTTCCCGCCTCAAACTTAAGGGGAGGCGCCGTGAAGGTGGTTTTATTGAAATCGACCTTCTGCACCATCCCTCCTCCGGTCTGGTAGGGAGGCATAGCCTCAAGCCATTTTTCCTTTCCGTAAAGGACTCCGATTCCAGTGTTGGCGTGTACCTTGTGCCCCGAAAAGGCAAAGAAGTCGCAATCGAGATCCCGCACGTCTACGGGTGTATGCTGTACGGCCTGGGCGCCGTCGATAAGTACGGGAACGGCCAGCTTGTGGGCCTTGTCGATAATCTTTTTTGCGTCGTTAACGGTTCCCAGGGCGTTTGACACATAGGTCACAGAAACGATTCTGGTCCTCTCGCTAAGCAGGCTGTCCAGCTCTTCGATTTTAAGACGCCCGTCGTCGTCAAAAGGGATTATTTTGAGCCTGGCGCCCGTTCTGGCGCATAGTCTCTGCCAGGGGACTATGTTTGAATGATGCTCCATCTCCGATATGATGATCTCGTCCCCCTCGCGGACAAAGGCCTCCCCGAAAGAGGAAGCCGCCAGGTTTATAGCTTCGGTGGTCCCGCGGGTAAAGATTATTTCCCCGGCGCTTTCCGCGTTTATAAAGTCCCGGACTGTTTCTCTGGCGCTTTCGTAGGCGGCGCCGGCTTTATCGCTGAGATAGTGCGAGCCCCGGTGGGCGTTACCGTAAGAGCCGGTGTAGAACTCCGCCATTCTATCAAGCACCGCCATTGGTTTATGAGTGGTCGCGGCGTTGTCGAGATATACCAGGGGGCGTCCGTTTATCTTTTTCCCCAGAATCGGAAAGTCCGCTCTTATTTTGGCGATATCTATCATTTCAATACGTTTATTCTTTGCCGATACTTATTAATGAAAACCATCCTTTATCATCGAAGAATCTATCCTTAATAACCAGGCCGGCGGATGAGACCAGATTTTCAATCACACTCTCAGTGAACTTGTATGAATTCTCGGTATGAATGGTCTCGCCTCTCAGAATCGGTATCGCTCTGTCCATATACGGTGACGATATATTCACATCCCGGCGGGCCTTAAGATGCATCTCCACCCTGGACTCTTCAGGGTTGAAGAATGCCGAATGCTCAAAATCATGATGATCTATGTCGCTCTCAAGAAGGGAGTTGGCCACCTTAAGGATATTGCGGTTGAAAGCGGCGGTGACACCGGCGGAATCGTTATAGGCCTTTTTCAATATCTTGCGGTCCTTTACCATGTCGAATCCGATAAGAAGGCTGTCGCCGCACTCCATGATCCTGGCCAGGTTTTCCAGAAATTCTCGGGCCTCGCCAGGTTTGAAATTGCCTATCGTGCTGCCGAAAAAGCAGAACAGGCGCCTTTCACCCAACCGGATACGCTCCAGCTGCCTGGTGAAATCGGCTACCACGCCCTGGATTCGAAGGCCGGAGAAGCTGCCCAGAAGGATATTCACCGATTCCTCGACCGCGGCTCGGCTGAAATCGACCGGAAGATATCTGGCCGATTCGAGGCATTCGGGCGGCATGGCGTTTAAAAGGATCGATATCTTGGAGCAATCTCCGCTTCCCAGCTCGATAATATCATATTCTTCGAGGCTTTCACTGATCTTCGAAGCCACTCTTCGAAGTATGGAACACTCCGTCCGGGTCAGGTAGTATTCCGGAAGAGCGGTGATATCTTCAAATAGCTTGGACCCGGCCGAATCGTAGAAGAATTTACTGGAGATATGCTTGCTGTCGCGGGCCAGCCCGCTGATAATCTCTTTCCTCAGCTGATTCTTTCCTATGCGGGGCAGATAGTCTATGACTTCGACCTGTACCTCTTCCGCGCAAGCCTGTCTTTGCTGCTCCAACTTTAAATTCCTTTCTCTGTTGGTAAGGCGGGATACCGCGTTGGTTCCATCCTGTATCCGGATAGCCGCTGGATTCCACCAACAGGACTGATCGAATAATATTTCTCTTGAGGCTATTCTGAAAATCCGGGCGGCACCCCCTTTTCGTAAGGGTTGCTTTCATCATTGCTCCATTCGAACCAGCCGCCGTCAAACACCGAGATTCTGGGCCAGCCCATGAGGTACGCGTTGAAGAACGCCTCGCTGGCTCTCCAGCCGGTCCCGCAGTAGAAGGAATTATGTTTGTCGGGCGTAATGCCGGACCTCGCCCATATCCTCTCTATTTCATGATACTCCCGGGTAGTGTGATCCAGGTTTCTGTAATTCTCCATGTGGTAGGCGTCGCTGCCGCAGTTTCCGAATACCGCGCCCGGTATTCTGCCTTTCTTCTCTATGTAGTTGTATCCGCTGACTTCTCCTGTGAACTCTCTCCAGCTTCTCACGCTGACCAGGTTCTGATCGTTCGAACGCAGAATTTCCCTGGCCTGCGGAAGATCCATGGCGAATTCGGGATGGGCAGGAATTCGAGCCCCGAAATCCTTCACCGGTTTTTTAGGTGTCTCTTCGGTCACGGTTTCGTATCCTGAGTCGGTCCAGCGCCGCAGCCCTCCGTTCAGAGTCCTCACGTCTTTGACTCCCGCGTACAGCATTATAAAGGCGCATCTCATTGCGCCCAGATGGCCGGCGCTGCTTCCGGGAAAAGGGTCGCTGTTGTCGGGGAAGGAGAACCTTCCATAGAGGATTACCGTGGTGTCGCTGGTTACTCCCAGTTCCTCCAGGGCTTTTTTGAGTTTCTCCGGAGAACGGCGGTTCCAGGTCTTCTGTGATTCCAGACTATTGGTATCCAGCTCCACGGCGCCGGGAATATGCCCCTCATCGTAGGCGCCGCGGTTACGGTAATGGGCGTGACAGACCAGGTGCCTCTCGTTGTCAAATTCAGGAGCTTCGCCCTGGTTGATGAGGCTGTTGAGCCAGCCGGCTGATACGAGCCGGTCGTACCTGGGAAGGCGGCTCATGGGAAGGTCTTTTCTTTTACTCCATTCTTCTTTGAAGCGGTTGTAAAGGCTTACCTTCCTGTATTCCGCTTTTCTGAACAGCTCGGCGACCCTTTCCGCCTCTCTGTTATCGTATCCGTAAAGGATAATCTCGTCATTCACAGCTATACCCTTTGACCTTACAATCTCTATCCAGTCTATATAATCGGCCCAGGCGGCCGGAAGATTCCGGGCGCCGCTGATGTGTCCCCCCCGGCTTTCTCCTTTCAGCCTCCAGCCGTTGTAGGCTTCCTGGGAGCGGATGTCTATTATGCTCGAATCTTCCTGATTCAGTCTGGAGAGCAGTTCCCCGGTAGATATTTGATTAAACTCCGGATTCATCGGGAACCTCTATCCAAAAGTCCGGCCGGCGGTTGAATTTTCAAGGTATTGTAATCCACCGTTATCCCCTTCTCATAAACGTTAGAATCTGTGAAGCAAGCCCACGCGGATTATGGCGGGAACTGTATGATTAATCAGAGTAACAGATTCAGTTTTTTTCCTCAATGGCCAAGTTGGTATCTCCATTCGAGAAAGCTAGCGGAACAGGCTTTTTATCTTTCCCCAGGTGGATCTTTCCGCGTCGACTTGGTTTTCATCGTAGCTGAGGCTGGCGGTATATACCGGATAATCGAGGGGATGGACCTCTAGCGGATGATACTTAATCGAGTTAATATTCCGAAGGCCGCTTCAAAAGGCGGACCGTTTTCCGGCCGGTGAAAATGTTATCATAACAGCGGCCCGCCGGCTTTTTCCCGGTTCGGGCCTTCTTTTCTTTTTAAGGCCGGAATTTCACGTTGACATTTATTAACAGTGATGATAATTAGAGTACTGACTTGCACACGGGAGGTATAGTATGAATGACCAGAAGGTCATGAACCGCTGGATAGTGGTGGTAGGCGCTATCGTAATCCAGCTCTGCCTGGGCGCTATATACGCCTGGAGCGTATTCACCAAACAGATCACCGCCATTGACGGCGATTACGGATTCACCGCAAAAGAAGCCGCCTGGGTCTTCTCGGCCGGCCTGGCGACTTTCGCCGTGGTCATGGTTATCGCGGGAAGGCTTCAGGCCAAGCTTGGCCCCAGGCCGATTGCGATGGCCGGAGGGGCCGTGTTGGGTCTGGGCTACATCCTGGGAGGACTTTTGGGAAAGAGTTTCGCCTCACAGCTGATATGTATAGGGATAATCGGGGGCGCCGGTATCGGCCTGGCCTATGTCGTGCCCATAGCGGTTGGGGTGAAGTGGTTTCCCGATAAGAAGGGAATGATATCCGGACTGGCGGTGGCAGGATTCGGTTTCGGGGCGACCCTCTGGGTCAAACTGGCCGGAAGCTGGTTCGGCGGGTTGCTGAACACAGTTTCCCTGGGCGGCCTGCCGGGAGTGCAGAGTGTTTTTATTATTTACGGAATAGTCTTTTTCGTCCTGGTTTTCCTGGGCAGCCTGGTCATGAAGAATCCGCCCGAAGGGTACAGGCCTGAAGGATGGAAGCCGCCCGAACCTTCAGATGCGGAGTTCGACAAGGCTACCGGAACGGTGGACCTTACCAGCGGGGAGATGCTCAAGACGCCCCAGTTCTATGGGTTGTGGCTGATGTTCGTGGGATCCGGCCTGGCCGGACTTATGGTAATCTATTGTATCAGACTCTTTGGAATCGACGCCCTTCAGCATGGCGGCGCGGCCTCTACGGCCCAGACCGCCGGAGTGATCGCCGGCACCGCCATGGCCTGGTACGCCATTCTGAATGGACTGGGAAGAATAGCTTGGGGAACCATATCGGACAAGATAGGCCGCAAGCTGGCCCTCTTTCTGATGTGCCTGTTCCAGGGCGTGATCATGCTGTTCTTCTTCAAGATGGGCCGGTCAGAAGCCGGCCTTATAATAGGGGCAAGCATAATAGGATTCAACTTCGGCGGCAACTTCGCTCTTTTTCCGGCGGCCACGGCCGATTTCTTTGGAAACAAGAACGTGGGGACCAACTACGGCTGGGTCTTTCTGGCCTACGGGGTCGCGGGGATAGCGGGGCCCCAGATAGCCGGTTATTTCAAGGATGCCGCCCAGAGCGGTGATGTGAGCGCGTGGTGGACGCCTTTCATCGTGGCCGGCGTCTCATGCATCGTGGCCGCTGTCATAGCCCTGTTTCTCAAGGCTCCCAGAAAAAAAGCGGCTTAAGCGCACGATGGTATGTAACTGAGACTCTTCTCGGGGGGCTTTTCGCCCCCCGTTTTTTATAAAAAATCATTTTTAAAATACCGGGTCTTTTTATACAATCACCTCATGATCTTCGGGGCGGGCTCCCAGCGGATGCTGACATCTTATCACCAAAGATACGCCGCTGCGTTCGAATCGGCGCTATTTGGTAAAACTGTTCGTCCCCATCGGCAGGGACACCTTTATTGATAGGGGACAACATATCACCGGCGGCTGAAAAAGCCTGATCGAGGAGATTCGGTCTCTGGACCGGGAATCTAAATAAAGGGACTAAAAAGTATAAGGGGGTAAAAATGATTGGAAAGAGAATTTCAGCGTCCGCTGCGGCCGCGGTTATTATATTCCTGGCTCTCATGGCGGCTTCAGCCTGCTCTGACCCGGTGTTTGCGGCTAACGGCGACAGCCAGTGGATGGATCTGGTCGGCCGGTGGGCCAATGGACCTTGCCGGACGGTCGCCTCCCGAGGGGATACCGCCTTTTTCGCCAACGGAGCCTACTTCGATATAGTGGATTTTAGCGATCCCGCCAGTCCATCCAGGCTGGGAAGGCTTACCATGCCGACCATAATGAATGATATCGCTCTGGACGGCGGCTACGCCTATATAGCCAACGATGAGAACGGACTGAGAATAATAGACATTTCAGATCCTTCGGCGCCTTTTGAAGCGGGATATCTTGAGGGGGGGTACGACGCCGCCGGTGTCGCCGTAACGGGGGGCTACGCCTACATCGCGGCCGGGTCCGCCGGTATCAGGGTCATCGATGTTTCAAGCCCTTCCGCTCCTCTGGAAGTCAATTATTATGATCCGGGGGGGCATGTCTACAGGCTGGCCGCGGCGGGCGATTATCTTTACGCCGCCTGGGCGGCGGCCGGGCTGAGGATAGTGGATATCTCAGACCGCGAGAACCCAGTCGAAGCGGGCCTCTGGGAGACAGATGATAATGTCAGAGGGGTGGATGTGGAAGGGAGCTTCGCATATATAGCTGATTACGGGGCGGGTCTAAGGGTGATAGACGTATCCGACCCCGCGAGCCCGGCGGCCCGCGATTCGATGGATATCATGTATTCTTACGCCACTGACGTCACCGTTGAGGGCGGATTCGCCTACGTTTCTTTCGGTATTCGCGGAATGAGGATAGCCGATGTCGGCAATCCGGATATCATCGTCCTTGCCGCCTCGGTCTATCCTTATGAAAATAGTGTTTACGATATTTCTGTATCGGGAGACCAGGCTTATGTGGCTGACAACTGGTACGGATTGAAAGTCCTTGACGTAACAGATCCATACGCCGCTTCAGAGGTTGGGGCTTACCCGACCGCCGGGGCTTCCCTTCAGACCGAGCCGGCGGGGGCATTCTGCTTTCTCTCCCAAGGAACAAACGGGTTCAGCGTTCTGGATATCTCTGATCCGTCGAATCCCAACCTGATTGTTACCTGCGACACTCTTCATTCAGAGGGGATTACCATTTCGGGCGATCACGCTTACGTGGCTGGTAATTATGACGGAGTCCGGATATTTGATGTCTCGAGTATTACCGCCATGGGTGAAATTGGCCGCTACGACACCAGGGGTACGGCCTACGATGTCGCAATCTCGGGGGGATACGCTTACGTGGCCGACGGCACGGCCGGTTTCCTGGTCCTGGATGTTACCGACCCCGCGAACCCTGATTCTATGGGGGCCTGCCCTACCCAGCATATCGCCATGTCGGTAGCTTTGAATGGAGACTTTGCCTGCGTAGCCGACTATAGCGGAGGGCTCAGGGTGATCGATGTTTCTGATCCGGCCGCTCCGGTCGAGACTGATTATTACGATACCGCGGGAAACGCCAGGGATGTGGAGATTCTGGGCGGATACGCCTTTGTAGCCGACTGGGATGAAGGCCTGGCGGTAGTGGATATCGGCGATCCTTACAATCTGTCGCTGGCTGATATCTTTACCACCGGCTGGATCATAGAGGATGTGGCGGTTTCCGGCAATTACGCCTATATCGGAGCCCATACCGACGGCTGCTGGATGCTCGACATAACAGATCCCGGAAATGTCAGAAAGGTCGGATACTACGACACCGGAGGAAACTGTACAGGAGTCACCGTCTCGGAAGATGATCTGGTATACGCGGCCGACGGACTTGACGGTCTTTACGTGTTCGGCTCGCCACTGGTGGAGACTATGGTACGGGATTATCGAGCTGCATGGTCCGGTGAGGGGATCAATGTAGAATGGAGCCTCTCCAGTCCGGTTTCCTTCAAAGACCTTCATATTTTTAGAAAGGAAAAGGGAGTAGACGGCTTTTCGCCGCTGCGAGCGGAAATAGTAAAAAGCGGAACGGAATACTCATTCCTGGACCGGACCTGCCGGACAGGAAAGGATTACAGTTACCGGGTTGCGATGGTTGAGAAAGAGAAACGTTCGGTTCTTTTCGAAACCGAGGAGGTGTCAGTTCCGGCGGCGGGGATGAGGCTCAAGCAGAATTTCCCGAACCCTTTTAATCCATCGACCACTATAGATTATTATCTTCCAGAGAAGGAGCGGGTGGTATTGAACGTGTACGATGTGGAAGGACGTCTGGTGGCACGCCTGGTTGACGGGATGAAGAGCGCCGGCAGTCACCAGGTCATGTGGGACGGCACAACCGACCTGGGACGGCGAGCCGGAGCGGGGCTATATCTCTGCCGTCTTGAGGCGGGCAAGGTAAGCGATTCTATCAAGATAACTCTATTGCGCTAGAGTTTTCCTCTGTTGCTGGAAAAATTATCCGTAAGTCGGCGCAAAAAGAAGAAAGTTAAAAGTATCTTTGCCGCTGTCTCTGTGAATACGCGGGCCGGCCGTCAGCAGAAGATATCATGTCGCGGCGGAAGGATTGTGCAGACCCCGCGATTATACCGCGGCGGACGGATGGCCCGCCCGCCGCGGTTGCAGGAATATTTACCTGTAAAGCGCTTTTATAGCGCCCCAGCTTGTTTCTCCGGCGTCTATCTCGCCGGGAGTGTTGATTCCGAACTTGTTGTACACGATAAGTTCGTTGATCGGATATCCCTCCAGGCAGCTGGTGGCCTCCGTGGCGTAGGTAGTGGGGTTATCCACGATCTCCATATAATGGGGATCGGTGGACATGGCCACCATGCTGAGTTTGGTGAGCCAGACCCAGTCGTAATGGCATATACCACTGAAGGTGCCCACCCAGCCCTGCGAAGAAGTGGGGCTGTTCATGGTCACCAGATCGGGGTTATCCTCGTTCGAACTGCAGATATCGCCGTTTGTTACCACCTTGAAATCGAATCCCTTAAGGCCGTCGTCAGCGGGAAGGATCCAGATCCAGACCTCATAAGGGTCGTACTGGGCCGATACCGAGACATACGCTGAATCGCGTGTGTCGCCCGCCGCGTACATCGCGACGTAGTAGTTGGGCCCCGCCCAGGCGGCGCCGGCGGTTACCGCTAACAGGGTAAGCGCTAAAACGATAGCTTTTTTCATGAGAACCTCCTCAAGTTGATTTATGATGCCCTGACTGCTTGAGAGAAGAGCTCGAACAGTATCCTCTCCAAGCTGTATTCCCCCTTATTCGAAGGTATATGCAAATATCAAGCCGAAAAAGTCAGTTGAGGCTTCCCCTGGCAGTCTTTTGAGAAGTGTTCCGTTCAGAGCCGCGAGAACATCCTGGAGGGGCCGCTGCTCGTTGAGGCCTCAGCGCTCTCTTTGCGATAAAGAGCCGGGAAGGTAAGCAATTGTCATAGATGCGGCAAAGCGCACGAAAGTGAATTATACGCGTTATAGGTTAAAAGAATGATAACAACGTTGATTTTTCTGAAAGATTTCAGGATGCCTATTCGCTCCACTCCAGACGGTAGCGGCAGTAGGGACCGCCTCTCGCCCGGCATTCCTCCTCCACTATCTTTATATTTTTCGCCCCGCACATCTTAAGTCCCTCCCTGTACCATCCGATAACCGTAAGGCAGTCCATCGCAGAAAAGGTCTCGGCGTCATAGGTGGTAATGACACCTGAGGTCGGACCGGTCTGCTCGTATTCCCGGTGGCCGGTATCGTAATAGAACTTGTATATCAGGCCCGCTTTTTTCATGAAGCCTTGAGGGTCTCCGGGTTCTAGAAAGCTCTGGTGGACCTTGCCCAGCCCGCTGCGGGCCGATTCGGCTCCTATTTCCTCGAATATCTTTTTATCCCCGCCGCCCAGAACATCGACTATGGCCTGGTCCAGCCTCTCGCCTATTTCGAAGGGGTACCACTTGGCCGTTACCACCAGGTCTCCCAGTTCTTTTCTGTCCTCCGCCGGAAGCGCCTCCAGGACCTTATTCCATGAGCCCTCACCGAAGTGGTTTTCCACGAAATCCTTACGGGCTTTTATAATCAATCCTTTTATCTGCATATTCTCTCACTTTCGCCACTTTGGCTTAAGGGCCTGTCTTCGTTTCCTCGGTATTCGGGATTATAGGATGCATTGGGATTTGGGTCAATAAGTAACGCTTCACCCTGATGTCATAGATTTTTATGGAGATTTTTGATTGTAAATGATAGAAGTTAATATGCGACAAAGAGAATCTTAAACAGTAGAGGGGAACGGTGAAAAAATCAATCATTCCGCTAATCCTTCTGGGGGCCGTTTTGATCCATGGCGGCCTTAAAGGGGGCGAAGCGGCCAAGGGCAGCCGAGAGTACGATGACTATGAGAAACCGGAGGCCTGCGCCAGCTGCCATACCAGCATTTACCGCCAGTGGCGCCAGGCGATGATGTCTCAGTCCTTTACCCACCATTGGGACGAAATCGAGTATTTCGATCTGGCCGTTCCTCACGCCGAAGCGGATCCTTCCCTGAAAGACGCTGTTGACGGATGCAACGGCTGCCACGCTCCGCTGGCCTACCTGGCCGGCGATCTGCCTCCGCCGAGGCCGGAGGAGAACTCCCGGGCCAACGAGGGGGTAAGCTGTGACTTTTGCCATACCATAACCGGGGTCGAGAAAGACCCACCCTTCAACTACAGCTGGATATCAGAGCCGGGAAGGACAAAATACGGAAGCAAACCGGGTCTGGAATCGCCCCACCATATAACCAGGTACAATGAAATATTTACCATGACAGAGCTCTGCGGAAGCTGCCACAATGAGAAGAACCCCTTCGGAATCTGGGTCAAATCCACCCAGATGGAATGGAAGGAAGGGCCGTATTCGAAGGAAGGGGTCAAGTGTTTTGACTGCCATATGCCCAGGGCCAGAGGAAGGAGCGCTTCGATGGCCGAAGAGGGGATGGTGGCCCAGCATGTTTTCCTGGGCGCTCACAAGCCCGCCAAGCTTCGAGGAGCGATAGAATTATCGATGCACGCGCTGGAGCCGGAAGTTACCTACGACGGCACGGCAGTGATAAAGGTGGAGCTCTTTAACGCCAAGGCGGGGCACAAGATACCCACCGGTTCGGTGGAGGACCGGATATTGTGGCTGGAAGTCGAAGCTCTCGACGAGAAGGGGAAAAAGTACACGCTTCCGGTCGACCTGAAGGGTTTTGAGGGCGAAGGATATACCATAGGCTCCAAGGGTTTAGCCTACGCGGATATGGCTGTGCCCCTGGGCCGCCCCGAATTCAAGGGCGTACCCAGAGAAGATGTACCTGAAGGAGCGAGAATATTCAGAATGCCTTACCTGGACCAGAACGGCATGATGACTATAATGCAATGGAATACCAGGAAGCTGGGAGTGGACTACCGCATAGCTCCGCGTGAAACAAAGATAGAGACATACTCGTGGCCGATGCCGGAGGATATCGCCTTCGGCAAGGTGACTATAACGGCTACGCTAAATTACCGCAAACTGGTCAAGCCGGTTGCCGATTACCTGGGCGTTCCGGCCGATGAAAGCGAGATAGATGTAATAAACAGGACCTCTACAGAGATAATCGTATACGATTGAAAATATAATGAAAGGAGACGTTTTGAAAAAGAAGACCCTGCTGATAGGCCTTGTAGCGGCCGTTATCTTATGCTCTGTCTGGAGCGAAAGGGCCCGGTCGATTCCGGCCTTCGCCAGAAGGTACAAAATCTCCTGTAACACCTGTCATAACCCGTTTCCCCGCCTGAAAGACTACGGGGACGAGTTCGCCGGCGACGGTTTCGTGATACCGGAAGAGGAACGGGAGAGAGATTATGTTTCCGCCGGCGACGATCTGCTCTGGCTCAACAGGGGTTTTCCGGTGGCGGTAAAATTCGAAGCATTTTCGCTGGTAGACCCGGGTGGCGATATTACCAACGATATAGAAGCACCATGGGGGGTGAAGCTGCTTTCGGGCGGGCCCCTGTTTAAAAACGTGAGCTACTATTTTTACATGTACCTCTCAGAAAGGGGAGAGGTTGCGGGCCTGGAGGACGCCTATATACATTTTAACGATATTCTGGGGACCGGCCTCGATATCATGGCCGGGCAGTTTCAGACTTCAGATCCCCTGATGAAGCGCGAGCTCAGGCTGACATTCGAGGATTACCAGGTATACAGGGGAAAGATCGGCAAATCCAGCACCAACCTTGCCTATGACCGGGGGCTTATGTTTCTCTACGGCATAGAGAAGACAGGAACGGACCTGATCGCTATGGTCGTTAACGGCAACGGTATTCCCGAAGCGGATGAGGACACCAGGATATTTGACAGTGACAGTTACAAGAACGCCGGTTTCCGTATCACCCAGGGGCTGGGGGATCATCTCAGCCTGGGGGGTTTCTACTACCTGGGTAAAGAGAAGAATACTAACACGCCCGGTTATGGTTATGAAAACGAGATGACCTATTACGGCCCTGATATAGCCCTCGGCGTGGACCGGTTTTCCCTTTCCGCCCAGTACCTCTTGCGTGAGGATACCAACCCGGTGTTTATAAACTCTCCGGGGGAGAAGACCCGGACCGGCGGGGTGGTCGCAGAACTTATATTCGCCCCGTATTATGACCGGTCGAGGACATACCTGACCCTTCTCTACAATTACATGGACAGTGATCTGGACGCCCACGACTATCATTCGGTCGCACTGAGCGGAACATACCTGCTGGCCAGGAATCTGCGCCTGCTTGGTGAGTATATACGCTACGTCGACGATGAAGAGGACCGGATAGTGGTGGGGGTTATTTCCGGATTCTAGCCACTGACCGGCGCTTCACTTCCAATCCAGGGTTTGAATTATTCCTTTGGGTATCCCACCGTCTGGGCGAATATCACCCTCTGGTCCGGCTTAAGATTCATCTTTTTCGCCAGGGCTTCCTTGTCCACCATTCCTCTCACAACAGTGGCAAGACCCTTGGAAGCGCAGTATAGATAGACGTTCTGGCTGATGAAGCCGGTGTCCGCGGCGGAATAAAAGATCTTCCGCTCTTCACCGGCCCCGCCCATTCTGGAGAAGTCTGCCACGAAAACCAGGTTTACGGGAGCGTCAGCGCAGAAATCCTGGCTTCCCGTGGCGGATCTGATATCTTCTTTCAGGACCGGCTCAAGACGGTGCCCGGCGGGATTATAGAGATACAATCCGCCTTTCAGGCTTACATAGATATCGATCTCCTGCCAGTTAACCGCCGATGGCGCGGTTCGCTTTCCGGATTCGGGGCGGGTGATTCCAAAGGCCGCCCATAGCATGTCCGAGAGCACCTGAAGCGGCAGAGGCTCGGAACTGTATTCCCTGGAAGAGATTCTGTCATTCAGGACCTCCATCAGGGGGCGACCTCCCTCTTTTTGCGGCTCGGGAAGGTCCACGGGTTTCAGTCCGCCGGCCGGGGCTATAGCGGGCAGCGTGATAAAGATCGCCGCCAGCAGGCATATGAATCTTATATTCCTCATTGCTTCACTTCCTTTTGTCATGAATGTTGGAAAGTGACGGTTTATTCCAAATAGGATTTTGGACCATATGGCTAAATACTACAAGAGATTTGCTCTGAGATAAAGGATTATAACCGCTTCTGAAGCCTTCCAGAGCGGCGCAGAATAAAACATCTTTCGGTATGCCCCGGATACGTTAACGCAAATTTATAAGTATCCGGTTTGACTTTGAGAAAAATACCGGTATATTAAAAAACTCGACTGGTGAATGAATATTCATTTTTTGGAACCGCCATTCAATTAAGGCAAGAGATGTCTAAAGGGCCGGATAAGAATAAGAATATATCCCGCAGGGAACGGGAAAAGAGGAGGCTTCGTGAAGAGGTCATAGGCGCTGCGGCTGAGCTGTTTTCCGCCCGGTCCTATGAAAAGACCAGCGTTCAGCAGATAGCCGAAAAAGCCGAAATCTCGGTGGGGACCATTTACAACCTGTTCGAGGGCAAGGACAGTATCTTCGAGGGAATGCTGGTGATGATAGGTGAGAATATAAACTCAGAAGTGGAAGATATAGTGAATTCTGTTTCCGATCCGGTGGAGAGGATACGCTCGGTTATGAATACCTATCTGGACTTTTGCCTGAAATACAAGGATTTTATGCTGATAATACATAATGAAAATCCCATGAAGATGAAGGGCATGATGAAAGATTTCCTCTTAAGACAGGTCGATAGGATCGAAAGCCTCTTTTCCGATGCGATAGATGCGGGCTTATTAGCTGAAATCGACCCACATCTACTGGCTCTGGCCAGTTTTGGATATGTAAATGGCCTGTTGCATGAACTTTATACCTCAAAAGACAGTATATACGGCAAGGAAGCTTTTATGTCGCTGTTCGACCGGACCCTGATCGAGGCTGTCCGCCTTGACGGTCATAGAGAGAAGGCAATAAAGGAGAGCCGATGAAATATTTTTGGAAGATGATTCACCCGACCTCGATAATAATTATTCTGTTTATTTTATTTCCGGCGCAGCCCCGGAACGCCGCCGCCGGGAGCGGGGCGGATCCCGGGACTGAAGAGGGTATGCCCATGGCGCTGTCGCTCGAGAAGGCCATCGAACTGGGCCTTGAGGCGGATGAGGAATTGCTAAAGGCCGAAAAACAGATCGAGGGAGCAAAAGCCGAGGTGACCGCGGCGACTTCGGCCGCCTATCCCAAGCTGACCCTGTCCGGACAGTACGGAAGAAACCTGAAGAAACCTGTTCTCTTCCTGCCCCCGGAGTTCAGCCAGGGATTCGGACTGACCTCTTCTTATGTGGAGATAGGAGAGGACAACGATTTTTACGGTCAGGCGAATGTCACCATGCCGCTATGGACTGTGGGAAGAGTGGGGGCCGCCATAAGCATCGCCCGTGATCTGGTGAACACCTACAGCCGGCGGGAGGAAGCGGTGAAAGATTACGCCGAGTTCAGGGTTAAAGAAGCGTATTACTCGGTTCTGCTTTCAGCGGAGATGCTGGATATTGCCGAAAAGGCGCTGGCCGCCACCGGGGAATCCGCCCGGGTAGCCCGGGCCGGCCACGAGGAGGGTACAGTCAGCCGGTTCGATCTTATGCGGGCGGAGGTGGAGCTGGCCAACCGCCAGTCTCCGCTGGTGCAGGCGGAGAATGACCTGCGGCATAGCATGATAATATTGAGAAGGCGCTGCGGGCTGGAGCCCGATACCCCCATAACCCTTACCGACTCGCTTGGGGCGGCGGAGCGTCCGGCAGAGGTAGATTGCCTTATCTCACAAATGCGCCGGTCAAGCCCGGAGATAAAGGCGCTGGAGCACCAGATGAGCATGAGAAAACATACTCTTAAATATAGAAAGGCGGAAAGATACCCCATGTTCAACCTCTCCGCCTATTACGCTCTTCAATCCCAGTGGTCGAATGAATTTTATCCGGATGAGGAAATGATCGCCAGGACAGCGGCGGTGCAGGTAGGTGTTCAGATACCGATCTTTGACGGTTTTTCGGCCAAAGGAAAGATAAGAAAGGCTGAGGCTGATTTAAGAATAGCGGAGATAGAGCTGGACAAGTCGACCAGGGACAAGGAGCTGGCGGTGCGAACCGCCTGGCTCTCATTAAAAAACGCGCTGGCTTCCCTCGAGGGAAGGCGGGAGGCTGTGGACCTGGCTGAAGAGGCTCATAGAATAGCCGTGATCCGGTTGCGAAACGGCCTGGCCACCCCCCTGGAAAGGCTGGACGCGGAACTGGCCATGACCACGGCCAGGGGACAGCTGGCCCAGGCGCTGTTTTTATACAGCGTCGCCAGGGCTCAGCTTGAGATGGCGGTGGGAACGGAAGATATATACGAACGGTAAAAAGGCTTAACCGTGAAGAAGAGCTCTGTCAATAGCCGGGGCCCAGGAGCGGCGGCGCCGGGAGCAGGGCCCGAGAATCAAATATGGCAATCTGGAAGGAGTTGGATAATGGACAAGCGTGAAGGCAGCGGGGGAAAAACGGGAAAAAGGATTTTCTGGATCATTCTGGTGATAGCCGCAGCGGCTTTCGCTCTGAGATTCATTACCCTTCAGCGGGAAAAAGCCGTCGCCAGCATAGAATCTATTCAGAAGACGGAGGGCAAACCGGTTGAACTGGTGAAGGCTCAAAGGGGAGATATTCAGAACTGGATCAATCTGGCCGGTACCGTCGAGGGGGTGGTTCAGCACCCCATTATATCCACCAATACCATTCAGGTGCTTGACGTTCCAGCCAGAGAGGGAGAGGTGGTGGAAAAGGGTGACGTGATAGTGCGGCTGATAAAGGAATCTCCCAACCCGATGCTTCATTCCTATAACAGGTCCCGGGCTGTATATGAGGATACCAAAAAGGATCTGGAGAGAATGAGAAACCTCTACCGGGAAGGGGCTGTTTCCCGGCAGGCCCTGGACAAGGCGGAGCTGGCCTACGAAGTGGCCAAGACCGACCTTCATAACGCGGCCGGCGGAGTCAACCTCGTCTCGAGGGACAGCGGAGTGGTGACCAGAATCGTTATCGAGGAGGGTGAGATGGCTCAGGCGGGGAAGCCGCTGGCCTGGATAGCGAGAACGGATACGATAAAGGTGGTGTTCGAAGCCGGAAGCAGGCAGGCGATGGCTCTCGAGACCGGCCAGCTGGCGGTATGGAAATCGGATCTGACTGCAGAGAAGGGGGAGGGCATGATAACCAGGCTGTCCCTTTCCGCCGATCCACGCACCCATCTGCTGGAAGGAGAGGCGACCTTTCCCAACCCGGAGGGAAAGCTGGTGCCCGGCCTGCTGGTGTCTTTTGAGGTCGAGACCGGCTCGCGAAGCGGAGTAATAACCATTCCAAGTAACTGTCTGATCGGAAACGGGGGGGAATACCGGGTTTTCACTGCCGAACCGGACTCCGGCGGCGATTTGAAAGCCCGCTTGGTAAATGTTGAGACCGGAATCGTCAATACCGACCATGTCGAGATCGTTTCAGGCCTGAAGGAGGGTGACATGGTGGTGAAATTTGGTCAGAGCAAGCTGGAAGACGGCGATCTTATCAAGAGCGTCAGGGAGGAGGGGAAGTAGCATGAATCTGATCAGAACATTCATCCGGCGGCCGGTTCTTACCACCATGATACTGATCGGCCTTCTGGTCCTCGGAATCAACTCCTACCGCCGCATGATCGTCGAGATGATGCCCCAGATAGAGCTGCCCTACGTGGTGGTGACCACCATCTATCCGGGGGCTTCGCCCAGCGAGGTGGAAAGCCAGGTCACAGAAAAGATAGAAGACGAGATCGCCACCATAGCAAACGTCAAGAAAATAGAATCCACCTCAATGGAGAATATGTCCCAGGTAGTGGTGGAGTTCGAGCTCGAGACGGACGTGGACCTGGACGCGATCGATGTCAAGGACAAGGTGGACGCCATCCTGAACGAACTCCCCGAAGAAACCGAGCTGCCCATAATTCAGAAATGGGATATCAATGCCTTTCCCATTATGGAGCTTTCCGTATCAGCGCCCCGCCCCCTGCAGGAGGTCTATGAGATCTCCGATGGTGTGATAAAAGACCGGCTCAGCCGGATCAACGGGGTCGGCGAGGTCGAGATAACCGGAAAGAGGGAGAGAGAGATAAGAGTCGAGGTCCATCCCGAGCGGCTGCGCGCCTACGGTTTAAGCCTGATGGACATAGTAGGCGTAGTATCGGCCGGAAATCTTAACGTCCCTTCCGGGCACATAACCCGGGGGCCTACCGAAACCACCATTCGAATGCTGGGCGAGGTCTCCGACCCGCGGGAGCTGGCCGGTTTCAGGATCCCTGTGGCGGGCGGAAGCACCATAACGCTTTCCGAGGTGGCCGAGGTCAAGGACACCATCGAGGAGCTCAGGGAGTATTCCAGCTACAAGGGGCAGCCCGTGATAGGCCTTTCCGTGATAAAGAGATCGGACGGCAACACGGTAAGCGTCGCCCGGGCAGTAAAAAAGGAGCTCGATCAGCTGAGGACGGATATTGAAGGGGATATCACTATCGACATATCGCAGGACTCCTCGACGTTCATCGTAGACGCCGTAACGGATGTGCTTCAGAATATCGCCATAGGTATACTTCTGACTTCGATACTGCTGCTGCTGTTTCTGCATGACTGGCGTCAGATGCTGGTGGCGGCTCTTTCCATGCCCACCTCTGTGATCGCCTCCTTCCTGCTGATAGAGGCGAGTGGATTCAGCATCAATATTATGACCCTTATGGCGCTGGGTATCTCGATAGGTACCCTGATCACCAACTCGATTCTGATCATCGAAAATATTACCAGGTTCGTAAAGAAAGGGATGGATCCGTTTGAAGCGGCTGAGAAGGGCACCACCGAGGTGGTGGTGGCTGTTATAGCCGCCACCCTTACAAATGTGGTGGTATTTACCCCGATCGCCTTCATGAGCGGCATCATAGGCCGTTTTTTCATTCAGTTCGGGCTCACTGTGGTCTACGCTACCATCTTCTCGCTTATTATCAGTTTCTCCATGGTACCCATGCTGTCTGCCCGGCTGCTTCGCCCCAGGGCGGGAGCGGACAGGAAACAGAGTGACTGGCGGCCCAGGCTCACCAGGAAATGGGATCATTTCTACGTATCGATGGCGAACGGCTACCGGGGCATGCTGGACGGCGCGCTAAACCGGAAATGGGTTCCCATCTCGCTGGCAGTGGCGTCCTTCGCTTTCGCGATATTTCTTATAAGCACAGTGGGGGGCGAGTTCATGCCTCTTATCGACCAGAATTTCGTGATGATAAAGATGGAGCTTCCCGCCGGGACCTCCCTTGAACGGACCCGTGAGCTGGCCGGCAGGATAGAGGATATCGTAAGCGCCAGGCCGGAGGTGGAAGGATCCATCGTAAAAATAGGGGGTGGCCAGCGTAACGTAGAGGACGCCGACATAACAGTGCTTCTGGTGGACGGGGACCAGCGGAAGACCGGAATCAAGGAGTTCATGAACCAGATCCGCCCCATGCTGGCCGGAATTCCGGACGCGGAGATAGAAGTCGTCACCGAGGGAGAGGGAGGAGGAAGCCAGTCCGATCTGCTGATAGAGGTGCTTTCCAATGACCAGGAGAAGCTGGAGAGGGGGAGCAGGCAGGTATTTGAAGTGGTCAGAAACACGCCCGGCCTGGTCGAGGCCGCTACCAGTATGGAAACGGGAAAGCCTGAGATCGCCTTCCTGCCGGAGCGGATTCAGCTGGCCGATAGAGGCCTGCAGGCCGCCACGGTGGGAATGATGATGAGGACCGCGTTCGAGGGGACCGAGGCCGGCGTATACCGGGAAGGCGGAGAGGAATACGACGTGCTGGTCAAATACACCGAGGAAAGCAGGCAGGATCCCGCGTATCTTTCCGACATGCCCATTCCGACCATGGCCGGATTCAGCGTTCCTCTGGCCGAAGTGGGAACCCTGGAGCGAAGGATAGGGGCTTCCCGCATACTTCACCGCGACAAGGAGAGGGTGGTCCAGGTCACCGCCAACGTGGCCACCGGTTCGATCGGCGAGGCCAGAGCCATAATAGACGAGGCCCTCGCGGAAACAGAAATTCCGGAGGGCGTTACAGTAAGGTACGGCGGTATGGCTGAAATACAGGATGAATCCTTCGCTTCTATATTTGAAGCGATGATTCTGGCGATAGTCCTCATTTATATAGTCATGGCGGCGATACTGGAGAGCTTCATCCACCCCTTTACCGTTATGATCACTCTTCCTCTGGGGTTGATAGGAGTATCGGTGGGGTTGTTTTTCAGCGGGCAGACTATCAATATTCTCAGCCTGATGTCCATGGTCATGCTTATCGGTATCGTGGTCAACAACGCGATTCTGATGCTCGACTACACCTCTCAGCTTCGTTCCAGGGGTATGGGTATTCGGGAAGCGCTTCTGGAAGCCTGCCCCACCAGGCTGAGGCCGATATTAATGGCCAACCTGGCCATCGCTGTGGGAATGATTCCCCAGGTGATGGCGGGGGCGGGCGCCGAATACAGAGTGCCCATGGCGGCCGCTCAGATCGGAGGCGTTCTTATATCGGCTGTTTTCACACTCTTTGTGATTCCGGTCATCTACATCTTCATGGACCGGTTTTCCGTTAAGCGATGGAGAGACCGGAAAGCGTCCGGTCAGTCCAACATCTGAGGGACAGAAGGTTTAGCGGTCTGATTCGATGAATTCGGTGTCGATCCTGCCGCCGTAATCGGCGAAAGAGAGCCTGGCCGTGCCGCCGGAGTATTTCCTGCTGTAACTTATTATACTGTCAGCTTTACCTTCGATATGCAATCCGGACAGGGGCTGGCCCGGATTGACCTGGTAGCGCCAGCCGGAGAAAAGGTATTTTCCGTACACCTCGGTATATAGGCAGCCGGCCAGAAGGCTGGAGACCAGGCAGAAGTAGTTGTTGTATTCGATGTTTTTATGCGCCAGCAGGCTCCATGTCCTGCCGTGCGCTTCGTCCAGATAACCCGGCTTCTGGTTTTCCAGCAGGATAAGCAGGCCCTGGTGGTCGGTGAGACTCCAGCACATATTGGGAAAGTTCTCGTAGAAGATGCCGTTGAGCGCGCCGGCCAGCTCGGCGTTCTCCTGGGGGACCCGGCCGTTCCCGATCTGGATGAAATCATCTCCAAACCGGGCGCGTATCTCCCACGCAAAATCTATCTGCCACTGAAGAAAGTTTTCCCTTTCATCATCGTCCGAGTCGAATATAACTCCGTCGCCGTCCAGATCTATCCCGCCCTTTTCGCCTTCGATCGATGAGGGGTCTATGTAAAAACTGTACTGGAAATAATCGTGCATTATTCCGTCCAGATAGTATTCCCTTTCCCGAAGGTAGGATTCCATAAGGCCGACCTGCTCTACCATGAAAGCTTCGTCCGGAAGGCCGTCCGTGAAAGGATTAAGCGATATTAAGCCGGGCCATCCGGAAAGGGTGTCTCCGGTGGTGGTCCAGGCCCAGTGGCCCAAGGCGAGATTGTAGAAATCAAGTTGGTAGGGGTATGTATCCCGGACAAAGTTCGTGTCAGGAGGCAGTTGGGACACTTGCAGCACAAGCCGGTATCCGATTATCTTTATATCGGGATTAAGGGATTTGAGTTCGCCGATGACCTGGTCGGAGGCCGTTGAAAGACAATAGTCTAGTGGAAATATGACCAGTTTTGATTTCGCTGCTTCTTCCATCTGGAAGCGGTCCCACCCGACGGAGGGACTCCAATGCACCACCCCCCTGTCCGGATACATCGAAGATCTATCCTGGTTTTCGTTTTCCTCCAGCGAAGCGGGAGAACCTCCGCAGGAAACGGCAAGAAGGACAGCCGCGGCAACAAGAAGCTTTAAGCAGCGCATTTCGCAACACCTTTCGCGCCCCGGGCATGGGTTTTCATACCTGGAAGTATCCCCGTCGGGCAACAACGCTCAACCGGGTGGAATCAAGGGAAACGGCTGGAAATCCTTTGCCCGGGAGGGATTTCCTCAAGACGCCTCAACCTCTGAATGTCCGCAATCTTCATGCCCCCGCGAAGCCATCGGAGTATGCCCGGCTGAAGCCGTCTGGTATTACTGAAAAGGAGTTGGTGGCCGCAATCCACCCTGCCGGATCGCGGCCACGCTCCGGTTGGCTGGGTATTAGGATTTTAGAACTTCCAAGATGCTGTCCGCTGGAGTGTGATGAAAACGGCTGCTGGGCTGCTTATTCCTCAGTCATGGGCCTTTCGGGAGCCGGTTCTTCAACCGCCGGCTCAGAGCTTTCCTTCTTCTTGTGCAAGCAGCACTTGTTATAGAAGAGGCTCATAATGGCCAGAAGGACCGAAGCGATGATGATGATGACCTTCGCCCATGTCGCGGGCCACCACACCAGGGTAAGCACCAGGATGGCGACCGCGAGTATAAAACGGCAGAAACAGAACTTCATCTGATTCACCCCCTATTTAAAGTGAGTTTGTTAAATTAAATACGAAGACGCCGAGCCGTTCAAGCTAAAAATGCGTTTTTTTTGGCTATTGGATCTATTCGGTTTCGAAGGAAGATTTCTTTTTAATCCTCTTTACCAGTTTAAGGACTTCGAAGCAGCCGAGATACATCAGCCCAGCGCCTAAGACGTAGAGCCAGTCCAGGGGCGAGGGAGGCGCGAACTGCAGGAAAAGCCTTACCGCTGGAATGTATATCGCCGCCAGCATCAATCCCACCGAGCCGAATATTGAGAATACCAGTATCCTGTTGGAAAATATATTCGAGCTGAAGATGGAATCAGTCTCATGCCGCCTGGACATTATATTCGCGAACTGGCAGAAGGCGATGGTGAGATAGGCGATGGTGGTGCCCCGGGCGTAGAGCGCCGGATCCGCCGAATCAACCGTAAATATAATCCCCTCCCGGAACATGAACAGAGCGTAATTGGCGAAAGAGAAAACACCTATCAGAAGGCCCAGAATGATTATCTCCACCGTGGACCACTTGTTGATGATGTGATCCTTGAGATTTCGCGGGGGGCGGGTCATGGTATCGGAGGGAGGGGGGTCATAAGTGAGGAAGGTCAGGGGCATTATCTCCGCGAGAAGGTCGATGGCCAGTATCTGTATGGCCAGGATCGGAATGGCCCAGTTCCGAAGGGCCACCGCGGCAAGACCAAGAAGTACCACGAAGAGTTCCGCCGCGTTGGTGGTCATGGAGGCCAGTACGGTCTTTCTGAGGTTATTGTATATGGTGCGCCCCTCTTCCACCGCGTTTACCAGGGTGGGAAAACTGTCGTCCAGAAGCACTAGCTCGGAGGCCTCCTTTGCCACGTCGGTTCCGATCCGGCCCATGGCGATTCCTATATCGGCCTTTTTGAGGGCGGGAGCGTCGTTGACCCCGTCGCCGGTTACCGCTACAACCTCTTCGCTGTCTTCCAGCAGACTGACTATTCTGAGCTTGTCCTCGGGATCCACCCGGGAGAATATCAGGGACTGGTTGTTCTCCATCGTCTCGGCAAGCTCTGGGTCCCCCATTTTCTTCAGATCCCGTCCGGTAAATACCGGGGAGGGTTCTCCTGTCTCCGAAAGGCCGATCTCCACTCCTATCGCCTGGGCGGTGATGGCGTGGTCGCCGGTCATGATAAAGGTCCTTATGCCCGCTGTGTGGCATTCCTCGATCGATTCCCTGACCCCTTCCCGGGGTGGGTCTATCATACCGACCAGTCCCAGAAATATCACATCTTTCTCGATTTCATCCAGCACGTAGTCTTTGCCGTCCTGCTCCAGGGGGCGGTAGGCTATAGCCAGAACACGCAGAGCCTGTTTCGAGAACTCTTCGTTCACTCTCATTATCTCCGAGCGGTCTTCCTCTTTTACCGGTTCCGGCTTTCCATCCCGGTAGATATGCTTGCTTATTTTTAATACGCTGTCAGGAGCCCCTTTCATCGCCAGCTGAAGCCTCTCGCCGAACTTCCGTACCGAGCTCATCCTCTTACGCTCCGAATCGAACGGAAATTCGTGAAGCTCCGGATTTTCCTCGTCCTCGGAGGGCGAGCGGGTGCCGAGCTTGGTAGACATGGTTACCAGAGCGGCTTCAGTGGGGTCTCCCACCGGGTACCAGAGGGGATGATCTTCGTCCGGCTTGTGAATCTCAGCGTTGGATGCCATGGTGGCCGCGTCCATCATGATCTCGATCTCGTCAATGGCCGCCTCATCGAGCGGGTTCTCATTATCATCGAGGATCTCGCCCTCCGGTTCGTATCCCGTTCCGGTCATCGTGAAATGCCGGCCGTTGAACCAGACTCTGGTCACGGTCAGCTCGTTCTTGGTCAGCGTGCCTGTCTTGTCGGTGCTTATAACGCTGGTGGATCCGAGAGTCTCCACAGAGGGCAGGCTTCTCACCACAGCGTTCTTTTCCGCCAGCCGCCTGCTGGTCGTGGAAAGAGCCACGGTGACCTGGGCCGGCAGGGCCTGGGGCACCAGCGCCACAGCTATTCCCAATGCGTAGACCATGCTGGTGAGGAACGTGAATCCCTGTATCTGGGCTACCAGAAAAAGAATAGCTCCTATGAAAACAACCGCCACGCTAAGCCATCTTGCCAGAGTGGTAAGCTCCCGCTCCAGCGGTGATGTGATATCCTCGGTTTCTTCCGCCATTTCGGCTATCTTGCCCATCTCAGTATCCATTCCGGTGCGGACCACTATTCCGGTGGCGCTTCCGGAGGTTACCGTTGTCCCCATAAAGGCCATATTGTCCCGGTCGCCGATAACGCTTTCTTCCTTTATTGCGTTACTGGTCTTACCCTGGGGCATCGATTCCCCGGTAAGGGCGAAATCCTCGGTGCGAAGATCGAACGACTCTATGATCCTTATATCGGCGGGAATCTTGTCGCCGGCCTCCAGCTGGACGGCGTCACCGGGAACCAGCCGGTCCTGGGGGATTTCGGATAGCTCTCCGTCCCGAAGGGCCTTGGCGGGCGAGCGGATCAGGTTACGGAGGCTCTCCAGGATCCTGTTGACCTTGTATTCCTGAACGAATCCTATTACCGCGTTGACCGCCACTATTATGATTATCACGGTCCCGTTGCGAACGCTTCCTATTGCGAAAGAGATGACGGCCGCGACCGTAAGTACGACCACGAAGAGATCCTTGAACTGTGAGAGGAAGATCAGCCACTTGGGCATTCCGAACCTGGCGGTAAGCTCATTGGGGCCGTACTTCTCAAAGCGCCGCCCGGCTTCTTCCGTTGCCAGCCCCTCCCTGGAGGTCTCCAGGTTTTCAAGGACCTCCCTAACGGCCATTCTATAGAATTCTTTTTGCGCCATTTGAATCACCCTTCCGGTTAACGAAACGGTAATTCAATCAAGCTGATGTGTCAACTGGTTTTAGGCTCAAAGAGGCGCCGGCAAAGAAAACTCGGACTTTTTAAGTGCGAAAACAGGCCGGAGGCGGATGGCCCGGGCCTACTGCGCGAAAAAAATGCCGGCAGCCGATATTTCAGGCCGCCGGCGAGTGATCAGTGAGCCGGACTTTTCCGTCAAAGATGAAAGTATACTGTTACTCCCCGGCTTCTCCTGAGGGCAGCTCCAGGCCGTACTTCTGCCTTCTGTCCGCCCGCTTGAGCTGGAAGGCCAGAAAGATAGAGATGACTCCCAGCCCCACCAGCATCAGAATCGGAATGGTATAGTCGTATGATTGGATGGCTCCGGACATTCGCAGCTGCTCGATTCGCTCGGAGACCTTTTCCATGCTCAGCCCGTCCGCGATCAGCTCCTGCCTCTTGGACTGTATCTGCCGCACCACATCGGGGTTGACCACGTCCAGCATCTTTCCAATTCCCCAGTAAAAGGCGGAAAGGCCGTAATTCTGAATGGTAAACATCGTGGCGTAAGCGGTTCCCAACCGGTTCTCGGCGACTATCTTGGCCACCGAAGGCCACATCGCGGCCGGTACCAGCGAAAAGGCTATGCCCAGCGAGAAGAGACCGGTATAGCCGAGAAAAACGTTGTTAAGGACCGACAGGGTGATATGGGCGTAGATCAGAAGCACGGAACCCAGGATCATGATCGAGGCGGCCCTGCCCTTCTTGTCGACCAGTTTTCCGAATATCGGGGTAAAGACCATGGTGCCCAGCGGTATCAGCCCGCTGACCTTGGGGCCGTTATGGAAGAACGCCGAGACTTTTTCCCAGAATGACATTCCGCTCATGTCCGGCATGGTAAAGGTGAATCCGAATTTGTTTACCAGCAGGTCGGGAGCGTACTGCAGAAAGGGGAAAACCGCAGAATAGAACGCCACGCAGAGAAGCGATATGAATATGAAAGAATGGTTGGTGATGAGTTTTATGAAATCCTTGAACTTGAACTGTTCCTCCTCGTGGCTTTCATCCGCGTCTTGCGCCATCTGCCTGTCCAGCTTGATGTCAAAGAGCAGATAGGCTATGAAGAGCAGTGTTCCGAAGAGGATGATGGAGGCCGAGGTGATGAGGGCAACGTCTATCTCCCCGCCCGCTATGTCCAGGCCGAAGGAGATGGCGAAGAAGCTTCCCAGCCGGCCCACCAGGAGGTTCAGACCCATGGCAAAGGCCAGCTCCTCGCCCTTGAACCATTTGACTATGGTCCGGCTTATAAGGACGCAGGTGGTCTCCAGCCCTATTCCGAAGAGAATACGTCCTATCACCATGGAGATGAGCATCTCCTTCTTGGACGTTCCGAAGGTCCCCCTGCTGCCCATCGCCACTACGAAAGCTCCCACCGTGGCGATTACCGCCAGAACGACTCCGGTCTTGCGGATTCCCCAGCGGTCCAGGGCGAGGCCGCCGAGAATTATCATCAGGGCCAGGTTGGCCCAGGTGGTCGCGCTGATCAGAAGCCCGAACTCTGAACTGGTGAACCCTAGCTGCTGCTCGAAAAGGCCCTTCAGAGGGCCGAGCCCGTCCTGGAACCAGTAGGTACCGAACATCAGGACACTGATCATGAAAAGGACGGTGAATCGTATGGCGGCGGAATCCTTCAGAAGCTTTCCGGGATTGCTCATGTATATCTACCTCTCTCGAAAGTACGGGTCCGGGAGGGGCCCGGCCCCTGCTTAAGGCAACTCTGCCGTTCGCGGATTTTATGACGCGCCGGGAAGCCGCGGCGCATTATTGTAATATTTAATATATATCCTCCCTTAGTGCCAACTAAAATTATCGAATACTGGTTTTATCCCTTATTCCTCTCGAGCCAGAAGTCGAAGGAGCGGCCCGGGACAAAGATGTCGATTCCCGATGACGCACGGTCCAGCGGGTTGGTCACAACATGGGCTTCATCGGGCGCGAAGCGGGCTGAGTCTCCCTTCTCCAGCTCGATCTCGCCGTCCGCCTCGGTGTATACGCTGAGTTTCCCCTCCAGTACCACCAGGACCTGGATATTGGAGTGGCTGTGAAGCGGAGAGGCGTGTCCGGGGGGCTTGATAAAGTGCTCTATAGAGATCTCTTCTTCGCCGCAGAGGCTGACCCGTTTCCAGTCCTTCTCCGGCTGGTAGCTTGGGGCTGATGAGAATCTTGTGATCTTCATATTTCCTCCGTCAAAATCAAGGGCCTACATTGAAAAACTTACCTGATATGTTAAAACAGCACCAGTTAAATGAAAGGACGTCCGTGGGGACCAGAGCACCTGGGGAGCGATAAAAGATATATACAGATAATTTGAAACCGGACTGACAGAATAAACCTTTACCTACCTTGTAGAGGAAAATGTAAATCGCGGAGGAGTTTTGAGAATGGAATGTTCCGCCACGATTTTTTTGGTTTCAAAGAAAAATTTTATGTGGCGCGAAAGTATAATGTTGATTATTTTCACCCGCCGGTGAGAAAATATAATCAGAAGGTTCTCATAAAAGCGGATTACACACTGAAAGAAGGAAAATCGAATGACGGAAGATTCCTTAAAAGGGGAATCAGCCCCGGGAAACGGCGCAGGAGACCTCTTTCTCTTTGATGAGGCCAGGGGAGGGGAGATATCGGAGATCTCCAGGCAGGTGGAGGATCAGCGTAAGATTGCCGCCAACAGGGACTGCTCCCTGGAGGAGAGGCTCGAGGCTTACGAGGATATTTTTGATTCCGAGATAGGCGACACCGCTCTGGTAAGGGCCAGGAATATAGAGAGGGAAGTGGGGTTCCGGCAGATATACCTTAAGTTTGAGGGAGGAAATCCCAGCGGTACGCAGAAGGACAGGATCGCTTTCGCCCAGGCCATGGACGCCTTAAGAAGAGGTTTTGACGCAATGACCATAGCAACATGCGGCAACTACGGTGTGGCCGCCGCTCTGGCCGCGTCCCTGGCCGGACTGAGGTGCGTTATTTTCATACCGGAAAATTACCATACCAAGAGGTCCGCAGAGATGGAAGAGGTGGGGGCGGAAATAAGACGGGTGAAAGGCGATTACGAAAAAGCGGTTGAGATCTCTCAAGAATACGCGGCCGAGAAGGAGATCTACGACGCCAATCCGGGAGGCGATAATACCACGCTTCAGCTTCGGGCCTACGGAGAGATAGCCTACGAGATCTACGACGAACTGAGAGACGCTCCGGCCGTGGTCGCGGTACCTGTTTCCAATGGAACGACCATAGCGGGAATCTATAAGGGTTTTCTGAGCCTTTACCGCAGGGGAAAGACCTCCAGGATACCCCGGATGGTGGCGGGATCTTCCTACAGGAAGAATCCCATAGTCCAGGCCTTTCTGAGAAACAGCGAGACATGCGAGGATCTGAAGCCGGAGAGAATAAAGGAGACTCCGGTCAACGAACCGCTCATCAACTGGCGCTCGATAGACGGAGACTACGCCCTGGAGGCGATAAGGCTTACCGGGGGATGGGCCGCTAACGCGTCGGACAAGAACATGATGTCTTTCAGCCGCTTGATAAGGGAAAGGGAAGGGCTGCACGTGCTTCCAGCGTCGACGGCAGGACTAATAGCCATGGTGGAGCGTCACCGCTCCAAACCCTTTACCAGCGACAGATACGTGGTGATACTCACGGGGAGAAGATAATGACAGGACATTTCGATGGCAACGCGGTCGTCTACTGCGAGGGAGCTTTAAACACCACAAATGGAAAGACCGCTCACGGGCTGGTCCGGTTTACCGAAAGGTACCGGGTGCTTTCCTTGGTGGATTCCAGATACTCCGGCGGGGACGCCGGCGATATTCTGGACGGCCGGAAAGCGGGGATCCCGGTTTTTAAGGACGTGAAGACGGCGGTGGAGAAGGCCAAGGAAGAGGGAACGCCGGCCCGATACCTGGTGGTGGGGCTGGCTCCGGATGGGGGGCGCCTGAGCGCCGCCGCCAGAGAAGATCTCAAGGAGTGTATCGGTATGGGGCTTAATATTGACTGCGGCCTTCACGATTTCATGACCGAGGACCCCGAGCTGGTGGAACTGGCGTCCCGATACGGGGTCACTCTGAGGGATATTCGAAAGCCTCCCCCCAGAAGCGAGCTTCATTTTTTCAGCGGAAAGATAGAGGAAGTGCGCTCTTTCAAAATCGCCATGCTGGGAACCGACTCGGCGGTGGGAAAGAGAACGACAGCCTGGGTGCTGGTAAAGGCGCTTCGGGAGGCCGGATACGGATGCGAGATGATCGGCACCGGACAGACATCCTGGATGCAGGGGGTGCGTTATGGTGTTCTTTTCGATTCCCTGGTAAACGATTTCGTTTCGGGAGAGATCGAGCATGCCGTCTGGTCCGCCTGGAAAGAACGCTCCCCGGAAGTGATAGTGATAGAGGGGCAGGGGAGCCTTATGAATCCGGCCTATCCCGGGGGATTCGAGATCCTCGCGGCCGGACGCCCGGATGTGGTGATTCTTCAGCACGCCCCGGCGCGCCGCGACTACGACGGATTTCCGGGATATCCGATACACCCGCTGCCAAGGCAGATACAGGCAGTCGAGGTTATTTCCGGCACTCCGGTGGTGGCGGTGACTGTGAACCATGAGAACATACCCTGCCAAGATATACCGTCCGCGTGCGAGGATATTCAGAAGACGGTTCAAATACCGGCCTTTGACGTGCTTCGCGACGGGGCCGGGGGACTGGTGAAGACCCTGAAGACTTTTATTCTGGGCGAGAAACCGGTGATCGAGCCCTATACCGGTCACCACAGGAGGAGTCTGAATAATAATAAAAGAAGGAAAGAGGGAAATGCCTGAGAATAGCAAGAGCGATAAAATGAAGGGTCTTCGGACAGGTTTGGGGAGGATCAAGGATCCACTCGATCCGCTGCGGGTGATCGACAGGCTGGAGGTGGGCCCGGCGGTAGTCGAGAAGAAAAGGGTGGTCTGCCCCTACCGTGTGGTGAGCGATGGGAAAGTAGACCGGATTGATCTGGAGTACAGCTACGAGGAAGAGGTTTTTCAGCCTGAAGATGTGTCATCGATCAATCTGGCGGGGATGATAACAGCCCAAGTGGCGCTTAACTACGGGCTTTTCTGCGGATCCATGGTATTTCACGGCCCTTTCGACGATAATGACCGGGTGTTCATAGCCGGGATGGCTGAGAATACAGCCCGCGAGATATACGTGAAGAAGTTTCTGGAACCGAATCCCTTTATCCTGGGCCAAGCCGCCTCGCTCGAGGCGGTGAAGCTTGAGCGCTACTGCGGAGCAAGGCTGGAGTTTCCAGACGCCGGAACAGATCATAAAGAGACCTCATGGAAGCTCTGGCCCAGTGACAGCCAAAAACATGCTGTACTATCCAGCGGGGGAAAGGACAGCCTGCTCAGCTTCGGGGTCCTAGCAGAAATAGGCAAAGAGGTCCATCCGGTGTTCGTAAACGAATCGGGTAGACACTGGTTCACCGCTCTCAACGCTTATCGATATTTCAAGCGAAAGCATTCCAACACCGGGAGGGTGTGGGTCAATTCCGACCGGGTGTTTGCCTGGATGCTCCGTCACATGCCGCTGGTAAGAAAGGACTTCGCCAGCGTGAGAAGCGATGAATATCCCGTAAGGTTGTGGACGGTGGCCGTTTTTCTTTTCGGCGTTCTTCCCCTGGTGCGGAAGAGGGGAATCGGACGGATTATCATAGGGGACGAGTTTGACACGACCCAGAGGTCTAAGCACCGGGGCATATCTCACTACAACGGCCTCTACGACCAGAGCAGGCATTTTGATAACGCTATGTCCAGATACTACCTGAGGAAGGGATGGCACGTGAACCAGTTCTCGGTTATCAGGCCTCTATCGGAGATCCTGATAGAGAAGATACTTGTGGAGCGCTACCCCGGACTTCAGGAGCACCAGGTCTCCTGTCACGCCGCCCACATGGATGAGGGAAGGGTAAAGCCCTGCGGTAAATGTGAAAAGTGCAGGCGTATCGTGGGAATGCTTTCGGCTATGGGAGCGGACTCCAGCAGATGCGGATATACCGTAAGGCAGGTAGAGGCCTGCCTGAAGTCGATGGCCGAAAAGGGAGTGCACCAGGAATCGGCCGGGGTTCTGCATCTTTTATACATGCTGGACAAGAAAGGTCTGCTCAAAAGCGGTTCTGGCAAGAAGAGGGAAGGCCGGGAACACCCCGAAATAATGAAGCTGCGGTTCGACCCCAGGCGTTCCCCCATGGACGCCATACCGGTGGATCTCAGAAAACCTCTGTGGCGGATCTTTCTGGAGCACTCGGACGGGGCGGTAAAGAGGGCGAAGCGTGAGTGGGTGGAGTTCTATCCTCTTTCCGACCAGGAGATAGGGCGCCCATATAGCTTCGAGCCGGCTGCCGCCGGAACAAGGGGACAAGGAATAGGGCAGGACAGGCTGGAGGCCAGGAGGTATATCTGGGGAGAACTCACCAGCACTGAGGCGGGCGAAATGTTCAGCAGGGTGGACATCGCGCTCCTGCCGGTTGGTTCGGTGGAGCAGCACGGCCCCCACCTTCCACTGGACAATGACGCATTCGACGCTGGATACCTGGCCAAAAGTATAGCCGAGGCCTGCAGTGATCCCAAACCTCTGGTCCTTCCTCTCATCTCGTACGGGGTTTCCTACGAGCACGAGGAGTTCAAGGGAACGGTAAGCATTAGCAACGACACTCTGGCCCATCTGGTGTTCGAGATCGGAGTCAGCGTGGCCAGAAACGGAATAAACAAGCTGGTGATAATAAACGGACACGGAGGAAACATCCCCGCCCTTAACTACGCCGCCCAGATGATCACCAGGGAGACCAGGATATTCGTCTGCGTGGATACCGGTGAGACCAGCGACGTGGATATTGAGAAGATGGTGGATACTCCCAACGACATACACGCGGGGGAAATAGAGACCAGTACTTCGCTTGCCGTGAGGCCTGAGCTGGTAAAGATAGAAAGGGCGGTAAAATCCATTCCAAGATTCTCGAGCCGTTACCTGAATTTCACTTCCAAGCGGGGAGTCAACTGGTATATGCACACCAAGAAGATATCAACCAGCGGGGTGATAGGTGACCCGACCAAAGCCAGCGCGGAAAAGGGAGAGAAGATCTGGCAGGTGATGATCGCCCATCTGGTGGCCCTGGTGGAAGACCTCAAGAGCATGACCCTCGATGAGATCTACCAAAAGAGATACTGAGGGCGGGACAGATGAGAATAAAAGATCTTGAAGCTCGTATTCTGCGGATGAGGCTTTCGGAACCCTACACCATCGCTTACGAGACAGTGGACAGGGCCGAAGTGGTGTTCGTCCGGCTGGAAACCAGCTCCGGGATTCAGGGATATGGCTGCGCGGCACCCGATCTTCAGGTTACCGGGGAAAGCGTTCAAAACGTCATGGATGTTTTCGAAGAAAGCATCAAACCGCTGATGATAAACACGGATCCGCTCAGAATAGCCTTTCACATGGAGAGGCTCGGGGGCGGACTGGCAGATCATCCCTCCGCTCTTGCCATGATAGACATGGCTCTTCACGATGTGCTTGGAAAGACGGCGGGGCTTCCGCTTTACAAAGTTCTGGGGGGATACCGGGACCGGATCAAGACCAGTGTGACCATTGGAATAATGCCTCTTGAAGAGACCCTTGAAAAGGCCCGGAAACACCTTGGAAACGGTTTCCGCTGCCTTAAGCTTAAGGGCGGGAAAAACGTGGACCAAGATATTGAAAAGGTGATAAGGCTCCGCGAAGTGGTGGGCGGCAAAGTAGAGCTCAGGTTCGACGCCAACCAGGGATACTCTTTCGAGGAATCGGTAAAATTCGTACATATGACCGGAAAGGCCCGCCTGGAGTTGATCGAGCAGCCCACTCCCCGGGGTCAGCCCGACCTTCTGGGGAGGGTGACCGGAGAGGTTCAGCTTCCGGTGATGGCGGACGAGAGCCTGATGAATATTCGGGACGCTTTCCGCCTGGCCAGGCGAGACCTTGCCGATATGGTGAATGTCAAGCTGATGAAAGTTGGAGGAATAATGGAGGCCGCTCAGATAAACGCAGTGGCCAAGTCCGCCGGCCTGGAAGTCATGGTGGGATGTATGGATGAACCCGCGCTTGGAATCGCGGCCGGACTTCATTTTGCCCTTTCCAGACCCAATGTGGCCTATGCGGACCTGGACGGCCATCTTGATCTTATCGGCGATCCCTCCAGCGGAGCGGTGGTTCTGCGCGACGGTATTCTGTTTCCCACCAACCGGCCGGGACTTGGCTTTGACCTTGAATAATTACTGAAAACATCGTAAGAGTAAAAGACAAACCATTTACAGAAGGAGAATAAACATGGCTGATATTTCCACCATCTATATGGGACTAAAGCTCAAGAACCCTTTACTGGTAGCCAGCTGTGCTCTTTCCAAGACGGCGGAAGGAATCGTGGACTGCGAGGAGGCCGGCGCGGGGGCGATAGTCATCAAATCACTCTTTGAGGAACAGGTAAGAGCTGATATAGAAGACATCGAGAGGAGTTCGCAGTCTTTCCGCCATCCCGAGGCGATAGAGTACGTGGAAAAGATGGGTATGGCCCTGGGGCCGAGGGAGTATCTGAAACTGATAGAAGAAGCCAAGCGGAAGACCTCGATCCCGGTCATTGCCAGCCTGAACTGTGTCTCTTCAAAGGTCTGGGTGGATTATACCAGAAAGCTGGTAAACGCGGGGGCGGATGCCATCGAATTGAATATTTCCCTAATGCCCAGCGATCCGACTCTGGCCGGAGAGGATGTCGATAAGGTGCATGTGGATATCACAAAAAAGGTCAGCGAAAGTGTGGGTGTACCTGTGGCGGTGAAGATCTCGCCGTATTTCAGTTCCCTGGCCAACGTGGCCTTCAGGCTGGTCAGAAACGGGGCGGACGCGCTGGTGCTGTTCAACCGTTACTATCAGCTGGACATGGATATAGAAAAACTTGATATCGTACCGGGGTACCGGTTCAGCACCTCCGCCGAGATGAGTATTCCCCTTCGCTGGGTATCCCTTCTGGCCGGAAAGATCGAAGCCGATATAGCGGCTTCCACCGGAGTGCATGATACGGCCGGAGTTATCAAGCAGCTTCTGGCCGGCGCCACCGTAGTTCAATTATGCTCCACGCTTTACGTTAACGGGCTGGAGAGAATCGAAACCATCCTGAAAGAACTGCCCGCGTGGATGGATGAGCGGGGCTTTGTTTCGATAGATGATTTCAGGGGCCGGCTCAGCCAGCTGGAGAGCGAGACTCCCGAGGTATTCGAGAGGCTTCAGTATATCAAAGCCCTGGTGGGAATAGAGTAGTAAAGCGGCTGATGCCTTGAAGCTTTGTGTACTACAGCTCTTTTGGCCCCGTTCCGTGATTGGTGACTATTCCGAAGTAGCCGTCCACCGTTATGGTATCCCCGGTCCTTATCCGGGCTGTCGCTCCGGGAACCCCTGTTACGCAGGGAAGGCCGTATTCCCGCGCGATTATAGCTCCGTGGATCAGCATCCCGCCCCGTCGTTCCACGATACCGGCGGCCAGGGGGACCACGAAAGTCATCTCGGGGTCTATGGCGTCGCAGACCAGTATTTCACCCCGCTTGACCTTGTACAGGTCTTCCTTGTTTACTATGACCCTGGCATTTCCACGGGCGAGCCCTTCGCCCGCGGGCTGGCCCCTGAGCTGCCTGGCCCGAGCTTGGAACCTGGTATTTGAAGATTTCGCCCTACTCCTTGGTTTATAATCGGGAAACCTCAGCGCTCTCATCACCTCTTCGGGGTTTTCGCAGGCCTGTACCGTTTCGCATCTTTCGCCCAGCCTTCGCCTGGATTCCTCAACCGCTATCGCGAGGTTGGTCTCAAAACGACCCAGGTAGATATTGTCGTCGTCGCGCAGACGGTAGCTCTTTCTGGCCAGATCGAGGAGCTGGTCGGCGTAATCTCTTTCCCCGGGGGGAAATTTTTTCCGGTATTTCCTCTGAAGCGAATCCTTTTTTACCCCCGGCTTCTTTTCCGGGCCTACCGGTTTCGAGGCCATCTGGTAAACGATTCCTGAAAGAGCCTTCTTCTCTTCCTTCCGGCTGGTTGAGCCGGTGAGGGGCCCGCCGTAATTTTCAAGAAAGGCGTCCAGAAGGGCGTCTACCTCGGCGCGGGCCTCTTTCGACTTCCGTCCTTTTAGCTTTGAGGCTGACCGGGCCCTGCGGGCTATCGATTTCAGCTCCCTGTTGCGGTCCACGCTTATGATCCGCTGGGCGGAGAGAAGATCGACGAACTCAAAGGGATCCTCCGGTTTGACCCGGTCGTTGTAGACCTGCCCGAACAGGCGGGCACCGTGGGCGAAGGGGATAAAATCATTCCAGTATATCTCTTTCCACCTCTTCAGCGCGGCCCCCCGGTGTTCTATTTCATCGGAAAGCTCCTGGTCGGTCAGTCCTGCAAGTTCGACACCGGCGGTTTCTTCGGCCTCTCTGACCATTTGGGGGATCAGCCGGTTTTCTATTCTGGTTTCCAACTCCTTGAGGTTGGAAAAGCTTCTTCGAAGGCTGAGATCGAATCCCCTTCTTCCTTCCTCATCGGCCGCCCGGGTGGTGGTCACCGGCCGGGCCTGAAGGAGATAGAGTTTATTGTTTTTTATGGTCCATTCCATATCCTGGGGGCCGCCGAATATATCCTCGGCCCGTTTGAGAGCGCCAAATACCCTGGATATACCTTTTTCTTTGAGCACTGGCTCGTCCAGGGCGTCGCGGCCCAGTTTCTCTATTTTCACTCCCCCGGGCCGTGCCACGACCGCTTCCCGGTGTTTTGATATTCGGTAGGAGGCAATATTCCCGCTTTTACGGTCCAGGGTCCAGTGGTCCGCTTCTATTTCGCCGTCGACCAGTCCCTTGTTGAGGCCGTAGACCGCTTCTATCACTGCCTGGTTTTCGTCGCGGGGACTGACGCTGAAGGCCACACCCGACTTTTCGCCGAATACCATCTGTTGTACTATTACCGCCATGGAACTCTTTTCCACGTCCAGGGATAGTTCCCGGCTGTACGAGATGGCGGCGTCGGACCACAGGGATGCCCATACCAGCTTGATCTTCTCGAGGATCTCATCTGGACCGGATACATTCAGGAAGGATTCGTGCAGACCGGCGTAGGATGTTTCTGAACCGTCCTCGCTGGAGGAGGCGGAGCGCACCGCGAAAGGCGCTCCGGAGGGATATTCTTTAACCGCGGTCAGAACGGCTCCCCTGACATCAGGCGGGATCTCCGATCTCAGGAAGAGATTGCGTATTCTCAGGGCCGAGTCCCACATCTCCTCCCACCGCATGTCATCAAGCCGTTTTCTGCCCAGTTCTATAGCGATGCCGCCGCGAAGCCTGTTGGAGTCTATGAACCGGCCGTAAGCGGCCGTGGTCAGGCAGAACCCCCCGGGAACAGCCAGGCCGCCGTCCATAAGAGCCGCCAGGGCGGCCGCCTTTCCGCCGCAAAGCGGCCTGTTTTTACCGAAGGCTTCATCTAGTGGTATGGTGTATCTTTTCATCTTATTTCAAGCTCGAAGACTTCCTGGAACCTGCTCACCAGTATGTACCTGCTTATCTCGACTCTGAAAAGCGCAGTGTTGGGGTTATCCGCGAAGCCTCCGAGGTTGGGGTGCCTGCCCAGGTATATCTTTTTCAGCCGGGCGGCCGCGGCGCCCTTCAGCTCTTCCGCTTTGCCAAGGGCGGTCAGCGCCTTAGCCCTCATAACGTCTTCTGCCCGGTTGGTCCTGCTGTCGATCAGGAGTGATACCCGGTGGTCGGCGGTGATATTGCCGTATTTCCGGGTATGGCGCTTGGTGGCGAAGAGGATATGCCTCAGGTCGGAGGTGGCGGCGAATCCCACCAGGGTGCTGTAGGGATATTCTTTGCCCCTGGTGGCCAGAACGGCGAAGTAGCTCTGGTCGAGGAGTTCCCTGATCTCATCGATCAGCCGGGATTCGTCACCGGCGCCGGAGGTATCTGTCCTTCTGGAGCCGCCTTTCAATATTCCGCCTCCCATCGGGATTAAGCGAATAGCATCATTTTGCCTTTTTTATGTAGATCGTTCTGTTGGCCGGGTCTTTCTCTTCGAGGATCAGGGCCCTGAGCTGGGGCCAGGCCTTGGGATCGACCCTGGTCTTATTCAGCTTCAGCTCTCTTTCCACTGTTATCCAGCCGTTTTCCTTCGTGACCTTCAGAGCGAAATTACCGCATTCATTTTCCAGGCCGCGGGGTTCGGGAAGGCTCAGTCCGCCGGCCTTTTCAGCTTTAAGGCGCAGGCGTATAATCTGAACCATCTTTCCCGGAAGGAGCGCCGGGGATGTCCTGGAGCCCCGGTAGGCTTGAATGTCATCGGGCAGCAGATCGATCAGGCCTCCTGCCGGGCCGCCCACGGTAACCGTCCGGCGTCCGTACCTGTCAGGCTCTTCCTCTTTCATGCTGAATTCAAAAAGTGCGCTGACGACAGCTCTGTCGAAGACCTGGGGATTGAAACCGGTCACTTCCGTCCCGCCCAGCACTGATGAAACGGCTTTTTGCAGATACTGGAGCGATCTTCCGCTCCTGCCCGCCATCTCCCCGTAAGGACACAACAGGCCGTCGGCCTTAAGGCACCCTCCGCCCTTCCATCCTTCCGGACCGGGTTCCATACTCAGGCTCAATTCTAAAGTGCTGGTTTCCCTGGCAAGATTCGGCCCCTTTCTTCGAGGAGCTTCACCTTCCGCCGGATTCCATACCCTTTTTCCATGAAGGGCCCTCAAGCCCTCATCCAGCTCTCCGGACCGGGGGTGATAAAGGGCGCTGTACATATCGCCGTCTACCAGCAGGGCTATTTCCCCGAAACGGCAAAGGCCGGGAACCGGATCAGCTTGGCCCCGGACCGGGCACAGGAAGACCGGTTCGGCTTTAAGGCCCGCCTTTCGAAACATCCCGGCCGCCAGGACGGCTCTGTCCAGGGGATGGCCGTAGGCTGTCTCCCAGGTCCTGCCGGCCGGACGGGGGGCAAAATCCCGGAAACGGGAATCATAATTTACCGGCCTGGTGAACTCATCGACCATTGCCGCCGCCTCTCGTGCCCTGCAGGGCTGTCCGGGCAGGTGCCCGACTCTTGAGAGGAGCGTATCTGATGTCTCCGAACCCAGTTCCGCCGCCCTTTCGAAGGCGGTGGTAAAATATTCTCCCAGAGACTTCCAGTCTTTCCATGTCGACCAGGAGACATGGGGAGCGTAGCATTCGGGGTGTTCCAGCCTGGGATATCCCAGGGGATCGACCCCGGTCATGCTCCAGGTGTAGGCCAGCATGCCCGCGGGAGTGGTTTCTTTCTCGGGCTGAAGGGTTTCCCCTGGTTCTATATGAAGCGTTTTTCCTCCGGGCACTGTGACGCTGTACTCGACCAGGGCGGCTGGATCCTTGCGGGGAAAGACCCACAACCCGTCGTGGCCGGCCCCGGGCGCCCCATTTCTGGTTATTTCATATTCCGTCTCCATTACGCAGGGAAGCTCGACGCCGTCGTGAAGCAGCATCGTCTCCCGCATGGTGGTATAATCATCGGCTCCGGCTATCTCGAAGGGCAGTGTCTCGACCACCGCCGTGTCGCTGACCTTGTTCCCGCCCGGCCACCACTTCCCGTCACGCCAGGTGCGCAGTTTGATGACCCTGAGCTTCTCCGTCGCCGAGTTGTAAGTTATTCGAAGGTCTGCGTGAGCGCTTATTCCCATAGTCGTTCCGACCCAGACCACTCTGTGGACTGTGGTCTTTACACTTCCGTCAGAGGCTACCGCAACCGATTCGCTTTCCAGAAGGAGGACCGCGTCATACCTTGAAAGATCAAAGGATTTTTTTGCTTCAGACCAGAGGAGATCAAGGTCATGCCCTCCGGATGTTCCCATTTGCGCGGCGCCGAGCGGGACGGAAATAAGGGATGAAAGGACCAAAAGCCCCGCGATTATTCCAGTAAGTCTTTGTTTTTTCATTACCTGTCTCCCTTCTCTGCGCGGAACTTGATCTCGCTCCACTCCTTCGCCTCTTCGATCGCTTTCCTGAACCCCGGGTACCCTTCGGGTGGGATCTGTCTTCGCCTCACCTCGGCACGCTGGGTAACCCTAAGGGTCCTTCCGTCCATATCGCTGGTTCCCTTGAAATAGGCGTAGGTTTCGTCGATCTCATCCGAAGAGGGGGTCTCCACAGCTTCATACCCCCTGGGCAGCCTGATATCCTCGGTTCCCTCTACCAGCTGGGTATAATAGAGGAACACATCCGTCTCGCGCTCATCTTTCCACCTCGCCGTTCCGGCCCGGAATAGATACGGATGATTCAGTACTATTCCCATCATGGGGCTGGTGAACTCAAGCCCGCCGTCAACAGCCCGGCCGAAGCGGGGGATCCTGTAGCGGATCTCTATCCACATATCCGAGCTGAAATCATCTATATCGTGAAACCGGTATTCGGTGATTTCGACCCGGCCGCTGACGGCAGAGAAAAGCCCGGCCAGGGTGGCGCCGGTTTCAGCTCTGGGCGAGTAGTTGATCAATCTTCTCAGCCTTCCGTCCACAGCTCCAGAACCGGAAAGCCTGATCTTTCCTTCCAGAGTCCCGTCTCCGCCCAGTTCCGCGTGGTGCTTTACACGCAGGGGAGACTCCTCCGGGGGGCTGTAGCGGATCCGCGCGAGGCCCTCCCCCCGGGGGGTCCCGATAAGGTAGTGCTGTTCGGTTTCCAACAGCGACCATATGTTGTTGTTGAACGGAACCCAAGTAGGATCGTACATCACGAACGAACCGTCCTCCTTGCGAAGAGCGCAGACACAGTGGTTGAACTGGTCGGCGGGGACCTCCTCTATGCGGCTTCCCGCCATGGTCATCGCGGCGTAGCTGTCCATGCCGGCCGCCCTCATCATGGTAATAAGCATTCCGGCTATGTCCTTGCAGACCCCGCTGCGCTGCTCGAATATCATCCAGCCGGGGTGAAGCATGAAACCTTCCCCCTTACCCATGGTCTGCCCGCTGTAGCGGATGTTCTGTGCCACCCAGTGCAGCAGCACCTCCGCCTTGACCTCTTCGGACTCCCCGGAGACTCCGGCCTTCTCGAAGATCTCGTCGACCTTTTTTTTGATTTCAGGAGTAACTTCAAACTGGTTTCTGTTAACGTCGAAGAACCATCTGCTCTTGGCTTCCCAGTTTTCCACTGTGGCCATGACCACCTTGGTAACGTAATCGCTGGGAGCCGGCTGGCTGGGTTCGGATGGGCGGGGGGCGAGATCGAACCCCCACCAGGCGTATTCGTTCCTTTCCTCTGTATATGTGGTGCTGGAATAGAGAGGCCCGTTGTAGACTTCAGAATGCAGGCGTTTTCCAGCCGGAAGGCTGAGCACGTATTTCATCTCGATAATCGGATCAGATTCCGCGAAGAGGACTATGTCAAAGTACTCTCCCGGCATGGGCGGTATATACTTTTCGTCCCCGGGTTCGCCGGAGGAATCATCGCCCGCAGCCTGCCGTGATTTGAATTCGCCCTGTCCTTTTGCCTGGGCGGGGCCGGCCGCGGGTGAAGAGGAGCCACTCCCAGAACCGTTCAGCAGGGCGTAGGTGAAGCCTTTTCTGAATATTTTAACCTCTATCCCGTCGTTTATCTTCAGCCTGGGAAGCTGCAGGGTCATGACCCGGTCCTTCCAGTATATCGCCCTCTGGGGCGCTGGAAGGTCATGGACTTCGGAAACGTCCACCGGGATCTTTTCCCCGCCCCTTATTATGTTTGCCTCGCGGACCTCTACGTAGCTGCTCAGTGGGTCGTAGCTCCACCTGAGAACCGAGCGCTCCCGGCAGCCCGCCGCGGTGAGCACCTTCTGTACAAAATAATCATCGACATAGGTCACCCCGGATTCCTTAACCTTGTTGACAGAGCAGTGGTACACCGTGATCAGGTCGGCTCCCTGGTGATCGGCGGCTGTTCCGGCCTGTTTCACCCGGGAGAAGACATCGGGAGGCGGGGCGTCTCCGGGAGGGAGCTTCCTGTCTTCCGCCAGTGATTCCGCCGGTGAAAGAAGAGTCGCCGCCATGAGTATAAGCGCCGCCGATATTATAGAAAGATGTTTTAGCAAGACTCCCTCCTTGGGATAAAGAGAAAAATAAGACCCTCGAGGGGTAAAATCGTTGAGGTCAGAAGGGAATTTTATAATATTATACACTTCCGGTCAAGCCGCCTGTGGGAATTAAGTCCTTCCGCTTCCCAACGGGATTCATTTAAAAAATGGAAACTTCGCAGGGGAGAGGCCGTATAAGAACTAAACGGCGCCGGAATTACTGAAGAGTTTTAAAAGATGGAGACACTTCTTGAGCAGTAAAAGCTACCCTGAAGTATTTTTTATATCATCTTTAATCGTTTCCATCTTTGCCTGCTCCGCTCTTCAGGCTCAAGATGAAGATTTCAAGCCGGTCTACAATCCTGAAATAACAATATCCAGGGTTCGCGGGACTATAGAGATCGACGGAAAGCTCGACGATTCCGGATGGAAGGGAGCGGCCAGGGCCGGCAACTTCGTAGAGCACCGGCCCGGCGATCAGACCAGGCCCGAGGTCGAGACCGAAGTCATGATAACCTACGACCAGGAAAGGTTATATGTGGCCTTCATCTGTTATGACGACCCCGGCGAGGTCCGCGCTTCTCTATGCGAACGGGACCAGGGACATAATGACGACAGCGTGGTGTTGCTGCTCGATACCTACGGCGAAGCTTCCCACGCCTACGAAATCTGCTCCAATCCCTACGGAGTACCGGGGGACATCCTCTATTCCAGCTCCAGCGGTGAGGATCTGTCCTACGACATGATCTTCGATTCGGCCGGAAGGATAACCGATTTCGGCTGGGTGGTTGAGATGGCGGTGCCTTTCACCAGCCTTCGTTTTCCCAACGTCGAGGAACAGGTCTGGAAGGTCGATTTCTGGAGAAACCGCCCCCGGGAATCAAGATTCCAGTATTCATGGGCCGCCTATGACCGTAACGAAAACTGCTGGCCCTGCCAGTGGGGCACCCTGAAGGGAATCAAGGGGGTCAAGCCCGGAGCCGGTTTCCAATTTCTTCCCGCTGTTGTGGCCCACCAGTCCGCGTCCATGAACCAGCGGGGCCACCTTGACAACGGCGACCTGATGGGAGACGTGGCCCTGGGGCTCTCCTACGATATATCTTCCGAGCTTAAGGCGGAGGCCACCATAAACCCCGACTTCAGCCAGGTGGAGGCGGACGCCGCGCAGATAGACGTAAATAGCACATTCGCGCTTCAATACCCTGAAAAGAGGCCGTTCTTCCAGGAGGGAAGCGACCTTTTCGACACCTATTTCGAGACGGTGTACACCAGGTCTATTAACGATCCCATCCTGGCGGGAAAGCTCACTTGGAGAAACGGTTCCAACAGCCTGGCCCTGATGTCGGCCCGGGACGAACACTCCGCCATAATCCTTCCCTTTGAGGAGAAGAGCGAGATAGTCCAGAACGGAAAAAGCTATTCCAACATAATCCGGTACAAGAGGGATCTGGGCGAGCAGTCCCACTTGGGAATCATCGCCACCGACCGCCGTTTCGACCAGGGCGGTTCAGGTTCGCTGGCCGGACTGGACGGAAATATCCGGTTTTCCCCTAATAATTCACTCCAGTTCCAGTTCATATCGACCTACACCGAGGAGGTCGACAATCCCGCCCTGGGGGACAGTTCTCTGAGCTCGGAGACCTTCGATGACGGAAAATACACCGCCGGCCTGGACGGGGAGAGCTTTTCCGGGCGCGCTTTTCTTCTCTCCCTTGAAAGGGGAACGGCAAATTCCCGGATGGACGCCACCTACACCGAGCGCAGTCCGACCTTCAGGGCGGATAACGGGCTTGAGCCCTCCAACAACAACCGCATGGGAATGCTTCAGGGAGGGTACGTTCTACGATTCGACGACAGCGGGATCATGGAGACCTTAGAAGGTAATATAAATATGGCGAGAAAATGGAATTTTGATGGTGTAAAGAAGGATGAATGGGTCAACACGGATCTGGTTTTTGCCTTTCGCGCCGCCCAGACGCAGGTTCACTTCAGCTATCTGAGCAGCAACGAGCTTTTCCGCGGCATTCAGTTCAATGATATCTGGCAGGGCCACGCCTGTTTTCACACCCAGCCCAGCGGGGCCCTGGAACTGGACGCCAACGTTAATTACGGCCACAGAATAGCGAGAAGGGACCTGGTTATGGGCAAGGAGGTCAGCTACGGAGCCTCAGCCAAGATCAGGCCCCTGAACCGCCTTCTTATATCAACCGATTTCAGCCGGGTCATCAGTGATGATCTGGACAGCGGAGACAGGTTGTTCTCCCAGTCCATACTCTGGTCCCGAATCTCGCTCCAGGTCTCAAGAGAACTCTCCCTGCGGCTGGTGGCCCAGTACAACGACCGCTTCAAGCACTGGGATCTGGACCCTCTTCTTACCTACAGGATAAACGCTTTCACTGTCTTCTACATAGGTTCGACGCACGATTACCGCGAGACCGGGATCGAGGATTACGGCAGGGAAGGCTGGTCTTTGACCGACCGCCAGTATTTCATGAAGCTTCAGTATCTGTTCAGGGTGTAGCCTTATTCTAAAATCTGCGATTCACTCAAGCCCCCGCAGCGCCACTCGTGACCCAGCGGTCAGTTCTTCAGATATATTTCCAGCCACCTGTGAATCTCCCGCCACCAGCGGACGTTGTTCTGAGGCTTGCTGATCACGTGTCCCTCATCGGGGAAGGCCACCAGGCGGGAATCGACCGCCTTTCTCTGAAGGGCGGTGAACAGCTGAAGGCTCTCGCAGAAGGGGACCCGGAAGTCCATCTGCCCGTGGGTTATCAGGGTGGGGGTGCTGAACTCGCCCGCCATGCGGTGGGGCGACCATCTATCATAGAGCTCCGGCTCTCTCCACGGGGACATTCCCATATCCCACTCGGGGAACCACAGCTCCTCAGTGGCCCCGTAGAAGCTGGTCAGATTGTAAAGCCCCGCGTGGCTGACCAGGCAGTCGAACCTGTCTGTCTTTCCCATGATCCAGTTTACCGAATAGCCTCCGAACGAGCCGCCGATCGCCGCCAGCTTCCCGCCGTCGGCGAACTTATAGTTTTCAAGGACATAGTCAAGCCCCGCCATAAGGTCCCGGTAGCATCTGCCCCCGTAGTCCCGGCTTACCTGCTCGCGGAATTCAGAACCGTATCCCGCGCTACCCCGGGGGTTTATGAAAACAACTGCGTAGCCCGGAGAGGAGATCAGCTGAAAGGTGAACCAGCCGGTCATGAAAGCGTCCGCCCACATCCCCTGGGGGCCGCCGTGAATGCTAAGGACCACCGGGTATTTCTTGCTCGAATCGAACATGGGAGGGCGAAGCAGGAATCCATGGACCCTGGTCTCTTCGGCTCCGGTGAACCAGAACTCCTCAAGCTTAGGAAGAGCCAGTTCATTCTTGATCTCCGAATTGATAGCGGTCAACTGGGAGGCCTTGCCCCCGTCCGATTTCATTGTATAAATCTCGGGGGGAAGATGGTTATGCGATCGGACAAAAACAAGGGTTTTGCCGTCGGGGGAGATATCGATATTGGAGCTGTATCCTTCGCTATGCAGCTTTTCCGTGTTTCCTTCAAGATCGGAGCGATAGATCGATACCGTCCCCCGCGAGCGGGCGGTGAAAAAGATCTTCTTCGAGCCGGGGGCCCACAGGATCTCCCTTACCGAGCGGTCCAGGTCTTCGGTGAGCCGGGTATGGGTGCCGCTGTCCCTGTCATAGATTGTAAGCCGTCTTCTGTCCGATTCGTATCCCACCCTCTCCATCGCCGCGTAAGCGATATGCCCGCCGTCAGGCGAGTAGCGAGGGCGGCCGTCCAGGGCCTTGTTGCCGGTGATCTTCTTGAATTCCCCGTCCTCTATCTTCTGAATCCGGATATCGTGGTTGGTGCTTACGGCGGGCATCGGATCGGTATTTATCACGTAGGCTATCTCTTTTCCATCCGGGGATATATCGAAATCGTGCCCGCTGGAAAGGGAAACCGGGGGAACGTCGAATTCAAAAGGAGTCAGGTCTTTCATGGATCCGTCTTCCGCGTTGACCAGAAACAGGTGGTTTCGTTCATCACCCAGCCACCGGTTCCACTGCCTGAACAGGAGCCGGTCTATAGAGCGGGCCTCGCATTCGGGAAGATCCTCCTGTGTCCAGTTTTCCAGCTTTTCCTTTCCCTTCGGAAGAACCCTCGAGCCGCATAGCAGAAACTTTCCGTCACAGGACCAGACAGGGGAGTACAGGGCCGTCTCCGAAGATGTCAACTTTTTCGCCTCACCGCCTGTCGTACTTATAAGGTACAGGTCAGGTGTTCCGCCCCGGGATGATATGAAGGCGATCGATTTTCCGTCGGGGGACCATCTGGGGCTGTGATCCGCCTCAGGCGAGTTGGTCAATCTAAGCGGCTCGCCGCCGCCCGCCGGAATTATCCATATATCGCTGTCAAAGCTGTTCTCTTCCAGATCCGGCACTCTGAGGGTGAAGGCGACGGATTTTCCGTCGGGTGAAAATCTGGGATCGTCTATGGTCTTTATTCGGTAGAGGTCTTCCGGCTTCATGGGGCGCCCGGCAGCGGCGGGGCCGGCCAGCGCGATTAACAGCAGAGCCGCCAGAAGCGGCGCGATAAACTTTTTCATCTCTATCTCCCCCGGTTAGAAAACGTTCTGAAGCCCGTCGCCTTCAAGGCCTGGTGAAAATTTGCCTCTGAGAAGCGCGCCCTTTTTACAAGAAGGCGGCAGGCTGGTGACATTTACAGGATAATGATACAGTCGGAGGGAGAAGTTTACAACCGCGGATGAAGAAATAACGGGGAGGAACACCCGCCCCGCTCCCCGTTATCTCAAGGAGGGTGATATCAGAAGTCTACCACCACCCAGAATTTTCTTCCCGAGTGCCTGACGGGACGGTAATGAACGCCCCGGTACCTGGCGTATCTGGAGTCGCTGCGCGTTATGTAATCATAACCCCTGGGGAGATCCGGAATCCTGATTCCCGCTGGAGCGCCGACCACCACATAGAGATTCCGGCCCACGTCGAACCTGAAGAATACTCCGTCCCAGAAGTAATATCGATCGCCTCCGTAACCTATCAAATCGTAATTCTCTGGCAGGTAGGTAACGTAAGCCCCCAGAGGCGGTTCTATTACCATATAGGCATCCCTGCCCGGGTCGTAACGGTAGAAGATACCTTCGTAGTAGTACAGTTCCTCGTTGCCTATATAGACTACCTCGTACCCGTAGGGCAGCATGTCTATTATAACTCCCACCGGAGGGCTCACCACCACATACCTGCTGTTGATTCGTCTGTAGAAGATGCCATTAACACGAAAGAACGAGCGGCCTCCTGTGGTCAGAGCTATATATCCGGGGGGCAGAGTTCTTACCCAGGCCCCGATTGGGGCTCCCACGACCACATATCCTCCACTCCTGACCCGGCGGTAGTAGACGCCGTCGTGGTAGTGGTATCTTGCCTTTCCCACCTTGACGACACTGTGCCTTCTGGGAAGTCTCTTGACTATTCTGCCCCTGCGGTGGGAGGCGTTCTTCTTGACCCGGGGCGCTCTGCGGGCGGCCGGCACGTTTCTTTTGGCCTTTTCCTGCGCCCTTGCCCCGGCGGCCTGGCCAGAACGTTTGGCCTTTTCCTGCGCCCTTGCCCCGGCGGCTTCTTCGGAACGCTTTACCCTCTTCTGGGACTGAGCTCCAGTAACGGGCCTGGACCTGTTGTCCGTTTTCCTGTCCCGGGCTGCTCCCGCGCGCCCGGTCTTTTTCACCGTTTTTTCCGTCCTGGACCCCTTGGATCTCTTCTTTGACTTTTGCTTTTCCTGAGCGGCTGTTTCGCCTGCCAGGGATACCAGAAATGCCCCTATGAACAACCAGAATATCATCCGCTTCATCATTTCAACCCTCCTTTTTCTAATCCTCTGATATAAAACAGCAATTTACGTTCCCCCAACGCATTAAACGCCTAACTGTTTGTCCGGAAGCAAAATAAAGCTTTGCTGCCATCTGTTTTCCCGGCGCTGATTGTACCGTATGGTACAATTAATGGGCGAGCAGGGGCAATCAAAGGCCGGGTGAGGGGCCTATTTTGAAGCTTTTTCTATTTCTTCTTTATCTCGCCTGAAAGATCGCCGACTGTTCCTATGTGTTCTCCGACCTCGAAAAAGCCCCATCCGCCGTAACTGAAAACAAAAGGCTGAAACTTTTCCGGGTCCGGAGTGTCGTTTTTCCCCAGAATCTCCGGGTCCGCCTTCACATCCATTATCTTTCCTATAAACATGGTGTGAAGGCCCAGTTCGATGGTCTTGAAAAGCTCGCACTCCACGACCAGGGGGAACTCTTTGATATAAGGGGCGTTGACCAGGTCGCTCTTTACCGGAGTCAACCCTGTGTCCGTGAATTTGTCTGTATCCCTTCCAGATACCGTGCCAGCGTAGGCTGCCACCACGGCCGATCTTCGGGAAGGGATGTTAACTGTATAAGCTCCTGATTCCACTATGTTTCCGTATGTATAGGTCGCTTTTCTGAGAGAAATCGCCACCATCGGCGGATTAGAGCAGCAGACTCCCACCCAGGAGGCTGTCATAATGTTGGGGGCGCCGGTCTTGTCATAAGAGCCTATGATCCAAACCGGAGACGGGGGCACTATGGTCCTCGCCCCTAAAGATTTCATCCCCTCTTCTTCCGCCCTTGTAGAAGAAGCCGTCATTATAAATAACAGGGCCAGGCAAAGGGCCGCCTGTCTTTTCATAATACTCATGAAAAGCCTCCTTTCAGATGGACTGATCCGGTTTCTAGTTGTCGCTGAGTATAATCCTCGCATCGGCGATTACGCATCTCGAGCCGTGGCACATAACCGGATTAAGGTCTATCGATTCTATCTCTTTCTCCAGATCTGTTATCAGCATTGAAAAATCGATCAGCATCTTCGTCAAAGTGTTTCTGTCCACGGGTTCTCCGCCGCGGAACCCCTCCAGTATCTGGCGGGCCTCGATGTCTGCTATCATCGACGCTACGTCTGGCTCCCTGAGAGGAGCCATCCTTATGGCGGTGTCCTTGTATATCTCTACCCCGATCCCCCCGATGCCCATCAACACCACCGGGCCGAATTGAGAATCCACTTTCGCTCCGATTATAAGCTCGACACCGCTGAGCATCTCTTCAACCACTATTCCCGAGAATCCCTCCATGCCGCTGAATCGACGGTAAACCTCTTCAAGCTGCTGGGGGGTTTTTATTCCAACCTCGACCCCGCCCACATCGGTCTTGTGGATGATGGAAGGCGAGACCACCTTGGAGGCTACCGGATACCCGATACACTCCGCCAGCCGCAGCGCGTCTTCGAGGGTCCGGACCATCTCTCCGGCGGGAACGTCCAGCCCGGCCAGTTTGAAAAGACTCTTCGCGTCCGGTTCTAGGACCCATCCGGCCTTTCGGGATTTGTCGATGATCCGTCTGATTTCCTTTTTCAGCAAGGGTTACACCTCTTCATGGCCTCTACCATAAGGACCGCGCCGTCTATTGAATGGGCCACCGGCACGTTGTTCAGCTGGAAGCCCTCGATTATCATCATATATTTTTCCACGTGGGGAACGTAAGCTATCACCGGTTTGCCCGCTTCCTGGTACAACTGGCTCAGCCGGGCCCCCGCGTCTGAGGTTACTTCCGGTATATAAGGCAGAAGAAGGACCAGGACGCAGTCGATCTCGTCAAGCCTGCTGAGTTCTCCGGCGGCGACCACGAAATCATCGTCGCGGGCGCTTCCGGTTAGATCCAGAGGATTTCCCAGCGAAGCTATAGGCTGAACGCTCCCGGACAGCTTCTCCCTTATGCTGTTCTGGGTCTCTTGGGAAAGCTGGGGGACTTTAAGCCCCACCGAGCCGCAGGTATCGACCGCTACTGCGCCGTGCCCTCCGCTGGCGGTCACTATGCCGACATTTCCCTCTATCGATTTGGGGTAACAGCTCAGGGCTTCGCAGAAGGAGACCATCTCGTGTTCATCCTTTGCCTCCACCAGCCCGAACTGCCTCATAATAGAGGAGAAGACCGTGTAGTCTCCCGCTATGGAAGCGGTATGGCTGGAGACCGCCCTGCTTCCGGCCGCGCTCTTTCCCGCCTTCATGATGATCACCGGTTTGGGGCACCTTTCCGCTGTCTTAACGAACTCCCGGCCTTCACCGGGACCGAAGCCTTCCACGTAGAAGGCTATGACATCGGTAAGATCGTCGCGGGCGAAGAATTTCAGAAGATCCAGCTCGTTTATCACAGCCTTGTTTCCGATGCTGATGGCCCTGGAAAGGCCGATGCCCTGGCCGGCGAATTTTACCATCTGGTCGACCAGGATTCCGCCGCTCTGGCTGACAATTGCTACGTTGCCGTTCTGAGGCCTCACCATCCTCTCGCTGGGAAGAAACAGAGAGTCCACATGGGAGGGGGAATAGATTCCCAGGCAGTTCGGGCCGATTATTGGAAAATCTGCCTCCTCCGCCAGGGCGAGCAGCTGGTCCTTCAGATCGGTACGGCCCGTCTCGGCGAATCCTCCCGATATTATCGCCGCCCCCCCTACCCAGCACTCTATACATTCCCTCAGCACGGCCGGGACATGCTCGGCCCGCACGGCGATAACCGCCATGTCGATCTTTTCCGGAATATCCTTTACGCTGGAATAGAGTTTTTCCTTGTAGTATGACCCGCCTTTTGGATTTACCCCGTAGACCTTGACCGGGTAGCGAAGGTAGTTCTTGTTGTATATCACGTTGGCCGGGTGGCGGTCGTTGCTGGAGGAGACGCCGATCACGGCCATGGTCTTTGGCTCGAATAGAGTTTTAAAATCCAAAATATCCTCCCCGGAAATATGGGCGCTGAAACCCATCCTGCTACACATCTTTCCGTCTGTCAAGAGGATATGGAGCCGGGAGTTTTCTTTTCGCCTCAGCCGGAGCCGGCTTGGAATCACCGGCCGGCAGCCCTCTCTTAGGGACCGTGGTTGATGATCCTGCGCCACTGATATGTTGACGGGGCGGCAAGGGACGGCTTAGAATAATCCTGAATTTCAGAGATAAAAGGCAACAGCCTGTTTCAGGGGAGGTTTCGATGAAAAGAACTCTATATTTACCACTGGCCTGCGTTTCCGCCGTGTTGTTACTGTTCTTCGGATGCGCCGGCGATGAGGAAGCCGGAATATCCGTCTCCGATATAGGGGGGGCTGAAAAGCTAGTAGGGCTTGAGTTTACCCCCGCGGAGCGCGATTCGATGACCGGTGACCTCGCGGACAACCTGGAGTCTTACAGGCAGATTCGCGGCCTGACTATAGGAAACCAGGTAACGCCCGCCTTCCGGTTTGATCCCGTACCAGCCGGGTTCAAGGCCGGGGATGTCGAGTCCGGAATGAAGCTGGGGCCTTCGAGGGCGGTTGCCAGGCCGGATGACCTTGAAGAAATGGCCTTTATGAGTATTCGCGAGCTGGCCTCGCTGGTGCGTTCGAGGGAGGTGACCTCCACCGAGCTTACCAGGATGTACCTGGGAAGGCTCAAGAGGCTGGGCCCCGGCCTGGAATGCGTGATAACCCTGACCGAGGAACTGGCGCTGGAGCAGGCCGCCCGGGCCGACAGGGAGATAGCGGCGGGAAAATACAGGGGGCTTCTTCATGGAATTCCCTATGGCGCCAAGGACCTGCTGGCGGTAAAGGGCTATAAAACCACATGGGGGGCGGAGCCTTTCAAAGACCAGACCATAGACCGGAACGCCGCGGTTATCGACAAACTGGAGGAAGAGGGGGCGGTGCTGGTCGCCAAACTGACCATGGGAGCCCTGGCCTGGGGAGACGTATGGTTCGGGGGGAAGACCAGGAATCCGTGGAATAAGCAGCAGGGCTCGAGCGGTTCTTCCGCGGGACCGGCCGCGGCGACCGCCGCGGGGCTGGTGGCCTTTTCCCTGGGTACCGAGACCTGGGGTTCGATAGTATCCCCCTGCACAAGATGCGGAGTGACGGGCCTCAGGCCAACCTTCGGAAGGGTCAGCAGGGCTGGAGCCATGGCCCTTAGCTGGACCATGGATAAGATAGGGCCGATCTGCAGGCACGCCGAAGACTGCGCGATAGTCTTCGATGCCATTCGAGGACCCGGAGGAGGAGATCGCACTGTGATGGACGTTCCCTTCAATTACCGGGTGGGGGTAGATTTTGGGAGACTCAGAATAGGCTATCTGAAGGAGCTTTTCGAAGAAGATTATAGTAATAGGGAAAACGATCTTGCCACTCTGGAAAAGCTGAGAGAGCTGGGGGCGAGTCTGATTCCCGTGAAACTGCCCGATTATCCGGTCCAGAGTATGTCCTTCATACTGAGCGCGGAGGCGGCCGCCGCGTTCGACCGCCTGACCAGGAGCGGGAGGGATGAGTTGATGGTAAGGCAGGTCAAAGGCGCGTGGCCCAACGTCTTCAGGGCTTCGCGGTTCATCCCGGCGGTGGATTACATACAGGCCAACAGACTGCGGCACATGGTGATGGAGGAAATGGAGGAAATGGAAGTGGATATGTATATGGCCCCGTCGTTCGGGGGACACAATCTGCTTCTTACAAACCTTACCGGACATCCCTGCGTGGTTATGCCTAACGGAGTCGACAGCGAGAACGGGCGCGGCAGCATAAGCCTCATCGGAAAGCTTTTTGGGGAAGCGCGGATACTGGCCGTGGCCAAGGCCTATCAGGACGCCACCCCGTTCGACGAAGAGCGCCCGCCCGGCTTCGAATAGATTTTTTTAACGGTTGAACAGCACGGGGAAGCGGCCGGGAGGTGCCTTGACCGGCTTCCCGGCGGCGATTGAAATAAAGGGACGGAATTTCCGCGGGGCTGGCCCGTTTGAAATCTTCCGAACTTCAGCGATTTTCAGCTGGAACAGCGATTTCTTCCAGCCGCTCCGCCCATAATTCCACCTTGAAAAAATCGTCTCTATGGGTTATATAGAATAGACCGAATCCTTCGCGCGCCCGTTAGGCGTATTCCTTCGCTCCTTCGGAAAGTTGCGCGGCAGAAGTAATACACATTAGTTTTCCGGACCCATTTAAAGAAAATAGATCTTCCGGGAGGTTTTAAAAGATGAAAAGATCGATAGCCTTATCGTTATCGCTTCTGTTTGTTCTATGGGCCGTGCCGGCAGCGGCATGCACCAATTATCTTGTCACCAAAGGCGCTTCGGCCGACGGCTCCACCATGATCTCGTATTCCGCCGATTCCCACGAGCTCTACGGCGAGCTCTACCACTGGCCGGCCAGGGACCACCTGCCCGGCTCGATGCTGGACATATACGAGTGGGACACAGGCGAGTACCTGGGACAGATTCCCCAGGTAGCACACACCTACTCTGTTGTGGGGCTGATAAACGAGCACCAGGTCGCCATCGGCGAGACCACATGGGGCGGTAGAAAGGAGCTTCGGGACAGCACCGCGGTGCTGGATTACGGAAGTCTCATGTTTTTGGCCCTTCAGAGGGCCAGGACGGCCCGGGAGGCGGTCGAGGTCATGACCTCTCTTGTGGCGGAGCACGGTTACTACAGCTCAGGAGAATCGTTTTCGATATCAGATCCGGATGAGGTCTGGTTCATGGACCTGATAGGAAAGGGGGCTGAGAACAGGGGAGCGGTATGGGTAGCCCGCAGGATTCCCGACGGTTACGTGTCCGCGCACGCCAACCAGGCCAGGATAAGGCGGTTCCCCCTGAACGACGAGGATGAATGTGTCTATGCCCCTGACGTCATCGATTTCGCGCGGGAGATGGGTTATTACGAGGGTCCGGATAAGAAGTTCAGTTTTGCCGACGCCTACGCTCCGGCCGACCTGGGAGCCCTTCGCTTCTGCGAGGCCAGGGTCTACGCCATGTTCAACCGGGTGGCGCCCTCTATGAATCTTTCGCCCGACTATGTCATGGGCGTGAAGGGGGCCGAGCCTATGCCTCTATGGATAAAACCGGACCGCAAACTCACCGCCCACGACATGATGGAGCTTATGCGCGACCACTTCGAGGGCACCCCCATGGATCTGACCGGGGATATCGGGGCGGGCCCCTATTCCTGCCCCTACAGATGGCGTCCCCTGACCTGGAAGGTGGACGGCAGGGAGTACTTCAATGAAAGGGCCACCTCCACCCAGCAGACCGGGTTCTCGTTCGTGACCCAGTCCAGGTCCTGGCTTCCCGACCCTATAGGCGGGATAATCTGGTTCGGCGTGGATGATACCTACAGCACCGTATACAACCCGATCTACTGCGGGATAAAAGAGATTCCGGAAAGCTACGCGGTGGGAACGGCCGACTTCCATCACTTCTCCTGGAAAAGCGCTTTCTGGGTGTTCAACTGGGTGGCCAATTTCGCCTACTCGCGATACAGCGATATGATAAAGGACATTCAAATCCTGCAGAGGGACCTGGAGGGGAATTACCTTGCTGAAGTGCCGCGGGTGGACAAGGCGGCGCTGGCCCTGTATGAGGATTCACCCCGGCTGGCGGCGGACTACCTAACGGAATATTCGGTAAGCGCGGCGCAGTCCACGGTGAAGAGGTGGAGAAAACTGGGCCAGGATCTGCTGGTCAAGTACATGGACGGAAACGTCAAGGACGAGCACGGCCGCGTCACCCACCCGGGATACCCCCAGTCATGGTACAAGCGGATAGTCGAAGACAGGGGAGACGAACTTCACTACTTCGAGATGGAAAAAGAGGAATAGGTTGCCGGGCTGAATGTTTCCCGCCGGTCCTGTGATCCGCTTAAAAGACAGCCTATCTCAAAACAGCTTCAAAAAGCAATAATCCGTTGATTTGATATTTTATGATACCACCAGTGTATACCTTGAGGTTGATGATGAGGATGAGGGAGAAGATGGTCTTCGCCGGCGCCGCTATGTGGTCTGCCGTAATCCTCTGGAGATGAGTAGGCAGTCTGAATACAGAAAGGAGATACTTGAGCAGCTGGAGGCTGAGCTTGAAACTCTCAAGGCACATTCCAGGCGTGACGGTCTCCCTCTGTGTAATCCGCAGCAATGACCAGATTCTCTCCGCCCCCAAAGAAAATAATGGCCCTCGAATAGCTTCCCGAAAAACATGGATACACGCCTGTTTCTGCAAAATCATCCATTACTATATGCAATGTAATAAGTTACAGCCTTTTTATGTGGCCACTCGTGTCAAACTCGGGTCAGTTTCTATACGGCTATTGGCATTGCAAAACCCTCCAGCGGAAGACGAACGGGCATGGGTTTCCCGGGTCCCTAATGAAATGGAAAAGAGCTAGTCTGAGAGCGGGAACTGCCATTTTCTCGCTGGGAAGATAGGCCGTGACTCTGACAATGCCAATAGCCGGATATACAAAGAACATGTAAAAATTGGGGAAACTCCAAAAGCAAATTATGTTTGACCCTTTCTCATAGATAATATAGCCTTTAGGCATAAATACCTAAAGAGGTTGATTTTATTTAAAAAACAAAGGAGGCGGGACGATGAAGAATGTTATATTTCTGCTTCTCGTTCCTCTGCTGCTGCTTCCCGCGCGGGCGAATACTCAATACCTAATACCGCACGGGACATTCAACTGCGGGGGAACGGTAAGAAGCGGAACAAATGTTATATACGATACTGCGGGGCAGGCCGCCGCCGACAAGCTCAGCGGAAGCTCCCACACCGTTAAGCTGGGCTTCTGGTATATAGCGGATCTTGAATCCACCGTTGATGTAGCAATAGTCTCATTCAAGGGTGAATTCATCAATGACACGGTGCTTCTCAGCTGGACGGTAAAATTTGACGCGCCATTTGACGGATATTACATATACCGCGCTGAGGGGGATAACGCGAATTTTTCGCGCATCAACGAAAGCGTAATCGAAGCCGAGCCGTCAATTGAATACAGCGATCCCTCCGCTATTCCGGGACGAAGTTACAGATATTACATAAGCGCGGTTAAAGAAAAGAGTGAAGTAGTACGTTCGACTACATTTGAACTGACACTTCCGCCAAAACCGGTTACACTCTATCAGAACTTTCCAAATCCATTCAACCCGTCGACTACGATCAAGTTTTTTATTCCGGAAAAAAGACGCGTCACACTGGATATCTTCGATGTCAGGGGAAGGAAAATAAATACTCTGATTGACGAAATTAAACCGGCGGACAGGTATAAGAAAGAATGGAACGGCAGAAACTTTCGCGGAAAACCTGTCAGCTCCGGTGTCTATTATTACAGGCTGACAGCCGGCAAAAAGGTTATCACCAAAAAACTTGTTCTAATGAGATAGAGGAGAGCAAATGTTTCTTAATAAAACTAAAACCTTAAAAAGGAGTAGACCCAAGATGAAGAAACTGGCGTTTTTTATTATTATTTCGGCGATCGTTACAGCAACCGCCGCGACGGCCCAGATACCTAGAACTGTTAACTATCAGGGAGTACTGACTGACAACGCGGGCTCTGTCGTACCGGACGGAACCTATGATCTCACATTTAACATTTACACAGTGCCAACCGGCGGTTCGTCTATCTGGAACTGCACAGAGACTGTAACAGTTACAAAGGGGATATTCAGCGCGGTGCTTGGCGAAAGCTGCGTGCTTGATCCCTCTTTCAACGCCCAGTACTATCTCGGAATCAGCGTCGAAGGGGAAACTGAACTTACTCCAAGAACAGCGCTTACCGCATCGGCCTACAGCTTAAACGCCATGGCTGTAACCGGAACCGATAATGTGTTTCCCGCAACTGGAAACGTGGGCATCGGGACAGCGAGCCCGGGAAGCAAACTTGAAATCCACTACGACAATTTGTCGAGCAACAACGCCGCTATTGAAATAGACAACAATACAACGGGCGGACAGAATGTTATCTCTTTATCCTTCAATGGAACGCCTCAGGCCAGCCTCAGGAAAGCGGACGGCGGGGATTTATTTGTGTCATCTCTAAACGCTCTTTCTTTTCTGACATACAATTCAAACAGAATGAGGATCTTGTCCGGAGGAAATGTCGGCATCGGCACTGCTTATCCAGCTGAACTGCTGGATGTCGCGGGCGGAATAAAACTAGGAAGTTCTGCAGGCACAAACGCGGGAACCATGCGCTGGACGGGTTCAGATTTCGAAGGATACGACGGAGGTTCATGGCAGTCGCTAACATCGGGCGGCGCTTCCCTGCCCTCCGGCACATCCGGGCAGACTCTACGGCACAATGGAGCAAGCTGGACGGCCAGCAGCGCGATCTTCAACGACGGCACAAATATCGGTATAGATGACGCAACCCCCGAGACAAAACTTGATATCAGCGGAGGGCAGTGGGACCTCGACGCCACAGAGGGCGACTTTAAGATAGGAGATGAAAACTACCGGCTTAAATTCGGAGTAGCCACGGAAGGCGGCGGAGCCGGCTCAGCCGGAATCCGGGTTCAGGGAGGGTTGAACAACCTCATTCTGGGAGCGGGCTCAAGGGAAGTGCTCCATGTGGACAGCACCGGCACGGTAGGTGTAGGAAGCCCCCTGTATACAGGTAATCTTAAGCTCTATCAATCAGGCGTCAACGATCCCTTGGCAGTGATAGCCCCTTACTTCACTTATGGCGGAGAAGTTTCATTATACAATGTCAACGGCTATAGCACGGTCAATATACAACCTGATGTAGACGGCGAAGGAGGATATTTTTCTGTAAGAAGGTCTAACGGATCAATCGGATTCAGAGTGGATGGAAATTATTCCGGCACCGAGAATCCACAAGTCGGAATTATTGGGGCCAGCAGGACCGCTTACTTTAATATGAATTCTGCCGGTAACAACTCAGTCTCCCTTCCGGCAAATTCGATCTCAAATTCAGAGATTCTCGATGAACCGGGAGCGGCCAGTTACATAGATGGTCTTTCATCAACGGAAATTGGCACCGAAGCTACTGTTATTGGCAGCAGGAGCATCACAGTTCCGGCCGGGGGGTATGTTCTTGTAATGTCATCGGCCCAGCTAACTCTAACCCACACAAACGGAACTTACAGCCGTGCTGAATTCGGGGTTTCAGACAGTTCGACTGAACTTCCGGGAAATCAGGATGTAATGGCTGGACTTCCATCCGGCGCGGCTACGGGTAATTATTACATGCCAATTACCGGGCACGGGCTTTTTGAAGTTGCTTCCGCGGGCACCTATACCTATTATTTCCTGGGTGAGCTTATTGATCCCGGGGTGGAAATTCTAATCTATGATAAGCAGTTAACCCTGATCTATATTCCGACATCGTACGGCACAGTTTCACCGACTCTCGCGGGTGGAGCCGACATCCCGGAGGACAACTCAAGCGGCAATCCCGGCATGACAGAAGCCGATATCACCGCTGAGAGGACGGAATCAATAGCCGCGAACGAAGCCAGGGTAGAAAAAGAACTCGCCGAGATAAGAGAAAGAATGGAAAAGTTGGAAAGAGAGATGGAAGACAACAAGTAGCACGCGGCATAAAAGCTGTGGGCGAACCCGAGAGGGATGATCCCGCTGGGACAACTTAGGATTTGACCTCGAATCCGGCAAGGGGGAGTCTTTTACAACAAGCTCCCCCTTTTTAATCAACTTATAAATCCACCTTCTTAGAAGGTGGTCGTTGACTTTGTTGCGAATCTGTAAATATCAGAACCGCTTAAAGTTATTCAAGTCTCAATATTAAGCGACTTTGCGATAGAAAATGGCGATAAAGCCGCCGCGGCTTCCTCCTAGAATGCTTGTCGATTCGTCCGCATTCTGGAATAATGCTGGAAACGAGGTCGAATCTCATGTTTGAAGCGAAGGAAGAAAAAAGACCGGTATTGATTCTGTTCGCAGGGCTTTTTCTGGCGGGGGCCCTGATGGCGGCGCCCGCCTCAGTGCGAGCGGTTTCGCCTTACCGCTCACCTTATCCCGAGGAACCGGAGAGGTACGACAGTGAATATTATCTCGATATGCTCACCATGCGGTTCGACCGCGATCTGCGCGAGCTATGGGATGGAAGGGATAACGCCTTCAGGCTGGCATTCGGAAGTCTCAACGTGGAGCAGTGGGGGCTTTTCCAGTATCTGAAATTTTCTTCACGCCTGAGCGGCAGTTGGCGCTTCCGCTACTGGATGGAGCGGCGGGGCGCCCTGAACGAGGAGGCGGGGAGCCTCAGCGAAATAGAGCTTGAATTCAATTTCTCCAAAGACCTCTATCTATCTTTCATCATAGGGCCTTACTTCTGGAAACGGGACAATGACATAGGGATAGCGATCCAGAGAAGGACCGCCGTGGACAGGTATGCGCGGCTTACCTTTACGGCCCTTGATTTCGCCAATAATTTCGCGTACCGGCACGGAGAAGATATCGAGGGCGAGGAGAACCTCTTTACCAGCCAGCCCCTGCAGCTGGCGCTGCGGGCGAGAGAGAAGGCCGGAAAGAGTCTATGGTTTGGAGTGGACGCCTCAGCCACCACCAGGTGGAGAAAGGAGTACAGGTTTCTTGACCATCCCGGCGCGGATTATGACCGGGAGGGAAGGATGGCGAAGGCGGAAGTATGGCTGGAAAAGGGGATTTCCTCCGGTGTCATTCTGGACCTGGACGTTGAAGCGGCCCAGTATATCTCTTTTGAGAGCGGCGCGCCGGAAGGTGAAGAGACTCACCGCCTGATTGAATTTACTCCCAGAATCTGGTGGTACCCGGCCCGGTACCGGGTATACCCCCCGCCCGGCATATCCGCCAATGAGGATGGAAAAGGAGAAGAGGGGATATTATCGCCGTTCTCCAGGGGTTATTTCCAGAGTGGGAGGCGGCGGGTGGGAGTTTGCGCGGGCTTTCAGATCAGGCATGAGACACTGGATAGCGAGGGAGTGGAAGGGGTGGATTTCACAAAGGATGAAGTTCTGCCTTTCATTCTTTTCAAATACGCAGTCTCCAAAAGTCACGCCCTGGAGGCGGGCTATCTCGCGGACAGGTACCGCTCAGAGCGCAGCGGCGGCGATTCGAGAAAGAAATGGGAGAACAGGATCAAGCTGGCCTGGGAACTCAGGTTCGGCGGCGAGAATCTGATCCGGCTGATAGAGACGATAGACCTGGACCGTGAGGACTGGGGGCAGTTCTCGATCCACGACCATTTCTTTCTTATTACCCACATCGCGTTCTGATCAGGTTAAAGGGGGCTATCGGGTCCGGGCCAACAGAAGTTTTCTATTCCGGTTCCATTTTTTAAGAATTGGTATTTCGCAAGGTGATCGGCGGTGCCCGCTCTATTTCAGGCAGCGCTTATCGCCGTCTGAACTTGCGGAGCTTCAGCCTCAGGAACTTCTGGGCGATCCTCAGGGGGCTTCCCCCCGAATAGCTGCCGGTCCAGATCCGGTCGCAGCGCGCGCAGACAGGGATGCGCTCGTAGTGTCCCGAAGACATCAGGCGTCTGGCCCGCCTCATCTTCTCTCCGTTCCAGATTTCTGGAAGCCCGCTTTCACGAATATCTCCGATAACCGCTTCCTGCATTATGTCCCGGCAGCAGATCGATACCTTTCCGTCGTAATGTATGTTCATCATCAGCCAGAGGTGGGAACAGGGGTGGAACTTTGGTTCTTTTCCCCGCCCGCCGGCCCTGTATCCATAATTCTCTTCGGCCTTTCCGGCGAATTCTCCGGCCCAGTTGTGAAGGTTGTAGCTGATATATTCAAACGGGAAGGCCTCACCGAACAAACTTTTCAGCCGGTCCATCGATTCATCTCGTTCCTGGCGGGTTTCTCCGCGCCAGTCGAGGTCCTTTAGCTTTATCACCACTTTGTCTCCCCGCTCGCTTATAAGTTGGGCCAGACCCTTGATGTTATCGTGAACCCTTTGCCAGTCTCCCGGGGGGCACATCGTTTCGAAATGTTCTCGGTCAGCGCAAAAATCTATCATGAAGAGTCCCGCGCCCGCATCCAGAAGCTCTTTTGACTTCTCCTTCGAAAGCAGAGTGGCGTTGGTGGCTATAAGCGGACCCATTCCAAATCGTTCTCTCACCATCTCTATCATGCGGTTCAGATTACGGTTGAGAAGGGGTTCTCCGCTTAGAAATAGCGAAATCCCCGCGCAGACCGTATGGCGCTCTATCTGGCCGAGAATCCTCTCGAAGAGCTCTAAGTCCATCGTTCCGAAAGACATGCTCTCGGGAGGGTCGGACTGGGGACAGAATACGCACCTCAGGTTGCACCTGTTGGATGGATCGATGTTGAAGAAGGAGGGAAGGGGCGCCCGCCCCTTTTTGAGAACGAAGCCAAGATAGCTTCGCGCCATTGCGCAGTATATACGAAGAGAACGGCGGATTCCGCTTAATCCGCCACTTTTTGAATTATAGTTGGTGTTATTTTTCTTCATCGGCGCCACTTTTTGGGCAAGTATATGTAATAGAATCAGGGTTGTCAACGGCAAACGGCCGGCCGGGTGCCGGCGGGGTTTGAAATCACTGGATATGGGAATTTGTTTTATTAAGCAGGCTGAAAACCGTATATTGAATAAAGTGGTTTTCTGGCGAATCCGATAACCGGATAAGTTTTAATATGCGTATGTTTCTCGGTGATTCGGAATGCCGGATGCGCGAATGAACAGAAGGAGAGGTGGAAATGGATATTTACGAATACGCCATGAAGATGGAAGAAGACGGCAGGCAGTTTTACCTGGAACTGGCAGAGAAGTCCGCCGACAGCGGGATAAAGAGTATTCTGAAAATGCTCGCCGACGATGAAAAGAAGCATTATGAGACGATCGAGAAGATACGGGACAAGGAATACGCCATGCCTGAGACCCCGATCCTCAATGATGCCAAGAACGTTTTCGAGAAGATGGGATCCGGTTCGATGGACCAGGATTTCACCGACTCCGAGGTCGAACTTTACAAAAAAGCGCTTGAGATAGAAGAAGAGAGCGTGAATTTCTACCAGGAGAAATCCGAGCAGATGGAACACCCCGGCCAGAGAGAGGTAATGGCCAGGCTGGCGGATGAGGAGAAGAGGCACTATCACCTGATAAATAACATGATCGAGTTCATGCAGAGGCCCCATACATGGCTCGAGGACGCCGAATGGAACCATCTGGATCAGTATTAGATCAACGCTGCCCCAACAGAGGGAATATTATTTCTTCAGCACCCAGGCGTCTTCATTGAATTCTCTTTGAACCCGGTGAAGAGCCCTGACGGCCTCCGTCTCCGTTTTATAGGAACCATAGGTAACCGCATTCAGCTTGCCGTTCTGAATCGGGATTATTCTTGAATCGACGCCCTTTTCCTGCAGTTCGCGGCTGTAGTTTACGGCGTTGCTCCTGACCGAGAAGCTTCCCACAATGATATGGTAGTGAGGTTCCGCGGCGGGTTCTTTCTCGATCGTTTTTCCCTCCTTGGCGGATGGAGGGGGCGGGATTTCTTTCTCCTTTTTCTCTTCGCCCTCGGCAACCTCTTCCCGCTTGACCGGTTTTTCCATTTCTTTGGCGGCCTGTGCCCCGGCCGTATCACCAGCCGCGGCTTTACCGGTGTCTATCGCGGTCACGGCGGCAAGAACGCTGTCTATGAAGGCTATCTTCTGGTTGGGAAGTTCCTCTTCAGGTTTGATCATCCTCGCGGCCATGTAATTCTTTCTCGCCTCTCTGTACTCCTTCATCGCCAGAGCCGTGTTCGCCCTGTCGACCGTCGCCATGTATTCCGCGTCCTGGGAGCCCGACCTGCGGTTGATGAAAAAAACCACCACTACCACCACTACCACCAGTATAAGCAGAACCCAGGTCAGGGTTCTTTTCATGTTTCCCGCACTTTCCGGCTCGCTCGCGTACTTCATCTCTTTTCCGTTCGGTTCATCCTTCATCGCGGGCCTCCTTCATGATTTTTTCTTGATATTCAAGCCGCCCGGATTCTCTCTGAGGGCAAGAAAATCTTCTGCAGCCGTTTCGGCTTACCGTCGATCTTTCTTTCCCTTCTTCTTTTGAAGGGTATTTTAGAGAGGTCTTTTCTGTCAACTCATAAAAGCGCTATTATTTCAGGGCGTACTTCAGGCCGGCCATGAAATTCCGTCCCCGCATCCGGTACAGCCCTGAAGCTCCCCCGGGCAGGTCGGCGAAAAGGAGATAGCCTTCGTCCAGAAGATTATTCAGGCCGGCGTAAGCTCTGAGCCCGGTGTGAACCTCTATGTCGGCGTAAATATTCAATACAGCGTATGAGGATATCGGATCCGACCAGTTGTCATCGGCATAATATTCCCGTACACCCGTTCCATTTATCTTGAGAATTGATCTGGAAGTAGTCCAGGAGAGGGCCACGTCGAATTTTTGTCCCGGGCGGCCGCTGGTATTTTTTCCCGTATCCAGAACGGAGGCTGAGATTCTCGCGCCCAGACCGTGTTTCCAGTTTCCCGCGAGTGAAGTCTCCAGCCCTCTGAATTCGAATTCTCCGGTGTTCTGAAAGACGTACATGGGGGGAGGAGACGCGGCGGGGACTGTCTCTATAAGATTTTCACCTTCCATAATGAAGGCGCTGATGTCGGCGGAAAGGTTCCAGGGCAGCTCACGCCTGAAACCCGCCTCGTAGTTCCACACCCTCTCCGGCTCGAGATCACTGTTTGAGGGGGGAAACATATACAGTTCGTTAAGCTGGGGGGATCGAAAGCCGTGAGCGGCCACCGCTCTCAGCACGGTTTTCTTTCCCACCTTAGCGGTTAATCCGAAAGAGGGGCTGACCACCGCGCCTGATATCTGGTCGTAATTGTAACGCGCACCCGCTGATAGTTTTAATGAGACCGATGGTTTGACCTCCATGCCGCCGTAGATTCCCGATTCCCACTTGTCCCAGGAAGAATCGGGGGTGTCCGGAAAGTCACCCTTCTGGTAGCGCCAGTCTGCTCCTCCGTTGACTTCGAGCCAGGCCCGGGGTGTGGCGGAAATGTGAAGCAGGACTCCGTCGGTGGCGTCGGTGGAATGCCATCCGTCGCTGAATTCGTGCTCACCAAAATTACGGTAGTACCGGGCGCTGTACCAGAAGGCATCACTTTCGTTCTTGAAGTGAAGGTCCAGGCTTCCCCGGTTATAATCGTTCCAGTTTCCCCCCGATATTACACCGGAGGCGCCGACCGGAGCGGGTTCTTCCCTGAATCCGCTGAAAAGCTTACCTGTAAATACAAGTTCCGAGGATTCGCCGGGGTAGGTCCCGGCCCTTATTACCGCGTCACTTCCGGTATAGGCGGAATTCTCCGTAAATCCTTCCGATTCTCTGTAATCGATACTGGCCGAGCCAAAGAAGAAGTCACCACCGGAGCCGATTCTTCCGCTGGTTACCAGAGTGCCGTCGCTTCCAGCCCCGCTGGTAAGCTTTAGTTCAACCGGGGAGACCGGTCTCTCCGGGATGATATTCAGAACCCCACCCATGGCTCCGGAGCCGTACATCATAGAGGACGGCCCCCTTACAACTTCAACCCGCTGGACATCGTGCATCAGAAATGAATGAGTTATCGTGCAGCCGAAAAGGGCCATCGTTTCAGGTTTTCCGTCAATGAGAACCAGCGACTTTCTTCCTCTCGAGCCGAGGCCTCTGATATTTACGTCGTGTCTTCCGAAATCTCCTGTTCTCTGTATAAATACTCCGGGCAGCTCGCCCGCGATGCCCGTGGACGAGTTGGAAAGGGATGTCTCGATGTCGAATTTCTTAAGTACACTTACAGACAGGGGAGTGTTCTCTATGGGAATAACCCTCCGCTTCGCTGTGACCACCATTTCCTCCATTCTGTATTGGAGGAGCGAATCACCTGCAGAATCAGTTGTTTTTGAAGGCGTTTCTATTCGGGAGCGGGATACAGGCTTTTCGGAAAAAGCCGGGCTGGGAAAAAACTGTAGAGATATAGAAACGGCAAAGGAAATCATCGCTATCTTCACTAACCTTTTGACTGACAACCGCATTGGCACAACCCTCTTTTCTATAGCTGAATAAAATCTACGTGTGTTACTAATTATAATATCGTGGCACATTTTGCAAGTAAAAAGTAACACGTAATTCAAATTTGTGCTACACAGGTATGCCGGATGGTATTTTTCAAGGGTTCTTATCGACGGTTCGGAAACTCCATGCCGCCAGCGCAAGGACAAGATTACCATGGATAATATCAACAAGAGCAGATTCATCTATATATGGAGGTCCGGCCAGATCAGGCGCCTGCTGGTAGGAGCCGTAGTCCTCGTAGGCCACTCCGGTATCGATGATTCTCACCAGAACGCCGGAGCCCGAGTTCAGGTCCCAGGCGGACTCGGTGCTTATGGCCGGCATGTGCCACTGGTATGAGTAGTAGGTGTAGTTAGGAACCATATGATCGCGGAATATATAATTCGGCTCGGAATTTTTATCACCCCCTTCGAAAGATCTACAAACCTGATAGTTGCGCGCCTCTTTTCACCTCCCTCATTAGCGAGCGCATGCGCATAGTCATACCCCGTATGCTAAAGAGTTATGAAGAATTCGTTGATAATATGATAAAGGGGATATGTATATTAACGGAAAAAAACGCGGCGCCGGCCCGGGCTCTGTCAGCGTCCTGTTAGATTACGGTTAGCATTTAACAAAATACTAATTTGGTCTTAATATTTATTTAACAATTCCTTCACATTATATGCCTCAAGTGTTACGTAAACGCTGGCTTGTAACTCAGCAAGGAGGAGAAATGAAAAGGTTTTCGCTAATCGCTATCATACTGGCGATAGTCCTCACCGGTCCGGCTATGGCCGGCGACTGGAAGGACAACGTCAAGGTAAGCGGGGATTTTCGCCACCGCTTCGAGCAGATCGATATTCCCGACGATGATTATGACAGGTTAAGACAGCGGATAAGGGCCAGGCTGGGCCTGGACGCTGAGATAAACGAAGACTGGTCTGCCCACTTCCGTCTTACCAGCGGAAGCGACGATCCGGTATCCGGCAACCAGACGCTGGATAGCGGTTTTTCCACCAAGCCTTTCGGACTGGACAAGGCGTACTTCAAGTATGCTCCCGCCTACGCGGAAGGCCTGGCGGTGATGGGTGGAAAAATGGGTAATCCCTTTATCCGTATGGAGAAGACGGAGCTGATCTGGGACGGCGACCTTTCCTTCGAGGGAGCGGCCCTTAAGTTCAGCCGGGAATTAAACGAAAAAACCATGATACACCTGGTGGGGGGTGGTTTCTGCGTTGAGGAGAGAAAGAATGACGATGAGTCGCGTCTCTTCGGCGGGCAGGCCGGATTTACCGCCAAGCCCAGCGAAAAGGTCTCGGCCACTCTCGGAGGCAGCTATTTCGGATATACCGAGATCATGGGCCGGGAGGGCATCCATGATCCGGGTGATTTCTTCGGCAATACCACCGGCCAGTTCGAAGTAGAGCCAGGCGAATTCATAACCGGATACGCCAATGACTTCAAGCTCTTTGAGGTCTTCGGCGAAGTCGCCGTAAAGATCGACAAGCTTTCATGGAAGGTGTTCGGGGATTTCGTGACCAATAACGGGGCCGATGAGGACAACCAGGGATGGCTTTTGGGAACCAGCGTCAAGAAGGGCAAGGGCCTGGGCTCTTTCAAGCTGGCCCTGAACTACCGCCGGCTCGAAAAAGACGCCGTTCTGGGCGTGTTCACCGATTCCGACGTCTTTGGCGGCGGAACCAACGGTAAGGGCCTGGAGCTGGGCGCCGGGCTCGGCCTTGGCGACCACGCCGACCTGGCGTTCACCGCGTTCGTTGATAAAAACGATCTGGATGACGAGTACGATTACAACAGGTACCAGCTTGACATCAAGGTGAAGTTCTAACTCCAATAGATGCGAAGGACGGGGCGGGTTCTCTGACCAATAACCGCTGGACTCGCCCCGCCTCCTGCGAGATAATGGCGGGCGATGGATATTAAACTGCGGATATCATCGCTCGCCATTTATTTTTACCACGCCGAAGCTGCCGCATGGCTAAAACGGCTTAAGAGCAATCCGGCTCAGGCCGGTCGGTTTTTAACAGCCGGGCCGGGCCGGGTGATTCTCAGCGCCGCTCTTCTTACGGCGGCATTCCTCTCCTGTTCTGGTTCAGGCGAAGAAGGAGATTCGGCCGGTTCCAGGATCCCCTCTACTGAGAATAGACTTCCGGCTCTTGGGACGCCTTCAGCTGGAATGTCCATTTCTCTCGATAGGAACTGGAAGTTTAGAAGAGTGGGGGAAGGTGAGTGGCGCTCAGCCTCGGTTCCGGGGTGCGTCCATACCGATCTATTTGCGGCGGGCCTCATACCTGATCCTCTTTCAGGTTCCAATGAAAAGGAACTTCAATGGATAGGAAAAAAGAGATGGGAATACAGGACGGTATTTTCACTGGATAGTCTTTTCGGCGGCCGCGATAGAGCCTCGTCCTGCCTTCCGGCGGGAACCGGCCTGGAGCTGGTGTTTGAGGGACTGGATACCTTCGCAGAAGTCTATCTCAATGATTCCCTGGTTCTTAAAGCCGATAACATGTTCCGGGAGTGGCGGCTGGACTGCTCCAGGCTTGTTCGAAGAGGGGAAAATACTCTACGAGTGGTATTCAGCTCCGCGTATAAGAGGTCCCGGATTCTCAGCGACAGGTTCGAATACCGGCTTCCCGGAAAAGAGAGGGTCTTCGCCCGGAAGGCTCAGTACCAGTTCGGCTGGGACTGGGCGCCCCGGCACCTCACCGCCGGCATATGGAGGCCGGTCCGGATTGAGTATTGGAGGCTGGCTAGAATTGATAACGTTAGGATAATCCAGGAGAAGATATCAAAGGACAGAGCGGTGGTTCTGGCTGAGGTCAGTCTGGAGGTGGCTTCGAAAGCTGATTTTAAGGTATGGGTGGTGGACAAGGATGCGGGCCGGGTGCTGGCTCTGTCCGGGGGGCGCTACGAGGCCGGGGAGCTCACCGTGCCGCTCGAATTTAAGATCGAGAATCCCAGGCTCTGGTGGCCGAATGGGTTGGGAGAGCCTTTTCTCTATGAGCTCTTCTTTGCTGTCTCAAGCGGAGGGGAGGTGCTGGATGTCAGGAAGGAGAGAACCGGGCTCAGGACAGTGGAGCTGATAACCGAACCGGACAGCACCGGAAGCGCCTTCTTTTTCAGGCTGAACGGGATGCCGGTCTTTATGAAAGGAGCCAATTACGTTCCGGCGGATATCTTTCCGTCAGAGGTGAAGGATAAAGACTACCGCCGTCTCGTCGGCCTTGCTGAAGAAGCCGGGATGAACATGATTAGAGTGTGGGGCGGGGGAGTCTACGAGAAGGATGTTTTCTATGACCTCTGCGATGAGGAGGGGATCCTGATATGGCAGGATTTCATGTTCGCATGCGGAATGTATCCCTTCGATTCAGACTTTCTCGAGAATGTCAAGCTTGAGACAGAGGGGCAGGTGAGGCGTCTTCGGAACCACCCCTGTATCGCCCTGTGGTGCGGGAACAACGAGGTAGAGGAGGGATGGCGGAACTGGGGATGGGTGAGGGAGTCCGGCTATTCTCCGGGCGATTCGGCTCGAATCTGGAACGGATACGAGGCCCTCTTTCACAGGATGCTTCCAGGCGTGGTGCGCAGGCTGGATGGGACCAGGTCCTATGTTCCATCATCGCCCAGATTCGGAAGAGGGGAGAGGCGTAGCCTCAACGAAGGCGATCTTCACTACTGGGGCGTCTGGCACGACAAAGAGCCGTTCAGCGCGCTGAAAGATAAGACCGGCCGGTTCATGAGTGAGTTCGGGTTTCAATCGTATCCGGATATCGCCTCCATAGCGGTTTTCTGCGACACCGCGGGGATCAGGGGCGGCTCAGGGGACGGGTTTTCGAAAGATGGACCGGGCAGTCCGGCGCAATCGGGCCGGAACGGGCCGCTCTTCCTTTCCCCCTGCCTTGAATCCCACCAGAAGCATCCGGCGGGGAACAGGATAATAATGGACTATATGGAGCGAAACTATCCTCTACCTGAAAGCTTCGGTCATTTTGTATATCTGAGCCAGCTCCTTCAGGCGGAGGGGATAGCCGCCGGCATAGAGGCTCAGAGAAGGGCCAAGCCTTTCTGCATGGGCTCGCTCTACTGGCAGCTGAACGACTGCTGGCCGGCCGTCTCATGGTCCAGTATTGACTACTTCGGTCGCAGAAAGGCGCTGCATTATTTCGCTAAAAGGGCTTTCGGAAACTTGCTGGTATCCCTGGTGGAAGAAGATGGGGTGGTGAAGGTATATATAGTATCGGACCAAAGGGACGATCTTCGGCTGACGCTTCGGGCCAGGTTCGTGGATTTCTCCGGAAGGATACTCTGGAGGAAGAATATTCCCGTAGATATACCGGCGTCTTCTAGTTCCTCTTATTTCAGCGTGGAACACCGGACTCTTCTTAACCGGGCTGACGAGCGAGAATATCTTCTGTATTGCGAGCTGGCCCGGGGCCCGGACATTATCTCGCGTAACTCTCTCTACTTCGTAGCGCCGGTGGATCTGATCCTTCCCCGGCCGCGGGTGAAGGTGGCGGCAAGACGGCTCAGGGAAGGCTACCGGATAGAACTATATTCCCGCGAGCTGGCCAAGAACATCTATTTGAGGCTTGAGGGTCAGAGGGCGGAAGAGTATTTCAGCGACAACTATTTCGATCTACTTCCCTCAGAAAGAGCCGTTGTGAAGTTTTACACCTCCAGGAAAATAGAGGATTTAACCGGAAAGCTTAGGCTCACCTCCCTGGCCGATCTTTATTAGCCGGTCTCGCTTGCGGGAGACGGTGCTGAATCAGGCCGAAGTCCATGCGCCAGGGCTGGATTGGGCGGGTGGCTTGTCCGCCGGAAGAATCATCCCTTGGCGATATAACTCAGCACTCTGTCGTACTCGGGGGCCATACGGCTCCAGTCGTAGCGGCTCACAAATCCGCTGAAATCCGACTTTCTTGTTTCATCGATTTTTCTGATACGTTTCACCAGAGTCAATAGCAGCTCGTTGAAGCCGCTGTAGAGAAATTCGCCCCGTCTTTCCGCGGGGATATGCTCTGGAAAGGCCAACCGGTCGGGAAGGATTGGGAAGCAGCCGCAGTGAATCGCTTCTGTCGCCGCCGCGCCGAAGAAGTCGTGCCGCGAAGTCACGGGAAGTATGTCCGCGCGCCAGAGCCAGCGGGCGTACTCGTCCCTGCTCTTAGCGTATTCGAACTGGACGGTCCGGTCAGCCAGCCGCTCGTGAGCTTGGTCGAAGACCGCCGGTTTTTCGGCGTAAGATTCTCCCAGCACAGCCAGCTGGAACATTAGTCCACGGTCCTTCAGTTTGAACATCGCTTCAAAGAACTCCTCCGGCCCCTTGTCGTATTCCCACCGGTGGTTCCAGAGCAGGAGGGGAGGGTCCGCGGGGTTTTTTTCGATCCTGTGTTTGTCAAGGCCGGACAGATCCAGCCCCAGGGGCAGAACCAGGCTCTTTTCCCTGATCAGGAGGGTGTTATCAAGCTTCCGGTGGTCGGGGAAGCGCCTTAGGAAGGGGCCCAGCCCGGACAGGAAAGAATCCAAATGGAAGGCAGAATTAAACAGCACCGCGTCGGCGCATAGCGCTGTGGTGTAGTTGATGAAGCCGTAATGAGCGTCCCTGCCGGATTCTGTATCCGGATCTTTTCCGGGCCACGGGTAGGACAGCTGGTTTTCGTGAAAGTAGACCGCCGTCTTTACTCCGGCGCTCTTTTTTCTGGTCAACGCCAGAAAGGCTGCCAGGTCGAGCATGTCGGTGGCCAGAAGAAGGTCTGTGGCCTCTCTCTTCAGGCTGAACTCTGCGGCCAGGCTCACCGCTCCGCCGTGCATCCGCCACTTCCAGTGACGCCCTTCCAGAGAGAGTATATCGACCCGGTGGGAGCTGTGCCGGCGGTATCCTTCCGCCCACTGCCGGTGGCTTCCGGTAAAATACGGTTCAATGATGGTTATATTCATGATTTGACTGTTATATCAGTCTTCGCGGTTGCAATCCATGACCGAAGAATCCGGGGCGGCCAACGAGATTTTCACCTGGCAGACCGCCCCTCAACCGTCCTTTCGGAATCTAACGGTTATCGCTGATCTGGTTCTTCAGTTTATCGAACTCGGTCCTCATCTGTTCGAGCTCCTCCCGCATTTGAGCGTTGGCCTCCTCTATGGAGCGGGTCCGCTCCTCGAATATCTCAGCCGAGGTCAGCGGCGGCCTGGCGTTTCTCACGTCATCAGTTTCTGAGGCGCCTGACACGGTGGAAGTGTAAAGCGCTCCGAAAGCTGAGGGAATATAAATACAGGAAAGCTGTATTTCCCACATTCCAGCATTATTGGTGAATGAAGTACCCTTCTGGCCAAGGACGTAGAAGGTCTTGGAACCGGCGGAGACCGGCACGACGGTGTGAGAGGTAAGCGGGTAGTAGTAGTAACCGCCGGGCTGGTTGTTTACCGTCTTGCAGACGATCTCCTGGTTGTTGTAGAAACCGGCTGTGCTGTCGGAAACGCCTATCGTGATTGATTCCTGTTCCCCATAGGTATGATTTATAAATCCGTACCCCGAAGCGATGACCAGCACGTACCCGTCTGCGGGGGCGGTCAGGGTGCGAGACTCGATGACATCGATGGACGCGTCATCAGACAGGTAGATGCCGTTGGCATTACCCGCGCTGGCCACGCCCGGCTCGTCCAGAATCTCGCTTCTTGAGATCGACTGCAGGGGAAGAGATACTGAATTGTCGCCTGACTGTCCCATGTTAAAATACGCGCCCCTCGAGGAACCGGAGACCGCGACGTAAGGTTCTTCCGAGCCGATGTAGTTGCCGTCCACGTGGAATCCGGTTGCCGAATTGTTCCGCCTGACCCCCAGAAAGCCCCCCTCGCCGTTAACGTCCGCTTCAAGGGCAATGGTGTAGTAGGTGCCGGCTTCGTCGTAAAGGTCCAGGTTTCCCCCGTTCTCCATGGAATACATTCTGGTGGTTTTTAGTCCGTCCCGGATCATGCTCAGCGTACCGCCGGAATCAAGCCTCATCCGCTCAGTGTTGTCCGTGCCGAAATACATGTCGTGGGTTCCTCTTACGTTGAATATCATTCCCGCGCCGGTATCTGAACCGGAGACTATTCCGGAAAGACCTGCTATTGGAATACCCGCCTCAGAACCGCCCGCGGATGAGCCGTACTTGTAGATGTTCATGTAATCGTACATTCCGTCCGGGGTCTTGAGGCTGAGAGTCGCAAAACCGTCGCTGTCGACGGTCTCTGTTCTGTTGTTTACTCCCATAGTGCCCATCACGTGAAGCTTGTTCGTGGGGGCGAAAGTACCCACTCCCACATTGCTTCCGGTATTGGTCAGGTTGCCGCTGGCCACCCAGTCAGAGCCGTTGTGCCTTAAGGTGTAAGAGTTTGAGCCGGAGGGGAGAGTGCCGCTTCCGCCGCTGGTAAATGACAGCCATGAACCTCCGTCGTATCCCTCGAAGTCGGCGCCGGTCCAGCGGATGGTCCCCGCGTTGGTCCCGGCGGTGCTTCCCAGTTTCACCGCGCCGTCTACGTCCAGCTTTTCAGCCGGCGAGGTGGTGCCTATTCCCACGTTTCCGTTGGATGGGAAGATATTCGTGCTTCCCCACAGGTTCTCCGCGGAGTAGGCGTAAGGCACCGAGGTCAGTATCCTTCTGGGGCTGAGTTCGGCGCCTCCCTCTATTGAGAGGGCGATGTAATAATTATCGTCGAAGGGAAGCGCGAGGGAATTGACTGTTCCCAGAGTGCACCCGAAGATCCCCTTGCTCACCGCTACGCTGGTGGTCTCCTCCCAGAGCAGGGTTCCGCCCGAGGGGGCGTCGTATATCCTGAAAGTCATGTTATAGGTTCCGTCTGCCACAATGTCTCCGCTGCCGTCTGTCACCACTCCCTGGTAGTTGAGAAGGTGTGTTATACCGGACAGCGCGGCGGCGGGCATCATCGCCAGGATCATCACCGCGAAAATCAGTTTCTTCATTTTTAACTACCTCCGTATTTTATTAAAAATCAGCTATCAATTTGTCTCTCAAAGGTTATTGATCTGCTCAAGGCAAAATCTCTATTCGCTATCTGAGAAGAACCAGCTTTCTCACCAGGTTTTTCTTTCCGGCTCTTAAGCGGTAGTAATAGACCCCCGAGCTTACCGATTCATCGAATCTGTTCGTACCGTTCCAGAGAACCGAATCCTCTCCTTCCGGTTTTATTCCCGAGACAAGCGTTTTGACCAGCCTTCCCTTGACGTCGAATATCTCAAGCCTGACCATGGAGCGTCCCGGTATGTAATACTCGATCCTGGTGGAAGGATTGAACGGGTTTGGATAATTCTGATAGAGGGTGGCCTCCATAGGGGGGAGGGTTATTGTCACGGTCGTGGACATGGTCTCACGGCCGTCTTGTACCGCTCCTATCCGGTAAAGGTAAGTCCTGTCAGGAAGTACTGTTTCGTCTCTGTATTCGCGCTTCTCGCCGGGTGGTAAAAGGCCTTCCCTGTTGATTCTGATAAACTCTTCAGAAGCCTCTTCGTCCGCCCGGTATACGTTGAATCCGGCGAAGTCCCCGTCGGCGATAGCTGTCCAGCTCAGGACCACCGCGCCCTCGACCCGTTCGCAGCTTACGCTTGATACGGTTACCTCGAGCGCCGAGGTGAGCATGCAGATGTTCCAGAATCCCGGATCTACGGTGTTTGACGGACCGGTCGTGTAATTGTAGCCGGTCTGACAGAGGGTGAAGCGAACGGTATGGCTGCCTGTGGTGTAGTGCCCCCCCGAGGATATGACGTAGTCATTAACCTCATACTGGGCGTTCGCGCCCAGGGGGACGAGCAGAACCGATAAAGCGATCGCCATAACGATTTTTCGGTTCATACCTCCTCCTCTTCTGGTTGAAAGAAAGAATAGAATTGCTGCCGGCTCTCAGGGTTGCGTGTTCTTGGCCTATCGGTATCATTTTTTCTCTATAACGTAAAGCGCGAATTCAAATTTTTTTTTCAGCAGAGGACCGGTCTTGCCATAACAACCTGGCAAGAAAACAGGATTTCTCCTACAGGGGACAGGAAGAAGGATTTTGCTTGGCCGAACGGGCAGTCATCCCGGGGAACAATGGGGATGACCATAGTGAACCCCCACTGGAAGCGGACACTGGAGATGGACTTCTGGAGCGAGGGGATGGAAAAGACGCTGATAGTGGTCAAAAATCCGGAAAAGGAGGAGGGCACCGCCACCCTCAAGGCCGGAAACGAGATGTGGAACTACATGCCTAATATCAACAAGGTGATAAAGATTCCTCCTTCCATGATGATGGGAAGCTGGATGGGAAGCGATTTTACCAATGACGACATAGTAAGGGAATCGTCATACCTCACAGATTATCTCTACTCGGAGATTCGTCCGGGCGAAGCGAAGAGGGGCAGAATATACATAGAGATGATTCCCAAAAAGAGTCCTGGCCGACGAGCCGACAGCTAAACTCAATTCGGAGACTGGCGGAGAGCTTCTGGACATGATGCATGAGCTCAACCGGGAGACTGGAATGACCTTTGTCTTCTCCACACACGACGAGCTGGTGATGCGAAGGGCCGAGCGTCTTCTCACTCTGCGGGACGGCAAGAACACCGCCGATGAGACCGGAAGTGAAAAGACCATTCCGGGCGTAATTCGGTCGCGCTGTCGAACTTACCTATGAAAACATTACCATCGGTCTGAATGGGGTCCGGCATGCCGGAGCTGGTGCTATAGAGCACGCCGTTATAGTAGCATCTTACCTCATCCGAAAGTGTTACGACGATGTGGTAATAGGTGTCCAGGTATATGTCTTCATAACAGTTGGTGTTCCAGTTTCCAATGTTGGTACCGTGAGCCACGGTGAGATTGCAGTAGCTGGCCCCGCCTGACTTGTAAAGGCGTATGGTGTAGTTGCCCAGATTTACTCCGGCCTTGCTTACCGCGCAGAAGTAGCCCGGTGTGTATGGATCCGGAACCGCGGGCAGTGTTGTGATTCGAGTCCAGAAACTGATTGTATACTCGGTAAAATCGAATCACTGTTAAATCTCCCTTTAAATCGGCGGTCTTCGACTGGTGCCTTTAAATCTAAAGGCTAAGCCATAGCTTATATGAACGTTACTGGTAAATTATTTATGCCTAACAGGCTTACTGTTCATTGCAAGCAAATCGTCTGCCAGGATTTTAGTTTTTTTGTTGAGGCGGGCGGTTTTTCATCATCACATTCCCGAGGGCGCCGCTTCCCGCTGGTGATACTTCCCGCCCTCTATTCCTTCCCCCGCTCTCCGTTTCTTCCGGAAACTCAAAACTCCCCGCGCGCGGACTGATCAGGCCTTATGATAGTTCCGCGGCGCTGAGCGTATGCCTTTGCCAGCTCGGTTCCCAAAAAGACCACAAGGGTTGAATAGTAGACCCACAAAAGGCCGACCACCAGCGTGCCGGCCGCGCCGTAAGCGGAGCCGATACCTGTAAAGGAAAGGTAACGGCCGATAGCCCATTTGCCGAAGTGAAACAGCAGGGCGGTGGTCACAGCCCCCATCCCTATGTCTCCCCAGGCCAGCTTGACATTGGGCACGTTCAACAGCATAGAGCCGAAGAGGAGTATGTATATCAGTATGGAGCCCGCAGTGCTGGCAAGGCCCATCAGCCGGCCGGTGCCGCTGAAGATAAGATCGATGGCGGTGTTTAGCATGATCGATACAACCAGCAGAATTCCGATTGCGAATATCATGAACAGTGACATCAACCTTTTCCTGAACCAGTTCTTAACCGCGCGGCTGGATTTTGTCCTGATTCCCCATATACGGTTCATCGCCTTCTGAAGCTGAACGAAGACCGCGGTAGATGAGAATAGCAGAATTACAAAGCTGATCACGGCGGAGATCCTTCCCGCCAGTTCCTGCTCTTCAATATTATTAAGGACTACATCTATGGCGCGGGCCGCCGCGGGGCCCAGCAGCAGTTGAAGCTCTGATACGATCTCCTGATGAAAAGATTCGCTGAACATTCCGGTGGCTGAAAGAAGAAGAACCAGAAGGGGGGCTATCGATAGAGTGGCGAAGAACGCCACCGACCCCGCCAGGGTAAAGATATCGTCCTCAAATATATTTCTGGCGGCTCTTTTGAGTATCTTGAGTATGTTTATTCCCGGAAATTCCAATAAAAATCTCTCCTTAATTCCGCAAAGCTTTTCTTGCCGGAAAGCGATGCTCCCAACTGATGCGATCCCCTCAGGTCAGCTCCAGATCAGCTAGAGGTTAATATCAATTATATGAAATGATTTTATTTGAAAAGAGAGAGGATGTTCAAGATTAATTGAAAATTAGTTCCAGTGCTGAAACTAATATTATGTTAACCAAGGATCGTTTCGTATTTGTAAAAGCGATCTATATTTAACCATCTCGAGTGAGGTGTCGATTTATATTATCTGTTCGTCACCGCGGGTTCTATTGACAGAAACTGTTTTTTGGCTTAAGGTTACGATGTTGACTGATGAATGAATCGGTATCATCGGGAACTGGTCAAGGAACCGGCATAGCCGGAGATCAATAAAGGGAGCAGGCTCATCGAAGATCGATTAAGGAAGGTGTTTTTATGATGAATGCTAAAAAAGGATATATAGAGGCCGGCAATCCTCACAGGCTTCTTACTCCCGGCCCCGTGGTTATGATCACAGCTGGCGATGAGGACAACGACAACATATTCTCGGTTGCCTGGGCCACCCCGCTCAGAAAGGATCCCCCGATGGCGGCCATTCTGAGCGGGAAGGGGCATTATTCCTACCCCCTTATCATGAAGAGGGGAGAGTTCGGAATCAATATACCGGATGCTTCGCTCGCCCGGGCGGTGGTCTACTGCGGAACCAACAGCGGGCGGGATGTAAGCGACAAGTTCGCCCCGGCGGGGCTCACCAGGGTGAAGGCCAAGGAGATCGAAGCGCCCATGATCGCTGAAGCCGCGGCCAGGATCGAGTGCCGGATCTCTCAGGTGGTGGATATGGGTTACAGCTCACTTCTTATAGCGAACATCCTTTTCGCGGAAGTCAAGAAAGAATATTACTCGGGGGGAAAATGGGATTTTTCAGGCGGCCTGGAGTTGATACACCATCTCGGGGGATCGGAGTTCGCGGTGAGTGACCACAGCGTGAAGTGATTAAATACCGGCCAAACCTGATTCTTGCCTGTTTAGGTTTTGGAATGGCGGGTTCCCATTTTTTCGGTACGGGATTCCGTTACTGTGTCGGACGCCTAACCCCCTGTTGCGAGGCAGGCGTCTTTTTTGGTAACGCAGCAGGGATTTCTCCTATGGAGCCGGGAATTTTCCCTTTTGGCGGCCCGAATTCTCCGGGCGCTTATATAAACTACTTCGGATAGTGGTATCCCATATCCACAACTCCGGTATCCGGGCCCTGGTCGGTTCGGGTGGTCATTCCGGTCATTCCCAGAATCTCGGCTGTATTGCTTCCCGCGTCCACGCAGGGGCTGTCGTAGTGCTGCCCGCAGGCCGTATGACTGAGCAGGTAATTGCCAAGGGCGCAGCTTGCCCACAAGGGATCCTGATCTATGTTACCGGTTCCCGGGCGCTATTCGCTGGATGGTTGAGGAGGCGGGGTTTATGCCCCGGAAAATAGCAGGGGCCCGGGCCGGAGTGTCTGTTGCTCTGGTGAGGATAGCCCGCTCCCTGGAAGTCTTACAGTCTGGAATAGTAAAGCAAAGGCTGCACGGGAGATTCCGCGGTTTTAGATACTGCTGGTTATCTTCCTGAAATGAAATCCGTAGGCGGCCAATGTGACTACAGTGGGCATGGCCCGCGGATACCTGAAAAGGCCCAGGAAGAAAAGCTTCCAGAAGTAACGCTTGCCTCCGGTGGCGACACCCAGGCTCCAGATAAGCCTGAAGAAGGCGGGCACCTGGGAGAAGCTGAATTTTCTCCTGGTCTTTTCCGAGGGTTTGTACTCGCGCAGGAAGGTTTTGACTCTTTCGTAGTAATTCTTATCGGAATATATCCGGGCCATCAGGTTTTTGTAACCGTCCACCAGCTTCTGGTAGTTCATCTTGGGAATAATATTGGTCGAGCCGTCGGTGTTGTTTCCGGAGGAGCTCTTGCGCAGCCTCCCCTCTTTGCGAAGGCGCTCGAACAGCCGGCTTCCGTGCGGTGCGTTAAGGAGGCCCACCATCGCCGCCACGATTCCGCTCTTCTGAATGAAGCTGGCCTGTTCTTCGAAGATGGATGGAGGGTCGCTGTCAAAGCCCACTATGAAACCCCCGGTGACTATAAGACCGTTTCTCTGCATTATTTTGACAGATTCTATCATGTCCCGCTTGAGGTTCTGTTTCTTATCGCACTCGGAAAGACTGCTCTCGTTGGGGGTCTCTATGCCGACGAATACCGAGTCGAAGCCCGCCTCGGACATGAGGCCGAGAAGTTCCTCGTCGTCGGCCAGGTTTATCGACGCTTCCGTGCTGAACCGGAAAGGATAACCATGTCTTCTCGACCATTCTACTAACGCCGGCAGAATCTCCGCTTTCAGCTTCTTTTTGTTTCCGATGAAGTTGTCGTCCACTATAAAGACGGAGCCTTCCCATCCCTGTCTGCGAAGGCTTTCCAGCTCCGCTATGAACTGCTCCCTGCTTTTGGTTCTAACCTTTCGTCCGTTCAGAGTGGTTATGCTGCAGAATTCGCAGTTATAGGGGCATCCCCTGGAGTACTGGATGTTCATGGTGTGGTAGCGTTTCATATCAAGGAGTTCCCAGCGGGGGATGGGCGTTGATGCGATGTCGGGGAAATCGGGAGCCCTGTATACTCTCTTCGCGGTTCCGTTTTCGAGGTCCCGCAGAAAGCCGGAAAGGGTCTCCTCCACCTCGTTCAGCACGAAATGGTCCACTTCGGGAAAGTCTTCGTGCTCGAATGTGGCCATGGGGCCGCCGGCGATCACCTTGGTTCCGCAGGCCTTGCTCTGTTCGACCACTTTGCAGAACGACTCTTTCTGAACATCCATTCCGGAGAGAAAAACATAATCGGCCCATTCTAAGTCCGCGTCTTTAAGCTTATGTATATTCAGGTCTACCAGCCTTGCATCCCATTCTTCAGGGAGCATCGCCGCTACGGTGAGAAGGCCCAGAGGCGGCGACGCGGATTTTTTGAGGAATTTCAGGGCGTATTTGAAACTGAAGAATGTGTCCGGAGTCCCCGGGCTGACGAGCAGGATATTCACGTAATGGTTTCCTTTCGATATTCAAGAGAGAAATCATTTAATAGTTTAACCTTAATAGCTCTGGCCGGTGATGTCAACGTACATAATAATTTTAATTATACTAAAAAATTATTATTGATATAAGAGGGAAATAACCGTCATCCGGGTTCGGCATTACCGATTTATAATTCAGGAACTGGAAGAGGTCTTCCCGGAGATGGTCGTGGAGACGGCCCATCCCCGTATGAGTCCTGGAAAGATAGATGAAGAACCGGAGGAGGCGGTCAGCTCCGGCCCTGTGTTTTTTTGTTGCGAAAGGTTCGGAGCCGGTTTTAATATCGATTCTATTATTGCCGATGAATATACCAAAAGGGGGACAAATTGAAACCGAAACACCTCTCTATTCTGTTGATCGCGATAATATCAGCCGCTCTAGCTTCGATATTCAGCACCGCCGAAGCGGAGGAAGAAAACCTTAATATCTATGTAGACCCGTTTATCGGTACCGGGGGCCACGGACATACCTATCCCGGTGCCGCCCGGCCGTTCGGCATGGTACAGCTGAGCCCGGACACACGGCTCAGCGGGTGGGACGGCGCGTCGGGATATCATTACTCCGACAGTCTTATCTACGGCTTCAGCCACACGCACCTGAGCGGCACCGGGGTGCCCGACTACTGTGATATACTGGTGATGCCCACGCTGGGACCGGTGCGTCTTAATAGCCGCCCGATAGGAGAGAAGCGCGGCTACCGTTCCAGGTTCAGCCACCAGCAGGAGGCCGCCCGGCCGGGCTTCTACGGAGTAGTCCTCGATGACTACAACATCAAGGCGGAGCTTACCGCGACAGAGCGGTGCGGCTTTCACAGGTACACGTTTCCCAAGAGCTTGTTCTCAAATATGATCATAGATCTTACCCACCGCGACAGGGTCATCCATTCAGGAATCAGGTTTATAGGCGATAGAAGGATAGAGGGATTCAGAAGGTCAAGCTCCTGGGCGAAGGACCAGATAATTTACTTTTCAGCCGAGCTTTCCAAGGCGCCGGCGCATAAGCGTATAGTGGCGGGAGGGAAACCGGTAGAAAACATGGAGCTCGCTACAGGTGAGGAGATCAAGGCTTATTTGATATTCCATACTCTCAAAGATGAGAAGATCCTGCTCAAAGTGGGCCTTTCCTCTGTCAGCATACAGGGGGCCAGAAGGAACCTGGAAGCGGAGATACCCGGATGGGATTTCGAAAAGAAGGTGATCGAGGCTGGCCGGACCTGGAATAAAGCTCTATCAAGAATCAAAGTAGAAGGCGGCACCAGGGAACAAAAGACCATATTCTATACGGCCTTGTATCACACTCTCCTATGCCCCAACCTCTGGAGCGACGTGGACGGAAGGTACCGGGGGATGGACGGACGCGTGCACCGGGCTAAGGGGTATGAGCATTACACGGTCTTTTCCCTGTGGGATACCTACCGGGCCCTTCACCCGCTGTTTACCATAATAGAGCGCGGGAGAAGCGCTGACCTGGTCAGGACCCTTCTTGATAAATACAGGCGGGGGGGAAGGCTTCCGGTCTGGGAGCTTGCCGCCAACGAGACCGACTGCATGATAGGATACCACTCTGTGCCGGTGATCGTTGACGCTTACTTAAAGGGTATCAGGGACTTTGATGCCGGACTGGCCTTTGAGGCGATTAAGGACAGCGCGGAGAGGGACCACTTTGGGCTGAAGTCCTACAGAAGGCACGGCTATATTCCATCTGACGCTGAAGGCGAATCGGTCTCAAAGACCTTGGAATACGCCTACGACGACTGGTGCATAGCGATGATGGCACAGGAGCTGGGAGAGGATGATGACTACCGCCGCTACGTCCGCCGGGCGCAGTACTACAAGAACCTGTACGATCCTGCGACCGGGTTCATGCGGGCCAGGGTGAACGGCGGAGGCGTGGAGCCTTTCCATCCAGCCGAGGTCAACATGCATTACACAGAGGCGAACAGCTGGCAGTACTCGTTCTATATCCCGCAGGATATCCACGGCCTGGTGGAGCTTTCCGGCGGGCCGGCCGCTTTCGAGGCGAGGCTGGACAACCTGTTTACCGCGGGCGGCGCGGAAGGCGGGCTGGGGCTGCCGGATGTCACCGGCCTGATAGGCCAGTACGCTCACGGAAACGAGCCCAGCCACCACATGGCGTACCTTTATGATTACATCGGAAAGCCGCACAAGACTCAGGCCAGGGTGAGGGAGATCATGGACACCATGTACTCGGCGAGCCCCGGCGGCCTCGCCGGAAACGAGGACTGCGGGCAGATGTCGGCCTGGTATGTGCTGAGCGCCCTGGGATTTTACCCTGTGACTCCCGGAAGCGATATATACGCGCTCGGCGCGCCGCTGTTTGAAAAGGCGGTGGTGAAGCTGGAAAACGGCGGCAAATTTGTGGTGAGCGCCGAGGGGAATTCCGCCGATACCCCTTACGCGAACACGGTTACGCTTAACGGAAGAGAGCTTGATACTCCCTTTATTCAGCACTCCGATATAATGAACGGCGGCAAGCTTGCTTTTGCGATGAGCTCCGAGCCCTCTGCCGGGGGCAAGGCCTACTGGAGCGCGGGCGGCTATTCCAGGATCGACGAGGAGGAACTGGTTCCCGCCCCCTGGCTGAGCCCCTCAACCAGGACATTCAAGGAGCCGTTTGAGCTGTCCCTGCTCTGCGTGGACCAGAAAGCGGAGATATACTACACCACAGACGGAAGTGCGCCGCATCCTGACAATCCGGACGCCGCGCTTTATTCGGGGCCGATTGATATTGCCGAATCCATAGCTCTTACAGCCCGGGCCGCAAAGGGAGGAAGACTCAGCTTTCCCGTAACCGCCGGCTTCAAAAGAATACCCAAAGGGATGGACATCGAGCTCAGGACGGAGCACAATCCCATGTACCCCGCAGGCGGCAGGTACGCCCTGATAGACGGCATCCTCGGAGGCGAGAGCTTTCGAACAGGCGCCTGGCAGGGCTACCATGGCGTGGACCTGGACGCCGTAATAGACCTCGGCGCCGAGAAGGAGATAAGCGAAATCTCAGTCCGCTTCCTTCAGGATCAGAACTCCTGGATATTTTTGCCCACAGAAGTCCGCTTCCTGGTGTCCATGGACGGAGAATCTTTCACCCGCGCGGCAACCCTCACCCACGATATCCCGCTCCGCCGCGAAGGCGCCGTCATAGAGGAGTTCACCGCCTCAGACCTGGACATTACCGCCAGATACATACGCGTTCACGCCGCCAATATGGGCGCCTGCCCGCCCTGGCACAAGGGCGCGGGCCACAAAGCCTGGATTTTTGCCGACGAGATTATAGTAGATTAAAACGACAAATATGAGGAAAGAAATATAGCAGTATAATTTCAGTCTGTGGACACAAATACCAGTTTTTCATCTTCGCCTGTATAATCAGAAATACTATCCGCAGCATTATTTGTGATGATTGATAAAGAATGGGCGGCGTAAATTCACGCCGCCCCTTTCTCATGCTGTATTTAAATAAGAATAAGACTCTCCGGCTTATTCCTCTATCGGCATCAGCTCAAAGTCCACGCCAGCGGTGTTTTCTCCAGCGTTGACTGTAACCGCGGTCCTGGTGGAGTCCTGATAGCCCGCGGCTTCGGCGCGCACGTCATAGGCGCCGGCCAGAAGGGCCTGAAGCACATAGTGGCCGGTGAGCGAATCCGCCATTGTGGTGGTCACGGTATCGGCCGTGGCCGAATCGAGCGCGTAAACAAAAGCGCCTATCCCGGTGGGGGTGACGGTACCGGAGATGGTTCCGGACAAAACCGTCTGCACCAGCCTGATAGTGGGACGGAGTATATAGTTGCCGCTTCCCGGCGGGGCTTCATGAAGGGAACGGGCCACGTCGAAATCCACGGTCAGTTCGGTTATCACGTTTGGATCGACGGTGAAGCTGTTAACCAGTTTGATGCCGGTCTGGGCGCCGCTGGGAATGAACAGGTCCTGGACCTCTCCATCCACGTACAGCGTCGCGCTATGCAGCATTATTCTGATCTGGGTATAGAGGCCGGGCTCCAGATCGACCTCTCCCAGCGTTACAAAGACGCCGTCCACAAGCCTCAGCAGGTCGAATTCACGCTCCTCCCGGGGCAGGGTATCGGAGAGGACGGTGATCCAGCCTTCTTCCTCCTCATCTTCTCCCTCATAACCCCGGTGCACCAGAACCTTTTCGAAGACGACCTTCAGGCTGTCCACATTATCCAGCTGGGCCGGAGCGTCTACCAGGATCATCCGCAGTGTTCCCACCTCCGATGAATCCGAAGGGCCGGTGGATTCAGAGCATGACATCATCCATCCGATTATAAGAAAAGCGGCCAGCCCCATGGTGATTGTATTTCTTAAGATCCGCTTGCTGCTCATTGAGGCTCCTTTCGCTTGAATGAGCGGGTGAACGCTAAAAAATATGAAAACCCCGCCTGCTCAGCGGCAGCATTCATTATCGATTATAACATACGAGCAACGGCCATGCCAGGGCGGGGAAGGAAGCAGGAGCGGATATTGAGAGCTGTAACTTGCTGACATAACTTTTGTTACAATTATATCGCGATAAATAGTATTTTTTCTTTTTCCAAAGTTTCGAACCATTTCGTTCACTATGTTCTCTTCATTGTACCTTTCAGTACAACAGACCTTTTGAGTTAAATGAGGGGTGGCACCGGTGGAACTGGATTTCGCCAATTGGAACCGTTCTGTACATATCACGAACAAATCGGTTCATTTTAGTTCCAGCGATGGAACTAAAATTATGTTAACCAAATCAGGTATCAGTGATTTCGAGCGGCTGAATATCAGGTATCGTTTGAAATGAAAAAGGACATATGTGCTCGTATGTTTCCAATGTAAGCAACTACGCGCGAAAGGACACCCTCAGCGGCGGTTTTTATCTGAAAACTCTGTGGTGATTCAGGTTCGGACCTTTATCCTGCCATCGCCGGCGCCGGTTATTGAGCCTACTGCTTTGGCTTCTGATATTCCTTTATCCCGAAGGGCTTTTAAAATTGTTCCGGCTGAATCTTCAGGCACGCAGATCAGAAGCCCCCCCGAGGTCTGAGCGTCGCAGAGAAGGATCCGGACAACCCGGGAGACTCCGGTGTCCCATTCCACCGAGTCAGAGACGAATTCGATATTATTCAATGTTCCGCCGGGAACCACACCCGCCGTCGCGAACCCCCCCGCCTCTTCTATTACCGGAACATCATCAGCGATTACCTCCGCGTCTACGCCGCTGGCCCGGCAGAGCTCCTTAAGGTGCCCCATCAGGCCGAATCCGGTTATGTCCGTGCAGGCGCTGACCGGAAAATCAGCCATGACCTCAGCGGCTGCGCGGTTGAGCTCGGACATGACCGAAACCGCCCGGCGGGAGGTATTCTCATCGACCAGTCCCCGCTTCAGGGCGGTGGCAAGGATTCCCAGTCCCAGCGGTTTGGTAAGTATCAGGGCGTCCCCCGGCTTCGCCCCCGAGTTGGTTAGGATCCGGCCGGGGTCGATAAGGCCGGTTACGGCCAGGCCGTACTTGGGCTCGGTATCGTCCACGGTGTGCCCCCCGATTATGCTGACCCCCGCCTCATGAGCCTTGTCCTGGGCGCCCTTGAGAATCTCCCTCAGCACCTCCATGGGAAGCCGGTTTGATGGGAACCCCACGATGTTCAGGGCGAAAAGGGGCTTTCCGCCCATGGCGTAGATGTCGCTCAGGGAGTTGCTGGCCGAGATAGCCCCGAACTGGTAGGGATCGTCGACTATCGGGGTGAAAAAGTCGACAGTCTGCACGATCGCCGTGTCTTCGCTTATGCGGTATACCGCGGCGTCGTCTGAAGTGTTCAGACCAACCATGACATTAACGTCTGTGGGAACGGTCAGGCCGGCCAATACCTTCTCCAGGGCCTGGGGCCTTAGCTTGCAGGCGCATCCCAGGCCGTGGGTGAAACGGGTGAGCCTGAAATCGCCGCCGGCCCGGTCCCCGCGGGGAGTTCTATCAGAGTCAGGCCTCAGCCGCTCGACGGCATCGGTTATAGCTTTTACGGCGGTGTCTATTTCGCTTTCCGTGGTCATCCTGCCGGTGGAAAGCCGAATGGTCCCCATCGCGAATTCGGTGGCAAGGCCCATCGCCTGCAGGGTGGGGGATATGTCTATGTCATCGCTGTGGCAGGCCGCGCCGGCTGAGGCGGCCACGCTTTCCAGCTCGTCGAGCAGGGTGTTTGCCTCTATATCAGGAAAGCTGACGCTGAGAGTGTTGGGAAGGCGTTTTTCGGGGTGTCCGTTCAGCTTTATCCAGTCGAATCTCTCCTTGAGCCCCCTGTACAGCCTGTCGCGGGCGCCGCGCATCCGTTCCGCGTTTTTCTCAAGTTCAGAGCCCGCTATCTCGCAGGCCTTGCCCAGCCCCACTATCTCCAGAACGTTCTCGGTTCCGGCTCGAAGGTTCTGCTCGTGGTCGGCGCCGTGGATGAACTTTTCCAGTACAACACCGCTTCGAATATAGAGAGCTCCCACTCCCTTGGGAGCGTAAAGCTTGTGACCGGCAATGGAGAAGAGATCGACTCCCAGCTCCTCAACAAGAGTCGGTATCTTTCCCGCGCTCTGGGCGCCGTCGCAGTGGAAGAGGATGCCCCGCTCTTTGGCTATGCGGCCGATCTCCGCTATAGGCTCTATGGTGCCCACTTCGTTGTTTGCGTGCATGACCGTGATTAGAATGGTCTGGGGCGAGATGGCCTTTTCAAGATCGGTTATATCGAGAAGACCATATTCGTCAACGGAAAGATAGGTTACCCTGAAACCGCGATCTTCAAGGTAGCGGCAGACCTCAGCCACTGCCGGGTGTTCTATGGAGGTGGTTATTATATGATTTCCCCCGGCCCGGTTCGCGTAGGCGGCGCCTTTGATGGCGTAGTTGTTCGATTCGCTTCCGCCGCTGGTAAAGACGACCTCTTCCGCCCGGCAGCCTAGAAGCCCGGCCACCTGCCGCCTGGCCTTCTCCACCGCTTTTCTGGCCTGAACGCCGTACCAGTGGGTGCTGGAAGGGTTGCCGAAGTGATCTTCCAGGTACGGCCGCATCGCTTCAGCCACCCGGGGGTCCAGCGGGGTGGTGGCGTTATAATCCAGATAGACAGGTTTCATGATGAAAGTCCTTTTGGCACAGCCGCTGTTTAGAACGGGACGGTATAAAGGCCTCCTTGTGTTTCGATAGAAAATATCAATGAAAAGCCGGCTTCTGTCAAGGCGGGTTTACTGCGGGTGTCAGCCTTAATCGATGAAATTTACCTTCAGTGGGTGATTCATGGTTGCCATGAACGGAGGGTCTGGATTAGAATGTTCCGGAACAGTTTTATCTTGGTTAGAGCGAGAAAACCCGGGAGGCTCAGTGGTAATTTTCACGCTTTTAGACTGGTTCTGGCTGGCCGCGTTTATCGTTCTTATGGTGGGAAGCGGGGTGCGGTTCTACCGGCTGGGCAAACGGTCCGAGGCGGATTTTTTCCTCGCCGGCAGGGGGCTTCCCTGGTGGCTTCCCGCCTCCAGCGTATACGCCACTCATACCGCCACCGACACCCCCATGTGGGTGTCCGGGGTGGTATACAAGTTTGGTCTGTCCGGGCTGTGGTACTCATTCTACGCCGCATGGTGCGCGATTAGCGCTTTTGTGTCCACCAAGATATTCAGGCGCTCGCTGGCCTATACCCAGGCTGAGTGGCAGTCGCTTCGTTTCGGCGGAATGGCGGGAGAGCTTCTTAGAGGCTGGATCGCCGGCTGGCAGGTCTTTCTCAACATGTTCATACTTGGATGGGTGGGGATAGCGATGGGAAAGGTCTGCGGCTTTCTGTTCGGCTGGCCCCTGTGGGTGGGGCTGATCGTATTCTCCTCGGTATGCGCGGTGTACGTCCTGGCCGCCGGGTACTGGGGGGTGGTGATGGCCGATTTTCAGCAGGGGATAATAGCTTTCATAGTGATCGTGATAGTGTCGGTATGGGGAATCAATGCAGCGGGAGGCCCCGGCCAGATCATAGCCGAGCTTCAGGATATGGGGGAGGGAGGGAGGCTTAACATGTTCAACTTCACCGGCCTGTTCGATGGCGATTTTCCGGTGGCCTGGTTCGTCACCATGCTGGTCATAGGGATACTGGGCGGGCTGGGAATGGGAACCGCCATAGACTGGTTTCCGGAGGCTCAGAGGATTCAGTCGGCCCGCACGGTCAAGGACGCCTCCTGGAGCATCTGGGCCGGTTCGGCGCTGGTCCTGATGCGCAACGCCGTATGGGGGGTCGCGGTTCTGGCCTTTTTCGTGATGTACCCCGGGATCACAGAGGTAAGGGACTACGAGATGGCCTGGTTCCGGCTGGGTTTCGAGAACCTGCCGGCCGGAATGATAGGATTCTTCTTCGCCGCTATAGCGGCGATTCACATATCCACCATATCGACCCATCTGAACCTGGGAGCGGTATATATCACCAGGGATCTCTATCACCACTATATAAACCCTAAGGCCACGCAGGAAAAACTGGTGCGGGTGGGAAGAATAGGGACGGCGATCCTTCTGGTGGGTTCCTTTGTATTCGGATCGATCATGGAGAATATCACCGAATGGCTGATCTTCGCCCTCTGGATAATGGCGGCGGGGGTTTGGCTTCCGGGAATCCTTCAGGTGATCTGGTGGAGGTTCAACGGATGGGGCTATCTGACCGCCTGGGTCTTCAACTTGGTTTTTTCCTGGCTGGTGGTTTGGGTTCTTCCCGCCTTCGGAGTGATGCCGCCTCTGAGAGACTACCAGCAGTTCTGGCTTCTCATGGCTCTGGGAGCTCTGGTATTCGTGCCGGTGACCCTTATCACAAAACCGGAGGATATGGACCGGTTGGTCAAATTCTACGTGATGTCCCGGCCGGTGGGTTTCTGGGGGCCGGTAAAGAGAGAGGCGAAGAGGCGCGGCCTGCTGGATGAGGTGAAGGAGGCGGGCGCGGGCGGCGGATCACCGGAATGATCCGGCGGCTGAGAAAGCAGGATGTTATGAGGTTATTCAAGAAAGAATGGACAAGCGCCGAAGCGGACGAATGGACGATTCACGACACTGTCACCGTACTTATCTCTCCGGTTATATATGTGATAATACTGGTCGGATTCACCATGAGCGTTCTTCTCATACCGCTCGGGTTCGCTGTTCTTGCGGCTGGAGCAGCGCTTTTTATCATAATGATAAGGATAGTAAACCCAAAGCTCACCGCGGTATCAAAGGGGTACGAAAAAAAGCAGAAGGAATATATCGAGGATCTGGAGAGAAAGGTCAAGTGGGAGGAGTAGATGGAACAGGGGCTTAAGATGGTAATTGGTATGACCCTGGCGTACGTCACCTCTTTCGCCGGCCTGGTGCTGGCCTGGAGAAGCTACAGGAAGCACCGGAAAGAGAACACCGGTGTGGACGACGGCATTGGCGGGACGGATCAAAGCGATGGCGGCGGGGAAAGAGCGGCCGGAACAGAGGGGGTCCTCAGAGATGACTAAGATACTGTTCGGAGTAGTGATTCCCGCCCTGGTTTTTATATTCTCATATGTGATGACCCATCTTCTTTACAGGCACTTCGCGAAGCAGGCCGATGAAGATAAGACACCAGCAGGAACCACCGGCGATCCCTCAGGGAAAGATTAATATCTTCTTCGCTTTAATTATATATATAGCTTTAAGTTAGCCGTCTGTTAACATTTGATCGCAATATTGAAAGAAAACGGGCCATAAGGGTTGATGATAAAGGCGAAAACAGTTTGATTGACTGCCTCTAAGCGCTCCTGATACTATATCATCTCCCTCATGGAATTCCCTCACGAGGTGGGAGACTGAACGAGGGGAGTGTCATAAATGGAACAAAAGGGGCGGCGAACCCGTTATTAAATATTATAACTCAATTCAACCGGAAGGAGTGTCGATATGATAGGCGGCATTTCATCAATCATCAAATCGTTGACCGGCAGCGGCGCCGCAAGGCGCGCCGAAGCGACTAAAGGGGGGGGCGCTGCTGCGGGCGGTTTTACCGCGGCCGTTTTTTTCCTGGCCGCGGCCGTCCTGCTGGCCGCAGCTTCAGCCTGCCCGGCGTCGGTAGACCGCCCGATAATGAGATTTCCCGATATTCACGGGGAAATGATCGCCTTCGTCTATGGTGAGGATATCTGGACGGTTCCAGCCTCAGGCGGTGTAGCCCGCCGGCTGACTATTCACGACGGCAGCGAACGCTTTCCAAAATTCAGCCCCGACGGAACCATGATCGCCTTCACCGGCGAGTATGACGCAAACACCGATGTTTACGTGATGAGCGTTCACGGAGGCGGAATCACCAGGCTGACCTACCATCCCGGATACGACGAGGTGGTCGGCTGGCACCCCGACGGCGATAAGATCCTCTACAGTTCGGCCAGAAAGAGCTTCAGCAGGTTCAAGAAGCTGTTCACGGTAACTGTGGACGGGAGCGCCTTCGACGAGCTTATTATGCACGAGGCGGTGCAGGGAAGCTATTCCGCGGATGGGACCAGGATAGCCTATAACCGGGTCCCCCGGGAGTTTCGGACCTGGAAGAGGTACAAGGGCGGCACGGCACAGGATATCTACATCTTTGACTTCGAGAAGATGGAAGACCGGGCGATTACAGATTTTGAAGGCACCGACAGGATTCCGATGTGGATCGGCGACAAGATCTATTTCAGTTCCGACCGTACCGGCGTTCTTAACATCTATTCCTACGATAAGTCCAGCGAAGAGATAGAGCAGGTTACCTTCCACGACGAATACGATGTGAGAAGACCCAGCGAGGGCGGGAGCAGTATAGTGTACGAGCTGGGAGGGACGCTCTGGGTCCTGGATACGGTTTCCGGAGAAACAAGCCGTGTGAACGTAAGGATTTTGGCAGACGCTCCCGAAGTCCGCCCCGCCCTGATAGACGTGAAAGACAGGGTAGAATCAGCCGACTGCTCGCCGAAGGGCGAGAGAGCGCTGATAACGGCAAGGGGCGAAATTTTCAGCGTGCCCGGCGAGCACGGGAGGACCATGAATCTCACCGAATCTTCCGGCTCGAGGGAGCGGGGGGCGGTCTGGTCGCCGGACGGCTCCAGTATCGCCTATCTTTCAGACGAAAGCGGCGAGTACAATATATACGTAAAGGGCGCTGATGATGGAAAAGCCCGGAAGCTCACGAACCTGCAAGAAGGCTACCGGCATACCCTTCTATGGTCCCCGGACGGATCTAAGATAGCGTTCGCGGACCAGACCCTGGCCTGCTACTGCGTCGACGTTGAAAGCGGAAAGGTGAATTTCATAGACAGAGCCGGGTACGAGAACGTGGACGTATCCCTTAACAAGAAACCTATTCACAACTATGCCTGGTCGCCGGACGGCAGGTTCATCGCCTATTCGAAGATGACCGCCGATCAGATATACCAGGTCTTTGTCTATTCAATCGAAGAGAACAAGACCCGGTGCGTGAGCAACGGTATCTTCAACGATTTCGGCCCGGAGTTTTCCGCTGACGGCAAGCACCTGTTCTTTGTATCCAATAGGCATTTTGACCCTGTCTTCTGTGATTTCGAATGGGAGATGGTCTACAAGGACGCGGCGGTCGTATGCGCGCTGACTCTCGAGGAGGACGGAAGCCCTTTCCTCAAGTTCAGAAGCGATGAGGTGAAAGGCGCCGAGAGTGAAAACGGCAAGGAAGAAAAGAGCGGCGAGGTAACAGTCGGGATAGATTTCGAGGGCATAGCGCGAAGAATAGAGACCCTTCCCCTTCCCGCTTCAAACTACCGGCAGCTGGCGGCGGGCGAATCGGCCCTCTTCTACCTGAACAAGGAGGACGGCGATTTCAATTTTTTCGAGTTCAGAAGCGCCGGTCCCCGGGATCTCTTCAGGTTCGAGTTCAAGGACAGAGAACAGAAGACGGTCATAAAAGGTATAGATTCTTACCGCCTTTCGGCCGACGGTCAGAAGGTGGTCTACATGAAAAGGGGCGAAGTCGGAATTATCGGCTCGGGCGAGACCGGATCGGCGGGCAAAGCGGTGGACCTTTCCGGGCTCAAGATGAAGCTCGACCCGCTGGCCGAGTGGAAGCAGATCTTCTACGAGGCCTGGAGGATGGAGAGGGACTTCTACTACGAGCCGGGAATGCACGGCTTGGACTGGAAGGCGATAAAGTCCAGGTACGAGAAACTCCTTCCCAGGATGTCCTGCCGGCAGGATGTGGGATATATAATAGGAGAGATGATAGCAGAGCTGGCGACTTCCCATACCTATGTCTTCGGAGGTGACATGAGAAGGGACGCCGAGCGCACCCGAACCGGAATGCTCGGCGTTGACTGGGTGATAGACCGGGAGGCTGGGCGCTACAGCTTTGGAAAGATCTACAAGGTGCCGGACTGGACCAGGGACATCATTCCGCCTCTGGCCAGGCAGGGCGTTCAGGTCAGGGAAGGCGACTATATAATAGAGGTAAACGGCGAGGATGTCACCACCGACCGCAATATATACAGCTACTTCGAGGACCTGGCCGGCAAACAGGCCGATATAAAGGTCAGCGGGCGCGCCGACGGCAGAGACGCCCGGGAGTATACAGTTAAGCCCCTGAGCGGTGAATCTACCCTGAGGTACCTTGACTGGGTGGAACATAACAGGCAGCTGGCCGACAAAGAATCCGGCGGCAAGATAGGGTATATCCACCTGCCGGATACCTACATGGGTTCGGCAAGGGAGTTTCCCAAGTACTTCTACCCGCAGACAAGGAAGAAGGGCCTGATAGTGGACGGAAGGTTCAACGGCGGGGGGCTGAATCCCTCGATATTCTTAAGAAGGCTTCGCCGCGAGCCGGTGACCTACTGGACCAGGCGCTATTCGCACGACCAGACCGCTCCGTCTGTCTCGGCCACCGCGCACATGGTCTGTCTGACCAACAAGCAGGCCGGTTCGGGGGGCGACATGCTTCCCATGGAGTTTCAGATAACCGGGATGGGACCCGTTATAGGAACCCGCACCTGGGGAGGACTGGTGGGAGTCTCGATGTGGCTGGAAATGGTGGACGGCGGCGGCCTCTCCGCGCCTGATTACAGGGTCTATGACCGTGAGGGCGAATGGATAGTCGAAAACGTGGGAGTGAAGCCGGACATCGAGATAGACCTGGATCCCGTTGAGATGTCCAACGGCTATGACGCCCAGCTTATGAAGGCCATAGAGGTTCTAAGCGAAAGGATAGAGAATGAACCCCGGCCCTGGCCTAAGCACGGACCGTATCCCAGGCAGGATTCCATGAAAGAATAGCCGAGATTGAATAGAAGCACCCATTTTATAAGCCCCGGCGTCACCGGAACGGCCGCCGGGGCTGTTATTTTATGGTTAGCAATATGTTAGTTTGATATTTTTCTTGGACTTTAATAAGGCCTCCCACCCAATACGGGCCAACCGGGGGCAGATTTTATTTTATTGTCACTGTTGGAGTTAAGGCGTGTAAACGAGGCGGCCCTTCGTGCCCAGAGTGAACGTTCGATATCATCTTCTTTGGAGTGCTTATACCCTCTTTCAGTTCCCTGTTTTTAGTTGACAGCTGCGGGGGCTATATGCTACAATATCAATTGTCGAGTAGGTAAAATGGAACTCAACGGAGCACGGACAATGCAACAGGAGGTGTAAGGAGACCCCGCGCCGTGCGAAAAAGGTCCCAAACCTTTTTAAGGTTTAGGAGGTTTGAAAAATGGTCAAAGGAAAAGTTTTGCTTTTCTCTTTGCTGCTGATCTTCGCTACATCCCTGACAGCGGGTGAAGTGGACGACTGCGAAAGCGAAGTGTATTACGCGAACGGTTGTACGCAGATGTATCTTCTCGTGTGCCCTGCTGCTGACTTTGATAGGGTCGACGAGGCGTGCACAGACGACTCGTACGATTACATCAGGGTAGTCGCGAAAGATGCTAGCGGCAATGGCGTAGCGGGTATACCCTGGACGGATTACTGGCTGGATGCCTGTGATTCGGCTCAGGAGCTTTATGTCTGCGCCGGTGGTGTAGGAGCGGACTCGCTAACCAACAGCAACGGTGAGACGACGATCTCCGATCCGATCGGAGCCGGAGGCTGCATACTGAGTGGTGGTGTCTATGTGGCGATTCAGAACAATACTGTTCTGGAGAAGCCCGATTGCACCAGCATGATATGCCTGTCCATGATAGTCAAGAGCCCGGATCTGAACAAGGACGGCAGTGTCGACTTGTCAGACTTCGGCGTATTTGGTAACGCTTTTGGTACTCAGACCGGCGATACCGATTACGATGAGTGCTGTGACTACAACGACGACGGCTTCGTGAACCTCAGTGACCTCGGTTACTTCGGAGATCACTGGCAGCATGAATGCCAGTAAATTGTATCTAGCGACCTGATTCAACTGATTGGGCTGCACTTTTTGGCTAGAAGGAGTTAGATAAAAATGAAGAGAGTACTGCTAGCATTGCTGGCCGTGCTGGTAATACCGAGCATGGCCATGGCGACGGCGACTGTAGGAGTTTACGTAGATGGTAAGCTTTTCTACTCACCGCCTGCCGCAAGTACACCATTCGATGCTTATCTGTACATAGTGCAGGATGAATATCAGGTCACTGGTATTCAGTACGCCCTGTACACGCCTGCAGATCCGGATCATAACAATCTTGTACTTCTCGACACAGAGTATCCTTTCGAGGCATCAGTATGGATCGGCGGTCCCTGGAACGGGCACGCGATAACCTACAGCCCGCCTCTGGATTGCTATCCCAATGGATACGATATATTGGTGAAGTATACGTTAATGACCATGGTTGACTGCCCCGACATGTACGACTACCAGATGTACGTGGGGCCTCATCCTGATCCGGGACTGGAGCACCCCGAGTATGGGGGGCTTTACGGAACTTACGCTCCCGATCATGAAGCTTTCCCAGTTGATGGTCTAACCACCATCTTCTGCCCGTTTGAGACAGATGCCCAGGAGGAGAGCTGGGGAGCCATCAAGTCTATGTACAAGTAAGCGGAAAGGGATTAATGTTGGTTTGTGGCTGGATAGGCTTCAAGTCATCCAGCCACGGAGCAACATAGAAAGGAAAGGCCTTGAGCCTGACATAAATTACGCAAGTTTTTTCCCAAAGCTTTTAGAGGGAGAAGCAAAAAATGAAGAGAGTTATAATGGCTGTTGTGGTTCTATCGTTCTTGGCCAGTGCGGCCTACGCGGGACCCAACTTCTACGTAGCGATGTACAATCCCGGTGAAGATCGCCCGGACTGCGGCGCCACAGTTTCGGCGCTGTATGAGGCTTATTCCATCTGGGTATGGATTCTGCCCAATGATGACGGCCTCAAAGGCTTCGATTTCAAAATCGTGCTGAATGGCGATATCTGCACCGCTAACACCGACAATCCTGATCTTTCTGTTACCATGAACAGCCCCACTTCGGCTGATGGCTGGGTTGGTACATTCAGTGGTTGCATGACCGAATGGACATGGCTGACCAAGCTGGATCTGGTAGTTACAAACCTGGATCCTCACTATGTTGAGATCATCGAAAATCCGGAAACCGGCGCAGTAGAGGCGACAGATTGTACGGAAGGGTATCCCATCAATGATCTTATCGTGTTGAACAATTATGGCGTCAACACGCCGTGTCAGACAGACGCAGAGAATTCCAGCTGGGGTGCTGTAAAGTCGATGTATCGTTAATCAAGTGATATACTATTATCACTTTCAAGGCGGAGCCGTTAATTTCGGCTCCGCCTATTTTTGTATCTGAATTTGTTAAAGAGATCTACTCCATTAGCGGTAGGTGAATACACCCAGATATCTTAACGATTTGCCGCGCTTTCTCTTACTGGTTCCTGCCGCCCGCACAACCCTATTGACAAATCAAGTCAAGATGTGTTAAAATAAATGAGTCGAGTAGGTAAAATGGAACTCAACGGAGCACGGACAATGCAACAGGAGGTGTAAGGAGACCCCGCGCCGTGCGAAAAAGGTCCCAAACCTTTTTAAGGTTTAGGAGGTTTGAAAAATGGTCAAAGGAAAAGTTTTGCTTTTCTCTTTGCTGCTGATCTTCGCTACATCCCTGACAGCGGGTGAAGTGGACGACTGCGAAAGCGAAGTGTATTACGCGAACGGTTGTACGCAGATGTATCTTCTCGTGTGCCCTGCTGCTGACTTTGATAGGGTCGACGAGGCGTGCACAGACGACTCGTACGATTACATCAGGGTAGTCGCGAAAGATGCTAGCGGCAATGGCGTAGCGGGTATACCCTGGACGGATTACTGGCTGGATGCCTGTGATTCGGCTCAGGAGCTTTATGTCTGCGCCGGTGGTGTAGGAGCGGACTCGCTAACCAACAGCAACGGTGAGACGACGATCTCCGATCCGATCGGAGCCGGAGGCTGCATACTGAGTGGTGGTGTCTATGTGGCGATTCAGAACAATACTGTTCTGGAGAAGCCCGATTGCACCAGCATGATATGCCTGTCCATGATAGTCAAGAGCCCGGATCTGAACAAGGACGGCAGTGTCGACTTGTCAGACTTCGGCGTATTTGGTAACGCTTTTGGTACTCAGACCGGCGATACCGATTACGATGAGTGCTGTGACTACAACGACGACGGCTTCGTGAACCTCAGTGACCTCGGTTACTTCGGAGATCACTGGCAGCATGAATGTCAGTAAATTGTATTCAGCGACCTGAAACAAAGCATTTGTTCTGTTTGCTTTACATTAAATGGAGGGAGATCAGTTTCCCTCTACTAAATTGGACAACGTTTTTCCTAGCACCAAGGGAGAAGCTCAAAATGAAGAAGATCTTACTAACTGTAGTGGTTCTCGCGCTTCTGGCCGGAACGGCTTATGCCGGGCCCAACTACTATGTAGCGATGTACAACGAGGGTGAAGACCGTCCCGATTGCGGCGCCACGGTTACGTCACTGTACCAGGAATTCCATGTCTGGGTGTGGATTCTGCCCGGAGATCTGGACCTCAAAGGCTTCGATTTCAAAATTTCGTTGCCTGGCGGCGACATCTGCACTGCTAACGAGGACAACCCTAATCTGTCAGTTACCATGAACAGCCCTACCTCAGATGTGGGATGGGTTGGCACATTCAGTGGTTGCATGACCGGCTGGACGTGGCTGACCAAGCTGACTTTTGTCAACACGATTCTGGATCCTCACTACATTGAGATCATAAATAATCCAGAAACCGGTGCAGTAGAAGCTACTGATTGTACGGAGGGATATCCTATCCATGATATGATAGTCCTCAACGCTTACGGAATCAACGCTCCCTGCGAGACAGACGCTCAGGATTCGAGCTGGGGTGCCGTAAAATCGATGTACCGCTAAAGTTATCGGTATAGATTCGATTCTTGGCCGGGGCCGCGGAATTGAGCGGCCCCGGCCTTTATTGTGAGATGCCTCACCTGTTGCGATTTTGATATATCCTGCCTCGAGCCGATATACCGGCGCAATATAAAATATTGACATAGACCCCGATTTTAAGGTATAATCGTTTTATAAATGGGATTTTTGTCTGATAATATTTTGACAACAAACAACTACCGTGCGGCATCCTCACAGGAGTTTCATACTCTTCAGGCAAAGTCGATTTCTGTAAAATCATACATTTTAGAGGAGGTGAATCGTAATGAAGAGAGTACTGCTCGTGATGATTGCTTTATTGGTTATTCCTGGGTTCGCGGCGGCTACAGCGACACTGGGTGCCTATATCGACGGGTTCCTGGTCTCCTGCCAGGATATTCCCGTCCAGACACCTTTTGACGCGTACCTTTATATCGTACAGGATGAGTATGAGGTGACCGGCATTCAGTACGCGCTTGAGACTCCGTCGGATCCATCCCACAACCAACTGGTGCTTCTAAGTGTCGAGTACCCATTCGAAGCTTCAGTGTGGCTGGGAGACCCGTGGAACGGGCACGCTATCTCGTACAGCCCGCCAGTTTCCTGTTATCCTTACGGATACGGCATGATGGTCAAGTACGAGTTCATGAAGATGGTCGAATGCCCTGACATGATTGATTACCAGCTTGTCGTGGTGGGTCATCCCGACCCCGGCCTGGCGCACCCGACTTACGGAAGCCTCTATGGGACATATTCGCCGGACCACGAAGCTTTCCCCATAGACGGTCTTACTACGGTATTCTGCCCGCTTGAGACCGATGTTCAGGAAGAAAGCTGGGGAGCTATCAAGTCTATGTACAGGTAGGCGCTTTTTAGGGAGCTTGATGGCTTTTTTCAGCCGCGGATCGTGTTTACCGTCGCCGCGGGCTGAGCGGAAAGCCCTGGGCATTGAATGAATTTATTGCCAGAGGGGAGGGAAGGAAAAGAATCTTTTTAGTGGCGTTCGTATTCGCGCTTATGGCTTTTACGGTCTGCGTGTGTGCAGATATACTATGCAGCTGTCCCTTTACTTCTCCAGCGGCCGGGCCGGACGGGAGTGCCCCGTACGACCCGGCCGCTGGAGCAATAGGACAAGATGTGCTATAATTATCTGGCGGCTTTGAGTGAACTAATGATTCAAGGTGATCCTGAGCCATTGAGGAAAACCCCTGTATTTTGAATCAGCTACAGGAGGTTTGAAAAATGGTTAAAGAGAAGCTATCGGTTCTGCTGGTTATGATGATTTTACCGGCTTGCCTTTCGGCTCAGACCGTTGACGGTTGCCTGAGCGAGGCCTATTTTGAGTATGGCTGTTCAGAGTTGCGTCTTCTGGCAATGCCCGGCGGGTGATATGAACCGGATCGATGAATCATTCTCGGATTCATCTTACGATTTTATTCGGGTAATAGCCAGAGACAGTGAAAATGCCGGCATACCAGGTATTCCCTGGACTGATTACTGGCTGTCGGCCTGTGGAACCGGTATGCATTGAAATAGTGATAAAAAGCCCCGATATTAAAGGGGGCGGCGAGGTGAACCTGGCGGACTTCAGCGGGTTTGGGGACGCCTGGGATTCCCGGGTTGGAGATGCTCATTACGACCCATGCTGTGATTTCAACTTCGACGGCGAGGTACAGTTCTCCGATCTGGGATACTTCGGCTCGCACTGGCGGCATGGATGTAATTAAGCGGTAATCGGGGAAACCGGGGAAAGGGATTAAAATAGAAAATTTACTTCTCACTCAAAGGCAGCTTAGTATTTAAATTCCGGGCAAGGTATATAGCCATGGGGTCAAAATCATGAATAAAGCTATAATGGCTCTTATGATAATCTTTCTTCTTTCTCGTTCAGCATACGGGTATAATAATTTCTACATCGATGTGTGAATTTGGCTTGCATTGTAGAAGCCGAAGAAACTACCTGGGGAGCCGTTAAATCCCTTTACCGGTAGTTTGGATGTCGATTTGATTAGATTCTTTGAAAGCTCCCCTTTCGGCGCGGCGGGAGCCTTTTTCAAATCAGCTTATCCTTATATCGTCATTGTCTTTGAGTATCTTTATTTATCTTGATTTTGCCTTCGCCACAGGTTAGAATTATAAAGTAGTAGATATGTTCCGACCTTAAGCGGCTAAGGGCCGAAAAGCGCGATTCGCGGTGTTTTATCGAGGCCCGAGCACTGCTGGAGAATTGCTAAATAGTGCCGCCCCCGTTCGCGATTATTACAGCAGAGAGGAACCCTGTTTGAAACAGGCAGGTTTTTTATGAGGCACGCGGCAATCTTCCTATTTTTTATTATCCTGATCTTTATAGCTGCTTTATCCTCTTCTGGATTTTGCGCGGTATCGAATCTTGTCTCCTCAGGCGGCAATATCTCATTTGAAATAATCGTTGAAAGGCCGGAACTGGTTGCCACAGGCGGCGGCCTGCGTGTGCTGGTCAATGGATATGGAACTTTTTCACCCCCCGGGGCGGTCGAGATTCCCGGAAGAATATTCAATGTAGCTGTGCCACCCGGATCGAATCCGCTGTTGAGGACCTCAGTGGTCGAGAGACAGTACCTGGGAAACGTAGAGATAGCGCGGGCCGAAGGAAGCAGGCTGGTGCGGAGCGAAGACGGCCTTCCGCTCACAGAGACGTATCTGCCGGAAGACCCCTGGAAGGGGAAGGGGCTGCCTCCGGTAATTTCCGCCGGAGATGTCTCGATGATGGGAAGGGTGCCGGTTCTTCCGGTCAGGGTAAATCTTCTGGGAAGGGATGAGGGGGGCTACTGGATAGCCAGAAGGATAACGGTTTCTATCAACGCGGGAGGCGGCTCCAGGAATCAGGAAGCGCGAAGCCCCGGTATGGAGATAATAAGCCGTGACGGCCAGCCGTTATCGGCCGCCTGGCGGGGCGTTTACGGCAGGGTGCTGGTCAACCCGGATGACGCGGCAGCGATGGTCAAGCCGGTCAAGAGGGTCGAGATTCAAAGAGGTCCCGCGGCTGGAAGGCGGCTGAAAATAAGGGTTCCCGAGACCGGACTGTTCAGATTGGAGGCCGATTCGCTGGCCCAGTTGACCGGCGGAGGCCCCATAGACGGGATATTCGCTCTTAAGAGATACTACTACGATGAGGCGGAGAACGACCTTCTCAGAGAGGTCGATATTCCATACCTGCTGGTGAAGGGCTCTGAGTCATCCCCAAATTATTTTGAAGAAGACGATGTTCTCTACTTCTACGCCAAAGGAATAAGGGATGACCCCGAAGCCGGTGATCCCGATGCCGCTTTCACCGACAACCACCTGGTCTGGCTGGTGGAAGGCGAAGCGGGGGAGTTCATGACCGGTGGGGCCGGGAGGTCTCCTGCTTCCGCAGCTCCGGAGAGCTATTTCATCCACGAGGAGAAGGTAAGAAAAGACACCTATTACCAGAAAGATATCAAGGCTGGAAGCACAGATTACTATTTCGTCTCGCCCCCGGGGGAGACCGAGACAGTGGGCGAATTCCACTGCCGGAATATATATCCCGGCGCTCTTTTCAGCGTAAAAGTCCTGGTGAGAGGTTACCGGCCGGATCCCTATAACAAGAGCCTGATCTTCGAACTGGACAATTCTTCGGGAAGAAACCAGATAGGCACCGGTTCTCTCACTTTTGACAACGAGTTGGCATTCCAGTTCGATTCAAATCCGTCGGACTGGCTGGTTGAAGGAGATAACAGCCTTATAGTCCGGGAGCCGGATATCGAATACGCGGTTATGATAAATGAATTTTCCGTATCCTACCCGCGCCGATTCGTAGCGGTGGACGGGATGCTCCATTTCACTCTCCAGCCCTCCGGTTCGGCCAGGTCGCTGGAGATAGAGGGGTTCGAAAAGAATTCAGGTTACCTGATCGATATTACCGACCCATCGAATCCCGTTACAGATACACTTTCCTCCGGACTCTTTACCGGTCCGGATGGAAACGGCAAATACAAACTCTCCCTGGAACTTCCGGCGGACATAGAGAGATCCTACGTCGCCTTTCAGAGTGAAGCGGGAACTCGGGTCTACAACAGCTGGCTGACCCTGGATACCCCTTCCGGTCTGAAGGAGCAGTCAGGAATTTTCAATTCGCTGGTCATATCACACGAGGATTTTCTTCCGCCCAAAAGCGACGCGCTTGCCGATTACTTGCAGTGGCGCGAGAGCCAGGGATACAGGATACTGACCGCCGGCGTTCAGGACGTTTACGACGAATTCAACGGGGGGCTGCCGTCATATCATGCGGTGAAAAGATTCATAAAGTACGGATTTGAGCATTATGGAGCGGAATTCGTCATGCTGGTGGGAGACGCCAGCGAGGATCACAAACGCCTGTTTTTAGGCGATCCCCCGGATTCCAGGGGGAGTCCGCCTGATTTTGTTCCCGCCTACACCTATTCCATGTCGATAAACGCGGTAGGATACAGGGATGAAGTAGTGGCGACTGATAAGTGGTATTCCTTTATAGATGACCAGCCGGTCTTTGAGCTCGGTTCGCCGGAGAGTGGCCGGGAGGGCGAAGTGGAAGCGGAAACTGGTGAAAGGAACGATTTCTCGTTTCCCGCCGCCAGCTATCCGGACGTTTTCGTGGGGCGTGTTCCGGTGGGAAGCGATCTGGAAGCCGGAGCGGTATTTTTGAAGTTGAAAAGATACGAGGAAATCAGCGCCGATGATCAGTGGAGAAGGAACTTCATGCTATTTGCCGACGACGCGTGGTCTGGCAGCAGCTCCACATACACTTATCGTTCCAGCGAGGAGAGGTTCGAATCGAGTATGGATTCGGTCGCCTCCAGAATCGAAAGGGATTACCGGGGCGGTATGAGGATGGAGAAGCTCTATCTTTCGAAATGGACTGAAAACGCCCATCCGGCGGGCGAATCTTCCTCCATGATAAGAAGCGTGGCGACCGATTCCACCAGGACCTATTTTAGTCCCTATCTGATCGACCGCCTGAATGAAGGATGCCTGTTCTGGGTCTTTCAGGGCCACGCCTCCAGAAACAATCTTTCAACCGAGGCGGGATTTTCCATGTACAGCCAGTACCGGGACGTAAACCGGCTTTTTGGAAACAGGAACAACATATTTGTGGGACTGGGCTGTCACATAAGCGAATTCGCGTACATAAGAGAGCATGACGTATCGGGGATCAGCGGCTCCGGAGGGGACTGTATAAGTGAACAGCTCTTCCTCAAGGGTGGATCTGGTTCGATCGCAGCCTACGCCAGCTGCGCCTATGAAGACCTTATAAAGAACGCCAATCTGTGCGAAAATATATTTGAAGTGGTTTTTTCCAAGGCTCCTTCCGATTCCATGCCGCCTCTAAACGAAGCGACCGGGACCAGGTGGATACTGGGCGAACTAATGACCGCCGCTGAGATCGAGCATATAGCGACAAGGTCCTACGGTTACGAGCAGGTGTTCAGATACGTTCTTTTTGGGGATCCGATGCAGCGTATCGACACCGGCCCGCCGGTGATGAAGTGTGAAGTTGACTGGGGCGACGGATGGGAACAGATCACGAGCGATACTCTTAATTCTCAAAACAGGGACAATACATGCGATCTTAGATTCACCGTGACCGACGCGGTCTCCCTGGGAGAGGTAAGGCTGGAGATCGACGGCGGAATAAGGAACGACCTGGAGGTGACGGCCCTTGTAGATACTTCCCTCACCTATTCCAGGTCATACCAGGCGGTGCTGGAAGATTACGTTCTGAAACTTTCTGAAGAACAGCTCCTTTTCAGGGTTTTTACTCCTGGAGGCGCGGAAGCTGGGACCAGGGAGATTCTTGTGCCGACCAGGCTTGAGATAACCTACAGCCGGTACGGGAACCAGATTTCAGTGACTCCGGAGCTCGATATACCTCCGGGCGCGGACATCCGGGTCGATATGGATTTTCCCCTATTCCTGGAGAGTGAGCCGGAGATCCTGGTGGATGGAGTCCAGCCGGTTGATCTCAGGGTGGAGCCCTCCGCCCAGGATTCGACCAACTGGATCGCCGAATTCAAGGGGCCGTCAACCGGTGGCGGCCACACAATAACAGCCGAATCCGCTGAATATTCGAACACTTCCCTGATAAATGTCTGGGGTGCCGACTTTGACCTGGAAACCTTCAACTTTCCGAACCCGTTCACTTCCGGAACGAATATAATGTTCACACTGGGCCTTCCCGCTGACAGGGCCAGCGTAAAGATATATAACGTAAGCGGAATACTGATAAGAGAGTTCAAGATTTCTCACGAGGCTCTATCCGCGGCCGGAAGAAACAGTCCCAATTCGATATTCTGGGATGGAAGGGATATGGCCGGTAACCGGGTTGGAAACGGAACCTATATCTATGTTCTTGATGTGGTAAGGGGCGGCGAAAAAATATCCAGGGACGGGAAGATCGTCAAGCTCGAATAAATCTATTCTTCTCACCCAAAACTTGCTTGCAAATATTTCCCTTTGCCAAGATAATTGTTCTGTACCCGCCCGGAAGGTGGAGGATCTTTCTATGGGGAATCTGGATGAAATCAAAAAAAAGCGGCCAAGGCTGATAGTAGGTATCGAGACCGGCGACGCCCCTTACTATCTGGCCGCGGTGGCCACTGAGGTGGAAGGTCTCGGAGATGAAACCATATGTAATCTGATTTATAATATAAGGCACGAATTACCGGAGGATCTTCAGCATATGCTGGCTTCCCTTGCCGTTGGAAATCAGTTCAACGGCGAAGAGATCGCTGGAATCAATTTTCTTGTTCTTCATAATCTCTCGGCCATGTATCACCAGCTTGTGGAGGAGGCGGAGCTTAAGGAAAATGATGTCCACCTGATCGGACTGAAATGCATGGAGATCGGCGGGAAAGTTTTTCCGTCCGACCCCTCGGTATTCAGCGAGATGGTCAACTGCGTGGTGGCAAGCCAGTTCAGTATCGATGTGGACGGCAGCAGCAATCTGGAGCTTCCGGTAAGGGAAGCGATACTGAAGGAGCTTGTCGAAGAGATGATCGAAAAGTGCGAGATGGAACATGAGGACCGCGAAGCGCTGGGAGTAGCCCTTCTCGCTAATGAGGCCCTGTATTTTGGCTCACCCCGGCCAACCCGGGATACGGCCGGCGGCCCGGAGGATTCTCCCGCCCTGAAAGAGAGACAGGAGCTTGCTATAAAACAGGGCGAAACCGGCAAGGCGGTTCTATTCGGCAATTTCTATTTTCCAGAATGACAGATACCGGAATTCATTTTAACCGGGCAATCCGCCCGAAATTTCAGGAGAAAGCGGGATGATGAAAAAACAAAAGCGCGGCGCCGCGCTAACATTCTTGTTGATTACATCAGCAATATTGTCCTGCGCCAGGGAGGAGATTGTCTACAGGCCCGAGCCGGCTCCGGAACCGGTGCAGGTCCGTCTGGCAAGGCCGTTTGTGAGGGTTCTGATTATCGATAAAACCAGCAGGCTGAAAATAGAAGGTGATAAGCTGTCTGTTTCCTCAGTCGATTACCAGAGTCCGCCAGCAGGAGGCAGTGGAGAATACGAGGTCTATTTGTCGTCCGGCGATGTGGTGATGACCAGAAAAGGGGCCCGCCTTATAAGGGGTAAAAGTATTTTCGTAAAGCCCGAGGGGAATGTACCGGTCAGGGTAGATGGCAGGGAATTCAGGGGAGGAGTCCGGATGATTGCGGGTCCCGGGGGTATTTCTGCTATAAACTACGTTTTCATAGACGATTACCTCAAGGGCGTTTTGCCGGCCGAGATAGGCTACCTGGATTCTGATAAGTACCAGGCATACAGGGCCCAGGCGATAGCCTCGCGCTCCTACGCCCTGAGCAAGCTGGAGGAGATGAAGAATAGAGACTATGACCTCAGGGCTACTATAATGGATCAGGTGTACAGGGGAGCCGCCGGAGAGACAGAGCTCGCCTCCCGGGCCGTGGATGAGACCGGCGGGATGGTTTTACTATGGGAAGGTAAGCCGGCCAAGGCATATTACTGTTCCTGCTGCGGCGGGCATACCGCCGATATCAGGGTGGGATGGCCCTGGAAGGCCAGCTACCCATACCTGTACGGAATAAGAGACGCGGATGATTCCGGCGGCAAGAGGTCTTTCTGCCGCGAATCGAGGCACTTTCGTTGGAGGGAAAACTGGAGTGGAAGGCAGCTGGACCAGGTGCTGCGCAGGACGCTAAAGAGAGAAAAGAGGAATGAATATGTCCCGTTTAGCAGGCTGGTGGATATCAGTGTGGAAGGTTACGGCGCCGATGGAAGGGTGAAGGCGCTACGGATTTCCACCGACCGCCGTGATTACAGGATAGAGGGAGACAGAATAAGGTGGGTGCTGCGGCCTGGTAAAGCGGACGGGCCCATTTTGAGGAGCACCCTTTTCAAGATCAGGGTAAAGAGGGATAGCGGCGGGGTCCGGAGGCTGTCGATGCTGGGGGGAGGCAACGGCCATGGGGTTGGAATGTGCCAGACCGGCGCGATCGGTATGTCGAAGATGGGATACAGGGCCGAAGATATACTGAAACACTATTATCCCGGTGTCACGCTTTCGCGTTATTATTGAAGTGCCGGGTGAATCTTTGAGGGGGTGGGCCTTGTGCCGTGAAGAATATATGGCGGGTCTTATGAGGCTGTCAGCCGTAGGGGTGGAGGGAACCGCTCTCACCGGGGCTGAAGAAAGCAGGTTGAAACGTTTCCCACCCTCCGGTGTCATCCTGTTTGAAAGGAATGTGGAGGACCTTGATCAGCTTGGATCGCTGATCGATCGTATCGCGAATCTGATAACGGTGTCTTCGGGGATCCCTCCCCTCATAATGGCTGATCACGAAGGGGGAAGGATCTCTGTGCTTGCCGGGGCGTTGGGCATACCACCTTCCCAGTTGGCTATAGCGTCGGTGCAGAATCAACGGGAAAGATTGTCAGTCTACGCGGAAACGGCGGCACGCCTTAAGATCGCCGGAATCAATACCGTCCTTTTTCCCCTCGCTGACGTAAATTCAGAGCCCCTCAATCCTGTTATAGGCTGCAGATCCTTTGGAGATTCACGCCGGCTGGTGGAAAAGCTGGTAGCCGAAGCTGTGAGCGCTCTGAGGGGTGAAGGGCTTATAACCTGCATCAAGCATTTTCCCGGACATGGGTCGGCGGACAGGGATTCTCACCTGGGTCTACCGGTCCTGCCCCTTGGATTGGATGAGCTCAGGCGGGTAGAGACGCTTCCTTTCAAAAGTGGAATCAAAGCGGGGGCGGAAATGGTGATGACCGCCCACGTGAGGCCTGCGGAAAGGAATATGCCGGCCTCTCTGGATCCCGAGGTGGTGGATGGCATTCTAAGAAATGAAATCGGATTCGAAGGCGTCATAATCACCGATGCTCTGGAGATGAAGGGGGCCGTGTTACCGCCGGAAGAAGATGAATCTGTTCCCGACGCTGTTCGGCTCGCCTCCAGCGCGCTTGTAGCTGGAACCGATATGCTTCTCTATTCGGATCCGGTAATTGATGTTTTCCGAAGGTTTGAAGAGGGACCGGGGGGCAAGACATCGAGCGGATTATTTTCCTCAGATGAGATGAAAAAGAAAGCGAAGGCCTCTTTCTCTAGAATAGATAGGCTTCGAAAAAGAGGGGGTGGGGCCATTGAAGAGATGGCCGGGGAGAGCCTCTGTGAAGAAGAGGAAATAAGCGGAGGGAAAGAACACTCGCGAAAGATAAGGCGAGACAAAATCTCATTTTTAGATAAGCCGTACCAACTCGCCGCTGAGTGGTCGGTGGAGGTTATCAGAGATCCCGCCGGACTGCTTTTGCTCAAATCAAGAACCCCATCTCTGATAAGGATAATAGGGGAGAGAAACGATTTTTCCGGCGCTCCGGCGGAGCATTTTATTGAAGAGTTGCGGGAAGGGGCCGGCAGGGCGGTTCTGGAGCGGGAAGGGGCCGGGAGCGGGGGAAGTGATTATTCAGGTGCCGACCGGACAGAATCTAGTTCCAGGGGGCTTGATCCAATAGGCGATTTTATCAAGCCCGCCGCGGGCTTTGGAAAGAAGCTATTCGAGTTGACTCTGGGTGGAAATGGAACTGGTGAAGGGGTCCGGGCGATGTGTATAATTTGCAGGCGCCCCCTGACAGGGGAGGCGGTCAGACGAATAACCCTTCATGCTCAGGTTGTGGCGGTCTGCGACTGGCCATACGCGGCGGATTACGTCCCGCCAGATAAAACACTCATCATAACCCGGGGGCTGTACCCCGCTGCGGCGGCCGAGATCAACCGGCTTCTGTTTGACCGGAAAAGAGGAGCAAGCTCTCGTGACAATGATAATTTCAATTGACTTGACTATATTTCTGTATTATAAATAGGAACGCGGGGGCGGTTTGAGAACTGCCTCCTGTTCGAATATAGCGACGGATTTACAAAGCCGGATGATTTTGCTTAAAATTATGGGGTCGTAGTTCAGTTTGGTTAGAACGCCGGCCTGTCACGCCGGAGGTCGCGAGTTCGAGTCTCGTCGGCCCCGCTTATAGAGGGGGTAAACAAAATTTACCCCCTTTTTTACTTTTATGCCTTAAATATCATGAATTCATTAATTGAAATCTCTGCCACAGGTCGTCCCGACAAGTATCGGGAAGTCTCGTCGGCCCCGCTTATAATGGGAGAGATTAGAATTCCACTTTTTTAATTTATCCAGGTAATTCCAATCAACTTTGAACCTGCTTCAATGTGGTCGGTTTATATCATTTATTCTGAAAAATTAGACAGATATTATGTCGGCTTTACTGACGATCGTCTATGGCGCTTGGAGCGTCACAATATGGGATGGGGAAGATATACCAAAACCGGGATTCCCTGGAAATTGGTTTATTATGAAATCTTTGATTCAAAAAGCCAAGCCATTGCCAGAGAACGGGAAATTAAGAAGAAAAAAAGTAGAAAGTATATCGAAGAACTTATTCAACAAAACCGGTAAATACCACAGGTCGTCCCGACAAGTATCGGGAAGTCTCGTCGGCCCCGCTTATAGAGGGGGTAAACAAAATTTACCCCCTTTTTTAC
>CAZAUK010000009.1:117741-126660 GCA_964488475.1 uncultured bacterium
TTTTATGCCGTAAATATCATGAATTCATTAATTGAAATCTCTGCCACAGGTCGTCCCGACACCAATCGGGAAGGCTCGCCTCTCTAAAGCAACAGATAGATTAACACTCGTTCAAAGAGTACCACAAATTTCTCCTATATAGTTTGCAAGTTTTTCGATATGTGGTTAATATATATTATCTATTCAGAAAAGTTAGACAATTATTACATCGGTCACACCGATGGTCATAAATGGCATTAATAACAACAAAAAAATTATTTTAAACAAGAAAATTGCCCTATGAAAAATCGTTCTGCCCTCATAGTGGGAGCAACCGGATTGGTCGGCTTACATTGTCTTCAGTATCTATTAGAAGACCAGTCATATACTAATATTCTGGTTTTGACTCGACGGTCGCTTCAGATTCGGCATCCTAAATTGAAAGAAAAAATCATTGACTTTAATAACCTTGCGACTTATTCAAATTTAATTGATTTAGACGACATTTTTTGTTGCTTAGGGACCACTATCAAACAGGCCGGGACAAAGGAGGCGTTCAAACGAGTAGATTTTCAATATCCTCTGGAACTTGCAAAAATCGCAGCCCACAACAACTCACGACAGTTTCTTCTGATTTCTTCTTTAGGTGCGAATTCCAGTTCTAAAATTTTTTATTCCCGTGTAAAAGGAGAAATTGAAGAAGCAATCTCTAACAAAAATTTTTATGGTGTTCAAATTTTTCGTCCATCTATGCTACTCGGTCATCGTGAACGAGTTAGAAAATTGGAACAATTTGGAAAACTTTTTATGCAGATATTGTCACCATTTTTTGTTGGTTCACTAAAAAAATATAAACCTATTGAAGCAAAAAGTGTGGCGAAAGTAATGTTAGAAATAGCGAAATGTGATATTAAAGATGTGCAGATTTACGAGTCCGATCAAATTCAATTTTTATGGAACCGCCTTGTAAAGAGTTGATATTTTTTAGAATTGATTTTTAAAGCTAATGCATTTCATTAAGTTGACGCATTTTTATTACCGAACCATCATTTCGGTATACAATAACCCGGCTCGAAATTGTTTTAGAAGCCAGTTCTGTGGCTCTTTCTACTGCACCTTTTCTATACTGAAAAGTATTCAGAATTGAGCCGTCCTTCCTCACTTCCCATCTGCTGCCATTTGGGACAACCCGGAATATATTTCTTGCTGCCATTTCTCCTCCTTGAAGTACTTATTTTGATAAAAATGTACATTTTTTTAACATTATCGTATTGCCATACAAAAAGTTTAGCAATCCGAAATATTAATCTCAAAAATTGCAGTTAGTTAACATGTATATTAAGATTTTATTAAAGAAGCTATTTGTGGATTTTTCAAAGAATTGCAGAATCAACTAAATCAAAAATTGAAAATCATTTTTGAGAAGAATAATTCAGGTTTATATTGTTTGTTTATATTTTGAAGAGGCAACTATGCAATTAAAAGGCTTATTCCTTTTTCTTTTAATCGTAATCATATTTATTTCCTGCCAACCTAAACAGGCTAAAAAGGAACCGGCTACCCCTGATATTAAGCCTGTTTTAGAAACACCGGCATTACCAACTCTTCCGGACTCCGCATTCGTACAGGTCTCGTCAGAGAATGTTCGATTAGAACCTAACGGTACCACATTCGGAATGCTGCAGGAAGGAGAAAAAATCTATGTTATGGGTAGAATTGGAAATTGGATATTGTTTCACAATTCACGTTTCGATTCGGTCTTTGTGTGGGGACCTTCAGTCGGCTTCGATTATATCAATCTTCACAGTCCATACGCTTATTTTGACACCACAACAAAACGATTTTATCCGATAGATTATATAAGGAAGTTGTTTAGCAAGTCTGGCAAAAAACAAGATATAAATAATGAGAACTACCAGCTTTTCTTCAGCAAGTTGGGACTCGGGAGTCACCAGGAGACCGTCATGGAAGTCACTGAAAAAAGCTCAGAAACCATTAAGCATGGTATTCGGATTTATCTCCGTAAGCAAAATAATGAGATATACAAAATTGAAGCTGATTTTTTAAATCCGGTAAAGGGAGCAGTGAGTGCTTTAGAGCAATGCGAATTAACACATAAAAATCCTGATCAAAATGATGAAGCTTTTTTATTATGGAAAAGGGGGAATTTGGTCCCTGGTTTAAGCATCAAACTTGAGAGAACCGAATGGAAGAGCGAACAATTCAGAACAGTGTGGTTTCTAAGTAAGTAATCATAAGTAAAGAAAAAATTACTTGAGTATTTCTGCTTTCGACAAAATTTTGAATAAACTAACCCGATCCTCAACATTTTCATTCATATTCAGAAAGATTGTAATTTACTTGCTGAAAAATCAAGCCATTTTTTCCTCTTGATTACATTTTGGAATATTCTTAAATTTAAGTGCTTAAAAAATATTAAATAAACTAAGTTTTTTCATTGTATGCCAGAGTTACGAAAAGATCCGGTGATTGGAAGATGGGTAATTATTTCCACCGAGCGCGGAAAACGACCTTCTGATTTTGCCGATGTTGAAGAAAAAAAAATGGGTGGTTTCTGCCCCTTCTGTTATGAAAACGAAGATAAAACACCACCGGAAATTTATGCGATCCGACCTGATAATTCTTTAAGAGATAAACCTGGCTGGACGCTTCGTATAGTCCCAAATAAATACCCGGCATTGGGCATAGAAGGGCAGCTAAACCGTCAGGGTGATGGTATATATGATTCAATGAATGGTGTCGGGGCTCACGAGGTGATCATCGAAACACCGGAGCATTTTAACGACCTTGCTGATTTAGAACCCAATCGCATAAAAGATGTGTATTGGGTATTTAGGGAACGAATGAACGATCTTAAAAAAGATTCCCGACTTAAATATACAATGATATTTAAAAATCATGGTATGAACGCCGGCGCTTCTTTGGAACATACCCATTCACAACTAATTGCGACTCCCATTATTCCAAAACGGGTTATAGAAGAAATGGAAGGGGCTAAAGTCTATTATAGTTACAAAGAACGCTGTATTTTTTGTGACATCATTCGGCAGGAGATAAAAGAAAATGTACGAGTGATGTTTAATGAGGAATATTTTATTGCACTCGAACCATATGCAGCAAGATTTCCTTTCGAAACCTGGATTATCCCAAAAGAACATGAATCTCATTTTGAAAATATTTCAGATGAAATGTTAAATCACCTTGCCTTAACCATGAAAGAAGTTTTAACACGGATCAATATTGCTTTGAATTCTCCACCATATAATTTTATTATTCACACTTCTCCCATGCAAGATGGTCCTGTGGAGTCTTACCATTGGCATATTGAGTTCATGCCCAAACTAACAAAAGTTGCAGGTTTTGAATGGGGTACCGGATTTTACATTAATCCTACAAGTCCGGAGGAGGCGGCTAAATATTTGAAAGAAATTAATTTATAATAATTGAGGTATTGGAATGAATTCATTAAAAATATGCTATGTTTCATCAGAAGTTGTTCCCTTTGCAAAAACAGGAGGCCTGGCAGATGTTGCAGGGGCACTTCCTGTGGCGCTTAAAGATTTGGATCAGGATATACGTTTAATGATGGCAAATTACAAATCAATAAATGAACGAAAATATGTACTTCGAGAAGTTATTCGGTTAAAGGAAGTCAATGTTACTTTAGGTGGGGAAACAAAAGTAGCTGATGGCAAAACAGCATTTTTACCAGACTCAAAAGTTCATGTATATTTTCTCCATATCCCTGATTATTTCGATCGAAAAGATCTTTATGTAGATTCAAAAACCGGTAAAGATTTTGAGGATAATGCGGAACGTTTTGCTTATTTTAGTAAGTCGGTGTTAGAAACATTAAAGCTGCTTTACTGGCAGCCGGATATTATCCATTGCAACGACTGGCAGACAGCACTGATACCATTTTATTTAAAAACTCATTATAAAGATGATGAATTTTTTAAGAACACGAGAACTGTCTTAACCCTTCATAATGTGGCTTATCAGGGTAGTTTCCCTATTGAAAAAGCAAAAAAAATTGAGATTCCTGATAAGTTTGTTCAGGCCGGGAAGGAACTGGAATTTTCTGGAAAACTCAATTTATTAAAGGGTGGTATTTTATTCGCCAATGTTTTGAGCACTGTGAGCGAAAATTATGCAGAAGAAATTACCAAGGATTCCGAATACGGATATGGATTTGAAGAAATTTTGAAAAAAAGGAAAGATGAACTATTCGGAATATTAAATGGAGTTGACTATTCAACCTGGAATCCGGAAGATGACAATTTAATCCCGGAGAATTACAATAGCGAAACTCTTGAAAAAAAGACCAAAAATAAAGAAGAATTGTGCGAACAAAGTAACCTGAATTTTCACAAAGACATTCCTGTTATTGGCATGATATCCCGTCTGGCGGCTCAAAAAGGTTTTGATTTAATTGAATCTGCCGCAGAAGATTTGCTTAAACTGGACATTCAATTGGTCATTTTAGGAACGGGTGAACAGAAATACCATAAGTTGTTGGAAAAATTAGCAAAGAAACATTCGAACAAACTTGCGGTTCATCTTCGTTTCGATAATAAATTGGCTCACTTAATTGAAGCCGGTGCTGATATGTTTTTAATGCCGTCTCGTTATGAACCATGCGGGTCCAATCAGATGTACAGCCTCAAATATGGAACAGTACCAATTGTGAGGCAAACAGGAGGTTTAGCAGATACCATTCAGGAATTTGATTCTAACACAGGTGACGGAAACGGATTCAGTTTCAAAGAATATAGTTTTACAGCCATGGTGGAAACCATTCAACGAGCTGTTGAAACATTCGCAGATCAAAAATCGTGGACAAAAATTCAACAAAACGGAATGCAAGCAGACTTCTCCTGGGAGCAATCTGCTAAAAAGTACATGGAGTTGTATGAATTTGCATTAAAAAAATAAGCAATAAAATTACGACCAATTGATGCCTCCGGCAATTTCTGTCGGAGGCATTTTCTTATCAAGAAATATTTTATTTACCGGATTTATTTTATAAATGAAAGATGTCGAGAAAACCCCTGCTGTTTTTTTGGATCGCGATGGTACATTGATCAGGGAAATCGGATACTTATCGAATCCCTCGGATATAGAAATTATTAATGGTGCTGCAGAAGCTGTTATCAAGATTAATCAGTTTAATTGGAAAGCAGTTATAATCAGCAATCAAGCAGGCGTGGCACGCGGATACTTTACCGAAAAAAATGTTCATGAAGTTAATGAAAAAGTTGAACAGCAATTTCGCTCATTGGGGGCATCACTCGATGGAATATATTATTGTCCACACCATCCCGATGGTTATCCTCCCTACAATATAAGCTGTAATTGCAGAAAACCCGCACCCGGAATGATTCTGGAGGCAGCAAAAGAATTGAACATAGACACAGAAAAATCTGTGGTGATCGGAGATAAATACACCGACGTCCTTACAGGACTGAACTTAGGCATTTCCGGAATTCTGGTGTTGACCGGTTATGGGAAAGAACAAAAAGATAAGTATGAAAAAAAGTGGGAACTACGCCCTACTTATATCGCCCACAATTTGAGGAAAGCAGTTAACTGGTGGTTTGAAGTTCAGATAAATAGAAGAACAGATATTGAATCGTGATTGAAGAAAACAGTCTAAAATTTATTACTGAAGTCTGTTTGGTTGGGGAACCTTATTCAACAAAAGGTTGCAAGAATCACCCATAATCGGTTCCCTTTCCAAATGTCTTGATTTTTTTAGGTTAGATTGTTATTTTATTATGATTAATTTTTTTAACGTGACATAATTTTTACATTTGAATGGCTGCCAAAACTTATCAACTGCTCCAAAAAATACGTCGAGAAAAAGGCGCGGGATTTATTTTACTTCTGGATCCGGATAAACTCCCATTCAATGAGATTGAATCCAAAATTTCTAAAGTAAAGGAAAACGGAGTAGATGTTTTATTTATAGGTGGAACCTTTTTACTACAAAAGGATTTCGATGGATTTGTTAAGAAAATAAAAGCGATATCAGCCGATTTACCAGTTATACTATTCCCTGGAAGTGTCCATCAGATATCCCGGCATGCCGATGCACTTCTTTATTTATCAGTCATCAGTGGAAGAAATCCAGCGCATTTAATCGATAATCAGGTCGTTGCAGCCCCCATTATTTGGCAATTAAATGTTGAACCTATTTCATGTGCTTACATGTTAGTCGAGTCCGGTCAGATGACCAGTGCAGAGTTTATGAGCAATTCACGTCCTTTACCGAGGAATAAACCGGACATCGCTCTGGCTCATGCATTGGCAGGTGAATATCTTGGATTTAAAATAGCATATTTGGAAGCCGGTAGCGGTGCACAACTTCCGGTTCCGGATGAAATGGTGACTGCGGTGAGTCATACAATTTCAATTCCCACTATTGTGGGAGGTGGTATCAAAACTCCGGAAGATGCCCAAAAGAAAGTAGAAGCCGGTGCCAGCTTTGTGGTCATTGGAAATCATTTTGAAGATGAGAAAAATTTTTCCCGGATTAAAGAATTTTCTACAGCCATTCACCAAAAATAAGCTTTCTGAAAATTACTGATTTAAGTTAAGATATTTAATTATAACAAATTATATTCAAAATCGGTTTTATATATGAAGAAAGAATGGATTGACAATTTTGAGCAATCAATAAAAGATGGCATTGATTTAAAAAATCAAATCATTGTTCAATTGAAAGATACCGTTTTGCAGGCTGCACAGCAATTAATTACTACTGTTCAAAATAACGGTAAAATTTTGACCTGTGGAAACGGCGGAAGCGCTGCCGATGCTCAACATATGGCAGCAGAATTAGTGGTAAGATTAAAAAGCAGCAATAACCGCCCGGCCATTCCGGCTATAGCACTCAATGTGAATGATTCAATTTTAACTGCAGCAGCAAATGATTTTGGATTCGATTTCATTTTTTCCAGACAAATAGAAGCTATTGGTCATCTTAAAGACACCTTAATTGCCATTAGTACCAGTGGAAACTCTTCTAATGTTATCGAAGCTGTTAATATGGCTCATGAAAAAGGGCTGTATGTCATTGGTTTAATGGGCGGAAACGGAGGGAAATTAAGAAAATTAGTAGACCTTTCAATCATCATCCAATCCCAAAATACAGCCAGGATTCAGGAAGCACATATTTTAATTATTCATATTCTCTGTGATATTCTGGAACAAGAACTATTTCCACAGCAAACCTGATTTAAGACCGGTCTAACACATTACTATCAAGGAAGTCGCAGCATCAATCAAAAACCAGGGAAACGATGACCTCCGGGCAGCGAATAGTTAAGAACAGTCTTATTTTATTTTCCAGCCATGTTCTGACTAAAATTATTAATTTATTTTTAGTCATTATTCTGACCCGGATGTTGGGGACAAATGGTTTTGGTATCTATAATTTTTCACAGGCATTTGTCACACTTTTTATGGTACTCGGGAATCTGGGAATTAATTCGCTTCTTACCAGAGATGTGGCGCGTGATAAATCTCAAATTAATCAATTCCTCGGAAAATCAATTCCCCTTCTTTTATACCTCTCATTAGGGGTATTCATTCTAATTAATATTACTGTTTCCCTGATTTCCTGGGACCCAATTAGTATCGCAGCCATTCGCATTTTCAGTATTTTTTTGGTGTTAGACAATTTTAGCAGGCATTTTATCTCTGTTTTCCGGGCGTTCGAACGCATGGAGTTTGAAGCCTATACAAATTTAATTGAACGAATGGCAATGCTGATTATTGCTGTTATGCTCTGGTATTTGGGGAAAAGTCTTATCTTTTTACTCTGGTGTTTTGTGGTTATCGAATTATTGAAAGCGGGCACTGCACTTACATTTATGCGACACTTTTTTAAGAAAATTGAATGGAGCTGGTTTCATCACCAAACATATCAGATACTTCAGGAAGCATTTCCCTTTGCTCTGATGATGATTTTTGGCACTATTGCAGTTCGTATCGATACCGTTATGTTGAAAATTTTTCACAACGAGCAAATTGTTGGTTTTTACAGTGCGGCTCATAAACTCATCGAAAGTTTAACTTTTATTCCGGAAAATATTGTACTGGCACTTTATCCGGCACTGTCAGTTTTATTTCTTAATAATAAGTATAAATTTAAAGAGACTTTTACCAGATCCCTTAAGTATTTATTCTTAATCGGAATGCCGGTATCGGCAGGTATTTTTGTTCTGGCAGAACCTATAATACTTTTATTATTTGAAGTTGAATATTCACCGGCAACAATTGCATTACGCTGGCTGTCAATCGCATTGGGATTAATTTTTATTAAGTATCACTTTATGATTACCCTGAATGCCATCGGGAAACAGCGGCAATTTGCAAAGGTAGCCGGAATTGCAATGTTTGTCAATGTCCTATTCAATCTACTTTTAATACCCAAATACGATTTATTGGGGGCAAGTTTGGCAACCATCGGCTCGGAACTCATGGCTGTAATTCTTGGTTTTTTATTACTTTTCAATATTTCTAAGGGTGTAAAATTAAGTAGTTACATTCTAAAAACAGCAATTGCGACAATAGTAATGACTATAATATTACAATGGTTATCTCAACTAAATTTATTTTTGCTCATTTTCATCGGGACACTGAGTTATTTTATACCGGCATTCATACTCGGAATCATTCACTTTAGCGATATTCAATATTTTAAAAAATTGCTGCAGGATAAATTTGCTAAACAATAAAATTAATCTTCACTCTAATATTATTAGATTAAATGATTGTAACCTTAACTTCGCAGAATGGGGAAAAAATAAATATAATGCATTTAATTATAGCTAAATTTAAACCTCATCCCTTTCCCCTCTCCACGTTGGAGAAGGGAAAGGGGGCACCCGAATTTGGCGATTATTCAACAAG
>CAZAUK010000010.1:0-124950 GCA_964488475.1 uncultured bacterium
CTTAACTCATCGGGTGGGTTTTTTCATGTATAAAATCGCTCAATTTAGGTTTAAGTAATAGATTAATGAAAAGTTCCCTCAAAAACAAGCTATCTTGGCGAGGCAAAAGATGCCCGGAAAGGATTCCATGAAAGAAAGAGCAGGCAGCAGGCACAGGCGGCTATATCTTGTGAGGCACGGGGAGTCCGAGTGGAACCTGGAAAGAAGGATTCAGGGCAACTCGGCGAGCAACGCTCTCAGCGAGACGGGCAAAAAGCAGGCCGCTCTTCTTGGGGCGGAGTTTGAGAGGCTGGAATTCGCCTCGGTCTACTGCAGCGACGTGGAAAGAGCGGTGGAGACCGCCAGAATAGCCCTGGGCGAGGACAGGAAGATAGAATTCCTGAAGGGGCTTCGCGAGATATCCTTCGGAAGCTGGGAGGGTAAGCTGATAGAAGAGGTCAAGGAGGAATCGCCGGGCATGATAGAAGAATGGTTCGACTCTCCCTCCAGCGTGTCGATAGACGACGGGGAGAATCTTTCCTCCTTTCGAGAAAGGATCGTTCAGACCTTTGACAGGATCATCTCAGAATCCGGGGAGGGGAACATCCTGGCGATCTGCCACGGCGGGGTAATATGCTCCTATCTTACCTATGTTCTTGGAATGGATCTGGACGGCATCTGGTCTTTCTCGCTTCCCAACGCCTCCATAACGACTCTGGTGCTGGAGTTTAGGCCCAGGCTGAGACTTTTCGGCGGCACTTCGCATTTTACCAAGGAGGCGGCCGGCTTTGACGGAATGCCCTCTGTGTATGACATTTAGGCCGGCCTCACTACTCCGGCCGGACTCAAAGCTTGGGCCGGGCCGGTGAAAGACACGCGTCCGAGCACGGCTGCTTCGACGTGGAAGGTGATTCTGCAGGCTATATCCACTATATCTGCGTGGACAAGGATTTCATGGTCCAGGTTCCCCACGATTACATGAGAAGGTATGTGCAAAACGGCCTATGGAACCATGGTTTCATGCACCCTCAGCAATTTCAATTACCGGCCCTCAGCGGAGCTCAGAAGCGCGAGAAAGGTGAGGGGAAGCACACTGGTGCCCTCAAAAAGGCCATAAATTTCAGAATACCCGTAGAACGGGCCGCCGATTTCATCACGGCGCTTCAGTTTTCGAGCAGGTCTTTCCGCTTATTTCCCTTTAGTCCTTCTCACAACCCGGCCGGCGGGGAACCGGTATTCCCGCGTCACGCCACACCGATTCAGGCTCCATGCTCAGCTCCACCGGCGTCCCGGAGAAAAATTCCCTTACCATCCGGTACAGCTCCCGGTATATAGCTATCCTGCGCGGTCTGTAGAGCCTTGTCTTTCCGTTGGAATCGCGGTGAAACTCTCCCCGCAGTATCCTGCTTTCCGGGCGGGCGGCCCTGACATGCTCCCACAGTCCGTGGGGGAACCTGAGGACTCCCAGCTCGAACCGGCGGACATTCCCGCGGGAGGCGGAGGCCAGGCCGGCCAGTATTTCCCGGTATTTTGCCGAATCGTAGTAGTAGGGTATTATGGGGTCGAACCTTACCGCCACCGCTAACCCGGCCTTCGAGACTCTCTCTATGGCCGCCAGCCTCTCTGAAAGTCCGGCGGCGCCCAGCTCCTCTTTCTTCGCGGCCTCGGCAGGGCCCAGGGTCCAGGTGATAAGAAGGTTCTCGAGGCATTCGGAGGGAAGGCGGGCAGATGGCTCTCCATCTGCCGTCCCGAAGCCTTCTTCCCGGTTTCTGGCCGCGGCGATAAGGTGAGCCACGTTATCGCTTTTGGTCCTGACCTCCAGTGTCGTGTGTGTCCCCTCGAAAAGAGGGAGGAGATCGAAGGTGGTTCCGGTGATATGGTCAATAGCCAGGCTGTCCCCCATCTCGCCGGTGGTGATCCTCTCCGGAGGCTCGGACTCGAGCGCCTCGAGGACCTCTCGTTTCATCCTGCCGGTGTTTGTGAAGATGACTATATTCCCGTGGTCCAGGTAAGACTGCAGGTAGCAGTAACAGCACCGGTAGGGGCAGTTCAGAAGGGTGATCACGTACTTCTCGCCGCAGGGGGGAGTGTCTTGAAGGCTGGGAAAATCCTTTACGAACCTGCCCTGGTGGGTAGTGAGAAGAAGAGTCGCCCGGCTGAGGCCCTCTGCGGACATTGCTTTCAGTATGTCTTTTCTGATCTCGACGTCGGCCCCGGGAAGATTGGCGCAGACTCTGGCGGCCATCTTGGAGCCCGCGGATTGGCGGTCTATCACTATCTTTTTGAAGGTTGTTTTCATCTTCGGGCTAAAGGCGGGTTTTGCGCCGGACGGCATCCCCTGCGCATTCACCCGGAATTCCGTCTTCAGCGGAATCTTCTTCTGTTAAGCCAGTATACCCTGCTTCCGGCCATGGCCAGAATCAGGGCGACTCCAGCCAGAAAACCACCTATGTGGGCGAACCAGGCCACTCCGCCTGTCTGCTCCCCTCCCAGCGAACCCATTCCGTTTATCACCTGGATCACGAACCAGAATCCTATGATTACAAAGGCCGGCACAACGGTCAGCCTTATGAATATGAAAAGGAACATAAGGGTTATTATCCTGGCGTTGGGAAACAGAAGAAGGTAGCCGGCCAGAAGGCCTGCCACTGCGCCGCTGGCTCCCACTGTGGGAATGAGGGAGGAGGGATCTGAAGCTATGTGCATGCCGTGGGCGGCAAATCCGCAGACAAAATAGAACAGGATGAACTTCCAGGGCCCCAGTATATCCTCCACGTTGTTTCCGAATATCCAGAGGTAGAGCATATTGGATCCCACGTGCAGCAGGCTTCCGTGCATGAACATGGAGGTGAGCAGTGTGAGATATATAGGGCTGGGCCCGGGCTGGTGCACGATATACCTGCTGACCGGCCCCACGATATCCCTCATGTTGACGATTTCAGCCGGAGTCGCCCCAAGAGCCGCGATGAGGGCGGAATTGTCCGCGCCCAGGGAAAGCTGGTAGAGATAGACCAGGACGTTTATCCCTATAATCGCGATGGTTATTACAGGTTTTCTCGATGTGGGGTTCAGGTCTTTCAGGGGCAGGAACATGCGTTCACTTTCCGGTTGCTTGTCAGGCGATCCTAAGAATTATCTTAAAGATGTCCGGTTGGGCGGCTTTCGTCAAGGCTTCTCTCCAACGGTCCAGGGGCAGTGCGGCCGCGTCCTGAAGCCCGGGGGGGTCAGGTGCATTCCACCACCAGATCGAATTTCTCCCCGCCGCTGAGCGCGGCCGGAAGGCTGTCTCCCACCCCGGCCCTCCGAGCCGAATAATCTTGCCATCACCGGGTATTTTATCTTAAGCTTTCTAATGGTGTAAGTGAAAAATAATAATCCGCGCGAATAGAGCGAGCGCCGAACGCGGAAAGAGTATTCCAGCGGGGGGGTATAGATGAGTCTGGAGAAGCGATATATAATCGACCGGATCAGTATAGACGAGTCCTGGCGCCTGTTCAGGATACTGGCTGAATTCGTGGATGGTTTCGAGGATATGATGGATGTGGAGGGGGGAGTGACCTTCTTCGGATCTTCCCGGGCGACCGAGAAAGACGAGCCTTACATGTGGGCCCGCTACGTAGCAAAGGAGCTGGCTTCAAAGGGATGCCCCATAATTACCGGGGGAGGGCCGGGAGTGATGGAGGCGGCGAACAGGGGAGCCCAGGAGGGAAAAGGACTGTCCATCGGACTGAATATACAGCTTCCCTTCGAGCAGGAGGCCAATGATTACATAGACCGTCTTATATCGTTCAGGTACTTCTTCGTCCGCAAGGTGACCTTCATAAAATATTCGATGGCCTTCGTGATACTTCCCGGAGGATTCGGAACGATGGACGAGCTTTTCGAAGCGCTGACCCTTATACAGACGAGCAAGATAGAACCCTTTCCCGTGTTCTTGCTGGGAAAGGAATACTGGGGAGGCCTTATAGAGTGGGTGAAGAACAGGATGGTGGCGGAAGGGAAAATAGAGCCGGAGGATCTGGATCTGCTTAATATCGCTGAATCCCCCGACGAGGTGGTAACCCAGATCGTCAGGCGCCGCAAGGAGATGGGCCTTGGCGAGTGATCTTTTTATCAGGATATCAGATAGGCGGCGGTAAGAAGAATTCCGGTAACAAGATGGTTCAGGATCGCGGCGCCGTTGGCGGGGGCGAGGCGGGCGGGCCGGCGGTAGTATTTCCGGGCGGTGATAACGCTTTTGACGCCGGCTGGAAGGGACAGAAGAGCGGCCAGTACCACAGGCGGGGCCAGCCCGGAAGCGGCCGCGGCGATAACGGATAGATAGGAGGCTGCGGTGAGGGCGGAAAAGAGTATCACCGCTCTAGCTCTTCCCATCCGCACTACCAGGGTCTTCTTGCCCACACTCGAGTCGGCCGCCCAGTCCTGAAACTCGTTGATCACTATGATGGCTGTTATCAGAAAGGCCGGAGGAAGCGATATAAGGATGCAGTGTCCGGTTATCCCCCCGGTCTGGACATAATAAGTCCCCACCCCGATAAGCCCGAAGCTTGTAAATATAGCCGCTTCCCCGATCCCCCGGTGGGCCAGCCTGAGGGGCGGGCCGGTATAGAAGTAGCCGCAGGCCAGGCCGATAAACCCCAGGATGGGGACAACCGGCCCTCTGATGATCGTAAGGATTATTCCGGAGGCAAGACCGCCCGAAAACAGTATTATCGAGATGGCAAGGACGGTTCCGGCTCCTATCCGCCCCTCCTGAATCATCCTGCTCCCCCCGGTGAAGGGCCGTACGTAGTCCACGTTGGCCGGGTCGTTTCCAGATAGATGATCGAAATAGTCGTTGGCCGTGTTGGCTCCCAGGTGAAGGCAGATCACCCCTGCCAGGGTAAGAGAGAAGAGGGCCGGGCTCCACCGGCCTGTCTGGTATTCAGCCAGAGCGGTGGCCAGAAGGACCGGTATAACGCTCCCGGTGAGAAATTCCACCCTGAGCTCTCTGAATATATCTTTGGCGGAGTTCATTTAAGTAAATTCCTGAGCCTTTCCGGGTCCAGCTTGGATCCGGTTATGATAAGAACGACCCTCTTTCCGCTGAATCTCTCCCTGTTCTTTACCAGAGAGGCCACCGGCAGGGCGGCCGCCCCTTCCACCAGCATGAAATGCTTTGTCAGCATTATTTTTATCGCTTCTTTGATATCGGATTCGGAGACCAGGATGAAATCATCGACATATTCGTCGCAGATATCGAAGGTGACGGCGCCGCTTTCTATTCCTCCCGCCGTACCGTCGGAAAGGGTGGGTTTTGATTGCATCTTGATGATCCTTCCCGCCTTTACCGATTCAGCCATCACCGGAGAGTTCTTCGGCTGGCAGCCGATTATTTCCGCGCCGCCCCCCCCGGCTCTGAGGTAGCCGCTTACCCCGGAAGCAAGGCCTCCGCCCCCCACCGGGCAGAGAATACAATCGATTCTCTCTGCGCCAGCCTGATTCTCGATCTCGGCGGCCACGGTGCCCTGTCCGCCTATTATCTTCATGTCGTTATAGGGAGGGATATATAGTACGTCATCCCCGGCGGCCGATTCCCTGGCCCTTTTCTCCGACTCTACGCAGTCGGTGCCGTGAAATACTATCTCCACCGAGTAGGATCTTAGGTAATCAAGCTTGGAGGGTTCTATGTTTTCAGGGACGTAGATCCTGCCCTTCAGCCCGAAGTGGTCCAGCGCCCAGGCGAATGCCGAACCGTGATTTCCGGTGGAAGATGTTACCAGTGTCTTTGCCCGGTCTTCAGGGCCCAGCGATAGGACCTTGTTGACCGCTCCCCGAAGTTTGAAAGAGCCGGTCATCTGGTAGTTTTCCAGCTTCATGTAGGCCTGGCAGCCGCAGAGCCCGCTTAAGTAGTGCGAGTATTCCAGGGGAGTCACCCTGGCGTAGGGGCGAATCCTCTCCGCCGCGTCTTGTACTTCCGCGTGAACCCGCTCAGACAGCTTTCGCATCTTGATCCTCCCCTCTTTGACCGCAGCCGATTTTATCCTGTTGGTCTAACGCCGGCGCCAGAATTACCGGGGCGGTTTTTAACCGGCCGCAGGGCAACGGAAAGTTTTGGTTTCCCCGCCCGCCCGGTTCTCGGGCGACCACTTATCAATAACATATTTATACGAAAATGAAAGTTAAAATCCGCCGCGTTTCACAGCGGGGCAAAAATCCGGAGCCGGAGAAGTAGAACGGGGAATAAAAAATGAGCGGGAGAACATGTCTCCCGCCCCCAGCTAGTTTGGGATCTGAGAGGGGTAAAATAACGGGGGATATCTTTCAACATCCCCCGCCACCGCTGCAAAGTAGGAAGCAGCTTAAGCGCCCCAAACTGCCTTCCCCCAGACGGCTTTTCCTGCCGACAGTAACGCGATGATAAGCGCTATATTTGTGAAGTAGAACATCTTGAACCTCCTTTTATTGCCTTCTTCCTCTTATTATTGACTCCGTACGGTTACTTGAAATTGCAGGTTGCGTGCCATAATGCCTTATTGTTCCCAATAATTTCTTCTCTTTAATATCTTGTTGCTATGAAATAAGTTACACCCTCAAAAAATATCTGATATTTCCCGCAGGCGAGAAATCGATATATCTTTTTGTAAAAACCTTTTGACACAAAATGGAATTATTCCCTAAATATTATCAATACAATAAGTTAGATAGTAAAGACTTTAATACCGAAGTGTAAAATAAAATTTACGTTTTCGAGTTGGCCGGCTTTTGCGATATCGGCAGGGGGAGGGGCGCTTCGGGCCGGCGGATTATACGGGGTCGGAAGCCACGGGCTTTAGCCCGTGGAGTTCGTTCACTTCTTGTATTTGCTTATGAATTCTTCCACTTCGGGAATTCCGCCCTGGTATATCAGGTACCCGTTGTGGGGTTCGCGCTCTGTGATCTCAGAGGCTATGGGGGTGAGCATTATCTCCTTGACCTCTTCTTGGTCGAGGGTCTGGCCCAGCGCCCAGCAGAGTTTCATGTAGGCTACTTCCGGAAGCATGTTCGCCGCGGGGATGACCCCCAGGTCCATTATGTCCCGGCCGGTGTCGTATACGTACATCTGAACGTACCCCCAGAGGGTCTGCACGGTCATGTAGACGTGAATGCCCATGTCGCAGGCTCTCTTGAGAGAGGGATAGAGGGGCTTGTTGACGTGGCCCAGGCCTGTTCCGGCTATAATAATACCCTGGTAGCCGTTATCGATAAGAGAGTCGATTATGTCCGGCTTCATGTTCGGGTAGTAGTAGACTATCGAGACCCGGCCGTCGAAGGTGGGCGTGACCTTGACGTTTTTGTCTTTTCTTCTTCGTTTGTAATCGCTTCTGAGCGGGACGAAGCGGTCCTTCTCGACTATCGCCAGGGGGATGTCGCCTATGGTGCGGAAGGTGGAGCGGTAGGAGGAGTGCATCTTCCTTACCCTGGTGCCTCGGTGAAGCAGGCCGTACTGGTCGCTGGTAGGGCCGAACATGCAGACCATCACCTCTGCGAAGTCGCTTCTGGCCGCCGTCTTGGTGGCGTTGATCAGGTTTATCGCCGCGTCACTGCTGGGCCTGTCGCTGGATCTCTGAGAGCCCACCATCACTATGGGAACCGGCGAGTCCTGTACCATAAAAGAAAGAATCGCCGCGGTGTGGTGCATTGTGTCGGTCCCGTGTCCTATCACGATACCGTCCGCTCCCTTCTCTATCTCTTCACCTATCTTCTCAGCGGTTCCGATCCACTGCTCGGGGCCCATGTTCTCGCTGAAGACACCGTAGAGCTTTTCAGTCTCCAGATTGCAGATGTCCGCCAGCTCGGGGACCGAGCCGTACAGCTCCCCGGGGGAAAAAGCGGGAATCACCGCCCCTGTCCGGTAGTCCAGCCTCGAGGCGATGGTCCCGCCGGTTCCCAGAAGCTTGACATTGGGCTTGGACGGGTCGGTGGGAAACTCCTTCTCCGGTATCTTATAGTGCGCCTCCTTCTTTCCCAGGATCTCCATCGATGTGATGGTGTCTATATTGAGCCCTACGTTATATCCGTTATTAAGCTTCAGCACTATGTGGCGGTCGTCGGCGGTCTCGGACCGGGGAAGGATGATTCCCCTGAAATCACCCCTGGTCGATTCTATGTTGACATCGCTCCAGACCGGAGCCGCATACCGCTTCAGGCATTCCAGGGCCTTTCCGCCGTAACCCTTATAAATTTCGGAGTTCAGAGCCGATCACCTCTGTTTCGCGCCGTCGCCGGCGACAAATTCTTTCACCGCCGCGGATACGGCTTTTCCGCTGATAATGTCATCGAAATAATCAAGCGCCCTTCCGGTCAGGTGATTTACCAGGTCCTCTCCGCGAATATCGGGTATTTCAAGCGATCTCAGGTACTTGGAAACCTTGTTCGCGATTTCATCGTCTTTCTGGGGTGGAAGAGAGGCCGCCGCTTCCGCCGGGTTTCTGGAATCGGGGCCGAAGATTCCGGCGGCAAGGTACTCGAGAGACTCAAAGGACAGCCCCCGCTTTTCCATCTCCTGTAAAGTCTTTACGAACAATTCCCCGGAAAAATCGCGGATCAGCCCTTTTTTCCTGAGCCGCTCCAGCCTTTCCAGTAAGAAGAAGGCGATTGACTGGGGAGGATAGGAAGTCTGTTGGGAAGCGGCCATGTAAAAATCGTGTTTTTCCGAAACGCTCAGACGCTCGGCGATATCCTCTCTCAGTCCCTCCTTCATGAACCTTTCTTTAAGTTCCCAGGGAGGGGTGGGAAGCCCGCCGCCAATCCTCTCTATTCGGTCCTCGGTTATGGCCAGGGGAGGCAGGTCGGTGTCCGGATACATCCGGTCAGGGCCCGGAAGTATCCTCTCGAAGCCGTTGGTCCCGTCCGGCAGGGCCTGGCGGGTCTCGTTCGGCACCCCGTCCAGGGCTTCAGCGGCCCTTATCTCTATCTCTTTGGCCGCGGTCTCCGCGTCCTGCTCGTTTCCCCAGACCACCACCACAACGTCGCCCCCGCCGCAGCGGGTCTTGTTCTTGATCCTGGTCCATTCGGAGCTGGAGAAGGTCTCGCCCTCCATGTCTGAGTGAGCGATGTTGGGAAGGCGGTCCAGGCAGGCGATGACCCTCACCCGGTCCGATATCTCCTTGGAGAAGGTGGTCTCCGGCTGGGTCTTGAATGAGAGTATTCCGGCGTATCCTTTCAGGGTGACCGCCCGGACCCTTCCGCCGTTCTTAAGAGCCTTTTCCACCGGGTAGTATCTGGTGTTCTTTACGATATCGGTTATCTCATCATGCCCGCACTGAAACGAATCCTCTGTAATACCCCTTCCTACCAGCTTATCTTTTATGTCCAGCAGGGCTCGCTGGCGGTAGGCCTCGTTATGGACCAGAAGGGGAATAGCCGGTATTCTGGGCACTCCTTTTATCTCTACTCTCCGGCCGCCCTCGATAGATACGTTTACATCCTGGCGGGCGGCGCCCATTCCGGTTCTGACCTTACCGGTGGACCGGGCCAGGTATCTTAAGACCTGGGCAACCCCTGCTACCTCCTGGGGCGTTCTCATATCGGGCCGGGTCACCGATTCCACCAGCGGAATGCCCAGGCGGTCTGTGCGGTAGACCCTGGTGTGCCCCGCATCGCTGATCTCCCTGCAGGCGTCCTCCTCCAGGCCCAGCTGAATGATTCCTATCTTGCGGCCTTTGTAGGGTATCCAGCCGTCCACTCCCAGAATGGTGGTCCTCTGGAATCCGGTGGGTATGGATCCGTCCAGGTACTGCTTTCTCGCTATGTGTACCTCGCTGACCAGCTTGCAGTTCAGAAGCATGGTTATTTCAAGGGCTATGTCCAGGGCCTGCTGGTTCAGCTCAAAGGGGGGAGTGTCGTCCATCTCGTAGGTGCAGACGGTCTCTTGGTCGATGCGGTATATGATCTCCTTTTTGGTCTTGAACTCCATCAGGGCTGTGCCGTCGTACTCGCCCAGCTCCGAAAGAGTGGGCCTCATGTGCCTGAGTATCTCGGCGTCGTACTCGTCGGTATAACTCTTTACCGGGCACCGGCAGAAAAGTTTTTTGCCGGTGCCAAGCTGCTGGTGTATCTCCAGGCCGCTTCTCAATCCCAGGGAGGCGTAATCCTCGCCGGTCGCCTCTCCGAATCTCTTTATCTCACCCACCTGCGGCTACCTGCCTTCTAGTTTTCTCTATATACTATGCCTATATTCCGATCAGGCCGGCCGGATCAGTGAAAATGCTCCTGCTGATACGGCCGGTATAAAAAACACCCTTCAGCAATCGTAGTAGAGTCTGTGCTCGAAAGGATGGGGCCGGTTTCTTATCTGCGCTATCTCCCTGTCCCGTTTGATTTTTATCCAGTCCTCGATCATCGCTTCGGTGAAAACACCGCCTTCCAGAAGGAAATCGCGGTCTTCGCTCAGCGCTTTCAGGGCTTCATCCAGCGATTCGGGAAGTGTCTTTATCTTGCCGGTTTCCTTTTCGCCAAGCTCGTGCATGTTCACGTCGTAGGGGCCCAGGCCGAGCTCGGTGGGGTCGAGGCCTCTCTTGATTCCGTCTATTCCCGCCATCAGCTGAGCCGCCATGGAGAGATATGAGTTGCAGGTGGCGTCGGGCGGGCGGAATTCTATTCTCTTCTTCTCCGGGGTGGTGGCGTACTTCGGTATCCTTATCGCCGCGGACCGGTTGGCCAGGGAGAAGAAGGCGTGGACCGGGGCTTCGTAGCCGGGGACCAGCCGCTTGTATGAATTGGTGCTGGGATTGGTTATGGCAAGCAGGGCGGGAGCGTGAAGAAGAAGGCCCGCCACATACTGATGGGCCAGTTTGCTGAGCCCGGCGTAACCCTTATCGCTGTAGAAGAGGGGTTTTCCTTGCTTGAAGAGATGCTGGTGGAAGTGCATTCCGTTGCCCGGCTCGCCGAAAATCGGCTTGGGCATGAAGGTGGCGGTCTTCCCGAAATCGGCGGCTGTCATCCTGGCGAAGTATTTTACGATCATCGATACGTCGCCCATCCGGGTCATAGGCCCGAACTCTACCTCGATCTCCACCTGCCCGTGGCCGCCTACCTCGTGGTGATGGTAGATGACGCCCACTCCCGCTTCCTCCAGCAGGCTGACGGTCCTGTCCCGAATGTCCGCCAGGGCGTCCTCGGGGGGAAGGGCGTGGTAACCTCCGGAGGGTCCCAGGCCTAACTCTCCTTCGAACATCCCCTCGGCGGGTATTATCTCGTATCCGCAGTTCAGCCCCCCGTCATCTACGTATACCTCGTCGAATATATGATATTCGAATTCCGGCCCCCACAGGGTCCCGTCCGCCTTGCCGGTGGAGGTCAGGTACTCTTCCGCCTTTCGGGCCACCCCCCTGGGGTCTCTCTCGAATGGTTCCTTTGAGTCGGATTCTACGATGTCGCATATGAAGGATATGGTAGATTCTGCCCTGAACGGATCGGCGAAACCGGTCTCAAGCGCGGGAATAAGGGAAAGATCGCCTGATTCCAGGCTTTTCATGCCTGGAAAATTAGAGCCGTCGAACCCCACTCCCTCGCTGAAGAGTCTCTCTCCGATTCGGGAAGCGGGAACGGTTATGTGATGCCATCTGCCGAGGAAATCGGTGAATTTAAGATCTATCTGCTTGATTTGCTGTTCGTTAACGGTTTTCCGCAATTCGTCGAGTGAAAAAAAGATTTCAAACCTCCCGTCAGTAGAAGCCGCGGCTTCAACGGTTCAACGTTAGCTTCGCGGGATTCCAATATATTTGATAAGTCTTAATGTTTCAAGGAATAATTGACGATGCGAAGCCCTGACCCGGCGGGGGCGGCAAGCATTTTATAAACTTTTTGAGAGGACAGGCGGCAGGGGGTTTCGCGACGCTTTAATTGTTTGTATAGCAATAGCATAAGTTGCTATACAATTCGTTCGCTGAGGCGGTAAAGGTTCCTCATGGCCAATTTTTTTGACTTCATAGATTTTTAATATGATATAATTATATAACCAGAAATTTCAGCGTGGAGCTTTTTTCCGCTGGGCGGCCGCTTAAAACCTGAGCGCTAAATCGACCATTGCGCGGCTCGCCTGAAAGTATATATTGGTTATTCCGGGCGGAAGGCCATTCGGGCCCCGCTCGATTGTCAATACGGAGGATGGTATGGAAGATCATGTTCGAAAGATACTGGAGGAACTGGGAGAGGATCCCGGCAGGGAGGGCCTGATCAAGACTCCCCAGAGGGTCTCAGAATCGCTCTCTTTCCTTACCAGCGGGTACGGGGTCGATGTAGATGAGGTGATGTCCGGCTCGATATTCGAGGAGGACTACGACGAGATGGTAATCGCCAAGGACATCAGCCTGTACAGTCTGTGCGAACACCATATGCTTCCGTTCTACGGCAAGTGCCACGTGGCGTACATTCCCAGGGGAAAGATAATCGGCCTTTCCAAGATCCCCAGGGTGGTGGAGATATTCTCGAGAAGGCTTCAGGTACAGGAGCGGCTGACCAACGAGATCGCCAGGACCCTGATGGACTACCTCAAGCCCCTCGGCGTGGCGGTGATCATCGAGGCGGTGCATCTTTGCATGGCGATGCGGGGAGTCAGGAAACGCGACGCGCTGATAATCTCCAGCGCCATGCTGGGAGCTTTTAGAAAAGACAGTAAGACCAGAATGGAGTTTCTCAATCTCATAGGAGGAAACGACAGGCATAAATGGTAAAGAACAGCGGCGGGCGGCCGGGCGCACCCGGCGGGGCTATTTACGCCGAGGGACTTTCCGGCGCTGAAGCTGGAATTGCGCGGCGGCGCCGGCGGGATCAAGGCTGATTTCGAAGGTCGTGGACAGCGCCGGCATAGAGGAGCTTGAAGCCGGACTTGGAAAGCGTTTACGGCCCGCCCCATGCGATTTGAATCAAGGAGTGTTTCGTTTTGCTTAAAACGCCTCACATAAGGTGTCGTTTTATAAATCTTGTACTTGCAGTTATTTTCTCTGTAATGGTTTCTGGCTGTGAGGAAGCGGGAGACGGTCCGTTGATGGAGGCTGAGACGATCGAAGTCAGCGCGGTGGACACCATTCCGGATTTCGAAGACTTTGACAGTGTAAAAGAGAAGAAGAAAAGGTTCTTTGATTTTATGCGCCCTCTCATAGAGGCTGAAAACGCAAGGGTGTTGAAGCAGAGAAAGAGATTCCTCAGGCTTTACGCCAAGCATCAGAGAGGCGAAGAGTTCAGCCCTGAAGAGGAGAGCCGTCTTCAGAAGCTTATCAAGGAGTACAGGGCTAACAGGGTCGCCTCCAGCAGGGTGGATATCTGGGAAGTGCTGAGGCGAAGGATAGATATAATCCCCGTTCCCCTGGCCCTGGTCCAGGCGGCCAATGAATCGGGATGGGGGACCTCCCGTTTCGCAAGGCTGGGTAACAACATGTTCGGCCAGTGGTGTTTCGAAGAATCCTGCGGAATAGTGCCCAGGGACAGGATCGAGGGAAAAAACCACCGGGTCGCAAAATACGAGACGGTAAACCGCTCTGTGCGGAGTTATATCAGGAACATCAACACCTCCCACGCCTACCGCGAGTTCAGGGAACTTAGAATGAAGCAGAGAGAGAACGGACAGAAGCTGGACAGCTACAGGCTGGTCGAGGGGCTGCTGAAGTATTCCTCCAGGCGGGAGGATTATCTCGCGGAAATCAGGGCAATGCTGAGAGTGAACGCTCCTCTCTTCAAGTATGATATCGGGGATACTTCCCTGTACGCGGAGGCTCGGCCGGAAAAGAAGAGCGAAGCCAAAGGCGGAGCAGGTAAGGCGCAACCGGGGGAGACCGCGGCGGCCGGGGACAAGAGCGGCGAATCCAGAATATCTGAGTAACCGATGAATGGAAAGGGGTCCGGCGTGATGACCTCCAGATTAAAGGCGTTTGCTCTGGCGGCGGCGATGCTTGCCGCCTCCAGGGCCGTTTCTCCTTCGGCCGGGGGATTAAAGGATGCCGCCCGGGCGGAGGAGCCGGTTTCAGGCTCCGGAGGCCACGCCGTAATCCTTCAGTACCATTTCTTCGGCGAAGAATACCCGCCGTCGACCAGCGTTTCCATCGAGAGGTTCGAAGATCATCTGGACGCAATCGAGAAAGCGGACTGCCGGGTCTGGCCTCTTAAAAAGATAGTACAGCGCCTGCGGGAAGGAGACCCCCTTCCCGATCCGTGCGTTGCCATCACCATCGACGACGCCTATAATTCTGTTTATACCGGCGCGTTTCCTCTGCTGAGAGAACGGGGCTGGCCGGCCACGGTATTCGTTCCCACAGCCGCCGTGGACGGCGGGATGGGTGGGTATATGAGCTGGGACCGGATAAGGGAGATGCAAAGGGAGGGAATCGATTTCGCCAGCCACGGGCACGGGCATATATATATGCTGAGGCGCCTGGAAGGAGAGTCTGCCCGGGCCTGGGAGGCCAGGATCAGGAAGGATATCGAGGTTTCGCTGGACAGGCTGGAATCGGAGCTGGGTGAGAGGCCGGAGCTTTTCGCCTATCCCTACGGAGAGTACAACAGCCGGCTGAAAGAGATAGTGGAAGGGATGGGCCTGGTGGGGTTCGGCCAGCATTCCGGCCCCGTCTGGCAGGGAAGCGATTTCGGCGCGCTGCCAAGGTTTCCGGTATCCGGGCCTTACTCGGAGCTCGGTTCTTTTGTTACAAAGCTTAAAAGCCTTCCCCTTCCGGTAAAGGAAGCCATTCCGGGGAATCCCGGGATAGAATCGGGCGATCCTCCCCCGGTTCTGAGGCTGAAGCTGGCGACGGGCGATTTTACGGCCGAGTCGCTGGCCTGCTTCGTCAGCGGCCAGGGCAGGGTGGATATCGAATGGATCGACCGACAGGGGCTTGTGCTGGAGGCCGCTGCGGAAAAGCCGCTCCCCGAAGGCAGAAGCCGCTACAATTTCACCGCCGTAAGCAGGGAGGGCGGCAGGTATTACTGGTACAGCCACCCCTGGTTCGTGTATTCAAAAAAATAAACCAGACGTTTTATATTGCTCCGCCGCCGATAATCCGTACCCTCTGATGAGGGCCGCCCGCGCTCAACTGCTGCCATGAGCACATCCCCGCTGATGAGGGCCGCCCGCGCTCAGCTGCTGCCATGGTCACATCCCCGCTGATGAGGGCCGCCCGCGCTCAGCTGCTGCCATGGTCACATCCCCGCTGATGAGGGCCGCCCGCGCTCAACTGCTGCCATGAGCACATCCCCGCTGATGAGGGCCGCCTGGGGTCCTACTCCTCCAGCTCCACGAATCCGCCCATTATTCTGGTGAAAAGATGTATCGCCAGAAGGCCCAGGATCATGTGGATTCCCAGGGTGTACCAGACATAGTCGGGATGCCCTATCCCCCGGAAGTATCCGTAAAGGGAGGTATATGTCACTCCGCTGAGCGCCCCTCCCAGTCCGGTGGAAAGGAAGTTCGCCCCCATGTAAAGCCCCGCTTTTTCCTTGGGCGCTATCCAGGTTATGTACTCCTGAATCCTGGGGCTGGAGAGCATCTCGCCGACCGCTACCAGCAGGATTCCCAGAAAGACCAGCGCCGGAGGCGAGATGTTGGAGAATCCGATCACGCTGAAGCCCAGAAACATTACGAAAAGGCCGAACAGAAATGTGGGCATCGCCTTGAACTTCTCCGCGATTCTGGAGACGAATATCTGAAGTATCATTATGATGTAGCCGGTATGAGCGATGGTCTCGCCCAGAAGGCGCATTCGCCCGTTTTCCCCCTCGTGAGAGAGGAAGTTGGCAAAGCCGGTGCCGAAGACCGATTTTATACTGGAGTAGAGCTGGACGGTGTCCAGGTTGCGGTCGATGTATACAGCCACCAGGTTGAAGAAGGACCAGAAGGGAAGCCAGAAGAATATTCCCAGCAGAATCAGAAAAAGGAGGAACTTGCCGTCTGATAGCGCGATCCAGATATCCTTGAACTTGCCGCCGATTGTGGCTCCCTCTATCTCCCTTTCAGGCTCCTTGTAGAAGAATATGGTTATAAGAAGCATTACTCCTATCGATATCGCGGCGGCGATGAAGGCGTAGTTCCAGGAGACAGCCCTGAGTTTTCCAGCGATCAGGGGGCCGAAGGAAGCGCCCACGTTGACCATGGCGTAGAATATTCCAAAGCCCAGGGTCTTGTTGGTCCTGTCGGTCACCGCCCGCACCGTTCCCGAGACCAGGGGCTTGAAGATTCCGGCCGCCAGAGCGATGCTGAGCATGGTAAGGGCGATTCCTGAAAAAGACTTGGTCAATATAAGAAGGAGGATAGAGGGAAGATAGGCCAGGTAGGAAATGATCAGGACCTTCTTGAAGCCGAACCTGTCCGCGAAGGTACCCGAGATTATAGGTATAGTGTATGAGATCAGAAGAAAGAGGCTCTGCACGATTCCCAGTTGGGCCTTGGTGTACCCCAGGTATTCCATATATATACCGAAGCCCATGTATATGCCGTAGTAGGCGAACCGCTCCAGTACCTCGACCAGGTTGGCCACCCAGAAGACTCTCGGAAAGGCTGTACGCTGCATTGTTCCTCCTCGCTGAAATTGAATTATTATCTTGTTATTTAAATTGCCCGCCTCCGGGCCCCGCCGCGTGGAATTTATAGCGCCCGCTTCCAGGCTGCGCCTCGTAGAATCCAGAGCGCAGGTTTACGGGCTGCGCGGCGCGGAAACCAGGAAAATATCGCGGCGGATCGGGCCGCCTTCTCCGGTATGCCGGCCGGCTGTGTCACAGATGTCAATATACAGTAATATTCATCTCAGGTCATGGATTTTAACCGGCTGAAGCCTGATCGGCGCTTTACTCGTTAGAACCGTTTTGTCTTAATCATAGTCGCTTATAATAATATTTAGATAGGGCTGCAGCCTGTTATCTGTATTGCATGAGGCATCCGGGCGAACATCAAATAAACGGCGCCGAATTCTTGATATCTTATCCGGAAAACGCAATTCCAGAAGAGTACATCGGGAACGATTCGGTGGTCTGGGCCTTCCGGGGAAGCCTGTGCAATGGAATAAGCGTCGTTTACAGAGAATGCCAGTATGAATGGCACTGGATTTTCCGCCAGACTTTATATCTGACCGGCGAGGAAGCTTCCCGGGTCAGGGTTATGTCTCACCCGGAGGCTGAAGAGATAAGAGTCAGCGGCTTTGAGGAAGGGGCACCGGCTGAAACTGGACAGGTCATGGCAGACCTCTACAACAATGATTGCGGCTCAACGGGTGCCGAGAAGGCCACCTAGGGTAAGCTTAAAGCAATTTATAGATAACTGCCAGGTCAGCGATTCCAACTGCATCGAACAGGGCTTCCAAGTTTAGTTTCAGCGCTGAAACTAGAATGGGCATTGGTTTCACTGCTGCAAACATTTTCAGTGATGAAACCAGTTCCAGCGCTGAAACCAGTTTCAGCGCTGGAACTGAAAATTCGTTTAATCTTCCTCTCTGGGCTTATTGCGAACCTTCTATACTAATTATTCTTTTATTATGAACTCCACGCGCCTGTTTTTGGTCCGGCCTTCGGCGGTGTCGTTACTGGCCACCGGCTTACTCTCTCCGTAACCCTTCGATGTAAAGTTCTCTCTTTTGAGCTTGGGAAATTTATCCAGGAGATATTTCATGACGGCGGCGGCGCGCTCATTTGAGAGTGTCTCGTTGTAATCTGCGGCGCCGGTGGCGTCTGTATGGCCGGCGATCTCTATCTTCATATCGGGTACCTGGGCAAGTATCTTTCCGATCTTGTCCAGTTCCGTTTCTGATTCGTCCTTCAGTTCCGCCTTGTCAGTCTCAAAGAGTATTTTTGTGGAGGTCAGCATGCCGGTATCGATGAATTCCTTGACTTCGACGGTGCAGCCATCCTCGTCGACCTTCTCGCCGGCAGGTGTGTTAGGACATTTGTCCAGGCCGTCGAAAACACCGTCGCCGTCGGAGTCCACCGGGCATCCGGCCCTGTCCACCTCGGCCTTCCTCGGGGTGTCGGGGCACCTGTCGATACCGTCGGGTACTCCGTCCCGGTCAGAATCGAGGCTGCAGCCCTGTTCATCCACCCTGGCTCCTTCAGGGCTGCCGGGGCATTTATCCAGACCGTCGAAGACCCCGTCGCCGTCCGAATCCATGGGGCAGCCTTTCTCATCTACCTTCGCGCCCATCGGCGTTCCGGGGCACTGGTCCATATCATCGAGCACACCGTCGCAGTCGGAATCCTTTTCCCTGCCGCAGACGTCCCACCAGGGCCAGCACCGGAAGATGTAGCAGAGGGATTTACTTTCTGTTATCTCTTCTCTGGCCTTTTCCCGGGCTTCCCGCTTTTCCTTCCATCCGGCGGAAGCGGGTTCCGCCGCCAGGGACAGCAAAACGGCAAACGCGATCAGCAATGAGACCGTCGTTCTCATCGTTGCCTCCTTTTCAAGGTAAGAGTTTACCTATCCATGTGAAGTCGCCTTATAAATTCGCCTGGGTCATAAACCCCGAGCTTACCAGCGTATTTTAATCCGGTTGCCTGATGGTGTCCAACAATTAATGATCATAAGATTCCGGTTTAGCGCGGGAGCCGGAACTTTAATTTTTCCTTGACTTTCGGTTTTTGTTCGGGTATGCTGATTCTGTTCACCGCGGGTCTTGAATTCGTTGTTCGCAGATTCTACCGGAGGTTTCGATTGGTTTATCTGACCAGGCGGCAGAGGGATGTGCTTGATTTCATCCGGTCGTTCTCCGAGGACAGGGGTTACGGCCCCTCTCTTCGGGAGATCGCCGCCCATCTGGGTGTTTCGGCGGTCAGCACCGTCCACGAGCATCTGGTGAACCTCACTGAGAAGGGCGTGATCCGCCGCGGGTGGAACAGAGCCCGCTCGGTGGAGCTGATGGGCAGGGGCTCGGCCGTGGAGCTTCCCCTGGTGGGAAGAGTGGCCGCCGGCGCGCCGATAGAGGCGGTGGAAGTGCCCGGCAGCGTAACAGTCCCCTCAGAACTGGCCGGGCGGGGGGACACCTTCGTCCTGGAGGTCAAGGGCGATTCGATGATCGACGACGGCATCTTCGACGGGGACCTGATAATCGTAGAGAGCAGGCGGCGGGTCGAGAACGGATCGCTGACCGTGGTGCTGGTCGACGGCTCCGAGGCGACGGTAAAGCGCTTCTATCTGGAGGGGGATACCGCGCGTCTTAAGCCCTCCAATCCCGCCATGTCGGAGATCTCCGTTTCCGCCGAGAGGGTGCAGATCCGCGGCTCTGTAATAGGGCTTATCAGGCACTACTCCTGAGCCGGCGCTTTAATTACGGTGGTTTTCTAATGTCTTTCAGATACTTAAAGATAAACGGACTTTTCGGCGATGAAGCCGCCTGCGGGATCGAGCAGGGCGACAGGCTCCTTCTGGATACCGCCAGAAGCCCCAGGGAAGGGGACCTTACCCTCGTTCGAAGAGGCAAAGTGCCCACCGTGCGCCGCTGGAGCCCCGGCTCCGGGGACCAGCTGGTGGGCGTAGTGGTGGCGCTGAAGCGAAGGCTCTGACGGCGCCTGTCCGCGCGCCGCCCGCCTTGAATCCTTATTAAAACATCGTCGCCCAAGGGTGAAAGGGGGACTTTCCGCCCTTAATTCAGGGAATATCAGCTATGCGAAGAGAGATAGTTCACGTAAATACAGATGATTTTTACGCTTCCGTTCTGCGGCTTCGCGATTCGAACCTGTACGGAAGGCCGGTGGTTGTCTCGGGGCCTCCCCCGCGCGGAGTGGTCCATTCGGCCTCGTACGAGGCCCGCGGCGACGGGGTGAAGCGTGGGATGACAGTGTCCAGAGCGAGAAAGCTCTGTCCCCGGGGGAAGTTTCTTCCCCCCGACTGGAGGCTTTTCCGCCGGGTCTCGGGTGAGCTGATAGAGACACTCAGGGGCTACAGCCCCGTTCTGGAGACCGCCTCGCTTGACGAGTGCTATCTCGATTATACCGGCTGCTCCCGTCTTATGGGGGATGTACTCGACGCGGCGGTGGAGATAAAGGCCGATGTCAAGGACCGCACCGGCCTGCAGGTGTCCCTGGGGGTCGCTTCCAGCAGGCTGGTAAGCCACGTCGCTTCGCGCGAGGCGAAGCGGGCTCATCTGGTCGACGTATCGCACGGGTGCGAGAGGAACTTCCTGGCTCCCCTTCCGGTTCGGCGTTTTCCCCTGGTGGGGGAAAAGGACGCTCAACTGCTCATCGAGCTGGGCATATACCGGGTGGGCGACATACTCCGTTTTCCACAGGAGATCTTCTCGTGGTGCTTCGGCTGCTGGGGCGGGCGTCTCTACAGGGGAGCGATGGGTGAGGATGACTCCCCGGTGCGCCCCGCCCCGAAGCGGGAAAAGAGCTTCGCCGCCGGAAGGGAGCTCGATCCGGACAGGGTGAATATAGCTTTTCTCGAGGCGGTGATATACTCTCTCTGCGAACGTCTGGGAGAGGACTTGAGAAGGGACCGCGCCGCGGCGGGATCCCTTAGAATGGAGCTTACCTACACCGACGGCAAGGCGGTGTCGAAGGCCGCGCGGCTGGACGGCGTTTCCGATGATGAAGCTCTCTTCGCCGAGGCGCAAGACCTTATGAAGGCTCTCTTTCGGCGCCGGGTCAGGATACGGCGGATCTGTCTGGAGGCCGGGCGGATAAGCCGCCGGCCCAGGCAGCTGGCTCTCTTCTCTTCGGGCGGCGGGGGAGACGAAGAGAGCAGAAGAAGACTTCGCCTGGCCCTGGATGACCTCAGGGGAAAGTTTCCTCCCGGGGTAGCCCCCGCCTTCGGAAAAGCCCTGGCGGCGGTGGAAAGATGTCACAGGTAGAAGGATTCGCTCACCTTAGAGTCCATTCCGGCTTCTCCTTTCTGGAGGGAACGGCCCGGGTGGAGGAGATCGTGGAGGCGGCCGCCCGCACCGGCGTGAAAGCGGTGGGCCTCACTGACACCGACGGCCTCTTCGCGGTGGTTCCTTTCTTTAAGGCCTGCAGAGAAGCCGGTGTAAAACCAGTTATAGGAATCGAGCTTACCGGAAGACTTAACGGGCGGGACAAGGCCGGACCAAGCCTCGGCGGGAGTGGTTTCAGTGGTTCTGGGGGACGCTCCGGCCGCGTCACCCTGCTCGCCAGAAACCTCTCCGGCTACAGCGAGATAAGCCGGCTGGCCACATCCCGCCGGCTGGATCAGGATTTCTCGCTTCCGAGCGCGGTGGAGGGTGTTTCCGAAAACGTCTATATCCTGTCCGATGATCCCGAACTCCTCGCGCTCGCCGCCGGAAGGAAGAACGCCCGGGCGGCCCTTCCCGCCGCCCCTGGAGCGGAGGGAAGAAGGGAGAGGTGGCGGCTTCGGCGGGCCGCCCGCAGGCTGGGTCTTAAGACCGCCGCCGCGGGCCCGGTATTTTTCCTGAGGCCGAAGGATCATTTCATTCACAGGGTCTTAAGGGCGATAGGAGAGAGAAAGACCGTGGGCACACTTTCCGCCGGAGAGACGGAGCCCGCTCACGCCTGGTTCGCTCCGCCCCAAGAGGTGAAGAGGATTTTCACCGGCGACCCGGCCCCGGTCGAGGAAGCGGCGGCGATAGCGGCCGATTGCCGGGTGGAACTGGACCTGAACGCCCGGCGCCTTCCCGCTTTTCCCCTTCCGCCCGGCGAGGATTCGGCCGGATTCTTGAAAAGAGCGGCCTTTGAGGGCCTTAGAAAGCGCGGGCTGGAGCCGGCGTACGCTGAAAGGGCCGCCAAACAGCTCGAGTATGAGCTTTACGTGGTCCTTCAGAGGGGGCTGGCGGATTATTTTCTGGTATGCTGGGACATAGTCCGGTTTGCCGCCGGGCGGGGGATGAAATCGGTGGGGCGGGGGTCTGCGGGAAATAGCGTTCTTTCCTACGCCCTGGGCATAACCCATATAAATCCCCTCAAGATGAGGATGTTCTTCGAACGTTTCCTCAATCCCGGAAGGGAGCAGCTTCCCGATATAGATATCGACTTCGCCACCGAGGACCGGGACGTGGTACTGGATTATATATTCGAAAAGTACGGAAGCGAGAGGGTGGCCATGATAGGGGCCTACAACACCTTCAAGGCCAGGGGCGCGGTGAGGGAGGTGGCCAAGGCCCTGGGCATACCCGAGAGCGAGTTCGGGCCGGCGGTAAGAAGGATTCCCTTCTTCGCCGGACTGGGGCGCTTGAGGGAGATCTCCGCCGTCTCTCCCGGCGCCGCCGGCCTGGACTGCGGAGCGGAGCCGCTGAAGTCGGTCCTGCCGGCAGCCCGCAGGCTGGAGGGCCTTCCCCGGCATATGTCGGCTCATCCCTGCGGAGTGGTGATATCGCCGTCTCCGGTAACCGGCATGATACCGCTTCAGCGCTGCGCCAAGGGATACGAGATAACCCAGTGGTCGATGGACGAGATAGAGGAGGCGGGGTTTCTGAAGCTGGATGTTATCGGACAGAAGGGCCTGGCGGTGATAAGGGACGCTGAGGCCGCGGTGTCCGCTGACGGCCCGGGCCGCAAATCACCGGCTTTGCCCGCCGGCGCCCCGGCCTCGCTGAAGGCCCGTGAAGCCGGCTCCGCGGCCGCGGCTTCAACGCCGGACTGCTCCCGGGATTCCGGCGCAGATTTGCCGGTGGACTGCTCCCGGGACCCCGCCTCAGATTCTCCGCTGGGCTACTCCCAGGACCCCGCCGCCAGGAAGATCATCAGCGAGGGAAGGACCGTGGGATGTTTCTACATCGAATCGCCGGTCATGCTCCAGCTTCTCGAGCAGGCCCGGTGCCAGGATATCGAAGTCCTCACAGCCCTTTCCTCAATCATCCGTCCGGGAGTATCCAGCTACGGGGGAAAGCGGCTCTATCTCTCCCGCCATCTCGGCCTCGAGCCGGTGGAGAGGATTCATCCGGTGGTGGACGAGGTGCTGGAGGATACCTACGGATGCCTGATATACCAGGAGCAGGTCATCCGGCTGGCCGTGGCGGTGTCGGGAATGAGCTACGCGGAGGCGGACGGGCTTCGACGGTGCATGTCCTACAAGAGCAAGCGGGACGAGTCGATGGAGCAGTACCGACTGCCCTTCGTCCGGGGCGCTCTGGCCCGGGGCATTCCCCGCCGGGTCGCCGAAGGTGTGTTCAAATGGATATCATCTTTCAGCGGCTACGCCTTCTGCAAGGCTCATTCGGCCTCGTTCGCCGTGGAATCTTTCGAGAGCGCCTACTGGAAGGCCAACTACCCCGCCGAGTTCATGGCCGCGGTGATATCGAATGGCGGTGGGTATTACGGGACCGGCGAATACGTGGAGGAGGCCCGAAGAATAGGGATAGAGATACTTCCCCCTTGCGTAAACTCAAGCGGCTTTAGAACGGAGGGCCGGAGCCACCGCGCTCATGGCTGCGATGGGGGGAGCCTCGGCCGCGCTCATGGCCGCGATGAAGACAGCCGCCGGCACTCAGGCGGTAAAGGCGCCGCGCTAGGGCCGGATTCGAGAACAGGCGGTGGCGCGGGCCCGGCCGGGCGCCGCGACGGCGGAGAATCGGCTGAGGCGGAAAAACACGCTGGAGCTATTCGAGTGGGGCTGTCGCATGTGAAGGGCCTTAGCGCGGATTCGGCGAAGAGAATAATCGGCGGAAGGCCGTACCGCTCGCTGGCCGGCTTCATGGCCGCCGCGAGATTGCCGTACCGGGAGGTGGAGACGCTCATCCACTGCGGGGCGATGTCTTCGCTGGGGCGCTCCAGGCCCCGGCTTCTGTGGGAGTACCATATACTTAAGTCGGAAGGACAGGAAGAGCGAGCCAGCGCTCTCATCGAAAAACTCCCCGCCCTGCCCGGCTACGGCCTTCCCCGCCGTGTGGCGATGGAGATGGAGGTTCTGGGATTCGCCGTGAGCGCCCATCCCCTGGCCATGTTCAAATCCGCCGTATCCGGCCTCTCAAAAAGAAGAGCTCTTATCGGTTCGCTCGACCTGGGCCGATGGGAAGGACGCCGCGTGGAGATGGCGGGCTGGAAGGTGGCGGCCGGCGGGGCCAGGACCACCGGAGGGGGGGGAGAGATGATATTTGTAACCTTTTCCGACCCCGCCGGGCGTTTTGAAACGGTATTCTTTCCGGACGCTTACAAGAGGTGCGCGCTGGAACTGGCGAAGGGCCGGGGCCTCTTTCATATAAGAGGAAAGGCGCAGAGGGAATTCGGCGCGGCCACCCTGGTGGCGGACTCGCTGAAATTTATCGGGGCGGGGTAAGCCGCGCCCCCCGGCCCGCCGTTTGAAAGCCTTACTCTGGGTCCGCGGTATCAGAGCCGCGCCCGGCGGCCCGCCGTATAACCACCGCCCCCGGGCGCGAGAAATTTCTTGATTTAGTAACTTGTTCTATGGTATTTATATCCACTGATTCGTTTTTCAATTTATTTTTCCCGCGGGTTCGGAATTTATAATCACACCGGCCGCTCTCCGTAAGCCTACTTTTTGAAGGGAATGTTGAGTAACCATGAATAAGATTCTAGAGAAAGAGTTTATATCAGAAGATATTTTCAGGATGAGGGTGGACGCGCCCGAGATAGCGCTAAAGCGGAAAGCCGGGCAGTTCATCATGCTCAAGATCGACGAGAACGGCGAGAGGATACCCCTGACCATCGCCGACGGGGATTCAGACGAAGGATGGATAGAGCTTATAGTGCAGGTAGTGGGAAAGACCACCAAAGCGCTCTCGGAGCTGGGTCCGGGGGACACCATCATGGATTTCGTGGGCCCCCTTGGAAGGCCCACCCACGTGGAGAAGTTCGGGACCGTGGTGATGGCCTGCGGGGGAGTGGGGATAGCGCCCGCCCATCCCATAGCCCAGGCCATGAAGGAGGCCGGCAACAAGGTGATCTCCATCCTGGGCTGCCGCACGGTAAAGCTTCTCTTCATGGAAGAGCAGATGAAGGCGGCCAGCGACCGGGTGGTGATCACCACAGACGACGGCTCGTGCGGAATGCACGGTTTTGTCACCGACGCCCTTCAGAAGCTGATCGACGACGGAACCTCGATAGGCCTGGTTGTGGCGGTGGGGCCTCCCATCATGATGAAGTTCGTCAGCCGGCTGACCAAAAAGTATAATATTCCGACCGTGGTAAGCCTTAACACCATCATGGTGGACGGGACCGGTATGTGCGGATGCTGCAGGGTAAGCGTAGGCAAGGACACCAAGTTCGTCTGCGTGGACGGCCCGGAGTTCGACGGACACAAGGTGGATTTCGACGAGATGATAAAGCGCATGTCGATGTACGAAAAACAGGAAAAAGAATCGATGGAGAAATATCAGTCATAGCATGGAGAAGGAGGTATCGGCCGGAAGGCCGCCTGGATTATGAACGATAAAGAACTGACCCCCAAGGAAAGATTGCAGATCCCTCCGCAGAAGATGCCGGAGCAGAAACCGAAGGAAAGAATCCAGAACGTGGACGAGGTCCCTTACGGCTATGACAAAAAGCTGGCAATGACTGAGGCAATCAGGTGCCTTCAGTGCCAGAAGGCCCCCTGCGTCAAGGGCTGTCCCGTGAATATCGATATACCCAGGTTTATAAAGGCCATCGCCGAAGGCGAATTTCTCGAATCGGTCCACGTGATTAAGGAGACCAATATACTTCCCGCCATATGCGGGCGGGTATGCCCCCAGGAGGAGCAGTGCCAGCTATACTGCGTTGTGGGAAAGAGCCACAAGTCCAGGGAAAAGGCCGTGCAGATCGGAAAGCTGGAGAGGTTCGTGGCCGATTTCGAGATGGAGTCGGGCGATATAGAGACTCCCGAGGTCAAGCCCTCCACTGGCAAGAAGGTGGCGGTGGTGGGCTCGGGGCCCGCCGGGCTCACAGTGGCGGCCGACTTAAGGAGGCAGGGCCACGATGTCACAGTCTTCGAAGCCCTTCATAAGCCGGGGGGCGTCCTGATCTACGGCATTCCGGAGTTCCGCCTGCCCAAGAGTATCGTGACCCAGGAAGTGGCAAACCTGGAGAAGATGGGCGTCGAGGTCAAATACAACATGGTGATAGGCAGGATATATGACGTGGACGAGCTTTTCGAGAGCGGCTACGACGCGGTATTCATCGGAACCGGGGCAGGACTCCCCAACTTCATGGGTCTCCCCGGGGAAAACCTCAACGGTGTATATTCTGCCAACGAGTACCTGACCAGGGCGAACCTGATGAAGGCTTATTCTTTTCCGGAGTCAGACACTCCCATCGCCAGGTCGAAGAACGTGGCTGTCTTCGGAGGGGGCAACGTGGCCATGGACAGCGCCCGCACCGCCCTCAGGCTGGGAGCCGAAAACGTCTATCTGGTCTACCGCAGATCCAGAAACGAGATGCCCGCCAGGGTAGAGGAAGTCGAGCACGCCGAGGACGAGGGGGTCCAGTTCCTGCTCCTTCAGAATCCGGTGCGGCTGATCGGCGATGAGGAAGGCTGGATTCAGAAGGTCGAATGCATAAAGATGGAGCTGGGAGAGCCGGATGAATCAGGAAGAAGGCGCCCGATTCCGATAGAGGGAAGCGAGTTCGCCATCGATGTGGATACCTGCATCGTGGCGATCGGAAACTCCTCGAATCCTCTGATACCGGACACCACCCCTGATATAGAGACGAACCGTTGGGGCAATATCCTCGCGGACGAGGAGACTCTTAAGACCAGCAAGAAGGGCGTCTTCGCCGGTGGAGATATCGTGCTGGGAGCCGCCACGGTGATTCTGGCCATGGGTCAGGGAAGAAAGGCGGCCGCTGCGATGAATGAGTACCTGAAAACCGGCCGTTGGTAGGAGCCGCCGCCCCTTTCAGTGACTGAGAACGCTGGTCACTCCGGGGGTCTTAGAGACATCCTTTATCAACCTGTCTATATCTTTCTTGGAAGCGGTGTATTCGAAGATCGCTATGAATTTATCCTCGGCGTAGTTGTATTCGAGCTCCTCGCGGGATACCTTCTTTTCCCTTATTAGCTCCTTGATCAGACCGGGGGCTTCACTGTCCTTTTCCATCTCGATCTGAATTCTGAAAGTGGTCCGGTGTCTTATTATGAAACCTTCCAGGTGTCTTACCAGTATAAGGACCACCGTGATTATCGCGGCGCCGAGAAAGGCAAGTACGTAGTAGCCCGCGCCGGCGGCCAGCCCAAGGGCGGAAAGGACCCAGATGGTGGCCGCTGTGGTAAGCCCCGATATTGAGAACTTGGAGCGCATGATCGTGCCCGCGCAGAGGAAACCGACTCCTGTGACCACCTGGGCAGCGATACGGCCCGGGTCCGCAATCTTGGTTGTGTTTTCAGCTATTTTGAGGGATATGATCATTATAACGCAGGAACCCACGCACATCAGGATGTTGGTCCTTAAGCCCGCCGGTTTTCCCTGAAGCTCCCTCTCCAGTCCCACCGCGGTTCCGATCAGTAGGGCTGTGCCTATTCTAAGAGCGTATTCAAGAGTCATTCCATCCATCATCTTTCTCCTTATGAAATTTTGTTCATTATAAGGGCCGACGGTCGAATCAGGCAAGCCCGTTCATCTGCCGCGGGAGAGACGCAGCCGGCCGAATCAGGCAAGCCCGTTCATCTGCCGCGGGAGAGACGCAGCCGGCGCAGGTGCCTGTGCGCATGAAATATCAGGGTGGCAATTACTGGGAGGGTTCAAGGGACTTGTCGCGAACTATGACAGCGGAAGCGAACCCCGGTCTGACCAGGCTATGAAGTGGAAAGTAAAAATAGACGCAAAAGTTTATGGCAGTACTACGTACCAGATTTATCGCTACGGGATTTCAGCTTCCGCTTCCGGCGCGACCGCCGCTAACAATGCGGCCATTACAGCCAGCGCGACCGGCGAATCGAGAAGCAGTATCGGCCTGTATTCTTCAGCGATGGGGAGTAATAATGAATCCTTGATAGGCGTCTACGGTTACGTCAATGGAGCCCCCACAAGTCGACAGACCGCCGTCTGCGGATTCAGCTATGCAGTCAACGATTCCACCTACGCTGGATATTTTAACGGGAATTTAGCCTATACCGGAGGCTTCTACAGCATCTCAGACCGCAGGTTCAAGACCGGGCTCGAGCCGGTCTGCGGAGCCCTGGAAAAGATTACGGCCCTTCAGCCGGAAAAGTACCGCCAGTTTTTTATGGAAGAGACAAGAGAGCCGTTTTGCCATGGGGGCCCCTTGATACATCCAGGCTTCATTTTCCCTGGAAAAGAAAGGGTTACAGTCGTATTTTAACAACTACTGTTACCAGTTCCCCGGGTCGCGGCTCGGCGGCGGCACTAACACCGCGGCGATTGTTGGTCCGCGCGGCGGAAAGCCAGCCGGAAACGGCCCCGGTCCCTGAAGCGGTTTAACGCCCGCAAAAAAGAGAGAGATCATATTTGTGAGATGGAGCGAAGCGGCAGATGGAATCGATCTCACCGGCTCTATGGTCAGAGTCAGGCTGGTGGTGAACGGCAGGGTTCAGGGAGTCGGTTTTCGCCCCACCGTATACCGCTACGCCAAAGAGCGAGGCCTGGGCGGTTTTGTCAAAAACACCAACGAAGGTGTGGTGATAGAGCTGAAGGGGAGAGGCCCGGACATAGAGAGCTTTGGAAAAGCGCTTCTGAAGCATCCTCCGCCGCTTGCCGTTATAGAGTCCTTGAGCGTCTCGCTGGCCGAGCCGGCCGGCGGTAAGGATTTCAGGATCCTTGAGAGCGAGGTCGCCGGAAAACCCGGCACATTATATCCCGTGGATACAGCCGTATGCGCCGACTGCCTTAGGGAGATGCGAGACCCCGAAGACAGAAGATACAGATACCCCTTTATCAACTGCACCAACTGCGGCCCCAGATTCACTATCATAGAGGGGCTTCCCTACGACCGCCCCCTTACCACCATGAACGAATTCGGAATGGACCCTTACTGCAGGACCGAGTACACCGATCCGGCAAACCGCCGGTTTCACGCCGAACCTGTCTCCTGCCCGGGCTGCGGGCCCGTCCTCGAGCTGGTTTCCGCGGGCGGCGACCAGGTGAAGGGCGACCCTGTGGTTGAAGCGGTCAGACTATTGAAAGAAGGACGGATTCTGGCGATAAAGGGCCTGGGCGGATACCATCTGAGCTGCCTGGCCTGCGAGCCGGAGCCGGTAGCGAAGCTTAGGAGAAGAAAGAAGAGGCCGGCGAAACCGTTCGCAGTGATGTTCAGGGATATCGGGGCGGTAGAGAGATTCTGCCTGGTGAACGAGAAGGAGAGGGAGCTGCTCCTTTCTCCCAGAAGCCCCATAGTCATTTTGAAAAAAAAGTCCCTGGATACGCGCGGGGAAAGTGCCCTGGAGGAAGTGGAAAGCCTGCCGGAGGAGGTCGCGCCTCGAAACGGATATATAGGCGCGTTTCTTCCCTACACCCCGCTTCACCACCTTCTCTTCGAAAATATAGAAGTACTGGTCATGACCTCCGCCAACTTCACCGACGAGCCGTTGATATCCACGGAGCAGGAGCTGGAAAAGATAATGGGCGGTATCGCGGACTACGCCCTGACGAACAACCGCCGCATCGCTCACAAATGCGACGATTCGATATACTTTGTCCCGGGTTCCCTGCCCGTACCGCTTCGAAGGGCCAGGGGATATGTTCCCGAACCGCTTTATCTGGAAGAATCAGCGGATGACCCGGATTCGGGCGGCAAGGCCGGCCGCAAGCTCTCTTTTACCGCCAAAGGGCCGGCAAAAGAGAGCGTGCTGGCCCTGGGCGGGCAGGAGAAGGGGGCTTTCGCCCTCACAAAAGGCGATTCGGTCTTTGTCTCGGCGCACCTGGGCGACCTTGCAGATATTCGAAGCCAGCAAAACTACCGAAGAGAGCTGGAGGATTTTCAGAAGATGCTTCATGTCACCCCTCAGATGGTGGTCAGGGACATGCATCCGGATTATTTCACCTCCCGCCTGGCCGGTGAGCTGGAAGCTGAGAGGGTCATAGAGGTTCAGCACCACCATGCCCACGCGGTAAGCGTCATGGCCGAGTACGGCCTGAGGGAGCCGGTTCTGGCTGTATCTTTCGATGGGACAGGATACGGGGGGGACGGGACCCTGTGGGGCGGGGAGTTCCTTCTGGCCGGCTACGGCGGTTTCGAAAGGCTTGCCCATATAAAGTACCTTCCACTTACCGGGGGCGAGAAGGCGGTGGAGGAGCCCTGGCGGATGGCTCTTATGCACCTTCGGAATCTTTACGGGGACGGTGTGCTGGAAGCTTCTGATATTATCTCCCGGCTCTTTCGGGGAAAAGAGGCCGGGGTGATCCTCGATATGGCGGCCCGGGGAGTCAACTCGATTCCCACCTCCAGCATAGGCAGGCTCTTCGACGCGGTTTCTTTCCTGGTGACCGGGATATCCAGGGCCTCTTTCGAGGGGGAAGCGCCGATAGCGCTGGAGGAGGCGGCGCTTAAAAGCAGCGATACGGAAAAAAGATACCGGTTCGATTATGTTACCAAAGATACCACTGTGATAGATCCCGCTCCGCTGTTCGAAGCCATGCTGGCGGATATAAAGTCAGGCGCCCCTTCCGGGGAGATGGCTTCTGCCTTTCACCACAGTGTCGCCGATATGACCGTAGATATCCTGAAAAGGCTTTCCAGGGAGCATGACTGCTCAAGAGTGGTCGTCTCGGGGGGCGTCTTTCAGAACAGGTTCCTCTGCGAGAGCCTTATGAAAGGGGCAAGCCCACTTGACCTGGAACTTTATTTTCACAGGAAGGTGCCTCCCAACGACGGGGGAATATCCCTGGGCCAGGCCCGGGTCGGAATCGAAAGGATCATCACGGGATCGAGTCAGGCTTGAGAGGAGAGTAAGGCGTAACATGGAAAATAATTACCAGAAGATCCTTCTCGCCCACGGGGGAGGGGGAATACTGATGCGGGAACTCATTTCTATGATCAACCAGGGCCTGGGAAGGAAGGGACGGCTGATCTTAGAAGACAGCGCGGTGATAGACCTGGAAGGGGCCAGGCTGGCCTTTACCACCGACTCGTTCGTGGTCAAGCCGCTCTTTTTCCCCGGCGGGGACATAGGCCACCTGGCGGTGTGCGGAACAGTCAACGACCTGGCCGTCGCAGGTGCCACGCCCCTTTTCATATCGCTTGCTTACATAATAGAAGAGGGGTTTTCGTTCGATAATCTGCGGAAGATAAACGAATCGGTCAGGAAGGCCGCCGCTGAGGCGGGCGTAAAGGTGGTAACGGGAGACACCAAGGTGGTTCAGAAGGGCGCCGCGGACGGAATATTCATAAACACCGCCGGAATCGGAACGGTTCCCAAAGGGGTCGAGCTTTCCTCAGCCTCCGCTAAGGCCGGCGATGTGGTGATAGTCAGCGGAAACATCGGAGACCACGGCCTGGCTATACTGAGCAGGCGGGAGGGAATCGATTTCGGAAGTACGCTTGAAAGCGACACCGCCCCTCTTTCCAGAATCACCGTTGGACTTCTCGATAAATTTCAGGGTATCCGGTGCATGAGAGACGCTACCAGGGGAGGCCTGGCCGCCGTCCTGAACGAGATAGCCGCCGATTCCGGGGTCTGCGTGAGAATAGAAGAGGAATCGATACCGGTGAGGGAAGAGGTTCTCAAGGGCTGTGAGCTGATGGGTTACGAGCCCCTTCACATCGCTAACGAAGGCAAGCTGGTGGCGGTTGTGAAGGCGGATAAGGCTGACGGGATCCTGGCGGAGATAAGGAAGAACCCCCTGGGCGGGGAAGCCGCCATAATCGGAAAGATCGAAGAAGAACCCGCCGGAAGCGTGGTCATGAAGACCGCCATCGGCGGCGAGAGGGTGGTCGACTTTCCATACGGCGATATACTTCCCAGAATATGCTGAAGCCACCGCCCTGAGCGGAAGCGCTTAACGTCCCTAACGATTTTCCGGCAGGCCTGAATTGCAGGGAGCCCATTTCCGTTTCCCCTGAAGTGCCGGCACCGCGAAAAAATTTCACCCTCCAAGCAGCTATCGGTTGAATGAGAAGACCCTGTTGAGTATCTTAAATAACTATGATCGACTACCACTTGCACGGTAACTTCAGCGGGCACGGAAAAGGGGACCTGGAAGAGTACGTCCTCTCCGCGATCGAAAAGGGGTTTGAGGAGATCGGATTCAGCGATCACCTTCCCAAGCTCAAAGAACCCGACCCATATCACGCCATGCCCCTGTACAGGCTTCCCGAATATGTCAGGACTGTCAGAAGGCTTCAGAAAAAATATGAAGGCAGCATAATCATAAAACTCGGTATAGAGGCGGACTATTTCGAGGGGTACGAGCTGGAGACCGCCTACCTGCTTAAGGCCTACCCTTTCGATTACGTGCTGGGCTCGATCCATTTTCTGGAGGACTGGCATTTTACCAGCAGGGAAGGCTGGGAAAGATACCGGACCGAGGATCCGGACAGCGCCTTTTCCCGGTATTTCTTTCTGGTGGAGAAGATGATCAACACCGGCCTGTTCGATATTCTGGCACATCCCGACGCGATAGGAAAAGAGGATTTCTTCCCCTCTTATCCCCTGAATAAATATTACGACAGGGTGGGTTCTCTTCTGGCCGAAAAGGGCATGTCGATTGAAATTAACACCGCCGGCCTAAGAAGGCGGGCCGGGGCGGTCTACCCGAAAGCGGATTTTTTGAAGAGCTGCGTGGCCAGGGGGGTGTCTTTGACCACAGGTTCCGACGCCCACCAGCCGGACGAAGTGGGCAGGGATTTTGAAAGCGCCCGCGAATTGCTTGAATCGGTAAACGGCTGCGAGATAGCCACCTATAGTCTCAGAAATAGAACCAGAACGCCTTTCGGTGAAATTCTCTCCATGAAGAGCGCCCGGGGTGGTTCCGGTTAAGCGGAAGGGTTGGATATCCGGCCTTTCAGCAGATCTCTTGACAGGTTGATGAATAGACGGTATGTTGCTTAACAAATATTTTATGAAAAACCGGCCCAGAGTATCACATGGTTGACAATACCGGCATCGAACTTCAACCCGCCGCGAGGTGTAGCAGATCGGGACAGTAGTTTTATATAATATTACCTTCCTGGCGCCGGAGAGGCGGCTTAATCGAGAGGAGGAAGAAGGGGACGGGGTCTCCTTTGAATCTTATGGTAGTCAATAAGATAGTAAAAACGGGACTTACATTCGACGATGTCCTTCTCATTCCGGCCAAGTCCAAGATCCATCCGAGAGAGGTAAAGCTAGACACCAGGCTGACCAGAAAGATCAAGATCAACATACCTATTATATCCGCCGCTATGGATACGGTGACCGAGTCCGAACTGGCCATAGCCCTCGCCAGGGAGGGTGGAGTGGGCATCATCCACAAGAACTTTTCCATCGCCGAGCAGGCCGAGCAGGTAGACCGGGTGAAGAGAAGCGAGAGCGGGATGATCACCAATCCGGTCACATTCTCTTCCGATCAGCTTGTCAGCGAAGCGATCGAGGTGATGAAGCGCTATGACATATCGGGCCTGCCCATAACCAGCGAAGACAATGTGCTGGTGGGCATCCTCACCAACCGGGATCTCAGGTTCATACAGAGAGACGATATCAAGGTCAGCGAGGTTATGACCTCTGAGAATCTCATAACCGCCTCGGAGGGCATAAATACCAAGAAGGCGATGCGGATACTTCACGAGAACAGGATCGAGAAACTTCCGGTAGTGGACAGAAAGAACAGGCTGAAAGGACTGATAACGGTCAAGGATATTCAGAAGAGGATCGATTATCCCAACGCCTGCAAGGACAAGAACGGCAGGCTGAGAGTGGGAGCGGCGGTGGGAATCGGCAAAGATGCGATGGCCAGGGTCAAGGCGCTGGTGGACGCCAACGTGGACATAATAGTCGTCGATACGGCCCACGCCCATTCCAAAGGGGTGCTCGACGCGGTGGTCAGGATAAGGAAGAAGTTCAAGAAGGTGGAGATTGTCGCCGGGAACATCGCCACCGCAGCCGCCGCCAGGGATCTTATAAAGGCCGGCGTGGATGCTATAAAGGTAGGCATCGGCCCGGGCGCGATATGCACCACCAGGGTAGTGGCCGGAATCGGTGTCCCTCAGATAACAGCTGTCATGGACTGCGCCGCGGTCGCCCAGAAGGCGGGCATTCCACTTATCGCGGATGGGGGGATAAAGTATTCCGGAGACGTAACCAAGGCGATAGCCGCCGGAGCCGACTGCGTCATGATCGGAAGCATGTTCGCCGGAACTGAGGAAAGCCCCGGAGAGATAATATACCATCAGGGAAAGAGCTTTAAGAGCTACCGGGGAATGGGCTCTATAGGAGCGATGAAGAAGGGCAGCCGGGACAGGTATTTCCAGGAGGATGTATGGGAGGCCAGCAAACTGGTCGCCGAAGGTATAGAGGGACGGGTCTCCTACAAGGGAAGCCTGGCCAGCAATGTTTCCCAGATACTGGGCGGGCTGCGCAGCGGAATGGGTTATTGTGGGGTGAAGACCATAAACCAGCTCAAAAAGAAAGGCCGCTTCATCAAGATCACCGAGGCCGGACTGAAGGAGAGCCATCCCCACGACGTGTTCATCACCAAGGAAGCTCCCAACTACCGAAGACACTAAACACAATGGCGGGGTGAAGGTTTGATGACCTCCAGGGAGGAAAGCGCTAATCTGGAAATGCTCGAATCGGCGGCGGAGCAGCTGGGCCTGGACCTGCTGGGTACGGCCAGGTTGACTCCGGAAATAAGGGAGACATTTCATACCCAGATCCGCGGGGCGGCCGCTCCTCTCGAAAACGCCGTTGCTATAGGCGTCAGGCTTTCAGAGCCGGTTCTTCAGACGGTGTTAACGGCTCCTACCTGGACCTACTACTATCATTACCGGATGGTAAACTACAGCCTGGATCAGGCGGGGGTATATATTTCAGGTCAATGCGCCAGGAGAGGTTACCGCGCCCTTCCGGTGCCGGCTTCCCAGATCATGGACTGGAGCATGCTCAGGGGCCATCTTTCTCACAGGGAGATCGGTGAGATGGCCGGCCTGGGATGGAGAGGAAGGAATAACCTGCTGGTCAACCCCCAGTATGGATCCCAGGTCAGATACGCCACGGTTCTGACCGATATGCCGCTTCCCGCGGGAAAGGCGGAGCCGGCTCAAGCTATGGGCGCTTATCTTTATCCGGAGGGGTGTGGGGAATGCACCAGATGCATAGACGCCTGTCCGGTGGGAGCTATTCACATGAATCCCGAGGATTTCGAGCTGGACAGGTGTGCCGCCCAACTTAGAAGATTTTCCAAGTCCGAAAAGCTGAACACAATGATCTGCGGACTGTGCGTCAGGGTATGCGGAGGAGAGATGGACAGCTATAACCAGAAAGTGAGCCAGTAGAAATTGAAAGCTTTACAGAGAATAAACCACGCAATATGGGAAATGGAAGAAGAGATCAAGAGAAATCCGGCCGACAAAGAGGCCATAAATGAGCTTCTGGAGTATTTTCTAAGCAGCAGGCTTTATCTGGAGAGGAAAAACAACGTTCCAGTGCACCAGAGAAGTTTCATGATGGTTCAGGACAAGCCGGCCCACGCATGCATGCTGATACATGGCGCTGGTGGAGATCCCTCCGAGATGAAGGGTCTGGCAGATTACCTTTTCCAGCAGGGCCACACGGTATGCGCCATGAGGCTGCCCCTGGAGAGCGGGCACGGAATGGGAAAGCTTGCCGATTACATAAAAGCCAGTTTCAGGAAGAAGAGGGATTACGGCGATAGCAGGAGAAGATCGACCAACAGAAACACCTGGAGCGCCTGCCTGTCTGAATCGGAGATAGTGCTGGAGACCCTGAGGCAGTATTCGCCCGATTTAACGATTATAGGATTCAGTTTCGGCGGCCTTATCGCTCTTAATCTGGCGCAAAGGATGGAGGTGGGTAGGCTCGTGCTGATCGCGCCGGCCATATTTCCCAGGCACAGGGGCAATCTGAATTTTCGCATGATGCTGAAGCTGGCGCCCACACTGGTGAAGCGCACCGATCCGGCCAAATTCACCATAGCAGATTTCATTCAGAAGACCAGGACCTGGATAGATTCGATAGAGGTTCCCTTTATGCTGGTCCAGTCGATGGATGACCCCGTAATATCGTTCAGGAGCTACGATTTCCTGAAGAAGCGCTCCAATAATAAGAATTCTGAGTTTCTCCTCTTCGAATCCGGGGGGCACCTTCTGATGGATGGAGAAAAGTCCGAGGAGATTTTCGCCGGCATCGGGAAGTTCATTAAGAAGGCATAATCAGAAGGAATCCAGCGGGCCGCGCGAAAACGGTTCTTACCTGTCACCGGAATCTTTGACCTGCTTTTCTCTCTCCAGGCTGAAAACGAATGACGAGTCTATAGACCTGATCATTCCGGCAACCTTTTCCAGTTCTTCGGCGCAGCCGGCCCTTCCGCCTGCCCTGTATTCCGTGTAAAGATCGAGAAACCTGTCCTTCAGCCCGCTGATGTCTGTCTCTTCGTCCTGCCAAGCGGCGGAGAGCTGAAGGTGGTAGATCTCACCATCGGAGAGTCTATGGAAAAGATTGAGATACTCTCCTTTCATGAAAGAGAGGACCCGGACGTAATCCTCCAGCCGTTCAGAGAGTTTTCCCAGCGTTTCGCCCAGAGGGGTATTCCGCCGAGTGCTCTGCAGAAGGTGGGACTGGGCGAGGCGGTAGTATGTCTTAGCCCTGCCCAGGTAGCATCCGCGGGAGAGGTTCATGTGGGAAATGGAGTCTTTTCTGGAACGGGTTGGATTATCGAATATTCCCAGTGAAATAAACAGAAAATCCGCGTTGGCCCTATAGACCCAGTACTTCTTCCAGTGATTTCTGATTCTTTCCACCACCCGGTTCAGATCCTGATCACGGGGAACCACCAGCCTGGCCTGCGATTCCTGCCGGCGCGGCTCGGAGACGGATTCCAGGACCCCCGCTATGTAGACGTTAATATCCTCGTCGTAGAATTCATCGTTTGTGGGAAAACACGCCTCGATTCTGCTTTGCAGAAAGTTGTCCATCATGAAATATCCCGTGGAGCGGGCCGGCGAGAGAAGCGTTTCCAAATCCGCTTCAGGGTAAGTCTTGACCGAGTTCATATCCATTTCTCCAGGGCCGGAATGAGGGAAATTCCTGTCGAGACTTGAAAATCAGCAAGCATTATGCCATTGCGAAAGAGGGCAGGAAACTGTTGATTGAATAGGCGCTATCTGGTACTATTATTGATTAATAATATCGTCGGTGGCTGATATAGAGTGTAATCGCATACTTTATAATAACTTGCATATTATTAAACAAGGAGTTGATAAATGAGAGTCGGATTTCTGCAGATGCGCTGTAAGTTTGGCGATATAAAATATAACGTGAAACGAGCCGTTAATCTTCTGGGAAAGGTAAGCGACGCCACAGTAGTTCTGCCCGAGCTCTTTAACACGGGATATATATTCAAGAACAGGGGTGAACTGGCATCTCTCGCTGAACCGGTTCCCAGCGGATACACCACCAGCGAAATGAAAAAGATCGCCAAGAAGAATAACCTTCATCTTGTTTTCGGTATGGCACAGAAGGTAAAGACCGGGATTTACAACTCCGCTGTCTACGTATCCCCCAAAGGGGATGTAGATTCGTACAGAAAGGTCCATCTTTTTGACCGTGAGAAGTTCTTTTTCGACCACGGAAGGTCTTTCAAGGTAAAATCGGCCGATGAAGCCAAACTGGGATTCATGGTCTGTTTCGACTGGATCTTTCCGGAAGCCTGCCGGTCCCTGACTCTCAAGGGTGCCCAGGTCATATGCCATCCCAGCAACCTGGTGCTGCCCTACGGGCAGGAAGCTATGAAGATCAGGTGCATAGAGAACCGGGTATTCGCCATAACGGCGAACAGGGTGGGCGTGGAGCGCCGCGGCACCATGAGGCTCGAGTTCACCGGTGGAAGCCAGGTAGTCAGCCCCGAAGGTGAGGTTATCGTATCTGTGGGAGACAGAAGCGAATCACTCAAGGTGGTGGACATCGATATCTCGGAGGCGGACAATAAGAACCTCACATCGAACAACGATCTCATTGAAGACAGATTTCCCTCATACTATTCAGCGGTCACCGATAAGTAGGAAGACTGCCTGCCCTCCGCCCGGAGACTTGAGGCTGACCGGAAATTCAGGAATAGCGCCGGCTCCCGGCTCAATAACGCGGAAAGCTCAAGCTCCGCCGGCTCCCGGCTCAATACCGGGAAAAGCTTTGTCTGCGCCGGCCGCGCCTCTTCCAGGGCGGCTCCGGTCTTCAGAAACTTAAGAGTCCGCCGGAATATCCCGGCCTTCTCAATTTTCCTCGATTGCTCAACCCCCTTCGCTTAAACTCACCCGGACCGCCTTCATGCGAAAATAATTCTTCCAAATCGATATTCGGAGCAGTCTTGCTGGTTTTGCAAAACGCACTGAATAGGGCGCATTTATTCCCATTTATCCTTTCTTGTACCTTCAGGTTTCCCGTTATTCGCTGTAAAAACGGCACTTTCCGGCTGCGGAAGGCTTGGCATAAACCTTGCGGAAAAATTCCGTGAAATCGCAGCCATAATACTTTCAGTTCTCGCCAAGAAGAACTGTCTAGCAGTTTTTTGTATATACAAAGGAGATGAAAGTGCGGAAAGCAGTAAAAAACCCGGTTCTGACTTCGCCATGGAAGATAGGCGTGCTGGTCGCTCTACTTCTCTTGATCACTAATGTCGGTGTTGGGTATTACGTTATCAGCCAGTACAATGTCGACTTGGAGTGGCTGAAGGCCGGGAATTTCTGGGAAATCGACTCCTATCTCTTTTTCAGGGAGATGTTCCCACTGGCCACGGGCATACTTTTGTGCTCACTATTTTCCTACTTCGTAATAGCTTCTGCGGTCAGAAGATACAGGTTCTACATCGATTCCGGGCAGGATTATCGGAATATGGTATCGTTGGCGGATAGTATAGATGACCTGACCAATCCAGCCCAGATCGCCAGGCTTGGCGATTTTCCGGAGCTGCAGGAGATCCTCAGAAATTACGGCGACCAGATAAAGGATATATCGGATGAGATAAACAGCCGGGAGGCTGAACTGGCCCCGTCGGAGTTGGAAGCGGAGATAGAATCTCTTCTCAAGGGCGAGCCGGTGCTTCAGGCTGAAGACAGTGGTGGGAAATGGTGGGCGGAACTGGTCAGAAAACTCGAACGCCACTCCAGGGAAAAGGATGAGGTAATTGAGAATCTGTATAGTTCTAATGACCGGGAGAGAAGAAAAACCGCGAGCATAACGCTCTCTATGGGAAGGATTCTGGAGAACGCCGGCGAGGCCAGGAATAAAATTGCCGAAATCACCGCTCTGCTGAGCGATCTGGACAGCGGCACGGTTTCTTCGGCGGGGCCTGTATCCGCCCAAGACCCGGATGCTAAAACCGCGCTTTCCAATATCGGATCTCTATTGAAAAAGCTCGAACAGGGTGGAGCGGCGATGCGCCAGTTTTCCGAGCGCACCAACGGGCTGGCTCTTAATATAGCTCTTCTTGCCGCCCGCGGAGAGGTCGACGAGAGAGATCTGGTCAATTACGCGGAAAAGGCCAGGGAAACCGCTGAAAAATTTTCCAAGCTTGGAAACGCTGTATCAGGCATTACCGCGGAACTTTCAGCGAATCATCAGGTTATGAGCGGGGGGCTCTCCGGACGGGGCGGCCTGAAGGACGCTGAAGCGGGGTCTGCGGCCACCTCGGCAATTATGAAATTGAGACCGCGTATCGAAGCAAGGCTGAGTGATATGGAGAATAACCTGCTGAATCTCGAAGGCGACCTTAAGTCTATGAATGAGACCCTGAGGAATATGGGTGACGAGGAAGAGATCGGCATGGCGGCCGAGTATGTTTCAGCCGGAGCCCAGCCTGAAAAAGCAGAAGCGGCGCTAGCCGGTTCAAAGGCGGGCGCTGAAAACGCGGAAAACAAGGATGCCGGGCAGCTGATAATCAATCACGGTAAAGCCTGGGAAGAAAAATACACCGCTGAAAAGAGGAAGGCGGAAGCTCAGGATCGCGCCGGAGCTCCGCTCGAAGAGGTCCGTGACGAAGCTGGGTTGAAGAACGATGTAGCGGGCAGCAGCGGTTTCGATGAAATCGGCATCGATGGCGCCGGGGGCGAACAGATCGAGGTAGACAGCGATGACATGAATCTTCAGCCCGAAGCCCCGCTGGAAGAAGCCCCTTCGGCGGAAGCGGAAAGCGCGGATTCATGGGACTCTCTCAATGTCAGTGAACCGGATAAAGCGGCTGAGCCGAGCGACGTGAAAGTAGAATTCAGGGAAGATGGAATCACCCCGGCCGCGGAAGGTTCACCAGAAACCGAAGAAACCCCGGCCGGCAGTGAGGAAAATGCTTACGCCGGAGAGGCCACGGTTGCCGGTGATGAAACTGATCACGCAGTCGATGAGAACGTGAATCAGGAAGTTCCTGGAGAACCGGGGCTGGAGATCGCTTATCGAAAACATCTGGATCAGTCGGTAAGGCAGCAGGATCAGCGCTCCGCTGTAGAACCGGAGGCCGCTGTTTCAGCTAGCGTATCCGCTGGCGATGATGAAGACGATCCTATAATAGATCTATTTGACCTGGGAGCGGTTGAGCTGGATAAGGCTGAATCGCCGCAGTAGTGAGGTGCGCGTTGTCTGAATTGAGCACTGAGAATAAAAAGCTGTTTCGGGAACAGGTGAAGGACCACGTAAAGAAGCTGGGCGACCTTATGAAGCACGCCGCGGGGGAGTCGCTGGACGGGGAGGTCCTTCTGAAGGCTTGTTTCGCCGGAAGGCTTCTCGAGGGAAGCACGGCCATGCTGGGAATGGAAGAGTGGAGCCAGGTGCTTTCCCAGCTTCGCCGGCTGCTTGAGAATATCAACGATGGCGGCGGCTGTTGGGATGAGAACCAGTCCCAGATAGTCTGCGAAGTTCTGGAGACGGAAGAGCGCGTATCGGTCTTTATGGAGAAAAAAGAAATCGAGGATATTTACAACCCCGAGATGTTCGAGGGACTGAATAACGAGATAACATACCTGCTTAGCGAGTACAGCGGGGTAACGGCGGATTCATCGATGGAAGAGGGCTTCTCCGAGAGCGCCTCGGTATATATAGAGGAGATATCCACGGAAGAGGAACCTGAGGAGAGGTTCGACGCCGTGGGAAGATTGATCTCCATGTTCGAGGAGTTGAAGGGGGATTTCGAGTTCTGCCTGGCTAAAAAAGACGGCTGGAAGGACAAGATAGAAGATATGGGCAGGGCCTGCGGAGAGAGTGAATTTTATATGAATCTGGTCCGGGATCTGATAGACCGGATCTCTGAAGGCAGGGGCAGGGGGTCCTTTAACAGGCAGATTCCGGTGGAGGTTGTCGTTCAGGGTATCAGGAACATAATACTTCTTTATGGAGGACTAAAAGACTGGGACGTAAGATTCAGCCCAACTTTCGAAGATTTTTCGCTCGATCTCAAGCTCGCTTCAGATCTGGTCAGAATCGTGGAAAACTGTCTTTTTGACATCAGCAATCTAACCGAATTGAGCGGCGAAGAGGAACTCAACCTGGAACTGGATATTCACTCGGTGGGATCTTACCTGGAAGTGGTTATCAGGGATAACTTCCAGGGCTACATGAATGATCCGGAAGTGGATTATGACGATATAGCATCATACTACAAGGGTCTTCTGGTGATCAGGAATATTCTCAAGGACCGGGGAGGGCTTCTCTGGGTGGAACCGGAAAAGGGCAGGGGAGGCAGGTTCAAGTTTACATTTCCCAAGTTATTTAGAAGAACGGACATGCACGTTTTTGCCGTTTCCGGGAAGGAGTTTTGCATCCCCTCCCGCATGGTGACTCAAGTGTGTGAGTTCAACCAGGATAAGGTGGTCCTGGAAAAGGACAGGTACTACCTGGAAACGGCGGATGGAAAGATACCGGTGTTCAGCATGAAGGAACTGGCCGGCGAGGAACTGGACGCGGAATACGAATACGGCAATATGGTCGTTCTCGGCACCGCCGAAGAAAGGGTTGCCGTTTTCTGCGAGGGAGAAGGGTATAAGGTGGAGACGATAGAGGACCAGCTGGTAGGAGAAAGCTGGGCTTCAATATCTAAATCTTCCCTTCAGCTGGGAGAGCGTTCCTGCCCCGTTCTGGACGTTTCCGCTCTTATTGAAAGAGTGAACCATCTGCGGGGTATGGACTTATCCTTCGCGGCTTCGGGAACCATCCCGGCCGAAGAGGTGTGAGGAGTAAATTCTGTAATGGAACCGCGTGCGTGGTTTAAATCATAGAGAGGTTGTCATGGCGAAACATCAACAACGTGACTATGGAAGCATCATCATCGGTGGACATGACGACGGCAACGAGGTAATGACTTCTGTCGAGGCGGCTGATTATCTCAAGATGCACGTGAAAACAGTGTGCCGTTTGGCCAAGGAGAAGAAGATACCCGCCAAGAAGGTGGGAAGTGAATGGAGATTTCTTCGAAGTGTCCTGGATAAGTGGCTTTCCCAGGAAGAGGTCTTCTCGAACCCGGACTGATTATCGAGGAGTCTGGTGAGAATTATGGCAAGGACTCAATTTGAAAGAATGGAAGTCGATCGTCCCGACACCGCTGTATTCAAGGTCGAGGGCAAGCTCGGATTCCACGAGAACAAGAAGGTGGAACGGCTGGCCGAAGAGTGCGAAAAGAGAGGGTTCAAGAAAGTCGTCTTCGATTTTCTGAACCTATCTTCTCTGGGGGGCGGGGTAGCGAGAATCCTGCGTGATTTTGTCGCCGGGTCTGAAAAGAGCGGCTGCCGGGTGTGCTTTGCCATAACCAACGGCGTAGTCCGCGACTTTCTTGACAACGGTGAGGTCGAGGTTTCGATATATCCCAGCCTGGAAGAAGCCATAGGCTCGGAGAATCCGCCATCTTCCGCCGGTGCGGACAGAGAGGTTGCCGTCAAAGCTGATGATAATGAGGCGCAAGGCGAAGAAAGCGGCGATGTCATAATGATGTCTTATGAAGGGGGAAAAACCGGGCTGAAAGAGGAGGGTGACGGGGAAACGGCGAAGGAAAGCAAGAAAGACCCCCCTGTTACAGGCGGGAATGAAGCGGCGGAGCTCAAAGAAATAGAAAGCGGCGGGGAGGAGGGAAGCCCAGAGGCCGGCCCGCAGAAAGAGGAACTGGAGAAAAACGGGAAAACCGGCCATTCCGATAAGATAATATCTGAAATCTTCGATGGCGGGCAGAAAGAAGATCCTCCCGACTGGATAGATTCTCCCGCTTCTCCCTATGAATCCAGCGGCGGGACCGGCGATTCGAACAGGGGGAACGACAACCCGGTGGATGTAAATAGAAGGTTGAAGAAGAGGATCCTTGAGCTTAAGACCCTCTTCTCTATCAGTTCGGATTTTAACGCGATAAGGAGCAAGAAAAAACTTCTGGATATATTCCTTCTCACTTCAATTGCCCAGGGAGGGGTGGAATCGGCACTCTTCCTTGAGAAGAAAGAAGGCATGTTCGTTCCCATATCCTCCAAGGGCATAGACAAGAAGATCATCAGCGGTCTTAAGATAGACAAGGGCAAACTGGCCGAAACGGCCAGGTCCAACGGGACCTGCAGCATCGAATATCTATCCGCCGAGCAGGAGATCGAACCGTTCAGGAATCTGGGATTCGAACATTTCTGCCCCTTCATCATTAATAACGAGGTGGCCGGAATATGCGTTCTGGGAAAGAGGATATCGGGGAGGAATATGAGGGAAGAAGATTTCGAATTCCTGGATATCCTGTCCAGCGTCGCGCAGAGTTCGTACAGGAACACCATAATGCTGGAGCACGAGCATGAAAGGACCCTTGGAATCGTCAAGACCCTTATATCGATGATAGAGGAAAACACCCTTCTCAAGGGGACTTCGGAATTCGTTTCCAGATACGTGGGGATAGTCGCCAAGAAGATGAACTATCCCGAAGAGAAATTCAAGGATCTCATATATGGAACGGTTCTGCGCGATATGGGGATGATCAAGATCAGTGATCTGATTGTTAAAAGTCCCCGCGAGTTGAGCAAGGGTGAATGGGCGGTTATCAAAAGGCATCCGGATGACGGGGCGGAGATGCTCAAAAGGATGAGGTTCAGCGACAGCGTGGTCGATATCGTAAGAAGCCACCACGAGAGATTCAACGGCGAAGGGTATCCCAGGGGTTTGAGGGGAAAGGAGATACCTCTCGGCGCCAGGATAATCTCGGTGGTGGAAAGCTACTCCGCGATGATCCACGACCGCCCGACAAGAGCGGCTCTTTCTAACAGGGAAGCACTCGAGACGCTGAAGGAAAACTACGGCCTCAGGTACGATATGGAAGTTACCCGCTGTTTTGCCAGGGTAATGGAAAGAGAGTTCGCCAAATCGGCCGATCCGAGTGTTACGGTACCGGAGGAATAGCAATTGAGAGGCAATATTCTCGTCGTTGACGACGATCCCAACGTCGTCGAGATAATCACCGAATCCCTCAACAGAGAAGGGTACCGGACGGAATCGGCCTTTGACGGGGAAGAGGCCCTGGAGAAGTTCGTTGATTTCGACCCGGATCTGGTCATCCTCGACACGGTTCTTCCCAAACTGGACGGGTTCAAGGTCTGCGCCAGGATACTGAACGATAATAAGAGCCAGGAAATACCAATAGTGATGATGTCCAACGATATTATGTCCGATGCCGTTCTGGAAGGACTCAGCAGCGGAGCCAGGGACGTAATCCGGAAGCCTTTCTCGATAAAAGAGGTAGTGGCCAAGATAAACAGTTTTCTTCTTCAGGCGCACGGTAACAGGAGGATGCGCGAGAAGAACCAGTTGCTGGAAACAGAGATCCTGAAAGGGCAGGAGAACTACGACAGCGTGGACAGAGAGCTGAAGAGAAAGATCCTATATCTTCGCACCCTGTTCGATCTCAGCCAGGACCTCAACAGGCTTCAGGAACCGTCAGAGCTGATACACGTTCTGTGCCTGACCTTTATCGGCCAGTTGGGCATAGGGTCTCTGGCCATCTTCAATATGAAGAGCTCCGACGACCTTCATCTTGTATTCGCCGGCGGAATGGGAGTCGAGCAGAAGATCCTCAGGACTCTGAGCTTCTCCAAAGAGGGGGCGCTGGTCAAGTACCTGATGAAAAGAGAGAAATTTATCGATCTGGAGGGAAACGGTATTCCGTCAACCGCCTCGAAGGAATCCAAGTTTCTCTTCGACCTTGGCTTCAAGTACTGTTTTCCCCTGATAGTCAAATCCAATCTGGTGGGCCTTATACTGGCTGGGGCTAAGATAAGCGACCAGGATTATTCCAAGAGCGACCTGGAGATGTTCACCCTTCTGTGCCATTCGGCGGCCAACGGCCTGGAGAACGCCAGGCTGTACTCGGAGCTTCAGAGAACCTACCTTTCGACCATCAAGGTCCTGGTATCGACCATAGAGGCGAAAGACCCGTATACCAGGGGGCATACCGAAAGAGTGGCCAGTTACGCCAACCTTCTGGCCCTCGAGATGAAGCTGGACAAGAAGGAACAGGAGACAGTGAGGTTCGGGGCGGCGCTTCACGACATTGGAAAGCTAGGTGTCTATGAGAACATTCTCAACAAGTCCAGCGAGCTTACCGAAAACGAATGGAAGGTAATTAAGAGCCATCCCGAGATCGGCGCAAACATTATCAAGGACATGAAATTTCTCGAATCCGCCTGCGACCTGGTGAGGCACCACCATGAAAGGCTCGACGGAACCGGTTACCCTGACGGCCTCAGTGGGGAGGAGATCTCGGTGGGAGCAAGAATAGTGGCGATAGCTGACAGCTTTGACGCGATGACCAGTAACAGGCCCTATAGAAAGGCTCTTTCCTTTTCCGAGGCGATGGAGCAGCTAAAATTCCAGGCCGACAAGTTCGACCCGGAGATAATCGAGCATCTGGTCAGACTTATTCGCTGCGGCAGAATCAAAAAGAGCTCCAATTGACCGTAAACCTTTTTTAACCCGTAAATCTTTTTTACATTTCTCCTTTATCCCCGTTCTCAAAGGCGGAAAGAGTTCCACGCCGCCTTGAGGTGTCCATGAAGTTTACACCTGAAGGATTCGGCGCGGCAAAGGCCTGCAACTCTAAACGCTTGTTGCTGAATACAATATGCTATCGCGGCTAAGCGTGTGGTTTTCGGCACCACTCTTGCGGTTGACTGTTGGAGGTTGGAGGATTCCATTTGATGTCATCGAACGAGTTTGGAGTGCCAGCCCGCGGTGATGACGAAGTGAGAAGGGGAAGAAAGGGTTGTCACTCCATTCTTTTTTCAGCTCCACCTATCAGGATGAAGATTTAGAACTTCCTCCGCCTTCGGATTTTATACCGATCTGTTCTACAAGGGAATTTCTGAGCGTGTTGACTTCCAGGTTCCGTTTAAGCTTTCCGTCCACCGCAGTGGAGACCATTCCGGTCTCTTCGCTTACGATTATGTTGAGCGAATCGGTCTCCTCGCTCAGACCCAGGGCGGCCCTGTGCCTTGTGCCGATAGCCGGACTCAGCCGGGGGTTTTGAGAAAGGGGCAGAATGCAGCCCGCCGCCACTATCCTGTTTCCTTCAATGATCACCGCCCCGTCATGAAGGGGCGACCGTTTGGTGAATATCGTTATCAGCAGGTCCTCGGTGACCTTGGCGTCCAGGGGTATGCCGGTCTCGACAAAGCTTTTAAGTCCGACATCCCTCTCTATCGAGATAAGGGCGCCCATTCCCTTCTCACTCATCTGGTAGCAGGCTTTTACAATTTCATTGACCGTGGTCGATTCCTCTACCTTCAGAAACTGGCCGAGCAGCCGGTTCTGGCCGAGCCTGGCAAGAGCCTTTCTAAGCTCTGGCTGGAACAGGATCACGAACGCGATAAGCCACACCGTCTTCAGGCTGCTCAGTATCCAGTTGAGTGCGTTGAGGTTCAGCCACCGGGCAATGAAACTTACGATGATCAGGATAAATAGCCCTATGAACATCTGAATCGCCCTGGTCCCCTCGATAAGAACGTAGAGCTTGTAGAATATGAACGCCACGATGGCGATATCGAGTATGTCCACCACTATGTTAAACTGAAACGCGCTCAACTGTTATCCTCTGTCTCTTATGGAGTTCCAGACTTTTATGAAGTCCATCGTCTCTGCCACATCGTGTACCCTGAAAATCCTGACCCCCTGGCCCAGGCACCACCCCAGAGTCGCCAGCCCGCCCCATATCCGGGAATCGGCCTTCCGGCCGGTAAGCTTGCCCAGGTATGATTTCCTGGAGTATCCCACCATCACTTCAAACCCCAGCCCTTCCAGGCTGGATATCTCCCTTATTATATCGATGTTGTCCCGTAATCTTTTACCGAAACCGATTCCGGGGTCAATAATAATCTTTTCCGGTTTGACTCCCTGGTCGATTATTTCAGCGGTTCTCCTCTCCAGCCACTCCAGAATCTCGCCGACCGGGTCCTCGTAGCCGGGGTCCTTCTGCATAGTTTCCGGAGTACCTTTCATGTGCATCACTATAACCGCCGCGCCGGCCTCGGCGGCTGTTTCGGCCATAAGCGGATCGTGCCCGAGCCCGCTTATGTCATTTATTATCTCGGCTCCGAAGTCCAGGGCCAGCCTGGCCACTTCCGAGCTTCTGGTGTCTATTGACAGGGGTACGGAGATCTTCCCGGCAAGCTTTTCCAATACCGGTTTTACCCTTTTGATCTCGTCCGCCGTTTCCAGCCGGGCTGCTCCGGGCCTGCTGGATTCAGCGCCGATATCAATTATGGATGCGCCTTCTTCAGCCATCTGTCGGGCCCTTTCGACAGCTTCTGAAGGGTCTAGATATTCTCCGCCGTCGCTGAAACTGTCAGGGGTCACGTTGAGGATTCCGGCCAGAACAGGCCCCCGGGACAAATCAAGTTTCCCGGTTCTGAGCGGTATCTCCTCAGGGGTGTCGCAATAAGATTCCACCAACTTCTCTATTCTGACGCCCAGCTCCTTGAGCCCGAAAGGCTGATAGGCGAATCTTTCCCTGATGGCTTCAAGTCTTCTGCGGTCGCTGATGATGTATACGGTGCTTGATTCAGGTTTTCCAGATATTACGTCGCGGTGAACCGCCGCGTCCTGTCCCAGGGAGAGAAGCTGCTGTTTTATTATATTGGCGGCCGGAGCTGGAACATGGTCGACCCTGATGACCAGATTACGGGCCTTCCGACTCATGATCTTGACCCCTTCGGCGTCAATGCCGGAGGCTCTCATCTGTCTGGCTATTATTTCCCCGTCACCGGCCGGAATAACACGAATGCTGTATTTCATAGAACGATAATAGGATCAGTTACAGTTTCAGTCAGGCTCGTAACAGTATAGATCTATTCGCCGCCCAGCTCTTCCCCCCGCTTCGATTCCCTCTCCTCTGAGGAAAGCGGTTCTCCGTCTTTGGAATCATCATCTGCGCTTCTCTTGGAAGTTCCCAGGCCGGAGGCGCTTCCGGATTCCTTCTCATCGGGCGCGGCGGTATCTGATTCATCCGCCTTTACGGAGGTTTTTCCTCCGGTCGCGGTCTTAAGATCAGCGGGAGAGAATTTGTCCGGTTTGCCGCCATCGTCTTCATTCTCAGCGGCCCGTTCCTTCTTTTCCACGATGGGAGGCAGCTGCCCTCCGTTCAGTATAATGGATATTTCTTCACCGCTTAGAGATTCTCTCTCCAGGAGATACTTTGCCACCTTGTGAAGCTCTTCCTCGTGTTCCTTGATGATATTTTTGGCCTTGTTGTAGCATTCCCTTATTATCTTACTGATCTCGTTGTCTATGTCCCTGGCGGTGGTCTCGCTGTAATCCTGCCTGGAGGTGAGCTGTTTTCCCAGGAATATGTGCTCGTCGTGCTGGTCGAATGATACGGGGCCGAGTTTTTCGCTCATTCCCCACTTTGTCACCATTTTCCGGGCCAGGTTGGAGGACTTTGATATATCATTCTGGGCTCCCGTTCCGATTCGGCCGATCACTGTTTCCTCCGCCACCCTTCCGCCCATGGCCATGGTAATGGCGTCAATCAGGTATTCTTTGGAGTGGAACAGCTGATCGTCCTTGGGTAGAAAATAGGTCAGTCCCCCGGCCCTTCCTCTTGGGATTATGGTTACCTTGTGAAGGGGATCGGCGTTTTCCAGGTAAGAACCCACTATCACGTGGCCGCTTTCGTGGTAAGCGCTCACCCTGCGGGTGTCTTCCTTGAATACCCTGCTTTTTCTTTCAGGACCCAGCCTCACCTTGTCTTTGGCCTCCTCCAGGTCTTCCATCTCCACCTTCTGCTTGTTCCGTCTGGCCGCGAGAAGGGCCGCCTCGTTGACCATATTGGCGATGTCCGCTCCGGACATGCCGGGAGTCCCGCGGGCCAGGATCTCCAGGTCGACGTCGTCTGAGAGAGGAACATCCCTGGTGTGGACCTTGAGTATTCCCAGCCTTCCCCGAAGGTCCGGCATATCGACGATGACCCTTCTGTCGAACCTGCCCGGCCTCAGAAGAGCGGGATCAAGAACATCCGGTCTGTTGGTGGCGGCGAGAAGTATGACTCCCTCCTGAGTGTCGAAACCGTCCATCTCGACCAGGAGCTGGTTGAGGGTCTGTTCTCTCTCATCGTGTCCTCCGCCCAGGCCAGAGCCTCTCTGCCTTCCGACCGCGTCGAGCTCGTCTATGAATAGTATGCAGGGAGCGTGTTTCTTGCCCTTTTCGAAAAGGTCGCGCACGCGGCTGGCCCCCACACCCACGAACATTTCCACGAAATCCGAGCCGCTCATGCTGAAGAAGGAAACCTCCGCTTCACCGGCCACCGCTCTCGCCAGAAGGGTTTTGCCGGTGCCGGGAGGGCCGAGAAGTATTACTCCCTTGGGTATTCTACCCCCCAGTCTCTGGAACTTCTTGGGGTCTTTTAGGAACTCGACTATCTCCTGAAGCTCCCCCTTGGCCTCGTCGGCGCCCGCCACATCGTCAAATGTAACGCTGGGTTTGTTTTCCCCGATAAGCTTCGCTTTGCTCTTGCCGAAGGAGAAGGCCTTGTTCCCACCGGTCTGCATCTGGCGCATGAACAGAAACCACAGCGCGAACAGGGCTATCAGGGGCAGGGCGGTTGCCAGAGCCTTCACCCAGACACTGCTTCCCGGAAATTCCGCTTCTATCACCGCCTTGGGGTTGTATTCCCATATCTTTTCCGGAAGGTCCTTGTCCTCGGCGGGCAGTATTACCTTGAATCTGCTTATCTGGGTACTCTGGGGATCGGTGGGAACGACGATGTCCTGAAGCAGTTCTCCCTTAACCTCCAGCCCCTTAATGCTTACCTTCTTTATATTTCCGCTTTTGATCTCTTCCATGAAGGTGGTATAGCTTATCTGCTTTTCCTTCTGCGCTCCCGAGCTGAACAGAAGGTAAGCTATAAAGGCCATTATAAGTATCATTACCCATAGGGCCATGGAACGGGAAGTTTTCTGGGGACCGGGTCCGGTTCCGGGAGGCATCCACTTGTTATCCGGTTCTTTCCGTTTCTTTTCCTGCTTGTTCTTGTCTTCCATCTTATTGAAGGCCTTCTAAAATATCAGTTAATAGAATTTACCACTGGTAAGATAATCAATATAAAGCCTTTTGTCTATCAGGAAAAGTCAAACAGCCGCGATAGGCCGCTTGAGCTTTTACGGTTTCCGGAAGATTCCGGAATGGACTCATGTTCAAATTATCTTTTCGGCGTTTTTCAGTTCTATCTCGGTGAGAGACCTGGGGTCCCCTTTTCCACATAGTTTTTCTAGGTCGGGGGTAAGCTCGGTGATAAAGCTGAGGTTTCGGTAATGTTCTTTAAAATCCAGACCGTAACCTATTACGAATACGTCAGGTATGCTGAATCCTACGTAATCCAGAGGTATGTTTACCTCCCGCCCCGATTTCTTGTTCAATAGGGTGCAGACTTTCAAGCTGTTCGACTCATCCAGATTCATGCTGCGAATGAGTCTGGAAAGCGTTCTTCCGGTATCGACGATCTCGTCGACGATTATTATGTCCCGGTCTTTTATGTCTTTTCGGACCAGGTTATTGATCTCTATTATGCTGCTTCTTTCGTATCCGTCGCGATAGCTGGAGAGCGTAATGAAGTCTATCTCGTGGGGGATTGATAATTCTCTGACCAGGTCGGCAAGAAAGATGAATGCTCCCTTGAGAAGAGTTATAAATACCGGTGTAGTGTCCCGGTAGTCCTTCGATATCTCCCGGCCGAGCTCTTTTATCCTCTCCTGTATTTCATCCGCCTGGATATAATACACTCGATTTTCCCTCATCTTTTCAGACCGGCGCTCAGCTCTCTCCACCTTGCCCTGATTCTGACTAAATCACTTCAGAATACCACTGAAAATCGAAGTTATCCAGAAATTTCTCGGAAAATCTGTGCTTCGGCCCCTCTCGGGTCCTGAAATCCGCCGCCGTCGCCGGTTTCCGGGGAACTTCGCGTAAGTGCTTAACCGTTTGGATTCTCAGGGGTTATCCATTTGATACTGATTCTGACTATTTCGCCGGTATCAGCGCCTATCCTGGCCTCCTCAGCGGCCGCCACGCCGGGGACCCAGATAATGCCCCGCCGGTCTTCGAATACCGGAATACGGTCTCTTTGTCCCAGCGGTATTTTTGAATCGATCATTATGTCGCTGAGTTTTCTTGAACCCTTCATTCCGAACGGGACCATCCTGTCGCCGGGTTTTCTGCTTCTCACCGTAAGGGGAAGGCTGATCCCTCCAAGCAAGGCCTCAGCCGGAGTTGAAAGATAACTTCCATCCCCGGAAGCGCTCACCTTTTCTACAGTTACCTTTATTCCCAACTCAGGGATGGTCTTTCTTCCCGGCAGGGGGAGCTCGATCTTTTCTTCGACCGGTGAGAACAGCCTCGATTCGGTGGCATGGCAGATTTGAACCGACCGCTGGTCTCTTCGAACCTCTATACGGCGGGGAAGTTCTATCGTAGCGCCGGAGCGCCCCCCGCGAACGAGCTTCTTCACCGAATCGAAGTGGCATTTCTCTATGTCCTGATATACTTCAAAAGAGTCCGCCAGTATTCTGTCGACAAGCAGATAGATTCCGAAATCGCCCAGGCGGGAGATCTCGTCGAGCGGTATTGTTACGGCGCCTTCCATAGCTGGGTATTCCCTGATTATTCTGTCCACCGCGGCGCGCGGGGAGTCCAGGCCTTCAGAGACGTTCTCCGCCAGCCTGATCAGCGCTGAGTCCATGGACGGGTTGAAATCGCGTCTCAGCATGGGAAGGAGCTGGTTTCTTATCCTGTTGCGCAAAAAACTGTTGTCAAGATTGCTCCGGTCCAGGGCGTAGGGGATGGATCTTTCCTTAAGCAGGTTCTTCAGCTCTTCACGCTCGCAGCCCATAACCGGCCTTATCAGGATTCCTCTCCTGACCGGAATACCTTCCAGACCTCTAAGTCCGCTCCCCCTTATTATATGGTGGAGGATAGTCTCGGCCTGGTCGTTGAGGGTATGGCCGGTGGCGACCCTGTCCGCGCCCGCCGTCTCTGCCGCCCTGTGAAGAAAAGAGTACCTGGCCTTTCTCGCCGTCTCCTCCAGCCCCTCTCCCCGAAGGCCGGCCATCGCGGGAACGTCTGCTTTTTCCTCAAGGAGCTCGATTTCCGACTTTTCACAGAATTCGGCGACCAGGTCTCTCTCCTTACCCGACTCGGGGCGGATACCATGGTTGAAATGAGCCGCGGACAGCCTGAAACCCAGGGAGGCGGCGAGTTCGCGAAGTATCTCGAGCATAGCCATGGAGTCGGGGCCGCCGGAGGCCGCGGCGAGAACGTGGCCCTCGGGGCGAATAAGTCCGTGTCTCTTTATCCAGTTCTCTGTTTTAAGGATGCAGTCCATCGGGTATAAAGGGGAGGAGGTGATTAACAGTATAAAATATGGCGGTGCAGGGATTCGAACCCCGGACACGAGGATTATGATTCCTCTGCTCTAACCGACTGAGCTACACCGCCGCTCCAAGGATTCATAGTAAGAAAATACGCGCCGATGTCAAGTGAAAAGGGTGGGGGCGATATTTTTTCTTTCTAGTTTCAGCGCCGTCTGCTATAGGTATTCTATAAGGCATGAGCGGCGCGCGCCTTATCCGGTATGACGGGAAAGGTGGTGGAATGGACTATCGTCCCGCGGCTGAATCCTTCTTCATCCTGTTGCATCCGGAGGTCTCAACGGGACGGAGGGGGCCGGAGCCGCCAAAGTCATCGGAAAGGATTCTAGAGGTGATGAAGATATACAGATCGAGCGACGGCGATTCGGGGTTTCTTAAAGGGAAGAAGATAGTGGTGCTGGGTTACGGCAACCAGGGAAGGCCGCAGGCGCTGAATCTAAGAGACAGCGGCTTAGAAGTGACCGTAGCCGCCAGAAGTGGAGGGGAGGGCTGGAAAAGGGCGGAGGAAGACGGCTTCGATGTAGTAACACCCCCGAAGGGCGCCAGTTTGGCCGATCTCCTTCTCCTGCTGGTTCCAGACGAAAAACAGGGAGAGGTCTTTCAGACCAGCATAAGGGGAAAGCTGAGAAAAGGGGCTTTTCTCTGTTTCGCCCACGGTTTTTCGGTCGCTTTCGATCAGGTCCGCACGGAAGATTACGTACTGGTTCTGGTGGCTCCAAAGGGGCAGGGGGAAAGGGTCAGGGAGTCCTATCTGGAGGGTAGCGGGCTGCCCTGCCTTATCGGAACCCGGAACGACCAGGAAGGAGAGGGCATGAAGGCGGCTCTGGCCATTGCCTCGGGACTGGGGTGCCTGAGGGTGGGGGCTTTTGAGACGACATTCCGGGAAGAGGCGGTAAGTGACATGTTCGGCGAGCAGGCGGTGCTCTGCGGCGGGGTCACCGCCCTGGTAAAAAGCGCGTTTCAGACCCTGGTAAAGAGAGGATTCAGCCCCCAGGTGGCCTACTTTGAATGTGTGCACGAGCTAAAGATCATCGTCGATCTTTTCTGCAGTAAGGGATTCGCGGCGATGCGGGAAATGATCAGCGGTACAGCGGCCTACGGCGGATTGAAGTATGGCGAGAAGGTCATCGCAGAAGAAGCGGCCGCTGAAATGGAACGGCTTTTCAGCTTCATAGATGAAGGAGGGTTTGCCGAAGACTGGCTCAGGGAGGCGGAAAAGGGCGGGGAGGACCTGGGAATCATGATCTCAGAAGAGAGAGATCTTCTGATCGAGAAGGTAGGAGAAGAGGTAAGAAAACTCTTTCCCGAAGCCGGCAGCTAAGCCTTGATGTAATCCTCCTTTAGTTATATCTTATGTAATGGTGTCCGGCCGAGTCGGGCGCCGAGAGGATTTTTTGTAAGATCAGTAATTCCGGTTTTTTTAAAATATAGGGTTGAAAAGGGGTTTACAGATGAAAGTATCACGGATACTCGCCGCTCTGGCCATTCTGGTGTTTGTTGTCGGCGGCTTCGGCTGTGGTAAAGAGCAGGATGAGAAGACGGCAAAGAGCGAGAAAGAGTTCAGGATTCCCGATTCACTTCTAAGTCCAAAAGACCGCTTCAATCTGGTGATAGACGATTATCACCCCATAAAGGGGGGGGTCATAGGGAATGAGGATATCGAGGTCCACTATCCACCCACCGAGATCTACGATTTCCTGTCCAGGAAGGTCTTTGGAATAGCTTTTGACAGCTACCAGGAGGTCAAGGAACTTATAGGCCCCCCGTCCGGTGAAAAGGTGGTCTGCGTGGGAGCAAAGGACCTTGACGAGTACAAGTTTCTTCAAAAGAAGGAATGGTGGTATTACGGGATAATAAAGGGGGACACCATCTATTTCGAGCCTTACCAGCTGATGCTCAAGAGGCGCGACAGGATGTCTGATCAGTCAGTGGCCCAGATAGCTTTCAGGCAGAAACTCGCCCAGATGGCCCTGAGAGAGAGATCAGGAGGAAAGATCCCCCTCTGGCTGCGTGAAGGAATGGCCAGCCATATCGCCGAGGAAGACGTGGTGGTGAAGGCGGGGGCGGCTCAGTGGCGGGATGAATTCAGCGATTTCCGTGCCACCGAGGCCGAACTCAACAATTATCTGGAAGTTGCCGAGGGCATGGCTCTGACCAGGGTAGCCTTCTTTATAGCCCTGCAGATGTTCGAGAATCTGCTTGAGATGTCCTCCATGGAAAAGATCCTTTCCTTCCTTGACGAACTGGAAGAAGGCAAGACACTCGGCCAGGCTTCCCGAAGCGTCTTTGGAATGGATTACCCGGCACTTATAGATAAGATAAGCGAATACCGAGCCGTACCCGAGCCGGGATGGAAACAATAAGCCCATGAAACAGAACGATAACGGAATAAGGGTCAGGTTCGCGCCGAGCCCCACCGGGCATCTTCATGTCGGGGGCGCCAGGACGGCGCTCTACAATTACCTCTACGCCCGCCGAACAGGCGGGAAATTCATTTTAAGGATAGAGGACACCGACTCCGAGCGCAGCACCGAGGAATCGTACGCGGGAATCATCAGGGGCATGAGATGGCTGGGGCTGGAATGGGATGAGGGGCCTCAGGCGGGCGGCGAATACGGCCCCTATACGCAATCGGGAAGGGGGGTGCTGTATCACACCGAGGCCAAAAAGCTGATCGACAGCGGGGCGGCTTACTACTGCTTTTGCACTCCGGAGAGATTGAGCGCCATGAAGCTGGAGATGAAAGAGAAAAAACTGCCTCCCAAATACGACGGAAAATGCAGAAACCTTCCGGCTGAAGAGGTTCTTGAAAAGCTGCAGCAGGGCCTGCCGCAGGTTATAAGGTTCAGAATGCCGCGGGAGGGCGAAACCTTCTTCAGGGATATCATCAGGGGAGAGTTCGCTTTTGAAAACGGCAACCTGGACGATTTCGTCCTGATCAAGTCGGATGGAAAGCCTACCTACAATTTCGCGGTGGTAGTGGATGACTCCCACATGAAGATCTCTCACGTTATCAGGGGAGACGACCATCTCTCGAACACGCCCAGGCAGGTGCGGCTTTACCAGGCACTGAATTACAGAATTCCCAAATTCGCTCATCTGCCCATGATTCTGGGCAGCGACCAGACCAGGCTGAGCAAGAGGCACGGCGCAACTTCTGTGGACTATTACAGGAAGCGGCATTACCTGGTGGACGGGTTGATAAACTATCTCGCTCTTCTGGGGTGGGCCTACGACGGAAAGAGAGAGTTGTTTACCAGGAAAGCGCTGATAAAGAATTTTTCGCTGAAAAAGGTTTCCAAGAATCCCGCCGTCTTTGACCACGACAAGATGGAGTGGATAAACGCCGAGCACATGAAACAGCTTCCGCCGATAAAGAAGACCGCGATGGTCTGGGATGTACTTGACCGGGAAGGGCTTCTTCCTCCAGAATTCGAGGTCGATATCACTATGCCGGTGGATCTGAAGGTTGTTCCGGAAGAGGATTCTTCCGAAGGAGGGAGCGGAGGCAGCGGCGTGATTCCCAGTGAAACGGAGTTCAGAAGGCTGGTCGCTATCGTCAACGTCATGGGAAACAGGCTCAAGCTGTTGAAGGATGTTCCCTCAATGATCGGGTATTTCTACACCGACGATTACAGGGAGGACCAAGAGGCTGTCAGAAAGCATCTTCTGAGGGCCGAGGTTCCGGAAAGGATGAACGCTCTGGCCGCGGAGTTCAGAAACCTGAAATATTTCGACCGGGAATCGGTGGAAAAGACTTTGAGGGATCTGGCTTTCGAAAAGGGCATAGAAGCGGGAGAGCTGATCCATCCCTGCAGGGTGGCCCTCACCGGGAAAACGGTTTCACCCGATATTTTCTGGGTGATCGCCCTTCTGGGTAAAGATAAGACGGTGGAGAGGCTTGAAAGAGCCGCCCGGCTGTATGAGAAATTTTAATTACTCGAAGAGTATTGCTTTTCACCTGAAAATTTAGTAAGTTCCCCTATATTATAAAGCGCCCGCCGGCGGCGGGGCCGCTTTCAGGTTGGACGGTGTGAATTTGGCCGAATCAACCGAGTCTGGAGAGTCGTCTAATGGCAGGACAGCTGACTCTGGATCAGCCGGTGGAGGTTCGAATCCTCCCTCTCCAGCCATTTAAAATCAAGGCCCCTTAGTCTAGTGGTAAGGACGCATGGTTCTCAGCCATGAATCAGGGGTTCGACTCCCCTAGGGGCTACCAGATAAACAGCCCGGAAGTAGAGCTCTTGAGCCTTCCGGGCGTTTCTTTTTCCAGAAAATAATAAACCAGGTCCTAAACTTCCGCCGGGGGGATGAAACAGTACCCAGTCCCGGCTGAGTCATAGGTGATATGGCTTGGTTGGTTCACCGGCGGACCGCCGGAGCGTTAGAAGGGGCGTCAACCGCCTCCCGACGGACTATCGCAGGAAGAATTGCCGGACGAGCTGAACAGGGAGAAGCATTTGTCTACCCTGCTCGAGTGGCATATGGGGCACTCTACCTCTGGATTGCCGGAATGAACCAGTTCCTCGAATTTGTACCCGCACTCGGAGCATATGTATTCGTAGATCGGCATTTTATCTTTCAAGTTTCCTTTCTGTCTGCTTTTTAAAGAAGGTTGATCCTCTTCTTCAAAAGGGGAATGGACCTCTAGGAACCTCATTCTCCTTTTCGTAATACTATTATCGATCCTTTAAGTTTTTTTCTTTGAATCCGAATTACTATCTTCCTCAGGCCGGACCCCGGCGTCGCACGAAGCGCCCAGTCAGGTAGGGATTCCCGCTTTTGGAAGAATAAACTTCATCAGAACGAACCATATCACGAGAAATATCAGTATTCCAAGGCCGCTCATAAATAAAACACCTTTCTTTACGCCCGATTCCGTAGGAAGATCGGGTATCTTTTAAAATATCATTACAAAAAATAATTTCCAGCCCATAATGTAATAGTAGCTCAAAAAATCCCGGTACGTTGATGTCTACCAAGTCTAGCTGAGTCCAGTACCGGGATCTTGTGCGTTTCATATTTGACTTTGCGTTTCTACTTCATCCTTCTTCGTTCGCTCCAGTGAAGGCGCTGAACATATCCCGCCTCGTTATCCACCGCGCATCTGATAGATTCGCAGGCGAGTTCGCAGATTCTGCGCGGAAGATTGCTGGTGAGACTGTAGTTGACATTCCTCTGCTGGCGTCTAGTTGTTACGACCTTCTCCTCGCGCAGAATCCGCAGGTGTTTGGAGACCCTGGCCTGACTGAACCCCGTGATCTCAATGATCGATGTTACATTTCTTTCACCCTCACAGAGGGTGTGTATAATCGCCAAGCGCGTCGGGTCCGCCAGAGCCTTTAGATGTCTGGCGACAACGATAAATGCTTCATATCTACCTTTTATCGTCAAACCTCCTTTTGCTCTATATAACGATATAATTATATAACCATATTGTCAAGTATTATTTTCAGAATTGCTATTATTTTTTTTATACCAGTTTTAGACCGGGGATAAACAGGCATTGCTATTATTCTTAAATACCCGTTTTGGGCCATGGATGATCAGGCGCGGTATTAAGCGGTTTTCTATAGAATAAGCTGGCCGGAGCCGGGCCAGGCTCGAATATAAATATAGGGCGGTGAGAAAGACGAGTAGCTATCCGGGTTCCTCGTTTCTCACCGCCTTTTCTACCCGAATTTGCAGCGGTTCGGGCATCAGTCCGCGGTTTCGAGCTTCTATCTTATCTGTAGAGCTGTTTTACGGCTCCCCATGTGGATTCTTCAGCGTCGACCATTCCGCAGTTGATAGTGGCGTCGATGCAGCAGACGTCGAAAAGCTCGCCGTCTGTGGCATCGCAGAGAAAATCGGGATAGTCAGCCGGTTTTGGGTCTCCGCTGGTGCTTTCCCAGACCATCAGCGCGTTCGTGATGACGTATTCGAGCGTGCAATCGTAGCAGTCCATCTCGTCAAAGTTTCCTGTGAACATCACGTTGGATGTCTTTCCGACGGCCTCTCCTCCCACGTAGCTGACCCTGGTGCTTACGTTGTAATAGGTAAGATAACCTGTATAGTCCATCGTGCCGTCGCCCCATGGGCCGGTCGAGGCCAGCCAGAAGTTGCCGCCCTCGTAATTGGTGGTGTAATCGATCCAGCCGTTTCCGTTTTCGTCAATGTCTCTCCCTGATTCCACAGCTCCGTTTTCGTCTATCTGCATTCCCCAGACGTGCCACTGGGTCATGAGCGCCGCGCCGTCCCAGGACTGAGCGTCCTGGGTGTTTCCCGGGTAGCCGGGGCCCATTCCGGCGCAGTTGGCCTCAGAGACGCGTCCTCCCAGAAGAGCTCCTCCATTGGTGGTATAATTACCGTCCGGATTGTTGACTCCTTCACAAGGATCTGTCTGGGCGTGGATACAAGCGGTGGAAAGAAGCAGCGAGAGCACGAGAATGGGTACAATTCTCATTATTTTCATTTTACCCCTCCAGTTATTTAATCCAGTTCGTTACGTTAACAATTCAAAATTATTTCTTTTAATCACCTCCCTGCTTGGTTCTTCAGGATAACTCCGTCAAAGAATAAACCCTCAGCCTATTTCATATAATTATACTTCAATGTTCCCCAAGAGGCGTTTTCAGATTCTATCTCCGGGGTTATCACAACCTCCCCCCCTTTGACATTGTGTCCTATACCATTATTACTGCCGTCCCTGAGGTCGGAATAAGTAATCCCTATGTTTGTAGTACCTGACTTCAAGGCTTTAAAACTAATGTAAAAAAGATCCCCGGGCGTCTGAATCTCGGCACCCAGAATCGCTCCACTTACTGACATTATATCACCGGACGGCTCAATTTGCCAATAAAAAAATGTTTCTTCTCCTGAACCTGAAGGAAGCTCGCCCTCCGAGCAGCCGGTAATCTGAAGATATTCCGGATCGAATAAAAGCCTGACGTCATAGCCCATAAGATCTAATGTATCCGGGCCGGCGTGGACTTTTATTTCGAATCCGCAGTTTATGTCCACCTGTGTTGTGTCCGGTTGTATCGAGAGTGTCAATCCAGCCCTGGCCGCGGGGGGGGTTCCGAGGAAGATTGCCAAGATAACCGCCGCTAATAATAATTGTTTTATGTCGGACTTCATCGAAACTCCAGTCATTGTTATCGAACCAAAATCAGCTTCTGAGTAAAAAGAGCTCCGCCGGCCCTAAAGGCGGCGATATAAAGGCCTGCTGATACGATTTTTCCACTGTTATCTTTTCCTTTCCAGACGAATTCATTTTTTCCGCTGCTAAGCCTTCCCCTGTACAGGTCCCTGATGATTCTTCCAGAAGGCGAATAGATCCTAAGCTCTCCGGATGACGCGAAAGGCTTTTCCCCGTCCGAATTTTGGAAGATAAGCCTGGTAAAAGGGTTAAAAGGATTGGGTCGGCATGTGAAGCTGCCGGTCGGGGGGATTATTTTATCCACTCCGGTGACTTCTCCAATATAAATATCGACGGGAGTTCCGGTAACCGTGCCGACAGGGTCCCGGTCAATATCATGTAGCGTGACGGAATCGACTTCCGCCCAGGACCAACCATCCGACTTTCCCTCGAAGACCAGTTCGAACAACTCTCCCGGCGCCAGAATGTAGCTCCTGTATCCCAGCACGCAGTTGCTGACCATCACTCTGCCGGGATAGAGCACCTCCCAATCGAAGAAAGTTGAAAAAGAGGTTTCACGGTATAGCGCTCCCTCTCGCGCCGAGACGATTTCCAGCATAGTGCTGTCGTAAGTGATCTCGCAATACGCGCAGCTGAGAGAATCAGTTCCCTGGTCCACCATCACGCTGAGAGTACATCTTTCATCCTGTAGTATACGGGAAGAATCGGGCAGGAGGTAGACGGTCGAACTGGAAGATTCCGCTGGGCCGTTGACAATGCTGCCACATTCCGCGTCCGGGAAACTGTATGCTGTAACCAAAAACAACGCTCCCAGCGCCAGCGAGAACCCGGGTAGCCTGAATCGTATTTTAATACTCGAGTCCATGTCCTTCTTTCCTGGTTTGAGCAGAGCGGGGACGCCGAGCGCCCCCGCTCCCGACTTATCCTCCTTATTAACGAAGAAGGATCATCTTTCTGGTGGCGGAGAAGCCGCCGCTGTCGATTCTGTAGAAGTACACTCCGCTTGGCACGGATTCGTTTCTGTCATTGAGTCCGTTCCATTCCACGGTGTGCCTCCCAGCGGTTCTTGTTTCATCCACCAGGGTTTTGATAAGCCGCCCGTTCACGTCAAAGATCCTCAGGTTGACCCGCCCGGAGCTTACTATATCAAAGGTCACTGAAGTGACCGGGTTGAACGGATTGGGATAATTCTGCATCAGGGCGTTAGAGGTGGGCATGAACGGAGTCTCGAATTCTCCCTCAAGCTCCACCTGGGTGCCCCTGTTCTCCAGGTCTCTTAGATCCGCGCTCATCAACTTCAGTGAAGCCGAACCGCCCGATACCACGATCCTGGCTACTTCGCCCGACCGGCTCATGGGAAGGTTTATTCCCAACGCCGCCGCGTCTATTTCGACAGAGCCGTGGTCTGTTCTCATGGTTCCAAAGAAAAGGTCATTACCGCCTTCAAAGATCTCACCTCTCTGGACGCTCAGAATCCTGCCTCCGTCTCCAGAGCTTAAATGGATGCTGAAGCCCTTGAGAGTCTCGGCGTCATTGTCGATTCTAAGCGACAGTACCGTTCCGTTTTGGTCGGAGCCTTGCTTTTCAAGGCTGAAGGCGACCTTGTTCTCCAGACGTTCGGGAACGGGACCGGCCAGGAGCATGGTGCTACCCAGGGCGTCCACCTTGCCGTAGATCATGGCGAAGATCATCAGATCCTCGAAGTCCACAGCATCGTCGGGCAGTGGAATGCCGTAGCTGGAACGGTCGTCGGTGGGGCCGAAGTCACACTCGTTGTTCCAGCCGCTTCCACCTTCGTCTGTTCCAAAGGAGCTCGAGAACGTTACAAGGTCCGTATAGTTTACTTGTCCGTCAACGGGCAGGGCCACGTCTCCGAGCCAGTAGCTTGTAGCGCAGTCAGCGGCTTCGGAATCGAAGGAGGAATAATTGCCGGCAAGATCATAGCTGAAGCCCGAGAAGTAGTAGATATCCCGTCCGGCGTATTCGGCGGATATCGAATCATCATGGGCTTCCGAGGCGGTCTGGATCACCAGAGAACCTTCCGTCTCATTTGCCGGATAATCGGGCGCGGTTATATATTCGGGATAGTCTCCCCAGGCTACCCGCCTCACTTCCACACCGACAAAAGTGGCGTCGCCGGTAGGATTGGCCCAGGTCAGGTGGACCTTGTTGTTTCCCGGCGCGGCCGCGAATGCGGTGGGCGGGTCGGGAGGAGTAGTGTCCTTGTTGAACTGCCAGCTGTAGGTATCCGGAGTTCCCTCCCCGTTCCAGTTGCCGGCATCATCGGCTACTCTGAAGTAGACGGTGTGGCTTCCCTCGCTCAGCCCGGAGAATCCGGGGAGGGTCCATCCGTCATCATTCCATTCAGTAGCGTCAATGCCGCTGAATATGGTGGTCCAGCCACCGCCATCTATCTGATACTCGGCAACGTCGAGGTTGACGTCGTCATCGAAGCCGAAGTTGCTGAAAACCGGAGCGGTGTTGTACCATCCGTTTTCAGCTTCCGCTATGGCCTCCATGGTGGGAACGGTGCAATCAACCTGTACGGAAGCCCCTTCTATTGAAGCGGACATGTCGTTGTTGTCCAGGTCTCTCAATTTCACACTTGTAATGGTTATAGCGCTGGTTCCTTCAGCCACCGGAGTAAGTTCAACACTGAAAAGGTCACCGGTGCCGGTCGCTCCGGTATCTCCGCCCAGAATAGCGCAGTTGGCAGTGTAAGCTCCGCCGCCTTCATCAGTGGCGTAGAAACTGCCGTCGCCGAAAGAATCCAGAAAGGAGCCCTCCACTATATCAGTGCCGGCGTCCTGTACCGTCACTACCGCCGGATCTATGGTGAATGTCACCTCGTAGCCGCGTAACTCCTTTGGAACGTCAGTCCCGTCATAGAGGAATGTGAAGGTCAGCGGATCGGAACAGGTGGTTACCGCATAGACGGGGGATACGCTGATTCCCGGCTCGATAAACGGATCGAACAGAATGCGGTCGCTTACCTCGTCTCCAAGCCCGTCCGGATTGAGTGTGGGGTGATAAGGCCCGCTGGAATGCCCCCACCAGTTGCTGGTGGCGTCCACTGTGATATAGTCGACATTGGAGAACATTCCCATGGTGTTGCCGCTGATATAGTTGTGATGAGCGTCGCCGCTGGCGAACAGTCCCGTCCCGCAGCCGCTCTGGCAGGACCAGAACTCTATTCCGGTACCGAATCCGGTTACCGTGTTGCTGTCCGCCACCGCTGTGATATTGTCCGCGTCGTAGCCGGCTTCCAGGCATACGCCGTAAGTGTCAGTGTTATCCGTTCCGCTGAACACTATAACATTGGAGTTTACGGTGGAATTGACATCCGCCGCGGCAGCGCTGTAGGTCTCTCTCGAGCTGCCCAGAGCGCCGTCTTCCCCGCTGAATGGTGACGGCACCAGATGCGGAGGATCCGCGGTCACCACTCCATAGGCGTATACTCCGATCTTCTCGATGGTCAGGTCGTTCTCGCGGACAGGGCCTCTGCCGAAGTAGTGGTAGATTGCCATGTGGGCGCCGGTGACGGTGTTACCGGTTACCTCAGCATCGCCGAAATAATTAAGAATGCTAGTCGCGCACCATTTGGTGGCCGCCGCCGTATTATCATAAGCTATTCCGGATATCTCGTTTCCGGATATGGTACCGGTTATCATTTCACCGTAAAGCTGAATCCCGTTCTGTGCCGTGACATCGGTCGCTCCCGCTCCAGTGATAACGTTTGCGGCAACTTCCACGGTGAGTTCCGTGGTGGAGGAAGCGGAAAGGGCCACGGCGTTCTTCTGGAATCCGGTAAAGGTATTGCTGTACAGGCCGAATTCACGGGCTACCGAGTCCTGGTTGTACAGGTACATGGCCACGCCATGCTGAGCTCCGCTGAACGGGGTGTCCATGATATTCCTGATCTCCACTTCGTTCACGTATCCACCGGCGTTGTGATAGCCCACACCGACAAATCCGTTATTGCTATTTCCCTTGCCTTCTCCGTCGACCACCAGGCCGTCTATGATCACCTCATCCGCGTCATGGACATAGACGATAGGGTAGTTGTCATTACTGGTGGTGAAATATTTGGTCAGGACGTCGGGGGAGACGATGACCGTATTGGAGTAGTTACCATACACCCGCAGGTCCTTGCTTATCTCCACCTGCTCCTCATAGGTGCCCGCGCCGCTGTATATGGCGATCCACACCAGCGACTTATAGGAACTTACCGGCACCGCGTCCACGGCTTCCTGAATAGTGTCATACCATTCGGCCCAGTGAGCGGTGGGGTTTCCCTTGACGATGAAGTCAAGCCGGACATCGTCGCCGTCGATATCGAAAAAGGTGTTGCCCGACAGGGAAGGAGAGCAGTTTCCCACCATGATTCCGTATCCGCAGTTATGGATGTCGTTATTGGTGACCGACGGGGTTCCTCCGTTCCACAGATCCATTCCCGATGAGGCCCAGCCGGTCTGGTTGGCCCCTGAAAGGCAGTCATAGACATGGTTTCCCGTGATGGTGGGATTTCCGTAGTAACAGGATATTCCATAGTTGATCCGGTCGGGGTCGGCGGCGTTAAGACCGGTTACGGTATTTCCCGAGATTACTCCGTTATCGGTATTGAGGATGTTCTCATCCCTGGTATAGATACCGATCCGGCCGAATCCGTGAATATCGTTATCGGTCACGTCGATCTGGCTGTCCGCTCTCCGCACCGCCAGGCCGGCGGCACCCGGATAGGCGATATCCTTGATCTCATTGTCATGGATATCTCCGTCCGTACCGCTGTCGGCGTAGACGCCGTACTGTATATCCTTCCCGGTACCGTCGACGGTGAATCCTGAGAAATCGACTGTGGCGGAGCCGGTGATATGGACGATGTGCGTGGTGACTGATGTTGATCCCGTTATGATGGAAAGTCCTGAGCCCGCTCCCTGAATGGTCAGATCCTTTCCGTTGATGGTGATCTCTTCCGGATAAGTCCCGGCTGCTACCACGATAGTATCTCCCGATATGGCCGCGTTGACAGCCGCCTGGATTGTGGCGTAGCTTCCCGGCACGTCAAGGGTTGCCGCGATGCCGGTTGGAGCCCGTTGAATCAAGTTATCGGAAGGACTCTGGCTGGTGAGTATCTGACTTTCGGAGAAAAAGGGCTCTGCTGGTTTCGGTTTCTCCGCGTTATCTTCACCGCCGGCCGCGAGGCAGGGTGCGAGCGGCAAGGCGATGAGCAAGAAGAGAAGCGGAAACGTTATTAGTCTATAATTCATGATCCCCTCCCAAACAGTATTGAATATTGGTCTTTTTTGCTTTAATAGTCGCGTGTCTTCTCCAAATATTTTTCGATCTGAAGGAATCAGGGCGGCTTCAGAATCATGGCACACTCCTTTCACAAGGGAAGAATATAATGGTATCCAACTCTGAATTTATTTTGGAAATCGAAAAATCCGCTGAAGATTCTATGGGAAAAAAAGAAAAAATCCCCTTGCCTCCTCGTAAAAGACCAACCGGCGAGTGGTTTTTACCCAGCCTTTACGATTTTTTTCCTTTATTAACTTAGATTCTGTTGAATGTCCTCTCAGAATCACACTTCATCAAAATTGTACATCTAATAGTATATAATGTCAAGATGTATCGGGCTTTTATCATTAAATTATTCAGAGAATAAATAGGATGGTATAATCCCGGAAGGAGAATCAATTGAAAAGAATCAGGGTATCCAGGGCGTGATGATTGGAAAAATAAGTTATTTCTCCAGTCATATATCAGAGGCATACCGCGCCGGCCGGGAGCAAAAACATGACAGCGGATAGTGAAAGCGCGGTTGAACAGAGCCGCTTAGGCTTGGCAACACACCCACCGGCCGCACCCTGCCGGCAGGACGCGGCTATCAAGGTTTACGGGTAGATGCCGTCGACCTTCTTTCCCAGAAGCGCTACGATCAGTATCAGGATTACGGCCGACAGCAGGTGGGTGGCGAAGACGGGGGCTCCCAGCGCGACCAGAAGGTAACCCGCCACCAGGGCTACTCCTCCCACTGTGAGGGCGTAGGGAAGTTGAGTCCTCACGTGGTCTATGTGGTCGGCGCCTGAGGCCATCGATGACATTATGGTGGTGTCCGATATCGGCGAGCAGTGGTCGCCGAACACCGCTCCTGAGAGAATGGCGGCTATGGAGGCGAAGAGGACGGGATTGAACTCCGCTCCTGTGAGTCCCGCGGACCTTGCCGTGCCAAAGGCCAGCGGAATCACGATGGGAGTGAGTATAGACAGGGTTCCCCAGGAAGTCCCCGTTGAGAATGATATGCCCATGGCCAGCAGGAAGACCATCATGGGAAGGAAGCGCACGGAGAGGACTTCCGAGAGGTTATGGACCAGGTAGCCGGCGGTATGAAGCTCGGAGCATATCCGGCCTATCGACCACGCCAGAACCAGTATCAGGATCGCCGGCATCATCGATTTGATTCCGTTGACCAGGGCGTCCATCGTTTCGTTGAGGGTAAGAAGTCGCTGAGAAAGAGCCAGTGCCGCTGCTGCCACGCAGCCGGAAAAAGAGCCCCAGAGCAGGGCGGTGAAGGAATTGGATTCCCTTATGGCGGCAAAGATACCGGCTCCTTCCACACCTGCTTCGGCCAGAGCGGACCTGCCGGTCCATACCAGCCCGATGAAGGATACTATTATCACGGTGGCGATCGGAATAACCCCGTTGACGAAAATGGGCCTTGCCGAATCGGCCATGTCGATGTTCTCAGAGTCTATGGTTGAGGCCGGGTTGGCGCTGTCGCTGCTGACCTTTCCGGTGGACCTCGCCCTGATCTCCGCCTTTTTCATTAGTGAATAATCCCTTCCGCTGAAAATGATGACCAGAACGAAGAACAGCGCCAGGATAGGGTAGAAGCTGTATGGAAGGGAGGATACGAAGACTGCCAGAGGGTTCCGGTCTATTCCCATCGAGTTGAATGTCTGCCCGATCAGGGATATCTGGAACCCTATCCAGCTTGTTATGACCGCCAGGCAGGTTATGGGGGCCGCGGTCGAATCGACGATATAGGAGAGTTTCTCGCGGGAGATCCGCAGCTTATCGGTCAGTGGCCTGGTCGAATTTCCCACTACCAGGGTGTTGGTATAATCGTCGAAGAAGATTACTATTCCCATAAGCCAGACTGTGAACTGGCCCTTTCTGGCAGAGGTGGCCAGCCTGGACAGCTTTTCCACGATTCCTCGCATGCCCCCCATCCTGGAAGTGATTCCCACCACGCCGCCCAGAAGTAGGGTGAATATGATTATCGAGATGTGGTCTATGCCTTCGGCGGAGCCCGCCAGGGTATGGGGAACGTGGTATCCGATTATATCGAGAAAAGATTCCAGGGGGCGGTAGCCAGAGATTATAAACGTTCCTATCCACACTCCGGAAAAGAGTGCTATAACCACCTGCCTGAAGACCAGTGCGAATATGATAGCCGCGATGGGAGGAATGATCGAGAGGATTCCGTGGACCGAGAATATCTCGAGCTCCACAGGGTGGGGGCCGCCGGTGATTCTCATGGTATGGCTTCCCGTCCGGCCGGTTTCTATGGTTACGCCCCGCTCGCTCAGAGCGTCCGCGCTGGAGCGGGCGAGAATCTCTCCGTCCAGGGCGACAATCAGGCTCTCCTCGGCGGCAAGCTCGTTCTCCAGGAGGATTTCTGAGATATCGTATTCTAGGGGGACTCCCTTCAGGGCTATTACCCGATAGTCATCGGCCGCTTCAGCGCCTGATACCAGGATCAGCATAAAGACGATCAGTGATGCGCATATCAGCGCCCCCGAAACCAGCGCTTTTGAGACCGGTGAGCTTGAATCCGAAGGCCCGGAAACCGGCATCTTTGAAACCAGCGCTTTTGAGACCGGTGAGCTTGAATCCAAAGGCCCGGAAACCGGCATCTCTGAAACCTGTGTCCCGGAAATCTTCGCCCCTGAAAAAGGCTCCGATATGGCAAAACGCTTTTTATTTCTTAAGTCAGCGCTGATCGGCGATCCTTTCGCTAGATTCTCTCTATCTCCACTCCCGAGTCACGCCCCAGGATTTCCGCCGCTGCTTTAACGTGGCCCATCGCCGTGGTCCTGTTATGCTCCTTGAAGAAGTCGGCGGCGCCGGTCTTTTCTGTAACGAGCTTCAGGGAAGCCAGGTCCGCGCTTACCATATTATCCGCGCAGACGAATCCGATGTCATCCAGTATGACCGGCCCAGCGTCGGAGACGCAGTCGCAGAGTTTGGTGATTCCCCTGAGCGAATTGACCGCGTAGAACTTCTTGTACCTCTCATGGGCCAGGCAGGCCGCTTCCGCCAGAAGGCGGTCAAAGGAAGCTGTTTTGGCCTTGATGACATTCTCCGGACAGTTGATCACGCAGTTGCTGCAGCCGGGACACCAGGTCTGGCCAAAGCTGGGTCCGCCGTCCTCTATTATTATATTGTCTGTTGGGCAGTTCTCAACGCAGGTTCCGCACTCGGTGCAGCCTGATTCGTAAAGAGGTTCACCTCCGGCGTGTATTTTCCCCTTTGTGCTTTTGGTCATGCATCCCATACTGATATTCTTTACCGCTCCTCCCGCTCCGCAGGCGATGTGTCCCTTGAAATGGGTCAGAAGGAGCACCCCGTCGGCTTCTACCGGTTCGCTGGCCAGCCGGTATTTCATGAGTTTTCCCTCTACGTCGAATCCCCGGTCGGAAATCACTACCGGCGCTTTCATATTCTTCTCCTCGTAGCCGTGCTTGGCCGCGCTCTTGAGGTAACCGTCGATGGAGCCCCGGGGGCTGAAGTAAACCACAGGAGTATCGAAGATGAACGGATTGCAGCCTGAATCAAGCAGTATTTCGATTATCTTCTTCGTAAAATCCGACTTGAGAAAGTGCTTGTTTCCAGGCTCTCCCATGTGAAGCTTTACCGCCACCCGGTCTCCCGGTGAAAAGATCTTTCCCAGTTTTTGTTTTAGATGCTCGATCAACTGCCGCTCTTCTTTAATGAATACCGCGCTGTTTTTCATGATCTTGCCACTCCCTGAATTAAAGCTCAATAATGCGGCCTTTGCCTGAATGAGCAGTTGCCTGAACTCATGATCCACCGGCCTTGAGTCTCAGGATTCTTCCTGCTCAAAGTTTCTTAATCCCGGTATTACCCCCGCCTCAGGTTTTTATCAGAATCAGTTTTTCTTTTGCCTGAATATATCAGCGGCGGAAAATACTGTCAATCTCCACTGCGGGGTATTTGGCGGGTTCAGTGTCCATCTGCTCCATCGGCGCTGATGCACGATACTCTGATGCGGCGCCGCCGTTCTTTCACCTGGCCGCTGCGGCATGTCGCTCTGTGGTTGCGGCTTATAACGAACTATTGTTTCGAATATGAGGCGCTTTCAGGGGTGGAACCGAACACTCCAGTTTCAGCGATGGAACCGAACACTCCAGTTTCAGCGATGGAACCGAACCACTCCAGTTTCAGCGATGGAACCGAACACTCCAGTTTCAGCGATGGGACCGAATCAAACCAATCAATGACTTGACCCTGATTTCAGGCTGGTATAGTATTTTGAAGCCGGAAATAACGGGAATGGAAACTGCGGGTTGAATCAGCGGGGAGGTTGTGGATGGTTTCCAGGATTCTGTCGGGAGCGGTAGTAGGGATCGACGGGTACGAGGTGATGGTGGAGATAGATCTGGCCAGGGGGCTTCCGTGCTTCACCATAGTAGGGCTTCCCAACGCGGCGGTGAGAGAGGCCAGAGAAAGGGTCTCGTCGGCGATCAGGAACAGCGGTTTCGAATTCCCCATAAAGAAAATTATCGTAAACCTTGCGCCGGCCGATATTCGAAAGGAGGGGGCGTCATTCGATCTGCCCATAGCGGTGGGGATACTCACTGCCAGCGGCCAGATATCAAACCGGGTGGAGGGAAAGACCCTTCTAATGGGAGAACTGGCCCTGGACGGCAAGCTGAAACCGGTCAGGGGTGTTCTTCCCGTGGTCTGGAAAGCCAGGGAAGCCGGTTACCAGAGCGTTGTGCTTCCCAGGGAGAACTGCGAAGAGGCCGGCGCTGTGGCCGGGCTCAAACTGGCCGCCTGTTCGAACATGCGTCAGGTGGCAGAGTTTTTGAGCGGCAGGGAGTCTTTTCGTGAAACCAGGGGTTGCAGGCCGAGCCTCAAGGCCGATTACGAACTGGATTTTTCGCAGGTGATAGGCCACGATTCGGTCAAGAGAGCCCTGCAGGTGGCCGCGGCGGGAGGGCATCATCTGATGATGATAGGCCCTCCTGGTTCCGGAAAGACCATGCTGGCAAGAAGATTTCCCACCATAATCCCTCCCCTGGATGAATCTGAAGCGATCGAGAACGCCAGAATACTCAGTGTGACCGGAAAGCTGAATGGAGGAAAGATACCTTTTCAGCGCCCTTTCCGATCGCCCCACCACTCCGCCAGCGACGCCGGCCTGATAGGGGGAGGCAGGAATGTTTCGCCCGGCGAGATCACTCTGGCGAACAACGGGGTACTTTTTCTGGACGAGCTGAGTGAATTCCGCCGGAATGTGCTGGAAACGCTCAGACAGCCGATAGAGGAGGGAAGGATAGATATTTCCCGGGCGAACAGGACCGTGTCCTATCCGGCCAGATTCCAGCTGATAGCGGCAATGAACCCCTGTCCCTGCGGTTACCACGGAAGTTCCCGGGGAAGCTGCAGGTGCACGCCGAATCAGATAAGAAGGTACCTCTCCAGAATATCCGGACCGATCATTGACCGGATAGCGATACACGTAATGGTCAGGGCTCTGGAACCGGCCGGGCTGGAAAGATGCGGGGAGCGCGCCGCTTCCAGCGGTATCCGCGAGAAGGTGATGAAAGCCTACCGGATTCAGCGAGGAAGGTTCGAAAAAGCGCCCGGAATGAGGAGAAACTGCGATATTCCCCTGTCCAAGGCCGAGGACCTCTGTCTTATGGATGGTGAAGCGGAAAAGCTTCTTTCCGCCGCCCAGAGAAAGCTCCTGTTCAGCGCGCGCAGCAGGCGTAATATACTGCAGGTGGCGAGAACGATAGCCGACCTCAGCGCTTCAAAGCGGATAATGCCGGCTCATATAGGCGAGGCGGTCCAGTACCGGCCGGTAATATTCAATGATATGGTCTAGTTAACGATAGAGCCGCGCCAAAACAGGCCGGGTATCGCCTGCCGGCCCTTATGCGCCGGGTCAAAAGAGGCCCTGTATCGCAGTCCCGTTGAATTCTTATATATGCTTGGACCGAAGCACGTCCCGCGCGATGATCATCCTCTGAATCTCGCTGGTACCCTCGAAGATCCTGTTGATTCTGGAATCGCGGTACATCCTCTCGATGGGAAAATCGCACACGAAGCCGTAACCGCCGTATATCTGCATGGCGTTGTCCACTATCCTGTCCAGAGCTTCCGAGCAGTACAGCTTGACTATCGAAGCCTCCCTGGTGACGTTCTGGCCCTGGTCATACATCCAGGCGGTTCTGTAGAGTATAGATTCCATGTTGTAGACTTCCATGGCCATGTCGGCGAGCATCCACTGGACTCCCTGGAACTGGGAGATCTTCTTTCCGAACTGAACCCTTTCATTGGCGTAAGAGGAAGACAGCGCCAGGGCTTCCTTGGCGGATCCCAGCGCGGCCGCTCCCAGGCCCAGGCGGCCGGTGTTGAGAACCTTCATTCCCACCACGAATCCCCGCCCCACTCTTCCCAGCACGTTCTCCTTGGGAACCTTGACGTCTTCAAGAAGAAGCTCGGCGGTCTCCGATCCCCTGATTCCCATCTTTTCCTCTATCTTGCCCACGCTGAAACCGGGGAAATCCTTTTCCAATATGAAAGCCGTGCTTTTCCCCCTGCCCTTGCCGTCGGTGACAGTGGCGAACAGGGTTATGATATCGGCGAAACTGCCGTTGGTGATGAACAGTTTCCTGCCGTTGATAAGATAATGATCGCCCTTGTCCTCGGCGATGGTTTCGGAGTTGAACGCGTCGGAGCCGGCGTTCGGCTCGGTGAGAGCGTATGCGCCGATCTTTTTGCCCTCGGCGAGAGGCACCAGGTATTTCTGCTTCTGCTCTTCAGTTCCGAACATGTAGATGCCGCTGGCCCCGATGCTCTGGTGGGCGCCGATCATGGTGGCCGTGCTGGCGCAGCCCCTGCCGATCTCCTCCTGCATGACGCAGTAGCCGAGCTCTCCCATTCCGGCGCCGCCGTATTCGGGAGGAAAGGCCACTCCCAGAAGGCCGAGTTCCGCTATCTTGTCAATAATCTCCCGCGGGATGGACTTTTCCTGGTCGATCTTGTCCGCTATAGGTTTAAGCTCGTTGTTTACGAATTTTCTGACCATCTCTCTCAGCATGATCTGTTCGTCGGTAAAGGTCCAGTCCATTATTTTCCTCCTCGCAGGTTCTTTCCGGTTTATGGGACTAATATATGTCGGAAACGTTAAAGATCCAATTCCAGCTTCACAGCCGAGAGGTTGAAAGAATAAAAATAACAGGCGTTGTCTGTCAAGCGAAATGAGATTTTGAAGAGGCTTCCCGCAGCGAGTGAAGTTGGGACAGAATCGGGTTGATCTTAAAAAAAACTACTGTCCGCCGCCGGGCCCATATGCTAATTTCCTCTATCGGGAGCCCGGTTTTTGCGGTGCTGCAGGAGAAAACCGTTTTTGGAAAGATACCGGGGGAACCCATTCTTCGGGCCGGTACCTGGGGGAATCGTTTTTCGGACAGGTCCGGCGGGAAGTAGCTATAAATCGGTACCGGCGTAAACCTGTATCGGGACGAGTGTCGGCGGGGCTTTTGTATTGGATATATGCTGAATGGATTGTGAAGAAACAAAATACAGGCTTTCTGGCAGGAGGACCTTTCCCCTGGGCAAGAAGCCAGCGGGGGAGATTCTCACTAGAATCGTCCCCGGCGTCAGAAAGGCGCTTCGGGGCGGCGACGAGCCGTCAGTCACCAGGATAGCGAGAAAGACCAGGTCGCCCTTCCGTGTCCTGGTCTCCACGGTGATAAGCGCGAGGACAAAGGATGAAGTGACCGCCGGATCCAGCGAACGCCTCTTCTCGCTGGCGGGCAGCCCCGCCGCTATGGCGGCCCTTTCCGAGAAAGAGATAGGGGAAGCGATCTATCCGGCCGGATTCTACAATAACAAGGCCAGGTCTATAAAGCAGCTTTCCGCGATGCTGGTGGAGAAATTCGCTTCCAAGGTGCCGGAAACCATGGACGAGCTTCTGACCCTGCCCGGTGTGGGACGGAAGACTGCCAACCTGGTAATCTCCCAGGGTTTTGGAAGGCCGGCCATATGCGTGGATACTCACGTTCACCGTATCGTGAACAGGCTGGGTGTGATAAGGTCGGCGAATCCAAAGGAGAGCGAGTTCGCGCTTCGGGCGGTCCTTCCCAGAAAACACTGGATAGAGATAAACGATCTCCTGGTTTCTTACGGAAAAAAGGTCTGCAGGCCGATCTCGCCCCTGTGCAGCAAGTGCTCCATCGAAGAACTCTGCCGCAGGGTGGGTGTGGAAAAATCCAGATAGAATTATATATTTAACTTAAACACGGAGTCATAAGATTCGCCGGGGTCAGGGAGAGATGGTTATTTTGATGCAGTCCAGTGTCAGCGCCAGGCGCCGCGGTGAAACCGCCGGTTATTAACAAGAGGCTTTTAAGAACGGTTATATAAATAAAAAACCTTGGAGGTATCGATGAGAAAAACCTTGGAGGTTTCGATGAGAAAAACCTTGGAGGTATCGATGAGAAAAACCATGGAGGTTTCGATGAGAAGGATCCTTATCGCTGCGGCAATCGTTCTGGTCCTGGCGGCCGGCGCGGCGGCGCAGAGCGGGAAATTTGACAGGTACTTCGAGGATGGTTGCCTTCGGGTGGACCTTTACCATACCGGGCGGGCAGAGGTGGAGATCTTCAGTGTGGACCAGATCATAAGAGAGCCTTACTGGGGAGGAAATCCCCGCTCACTGGTGGATACCCTGAATCTGGGCCAGTACCTGCTGAGGGTGTTCGACGCACGGACCAATGACCTTATATTCTCCCGGGGATATAGCTCCATCTTCGGCGAATGGATTACCACCGATGAGGCGATGGAGGGGGAGTCCGCCACCTTTCACGAGACTCTGGTGATGCCTTTTCCCAGGGGAGCGGTTCAGATAAGAATAGACCGCCGGGACAGGGAAAACCGTTTCGTGAATGTTTTCGATACGGTAATCGACCCTTCCGGTTATCACGTTACTACTGAAAACAGGTACTCCGGATTCAGGGCCAGGACGCTGATCAAGAACGGGCCGCCACCCAAGAAAGTCGATATAGTCATTCTGGGAGACGGGTATCCGGGCGACAGGATCCACAAGCTGAGAGAGGACGCCGAGACTCTCCTGGCCGCGTTTTTCGAAGTGGAACCTTTCAAAAGCAGGAAAGAGGATTTCAATGTCCGGCTGATAGAATGCGTTTCCGCCGGCGAGGGAGTGGATAATCCCAGAGAAGGGGTCTTCAGGGACAACATATTGGGACTTTCATTCAACAGCCTGGACCTGGACAGGTACATGGTGGTCAGCGATAACAGGACAGTGAGGGACATGGCGGCCAAGGTCCCCTACGATAATATAATCCTTCTGGCCAATGAGAAGAAATACGGAGGGGGAGGGATATTCAACCTCTACTCCGCGGGAATATCGGACAACCAGTATTCAGAATACGTGTTCATTCACGAGTTCGGCCACGCTTTCGCCGGCCTGGCGGACGAGTATTTCTCCTCCAAGGTGACATACAATGACATGTATCCCAGGGGAGTGGAACCCTGGGAGCCCAACATCACCGCGCTTCTGGATAAGGATAACGTGAAGTGGAAAGAGCTGATGGATGAAGGCACTCCGGTACCGACGCCGGACGATTCCACCTGCGCCGGCGTTACCGGCTGTTTCGAAGGAGCCGGCTATTCCGCCAAGGGCCTTTACAGGTCCTATCGGGACTGCATCATGTTTTCCAAAGACACAGAGCAGGGATTCTGTCCCGCCTGCAGGGCCGCTATCGAGAGGATGATAGATTTTAAGACGAGATAGGCCCCGGCTAGAGGGTCAGCCCGCCGTCGGCCACTATGGTCTGGCCCTGAATCCACTCCGCGTCCCTGGAGAGAAGAAACGAGACCACACCCGCAATTTGGGCGGGGACGGCTATCCTGCCCGATGGAGTCCTGGCTTTCCAGTCTGCCAGTATCTCTTCCTTGTCGGGGAAGAAGTCCAGCGACCTGGTCTTTACCGGCCCTCCTGAAACGGCGTTGACCCTGATTCCGCGGGGAGCCAGCTCCCGGCCGAAATAACGGACCAGAGATTCAAGAGCGGCCTTGCTCGCTCCGACCGCCGCGTACCCCGGAAGCACCTTGCCGCTTCCTATGGAGGAGACGGCCACCATGGCGCACCCCTCGCCTTCGAAGATCTTGACAGCTCTCTGCGCGCAGAGCAGGAACGCGCGGGCGTTGGTGTCAAGAGCCCTCTGCCATCCCAGCCTTCCGATCCTCTCGGCCGGACCCAGGACTCCGGAGACCGCGTTGGAGACAAAATAATCGAGTCCGGAGAATTGGTCCTGAAGCTTTTCGAACATCGATTTTATCTCTCTGTGATCTGATACATCCGCCTTGAGCAGGAGGACCTCGCTGCCCAGCGCTCTCAACTTTTCCGCCGCCGCCGCGGCGGTGTCGTCGTCGCTTTTATAGTTTATGGCGATGTCGGCTCCCTCGGCGGCCAGGCGCTCGGCCACGGCCAGGCCGATTCCCCTGGAGCCGCCGGTGATCAGGACCTTTTTACCTTTATGCCTTTTCATCTCAAACTCCCTTTTGCGCCGAGGATAAATAATTATCTGACAGTTTCAGAGTATGCCGCCCCCGGATCGAGAGATAGCCGGGGGGCATAGTTACAATACCACCTGCCCTTCAGCCCGGATCGAAAAAATATCACTCTGCCCCCATGACCGGTCTTGCCGCGGCATCTTGCCTCGAGCTATCTGATCGTTTACCAGGTCGGTATCTCCTCGCCGGTCACCCACTTGAAAGCGTCCAGGGCGGCCATGCAGCCGCTTCCGGCGGCCGTTATGGCCTGCCGGTAGACTACATCCTGGACGTCGCCTGCGGCAAACACGCCTGAAACAGACGTCTGGGTGTTCTCCCCGGTTACTATATACCCCTTCTGGTCCAGTTCCAGTTTCCCCTTGAAAATACCGGTGGCCGGCTCATGCCCGATCGCTATGAACACTCCGTCCAGGGGAAGTTCGCTCGTTTTACCACTCCTGACATTCTTAAGAAGCAGGCCGGTGACTATATTCTGTTCTACTCCCAGAATATCCTCCACCAAACTGTCCCAGTGGAATTCTATTTTCTCGTTATCAAAAGCCTTCTTCTGCATAGACTTGGAAGCGCGAAGCTCATCCCGCCTGTGGATCACGTGAACCCGGCTGGCAAACCGGGTGAGAAAGGTAGCCTCTTCGATGGCCGAGTCTCCTCCTCCCACCACCGCTACCTCCTTATCGGTGAAGAAGAAACCGTCGCAGGTCGCGCACGCGGATACCCCTCTTCCCCTCAGCTTCTTCTCCGATTCGAGCTCCAGCCAGCGGGCGGTGGAACCGGTGGCGATTATGATCGATCTGGCCTCGAATTCCTCCGAGCCGGCCTGAACCGTAAACGGTGACTCTTTCAGGTCCACGCCGGTTACCTCGCCCGGCCTGATTTCAGCTCCGAACTTGCCGGCCTGCTCTTTCATCTTGGACATCAGCTCCGGTCCCTGAACCCCCTGGGGAAAGCCCGGAAAGTTTTCCACCTCAGAGGTGATGGTAAGCTGCCCCCCAGCCGAGGGTCCTTCAAAGACTACTGTCTTGAGATCCGCCCGGCCGGTGTATATGGCGGCGGTCAGCCCCGCGGGGCCGGATCCTATTATCGCTACGTCGTACATAAAATCCTCCTTCTGGATATTAATTTTTTAATCAGGCGTATGCCCGCTTATAAGACGGATAAAGGACACACCCTTTGTTCGTTTGTAAAACGGCTGGAAAATCCGCCGTATGTCCGTTTATAATCCGGCCGGTCAATCCGCCGTATCCCCATCTATGAGGAAGGTGGAAAATACGCCTTATTCACGTTTATAATCCGGCCGGCGCAGCGAACCGCCGGCTGAACCGCCGGCGCCCGGTCCCCGCCGAGAAAGCATCGATCTGTTTTTACTCGCGCATGCTTCTCAGCAGCGCCAGGTTTTCCCTGTCTTCCTTGTAATCGGGTCCTTTTGGAGTCTCAAGGACCATAGGTATCTTCAGGAATCTTTCGTCGTTTACCAGAAAATAAAAACCCTTTTTCCCGATCTTGCCCTTTCCTATGTGCTGGTGCCGGTCTTTCATCGTACCCAGGCCGAACTTGGAATCGTTCAGGTGGAAGGCTTTGAGTTGTTCCAGGCCGATCACCCTGTCGAATTCTTCGAATACCGCCTGGTATTTATCCTTCGTCCTTATGTCGTATCCAGCCGCGAAGGTATGGCACGTGTCATAGCAGACCGCCGCCCGGGAGGGGTCCTTGAGCCTGTCCATGATTCTGAAAAGATGTTCGAACCTGTACCCGATGTGATTTCCCATCCCCGCCGTCGTTTCAAGGAGTATGGTGGCGCGGCACCCGCTGGTCGCCGATAAGACCGCGTCCAGGTTGAATGCGATCCTTTCTATACCGGCTTCTTCTCCGGACCCCTTGTGGCTACCGGGGTGAAGCACCAGGTAGGGTATATCAAGCGTTTCACAGCGCTGCACTTCTATTATGAGGGCCTGGACTGATTTTTTTTCCTGCGCTGTCTCCGGGGAAGCCAGATTTATCAGATAGCTGGTGTGGGCCATCAGGAAGTTCCCGCGGTAATCCTTCTTTTTTTCGATGAAAGATGAGATTTCTTCTTCCCGTAAGGGACGGGCCTTCCACTGGTTGGAGCTCTTGACGAACATCTGCACCGCGTCGCAGCCTGCCTTTTTGCCCCTGTCCAGGGCTAGATCCACTCCTCCCGATATCGACATGTGGGCTCCAAGGTTCATAACACTCCGTTCTTCCCGGAAATCGGCGGGGGCGGGTTGAGAGCCGGCCCCGCTCCTATTTTGTTCTTGTTTATAATAAAAGCGAGGCGTTAGAATTACAAAACATTTTAAACAGGCAGGAGAGTCCAGACATGAATGAAGAACGCGACACCAGCATCGTGGAACTGACCGCCGTTCAGGGCGAGATAGAAGAGAAGATGATAGTCAGCATCCTCGAGTCGGAGGGTATCGATGTCATGGTCAAATCCGATATGGCGGGCGGAACCCTCCCCTTTACGGCCGATGGAATGGGCAAAGTCAGGATCTTCGTCCGGGAAGACGAACTCGAAGAGGCCAGAAAAATCCTTGATAATTACAGGGAGAATGAATAAGAGAGATATTCTTGCGCACGGAATGAAAAGCGTATATAGTATTTTGTGAAGCTCAACGGCTCTCAAGCTGGAACGAACTATGCGTGTTTGCGTGTTATAACGCTGAATAGAGAAATAAGGGGTGGGAGCTTAACTCAGTGGTTAGAGTGCTATCTTCACACGGTAGAAGTCACAGGTTCAAATCCTGTAGCTCCCACCATCTAGTTCAGGCGGCGCCGGAACAGCGGGCGCCGAGGGTATCGCCGGTCCGGGCTAAGCGCCCTCAAGGGGCGGCTTTAAGGCCGACGCAGATTATATAGGAGTCAGTGATGAAAACGAGAGATCTTTTAAGGTTCGCGCCGGCTTTGATCCTGTGCCTGCTGTTTGTTTCCAGCGCTCTGGCCGCGGGCGAAGCCGACACACTTTGCGCTTACAGCGAAGAGGAAATAAAAGCCCTAAAGGAAAAGGCCGATGACGGAGACGCCGGAGCCCAGTACGAACTGGCCCTTTACTACCTGGATACGGAAGAATACAAAAAGGCGGTCAGGGAACTGGAAAAATCCGGGGCGCAGGGTAATCCGGACGCCCAGTTCAAGCTGGCCGGGATCTATTACGACGGGATAGTGATCCTCAAGGATAACCAGGCGGCATTCACGTGGTACGAAAAGGCGGGGGAGCAGGGTGTCGCCGAAGCACAGTTCATACTGGGACTTATGCATTACTACGGCCGCGGCGGAGTGGACAAGGACAGCGCCAGGGCGTTTGATTGGTTCGAGAAGGCCGCAAAGCACGAGCTACCCAAGGCCCAGTACCATCTGGGTTTGATGTACGCCAGCGGAAGAGGCGTGGAAAAGAACATGAAAAAGGCCAAGTACTGGATAAAGAAGAGTGATGAGAACGGTTTTGAAAAGGCAAAGGACGCCTGGGAAGTCTACGAGCTCTGGCAGTACTGAGAGTCCGGCCGCGGGGCAAACCCTGCCCGGCTTTGATAAATAAAGCGGAAGCCGCTCAAGAGGCGGCCTCCGCCATAGTCCGCTGGCCGGGGCAAACCATGTCATTCCGCTTTTTTACCTTCAGATTCCTTCTGTTTCACTATCGACTTGATTGCCTCGGGGAGTTCGAATGTCCCTTCCGGAATGTCGACGTCGTACTCTACGCTCTCCAGGGTTATTTCACGGTTCTGCCCCATGACCTTTACCGTACTCTTGAAGGATACTTTCAGGTCGCCGACCTGGCGGTAATCACTCAGGTGAACCTCGGCGGGGATCTCGCCCATCTGGCTGTGAACAATCGTGCTTGTCATGACCAGCAGCCCCGAGTCCTTCTCGAAGTAACTCGTAAGGGCCTGTCCCTTGACCGGGGTAAGGATCACCTTATAGCATTCTTTTCCCCCCAGCGTGGTATCCGCCGTGCATTCGGCGCTCTTGTACACTTTGCGCCAGTTGGCCATCTTGTTGAATACCGCGTTGTTGATCATCTGGTCCCTTTCCTTCCCCTCTTTGACTGAAGGGCCGGTCATCATTGAATTTTCCCAAGCCACTCCGTCGACAACCCCTCTTTCTATCTTGCCTATAGCGGGGGACTCGATGATTGTGTAAAAAAGGTCCGGCCTGGCGGTGTAAGTGGTTATATCCATCACTATTCCCTGCGCCGGCATGGCGAATTTACCCTTGGACACGCTGTTGTTCGTCTCGGCGTAAGCTTCCCTGCCGCCGGTGACTTCGACGTAATGGTCGCATATCTCCGCGCCCGAAGGCAGGTCTCCGGCCTCCAGAGCCTCCAGCGGCAGGACCGCCAGGGAAAACGCGAATATGATCAGGCACCTGACGAATCGTGATGCGCCTCCCGCCGGGCGGGGTTTTTTAAAGCGCGCTTCTTTTTTCATCTCTTCTCCTTTCTTTCCTTTTGCCGGTTATTCCGGCGAAGTCGGATTCTTGTGGGCGGTGTTATGATTCATTATCCATTCGACCGCCGCTTCCACGATGGGATCCTTTCCCTTCAGAAGCTTCTCCCTGGAGAGATCTACCGGCTGGTCCGGTATCACTCCTCTTCCCTCCAGCCTGGTTCCGTCCTCCGCGACGTAATTTCCTATCACATACTGAAAGGCGTCCCCGTTTGCCAGCTTGTCTATAACGGAGGGGAGCGCCGCTCCGGGGGTTTTTACTCCGAAGACCCTGGCCCGGCCGATCGCCTGAAGCCCCCCTGCCAGAAACTCGGAAGCGGAGGTGGACATCTCGTCCACCAGCACGGCGGCCGGACCTTCGAAAGCACCCCGCCTGGGATTTATCACCAGCTTGAGGGAGGTTTCTCTGGTGGTGAGAGTTCCCAGGTATCTTCCCTTTTCCGTGACGAACCATCCAGCCATTCCCATAGCCAGAGCCGCTATTCCGCCCGGATTTCCCCTCAGATCCAGTATCACCCCGGGCGCGTCCTGAAATGAAGCCATAGCACTGTTGAATTCCGGCATGATCCTGCCCGGGCTGAAGAAGCAGCCGAACGCGATGTAGCCGATCCCGTTGTCCAATCTTTCCGAATCTATCCAGACGTAGAAAGGCGGGAGGTAGCCGAACTTATGGGCCTCGCCCTTTCGCTCCTCCAGTATTACCTCCCTGTTCCTGGGCTTCTTCTCTCCGTCCAGAAAGTCCAGGACAAGGGTGTCCCCCGGTTCCCCTCTCAGTTTGGCGGTGACGGCTGCGTTTATTATGTATTCTACGAACTCCCTGTCCCTGAATTCTTCTTTTATTTTACCGATCGACTCGGACAGTTCCTTTCCCCCGGCAGCGGTTATTTCCCAGCCCTGAGAGATACCGGCTCTTTCCGCCGGCGAACCTTTTCTGACCGATACTACCAGAGCCTTGCCTTCCCGGGTCCTTGCCCTGATTCCCGTTTCTCCCCGGTCCCCTTTCCCCTCTCCGGAGATTCCCATGTCCTGATAGGCCTCGCGGGGAATCACCGCGAAGTGGGACTGACCCAGCTCTTCCAGCATTTCGTTCATCGCGCCGCGCGCCCGGGCCATCGATTCCGCTTTCTCCACCCGCGGTCTGTACCTTTCACCTATCTCTTTCCAGTCCAGTCCCATTAAATCGGGGTCCCAGAAGCTGTCTTTTATCGTATTCCAGATATAATCAAAAGATTCGACATTCAGCCTGGTCTGCTCGGCGGTTAGGTTTTGCCCGCCGCCATCGGGGCCGGCCGCGTCAGCGGCGGCCGCCCGGGCGGGGGGTGTTTTCTCAAAGGGAACCGGCGCCGCAAGTAAGAGGGTGAAAATGAAAGCGATTGTAATTATCTTCGCGCATTTGTCTATTTCCAGCACAGTTTTCCTCCTTTGAAAAACCTGCGGAATCCCGAGCCGGCCGTTTGTAAACGCGGCGGGTTATTTATCGCATTTATTCAAAATAGCCCAACTTAGCAGCAAATAAAATAAAAAAAGCTCATTTTTAAATCTGATATCCTGTTACAGCTGTTAAGACTTACAGGTTGAGGAACCTCCGGAAAAGAAGCTCGCCCTGGATAGAGGATGAAAAGCCGGCCTCTTATCAGGCCGCCTGGAACAGGGCCGATTAAGCTCCAGGCGCCCCTAAAAGTTAGCACCGGAGCCTGCTGTTTTGTCGAACGAATCGGAATTTTTTCCGAAGAGATTCCATATTGCTGTTCCGATAGCCGCCGGAGAAAAGGGCAGTTTGTCGAAGAAGAATCTGTCGAAAGCCGGAAAATAGACCGTCTCGTAATCCTCGTCCACCGACGCCTTCAGGGCGGCGAATTCTATCGCGTCTTCAAGGCCGCCCAACCTGTCAACCAGCTTTACCTCCCGGGCCTGCGTTCCAAAATAGAGCCTTCCGCCGGCCAGCCTCAACGCCTCATCTTCTTTCATATCCCTGCCATCGGCGACCTCTTTCACGAATTTGCGATATACTATGTCCACGTGCCTTTCTACCATCTCCATTTCCTCTTCAGTCAGGTGCCTTCCCGGTGACATCGCGTCTGAATGCTTTCCGGACTTGAAGACTTCGTTGGTCACTCCCAGTTTCTCATAGAGTCCGCGAATGACCGGTTTGGCCATGACCACACCTATACTGCCCGTTATGGTGAAGGGGTCGGCGAAGATAGCGTCAGCGCTCATCGAAATCCAGTAGCCGCCCGACCCGGCCAGGTTGGACATCGAGACTATGACCGGAATATTTTCCTCTCTCTGAATACGCTTTATCTCGTTGAGTATTTCATCGCTGGCCAGAGAGGACCCCCCGCCGCTGTCCACCCTGAAGACTATCGCGGCGACGCCCGGGTAGCCCGCAGCCGATTTCAGAGATTTGACCACGGAGGCGCTTCCCATGGTCCTTCCGCCTGTGAAAGGGTTGACGCCGCTCTTTCCGGTCTTTATGCCCCCGTAAGCCCCGACCACCGCCACCGACGCGGGCGGCGCCCATTCTCTTTTCCAGTATTTTCTTCCGTGAAACTCACTGGTGTCAAGATCCCCTTCATCCTTCAAGCCGGATATCTCCGCAAGCTTCTTCCTGGCCGTTTTTTCCCAGCCGATATCGTCGACAAGATTGTAGTCGATAGCCTCCTGGTTGGTGAGTATCCTCCCGTCGGCGAGTTCCAGCATCCTCGCGCGGTCGATTCCTCTTCCTTCCGCTATCGTGTTCACCATCAGGCGGTAGGCTTCGTCGACCAGTCCCTGAAGCTCCTCTTCCTGTACAGAGGTGGATGTGTCGGTATACTGGGTATGAAAGGTCGATTTGTAGTCTCCGGCTGTGGTGTGGTTCCATTCTACCCCGAATTTTTCGAACATTCTCTTCATCCGGTTCACTTCCAGAGAGACTCCTATCATGCCGATGGTGACCTGGTCGGGCATCACTACGCGGTCGGCCGCCGATGCCAGGTAGAGTTCGGCGGCGCTTCCGTCGTTGACCAGATAGGCGACCACCGGCTTTCCGGATTCAGTGACCCTTCTGACAGATTCCCTTATCTCGTTCAGCGACGCGCTCACCGGTCCGATGAACCCGCCTTTCAGATTCTTTATCCTGAGCAGAAGGCCGTCGATATCATCGTCTTCCCGCACGCTCCTGAGGCGCCTGAGAAGCGAGTGGAGATCTTTTCCCCCGTTTCCCATAAACTGAAATCCGCCCCCTTCATCAACGTAACTGCCCCCGATGGTGATCTCAGCGAACCGGCCGCGGTGATAGAGAGCGTCTTTCCTGTAGCCGAAGGCTCTCTCCAGCGAGAAGGAGTTCGCGCTGTAGTCATAATTTGCTTCCGGCCTGGAGCTGGTGGCCGCCCTGGCCGTGGTAGCCCCGAATGTAAAAGCGGCTCCGGCGGTGAATTCCTCGTAAGTTTCATCCGTCAGCGGTATATTCTCTCTTCCGTAGGAGCCGAAAAGTTCCAGGCCGGGAAGAATCTGAAAGCTGCCGCCGGCCTGCCAGCCCGGTTTGTCCTCCTCGCTGAATCTGCCCTGCGCGGAGAGGGTCAACCTGTCGGTGAGGGGCCTTATCGATATCCCTCCGGTAAAGGAATCTTCCAGCTTTTCCCCCGCGAAACCAGGCTGGTTGGAGTTTTCCCATACTCCCGCTATAGAGAGATAGCGGGAGGGCCTGGCCATAAACCCGATATCAAAGGTGAACGGAGCGCTGTCCTTGGCCACATCCGAGTTATGCCATCTCAGGGATGATCCCAGAAAGAGGCCCCTGGTCAGCTTTGCTCCAACGCCGAGATGCAAAGCCCGGGACTGGTAGCCGGCTCTGTCCACATAGGAATAACCCAGTCCCAGGCTGGGTGTGCATATTCCTAAAGTGGCTTCATTCAGCCTGTCGTATTCATATGAACCTCTCAGTATGGAAGAGCCGATCTCTCTGGCTCCCAGCCCGGCCGGGTTTACGAATACCGCGGCGGCGTCATCCACTTCGCTTATAAAGCGGTATGACAGCAGGCCTGTTCTGAGAGGGTAGTAAGTCAGCCTGTCTCCGGAGGCGGGCTCCGGACGGCTTCGGCCGGGAAAAGACAGCGCGATTAATATAGTTACAGCAAAAACAACCCCCGTTTTTTTATAGTTATTCAACCTGAACCCCTTTCGTGGATTTTATTCAATAAATATCATTCGAGGATGACCGTGTACAACCGGAGTTTACTATAAACCGGTGGGAATGTCCACGAATACGGTTTCCATGCCGAAGTTACTCGAGATCAGCTCTCCCAGGGCCTTGATACCGACCGTTTCTGTGGCGTAGTGACCACCGCAGATCAGTGAGATTCCGGCTTCCCTGGCGGGGTGGTATGCTGAGTGGGCCGGTTCGCCGGTAAGAAGGGCGTCGCATCCCGCCCGGGCGGCCTGCAGGGCCAGAGACGCCCCCCCTCCCGAGACTATGGCCAGCCTGGATATCTTCTTGCCCCCGAAGGGAAAGACCTCCGCTCTGGAAGAGAGCAGCTTTCCTGTCTTTCTGGCGAATCCGGACGGGGTTATGGGGCGGGGCAGAAGGCCCATGATCCCCAGGTCAAGCCCCTTGTAATTTCCAAAAGTCTCTGCTTTTTCCAGCTTGAGCATATCGGCCAGCCTGGCGTTGTTGCCTATTCGGGGATGGCAGTCCAGGGGAAGGTGGGCGGCATAGAGGGAGAGGTGGTTTTTCAGCAGCAGCGCCAGTCTTTTTCTGAGAATGCCGGTGACCGGCACCGGGCCTCCCCAGAAAAGCCCGTGATGAACTATAAGTATCTGGGATCTGTTGGCTACCGCTTTTCTGATAGAGAGATTGCAGGCGTCCACGGCGAGTGTCGCCCTGGCCACCTTTCCGGCTCCTTCCACCTGAAGTCCGTTAAGGGAAGAGTCGCCGGCGAACTGTTCTATATTCAGTTCTTCGTCCAGGTATTTCTTAAGAGTGGAAAGCAGCAAGTTTTATCCTCCTCTTTCTATTTCATTGACAACCGCACTAAGAGAATCCGCGGTGATAGTGACCGTGATCCTGCTTAAAACGCTTTCATTGTCCAGATTGACAAGTAGGGAGCCGCCTGTTACGCGGCGGGCGGTGGGGCCGGCGGTTTCGGTGTAGTTGACCACCAGGTCGACGCCGGGGACCTCCGCCGCCAGAGCCTCGCCTGAACCCTCGTCCGCGCTGCAGAGGGCCATGACCAGACCGATGTTCTTCTTTTTCATGGAAGCGGCCGTCTCCAGAGCGGCCATTCTCGGATCGATCAGGTTGAAGGGTTTGTTCCGGTCATATCCGCGGTATATGGAATCGGTGAATAGAACACAGAATATTCCGGCCTTCATGTCGATCGATTCCCCCCCGGTGATGTCGGTCAGAGTCAGTTCGACAACAGCTTCCTTCTTTAAAGAGCCGGTCACCTGACTGCCCGGAAAGAGATTCGCCGGGGCCAGAAGGATGTTTGGGCCGGAATAATCGATCAGCCTTCTGAAATAATCCTCCTTCTTGCGCCCGGGACACGCGGCTCCCGGAACTATGGTGTCGTAACCGATTTCAGTAATCCTTTTCCAGGCCGGTTCGTCAAAGAGAAACCCCTGGTGGATTTCGTTCCCGCAACATCCTGACCCGCAGGCTTCAACCAGCAGCATGGGTTTTTCATCCCTGTTCTTTGCGATAAGATCCTTCAGCTCTCCCAGCTCCGCCAGCCGGCTTCCCGGTTCAGAACCCAGCCCGAATCTTCCTGTAACGTATATCTCCAGGCGGGCCTCCGCGTTTTCGGGCCAGTCTTTCTCAGACTTGGCTATATATATCTTGAGCGGAATGTAAATGGCTAGAAGGGCCACGAAGATGCCGGTTATGATCTTGATCAGCAGGAAGTTTCCTCGAGCTACGTTTCTTTTCATTGTTTTTTCAGCCGTTTATATAAGGTGGGTTTTGAGATTCCCAGAAACGCGGCGGATTTCTTGATATTACCTGTTTTTTCCACGACCTTCTTTATGATGATGCTTTCGATTCTGGGCAGGATCGGGTCGGTGGGGGAGAGGCCGGTGTTCTCGATAAGTTCCGATATCCGGTCTTCCAGGTTTGTGGATATTTCCTCGTTGTAACCCCTGGTATACTGAACTATGTTCTCGGGAAGGTCCTCGACATTTATAACGTCGTTCTCGGTGACTATTACCAGCCGGATTATAGTGCTTTCCAACTGTCTTACGTTTCCAGGCCAGTGATATTTCTTGATACACATCATCGCCTCCGGGGAGAAGTTCTTCGGCGGAGTGTCGTAAAGTTTGCAGTAGACATCCAGAAAATGACTGCAGAGTGGTTCTATATCCTCTTTTCTCTCTTTAAGGGGGGGGACCGGTATGGGGAATATATTGATCCTGTAGTATAGATCTTCTCTGAACTTGCCTCTCTTTACCAGTTCTTTGAGGTCTTTATTGGTCGCGGTTATGATCCTGGCGGCTGTTTTGATCTTTTTTGTGCCGCCCACCCTGAAGAAGTATCTTTCCTCTATGGTGTGAAGAAGCTTCGGTTGAAGGTCCAGGGGGAGGTCGCCGATCTCGTTCAGGAATATGGTACCCCTGCCGGCCGACTCGAAATGCCCGATCTTCTGCTTGTGGGCTCCGGTAAACGAACCTTTCTCGTGACCGAACAGCTCGCTTTCGAGAAGTTCTCTGGGAAGGGCCGAGCAGTTGATCGAATGAAAGGGAAAGTCCTTTCGGGAACTGGTATAATGAATCGTTTTGGCTATCAGGTCCTTTCCGCTTCCGCTCTTGCCGGTAAGAAGAACCGTTGTATCCATTTCCTTTACTCCGTCCACCAGCTCGCAGACCGCCGCCATAGAGGCCGACTGCCTTATTATATTCTCGTAGTTGGCCGTGGTACCCGGTTTCTTTCCGTCCCCCGACGCGGCGCTCTGGGAGGGTGAAGAGATTATCTTGTTCATCAACGATCTTTCCAAGCCGGTCGCCAGCTGCTGAGTAAGCGCCAGAAGCAGGCTTCTTTCGCTCAATTTGGAGGAAACCCCCGGCTTTCGGGAATCGAGGTAGAGGCAACCTTTTACGTCACCGCCGAATTTCAGGGGCACGCAGAGGATCCTGGGATGATCAGCCACAAACCTGTCGCTCACCTTGTCCAGGGGAATACTGATTCTGGATGTGTCCAGAGTATAACCGAGCTGCCTGGCGATGTTGATGACCGAGTTGATGTTTTCATCTTCGATCAGCTCCTTGTTCTTGAAATGAAGGGATGAGGCAAGGATGGTGTATCCTCCGGAAGGGCCGGTCCTGAGCGCTATGAATCCCCGGTCATAGCCGGTGATCTTGATGGCTATCTTCAGAATATTGTCATGGAGCTTCTCCGGTTCTTTTATCGTTCTGATCATCGAGATAGCCCGGCAGAGTGTCATGTAATTTCTTTCTCCGGAGTTGGAAGCTCCCTCGGCCGGGTCTGAGATCCGGTTGAGCCGCCTCTCAAGATTTTCTATTCTGGCGGGAAGGGCCTGGTTTTTTTCCGCGAGGGAGATTGATCTTAGAAGGTATTCCCGGGCCAGGGGTTCGTTATTTTCAGCCAGATAGAGTTCGCCTAGCTCGGCGGCTATCCTGGCCGCGACATTCTTCCTGCCCAGCAGTGAGAGCTCCAGGCTGGCTCCTTCCAGCTTCTCCAGTCCCGATTTCAGTCTTCCCTTCTTTATCTGCAGTTGGCCTTCCAGCTCATTAAGCAGGGCTGTTTCCAGGTGAGAACCGATTCTAACGTTCAGCTTCCCGGCCTTCTCCAGAAGGGTTTCGGCTTTGTCCATATCCCCGTTCTCCAGGTGAAGCTGGGCCATCCTTCGAAGAATGACCGCCTCTTCACGAATGGATTTGGTCTCCCTGCAGATATGAAGATCCCTGAAATAATAATCCCTGGCCCTGGAGTAATCGCCCCTGCGGAAGTATATTTCACCCAGAGTTCCGTAAGCTTCACCCAGAAGCTGCTGATTGCCGGTGTCTTCGGCCAGCCGGCAAGCCGTTTCGCAGTCCTCCTTGGCTTTCTCGAAGTCCTCGATATCCAGGTAGGTCAGGGATATGTTCAGATGTGCCGCCGCCAGGCCCGGAAGATTGTTTATCTTCTGCTTGATCTTCATACTTTTGGTGAAAGAGTCGATCGCCTCGTTTATTCTTCCGGTGGAACGGTAGACCAGTCCGAGGTTGTTGAAGCTGGAGGCGATACCTGCCATATCGTTGCTCTCTTCTCTCAGGTTCAGGCATTGGGCATGGCACAGAACGGCTTCCTCGTACCTGCTCCTGTTCCAGTTTATGGTCCCCATCAGGTTGTAAGACTGGGCCAGCTCGCTGGGGCACTGCTTCTTGTCCAGCAGCTTCTGGACTTTCAGGCATCTCTTCCAGGATTCGTCGAACTGCCCCAGGCGGTAGTATACCCAGGCAAGGTCGTTCAGGAGCCTGCAACGCTCCTTGGTGGTGCAGTGTTCCGAGTGGGTGTCTATTACTCCTTCGAGCAACTGTTCAGCCTTGAGGAAATCGCCCCTCTTCTCCAGTATCTCGCATTCCTTTCTGATCGCTTCGACCATTATCGACCTGAGCTTTCTGCCCTGATCTCTCTCTTCGATGATCCTTCTGCAGTCTTCAAAATATTTCCTGGCCTCGAGGAACTGCCCTGAATTGGAAAAGTGGGTGCCGATCTTGATGAGCAGCTTGGAATACATTTCCACGGGCAGATGGCGGTCAAGGCCCATCTCGACAAAGCTCCTGAACAGGCATTCAACGGCGCCGCCCTGGTTGTTTCCCAGGAATCTGCGAAAAGTCTCGTAACATCTGGCCGCGGCCACCGCTTTTTCCCCGCTGGAGGCGAGATGATAGAGGTTATAGGCCGGGGGCATCCCGCTTTTTTCCTTGAGTATCACAGCGATATTGGAATGAAGCTGCTTCTGCCTGTCTCCGTTATCAGATTTGAGTATTTCATTTATCAGTGTCCGGCTGCTAAGGCCGAAGAGAAGGCAGTGCTGGCAGCCTGACAGGCTCGATCTTCCGAAAGATTCTGTGACCAGGCCCAGGTTTATAAGCTTCTGGAGTATTTCATAGAACTCGTCTTCGAATATGGAATAGACTTTCGTCAGAATCGCCAGCGGTATCTCGAACCTGAAAACAGCGATAAAATTGAGAACCGATCTTTCTCTTTCAGTCAGGCACCGCATGATCATTCCCCGTTCGAACGCGCCTTCATGCGCGCAGCCTTTCAGGGCCGATGTGAGGCAGTAATCTATCCAGACAGGTTTCTGGTTCAGATTTATCGAGTTCATTATTTCCGCCGATTCCCCGGATTCGACCCTCTTTGAGAAAAGAGCCCTCTTTTTACTTTCGTCCGGAAAGGGTATTTCGATTTTTGAGATCGGTATTTGTTCCCTGGCGCATTCAGCCTCCATGGATTCTGTAAAGAAAACAGGGGTGTCTTCCCCGACCGCGCATATTACCGACTTGCCCTTTTTGATCAGCTGGGACGCCCGGTGGGCTATATAGCAGCAGAGGATAGGCTCCTGCAGATGGTCGTCAATAAAGAAACAGTCGGGTTTGTTGAAGGAGTCGGGTCCCGGCTGCGCTTCCGCGGAGAAGATTTCATCCTGCTGAAGATACTTTCCGGCGACTTTTTCCTCTTTTACCAATATCTTTTCAGCGATCTTGAGAAGGGAGCTTTTGCCGGCGCCGTTTTTCCCTTCCAGAATGATTAGACGGCCGCCGCCGCTTTTTATCCTGGAAGCTTCCGTCCTTATTTTATCTTCGAATCCTTCGAAAGGATCCACCATCCATTCAGGGCCGGCGGGAAGTATTTTCAACCGGGATTCAATTCCAGCAAATGAGCCTAAAGCCGACATAGTCCTGAAAAAGCCTTCCGGCTGAAAGGCTCCCGAAAGAGTTTCCAGCTCATCGGCTATGTCCGCGCACTCACTCTTATCAACGCCGTCGAAAAATTCCGCGAACTGGCCGAATATGCCACTCAATCCTGCCAGGTCTGAAAGGAGTGGATGCGGGGCGGTTTCGGAATCGAAAGTTATCAACTCGATGACTTTCCGGGGAAGAAGATAGGCGGTTGGAAGAATCACCGGAGAACCTTCAATTATGCCGATGGATTCCAAGGTCAGGTTTGAGAAGTACAGGCCGCTCTTCCACGCGGGAATAACCGTCCCTGTTATTTCTCTGAGGAGTTTAGCCCTTACTTCCGCGCCAGCGCTCTTTAGAGTGTCATTCAATCCCTTTAGATTCACGCTGGGAAGAAGGAATATTATCTTACCAGCTTCATTTTCCAGGGAGAGGACCGGCGGGTTCACGGAGCTTGTTCGCGAGAACAACCGGTTTCTCATCTTCAGATCTTCAAGTGATATGGAGAGGTTCTCCGGCAGGGACAGGGAAAAAAGATGGTAGTTATTTCCGTTGAGAAGATCAGTTGCCCGGTATCCCGTCCAGGGCCGGCACTCTTTCAGCTTGCTGTCTATCTGAAATCTCGAATTGGTCTTGTTCCCCGTCTGTAAGGCCACTTGCTTCCCCGTACGTTAAGATTCTTTACCCGGTAAGGAATTTTACAACAGCACGGTGAATTTCGCAACAAGTATTCAGGGGCGGCAGATTCGCGGGTTCGCTCTTATTTTCCCATCAGGGATGACCAGGTCAGATCAGGGAATATATAACATCCTTCCACAGTTCTCGCAGGTGAGGATATCGTCTTTGGTCTTTGATGAAAAGAAGGAGGTGGGAAGCTTGACGAAACAACCCAGGCACTTGTCCCCTGTTATCGGAAGAATAGCCAGGCTGTAACGTCCGGCAAGTTTTTCGTAGCGGTTCAGTATGCCGGTAGAGATCTTCTTGGCGAGTTCTGACCGGGCCTGTTTCAATTCATCCAGGCCTGATAACTTAAAACCCATATTCTTCAGTTCGTCGGAGGTTGATTTATCCTTTACCTCTCTGATCATTATATCCAGGTCCTGCAGGGCCAGTAAGAGCCTGAATTCTTCCTTCAATTTTCCTGACCTCCCAGGATTTTCGCAAGGCATGAAAAATCATCCGCTTTTAGAAGTTTTTCAAGTTTGTCCGGTTGTTTTATGATTCCCAGCAGGTCGCTGAGCAGTTCAAGATAAGTTTCCGCCCCCCTGTCTGAGGGGGCCAGTATCAGAAAGAACACGTGAACCGGTTTATCATCCAGGGCGTCGAAATCCACTCCCTGGGAAGATCTGGCAAACAGAACCGCGACTTCTTTTATAGCAAGGGATTTACCATGGGGGAAAGCCACTCCCTTTCCCAGCCCGGTGCTTCCCAGGCTTTCGCGGTTCTTGAGCATCTTCATAATCAGGTCTTCGTCGGATATTCTTCCCTGTTCGTAGAGATGGCCGACCATCTCCTTGAGCGCGCTTAACTTCTTTTTTGACCGGAGATTAAAAATGCAGAGTTGAGGATCGAAGAGGGTTAGCAATTTTTCAGTTTCCATGTCTTCCTTTATTTTGATGTTCACCTTATACTCTTTTTGTATAACAATAAATCCTTACTTATACAAATGTTTTTTATGTAAAGAAATTGTAATATAATCTACTGTCTCTTAAAACAAAAAAGATTCCGGACAAAATCTTATGGAAAATGAAGTATTTGATAGTGGTTTCGTAATAAGGATCAAGGGAGCTTACTACCACGTGGTGAGCGGGCAGGAGGAGGTTCCCTGCGTTCTCCGTGGAAAGTTCAGGCTTGAAGATAATCCGGAAGAGGTTCTGCCGGTGGTGGGAGACAATGTGGATTTCAGGCTTGAAGGAGCGCGGGGAAGCAGCGGACGGACCGGACTGATAGTGTCGGTGGGGGAGAGAAGGTCGATATTCGCCAGAAGCTCCTCGGGCGGCAGGAAGAAGAAGATTCTGGGAGCCAACCTGGATTATGTTTTTCTTGTGCATTCGGTGAAGCGCCCCGACCTGAACCTGAGGCTTCTCGACAGGATGATAGTGTCCGCCGAGTATGGAAATATCACGCCCGTGATATGCGTTAACAAGATCGATCTGGCCGATGATAAAGAGGTACTCCAGGTGAAGATGGGACCGTACCGGGACATGGGGTACCGTGTCTTTTTCTGCAGCGCTTTGACCGGAGCTGATATCGACTCGCTGGGTGAACTTATGAAGGACCGGAAATCTCTTATGGCGGGGCCTTCCGGTTCGGGAAAGACTTCGATCATCGCCCGCCTGCAGCCCGATCTGGAGTTCAGGGTGGAAAAGGTGAGCGAAAAGAGCGGAAAGGGCCGCCACACTACCACCCATTTCGAGCTTCACCCTCTCATCCCGGGCGGATATCTGGGCGATACTCCCGGAATCAGGGAGTTTGGAATCGAGCTGGTGAAGAAAGATTCACTTCAGTATTATTTCAGGGATTTCGCCGATTATCTGGGAAGTTGCCGTTTCTCTACCTGTCTGCACTACAAGGAACCGGGATGCGCGGTAAAGGGGGCCGTGGAGAGCGGGGAAGTATCCAGGGACAGATACAGCAGCTACGTAAAGATGCTCGAAGATCTGGGCGTTAAATAAAAGGGGCGGCCTTATGGGCCGCCCCGGAATCAGGTAAGGAAAAACCGGGAACACTGTAAACCATGCTCCCCGCCGGCAGCCTGCTTCTCTCTGAAAACCGGGAAGCTTCGGCTACCTTAAGTGCGGCGCGAATCGCGAAGCGCCTTCACATTAGTAATACGCCTTGAAAGGAAAATAGTTTCAGTTTCCAGCGTCTTTTTTTTGGTCTTCGGGGGGCTGGTTTCTATTCGGGGACCAGCGAGACGCTTAGAGTGATGGTCTTTTCGGGCTGCACTTCCACCCTGTTTTCCCAGGGAATATATCCGTCTTTTTCCAGTTTCACCAGATGAGTTCCCGAAGGGAGGGAAATCGGCCGGGAGACCGGAGTTATTCCCATCATCTTGCCGTCAACGAAGATCCGGACCCCGGTCTGTGTATCAAAGGCGATTTCTCCTTTGACCCGTTCCAGGGTTATCCTCCTTCTGGAAAGTTCATCCTTTTTCACGGTTATGACTTCAGAGTAGCTCTTGTAACTGGATCTCTTGATAAGGATAGAGTGCCTTCCCGAGGTTAGGGGCATGGGGCCCAGGTGATTTCCGAACAGCCTCTGCCTGCCGTCTATATAGATAGCCGCCTTGGGCTTGACATGGATGTCGATCAGCCCTTCCGGCTTCTTTGGGGCGGCTTCGACCGGCGCTTCCTTCTTCTCTTCCACTGGTACCGGCACCTCGACGATTAATGTTTCGGGTTCGGCCGGTTCCGGCGGGGGGAGGGCCGTGCCCGCCGTATCGGCGACAACCTCTCCGGCCGGGGCAGAGGACGCGGTATCGATTTTCTCCGGGCGGTTCCTGAAAGTGTCCGCTGCCGCGTCCAGAATCTGGACCTGGGGGCCCAGTCCCTGGTTCTGGGCGGACAGGATTCTTTCGGCCGGCGCGGCCGGGTTCCTGAATACCGCCTCCTTGATTTCCGCGATTATCTCACCTGTCATTACAGGACGGAAAATCCCCAGAGCTAACGCGGACGCCACCGCCAGGGCGGCGGCTGCCGGAATCAATTTTCTCTTTTTCTTCTTGGTCTTCGGAGGCTTATCCAGATAGGAATCGAGTCCGCCTCCCCCGAAAGCGAAACGCTTGAGGATCCTCCTGGCTGAAAGAACCTTTTCCCTTCCCAGGAGATTCTCTATGTGAGCGGCCATTTCCCCGGCGGATCTGAACCTCTTCGCCGGCCGGCGGGAAAGCGCTTTCATGATTATCTGCTCAGCCTCGCCGCTCACTTCAACCAGCCTGGATGGGGGGGTGACCGTACCGGAGATTATATTCTGAATAACCGCGGCGTAGTTATCCCCGGTAAAGGGCTGTTTTCCCGATACCATTTCGTAGCAGATGGTTCCCAGAGAGAAGATGTCGCTTCTGTTGTCTAATCCTTCTCCGATGGCCTGCTCGGGTGACATGTAGAGGGGCGTTCCGACCAGGGTGTCCGCTACGGTCTGCTGAATGCCCGCTTTCTTAAGCTTGGCGAGCCCGAAATCGGTTATCTTCACCATACCTTCTCTGGATATCATTATATTGGCCGGTTTGATATCTCTGTGAATGATTCCCCTCTGATGGGCGTGCTCAAGACCCAGGCAGATCTGGTGGGCGATCAGAAGGGCGATCTCCTCATTCATCACGGCGCCATCGTCCAACAGCTCTTTGAGGCTGGATCCGTTGATATACTCCATAACGATGAAATAATTGCCTTTCATCACCCCTGAATCGATTATTCGGACGATATTTTCGTGATCGAGGCTGGCGGCCGTCTTGGCCTCCAGTTCGAACCGCCTGGTAAAATCGGGATCGCCGGTGAGGTGGGCGTGCAGCTTCTTGACAACCACTTTTCTGTCCAGAGAGGTCTGGATCGCCTTATAGAGCACTGCGGTGCTTCCTGTGGCGATCGTGTTCAATATCTGGTAGTTATTGCTGTTTCCCATATCATTCTCCGTTTGCCAGCCGGGCCGCCAGTATTTCCGGCAATCCGGCCTTAAGGATCTTATCCTGGGCTTTCGAGAAATCATAATTGATTCTTCTCTGATCGATGATACCCCTGGAGGTATCGAGTATGGTGTAGCAGGCCCCGTTAGAGCCGTCTCGGGGTTGTCCGACGCTTCCCGTGTTGATAAGATACCTGCACTCCGGCTCGACCTCCACCAGGGTTTTTCCCACAGATACGGCTCTTTGCTCCCGGGTGTATCTTATGATCGCCGGAATGTGGGTGTGGCCTATAAAGATGAATTTCTCGCTGAAATTCAGGAAGATTTCCCTGGCCTGGGCAACTGTATAGACATATTCCCAGTCGAGGGGTGATATAGGCGTGGCGTGAGTGAACAGGCAGTCTTCATATCGGCGCATCGGGACACTCGTTCTCAGCGCCGATATATGATCCGGTTCGAGCGTGGCGGCGGTCCATTTTATAGCTTCTCGAGCTGAGGGATTGAAACCATCGGTTCGAATCCGGCCGGTCGCCGCCATATCGTGGTTGCCGCTTATGATTATGTCGGCGTGTTTCCGGACCAGTTCCACGCACTTTCCCGGATCCGCTCCGTACCCCACCACGTCTCCCAGGCATACCACCATATCAGGGCCAACGACATCTATCCGGCCGAGGACCTCCTCGATAGCTTCAAGATTTCCATGAATGTCTGAGAATACAAGAAATTTCATCTCTTTATCCCGGCCTAAACCTTAAAGACGAATTCCTCGGAGCCCACGGTGATGAGGTCTTCCTTCTCAAGGACCTTTTCCTCCATGGCTTCGCCGTTGATCGTGACGCGTTTTTTCCCTTTAATCTTCTTTAACGTATAATCGCTCTTATTTCTACAAATTTCCAGTTCGATTCTGGGTGCGAAGAGTCCGTCAAAGCGGATGTCGTCTCTTCTGCTCCTGCCGATCCGGGTAGTATTCCTGTCCAGAAGATGCTCGGTCTGGCTGGATCTCTGAAAGAGCCGGGCGGGCTTTCCTTTGCCGGCGCTTCGCGGACCGTCTTCTGCGGAATCCTTCCGGAAGTCAGGTATGATAACTGTCTGATCCATTCTTTCCGTGGTGCTGGATGCTGGAGCGGGAATCTTGAATATTATCTGGTACTTTCCTATAGTGATGGTATCGCCGTCGCGCAGCCTGGCCTCTTCCACCTGTTTCCCGTTAAGGTAGGTATTGTTTTTACTGCCCAGGTCTTTAAGTATGTACCCCCGGGGTGAAGTCGATATTCGGGCGTGCTTTCTGGAGACGCTCAGGTTGTCGATCTCGATATCGTTCTCGGGAAGGCGGCCTATCGTGAGCTTTTTTCCTATGAACTGGTATGTTTTAAGCGGCCGGTCCTTTAATTTAACCACCAGCTTGGGTGGTTCGCTGAGGTAAAATGAGGCTATGTTGTTAAGGAATTCGGTGGGAATGGGCCTGGAATCCTCCGCTCTTTCGACCACCAGGTCAGTGTACAGGCTTATCTCAAAATGGCGGTGGGCGGAACGGGTGTAGGTGGTTACCAGGAATTCCTCTCTGGGATTTTCCTCCTTGGCGCTTATCAGGCGGTTATCGCTGAAACAGGAGACGGGCCGGGAGTCCTTGTACCTGAGAAGAACCAGATGATCCGGCTGGTAAGCCGCCACCAGGGCGTTTTTCCTCTGGGATTCGGTCTTGTCCAGCAGCTCTTCCAGGTCTATAAGGGAGGAACTGACCCTGAGCTCCGGCTCCCTCTGGACATAGACCAGAAGAGAATGAAAGAGGACCACTGAGGTATCATAGACTATAAGGCGGGGAAACTGGGTCGATTTTATATTTGCGAAGAAATCCTTTACTCTGATGTTTGTCAATCCGTCTCCGGTGTGCTGGCTGGCCCAGTAGAGTTGTCCCTCCCGAATGAATACCAGGTACTGGATATAGTTGTTGAAGACTTCCAGCACCAACGGGGCTTTACGGCTTCTCTCTATCAGTTCGGCGAGGAGAGAGTTGAACTCCGATTCCTCGTAATCTGTGGGAGCGTAAATAACGCCGTTGTATGGTATCTGTAATCTGGACATCTTATTAAAACGCCTTTGCATAAATAGCTATCCGTAATTTGGTTTTCGCAAGAACAGTGCCAAAAGGGAGGCTTTGGTATCGTAGTATAATAACCTATAAGCATGGCCTTATATGATATGGGGGTGTCGAGATCACCGGGGTCTCCAGGGATATCATTCCAAATAGGCTGATATCAGGCATAACAGATTTCAGGCGGTTTGTTTTCCGGTTCCAGGATCTTAAGCATCGGGCGCCTGTCTTCAGGCGGTTATCTCAATAATGGTATTGAAAATACTCGTCTTGAGGTGTACACTGAAAGCCAAGCCGGGACTGCGGAACGGCTTTTCTGAACGCCTCTCGCCGGGGAAGGATGATTGGCGCCACGTACTGAAAGCGGTTGGAAACGGCTCACTTGGATTCACTACTTATCATTTGGAGGGGGGACAGGACCACAGTGAAACACGGTGTGGTAAAATGGTTTAATGAGAACAAGGGTTACGGTTTTATAAGACAGGACGACGGCCGGAACATTCTGGTCCATTATTCAGATATAGAGGGTGAAGGGTTCAGGACCCTCAGCGAAGGCGAGTACGTGGAATACGATCTGGAGGAAAAGATCAGGGGTATTCAGGCGGTCAGGGTCAGAAAGCTGGGTTTTTCCAAGCCATAGATATACCGGCTGCCTTTCGGAACCGGGGGGCCCCGCGCTGAAAGCGGGCCGGGCTTTTAGTGGTATCCTGAATTTTGCCGGTAGATTCGCCTGATCACCCGGCGGGCTGTTCGTTCGCCTCTGTCTCCTCCGCGTGGAATCTTTTCAGATTAATTCTCGCTTTTTCATTACCCGGATCGATCTCGAGCGCTTTTTCCCAGGCCTTCAGAGCTTCCTCTATCCGGTCAAGCCTGTAATAGGCGTTTCCCAGGTTAGTGTAAGCGGTACTATTATCCTTGCTCTTTCCGATAGCCTCGTTGTACATCTCGATCGCTTCCGAGTATGAGCCCAGGCGGTAGAACGCGTAGCCCAGGTTGTTGTAGGTGGTTGAGAGGTCGGGATTAAGTTCGATGGCTTTCTTAAATGCATCGGTGGCCTTGTTTTCCTCGTTGATCTCGGTATAGGTCAGGCCGAGGTTGTTGTAGGCTTCCGTGAATTCGGGATCCAGCTTGATCGATTTATCGAACAGGTCTTCGGCCTTTTCGTACTGGCCGTTGTGATAAGCCATAACTCCGGCGTTGTTGAGCCTTCTGGCCTTGTGGATATTGCGCTTCTTTTCCTCCTCGGCCAGGCTTTTTTCCTGGTTTTCGACCATTTCTATGATCTCGGAATGCTTGCCGGAGAGCTCCTCGACCATATTCCTGCTCGCGGTCACCCCCTCTTCCATGGTGTCCATCTTGCTGGCGAGGGATTCTTTCCAGTCTGAGACTTCATTTCTGAAAGTCTCTATAGTCTGGTCACCTTCCTTTATCTTGACTTCGAGATCTTCCGTCTTCTCGGCCAGCACGTCGGATATCGATTCGATTATGACCTTGTTTTCTTCGGTGACCGTGGAGAAAAGATCCTTCATCTCATCGACCCTGTTCTGGAATGATTCCAGGATGCTTTCCCGGAACTCGCTGTTTTTCTCGTCGATTTCCCTGAGAAACCCCATGATCTCGTCTTTATTCTCCCCCATGGCCCGGCTCTGCTGCTCAACAGAGCTTTTTATCGATTCGGTCTTTTCCCTGATACTTTCCTCAGAGGGGATTTTGCCGGACATGAGAGTCTCGAATCCGCAGCAGTTTTTTTCAGAGTCGAAGAACCTGCAGGTTTCCCCCAGACATTCTATCTTTCCCCGGAAGGATTTCGCCACGAACCTTGCCGGGCGCTGCCGCACTTCTCCTTCTCCCTGTGCTTCTTCTTGGTTTTCTCCGGTTTCATCTTCCACTTCACTTCCTTCCACCTCCGGATTCATAAAGGGATTCTGCTCATCGGATTCCTCTGATCTCTCCTCTTCGGATTCCGGATCGATCTCATTTTCTTCCGCTTCCAGCACCAGAGACTCCTTCTCGAGTTCTTCCAGAAGCGTGGTCTGGGTTATCAACGGGCATATACTCATGATCGTTCCTTTCGTCATCATTCTTTAAGGTTTCCTGTTTTTTCGATGATCATCGTTTCCTCTTCGCACTGGGCCGCTATGAACCTGGTATAATCCCGCTCGGCCCTGATTCTGGCGTCACGGTATTCTCCGGCGGTCTCGATGATCTTCAGAAAGGCGGCCGCCGCCCGCCCGTAATCCCCCAGCGTTTCAGCGGCAAGGCCCAGATTGTAAAGGGCTTCCTTCGCTCTGACGGTCCCGGAAGAATCGGCGGGCAGAGGCGAGAGTACGCTGACGGCCAGCGCCGGATTACCCATGGCAAGATATATCCTGCCCAGGAGCCCGGCCCGAAGGTTTTCCGGAATGCCGCTCCGCTTGAGTATTTTCATCGCCTCTTCGTTCTTTTCATAATTCAGAGCCAGATCGACCAGCCATTCGACTTTCTCAGCGGGTGTCCGCTCTTCCGGCCCGGAAAGGGCGCGTTCTATCTCTTCTTCCGCCATGGAGGCCAAAGAATCCTCTATTCTCTTGAGAATGGATTTTCTGTCATCGGTCTCAGAGAGTGCTTCCGAATAGATCCTGGAGGCCATTTTCTTCATACCCTTTCCATCGGCTATAGCGGCCAGCTCCAGCTTGAGGTCCGTCACTTCGCTGATCGGCAGGGATCGGGCGGCTTTTTCCAGGATCTTTCCGGCTGTTTCGAATTCATCTTTTACGGCCAGCTGTCTGATATACAGAAGGTAATATTCCTTTCGCGGTTCTTTGTCCGCTATGGTATCGACCCTTGGAATTATTTCCTTTGGGCCGGCGGCCGGCTCACCGGCCAGTTTTTCCAGTTTTCTAAAAGCTTCCGGGTGTCTTCCCGCCAAGATATGGCAATCCACCAGTAGAAGCCTCGATTCGCTCTGAAGAGATTCAGGCCAGGCCAGCTGTGACACTCCTTCTATTACCTTTTCGCTGTTTTCCTGTCCCATCCGCAGAGCGTCGCGGTAGAGTTTCAGGGCCTGTTCCCTTCGGCCGGTCCTGCCCTTGATGGCGGCGTATCCCAGGATAAACTCGGGATCGGAGCCGTGGGACCGATACATTTCTTCGGCGCTTTCTGCTATAACGCCCGGATCGATTCCGCTGGCGGAGAGCATCTTCACCGCTCTGGGCAGAGATTCCTCTGTGCGCCCCTCCTGAATCAGCAACCTGGCCAGCAGCCGGTTCGCGTGGAACTGCAGGGGTTCTTCCTTCAGTATCTTCTCCAGGAAAAGAACGGCTTCTTCGGAGTAGTCATCCCGGCCGGATATCAGTTTTTGAGTCTCCTGCACACTTTCAGCGAACCTCTTTTCCAGGCGAAGATTCTCAGCGAATATTTTTCTCAGCTCCAGGTCGTCCCGCTTTTCTTCCAGGCATTTTTCAAGCAGCCCGCTGAGGGAAGAAAGTGAATCCGCCGGCCCCCTCTGAGCTTTTCTAAAAAAGTTCAGAGACTCATCCCGGCTGCCTCCACGCCACGCGATGGCCCCCAGAAACCTGTTTATCAGCCAGGGCCCGGCGCTCTCAGACAGCGCTCTCTCCATTCTTTTCCTGACCCTCTCGGTGTAATTGGGCGAAAGCTCGATACAATGCTCGAAAGAGACTACGGCCTCTTCCTCTTTTCCCAGCCGAAGAAGGGTCTCGGCGTGAAGGTAGTAGCTTTCAGGAGATTCGGGGTGTGACTCTATGATGGTCTTAAGTTCCCGATCCACTGAGTTAAGATTTGTTTCCCGGGAGGAAAGAGCCATCGCCAGGCATTTCAGAGCGTCCTCGAGCCCCCCGTTCTCACGGGAAATCCTCGCTCCGTAGAGGTGGAGCGCGGCGGCTCCCTCTTTTCCGAGTTTCTCAACGGCCCTTGACAGGGTCTCCTGGGCCAGGCTGGTATGATTTATGGCCAGGGCGCTTTTGAGCAATTCCTCCCATATCTCCCGGTTGGTGGGATCTTTTTCCACTATTCGGTCGAAGCGCGAGAGGACATCCCTGATCTGGGAGGGATCAGATTCCAGCGCCTTACCCAGATAATGGGCGGCGGAAGCGAGCTGGTCCTCGTCGAAATGAAGCTGATAAAGAGCCAGCAGAAGGGTGGTATTGTCTGAATGGTTTTCCGCGGTCTTCTCATACTCTGCTATGATGTCTATCTTTATGCCCGGATCGAACATCATGAGCTGATCGAAGGTGAAGACACCTTTCTCGATCTCCCCGGAATTGAGATACGCCCTGGCCGACAGATACCTCAAAGCGCCGGTAAGGTCGGATTTTTCCTTTAATCCTTCCAGCAGGCGGGCCATCAGGTTCCATCCGTGGTCGCTGCGTGACGCCAGCTCGGCAAGCTGCTCCGCCAGCTCCGAGTCCTTTCCCGGATTTTCTCTCAGGAATTCGGCCACCGGCAAGAGGCAGCCGGTTACGTTCCCGTTATTTATCCCTATCTCCACCGCGGAAACGACGTTTTCCAGGGTCGCGCCGCAGTTCTGTATGACTTCGGAGGTGATCTCGAGGGCTTCCTCGAGACCCAGGGAATGTTCCTCTTTCAGCTTCTTGAGCGTTTCTTCGGCGCTTTCGCTGTTTCCGGTCCTGGCGTAAAGCTCCACCAGGATCCTCATCAGCGTCTTGTTCTTTCCCCGCTCCGACATGAAACCCTCTATGGTTTTTATCAGTTCGGGGGCCAGCGCCATATCCATTTCCGCTGCGGTGATAAAAGCGTTTCTGGCCTTTTCAAAATCTTCCGCTCTCATGTTGAGAGTGGCGAGAAGCTTCTGGGCGGGGGCGGTCTGGGAGGTCTCCTGGTTATTTTCGATCCAGGAGATTATTCTTTGGGCGGAGTCGGTTTGGGCGGCGGCGAGTTTTTCCATGGCCTCCACCGCTTCCTTGTGATGTCCAAGATCGGAAGCTGCGCCGCAGAACAGAAAAGTCGCATCGGAATGTCCGCTCATCAGGCCGGGCATTCCGGATAACCTGCGGTATGCCAGCTTCTTTCCGTCCACGTGAGTGGGGAAATACTCTTTGGACCCGCCGCTGTCGCCCTCCGGAGCGTTCCAGTCCGAGTCCGCGTTGTTCAGGAATTCTTTTATCTTGGCCGCTCCTTGGTCCGGGCTGCCGTTTCTGATCAGGGCCTCTCCGTAGAGAAGGTTGAAGTTGGGGCTCTTTTGGGAACTATGCTCCAGAGTCTCGATTATCTGGTCCAGGGGCGGGTGGTCGCATTCCAGCGAACGGAAGAATCTCTTTTCCATCTTCTCGGGGTGATTCAGTATCGACGAGGCCAGACCGAGGAGATAGTGAAGGGTGGAGTTTGAGGAGATTTCCCTTTCCAGATCGAGAAGGACGGTTCCTATTGCCTGAACGTTATCCGGTGAGTTTTTAAGGGCGTTGGCCAGGGGAGGAACCGCTTCGGCGTGCTGGTTCATCTCTATGTGCAGCAGCCCCAGAAGCAGTTCGTTGTTGGCGAATTCAGCGCCCGTTGCGGCGCCTCTGTCAATAAATCCTTTCGATTTCGTTTTGGACCGCTTAATCAGGTCCTCCAGATAATCTTTTGGAACCCTGCCCAGAAAATCTGCGACCTTGTCGATTTCCATGTTCCTGATGAGAGCCTCGATTATAAACCTGCCCAGAAAGGGGTTCTGGGTCCCGTAAAATGACTCTTTGGCGAATTCAAGTATCTCCTGCCTTTTGCCGGGGTTTCGCTGAATGGTTGATTTAAGGTACTTGACCGCCTCGTGATAGTCGCTGAGTTCCATGGTCAGCTGGATGAGTTCCATCGCTATATCGAAGTTGCCGGGCCATTTCTCGTATCCGCGCCGGGCGTTCCTGAGGGCCTTTTCCAGATCGCCCCTGCTTCTGTCCTGGAATATCCTTTTTAGTATTTTTTCTTCTGTTATGAACACATCTATGCCTCGGTTGAGTTAAAACCTTCCGCCGATTTAGCCCAGAAGCGAAATATGTTCCATTTGTTCCAAAATCCACCAAATGTATTAATCATTGATAACTTTCCCTTTTATAGCTAAATTGTGACTTAGCTGGATGGTTTCAGGGTTTTATATTCTTGCAATTTGCACAGGTCGCTTGCAGTTGTTTAAGTCGGAGGACGCTCGGAAAATAGCCCGGAATTCGACCAGGTCTGGAAGAAATCATGGAAAACGGAAATAGAAGTTTCTACACAGTATCGACCGAAATCAGCTTCTCGGCTTCGCATTCTCTTGAAAATTACCCCGGTGATTGCGCCAGGCTTCACGGGCATAACTGGGTAGTCCGGCTTTACTACAGGTTCGAGGAAGTCGATCCAGACGGGCTTACCGTTGATTTCCTTACTCTCCAGTCTGAGATGAAGAAAGTTATTCTTCCCCGGTTCGACCACTGCCACCTGAACGATGTCGAACCGTTCGGCAGAATAAACCCTACCTCTGAAAATCTGGCCAGGGAGATTTTCAGAATATGTTCAGAGAAGTTAAGGTTCGAGGGGGGGAAGCTGGTGGAAGTGGAACTGTGGGAGACTCCTACCGATATGGTGCGGTACGGTGAACATGGCTGAGCGGCTTAGAGAAAAGGCGGTCATTCTGCTGTCGGCGGGACTCGATTCAACGGTTTCCCTGGCTTTGGGTGAAAAGCGTTACGAAATAGTAAAGGCTCTCTTTTTCGATTACGGGCAGGCGGCGGCGGGCAGGGAAAAGGATGCCTCGTCGAGGATCGCGGAACGGTACGCAATCGAGCTCGAGGTGGTGAAGATTCCCTGGCTGGGAGTTCTCTCTTCCAGCTCCCTTATCGAAAAAGCAGAGGCGGCTCAGAAGGTGGAAAAGGCGGCTCAGAAGGCGGGAGCGGCGGCCGGACCGACGGAGGCGCCGGCCTCCTGGGTCGAGAACAGGAACGGGATTTTTCTTAATATCGCAGCGGCTTTTGCCGTTTCGCTGAATGGGACGGTGGTGCTGGCGGGATTCAACGCCGAGGAAGCGGCGGACTTTCCAGATAACAGTTCAGAGTATATAGAAGCGGTGAACAGGTCGCTGGAAACAGGAGAGGTCCACGAGGTGAGGGTGGAAAGCCCTACTATCGATATGGACAAGAGGAATATAGTGGCGGAGGGTTTACGGCTGGGGGTCCCCTTTGAGCTGATCTGGAGCTGTTACCGGGGGGGGAGCAGGATGTGTGGAGTGTGCCCCTCCTGCCGAAGGCTCAGATCGGCGCTCGATGCCGGCGGAGCCGCTGACAAGGTGATTTTCTCGGGAGAGTAAAAATGACAGAGAACGGACACGTAGTTTTGAAGACCAAGTGGCTGGAGGACAGGCTGGATTATGACGGCCTTCAGCTTAGGAGCCATTTTATCAGAGAGGCCGCCGGAATATTCGACGACGGTGTGGTGGCCTTCGCCGGATCCTGCGATGTAGAAGCAGATAGCCTGGTCGATCTGGAGGACGCCATGGCGGGAAGTACAATAAAGGCCGCGATGATGCTTCATTTCATAGGAGAGCATTTCGGGTGCCCCTTAAGGGAATCGAATTTCCGGCTGCGCCTCTTCGCTTCCATCGTCAAGGATGTAATCGAAAGCGCCGGGGCTGAGGAGGAGGTCCGCAGGGATGGAGACGATCTTTTCCTGGGCGAAAGGAAGCTGAGTGTGGCGATCTCCACGGTGACTCCGGTTTCTTCGGTTTTTCATTTCGGTGTAAATATAGATCCGGCCGGCGCGCCGGTTCCCGCGGTGGGCCTGAAGGAGCTTGGCCTGGAAGCTCCCTCCACGGCCGGATCAGTTCTCGAGAGGTATCATGATGAATGCGGACAAATCGAATTGGCCCTGAGAAAGGTAAAGGGGCGTTTCTAGAAACGGGCGGGGTTTCTATCGGGGAGGAGCCGGCGCGGGCGTACGGCCGGGAGGCAGAAGATGGAAGGATACATCGCTGAGATATTCCGCTCGATTCAGGGAGAGGGCAAGTACCTGGGAGTGGGTCAGGTCTTTCTGAGGATGGCGGGTTGCAGTCTGAACTGCGCCTACTGCGATACCGGATACGCCCGAAAAAGGACCCCGGTCTGTTTCTACCGGGGCTCGGGAGGGACCGAGGAGCTGGCCAATCCCATGCTCCCGGCCGACGCCATGGCTATGGTAAACCGCATGATTCGAGAGGAGGGAGGGGTCCATTCCCTCAGCGTAACGGGGGGGGAGCCTCTGGAGCAGCCCGGGTTTCTGGTGGATTTTCTGGAGCTTTTCGCGGAAGGGGGCGTGCCGGTCTATCTGGAGACAAACGGCCTCGAATCGGAAGTCCTGGGAAGGGTCTCTCCTTATCTGAAAACGATTTCTCTGGATATAAAGCTTCCTTCTCTCTGCGGCGGGCGGGACCTGCTCAGAGGGTATGCCAGGACTTTTCAGGTCCTCGCCGGAAAGGATTATTTCTGCAAGATCGTCATCGCCCGGGGTTTTGATCTTGAAGAGTTCGAAAGAGCGGTTTCCATTCTGGCCGAGCATTCACCTTCGGCCACTCTGGTAATACAACCGGCTACGAAGCCGTCGGAAAAAGGGCAGGGGCCGCCGCTTCTGAATATAGAGACGGGTTCGATAACGCGATGCTACGAGGCGGCCTTTCGGCGTCTTGAGGACGTCAGGGTGATTCCTCAGTGCCAGGGAATGCTCGGTGTCCTCTAGCGGGACCGGCCGGTTTCAGGATAATTATATTAAAAGTGAATAAAAAAAGGGCTGCGAGATGATTCGATGCAGGGTCGGGTTCGTGAAGGCGGCGACCACCTCGCAGCGCACACAAGGTTCAGCAAGGGGCGTACCAGAAAAAGATGCTAATTCTCTGTATAGGGGATAAGCCCCGTAGTTACAGGGATAACCCGGAAAACGGATCTAGAGCCGGCCTTTCCGCTTGATTCCGATTGTTCCTTATGATTTCTTCGGCGGGAAGATGTGAAGATACTTTAATTATTCAAAATTGCAACGCCTGAAGCATAAACTGCAACAGGCCCGGCGTTCTTTAAGGGGGAACCGGGCGGGAGGGGCGCCGAGCAGGGGCGAATAAACTCATAAAATCTCTTGACAACTATTTGACATATATGTAAGAAATTGACTCAACGGTACTTATCTCTTTAGCACAGCAAGAGAATAGGCTCTGCTGTCTGAATGAGGAGGGGCAAATGACAAAGGCTGACATCGTCGAGGATATTGCCAATAAAACGGGGTTGACCAAGAAGGAAGTCGCTGAAGCGGTGGATGGATTTCTGGATTGTGTGTCCCGGGGGTTGGCTGAAGGGGAGCATTTTGAGATTCGGGGATTCGGAACGTTCAAGGTCAAGAAGCGGAAAGCCAGAATGGCCAGGAATCCCAGGACCGGCGAGCCGGTACCTGTTCCGGAGAGACTAGTCCCTGTTTTCAAGGTTTCCCGGGAATTGAAACAGCTTGTGGCTCAGATGTAAAATTCTTGTTCCAGCGAAATATCGAACTTTTTTCATGTTTGACAGGACCGCTCGCGCGCTGTATCTATGTTAACTGTCAAATAAGGGTGATTATTGCCCTTTTCCCCGACTTCAGCGGATGATTTCCCGGCTCCACGGCAAGGTCCGGCTTCAGTCCCCCGGTCAAGGAGCACAACGGTCAAGAGGAGGCTTTTTGAGACCGAAGCATTTTCCGGGAACTCGCGCATCTTTTGGCTGAGACCCTTAGGAGTTATTCTTGAAGAACAAAACCGTCGATTTGCGAAGCGATACAGTTACCAGGCCTTCGGCCGCGATGAAAGAGGTCATGATGAAGGCCCCCCTGGGAGACGATGTTCTGGGGGACGATCCCACCGTAAAGCTTCTGGAGGAGAGGATCGCCTCTCTTCTGGGCAAGGAAGCGGCCATTTACGTGGCCAGTGGTACCATGGCCAACCTGCTGGCCCTGATATCCCAGACCAGCCCGGGAGATGAGATCATTCTGGAGAGAAATTGCCACATATTTAATTACGAAGCGGCCAGTTCCGCTGTGATCGGGGGTGTGCAGCTTCATCCCCTGGATAGCGAGAGGGGTTTTCTGCCGGTTGAGGAGATTCCGGGCGCCGTGCGGCCGGATAATATTCACCACCCCAGAACCTCCATGATCTGTGTGGAGAACACCCACAACCGGGGAGGGGGGGGCATCTATCCCTTCGATGAGATGAAGGAGGTTCGCCGTCTGGCCGGTGAACACGGCCTTCGGGTTCATCTCGACGGAGCCCGCCTGCCCAACGCCGTGGTGGCAAGCGGAATACCCTTCGACCGCTGGGCTGCTCTGGCTGATTCTGTAAACATATGTTTTTCCAAAGGGCTGGGCGCTCCGGTGGGATCAGCGCTTGTTTCCGATTCTAAGACCATAGAGAAAGCTAGATACTGGAGAAAGAGACTGGGGGGCGGATGGCGCCAGGCGGGAATTCTGGCCGCCGCCTGCCTTTACGCCCTGGATAACAACGTTGAGAGAATGGCTGAGGACCACGCCCGGGCCGCCAGGATAGCGGAGCTTATCGAGGCTGATTCCAGATTCAAGCTGGCCTTTCCGGCGCAGACCAATATAGTGATATTCGAGGTAGACGATCAAAGCGTCGATCCGGCCCGGCTGGCAGGAGATCTCTGCGACCGGGGCATCCTTTGCCTGGCCATAGGAGGGCGGAGGATTCGGATGGTGACTCACCTGGACGTCTCCAGTGAAGATATCGAATATTTTGAGAAAGTTTTTCCCGCAAAGTGAAACCGGCCATGAGATCTTTTCAGTTTTACCTGGTCAGCACGCCCATCGGGAATATGGGCGATATTTCAGAAAGGGCCAGGGAGGTGCTGGAATCGGTCGATCTGGTGCTGGCCGAGGACAAGAGAAAGGCGGGATTTCTTCTCAAGCGTCTGGGAATCAAGGCCAGGCTGCTTTCCTATCACGACCATAACAAGGAACGGATGACCCCCCGGGTGATGGAGCGGCTGTCGGGGGGAGAGCGCGTGGCCCTGGTGACCGACGGGGGGACCCCGGTGATATCAGATCCCGGTTTTTATATCGTAAGAGAGCTTATAAGGAATGGAATAGAATTTACCGCGGTACCCGGTCCCACCGCGGCGATACAGGGGCTGGTTCTCTCAGGCCTTCCGCCCGACCGGTTTACCTTCTACGGCTACCTTCCCAGAAAGAAGGGCAAGAGAGACAGGGTGATCGAAGAAGCGGGCGCAAGAGAAGAGACATCCATTTTCTACGAAAGTCCCTTTCGGCTGGTCAAGACTCTGCGGGCGTTCGACCGGGTCCTGGGCCTCCGGGAAGCGGCCGTGGCCAGGGAGCTGACCAAGATTCACGAAGAGATCCGGCGGGGGACGTGCGGAGAACTGGCGGAATATTACCAGGAAAACGGGGTGAAGGGAGAGGTGACCGTCATATTGAGCGGAAAGGGCCGGAAGGAAAAATGAAACCTAACCTCTTGACATGAATAGCAGCCACGTTCCATAATGCTCTTCAGAATGACAAGGAAGGGGAATCAGGTCTTGCCTGAAAAATCGCAAGTAGAAAATTACGTAAGGGGTCTTCTGGATCCGCTGGTATCTTTCATCTCTCATATGGGAATAACGCCCGCGGCGATAACCGTATCGGGCGTGACGATAAGTCTGGTGGGAGCTTTTTTCGTGGCGGGAGGACGCCTCTTTTCCGGCGCTCTCTTTCTGCTGATCTCGGGAATATGCGACATAGTGGATGGATCTCTGGCCAGGAAGGGGCAGAGGGTCACGGTCTTCGGGGCTTTTCTCGATTCCACCGGCGACAGGATTACCGAGATCGCCTATTTCGGAGCGCTGATTATCTATTATATAGGCAAAAACCCCTTCAGCGTATTTTACGTTTTCTTTCTTGTGGCGGCCTTGGCCGGATCTTTTCTGACCAGTTACGCCAGAGCCCGGGCCGAGGGATTGGGTATCGAATGCAAGGTGGGGCTTCTGGAACGGCCGGAAAGGATAATACTTCTCATAATAGGGCTGGCTCTGGGCAGTTTCTTTCTGTCGGCGATTATTGTTGTTCTTGCTTTTTTAACAATTTTTACGTTCATTCAGAGAATTGTCCATGTTAAGAGATTAACCGCGGGGAAGGATCTTTAGAACACCCACACCCGGCCCGCTTTCCCGCCTTGTATTCTCTTAAAGTAGTTTTCAGTATTTAATAGTATTATCTGAATCGACCGAGCGTTTCGGATTTTGATCAATAAAAACCGGATATAAATAGTGACTAATCTTAAAAGCGTTCTGAAAACCTCGGTTCCTATTGTGGTCGATCTGGCTTCCCAGGTGGTTATGTGGACCATCGAGACCACTCTGGTGGGCCATATCGCAGTATCTTCCATGAGAAGGTTCTATCCCGGCACAGAAGCGACCGGAGTGGACGCTTTGACCGCGGTGGGCAACGTGGTACAGGTTATCCTGTATACCTGCACGGTCCTTCTGATCTTCGTGTTCGGGGCCACCATAATAATCAACAAGTATCTGGGAGAGGGAAAAAAGAACCAGGCGAACCACTTTCTGGGGCAGACACTCTTTACCGCCATCGTTCCGGCCCTGGCTATAGCTTTTATATGGAGATTCGCCGCTCCCTTTATCTTCGGAACCCTTCTGGGGACTCCGGACGCGGTTACCGCCATAGGGGTGGACTACTTCAGGGTCATCTCATATTTCGCTCCCTTTGTTATCATGAATTTCGTGGCGATCGGAGTGGTCCGGGGCGCGGGCGACACTCATCTTTCCATGCTGACCGCTCTTCTGGTCAACTCGATCCACCTGGTGCTGGCGGTGCTGCTCATATTCGGCAAATTCTTCATGCCGGAGCTTGGAGTGAGGGGAGCCGCCCTGGCGGCGGGAATAGGCCATACCGTGGGTTGCGTATTTACATACAGCGTGATCCTGAGGGGGACCGGCGTTCTGACTTTCACCTGGAAGGATTTCACCAGCTTCAACAGGAAGAGCATCTCCGAGATAATAAAGACGGGCACGCCTATCACCCTGGAACAGCTGGCCTGGATGAGTGGAATCGTCATCGTGATAGGATTCAGCAACAGGCTGGGCAGCGTAGCCGCCGCCGCTCACATCGTGATGCTTACCTACCAGAGGATCTTTTCGATGATATACAATTCCTTCGGTATGGGGGCCCTTACCCTGGTGGGCCAGCGGTACGGGGCCAAGGAGCACGAGGGTGCCAGGCAGACCAGCAGGACTTTCTTCTGGATGGTCGGCATAGTGGTCTTCATTATCTCGGCGGTGATATTCTTCCGTTCAAGACACCTCGCTCTGGTATTCACCAGGGATCAGGAGGTGGTGAATTTCTGCTCCAAAGTGTTCAAGATCGTGGCTCTGGTCCAGATTCCCAAGGCCCTGTCATTCGTATTTTCCTACAGTCTGAGGGGGGTGGGGAAGAACAGATACCCGATGTACCTTCAGTTCATAGGAGTTCTGGTCTTTGAAGTCATCATGGGTTACACCCTGGCATTCATATTCTCGCTTTCCCTGTTCGGTATCTGGCTGGCCGCCCTGGGTGACGAGACCTTCAAGGTGATTCTGGCCAGAAGACGTTTTCACCAGCGTATAATGGAGCTGCAAAACATGAAAACCGGCGGCTGAATATGAGAGGACATTTTATAACATTCGAAGGTGTCGAGGGGTCCGGAAAGTCCACTGTTATTCCGATCATAGCTGGCCGGTTCGAAAAAGCGGGACACTCCATAGTGGTAACCCGGGAGCCGGGCGGAACCGCCGTGTCGGAGCAGATCAGAAAGATCCTTCTCGATCCGGAGGCCGGGGAGATGTCCGGAAAGGCTGAGCTTTTTCTTTACCTTGCCAGCCGGGCTCAGCTGGTCGCGGAGAGGATCGGGCCGGCCCTGCAGTCTGGCAGGATCGTTCTCTGCGACCGTTTTTACGATGCCACCACCGCCTACCAGGGCTGGGCGAGGGGGCTGGGTGAGGAGGATACGGAGAGGCTCAGCGCTCTGGCCGTGGAAGGCGCGGTTCCCGACCTGACTTTCGTCCTGGATCTTCCCGTGAAGGAGGGTTTTAAAAGGGGGCCGGACAGAAGAGAGTCTTCGGGCCTGGCCCAGCGGGACCGCCTGGAGAGAGAAGATATGGATTTTCACCGAAGGGTCCGTGAAGGGTATCTCAGAATAGCGCGCAGGGAGCCCGGGCGGGTGGTGGTAATAGACGCGTCCAGGGATCTTGAATCGGTCATTTCCGAAATTATCGGAAACATAAAGGGCCGTTTAGGGGTACAGATCTAATATGGCGCCGTCTAGAAAAACGCCGGTTTAAGGAGCTAAAATCCATACAGGTCCCGGGTGAGTGGAGAAAATACAATAAGGCCCCGGTCCGGATGATTATATTTTATTTCTTTTTGTTGCGCAATTTGCTTTTACCGTCTTTCAGATAGTATATTTCAGCCGGGAGTCGTCTGCGGCCGCGGCAGGGGATGCCGGCCGGGCGATCCATTAACGTTTTGAGTAAGTGGAGGTTTGATTTTGAGTAACAAGAGGCTTCTGGTATTAACTATTCTTCTTTTCGTGGTAGCGGTAGGCGCACTGGTGGTCAGGGGTGGAGACTGGACCCAGAAGGAAAAGGAGAAGGCATTTCAGGATCTCGACCGGTTCCAGGAAGTTATTATCAGGATTCAGGATTATTATATAGAGGAAAAGGAATTCGGAAAGCTTATCGACGCGGCCATAGAGGGAATGCTGGACGAGCTGGACCCCCATTCCGTCTATCTGGACGAGCTCGATTACCAGAACCTGATGATCTCCACCAAAGGAAAGTTCGGGGGGCTGGGAATAACCATATCCATAAGGGATAAATTCCCCACGGTGATATCCCCCATAGAGGGAACACCCGCCTTTGAACTGGGTATCCAGGGCGGGGACAGGATCGTCCAGATAGAGGGAGAGGGGACCAAAGGCTGGACCAGCAACCATGCTGTCGAGAAACTGCGTGGAGATCCCGGAACCAAGGTCGACATAACCGTTACCCGCGAAGGGCTCAGTGACTCCCTGAATTTCACCGTGACCCGCCAGATAATCAATGTTCCCAGCATTACTTATTCGAACATATATGACGGAGTAGGTTACATAAGGATCTCCAGGTTCGCCGAGGATACCGCCAGCAAGCTGGACGGAATCCTCAATGATTTTGAAAAAGAGGGTATTCGGGGCGCTATACTCGATCTGAGATCGAACCCGGGAGGGCTTCTCGAAGCGGCGAGGAGTGTCAGCGACCTTTTCCTGGAAAAAGACAGGATGATAGTCTCGACCAGAAGCAGGATAAAGGAGAACAACAGGGAGTACAGAGCTAACCAGAAGAACCTTCACAGTTACTACCCTGTGGTGATAATGGTAAACGAGGGAAGCGCCTCGGCCAGCGAGATCGTGGCCGGCGCCCTGCAGGACTGGGACAGAGCGGTAATCGTGGGCCAGACCACTTTCGGAAAGGGGTCGGTGCAGAGCGTCTTCCCGATAGGAAATGATTCGGCGCTGAAGCTTACCACCCAGAAATATTTCACACCCAGCGGACGGTGCATCCACAAGGAGAGAAACCGGGACGGTGAAGTGGTAAACGAGATCGCCGAGGGTGAGGTCCTCGAAAAATTCTACACCAACGCCGAGAGGGTGGTCTACGGGGGCGGCGGAATCACCCCTGACTGGAGAATAGACCTTCCCGAGGTCACCGATCTTCAGCGGGATCTGGTTATAAAGGGGTTGTTCTTCTCTTTTGCCGTCCATTACTCCGCTTACAGCGATATCAGCAGGGCTTTCGAGGTCGACGACGAAGTGCTTCAGGAGTTCAGGGAGTTCGCCGAATCGAAGGACGTCGAGATCGAGGACGAGGAATGGAGCGGCGAGAACATCGATTTTGTCAAGACCGGGATAAAGAGGGAGATATTCAGAAAGCTGATGGGAACCGAAGGAGCTTATATAGCCGCCCTTCCCGATGACGAGGATTTCCAGAAGGTTATGAAGATGTTCGAAGAGACTGATTCGATTTCCGAGATGTTCGAGTACGTCAAGAAGAAGATGGAAAAGGAGAATCTGGCGAAAAGTGAGGAATAAGGTTGCCATAATATGTGACTTCGACGGGACGGTGGCTCAAAAGGATATAGGGCACAACTTCTTCGAGAGGTACGTGGAAGATTCAGAAAGGCGCGAGCAGCTTCTGGAGGATTGGAAGCTCGGCCTGATAAGCTCCAGGGAGTGCCTTTCCGAGGAGATCTCCATGGTCTCGGCGGGGACCGTGCAGCTGGATGATTTCATAGAGAATGAGAGCCTGGATCCATATTTCAAGGATTTCGTGGATTTCTGTAATACCAGAAAGTATGAGATGGTTATTCTCAGTGACGGGCTCGATTATTATATAGACAGTATGCTGATGAGATCGGGGCTGGCCTTCATAAGGTACCGGGCCAACCATCTGGTGGTCAACAACGGGGACATCCTCGGGGTGGAGTTTCCGTGGTACAACTCTATGGATTGCACCATGTGCGGTAACTGCAAGAGGAAGCATGTCGAGGATTTCATGTCCGGTGGATTCTTTGCCGTCTACATCGGAAACGGATACAGCGACAGGTGTCCCGCTGAGCGTTCTGACATGGTTTTCGCCAAGCAGGACCTTCTGGACCACTGCAAGCACGAGAAAATATCCCATATAACGTTCGATAACTTCAGAGACGTGGAAAGAGAGCTTTCCACCAGGCTTAAGGTTTGAAAACGCGACTAACGAAACCTTAAGCGAACGGAATCCCGCCCGGCATCTTCCGCCCTCTTTTCCCTGCTCACCTTCTCGTCGCGTTTCTTGCTGGCCTCGGTATATATTCGGCTCATGTAATCGATTAAATCAAATGTCTGGTCCTTGGTGAGTATATCGTTCCGGTCAAGGCTGTCCATCCGGTCGACGACATCGTTGAGGTCGTTTTTCGATACTACCCCCTCCTGGTAGAAATCCCAGAAGGTGGCCGCGGTGTACCTCAGCTCGTCTTCGTAATACTCGACGAACTTGGGGGAAATCTTGCCCGCCAGACCGTCGACCTTGCTCATAAAGACGGCCTCAGCGATATACCCTTGGGCCAGAATGATTATTATTACGATTACAGCCAGCGCTGACAGGGTGATGATCAACCCTTTTTTCATTATTATTCAGCCTTCCTTGGAACCGTTTTGGCTAACCAGCCGGCGGTTATCTCGAATGCCCTCTCAAACTCCCTGGTGGAGGATCTCATGGGGTGCCGAACGCCGAAGGTGTGACCGCAACCTTCGATGACCTCGAATCTGAATCGCCCTTTCCTCGGGTGTTTCAGCAGGCCTCTGGCCTCTTTGAGTGTGACCGCCGCGTCGCGTTCTCCGTGGACCATCAGATGGGCCGCCTCCAGCCTGGAAGCGGCGGCGGGCAGGTCGTAACCGCTGCTGTTGCGGTCAATGTCGCGGTAGTATGAATAGTCCAGCCTGAGCGGCGCTTCAGACCTGGGATCCCTGAAATCAAGCCCGCCGGTCTTTTTCCACTCCTCTTTTCTTTTTTCCGTGTACCGGTCCAGGCGGGACGGGGTTGACCAGGTGACCAGCGATTTTATCTCGGCGAAACCGGGAGTTGCCAGAATCGCGACCGCACCTCCCCTGCTGTGGCCGAAAAGGCCCCAGTTCTCACCGTCCAGAGCCAGAGGAAGGCCGCCGCCTCCGGCGAAGCGGAGCACCGTTTCGAGATCATTTATCTCTCTTGAGACGGTGTTGGCTGCGAATTCGTCCGGTCTGGTTATCATACCGGTCTTTTCATCGGTTCCGTTCATCGAGAAACTGACCGCCACGGTGTGAAATCCCGACCGGGCTATTTTGCGGCATAACAGCGGGTACCAGCCCCAGCGCTTGTATCCCAGAAACCCGTGCAGGAAGAAGACCGGGGGCAGGCGCCGGCCGGGAAGATCGCTTCTTATATCGGCGTAAACAGGGGGCGCATCCCCGTTTTCTATGGCGATTTCCCTTTCAAATTCGCATCTTTCATCCATGCCCGTTCACCGCAGTATCTTTAAGATGTTAATTGCCATCCTTATAGGAGGATACGTAAAGCGCGCCTTACAGTCAAATGTTATGAGAGACTTGCATTGGCCCCTCCTTTGGAATATTATGTTGTAACGCTTGAAGAGGGAGCTGAAGATTGGCAAAGAAGATAGTCTTAGGAATAGTGATAACTCTGGTGGTGCTGGCAGCGGCCAGGCGGCTCTCCAGGAATAATCCCCAGTTTCTGGAAGCGGAAAAGGGCGGGGTGAGGGCGGCGCATACCACCGTTTTCGAGCAGGTGGGAGAGGGAAAGCCGGTAGTGAAGATCAGTGTGGAAGGAGAGGACGAGGTTGTTCCCCGGGTGGTGTTCAAGAATCTTTCGTCGGGCGGAAAAACCCCGCTGGAAATGAAAAATAAGGGCCCTGACTTATGGGCCGCGAAGCTTCCCGATCTTGGAAAGGGCCAGCGGGCCGAGTACCATTTTGAAATTTACAAGGGTGGAAAGAAGGTCTTGAGACTGCCCGAAGGGGATGGCTCGTTACTTATCAAGTACAAGGGCCACATTTCCACTCCTGTACTGGCCCTGCATATAGTTTTCATGTTCGCTGGTTTCTTTTTTGTGACGGAGAGCTTTCTGGGGGCGGTCTGGATCAGATTCATGGGCGAGGGAACCGGTTTTACCATTAGAATGATGAGAGCGGCCCTGGCCTGCATTTTCATAGGCGGCTGGCCGATAGGGTTCATTCTGAACTACCAGAGGTTCGGGCCGGTATGGGAGGGGTTCCCCTTTGGTTACGACGTAACCGACAACAAGACCCAGATAATATTTCTGTTCTGGCTGATCGCCTCTCTTCTGGTCCGGGGAAGCTTCTACCGGGGTGACTCGAAAAGCGATATACTTGACCGGAACCAGTACACCCTGGCGGTGATGGTCTGCTACGCGGTTACTGTTATCCTTTTTATGGTTCCTCACAGCCTGTAGTAACTGGGGGGCGGAACGCGGAAGATCTAAAAGGGTTATTTGATCCCGCCGGGGTGTTATCGGCGCCCGGGCTGTTTTTTAGAGGCTGGCGGGCAAGCTGGAATGAATTCGGAATCGCCGATTTTTGGCCGGGTTTATTTTGTCATCCGGCCCCCGAACCCGGCTCAGGCTGTTTATTATGGATATTGATTTTAATAAGCCGGCGCTGGTAGCCGCTCCTCTCTCCGGTTATTCGGACGCGCCTTTCAGACTTCTCTGCTTTGAGTTCGGCGCGGATTACGCCTGCACAGAGATGGTAAGCGCGGAAGGACTTCACAGGGGGGCGGGACCGACAATGGCTCTTCTCAGGGTAATGGAAGGAGAGGGTCCGGTGGGGGCGCAGCTGTTCGGGGCGAAACCCCGTTCCATGGCCAGGGCGGCGGCCAGGGCGGCGGAGAGTTCCTGCGCGTACATAGATCTTAATTTCGGGTGTCCGGTCAGAAAAGTGGTCAGAAAGAACGGGGGAGCCTCCATAATGCGGGACCTTGGCCTGATGGCCGAGATAACAGAAGCGGTAGTAGCTGAAAGCAGGCTGCCGGTAACCGCCAAGATCAGGAGCGGGTGGAGCGGCAAGACCAAAAACTACCTTCAGGCGGGGGAGGTCCTTCAGAAGGCCGGAGTCAGCGCGGTGGCTCTTCATCCCAGGTACAGGACCCAGATGTTCTCCGGGAAGGCGGAATGGCCGCATATAGCCAGACTGAGGGAGGCCCTGGAGATCCCGGTTATAGCCAACGGTGACGTAACCGGCCCCCAAGAGTACCGGAAAATAGTTGAGGAAACCGGCTGCAAAGTTGTTATGATTGGCAGGGGGGCGATAGGAAGCCCCTGGATCTTCTCGAGGCTTAAGGACGAGATGCGGGCGGTATTCGGCAAAGAGGTGTCCGAAGGCGCTGAAGGGGCGATACCCCGAAGTATGGCCGAGAAGATGGATGTCCTCGAGAGGTTCGTGAGGATGGAGGTGGAGCTAAAGGGCGAGCGCCTGGCTATCCTGCAGATGCGCAAGCATTATAGGTGGTATATACGCGGAATGCGCGGAATGAAGGATTATCGAAACAGGTTATGCCACGCCCTGACGATGGACGAGGCGCTTTCCATTATCGACGAGATCAGAGAGGAGAGCGGAGCAGATGGACAAGAAGAGAGTTCTTGAACTTTTAAGGAGCGTTGAGAGAGGAGATATACCTCCCGCCGAGGCGGTTAAGCTGCTTCAGAAGTTTCCGTTCGAGGATATGGATTTTGCCAAGGTGGATCACCACAGGCAGCTCAGAAGAGGCTTTCCCGAGGTTATATTCTGCCAGGGAAAGGACGCGGAGCAGGTTGTCAAGATATCCAGGGCCATATTGGAAAGCGGAGCCAACCTTCTGGGAACCAGGTGCTCCGAAGAGCTGTTCGAGGAGATTTCAGCGTCTCTTTCCCAGGCGGAATACTACCCGGACGCCCGGCTGTTCAGGGTTCAGCGCTCGCCCGTGAAAAGGCGGGGGGTGGTGGCGGTGGTCTCGGGGGGGACCTCCGACCGGCCGGTATCTGAGGAAGCCGCCCTGACCGCCGATTCTCTTGGTTGCGGGGTTGAGCGCTTCTATGACGTCGGTGTGGCGGGGCTTCACAGGCTTCTGGCATATTGGGACGAGATAAGAGAGGCGGACGTGGTGATAGTGGTAGCCGGCATGGAGGGCGCGCTGGCCAGCGTGGTGGCGGGGGTGGTGGATTCCCCGGTCATCGCGGTGCCGACCAGCGTGGGATACGGCGCCAGCTTCAAGGGCCTTTCAGCACTTCTGACCATGCTTAACAGCTGCGCGGGCGGGGTTTCCGTGGTCAATATAGATAACGGTTTCGGGGCGGCCTTTTCCGCCGCTCTGATTTGCGGTAAGATATACGCTGAGTCATGAAAGGAATGATTCGGCACATCGGCCGGAAATCCGCTGATGCGGGGTTTCCGCGATTATGTGAGGTGCTGATTTGAAAGAGGAGATGGGAATGAAGGAATATCAGACGCTTATAGTGGACCCTGCGGCGGGCCTGAGCGGCGACATGTTTCTGGGCTGCATGTTTCAGCTGGGAGTGGACAGCGAGCGGGCCGCCGCGGCGGTTTCATCACTGCCCGGAATGGACGACTTCGAGATAGTCACGGAGGAAGTATCTACCAGGGGTATATCGATGAAGCGGACCAGGGTGGTCTGCGATACGAAAACCCATTCCAGGAATTACAGAGATATAAGGAAGATGATCCGCGAATCGGAGCTCGGCGAAGGGGTGAAGGACTGCGCCGAATCGATCTTCAGGGTAATAGCGGAGGCGGAGGGTAAGATTCACGGCCACCGCCCCGAGGAGGTTCATTTTCACGAGGTAGGGGCGGTTGATTCGATAGTGGATATAGTGGGATGCGCGGTATCGATCGCCATGCTGGGTTTTCCAAAGATCTATCACAGGCCTTTCAGGCTTGGACAGGGGATGATATCAATAGCCCACGGAGAGATTCCCGTGCCGGCGCCCGCCACGCTGGAGATACTGAAGGGGCGCAAATCCCGAATGGTGGAAGAAGAGGGCGAGATCGTAACACCCACGGGGGCGGCCATAATGAAGGCGGCGGCGGAAGAACTTCCCGGCTCGCTGGTCTTCAGCCCCGGAAAAGTGGTCTATTCTTCCGGAACCAGGGATTACGGCGGGGGGCCGGGTTTTTTGAGGATTACGGCGGCCGAAAGAGCGCCCGAGCAGAGGGACGTGATAATCCTCAGGACGACTCTGGACGATATCAATCCGGAAGTGCTGGGCTATCTCAGGGAGAGGCTTTTCGGCCGCGGCGCGTACGAGGTCTATTTTACCAATGTAATTATGAAGAAGGGAAGGCCCGGAGTGGAGGTGACCGTGATCTGCTCTGGAAGCATTCAAGAGGAGATTGTGAGGGAGATATTCATGGAGACCACCACTCTGGGAATCAGGATTACCAGGGAGGAGAGGGTGGAGTTGGAAAGATGGATGGAAACCGCCGAAACGCCACTGGGGAATATAGAGATCAAGTTCAGAAGGCTGCCGGACGGTTCGGCGGATTTTTCCCCGGAGTATGAATCCTGCAGGAGAGCGGCCCTGAAGAACGGCGTGGCGATAGAGCGGGTCTACCAGGCCGCGCGAGAGGCGGGAAAAGATATTCTGTCCGGTTCCGGCGGTGAAAGCAAATGAGCGATATGAAGTTAAAGAGGCTGGTATTAACTGCCGCGGTGGTTCTTTTGCTCAATTCGTGCGCGGGACAGCGCGGCCCGGCAGAAGAGGATTCCATAGAGAGAGTGGTGACCCACCGGGTGGCGGAACAGGAGACCTGGGAGTCGATAGCCGAGGATTACTACGGCGACCGGGGAAGAGCCGATTATCTGGCAGTTTACAACGGAGGCTCGAAGAAAAGCCGGCCGGAGCCCGGGTCCGGAATCAGAATACCCCTGACCGGGAATGATATGGATAATTTAAGGGATGATTTGAAAGCAGCCAGCCTCTACAACCAGGGGCTGGATCTGGCTTCAAGGGGCGATTTCGCCGGGGCTGTTAAAAAGTTCCGGGAATCACTCAAACTGGACAGCTCTCTGGAGGATGCTTCCTTTAATCTCGCCGTGACCTATCAGAGGCTGGGCCTTCATCGGAACGCCATAACCGTCCTCGAAGACCTTCTCCTTAAAGCGTACCGGGCGCCCGAATATTTCTACGCTCTTGGGAATTCATACTTTCACGCCGGCGAATACGGCAAGGCGGAAGGATGTTTCAAGGAGACCCTGCGGATCGACCCGAAGCATCTTAAGGCCCTATACTCCCTAGCGATGGTATATGAAAAGACCGGCGAGAGGGATAAAGCCGCCAGGACCTGGCGGGAGTATATAGAGCGCGACCCTGAAAGCGTTTGGGGCCGCAAGGCGAAGTCGCGTCTTTCCTCGCTCGGTAAGGGCGACGGGGGTGGCAATTGATTTTCCTCGATAATGTTTCCCTCACCTCGGGCGGCAGAGAAATAATCAAAAAAATAAAACTGACTATCGAAGACGGCGAATGGGTTTCTCTGACCGGACGCAACGGCTCTGGCAAGAGCACCCTGCTGAGCCTTGCCGCGAGGCTGAGGGAGCCTGATTCGGGGAGTGTTAGAATCACGGGCGGCGGGAATGGATCTGTTCCCGTCGCGATTGCCATGCAGAATCCTGACAGTCAGTTTGTTACGGCATCGGTAGGCAGGGAGATAAGTTTCGGAATGGATAATGTGGGGCTGGGTGGGGAAGAGGCTGGACGAAGGTTTGACCGGGCTGTAAGGCTTTTTGATCTGGGCCGCCTTATCGAAAGGAATCCCCACACCCTCTCCGGCGGGGAAAAACAGAGGGTCCTTCTGGCTTCTATATGGGTTCTCGATCCGCGGCACCTTATTCTGGATGAACCGTTTTCTTTTCTGGACCGGCCCAGCGCGGCCGTTTTCATGCGGTCGGTACGGGAGCTTTTCCATAAAAGGGGGAAAACGGTGGTATGGGCCACACTTCGCGGAAGCGAGATAGGGGCTTCAGACCGGGTGGTTTGCCTTAGGAACGGCGAAGTAGCTTTCTCGGGCGCTCCTTCCGCCTTTTTGAAGGACCCCCCGGAGGGCCTGCTCGCGGAAGAACCCCGGGGGAACGGCCGGCCCTCCGGGGCGGAGGGCGGTTTGGAGACGGCATCGGCTGGGCACGGCCGGAATGCCGGGTCTGTTTTTGAACCGGCCGCTGGGAGCGCCTTTTTAACCGCTTCTCTGAAGACGGCAATCGAGACCATCTCGGAATCCAAGGAAAGATTGAAATTCGGCGGCGGCTGTGAGAGGCCGCCCGAGGTGATGATGGAAGACGCCTTTTTTTCATATGAAGACGGTTGTTTCTCCCTCGGAATCGAAGAGTTCGAGCTGCGGGAAGCAGAATCGGTCGGCCTGACGGGGGCGTCGGGAAGCGGAAAGACCACCATGCTGTCCGCCTGCGCCGGACTGAGGCCTCCAGATTCCGGGCTGGTCAGGGTTCTGGGAAAGGAAATCCGTTCCAGGAGGGATTTTCAGCCGGGAAGGGTGGCCCTGCTTTTCCAGACTCCGGAGGAAGGATTTTTCGCTCCCACCGTGGCTGAAGAGGTGGGCCTGAGCTACAGGGCCTTCCGGGGAAAAAGAGGCCTGGAGGAAGGCGTACGGGAAGCGCTGGAAGCGGTGGGCCTTGACTATGGCCTTTTCGCCTCTAAAAATCCATTCAGCCTGTCCCAGGGTGAGAAGAGGCTGGTAGCCATAGCCTCGACCCTGATCCTGCCCGCCGATCTTTTTATTTTCGACGAACCATCCCTGTTTCTGGACGGCGGCGCGAGGCGGCTGGTGTCAGAGTGTGTTCAGAATCACGCGGAAAAAGAAAGCGCGGTGTTGATCGCTACCCATGACCTGGATTTCCTCTCACCCCTCGCGAATAGATTCCTTAAGCTCTGCTGAACATACCTCGACGGTCAGAACCGGTTTTCTTTGGATTTCTGCGTCAGGCCCGGCGCGGCGGCGATTCCCTAATCGGGGGCTGCCGGAACAGCATCGATTTAAGTAATCATATCCACCGGCGCGGCGGCGTTTCCCTAATCGGGGACTACCGGAACAGCATCGATTTAAGTAATCATATCCACCGGCGCGGCGGCGATTTGCGCAATTGAGATCCCCTGGGGATGAAGGGCATGTTCCCAATCTGGACGCTGACGCGCGGGCGATTCCCGCAATCATACTTGCCGGGCAAACGGGAAGGGATCTTAGATAAATCCGCTTCAGGTGCCGCTGGCTGGCGGGCCGGGAAAAAATAAGTGTTGAATTAATAAACTGTAGATGCTCTTATTTTCCTTTACAGGATTTTAAGAGGGATAAAAACCGCTAACTACAATCAAAAAACATCAGGTCGATTCAATCCGGATAAAGGGATTCGAACCGCGGATGAGGTTTTCAAATAGAAAAAGGGGAATCGGAGGGTCCTAATGCTGAAAGACAACTTTGCTGAATTCGCCAGAGCGCACGTCGACGTCGTGGAAGTCCTGGAAAGGGAAAGGAATCTAGCTTACTGGAAAGCGGCTCTTTCTGGAAAGGAATCGGATTATGAAGAGCTCACCCGCCGGCAGATGAAAATAGACAGGATCTATTCTTCCAGGAAAGACTTTGAATTCATAGACAGGGTCAGGGAAGAGGGAGCGGTCGAAGACCCTATGTCTTCAAGAATAGCGGATCTTCTCTATCTTCGTTACCTGGGTAACCAGGCCGATGAAAACCTGCTGGGAGAGATAACCGCTCTTTCCTCCAGAGTTGAAAACAGGTTCAACGTCTTCAGGCCGGCTGTGGAGGGTCGAAAGCTTACCCTGAACCAGATCCGGGATATCCTCAGGACCGAGGAAGATTCCGGTAAGAGAAAAAAGGTCTGGGAAAGCAGCAAGGAGGCGGGCACGATAGTGGCGGAAGATCTGATCAGGCTGGTGGAGCTGAGAAACAGCGCGGCGGAGAATGCGGGGTTCGATAATTACTACTCCATGTCACTATATCTTTCCGAACAGGATGAAGAGAGCCTGCTGAAACTTTTCGACCGACTCGACTCTCTTACCAGGAAACCTTACGAGCGTTACAAGCAAGGTCTGGACGCCGGACTGACCGAGCGTTTCGGCCTGAGGGAGGAGGATCTTCGGCCCTGGCATTACAATGACCCCTTTTTCCAGGAGCCGCCGCCGCCTGCCGGATTGAATCTGGACGAGTTATACACTGATGCCGACGTAGTTCAAGTGGCTGAAAGATTTTACGGGAGCATAGGCCTGGAGGCTTCGGATATCCTTCAGCAAAGCGATCTCTACGAACGGGAAGGAAAAAGCCCTCACGCTTTCTGCATAGATATAGACAGGGCTGGTGACATAAGGATACTGGCCAATATAAAGAACGACTCCAAGTGGATGGGAACGGTTCTTCACGAACTGGGGCATGGCGTCTACGACAAGAACATAGATCGTTCCCTGCCGTATTTACTGAGGAAATATCCGCATTACTGCCTTACCGAGGCCTCGGCGATGTTTTTTGGGGCGCTGGCCAAGGATCCGGACTGGATAGGCAGAGCTCTGGAGCTCGAGGGCGAAAAGTACCAAAAGTTTTTTTCGGCTCTGGAAGAGTTCAGGAAGATCGAGCTTCTGGTCTTCGCCCGCTGGTGCCAGGTCATGTTCCGGTTCGAAAGGGAGCTTTACAGAAATGCTCACCGCGATCTTAATTCCCTCTGGTGGAGTCTGGTAGAGGAATACCAGCTAGTGTCCCCCCCTCAAGGCAGCAACAACCATGAATGGGCCGCCAAGATACATCTGGTCATGAGTCCAGCCTATTATCATAATTACATGCTGGGAGAATTGATAGCGGCTCAGTTCCGTCACCTGATCAAGGAAAGAGGCTATACCGGCGGAGGAATCTACGGCAGCCAGCCGGTCGGCGAATATTTTTCCAAAGAGGTTTACGCGCCCGGCAACATCCTGCCCTGGAACAAACACATCGAACGAGCGACCGGCAAACCTCTCAGGGCGGATCATTTCGCGGAATATTTCATTTGAGGGGGGCTTATCGGCCGAATATCTCCAAAAACCTTGAAGCGTTTGTCAGATATCTATACCGGAGCCTTTGGCGTATTCCGCTGAGTATTGCATTCGAAGATCAGGAATTTCCCTGGAAGTTTCATCTGATCGTGCCAAGTTTCATCTGATCGTGAGAAGTTTCATCTGAATGCGAGAAGTTTCATCTGATCGTGAGAAGTTTCATCTGATCGTGAGAAGTTTCATCTGATTGTCAGAAGTTTCATCTGATCGTAAAAAGTTTCACCTGATCGTGCCAAGTTTCGCCTGATCGTGCCGGAAAGGTAAATATAGGCTCGCCGGCCTTCAGCCCGGACGGCTCCTATATCGCTTAACCGCAACTTTACCATAACGGTATCCCAAAAAATATTTCATTCGACCGCGCCCCGGTTCTGCGTTATATATCATTTGTAGCTGAATATCGAAACCGGATAGTCGCCACCGGATATTATGAAACTTGAATCAGGAGGCTGAATTGATCTGGATGCTTCCCGCTGCGGGGTGCTCGATAATCATAGCCCTGATTTTAAAGATAAATGAGGTCAGGGGGGGTAACAGGCTGCTTCTCATCGGGGCCAACTACACGGTCGCTTCATTTCTCTCACTGGCTTTGCTCCGGGGGAATGTCTATTGGCCGGGAGCGACGACATTTACACTGGGTACGGCCGCCGGAATAGATTTTGTGCTGGGCTTTCTGCTGCTGCTTTCCGGAATATCGAGAGGGCCTCTGGCTGTGCCGGTGACTGTTATGCGGCTTTCCGTTGCTGTGCCGATAGTAGCTTCCATATTGATCTGGAAGGAATCTCCGGGCATGTATCAGTGGGCTGGAATCGTGCTGGGGATGATGGCGATAATGCTTTTCGGTAGAAGCCTGAAAGATGAGAGTTCCACCTCCAGCACAAATGGAAATTACTGGTTCGTGATCATTTCCCTGTTTCTGGTCATGGGGGCGGGGGACCTTCTTCTAAAAGCCTTCCGGGAGACCTCTCCCGGTGTGAGCAGGCTTCTCTTTACCTGGATTCTTTTCAGCGTTTCGGCGGTCTTCGCGTGGATACTTATATGGATAAAAAGAATTCATTTCGATTCAAGGACATTGGTCCTGGGGCTGGTTTTGGGAGTTCCCAATCTATACAGTACGGTATTCATTTTGAAAGCTTTGCAGACCGTGCCCGCTTCGCTGGCCTTCCCGTTCGTGAACCTCACGGTGATTCTGGGTTCAACGCTGCTGGGGCTGATTATTTATAAGGAGCGCCTCGGCCGGCTGGCTATCATCGGACTGGGCGCCGCCGCTGTGGCTGTTGTTCTGCTTCCACTGTGAGATTCCAACAATTTTCAGATTTCCACAGAGATTGGCTGCTATATCCAAAAACCGCGACGGGGAAGATTTTGCTGAAATTTTTCCAGATTTATCCTTGACAGGATTTTGGGGTTGTTTCCGGCTATATCTATATATGGCGGTAT
>CAZAUK010000011.1:0-94351 GCA_964488475.1 uncultured bacterium
TGCGCCTTCTCTGCAGGGCGCATAACCGGCTGGAGGCGGAGAGAGCCTTCGGAAGGAAATTCATGGAAAATAAAGTAAATCGATGAGCAGCAAGACAATCATGGATGGCCTTCCCTCGATTCTGCTAATAGGATCACTGGATCTAGATAACCGGCGAGTCGCGAGACATCATAGATGAACCTGGGGCGATTCTACTAATAGGATCACTGGATATAACAAACCGGCGAGCCGCGGCCGGTTATAAATAAACTGAAGATAATTACTGGATGGGGGAATCTGGGCTGCAGGGAACACGAATAGAGACTATTATGAACCACGATAGATTTTAATACTGAAATATCCCTTGGTGATTACAACTATGGCCAAGAAGTAATATCTAATACATTCCGGCATTTTTGTCAGTCAGCGAACCGATTCAGCCAAGCAGATAAACACGATATAGAGTGAGAAAAACCAGGCAGGCTGAAATCAAGAAAACAATAATCCAGCTGATCCTTTTTAATTTTCTTCTTCTCATCTTCCACCCACTACAGTTCAATCGCATAAAAAGCGGGGCAACCACCCATTAATCAAGGAAAGAAAAAATCTCCGTGTGGATACTTTTTCCGGGCACCCCAAATCCTTCCAGAGCGCCGACCACCGCCTGAACCAGGGGTCCGGGTCCGCAGACATAGAACGCTTTTCCCTCAAACTCGCCCTCGCAGTATTTCTCTAGTTTCTCACTATCGATTCTGCCCGTCTCTCCATTCCAACCCTCTCCCGGACTGCTCAATACATGGATTACTCTCAAAAGATTATTTCTTGTTCTTTCCATTTCAGCGATCTCTTCTCTGAAAACAGCCGATTCAAGATTCCTGTTTGCGTAAACCAACAATACGAGCCCCTGAAAATCCGTGTCGCGCATATGCCTCAGCATACTCATGACGGGAGTTATACCTATTCCACCTGCTATGAAAACAAAATCCTTCTCTTCCGGGTGGAGAACATAACTGAATCTTCCGAACGGGGCATGAACCGTAGCGGTATCCCCGCTTCTTGTCTCCCCCATGGTCGAGGTGAAATCACCAAGTTCCTTTATTGTAACCCCGAGTGACCCTTCTTCTGTTGGGCTGGATGATATCGTCCAATGATGCTCCTCTTCGGGCAGACCTTCCCGACGGTGAAATGTTATAAATTGAAACTGGCCGGGAAGATAAGAGAATACTTTCTCTCCTTCAGGTGGAGCGAGCCGAATATCCCAGACCTGAGGCGCGGCGTTATTAACAGATGAGACCCTGTAAGGCTTTCTGGAAAGCAACCTCGGCCGCAGGAACCGGTGATAGATGTAGGCTGCCAGAGAGGAAACCGCCGCGATTATCCACAACCATCGCATCCAGGATATGAGCAGATCAGTTCCCGCGTACCAACTGTGAACAAAACCTCCTGCTAAGACCAGTGGAAAGAGAACATCGTGAATCACGCGCCACCTCTCAAAACCAAAACGGTCCGGCACCCCGAAAAGGCTGATGCCCACGGAAACAACTAGGATCAACATAGTAAGCTTTCCAACAGTTATGTACCAGGCCTGGTCTGTAGAGAATATCAGTTGGAAACCAGCGTCGCCCGCACCGAGCAGAAACGGGTGAAGGATGACCAGAAGGACTGAAAACAGAGCCATGTTCTTGTGGTACCTGATCACCACATCAAAACCAAACGGACGATTGATCCATTTAAATCGCCCCGAAAGAATCGGCTGAAGGAGCAGCATCATGAACCCGGCGATAGCTGCGCTCCTTCCGAGTTCCGAAAGAAACCCGTAATAAGTTCCGGTGGTAAAGGCCAGTACGCCAAGTGGAGCCATCACGATTAAAAAGTAGATTATTATTCTGATCAGAGGACCTATCATTATTTACACAACCTCGTTCCCATACCCTGATAAATCTCACTCTACAAGATCAAGCGGTTCTAACAAACCAATGGGCTTCGAATCAGGGGGCTTTTTATAATCGGAGCTTTCAGCATATAAGATGAATCCCTGCTTTTTGGATGTATAACACCATTATCAGCATCTGTAAAGCACAAGAATAGGTTTGATAAAATAACCATCGGTTTTTATCATCGACTATTTTAAATCATGAATCGAACCGGAGATTTCTTCAAGATAGAATCTTTTTCAGATCGTTCGGCCGGCAGAAAGCACGAATCCCAAAGCGGGCCTTCTCGATCCCTGGGTAAAATGTCCATTCTGGCTCTGCTTTTCCTCTCAGCCCTGGCCATGGTGACCCCCTTCGAGATTACCGTGGATCAAACCGACCGGTCTATTTTTACCTTCGACATCGCCGAGTACGCGATGGCCGCCACCTCAGCCGGACAGGTGAACTGAAAACCCCCTTTTCTCATCCGAACGCTCTATTTTGCCGGATAACGTGATAACTGCAAGTGTAGTAGCACCATGGGTTAGCTGGTACGCCGGATTCCCATCCGTTCTTCTTCCCGTTACGCCCGCAGAAAATAAGACCCTCGGACAGCATATCTCCATCCAGGCGATAATACTTACCAATGAGCATACCTTGCAGCAACCCGGCAATGAGCAATGGAATGATATTTTTCACGGCAGGGAAAAAATGAATGAATGGACCACCGCTGACAGTCTGAGATGCGGGGAATTCAAGGCGGTCATTCTTCTTCCATCCCCAAAGGAGTAATTAACCGATATCATTCCAGACGACGTTATCCGCTTCACGCGGCCTGCCCCCTCCAGCGTAAAGCGCCCGGTATGATCAACCACTAATACCGATTAATCTTTTCAGAATGATATGACAATCCCTGATAAGTCCGAAAAACTATTTGGCTTTGGGCGGATGAAATATCCAGTCCTTGTTTTTCACCTTGGCGTGGCAGTCTATACATCCCTTGAGTTTTCCGTCAGCCATAGTCTTTCCATCTGGTCCCATCTTCGCCCAGTACCAATCGCCCCCCTCGGGATTGTAGCCCTCGTAGCGGTACATCGGAGTAAGAGCGACAAGATTTTTATCCTTGTCGTAGTTTTCCTTCATGATTATCGCGCCATGAGGCATCTTTTCGGCGCCTTCGCGGGCGGCCTTCAGAGCGATTGGGTTTGCGTAGAGCATGATGTAGTCACCATGAGGGCTCTTCCCCTTGGCTATCTTATCATGACCGGGCCAGTGTCCCCAACCCTTGTAAGGACTTACTTTCATTATGTGATGGGCGAAAGCTTCCGCTTCCGGCTCTGGGCCTATCATCATCTTCTTCTCCGACTTCTCTTCACCCGTAAGGGGTAGAGAGACTGTGATTGCTAAAAGAAGAACGCAGAACACCACTGCTGACTTTTTCATGGATACCTCCCTCAGGGTTCTGTGCTGATAATAAAACCTTGTATCAGGCTATCCCAGCACTTGGTCCAAACGGTTGTTTCTATTCTCAATCAAATCAGGAAAATGTCAATAGTTTTAATAAATAGCTGAAGCTGGGGCGGGCGGCAATAGTTTCAATAAAAAGCTGAAGCTGGGGCGGGCGGTATCCGTATATTGGTTCAGCGCGGCTTAAGAATTTAATGGCTCCCGGCTAACCTGACAGGATGGTTTTTACTTTTTCCCTGTCCCTTTTCAACTGTCCTTTCAGCTCCTCGATTCCGTTAAAGGGTTTTTCTTCCCTTACAAAGCTTCGGCAGCGGACTCGAATCTTCTTGCCATATATATTCTCAGAAAAATCCAGGAGATGGACCTCTACCCTCTCCTTCCCTCCAATTCCCGACACCGTGGGTGAACTCCCCACGTTCATCATCCCGCGATGACTCTTTCCCCCGATTTCAGCGATAACCGCGTAGACTCCCCTTGGCGGAACAAGTTTTTCCTTAGAATCCACTTCCAGATTGGCCGTGGGAAAATCTATCTTTTTGCCCAGCATGTTCCCCCTGACCACACAGGCGTCAAAGAAATAATCCCGGGTCAGTGACCGAGCCGCCTTTTCCAGTTCCCTTTTCAGAACGTAGTTCCTGATTCTGGAACTCGATACAATATCATCCCCGATCTTCTGGGGAGACACCACTGTCAGATCAAAAGAACCCAGCCTGCTCTCACGCTTTATCATTTCAGGGGATCCCTTTCTGCCCCTTCCCAGGCGCAAATCGTAACCGATAACCAGATGGGTCATAGACAACCTTTCCACGAGGTTGTCTTTTATGAACCGGCGGTAATCCGTTTCGGAATACTCCCTGGAGAAATTTTCCACCAGAACATAATCAACACCCATATTTTCGATCAGGGATATTTTTTCATTCAGAGTGGTCAGCAGGGGCGGGGCCATTTCGGGGTGGGTCACGCTGAGAGGATGCCTGTCGAAAGTGATCAAGACTGAGTTAGCCGCCCCCCCTTCTTCTTTCGCTCTGAGGAGCGAAGCTAAAACCTTCTGGTGACCCGCGTGAACCCCGTCAAAGACACCGATGGTAACAGCCGAGGCACCTTTTATTAAACCGGCGGCGCTGCCCGAACCACTTATTACCTTCATGATACCACAGGGTGGCTTAACGGCCCGCTGCTTTTAACCACCCTTAATAACCCTCCTGATCTTAATCATACCGGCGGGACCTGTTTCAACGATTCCCGCAAGTGTTCCATCCGGCCTGAGCAGCCTTATCATATCACCCGGAGACGATTCAGCAGGAGCGCCTCTTGAAGGAGCGATCCCGTGTGCCAGGGCGGATGACTCTCTTTCGTTCATGCGGTAGGCCGGCATGTGTCCCAGCGCCTCAGCGAGAGAACAGCCCGGGGAATCCATCTCTTCCAGGTCTGAAAGACTCTCTGCCGGGATGGCTGAATCAAGATCAAAATGCCCGATAGCGTTCCTGGTAAGACCCGACAGGTGGGATGGGACACTGAGCCGCTCTCCGATCTCCTCGGCCAGGGTCCTCACGTACAACCCCCTGGAGCATGTAACTTCTATTCTGACCAGTGGAGGATCCCACAGAAGAAGTTTTATTTCGTGGGTCTCTATCTCCCTCGGCTCTTTTTCCACTCCAAGCCCTTTTCGGGCTAATTTATATAGCGGCTTCCCCTTGTGCTTGAGAGCCGAGTAAACGGGAGGTTTCTGGTATCGTTTTCCCAGAAAATCCGGCAAAACAGCCGCCAGATCGCTTTCAGTGATATTCGTCCAGTCTCCCTCGTCTGTCACATTTCCCGTGGCATCCTGTGTATCGGTCGATTGGCCCAGTTTTATATCAGCTGTGTAGATCTTTCGAAGATCCATGAGATAATTTGAAAGCTTGGTCGCATTCCCGATAAGCAGCAGTACCAGTCCGCTGGCGATCGGATCTAGGCTGCCGGCGTGGCCGATCTTCTTTATATCCACTATCTTCTTGAGCTTCCTTATGCAATCGAAGGTGGTGATCCCCCTGCCCTTGTTAACGGACAGCACCCTGTCTTTCAGCTTTTCCTCCAGTCTCATAAGATATCCCGCCTTCAGCCATCCGGTTTCCACCGAATCTGCTAAAGCATATCCCTTAAACCCTTCAGAACAATCTTGAAGGATCTTTCCAAATCCGCTTCTATTATAACTCCAGCGGCGTTTGTATGGCCTCCGCCGCCGAAACTTTCCGCGAAAGAGGCTACATCGTAGTGATCGACAGAACGCAGGCTGACCTTGACCTTATCGCTGGAAAGCTCTCTCAGAAAAGCCGCCACCTCAACATCTTCTATAGCCGTGGCAAAATCAATAAACCCCTCCGTATCCTCCGTCTTTGCCCCGCACTCTTCCAGCATAGAACAGGTAAGTCTCATTATTGCTATCCGGCCGTGTTCAAAAAGTTGCATTCCAGCCAGCACTCGGGAGAGGAGTTTTACGGAACGGTATTTTTTCTTAACATAAAACTCCCTGGCGATCTGGTCCGCCCGGGCCCCTTTCTCTATCAGCCTGGAGGCTACGTAGAGCGATTCCGCGTCCGTGTTTCTGAACTTGAAGCACCCCGTATCCATTACCACACCGAGGTAAAGGTACCCGGCTATCTCCGGAGTAATGAAGTCTTCGGAGAAAGATGATATCAGATGATAGATAATGACAGCAACGGCCGCGGTATCATCAATCACCACATTTATCGTTCCATAGTGGTCATTGGTGGGATGGTGGTCGATATTAACGATATCAATGCCGCCCTCCGGGTCAAAGCTGTTTCCCGCCCTATCCAGCGTGGCGGTATCGACCGCGAACACCGCCTGGTAATCGAAATCCGCCAGTTCCAGGTCCGTCAGCAGCAGGCTCATCCCTTCAAGTTTCATGTAATTGTCGGGAATGGAACCGGGAATATAACAACGGGCTTCCTTGCCGGAGCTTTCCAGGAACCTGGCCACCGCCAGCATGGAACCCACGCAATCGCCGTCCGGATCGACATGGGCGACCACCAGAAATCTTTTATTCTTGCCGATTACCGACCTTATACTTTCAAGGTCTTCAGGCGCGATTCTACTCAAGGTCTTCCTCCCCGCCTGGCTCTTCTTCCTCGTGGATCTCATCTATGATCTCTTCTATCCTCATTGCCTTATCGAGGGATTTATCGTAAATGAAAACAAGATCGGGTATCGTCCTCAATCTTATGTGTTCCTTGATCTCTTTTCTAATAAACCCCCTGCAGCTTGACAATCCCTCCTCCACGGTCTTTCTGTCATCTATCTCTCCGATGATGTTGTAGTATATTTTCGCTACTGAAAAATCATCGGCAGCCTTTACCTTCTGGATGGTCACGTTCGACACCCGGGGATCCTTGACCTTTCTCATCAACAGCTCCGCGACGAACTGCCTGATAGTCTCTTCCATCCTGCCTTTATATTTACCCTTCATTGAATCACCCCTAAAGAATATGAGTTTCGATATCAGTGATTACTATTCGGTGTTCGGATTCCAGAAACGAGATAATCGACTGAACGATCCTGTCAAGACGGCGTCTCTCGTTGGCTATAGTGACAATTGAGAGTTCGCTGCGCTGCCACTTGTCCTGAAAGTCGGATTCGCAGTAGGCGGCGTTGAATTTATTGTGTAATCTGTCCTTTAAACTTTTCAGAACAAATCTTTTTTCTTTCAGGGAAGAGCAACCTGGAAGGTAAAGTTCCGCTCTGACGCTAGCGATAATCATGGGAATAATTCACCCTCGTCCCTAAAGCGACCTGCTCTTTTCTTCCTTGACGTAGAAACGCAGGATATCTCCTTCTTCCAGTTCTTCAAAACCCTCTATTCCTATACCGCATTCGAAGCCGCTCTGAACTTCCTTGACGTCATCCTTGAACCTCTTTAAAGATGATATCTTTCCTTCGAAGATGATATCTCCGTCTCTGAGAACCTTTACGAGAGCGTTACGGTTCACTTCACCGGACTTGACATAAGATCCAGCGACGGCTCCAGCTTTGGACATCTGAAATACCTGGCGTACTTCAGCTTCTCCAATCTCTTTTTCTAAAATCTCTGGTTCCAGCAGCCCCGACATAGCTGCCTTGATATCCTCGATCGCCTTGTAGATCACTTCATATAAACGAACGTCTATGCTTTCTCTCTCTGAAAGCTTGGAGGCTGGGGGGGCGATATTGGTGTGAAATCCTATGACCACCGCGTTGGAAGCGGAAGCAAGCAGTATGTCACTCTCGTTGATCATGCCCACACCCGTGTGTATAGCGTCAACTTTGACTTCTTCGGTGTCCAGAGCTTCCAGACTGTCCTTTAACGCCTCCAGGGAACCGTCCGTATCGGCTTTTATTATCAATGGCAGTTCCTTTATGGTCCCTGACTGTATCTGCTCGTAAAGATCTTCCAGAGTTATCTTGGGCTCTGTCCTTCTCTCCTTTTCTCTCTTTATCTGCTGCCTTTTGCTGGCTATATCCTTGGCGGTCTTTTCCTCTTCGACCTGGATAAAAAGGTCGCCGGCCTGGGGCAAGCCGTTACTTCCCATAACGACCGTAGGTGAGGCCGGGGGGGCTTCTTCGATTCTTTTTCCCCTTTCGTTCAGCATCGCCTTTACCTTTCCGGCGTAGTTGCCGACCAGGAAACTGTCACCCACTTTCAGGGTTCCCTGTTGAACAAGCAGGGTACATACTATTCCTCTGCCCTTTTCCTTCTTAGCCTCGATAACGGTCCCTCTCACCAGCGCCTTAGGATCCGCTTTCAGCTCCATCATCTCGGACTGTAGCAGGATCATCTCCAGCAGGTTATCGATTCCTTCCCCCGTCTTAGCCGATATCTCGGCACACATCACATCCCCGCCAAACTCCTCCGGAATAAGGTTGCGCTCCATCATCTGCCTTTTCACCCTGTCAACGTCCGCGTTGGGAAGATCTATCTTGTTTATGGCTATAATAATCGGAACACCGGCAGCTCTGGCGTGGTTGATAGCCTCCATGGTCTGGGACATTACTCCGTCGTCAGCTGCGATTATGAGAATAACAATATCTGTTACCTTGGCTCCCCTTGCCCTCATAGCCGTAAAGGCTTCGTGCCCGGGAGTATCGACGAACGAAATCTTTCGCCCGTTTACTTCAACCTCGTAAGCGCCCACGTGCTGGGTAATGCCGCCTTTTTCTCCAGCTACCACGTTTGAGTTCCGTATTTTATCAAGTAATGAAGTCTTACCGTGATCCACATGCCCCATGATGGTTACAACAGGCGGCCTTTCGACCATCCTTTCAGGATCTATCTGTTTTTCCTCTTTTTTAACAAGCTCTTTTTCACCCGCCTTGGGAAACTTTATTTCGATACCGTATTCATGGGCGATAAGAGACATTGCGTCCCGATCCAGCCTCTGGTTGATGGTGACCATCATTCCGAGACTCATGCATTTCTGAATAATCTCAGCCGGATCGACTTCCAGCTCCTCCGCCAGGTCGGACACTGTCGAGTATTCCGGAATCTGTATAATATTATCCTCTTCCGCAACCTCTTCCTTTATTTTCTTGGTCTTGCGCCGCTTCGATTTCCTGGTGACCTCCAGCTTGGCCAGAGTCCTTCTCACGCTTTCTTTGACCGCTTTTTGATCGGCTTCCTTTTTCTTCTTCCCCGGCTTAGACGGTTTTCTCTTCTTGGAGCGAGGTTTTTTATCCTCCTTCTTCTCCCTCCTCTTCGGCTTGTCCTTTACCTTCTTTACAGTCTTGGAGGTATCCTTTTTTACCTTTTTCAACCGCTGCCTGATCAAGGGTTCGACCTTTTCGTCAATCGTGCTCATATGGCTCTTGACCACGATGCCCTCCTTGACCAGTATCTTTATCAAGGCCTGACTGGATATCCCATATTCCTTGGCTAACTCATAAACACGAATTTTTGACAATAGAAGTCAACTCCCTCCAAAATTACATCCGTTTTCCAAATTGGCCTTCAACAAGGGCCTTCGACGCCTGGATTTTCCAAAAATGGGTTGCTCCAGGCCGCCACATTATTTTTCTATATCTTCTTCTTCCTCTCCAGAAAGCTTCAAATCTTCTTCGTTGTCATCTTCTTTCGGGCCGGCTTCTTCAGTTTCATCCTCGACTCTCTCTTCCGGCACTGTGGGCTCTTCCTCTGAGGATTCTTCTTCCTTCGAATCCGGCTTTTCCTCTTCCTCGAATTCCCCCTCCTCTGATATAGCAATGGCTTCTTCCTCTTCGTCCGGGCCGGAGTCCATCTCTTCCTCTTCGCTTACATCGCTTTTCTCTTCCTCCGCCTTCCCGAATAGTTCTTCTTCAGTCAGAATCTCTTCCTTCTCGGGTTTCTCCTCTTCCCTGGATTCAAAAACCTCATCCCCGAAGAGCTTCTGCTCCATTCCCTCGTCCTTTTCAACCTCTTTCTTAAGGAGCTCTTCCAGAGCCTTGTCCAGTTCCTCCATGGTCTCGGAGGCTGTTTCCTTAAGCTTTTCAGCGGTTTTCTCCCCTATTCCGTCGATCTGCATAAGCTCTTCCGTGGTTGTTTTGTAAAGCTTCTGAACGGTCAGTATACCAACGTTCTTAAGTTTCTGAGCCATCTTCTTGGAAACCCCGTACATTTCTGAGATATCCATGAGCAGTTTCTGCTCCAGCTTGCTTCTTCTCTCGGTTTCCTTAACCGTAGCCAGGTCTATCTTCCATTCGGTCAGTTTCGAAGCAAGCCTCACGTTCTGGCCTTCCTTGCCGATAGCCAGGGAGAGCTGGTCCTCCTCAACTATCGCTAGAACGTTTTTCTCAGCTTCATTGAATCTAAGACCAGAGACCTTGGCCGGAGCCAGGGCCCTGGAGACTAACTCAGACGCAACTGCACTCCAGTTGACTATATCTATCTTTTCTCCGTGAAGTTCGTTAACCACCGCCTGGACCCGGGAACCTTTCATTCCGACGCACGAGCCCACCGCGTCAACCTTATCATTTCTCGAATGAACGGCGATCTTGGACCTTCCGCCGGGTTCTCTGGCTACGCTTTTTATCTCCACGTCCCCGTCGAAGATCTCCGGCACCTCCTGCTCAAAAAGCTTCTTGAGAAACTGGTCACTGGTCCTGGAAAGGGTGATCAGCGGTCCCTTGGCTTCCTTATCTACATCTATAATACAAGCTCTGATTGTATCGCCCTGGTTGTATCTCTCTTTTCTGATCTGCTCCCTGTAGGGAAGGTAAGCCTCCGCCCTGCCAAGATTTACCAGTATGTTACCTCTATCCACCTGCCTCACCGTACCGGAAACAATACTTCCCTTCCTCTCGTTGTAATCCCTGAATATCCTTTCCCTTTCCGATTCCCTGACTCTCTGGGTGAGCACCTGCTTGGCAGTCTGGATGGCGTTGCGGCCGAAATCCTCAAGCGAAAGCTCCTCGCAGACTTCAGCACCGATCTTCGCTTCCTCATCGATATCTTTCGCCTGTTCAAGATTAAGCTCGTTCTCCGGCGATTCGACTTCTTCCACTACTTTATAAACTCTTGTTATGTCAAGGCTACCTCTGGCTTCGTCTATGTGTACCCTTATGTCCGAATCAGCCCCGAACTTACGCTTCGCGGCGGAGGCAAGGCTCGCCTTTACCGTCTCTATTAGAGCGTTCTTGTCAATCCGCTTAACGCGGACAATCTGTGAAAATGCATCAAAGAATTCCGACTTCATAATACCTCTTTTCTTGAACCTTTCACGGCCGCCCGGGCACTGTTTGCCTCTATGGACTCCAATACTATTAGTTACAATCGTTCCCGGAAAACCCCCACACCTGTATCTTATTAGAGAAAGTCAAGGGTGTCAAAATCTTTTCACCCTTATCGCTTCCGTCTTTTTTTCCCTCGTTTACCGCGGGGCCTTCCCTTCCCCGCTTTATCGACAGCGGGTTTTATACCTTGAAGCCTGGCGTCAATTATACTCTCGAATCCCACCCTGGTTTCACCCTCCTGAGAAGATATGAAAACCGACTTGTCGTCTGTCCTCAGAATCTTTCCGGTTACCGAAACCCGCTCCCGGTCCCCGCCCGTATACCTGATCTTCGCGGTCTTGCCGGTGAATCTTTCGAAATGCTCCGGTTTGGCCAGAGGCCTGTCCACCCCGGGTGAAGATACTTCCAGGTTATAAGGATCCTTTAAATCTTCGAGGCCGTCCAGTACCAGGCCTAGAGCCCTGGAAACGCTTACGCAGTCGTCCATGGAGATCTTTCTTTCAGGATGATCTATATACACCTGGAGCACACCCCGTCTTCCCCGGGGTATGTACCCGGCCTTGACGAGCTCGAATCCCATCGACTCGACTTCACTCTCTATTATTTCCCCTAATTTTTTCTGCAGCTTCATACTTATCATGGATTTAAAGATTAATAAAAAATAGGGCGCTTCCGCCCTATCCACTCTCTTAATAGCTACCTAAATCCTGAATAAAAATCAAGCTAAATTTTAAGACCCGGTCTGCCGGCGCGAAGACTTGCCGTCTTCCACGGAGCCTGATCCAAAGACCTATACCGATCATGCAAACTTCAAGCGCCCCAGCATCCAGACGATGGCAAAAGCCCCGGCCGGTTTATTATATACCTGCCGAAGCTGCGATATTGGAGTCAGCAAGCCGTTCCGTTGAGTTCGATCACATCCCATTCAACCTGGGGAAGAGGGCCTCATCCTCCCCATATGAATTCCACCAGCACCTCGCCCACGGCATTCAGGCTCTCGGGCGAACATTTATCCGGAGTATCCTCCAATGTGTGCCAGTAAGGATAATCGAAATCAATCAGATTGACCGCCGGTATCCCTATCTGCACGAAGGGGAGGTGATCATCTATGATGGAAGGCCCATCTTCCGAGCTGAATGCCGTGATTCCGAGTTCGCCCGCTATTGAATATATCCGTTCGAGAAGCTTTCCGGAAGCGGCCCTGGAGAATCCTTCCCTCTTTATTTTCAGATCCTGATCACCGATCATATCCACTATTATGACCGATTGGGGACTGTAGCCTTTCAGGTGCGTGGCGAAATAGGTGGATCCAAGTATGTAATCCTGAGCGACCCCCTCCCTTCCGTAATCCTCTCCATCAAAAAGCACTATGTCAACTCCGACCGGAGGTTTCGATTTTCCCAGAAGCCTGGATATCTCAAGCAGGACCGCCACCCCGCTCGCGCCGTCATTCGCGCCTACTATAGGCTTGTCACGGTTGGCTGGATCCGGATCCCTGTCCGCGTACGGCCTGGTATCGTAATGGGCCCCCAAAAGTATCCGTCTGTCACTTTTCAGATTGAAATTACCTATAATATTTACCAGCCGCAAAGTGTCACCGGTGGTCAGGATTCCGTTGAAAGGCTGAACAGAGACATCGGCGCCGAACTCCTCCAGTTTACCGGCCAGATATCTACGAACGATCCTGTGGCCTTTTGAGCCGGGAAAGCGGGGGCCTATCTCACACTGTTCCAGCAGAAACTCAAACGCCCTGCCTGAATCAAACTCCGGGGGCTGGGAATCCACGCAGCCTCCGGCCGAAAGAACGAAACCCCCGGTCAACAGGAAGGTAAGCCGAAACAGCGATCTAGAACTCGAAATTAGCGCTGGCATGAATTGAAACCGTTTGATAAACGTAACCGTATATGCCTCCCGCGGTACGGGTGTAGTTCATGGTAAGGCTTCCCGTCATGGTCCTGCTGAATCCGTAGGTAAAACGAGGAGAAACAAACAGGGTGGTGCTGGGAGGCCTATTGTAACTCTCATCCAAAGAATATCCCAGATTAAGATTGGAAGTCAATTTACTTTTAAATTTCAGCTTTTTATCGGAAAGAAACGGCAGTGGAAGGCCGATACCCTTCTCTCCGCTTATGTCATATTTAAAGTTCAGGTTGACCGACCATTTCTTGTTCCACATCGACTGGCCTTTTATATCCTTGTTCTCCTGCTGATAGCTTACAGATAAGTTGGTATGAAGGGAATTCTTCCACATGAGCGACCAATCTGGCGAAACCTTGTAGAGGGTCCTCTCGAAAGTCTGGCTGTTGGTCTTGCTTCTGGTGAAATTAATATTAATGGTGCTCGACTCGATGAAGCTTTTCAGAGGGCCGATCTTCTCCAGCCCGGTCCAGTTCACTCCCACCCTGGGCCATACGATATTCTCGGTTTTCGTTTCCCTTCCGCTCGATTCCCTGAAATCCCTTGAGTAATTATAGCCCATGTCCATGTTCAGCGTCTCGGTTATCTCCACCTTGGTGTCCATGTCGAGAAGGAACTTCTTGCCCAGAGACATCGGTACGGCAGCTTCCTCGCCGGTCTCGTCCACCGCCCCGCTCTGATCACTGAGCCCAAAACGGTAACCCATCCCGGCGCGCTCGTAGAGGCGCTGGTAAGAGCTTCCATCTCTCATATCAATCCTGGCGCTTATCGGGCTGACCCTTCCCATGAGACCAAGAAATTTTTTTACTATCAGCAACTTGTCCGGCTTGGCGGCCTTGGCGGTATCCGCCTCTTCGGCCTCGGGTTCGGGAGTCTCCCCTTCTTCAGCCTCCTCCTCCTTCCGTCGGTACCGCTCCGGTATAAGGCGAAGATAATCATCCCTGGACACTTTCAATCCTTCACCATCATCAGGAATCCGCTCCTCCTGAGCGTCCGGTTCCCTTATATGTTCTTTTCTGATGAGTACCCGGTAATCAATGTCCTCGGGCTGGGCCGGGATCCTGCCCTTCGCGGTTTCTACTTTTTCATCCTCTTCCCTGAAATGCTCGACGTAACTTTCTATTTTCTGGGCGTACTTTCCAACGTTAACGCTGAAGTTGATACTGATGTTTCTGTTAGCGCTTATGTTTCTGGCCCCTTCCGGATCTCCAGCCCGCCCCACGCCGGATAGATTTTCACTGTAATTGCATCTGTATCTGAGAGAAGGATTGAAATCCGATATTAGGAAAATCTGGTTCCTGGGCTTGTAATCAAACGAAAAGCTCTCGTTATAATTTCTCAGGATTCCGACAGGTATTCCGTGAAATTTATTCTCTACTCCCAGATCCCTCTTCTCCGATCTCTTGTAATCGATCTTGACGGATTCAAATGGGTCATAGGCGAGGTCCAAACTGTTATTCCACTGGGCTGAATATGAAGAAGGCCTCTTTATGAATTCCCCCTCTCTTATGGAATATGAACGCCTCACTGATCTGTTTCCTGATGAATTGAATGTCAGATTGGTAAGCCAGTAACGCCATTTAATGCCGTTGAAAAGATCAAGAGTCCGGTCTTTACTGAACTGCAGCGCGTAATTCACGTTTCCGCTCATCGACCAGGTGGTGTCCTTGGCCACGGGCGAATAGTTTGCTTTCTTTGAATAGCTGTATCCCATCCTGAGATTGTCGAAGATGTTCTTCATTATGAAGTTTGAAGAGCCCCTGCGGCCCAGGGACAGTCTGAGCCCGTAGCTGCGGTTGGCACTGGCAAGACTGTCCCTCACTGAATCGTTATTTATTTCCACGTCGCTCTGGGTGATATATTTGGGCTTGGCCGTGCTTGAGGAGTAATTAGCCGATGCCGGAATATCAAAACCGAGGGTTGGTATGAAATGTTCCACACGGGTATCGCCGGATAGAGAATAGCTGTTGTTGGTGACTCCGCTTCCCTTTTTCTGCTGAAGGGACCGGAATTCGGGACCTGTCCTTGTCCAGTTTCCCGAGAGTGAAATGATTCCACCACCGAAGTTAGCGGAAAAACTTCCTCTGGCGGCGTAGTCTATGTCCCGCTTGACCTCGCTTACAGTTATGTCGTTGACCATAAACCTGGTATTGGAGATAACCTCACCGGTTTTGTTCCTCATACCCACGAACAGATAACGCACCTTGAAGAGCGAGGGGTTACCCAGGAGCCTCCCCCTGTACCAGTTTCCCGAATACTTGGAATCCTCGATCATCCTTTCGGTCAACCCTTCCCCGGCGCCTATCTTCATATTGGAAAGATCGCTGAAATCTACGTTAACGTGGCTCCAACCCACCGGAGTCCTGGAAGTTATCGGTACGGCAACCTCGTAGTAGTTAAGGCTGTCATAGGCGACCTGCAAGAAAAACTCCACCTCGTCGCCGTCTCCTGTTATCAGGCTGGCGTCACGGTGGAAAAAGAACTGCAATTCCCGATACTGCTGAAAGCTCTCACCGCTGCCGAAGAATCTTTTGAAATACTTGAAAGAGGTATTCCTCGCGAAGTTTTCGACCTCGAAGACAAGGGACTGTTCCCTGATCGGGATGCCTTCTTCTTTTTCAACATTATAGGGAGAAGAGTACAGCGACGGGTTGTCCTTGTTGTTCATCGTCCCGGCTGAGACCCTCATCTCCGGTAGAGAATCAGCCGGAAGGATATGGTCTTCCAGATCCCTGATATTATTGTAGAGCCACTTGCTTCCCACGAACTCCACTCCGGCTATCTCGAGCATGTGCTCGTAGCCGGCCGGGGACCCGGTGTCTGCCTGTATCGAATCTGCGTTCTCGACCCATATCCTGATGTGCTTGATAGCGTCCATGCGGGGCCTCGCTCCTCCCACCACCTTTGCCTTGCTGAGATCCAGGCGGTACATCCGCCAGGACTTTTTGGGGGCGATATCATAATCGGCAAAATCCCTTCGAACGTCGATAAGCGCCGACTGGGAAAGATTGAATTCAAGGGAATAGTAGTTATTATCCTGGTCCAGCCTTCCGTTTCCATTCAGGTCTTCGGTGTCATGCACAGAGTTTCCAACTCTGGAGTTGATCCATTTGTATACTCCTCTGGTCTTGTCATAATCCGATTCCTCGAAACCTCTGGGATAAGTCGAATCCGGATCATCCCCCTCGAAACCGAAATCGTCCTCCATGGCGGTCCAGTTGTAAAAATCCTCGTCATTGAACTTGTTCTCCTCCGGACGGTAATAGTCCTCGTCTATCTCCCCGAATTCTATATGAACGGTTCCCCCTCTGGGCCTGGCCAGGGTATCGGGGGTAAAGTCGTTGACCCAGATCTCGAGGTACTGGGCGGTCGATATGTCCATTCCCCCCACGAACCCGGCCATGACCCCGCACCACTGCCCCTCATCCGGATTGATCGTCTTTAAGAACAGGGAAGTCTCCCGGGTGTTCTCCCTTTCGTCTATCTTCGGATTTAGATCCATCTTGCTGGTAACCAGGTGCTCCTGCTCATCGGTGGTTGCTGGATTGAACCAGTAGAATTCAACGCCCTCCGCGAGTGGTTGCATAGCGATGCCCATACTGTCCAGGGGCGGTGAAGCGGCTTCCCACAGAACTCTGGTCATGCCCAGGCGGTCGCTGTCCTCGACCCCCTCCATGTCATCGACATAGGCGTTGTCCTTGGTGTTCGGGTTGGGTATGCTGACGGCCACTTCCGCGCCGACGTTAAGCTGGCTCTCCTTGCTGGTGTCTACCCTGGGAAGAAGATTGGCGATGCCGGTCATCCAGGAAGGATTGAACACAAAACTTCCGTTAAGATCAGCGGCCATATTCCTGCTGGGCTCGTCCCCCAGCCGCGGTATGTAGCGGCTGGCTCCTATCGAGTTGTAAAGAAACATTCCGTTCAGGCGCGCGTTCTGGGATATGTCATAATTGGCCGCAACACCCACCAGGGACGTGGTCCCCCCGCCCACCAGGGGCTCGGTCTGGTAATCGACGTTCACCTTGGCGCTCGGGTCGGCCTGAAGCTCATTGAGTATGTCGCCCTTCAGGGTCAACGTTCCCGACATGTAATCTATGGTATAATCTGTTCCCTTGGACAGGGTCTTTCCAGCCACCCTGACCACCTCGCTTCCCTCTATTATATTGAAAGCGTTAAGCTGCATAGACCTCTGACTGCTGGCCCCCTCGATTATTATGTCATAAAAATGGGGGGGAGGTTCGTTGGGGGCAAAAAGACTGTCGTATATCGCGCTGTTTCTACTGAGAGCCGTGTCCACAACGGAGACGTCGCCGTCAATATAACCCATTCGTGAGGCGGGCACGTTGAACGGTTCATGCCAGGGGAACATCATGTAACCCAGACGGTAATTCACGATTCCCTGTGTATCGTCCAGACGGTCGTCAGGGCCTTCGACCATATTTACATCGTACTTGTCCAGCCCGAATATATGCAGGTAGGTCAGCCCGCTCGCTTCTTCTATGTCCCTGCTTCCCTGAAGGTTCTCGACGTTTTCTATGGTAACGTTGAGACTTCCTTCGCTTATATTGCTCATATTCAGGGAATAGACTTTTCTCATCATCATATTCCACGTAGAGGGGAATTTGGACTGGGGGAATGAAGCGGGCGCGAAATCCTCTTTCCTGGGACAGATCAGTTCCGCAGTATGGATGACAAAATCGTCGGTGGGTCCGGTCTCCGGATTGTACTGTTCGAAACCGGCGCCATAATCTCCGACCATCACAAAGCTATCGTCTGCTGTTTCGAGCTTGTAACGCACGGCCAGGGCCTTGTCGTCGGGAAGAGGACGGTAGAGGTAGATGCCAAGGTATTTAATTCCTTCTATACCGTCTGAATAGTCCTGTATCAGTTCGTAGTCTACTCCCTCGGTCAACACCCTGTACCAGGCATCCCAGTAGTTCTGGGTAGTGTCTATCTTGCCGTTTTCAGGAACGGGGTAAGCCTTTATGAAGCATCTGGGAACATCCTGGTTCCATTCCCTAGCGACGTTGAGCTCGATGAATACCTCTATGCTGTCCGTTTCATCGACCTTTGGATAATGCTGCCTGAACCCGGCCTTGTTGAAATCTTCTCCCGGGTTTTCAAAATAGAAGAACTGGCGCTTCACGTAGTCATAATCAGCGATGGTGCTCTCCGAGGTCTGCCCACCGCCGGATGAATAGGTGCCGGAGAGGGTCTCTCCCTCCTCCTTGCTGGCTATAACGGTCATATCCACCGGCCCCAGCTGAGCCTTGGTCTTTACTCCGAAAAGTCCCTTTGCCGAGCCGGAATACCTTATAAGCTGGGCTCCGCTCAGGGTCAGGTCGGTATCACCCATCTCAATGAGTTTTATTATGTCATCCTCGAACCCCTCGTACCTGACATTGACCCTGTTTACCGACTGAAGGCCTCCTCCGTGGCTTGAATGGGTTATCTTTACCTTTATCTTCTCCCCCACCGTACCGTGAAGGTTGACCGAAAGCTTCTGTTCCATATCAAGGTCGGGGAATTTCTGCGGAGTGGGCATTCCCTCCGTTCTGGGACAGTTGCTGCACCACCTGGATTCTCCTCCGATGGTTATCTCCTCCCGGCCCGAGATACTCAGGTGGGTGGCTTCTCCTTCCCCTATGAACCATTCGATCTGTTTGGGCAGGTTTATCGGAATATCGATATCGAGAAGCCCTTTTCTTCCTCTCTCCTCCCTGGCCACGCTCAGACTGTAGAGAACGGATTCTTTCCAGACCTCCCTCAGGCTGTTCCTTCTGATTCTGGAAGCCTTTTCATCTATGGTCTCGACACCTATCTCAATTCCCGGTATCTCCATGCTTCTGGGTATGTAGGAGAAATAATCGCCCTCCTTGAACTCCCTTCGAAGAAACCTGTAGTCTCCCGGAACCCGGAAATCGAAGACCAGCCCAAAACCAATGTCAAACTCGGTGTACTCCCTTCTGAGATCGGCGGTCTTACCCAGAAATGATGTTCGAATGCTCCGCCCCAGTTTGTAATAACCGGGGGGCAGCTCGGAATTCTCCTTCTGATAATTTAGCACCTGAGTCTTCTCCCACATTTTGAGAAGATCAACGCGCAGCAGCTGCTCAGCGGCTAAAGAATAAGCCGGACAAGATAAAATCAGGATTATAAAAACGGCGGTGAATAAACGACCCTTTGAATTTCGGGCATTAGATTCTTTACGCCGGGTGGAAGGAAACAATTTGACTCTCCAGAGAAATCACAGATAAAAAATGTGCACTACCTCATTCGATTGTGTTAAATTACTTTTATGGCAATTAATTTGTTTTATGAGCATTCCCGCTGGAAAGGTCGGGCACAAAATTGTCCATAAAAGAATACAGAATCCATCCTTGCTGTCCATATAATGGTACACTGCCTCCTTTGCTCTCCCGGCTCATTAAGCGGCGGAGGGTCAGGGAGCGGACATCCAAAGACGGATTTATTTTACCGGCGATAAAGGGCCGTCCCTTCAGTAAGGGAACCCTTTACAATAATAATTTACCTGTTTCACATTCGACCAGTTCGCGCTGGACCTCGAATACAACCATATGAAAATAAATATTATAGACAGATATATACTTAAGAGCCACATCAGTCCTTACCTGTTCGGATTCTCGGTCATTACCTTTGTTTTTATCATGGATTTCATCTATCGATACCTCGACCTGTTCATCGGTAAAGGGGTCGAATTCCTGGTCGTTCTCGAGTTCTTCATACTCAGTCTAGGTCACATGTTCGCATTAATTATACCAATGTCAGTCATGCCCGCCACCCTGATGGCATTCGGCCAGCTGTCAGCCGATAACGAGATCACGTCACTGAAATCCAGCGGTGTTTCACTGTATCGAATAATCGCTCCGGTTATGTTAGCCTCTGTTCTCTTATCCGGAGCCCTGGTTTATTTCAACAACTATATCCTTCCGGAAAGCAACCACCGCCTGCTCGCCCTGATGATAGACATAGGCAAGATGAAACCTACCATGAACATCAAGGAGAACATATACAGCCAGTCGATAGAGGGATATACTCTGCTCATTCAGGAGAAGAATGATAAGACAGGAGATATAAAGGGAGTTCAGATTTTCGAGCGCAACAGGGAAGGCGTCCCCGTTATCATCGTAGCTGAAAAGGGTAAGATGAAATATGTCAAGTCCAAGAATCTTCTTAGATTCGACCTGGAAAACGGCGAGATTCACCGAATGCCCAACCCCAACGATGTCTCCACATACCGAAAAACCAAGTTCAAGCAATATACCCTCAATATTCACGACTCAGAAAGAGACCTCAAGAGGACGGAACGAAGTTACAGGGGTGACCGGGAGATGACGGTTGAAATGATGAGGGCCAGAATCGCCGAGATAAACAGGGACATAGACCGAAGCCTGAAAAGGATGAACCAGACCGCCCTGGGCCCCGTCAAGGAGACCTTCTCCAAACTCTTCCCGGAAATGTTCGGTGGGAACGCCCAGGAAGAACCCGGGGGCCAAAAGGGCAGGCCGGCGCCTGATCCCGCCCGGAGCCGTTACGAAGCGCTTCATTCGGTAAAGAAGACCCTGCAGAAGATGGAAAATGATATAGCGGTCATGGAATCTAAAAAAAACCAGATAAACCGTTACAAGGTCGAGATTCACAAGAAGTACTCGATAGCTTTCAGCTGCATAATCTTCGTGCTCATAGGCTCCCCCTTGGCCCTTCTATCCGGAAAGAAGGGGATGACTATGGCGATAGGGGTCAGTATTCTGTTCTTCGTTATCTATTACGTTTTTCTGATAGGGGGAGAGAAGCTCGCTGACCGGGGCTACGTCGAACCATGGCTGGCAATGTGGCTCCCCAATATAGTATTCGGTATCGTCTCGATCGCCTTGATCCACCAGACCGTTCAGGAAGCGAAAACGATCAACTGGCAGAAGGTCAACCTGGTGAAACGCTGGCGGGACAAGAGGAAAAATCTTATATTATAACCCGTTTCAGAATTAGAAGGTTCAGTGAAGAACGGAATGCCCGGGATGAGGATCCATGATAAATACGTACTCTGGTCTTTTATGAGGAATCTCCTGCTGGGCCTTCTCGCGTTCACCATTATCTACATCACCGTGGATTTCAACGAGGCGATCGACAACTTTATAGACCATGACGCCACCATCTCACAGATTTCTTCATACTATTTCTTCAAAATCCCATGGATAATACTTCTGGTCCTTCCAGTCGCGGTCCTTCTGGCCACGGTGTTCTCTCTGGGCAAGATGTCCAGGGACAATGAGATGACCGCTCTGATAGCTTCCGGGACTCCCCTGGTCAGAATATCGCTTTCCCTTATCATAACCGCGTTTTTAATCTCAATCCTGTCGATAGCATTTAACGAAATGGTGGTGCCCGGAGCGAACCACCGGGCGGAAGAGATCATGAGGGTGGATATAGAAAAAAAGAGGGCCAGCGGTTCGGCAAGGTACAAGAAGGATCTTCATTACCAGGGAGAGGGCGGCCGGTCTTATTACGCCGAGAAGTATGACACCGAACTGAAGGTTTTGACCAAGGTTATTGTCCAGAAATACGACGGACCCAAGCTGGTCGAGAGAGTCGACGCTCAGAAAGGTTTCTGGGACGGTACAAAATGGGTCTTCATCCAGGGGGTAGCCAGGATTTTCAAGGGAAAAGAGGAGATTACCGAAGAATTCGTTCGGCGCCCCATGCCGGGACTTCCAGTGAGACCAGAAGACCTGGCCAAGGAAGAGATGGAACCGGAAGAGATGAACTACGTCCAGCTTAAGGAATACATAGACAAGATCAGAAGACGGGGAGGTTCGATTGACAAATACATGGTGGACCTTTATTTTAAATTCAGTTTTCCCTTTACCAGCCTGCTTTTCACTCTGATAGGCATATCGCTTACCGCCGGAAAGAGAAAACCATCCCTGGCCACGGGCTTCGGGCTGACGCTGCTGGTAAGTTTCACTTACTATGGAATCCTCAGGATCGGCCAGGCTCTGGGCAGGAGCGGGGTTATTCATCCCATAGCGGGAGCGTGGGCTGGAAATATAATATTCTGTATCCTGGGAGGAATCTTTCTCTACAGGGCGAACAAGTAGATCTGTAAATTTTTAGAAATCGTGCCGGACAGTGATGATAGACCCAAAAACGCGTTCTGGAGATAAACATGAATACCAAGATCATTAGATTCATCCTGGTCTTTTTGGCAATACAGCCGGCCTTCTCGGCTTACTGCAGCGGGGAGGATTTCAAGGGTGAAAAGGAACTGGTGGAAAGGCTGCCCTTAGAGCAGAAGAGTTCTTATTACGGCCTTCAATACCTAATGAACAAATTTCAGAAAAAACAATTCCTATCCCTCGGAACGCGGAGGGAAAGAGAGGAATGGATATCGGATTTCTGGATCCACAAGGATCCCACCCCCGCCACCGAGAAGAATGAAAGGAGGATAGAACACAGGAAGAGAGTCGAGTTGGCAAGGAAGATGTTCGGAATGGAAAAGTCGCCGGGATGGGACAAGCGCGGGGAAACCCTGATCCGTTACGGAATGCCCTCGGTCAGAACCGAGATACCATCTAACATCGGTTTCTATAAATTCACTCCTCCGGGAGAATTGTGGTATTACAGATACCTGGATATGCTGATTCCTTTCCAGAATTTCAACCTCAATGGAATCTATATATACGCCATCGAACGTTACGGACAGACGTCCCGCCAGACCCTGGACCAGCTGAAGGCGATAGTGCATTTTTATACCCAGTCCTCGACGGAGGATTACATGTATACGCCCAGCGAACAGGTCATGGCCCTGGCCCAGTTCAATCCGGATGAAATCGATTATGTCGCCGACCCTTCAGTGAGAAGCCTGATAGCCCGGGATCTGATAGGAGCGATAGAGCAGGAGAAGATTCAGAAATCAAAGAATAATTTTCACAAATACCTAAAGGAAAATCCCACCATATACTCTTTCGAAGTAAACCAGACCCCCCTTCCGGTTTATTTCGATATTACATCCTACCGGGATGAGGGAGACCTGCTGGAATGCCGGGTAAGTTTTGAAATTCCTTCCAGCGAAATCCGGTTCATGAAAAAGGAGGGAAAGTTAAGGGCAAAAGTAGCGTTGAGGGCCCTGGTAAGGGATATGGGCTTAAAACCCCGCTCGGAGGGAAAGGACAGCATAATAGTCATTCAGGACGAGGGGGGCGAGTTCGAAGGTCCAAGCTATCTGCCGGGCCAGATCACACTTTCCTTAGAACCCGGCTATTACAGAATAGGTGTCGAAGCCCTTGACCGCAATTCAGGCCGGCGGGGTAGTTTCAATACGAACCTGCTGCTGGAAGAAACGGGCGAAAGCCTCACCATGAGCGATATAGCCTTTGCCACTTCTATCGGAAAAGCTCAGGGAAGATCAAAGTTCAACCGGGGGGGGCTTCAAATCGTCCCCCATCCGCTTCACGCATATCGAATACCTTTTCCCCTCACTTTCTACTTTGAGATCTACAATCTCGATCTGAGTTCCGACAGCCTGGCCTATTACTCGGTCGATTACAAAATCACTCCTCTGGGAAAGCGCCGGAAAGGCCCCGTGCTGGAAGAGGTCCCTACTGCCGTGTATTCGAGGTTCGAGTCAGAGGGTTACGGGTCCAAGCAGGAGCAGAGGCTGGAGATCGCGACCGATAACCTCTGGCGGGGGACATTCATGCTGAGCGTCCGGGTCATGGACAGAAGAACAAGAGAGTCTGTAGAAAAAACGGGCAAATTCTCCATACTGGACTAGATCAGGTTCCGAATTCCCAACTGGCCAGGTACTTCTTCTGTTTTTCGGTCAACCGGTCGATTCCGCATTCCAGCGTTTCCAGTTTCAGGCGGGCTATCTCCCTGTCGATGTTTTCAGGCACCGGGTAGACCTTTTGCTCGAGTGTATCCTTATCCCTGAACAGGTATTCGGCCGACAGGGACTGGTTGGCGAAACTCATGTCCATCACCGATGCGGGATGACCCTCAGCGCCCGCCAGGTTGATAAGCCTTCCCTCTCCAAGGAGATTTATCCTTCTGCCGTCAGGCATTACGTACTGGTCCAGATTGTCCCTGATTCTCTTCTTTTCCACTGCTTTCTCTTCCAGATCTGGAATATCGATCTCAACGTTGAAATGTCCGGAATTGGCCACGATAGCCCCATCCTTCATCTTTTCGAAATGCTCGCTGCGGATGACCGATATGTTGCCGGTAAGAGTTACGAAGACGTCCCCGAATTCAACAGCCTCCCTAGATGGAACGACATTGTAACCATCCATAACCGCTTCCAGAGCCTTCACCGGATCGACTTCGACTATCGACACCTTGGCTCCCATACCGGCGGCTCTCATCGCTACGCCTCTTCCACACCAGCCGTATCCGAACACCACAAAGTTCATTCCCGCCAGCAGAATATTAGTGGAACGGATTATCCCGTCGATGGTGCTCTGTCCCGTCCCGTAACGATTGTCGAAGAAATGCTTGGTGAGAGCGTCGTTCACGGCTATGATCGGGTAAGCCAGAACGTCGTTTTCCTCCATACTTCTCAATCTGATGACTCCCGTAGTCGTCTCCTCGGAACCTCCGATAAGGTTCTCGAGGAGGTCCTTTCTATCTCTGTGAAGGGTGCTTACCAGATCCGCCCCGTCATCCATGGTAATATTGGGTTTGATGTCCAGCACCGAGTTGATGTGCTGGTAATAAGTCTCGTTGTCCTCCCCCCTCACCGCGAAGACTGAGATCTCAAAATCGCTTACCAGGGAGGCTACCACATCATCCTGAGTGCTCAACGGATTCGAAGCACAGAGAGCCGTCTCGGCGCCACCGGCTTTAAGGGTGCGCATTAGATTGGCCGTCTCAGTAGTCACGTGAAGGCAGGCCGCGATCCTGGCTCCCTTCAGGGGCTTCTCCCTTTCGAACCGTCTTCTTATCATTTGCAGAACGGGCATGTTGCTGTCCGCCCAGAGTATCCTCTCTTTTCCCTTGGATGCCAGATTCAAATCCTTGCAATCGTACTTCATGAATTCATTCCTTTCCGTATCTTTCGGTGCTGAGCTAGAGGCTGGCCCTCAGCTTTTCCATGTAATCCGTTCTTTCCCAGGTAAAATCCTCTTCCTCCCGGCCAAAGTGCCCGTAAGAGGCTGTTTTCCTGTAGATACCCCTTCTGAGGTCAAACCTGTCTATTATACCCTTGGGAGTTAGATCGAATGTTTTTCTTACTATTCCGGCCAGCTCCAAATCTGGCAGTTTCCCGGTACCGAAGGTGTCCACCATAACCGATATCGGCTCCTCCAGCCCTATGGCGTAAGCCAGCTGAACCTCGCATTCGTCGGCCAGATCAGCCGCCACGATATTCTTGGCGACATGCCTCGCAGCATAAGAGGCCGACCTGTCGACCTTGGACGGATCTTTCCCTGAAAAGGCTCCTCCGCCGTGGCTTCCAAAACCGCCGTAGGTATCCACGATTATCTTTCTTCCAGTCAGTCCGGTATCGGCCATCGGCCCTCCTTTTACGAACCTTCCAGTGGGATTCACCAGGACTTTGAAATCCGAGGAGTCGATTTCGAATTCTGAAACAACCGGTTTTACTACGTGCTTCTTCAGGTCTTCCTCTATCATTTGCAGACCGGCGTCTTCATGGTGCTGTACTGATATAAGAACCGTGTTCAGGCGTTTGGGCATGCTGTCCAAGTACTCTATGGTAACCTGCGATTTCCCGTCCGGCATAAGGTAATCGAGCGTTCCATCCTTCCTGACCTCGGCGGTCCTCCTGCAGAGTCTGTGAGCCATGTGTATAGGCATAGGCATCAGTGTATCGGTCTGCCTGCAGGCATAACCGAACATCATACCCTGATCCCCAGCCCCCCCCCTGTCAACACCCAGAGCTATATCAGCGGATTGCTCCTCGATCGATGTAACCACGGCGGAAGTCTGAGAGGCAAAACCCAATTCCGGCTTTGTATATCCTATATCATGCACCACCCCTCTTACTATCGTGGGTATATCAACGTACGCTTCGGTATGTATCTCCCCACACACAAAGGCCATTCCCGTGGTTACCATGGTCTCACAAGCAACCCTGCCATTGGGATCCTGTTCCAGAATGGCGTCCACTATGCTGTCCGATATCTGATCGGCCACCTTGTCCGGATGCCCCTCCGTAACAGACTCCGAGGTAAACAGGTGTTTTTCTATCATCATACCCTCCCAGTATGGTTGACTTTTAAATCTATGGCGGCAAGGGCTGTTGTAAGACGTTCCCCTAACCGCCGGCATTGATTTTCAGAACTCTTTACGGACTTTCAAGGTCGACTCATCTCCAAGATTAATACTCTGAACGGATCCCCGGCACTCGGACCTGAAACCAAGCACACTGCCACTGATAATAGCGTTTTCCAGTAGACTCTCCCCATTGAGTATCGAGTCTTTAACTATAGAATTTGTTATCCGGCACCCCCTGGAAACCGAAACATAGGGGCCGATGATCGATCCCTCTAACCGGCAGTCTTCGTCGATCGAGCAAGGCGGTATAATAATAGACCCCTTTCTCTCAGGCGCTTCACCGCTCTTGTCCAGAAGAATCCGGTTGGTCTCGAGCAGCGTCTCTATCTTTCCGCAATCGAACCAGTTATCTATGGTGTAAGGCTTGAACTCCAGCCCCTCTTCAAGCATAAGGGCCAGTGCGTCGGTCAGTTGATATTCACCCTTTGTCTTTATATTTTCGTCGATCACCTTCGCACAGGCTCGATACAGGGGAGCTGAATCACTGAAATAGTATAGACCGACGATCGCCAGATTGCTTTTGGGCTGGTCCGGCTTTTCCTCTATTCCCGTAATCAGCCCTTCAGACAGCTCTACTATTCCAAAACGTCCGGGATTATCAACCTCCCTCACTCCCAGAACAAAGTCGCCCGCGGCCGGTATTCTGCCGAAATCAGCCTCTATTATGGTATCGCCCAGAAGAATAATAAGCTCGGAGTCGTCGGCGTAATCCCTGGTAAGGCCCACAGCGTGAGCTATCCCCTTCTGTTCTTTCTGTTCCACGTAATTCACCTGGACATCGTAATTATTATCGATATATTCCCTGATCATCTCACCTTTGTATCCGATTATTGGAATAAGCTCGTCTACACCCATATCCAGAAGGCTGTCTATTATATGACCCAGCATGGGGCGTCCCGCCACTCTGATCAATGCTTTGGGCGTAGTATATGTTTGTGGCCTCAGTCTTTTGCCTATTCCGGCTACAGGTATTACCGCTTTCATTGTTCCTCCATCCTCAGAATCCTCTTGATTTCTTCGATCATATCTATTGGAGTAGGGTCGATTTCCCTTTGAAAGGCAAGATAAACGCTCGTGAAATCGCCCAGGGCCACAGTTGACAGTAGCCTTTCCGGAGCCTCTGCCAAACCCTCCTGTCCCAGCCCGCTATCTATGGCTGCGGCCCCTCCCGCCCGCTCTTTGAGCATGGAGTAGGTGACTTCCATCCGCCTTCTGACCCTGGAATGATCCCCGCGGTCCATCAAAAATATAAGAAAAAGCTTATCTCTGACAGACTCGAGGCTTTCCAGGCCCATGACCTCGTTATGTCCGGTCTCAGGAAAGATCCCGCTGAACGCCATCGACTTGCTGTTTTCATTAAACTGGCATTTCCACCGGTAGGAAACCGCCCTGAGCAGACCGTCCCCCGAATATATAATTGGTATCCTGTCACCTATCCGCCTGCAAAGCTCCTCAGCCGGGTTTTCATCCCCTTCCCTGGATGGCCCTAAGAGTCTTATCGCGTGTTCCATATTACCGGCAAATTGCTCAAGTCTGCTATCGGTGAAACGGATCCAGCCCCAATTCGAAACCAGGCGGAGTATAGAGATGAATAGCAGCCCCAGAGCCGCCCTGGGCGGCAGCCCGGGTCGTATTTTCATAATACCGCAGCCTGAATCCTTCGATTCCTCATATAGCCTGCCCCCGGAAGTTATCACACCCAGTGAACATCCCCGAGATCTTGCTTCATCGAAAAGGCTTAAGACTTCTTCCGTGTTGCCGCTGTAACTTACGCAGACAACTGTGGAACCGGTGCCGACGTAATCCGGAAGTGAATAACCTCTTTCGATGTGGAAAGGCACCCCGGCCTCTTTTCCCAGTAGGTCCTTGACCAGATCGGCTCCGATCGCCGAACCTCCCATCCCGGAGAATATAAGGTGCCCGCTCCCGCATGGCGGTGTGACCTCGAACCCCCTTGATTCCCGCCAGGCTTCCCTTACCTGATCCGGGAACCTCAGTATGGTTTCCAGCATTCCCGAGGAGTCTATTTCACCGAAACGAGCGTTTTGACCTTTTACCATAGCATTTCCGAAAAAATGAAGTTCCTATTTCTTTGATACCTTTGGAATGAACTCGGCCAACTCGGGCCTTTTCTCGTTTATGAAGTCTATCAGAACCTTCCTGACCTCTCCGGCCGTCGATTTGCCAAGTATCTTCTTGAGCAAAAGTCTTGTCTCATCGTAGGTGACCGATCTTATGATCTTCTTTATTTCCGGAATCAGGTAGGAAGGCGAACTGATTTCATCCAGCCCCACCCCGATCAGAGGCAGGACTCCCAGGGCGCCCTCGCTGACAGCCATTTCCCCGCACAGCCCCACCCAGATATCGTTTTTTCTGGCCGCCTTCACGGTGTCCTGGATTAACCTTATTATGCTCGGATGAAGAGGGTCGTAAAGATAGGATATTCTGCTGTTTCCCCTGTCTACCGCCAAGGTGTACTGTACCAGGTCATTTGAGCCTATACTGAAGAAGTCTACCTCCTTGCCCAGGTGGTTGGCCATCGCGACCGCGGAAGGTGTCTCGATCATTATACCTATTTCAACATTTTCGTCTATCTTGTAACGCTCATTGATAAGATCCTCCCGGACCTCATCGCAGATCTGCATAGCCGCTCTAACCTCTTCCACCACTGATATCATGGGAAACATTATTTTGATCTTTCCATGAGCCGAGGCTCTGTAGATAGCCCTGAGCTGGGATCTGAATATATCCTTCCTGGACAGGGTAAAACGTATACCCCTCCAACCCATGAAAGGGTTGGCTTCCTCAACACCCTCTATCCACTCGGCGATCTTGTCACCCCCTATGTCCAGCGTTCTGATAATGACCGTTTCCGGCGCGATCCTTTTGACCACGTCTCTGTAATAACGGTATTGGACCTCCTCACTGGGAAGGGATGAGCGGACTATAAAGAAATACTCGGTCCTAAAAAGACCCACCCCCTTTGCACCATGGGCTATTATCTCGTCGATCTCGTCGATGGTCTCAATGTTTCCGGAAAGCTCGAACTTTCTTCCGTCGAGTGTTTCGGCGGGATAGTCCTTGATGGTCAAGAGCTCTTCTTCCATCTCACGGAATCTCTTCCGGGCATCCTCATAGAGCTTGATAGTATTCTTTTCCGGGTGTAGTATCACCTGGCCTGTGATGCCGTCGACGATTATGGTATCGTAGGGTTTGACCTTGGGCGTGAAATCCTCCAGGCCCACTACCGCCGGTATACCATGGGACCTGGCTATTATCGCCGCGTGGGAGGTGCTGCCCCCTATGTCGGAAACGAATGCTTTTACGTATTTTCTATCGAAGCCCACCGTGTCCGAAGGAGTCAGATTCTTGGCCACCACCACCGCTTTCCTTCGCAGGTTCTTGAGGCTTTCCTCCTTCTGTCCCAGAAGATTCCTGATAATCCTGCGTTTCACGTCATGGATGTCCTCGGCTCTCTCGCTCAGGTACTTGTCCTCTATCTTTTCAAAGGCCTTGAAGGTCTTTTCCAGCACCCTGTCCAGAGCGTAGGCGGCGTTCATCTTTTCCGTCCGTATATATTCCTCGGTCTCCTTCTTCATCAGGTCGTCGTTGAGGATCATAAGGTGAGTATCAACTATCTTGGCGTGGTTGTCGCCCATATCCTCAGCTAGGGATCTTCTCAATTTTACCAATTCCGCCTCGGTCTGTTTCAGAGCCTTTCTTAAGTTGTTTATCTCTTCCTGTACCTTATCCTCTTCGATCCTGTCGCTGGTGATAGACAACTGGTCGACATTGACTACGAAGACCTCACCCATGGCGATTCCCGGTGAGACCGGTATACCGTTGAATATAGCTTCTGTTTTGCTGGAATCGGACGAAACCATTATTCCTTACCCTCGGAAAAACCGCTTTCAAATAATTTCTTCAGTTGTTTAATCGCCTCTTCCTCATCTTCACCCCGGGCCGTTATCAGCAGCTGAGAACCGTATTCGGCACCCAGTCCCGCCACGCTGAGAATGCTTTTGCCGTTAACCTCTTCTGAATTCTTTTTTATCAATATATCCGACTTGAACTTGCTGCTGTTTTTAACCAGTTCGCCCGCCAGTCGGAGATGAATTCCATTTTTGTTAGTTACTTTAACCTGAACTGATTTCATTTCTATTTTCGCTTTCTCCATTTCAGCCGAGAAACAATCACGGAATATCATTTTACCTGCCATAACGCTAGCAATATGACCGTAGCGGCGAATACTATCATTACTCCTGTTATCAATGAGTACTTCCTCCTCAGCAATATCACCGCATAAACAGCGGCCAACCCCCATACCACTACAGGAAATCCCCCAAAATCATAACCACGGACAAATACTATAGAAGTGAAAACCCCCGCCACGAAAGCGGTTCCCGCGGTAAGAACCCTGCCGATCTTCAAAAACGGCCCAAGAATCAAATCTCCCGCGTTTTCGCCGAGACTCAAGCCCTTAAGGTAACCCCCTATCCTCAATCTGATGTGGAAGTAATTATACAACAAAAGAAATACAACAGGACCCAAGTACAACTCGTATATAGTAAAAATACAGGCGATTGTCAACGTCAGGGGAAATAAAACCACTTCGAAAAGGTAATCGCCCTTCGCGGTCATTACCGAAGAAAGAGTGTCTTTCAACCGCTCGATCTTGATTTGGTCCAATCCACCCCCCTCCTTACGCCTGCTTTCCACATTCTGGACAGCCCCTATGATTATAGAGGAAAGGACCGGGTTGGAATTGTAGTAGGTCAGATACCTTTCAGCGTAGCTCACCATATCTTTCCTGCTTTTGGACAGTTTTCTGAAAAGTGGCAGAAGTGCGTAGAAAAACCCCAGCCCGTCGTGAAGACGTTCATTCCTGGTGTTCTGAATGAGCAGAGATCTCAACATTATATTTAAGTTGGTAAAATTAATCATTTTAAGTCAGGAAAAGCACCACACCTCCCACTATCAGACCGGAAACGAACCAGAAAGTCTGAGTCTTAAGGATCTGGCTTCTTACCAATGAGCCTATTCCTATGAAAGGTATGAATACGTAAAGCAGATCCACGGACCCGGTGCGGGCCCAGGGAAACATCAGGGTGTAGATTATAAGACGGTAAGCGAGTGGAAGAATCAACGCCAGGACGACGAACCCGTAAACAAAATGAAAACCGAGAAGAGATACATTCAACAGGGAAACGTACCAGACCCGCCCCTTTTCAGCCTGGTCGACTACTTTTTCGACCAATCCGGAAAGTTTGACGTGGAGCGTGCCGTAGACGAAATGACCCAGCCACCCGGCCATGAGACCTACTATAAGGGCTAATATCATGGCAGTACCGGCGGCGGAAAGATCGCCGGCCAACTCCAGATCGGCCAGGACGAACAGGGAACTCGCGGTTACTCCGGCCACCGGAAGGTCCAGGACTCTCTTTCCCCTGACGAAAATATTCCCCAGAAACATTATCTGGATGAGGGCTCCCGCCAACAGCCCCCTGACCGGTTCCGCGAGTATCAACCCGACCAGAAGCCCTCCGCATATCGGCTGTGATATCATCAGCCCTATAGAAGTTCTGAAATCGACGCACAGAACGCCCGAAAGAACAGCTATAGGTATTATTACTTCGAGTCCTGGCATCTTCCACCCGGGCCTGATTACAATCTTTCTACGTCGAATCTCAGTTCACAATTAAACACTTCCCCCTTGGCTGTTTCAAGAGGCCATACAGCCGCCACTACCGATCCCTGATATACAGATTCGTATCCCCCTTCGGAGTTTGAAACGGTCTCGATCGGGAATCGCCATACCGCAGCCATAGGTGAAAAGGTCAGCTTTATTCTTAATCCCATCCATTCATCGATCAGGCTCATCTCTTCCACCATCTCCTCTTCTCCCTTCGAAGCCAGGTTCGAAGCGGAGAGCTCTCTTCCGGGAAACTGATAGTACCTGTCAGGAGCGTCTCCGGCTAGAAGGGAAAAAACATTCTCCACTATGAACGAACAGTTCAATCCACCGTCCAGGGTCCGGATGGAATAGAGGGCGCTCACTCCTGAGGATTCTTTATCCGCCTTTATCCGTTTCTTCAAGCTTACTTTTGCATGCTGTTCTCCTGACCGGACTTTACCATCCCTGCTCAGGGTCACTTCTCCCGAATCAGAATCCCCCGGTTCGATGGTATAATCTCTATCGATGAAATCTCCGCCTTCATGATAATCGTTCTTCATAAAGGCATCGACTCCGGCACATTCGAACACAAAATGGTCCAGCAGGGACATCCTCTGATAGGGGTCGTAGATAAGACGGGAACCCAGATTCTTTTCCTTGGCGGAATTTATTTCATGTATGCTCTTTATCTCCTGGGAATCTTCACCCTGCCCGTCCTTGACCTTCTTATGATATATCTCCTCCCGCCTTCTTATGATATCTAAAAGATTAAAGGCCGGATTGCGAATATCGAATTCTCTCAGCCCCCCTCCCTTGGGCTTGAATATAAGCCGCAGGTTCCGAGTATGAATCGAAACCTCCCGGGCGCCGTCTCCATCCAGATCCCCCACTTTTACCCTGGAAAAATTCCCTTCATCCACTGCCTCTTCCATAATCCTCTCCGCCTCGATTATATGCTTGAAAACCGCGCTTCTCAGGTGGGGAAGATATAGACCGCCAAAAAGTCCGTGCCAGTAGGCACAGTTGCACTGAGCCTGATAGAGATGGTTTTTTGCCTCTTCCCATAACTCGTTGTAATTACACAGCTTGCCATATTCGCCAACTAGATTGCTGGCCTCCATCATTCTCTTGTGCATCCAGTTGCTCTCCTCATACTTTACCAGGAAATTCCTCCAGAAACCTCCTCTGATCACATCCGAAGGCTCATCTTCGAAACTCTGGTCCGCTTCAAGGACCTCGGCGGCTTTTCTGTGCCTTATCTGGGCTGAAAGAGGCAACGCCCATTCCATCATCTCGCTGTAGGAAGCAGTGGGTATATAGACGATTCCCGAAGGCTTAAATTCTTCCAGGGCGCTGGAGAAGGTCTTCACTTCCAGCCAATCCATATTTGTCCTGACGGCTTTCAGGAATCTTCTCAACCAGCCCTTTTCGTAGCAAAGTGAATGGGTTCCGGGCCACACTCCGAATTTTTCTCCGTCATCGGCGAGGACCACTAAAGGATTCTCAGCTCCCGAATCACCGATATCCCGCAGATAGGATATCGTTTCCTCAGGGTCGCTGAAAGGTATCAGATATCGAAGCTTTTTATCTATGGGAAAGATCTTTATATAAGAACCGTTTTCCTCAGTGTTGAACACTCCCCTTATCTGCTGTTGATCAAAGCCTATCGATTTAAAATGGGAATCGTCCACCACCACGTATTCCAGCCCCGCCTTTCTCAGAGTGCCCGGCAGATGTGGTTCCCATATCCTCTCGGTCAGCCAGCACCCCCGGGGAGTGCAATTCCGCCTTTCTCTGATAAAGTCGTTCATCATCTCAAGCTGCCCGATCCTGTCCCTTTCGGGAATGACCGAAAGTATCGGCTCGTAGTATCCCGCCGAGAGGAGTTCGACCTGATGGCGTTCGATCATTTCATCCAGTATATCAAGGTACTCTCTGCGTTCGCTCGATATCCAGTCCCACAGGATACCGCTGTTGTGAAGAGCAAACGGTACATCTGGGAATTCATTCATAACTTGAAGAAAAGGAAGGTATGCTTTCTTATAAGCGTCATCGATCACGTGATGGAAATTTCCCACGGGCTGATGATTGTGTATTCCTAGAATGAAAGTGACTTTTTTCAACATTTCCCCGGTTTCTGACTCTACACTATTTTGGGATTCAGAATAACCTTCTCATCTTCGGGAAGAGCTCTCGCCTCGATGGTGACGCTCTTCTTGACCAGTTCTCGAAGAGCTGTTCTCTCTTCTTCGCTCACGTACACGCCGTCCAGCACCTTTTCTCTTCCGGCTCCATAGTGCATGCCGCCCAAGTTTATATCATCGTATTCGAGTCCGTACTGATAAAGTCTCAGGGCTTCCACCGGAGTCCTGACCAGGAGAAGAACACGCTCGCTGTCGTATACCCCGCTTTTTATCCTGTCCACCGCCTCTTTCAAAGTTATAATCGAGACCTTTATATCCGAAGTGACCGCCGAAGCATAGAGTTTTTTCTCCAAATCACTTCCGCTGACCTCATCATCGGCAAGTATTATCCTGTCCGGTTTGCATGTCTCATACCACCCTATGACGACCTGGGCGTGAATCAACCTGTCATCTATTCGTATCAGAGTGAGCACTGCTTATAAACTCCTCTATCATTCTTAAAAAACGGACTAGCCGATTACCGGGAGAAGTTCAAACCGAACGGTCAAAAACAGGAATAATCTATACTATCCCGCCCGCGTTTTATCAAATGATCGACCATTTCGTCAAATCCCATAATCTTACGTTTGGTCATAAAATCCAGCAGTACGGGAAGGTTGACGCCGCTTATCACCTTGACATCATCACATCCCTGAGTGGCCTGGGCGCAGTTGCGATAGCAGGAACCTCCCGAGAAATCAACGAAAAGAACGACCTTTTCAACACCTGCTTCATTGATTATCTCCCTTATTCTGCTGACCACTACGCTATCATGCAGATCGTCGGCGGAAAGGGAGAAGAGATCATCGGTCTTGCCCAGAATCCCCTCCACCGTCTTGACAAAGGCATCTGCCAATAGACCGTGAGTAACTATTATTCCCACGATTCTCGAGCTATTACCAATCATTCGGTATCGGTCCTGAGATATCTTCTAGTCTGTTTCTTGCTCTTCATCCAATCAACCAGCTTATTATCCAGTCTCTCGGCGGCGTCAAGGCCGTAAACCTTCAACATATGATTCAAGGCTATGGTTTCCGATATAACCGTGATATTCTTTCCGGGGAATATAGGTATTTTGAGCTGCCTGACCTTGGTGCCCAGGATCTCGATAAATTTTTCATCCAGCCCGTGCCTGTCCCAATCCATCTCGGGGTCCCAATCCTCCAGCTGAACCACGACTTCGACCCGTTTCTGGATTCTTACAGCCCTGATGCCGAAAGCGTCCATCACGTTTATTATTCCAACACCCCTCAATTCCATGAAATGCCTCAGGTGCTCTCTGCCCCTGCCGATGACCACGTCTCCCCTCTTGATTATCTCGACAACGTCATCGGCTACCAGCCTGTGCCCCCTTTCCACCAGGTCGAGGACAATTTCACTCTTGCCGATTCCGCTGTGGCCTGAAAAGAGAATACCTACGCCGTAAACGTCCACCAGAGAACCATGAAGCATCGTCCGCGGAGAGAAATGATAGTCAAGGATCTCGGTAAGTATATGAATAAAAGGGGTGGTCTGTTTGCGGGTCCTCAAAACCGGTACCGATACCTTTTCCGCTTCCGAAACAAATCCCACGGGCAGATCGAAACCCTTTGTAACTATAATACAGCACAGTGGCTTGGAAAAAAGCCTTATCATGGCTCTTTTCTGGTCTTCTCTACCCAGGGAACGAAGATAAAGGATCTCGGTCTCCCCGATTATCTGAATCCTGTCGTTTAGATAATTCTCCATGAAACCGGTCAAGGCGAACGCCGGCCTGTGGATATCGGGACTGATTATAGCACAGGCTCCCTCAAGTGATGAGGTAAGGGCCTCCAGATCCAGCTCTTCCCTGTTATCCTCGAAAAACTCCTTAACGCTGTAAACCGCGTCCGATTCTTCCAATTTCAATCCCCCATTCATGAAAGCCATGAATCACAACTTGATCACTCCGTAATTTCCGTCGGACCGCCTGTATACGAAGCTCAGTTTACCCGAATCTGGATTATTGAAAAGAAAAAATTCCTTCTCCTCTTTTTCCATGGCCTTTATAGCTTCTTCGACGTTCATGCTTTCAAGGTCGTAAGCGGCCTCCTCGATCATCTCGATACCCTCTTCACTTTCAACGCTATGGGCGTTGATCACGAACTCCCTGGGAAAATTATTCTTCATCTGCCGCCTATGGTTCTGATGATTGGATTTCAGCTTGCCCTTATATTTTTTTATCTGCCTTTCCAGATCCTTGGCGCATTTATCTATGGAGGAATACATGTTATCCGCTTCCTCCACGGCGGTAAAAAGGTGTCCCTGAACGTGCAGGTTGACTTCAGCTATATGCCTCACCTTCTCCATGGACATTATCACGTCTATATCCAGTATATTCTCAAAGTACCTCTTCAGTTTTATCATCTTTTCTTCGATATGCTCTATTAGCTCGATACTAGCTTTAAAATGTCTAGCCGTTGTGGTCAGATTCATGACATACTCCTCCTCGCATCAATCGCCCGGGGTCACCCGGCGCCCCTTTCTCGACTTTGCTACTTTATTCTCCTGGTACGAGCTCCTCACCAGAGGCCCGGCGGTTACCTCCCTGAATCCCATCTCGTATCCCCGCTGTCCATACCACGAAAATTTATCCGGAGAGATAAAATCCCTAACGGGAATTTGCCTTTTGCCCGGCCTGAGATACTGCCCTACAGCCAGAAAATCACATCCCGCTTCTCTCAGGTCTGACATGGTCTGCAGCACCTCGTCTTCACTTTCTCCAAGGCCCAGCATCAGTGCCGATTTAGTATATATTCCATCTCCCTTCTTTTTTACCGTTGAAATAATTCGAAGCGATCTCTCATAATCCGCTCCTTTTCTTACTGTACAGTAGAACCTTTTTATCGTTTCAATATTATGTGAAATTATATCGGGATCCGCCCTCATAACCATATCCAGAGCGTCCTGGTTCCCTTTAAAGTCCGGAATCAGCACCTCTATCACCGGAGCAGGTTTACTTTTTTTAAGTTTCTCTATCACCTCAGCGTAAAAGGCACTGCCGCCGTCTGGAAGATCGTCCCGAGTAACGGAAGTGATTATTACGTGCTCCAGGCCCAGCTCCCTCGCCGCCTCGGAGATCTTGCCGGGTTCGCCGGAATCAGGCTCGGACGGCACCCCGCTCTTAACGGAACAGAATGCGCAGTCCCTGGTGCAGGTATCCCCCAGCATCATGAAAGTTACCTTGCCGCGCGCGTAGCACTCCGCCCTGTTCGGGCAAAGTCCTTCCCGGCAGATAGTGTGCAGGCCTCGGCTTCTTATAACATGCTCGACGCGGGCGCATTCACTTAGGAGTGGAATTTTCCTTCTCAACCAGGAAGGCAGTCTTTTGGTGCGGTTAGAATTGGCTGAGAATACCATTTATCTATCTATGCTCCGTTTAATATTAATACTCTTTCCTGTGTCTGGCGGGAAGTATTCCGAGCTGCTCCCGATACTTCGCCACTGTCCGACGCGCTATCACCAATCCTTCAGCTTTAAGAATATCAGCAATCTTTTGATCGCTCAAAGGTTTCTTGGAATTTTCCTTTTCAATTATCTCCTTGATCTTCAGTTTAGCGCTTCGGGCAGATACGTCATCCCCCGTTTTTGTGCCCAGTTTGGCGCTGAAGAAGAACTTGAGTTCATAGACGCCTCTGGGCGTCTGGACGTATTTGTTGGTGGTTACCCTGCTTACCGTTGATTCGTGCATGCCGATCTCACTCGCCACCTGCTGCAGGGTCAGCGGCTTTAGCGCGACCACTCCCTTTTCGAAAAATTCGCGTTGCTTATCTACTATACTTCCCATGACCTTTATCATTGTTCTTCTTCGCTGCTCTATAGTCTGAATCAGCCACTTGGCATTCTTGAGCTTGCCCTTTATAAAATCTTTGGTCTCGCTGGAAATATTAGGATTATTCCGCAACTCGTCCCGGTAGGCCTTACTGATTCTAAGGCGGGGGACGTTATTTTCATTCAGAGTAACGATATACTTCTCGTCGACTCTATCGACGACAAGATCCGGTATGACATACTTGGGGCTCTCCTCAAGGACACTCAGGCCCGGTTTTGGATCCAACGTTCCGATCACTTCCGCCTGAGCCTGTATCTCCTGTAGCGAAATCTTCATCTTCTTGCTTATGTCCAGGTACTTCTTTTGTTTGAATTCCTCAAAATAATCCCTGACTATCGCCGCGGCTTTGCTGTCGGATAACTCTTTTCTCTCCAATTGTAGCAGAAGACACTCCCTCAGGTTTCTGGCCCCTATTCCCGGCGGGTCGAAAGTCTGAATCAAATCCAGCACCTCCGTCACCTTTTTCTCATCAACGTCAAAGGTCCTGGCTATTTCTTCCAATGAGCCGGTCATATATCCTGAATCGTCAAGGCACCCTATTATATATTCCCCCATCTCGAGAGTTTGCTCATCGTCGGTGGCTAGTCTCAACTGGCTGAGAAGGTTCTCCGAGAAGCTCTGGCTCGACACGGGAACCCGCTCCAGCATATCGTCTCTTTCCTCCCGAACCTCGCCGTCCGCTCCCCCCATGCTGAATGCGTCCCCGAAAACTTCCTCCCAATTCATTTCCTCCTCTTCTTCCTCCTCGTTCTGATCCTCTTCTTCACCAGTCTCGCGGATCTCTTCCTCCTCCTCCAGAAGAGGATTCTGAAGTATCTCCTGCTTCAACACCTGCTGAAGCTCCAGGGTGGGCATTTGAAGCAATTTCAGAGCCTGCTGCAACCTGGGCGTCATGACAAGTCGCTGCTGCAGTCCCACCCTCATGTTCATTTTCATTTCCATCGATCAGCTTCCCTTCATCACAGTTTAAATGATTCTCCAAGATATATTTCCCTTACCTCCGGATCAGATGCCAGCTCATCGGCGTTTCCAGAGCGTTTTATGCTCCCCTCATACATTATATATGCTCTGTCTGTAATCGACAATGTCTCCCTGACATTATGATCGGTAATCAGAACGCCGATCCCTTTCTCCTTCAGTTTTCTCACTATAGTCTGGAGATCGGCGACAGCTATTGGGTCGATTCCCGCGAACGGTTCATCCAGAAGCATGAACGAAGGATCGGTCACCAGCGACCTGGTAACCTCTACTCTTCTGCGCTCACCGCCTGAAAGCTGGTGTCCATAGCTTTTTCTCAATGGTTTGACATCCAGTTCATCCAGAAGCTCTTCCAGGAGATCCTCCTGCTCCTCCCCAGGTATGGAAAGAGTCTCGATAATAGCTTTTATATTGTCCTCGACGGAAAGTTTCCTGAATATGGAAGGCTCCTGGGGAAGATACCCGATGCCCATTCTGGCTCTTTTATACATGGGAAGCTCCGTAACGTCGGTCCCGTCGAAATAGACCCTTCCCCGGTCGGGTTTCAACATTCCCACGATCATGTAGAAAGTGGTGGTTTTACCGGCACCGTTGGGACCGAGAAGGCCTACTATCTCACCTCTCTGAACGGATATCGAAACATCCTTTACCACCTGGGTCTTGCCGTATATCTTCACCAGCTCGCTGGTGCTAAGCCCTTCCCGGCCCTCCGCATTCTGCCCGGCACCTTTACCTTCTCCGTTAATTATCAACGGTTTCCCTCTCTATTTCCTGGCCCATATTTCCTTCCTTGTCATAAAGGTTACCGTTTATATCCCTTATAATGTCGAATTCCTTGAGTTCGGGATATCCCCTGAAGCCGTAACCTTCGACTACATCGTTTTCTTTGGTGAATTTTACATAATCCTCGGTATGGATCATACCTTCACTGTTGAGCCATACCATGCTCTCGGTTTCCAGGGTGTAACCGTCACTGGATGTAACCACCACGTTTCCGATGGCCGTAAGATCCCTGGTCTGCTGATTGATCTCACCTTTATCCGCGTTGACCACCGAGGATATCTCCCCGTCTTCCCCAAAGAAGAAAATAACGGGATTATCCGTTACGAGAAGGTCTCTGCTGTTGTATACCCTCGCCACCGGCGCCTTGATCCTCCACTTCATCACGCCGGAATCGCTTTCCACGGTAGTGAAATCGTGGATGACCTGGTCGGCGACCTCCCGGGCGCCTATATTATAATCCTCGTCTTGACCGCCGCATGATGCTATAACCATGATAGTCAGAACGATCAGAGCCGGCTTAAGGATCAACACCGCCTTCATACCCTCGGATATTCTCAATTTATTCCACCCTTCAGTATTTCATTATTCCAGCGGTCTACGTTCCAAGTTCCAGGACGAAAGATCACCGGTTGAATTAATTGCGCGAGAGAAGTCCGTTTTCGGAAAAACGCACCGCAGGGAAAAGATATCGATACTGTCAAGAATATGCGATTTTCCTTTCGAATCATCAAAAACCGGGCTTATCCGTTTCACCCCAACCGATTATCGGACAGACACGGCAAAACCCTTCAACTTCTTGTCTCTATTATCGATATAACAAAATCGGTATAGACAGTCAAGCAATAATTATGCCATTAAAATTCCGAAGTCCCGCCGGTTATTCCGCTCTGCAAGTTTAATTACCACAACATGTTACAAGCCGCGTTGGCCGTCCCCCTCAACTTTCATGATAAAATTTCATCTTCCCAACTCTTTTTCCGGCCAGAATGATTCCGGTCCTATAGTCAGGATGCGGAAGATTTTCATGGGGTGGATTACGCGGTAAGGCCCCGTATTGAATCAATCCGAAGGTCCTATTTCAGGCCGGCTCTCACTATGTCGTGAATGTGAACCAGGCCTATGGGGCGTCCCTCTTCACTGAGGACAAACAACTGTGTTATCCTGCCCCTGGAATCCATCTCCATATTCTCCAGGGCTTTTACGGCAAGAGTCTCGGGTTTGGTAGTCCGTGGAGAGGTGGTCATCAGGACTGATACCTCGGTGTCCAGAGCCTGGGGGTTTTTTATAAGTATCCTCTTCAGGTCTCCATCGGTGATGATACCCTTAAGTTTACCGTCAGCGCCGGTGACTCCTGTGCATCCGAGCTTTTTCTCCACAATCTCGATAAGGGCTTCTCTGAGCGGAGTCGCTTCGCAGACCAGGGGCATCTCTTCACCTACGTGCATCAAGTCTCCCACGGTGAGGTACAGCTTTCTTCCCAGGACCCCGCTGGGATGGAGACGGGCGAAATCCTCCCTGCCGAAGTCCTTCATTCGAAGAACCGCTACCGCCAGGGCGTCGCCCAGGGCCAATGATGCTGTGGTGGTAGTGGTGGGAACCATCCCCATGGGGCAGGCCTCTTCACCCGCGGTGATCCTAAGGACCACGTCGCTTTCCCGGGCCAGGGCGGAATCTGGATTCGCTGTAATCGACACCATCCTTACATCCATAGCCTTCAGGTATGGAATCAGCCTGGTCGCCTCGTCGTTCCCTCCACTTTTGCTGACCGCGAGGAAAACGTCCTCACCGGTCACCATGCCCATATCTCCGTGACCAGCTTCGACGGTATTAAGATGGACCGCCGGGGTCCCGGTACTGCTCAAGGTGGCCGCTATCTTCCTGGCTATGATTCCAGACTTGCCTATTCCGCATACTATAACTTTGCCAGCGCACTCCAGAAGTATTCGTACCGCCCTTTCAAATCCCTCCCCCATCTCCCTGTGAAGGGATTCAAGACCCTTGATCTCTGCCGAGATCACATTTCTCCCTATATCCGCAATGCTCATACGGCTGCCCGAAACCTCCCCTTCAACCTCAGGTTCGGTCGTCGATTTTGAATCGGCGCTTCCGCCGCCGACTGAATCCCCGCGCTCTTCATTTACACTCATCGATTCCTCTCCACTCTGTAAACCCTCTCAAGGAAAAAACCACAGCTCATTCCCGCTCAAAGGAGTTTACCACATCAAATATACCGGCGGCTTGCTCCAGCACTCCGGGAAGATCCTCGATCCTGAGCATTGCTTCCGAGTCACATCTGCAGGAAAGCGGGTTGAAATGAGTCTCTATGAAAAAGCCGTCGCAACCTGCGGCGGCCGCAGCCCGGGCGATCACCTTGGCGAATTCCGGCCGTCCTCCGGACCGGTCCCCGCTTCCGCCCGGAAGTTGCAGAGAATGTGTCGCATCGATTATGAGCGGAACACCCAAAGACCTCATTCTCGGAAATGCGGTCATATCGACCACCAGGTTGTTGTATCCGAACAGGGTTCCCCTTTCGGTCACCATTATACCAGAAGCCCCGCTCCGCTTGGCCTTGTCGACGGCCAGCCTCATCTCTTCCGGGGAAAGGAACTGTCCTTTCTTGAGATTGATAACCCTTCCCGTGCCGGATACCTTTACCACCAGCCTGGTCTGCCTTACCAGAAAGGCCGGAATCTGGATTACGTCACAGACCTCGGCGACGGCATCCACTTCATCCCTGCAGTGCACGTCGGTGAGCACCGGTACTCCCGTTTCCCTGTTTACCCGCTCCAGTATCCTCAACCCCTCTTCGAGCCCCGGCCCGGTGTAAGAATCAAGGGAAGACCTGTTATCCTTAAGGTAACTGGACTTGAATATATAATTGAAATTCAGGCGGGAGGAGACCTGCTCGCATACTTCCGCTATTTTCAGCGCGTCATCCTCGTCCTCTAGAGCGCAGGGTCCCGCGATAAGTATAGGTTTTTCACGGTATGGAAGCTTTTTGCCGCCGATAACAAGATGGTCCATCTCGGCACCTCATTTGCCCTGGCGCACTTTCTGAGTGATTTCGCCATGCCGCGAAGAGGAATATTCTGAAGCGGCCTTTACCAGGCCTTTAAAGAGCGGATGGGCCTTCTGGGGACGGGATTTGAATTCCGGGTGAAACTGCGCCGCGATGAAAAACGGGTGCTCTCTCAGTTCAATGATCTCGACCAGGTCCCCATCGGGTGAAAGCCCCGAGAACACGAGCCCGTTCTCCTCCAGTATATCACGGTAGTCGTTATTGACCTCCCACCTGTGCCTGTGCCTTTCCGTTATCTCGCCATTACCGTAAAGGTCCTCCGCCAATGACCCTTTTTTTATCCTGCATGGATAAGAACCCAATCTCATCGTGCCGCCCATTTTCGACCTGCTGCGCTGTTCCAGCATAAGATCTATCACCGGGTGCTCCACGTCCGGCTCGAATTCTGAACTCCCGGCAGCGAGGCCGCACATGTTCCTCGCGAACTCGATTACAGCGCATTGAAGGCCCAGACATATACCCAGAAGAGGGATCCGGTTCACCCTGGCGTAATTGACCGCCGATATCTTTCCCTCTATCCCTCTTTCTCCAAACCCGCCTGGAATCAGAATTCCGTCAGCGCTTTCAAGATAATCCTCCGCGCCCTTCTTCTCGATATTTTCAGCGTCGACCCATTTTATCTCCACCTTTACGTCATTGGCGGCTCCAGCGTGGGTAAAGGATTCTATGATGCTTTTGTAGGCATCCACCAGGTGGACGTATTTTCCGCAGACCGCGATTTCAACTCTCCGCTGGGCTGAGCTGATCTTGCTTACTATCTCTTTCCACTCTCTTAGATCGGGCTTTCCGGAACCTAAGTTGAGCTTTTCCGTTATTATATTATCGAAACCCTCCTCATGAAGCTGAAGGGGCACCTGATAGATCGACTTCGCGTCCAGAGCTTCTATGACCGCCTCTTCCTCCACGTTACAGAAGAGAGATATCTTCTTTCGAATCTCCTCAGCAAGAGGCTTCTCGGATCTGCAGAGAAGAACGTCGGGTTGAATACCTATCTCTCTTAATCCTTTTACACTGTGCTGGGTCGGTTTGGTCTTCAGCTCGTGCGCGGCCCTGATGTAAGGCACCAGGGTCAGGTGAACGTAAATGATGTTATCCCTGCCTATTTCGAAACGTAGTTGCCTTATTGCCTCCAGAAAGGGAAGGCCTTCTATGTCGCCGGTGGTCCCTCCGATCTCGGTTATCACCACATCGACCCCGCTGTCATCGTTGGCCGCTCTGAGGATACGGTTCTTGATCTCGTCAGTAATATGGGGTATCACCTGAACGGTGCCGCCCAGGTAGCCCCCTTCCCGTTCCCTGTTTATCACCGATTCATAGACCTGCCCCGTGGTCACATTGGAAAGCTGGCTGAGGCTGGTATCGGTGAACCTCTCGTAATGACCCAGGTCGAGATCTGTCTCGGCTCCGTCGTCGGTCACGAATACCTCGCCGTGCTGAAAAGGGCTCATGGTTCCGGGATCCACGTTGAGGTAAGGATCGAATTTCTGAAGGACCACTTTAAGTCCGCGCTGCTTTAGAAGCAAACCCAGGGAAGAAGCCGCTATTCCCTTACCCAGAGAAGAGACCACCCCGCCGGTTATGAATACATATTTAGTATTAGCGCTCACCCTTCTCCCGACTTTTTCTCCGAGTATTCTTTATCAACAGAACACACTCTAAACTCTGTCGATTAATTTTTCAACCCTTTTTATATCTTCAGGCCTGTCCACTCCCGGACCGGCCGCCCGGCATACCACTACCCTTATCTCATAACCGTTCTCCAGGGCTCTCAGCTGCTCAAGAGATTCTGTTTCCTCCAGGGGACCGGGTGCGAGTCCGGCGTATTTCAGAAGAAACTCCCTGCGGTAGGCGTATATTCCGATGTGCCGGTGATAACCATCCCCCGAATGGGGAATCGGTGAACGCGAAAAATAAAGAGCTTTTCCGAAGCGGTCGATCACTACTTTGACGATATCGGGATTATCGATGCCTTCTGTTGAATCCGTGAACGATGCCAGGGTCCCCATACGAACTCCGGGGTTCTCCTTCATAAGCCTTATCAGATCCCGCACCCCTTCTCTGGGTAGAAGAGGTTCGTCTCCCTGGATGTTGACCACTATTCCGGCTTCTTTTCCCGCCGCCGCCTCCGCAACCCTGGAGGTGCCGCTCAAGTGAGCACCGGATGTGATCAAGGCGGTTCCGCCCGCCCTCATTACCGCATTTTCTATCCTGCTGTCGTCGGTTGCCACGACCACCTCGTCCACACCCCTGATCCCGGCCGCCCTCTTCATTACGACCGCTACCATCGGCTGGCCATTGATCAGGGCCAGAGGTTTTCCGGGAAACCTTTTGGAACCGTACCTCGCCGGAATGACGGCGAGAACGCTGGAAGAAGTCAAAACCCGATACCTTTCTCTAGTCTAAACGGCGAACTTCTTCTGCCCTTCCACGTAGACGTTTCCCCCATGGCAGTCCTGGGCGACTATAAGCGGAAAGTCTTTCACCTCAAGTTTTCTTATCGCTTCCGCCCCCAGATCTTCATAGGCCACTATTTCGCTGGAGACGATACTCTTTGAAATGAGAGCGGCCGCTCCGCCGGTGGCGGCGAAATAAACGGCGCAGTGGTTCTTCATCGCGTCCACTACCGGTTCGGTCCGCCCGCCTTTTCCGATCATCCCCTTAAGACCGTTCTCGATAAGTATGGGCGCGTAGGGATCCATTCTGTAACTGGTCGTTGGGCCGGCGGAACCGATAGCTTTGCCCGGCGGAGTGGGAGCCGGGCCTACGTAATACACCACCTGGCCTTCTATGGGGATGGGAAGTTCTTCGCCGTCCCCTATGAGATTTACCAGTCTTTCGTGCGCGCTGTCCCGCGCCGTATAGATAATGCCTGAAAGAGAAACCTTGTCTCCTGCCTTCAGCTTGCTTATATCCTCATTCCTGAGGGGAGTCTCCAGTCTGTATTCCGCCATCTTACACCTGCCTGATTATTTATTTAAGATTCTCACTATTTTATTTTTGGCCTCCGCCGTCTTTAGAGTTCTATATACTTGTGCCTCGCGGCGTGGCAATTTATGTTCATGGCCACCGGAAAGGAGGCTATATGTCTGGGGGCAACCTCCACATGCACCGCGAACGCCGTTATACGCCCCCCCAGACCCGCCGGGCCGACCCCGGTGTTGTTGACCGCCTCCAGAAGTTCTTCCTCGAGCTTGGCGTAAAAAGGATCAGAATGTTTGCTTCCCACAGGTCTGAGCAGAGCCTTCTTGGAGATCTGGGCGCATTTCTCGAAACTTCCACCGATTCCGACCCCAACCATTATGGGCGGGCACGGATTCCCCGAAGCCTCTCTCACTCCGTTCACGACAAAATTCTTTATACCCTCTATTCCATCGGCCGGTTTCATCATAGCGATACGGCTCATATTCTCGCTTCCGCCGCCCTTTGGGACCACGTACATCTTCAACTTATCACCGGGAACCATTCTAAGGTGAATAATGGCTGGAGTGTTATCCTTTGTGTTACCACCCCGGACCGGGTCGGACAGAACCGATTTCCGAAGATAACCGTCGATATAACCTTTTTTAACGCCTTCATTTATAGCTTCCTCAAAACCCCCGCCCACTATATGCAGGTCCTGGCCGATCTCAGCGAATATCACCGCCAGGCCGGTATCCTGGCAGATAGGCATTTTTTCCGTTCTGGCTATCTCGCTGTTATCCAGTATCTGCCTCAGGACCTCTTTGCCCACCGTTGACTCTTCATCCTCATATGCCTTCTCGAGGCCCTTCTGAACATCCTCTTCCAGCTCATAGTTGGCCTCCATACAGAGACGCGCCACAGCTTCCGTAATCTTGCCGCTTTCTAATTCTCTCATCTTGCTCCTCGCTTCTGTAAATTTCCGTCAAAAGGCCTTGAAACCCGAGCGCCTATAACACTAACCGCTTACAGGGCCGGATCAAGCACATAGGTCATCCGTTCTTTTGTGAATATATCGTCAGTCAGGACCAGCTCGCTTCCCCCCACCCTCTGAACATTATCCTCCAGGGAGGTAAAATCTTCTACCGGCCCTATTGGAAATTCGACTTTTTCCGTCTTGTAATGCATCGGGATCACCACGGAGGGATGAAATTCCTCCACCAGCTGGTGGGCGGCTGCCACGTCGATGGTAAAATGACCTCCCACCGGAATCAGCATAAGATCCACCCTTTTAAGGCCGGGTATATCCTTGGATTCCACCATGTGGCCCAGATCACCCAGATGCGCCAACCTTCTCCCTTCAGCCTCAACCAGCGTCACCAGGTTCTTGCCACGCTCACTGCCTTTGGATTCGTCGTGAAAAGTGGAGAAACTCTTTATCCTGATCCCGTCGATTTCGTAATCACCCTCGGTATCGATCACCCTGTCAATTCCGGCTATCACTTCCTCAGAGCAATGATCGGCATGATCGTGGCTTACCACAGCGATATCGTAATCGCCCCGAATGGGGCCGTAAGCCAGGGCTCCGTCGTAGGAACCAGACTCGTAGGGATCGAACACCATCCTGCGTCCGTCGCTGAGCTTCAGCTCGAAGCAGGCGTGCCCCAGATACTTGAGTACCATGACTGCACCCCCGAACAGATTGAGTTGACCCGGAAGTAAATCCGGTATCTGATAGCTTATAAACCAGCCTAACACAAACCAGGCCCTTTTTTGACCAAAAAAAAAGAGAACCCTGAAATTTTCCTTTCGATTTCAGGATTCTCCCGCTTTTCGGCCAAGGTCGGCCAGGATCAATTTCCGTAAACGCTTACCCTCTTCTTTGATTTACTCAATTTCTCGAATTTCACCGTTCCGTTTACCAGAGCGAAGAGAGTGTCGTCCTTTCCCCTGCCGACGTTCTGGCCGGGATGGATCTTGGTGCCTCTCTGTCTTACCAGTATGGTACCGGCGTGAACCGACTGGCCCTCGTATCTTTTGACCCCAAGCCTCTTCGCATTGCTGTCGCGGCCGTTCTTACTGCTTCCTACGCCTTTTTTATGAGCCATGACAAATCTCCCTCTGAGTCTCTATGCCTTGATATCTTTGATTTTCAATAGAGTATACTGCTGGCGGTGGCCCCTCTTGACCCGGTGCTTCTTTCGCCTTTTCATCCTGAAAACGATGATCTTGTCGTCCTTGCCGTGCTCCACTATCTCGGCGGTGACCTTTACATCCTCCAGGTTCGGTTTTCCCACCTTCACGTTCTTTTCGTCTGAATAGAAAAGAACATTGTCACACTCCACAACACTTCCCTCTTCTACATCGACAAGGGGAACACGCAAACTTTCGCCTTTTTCCACCTTGAACTGTTTTCCTGCTATATCTATGATTGCGTACAAAGTCACCCTACCTCCTGTAATTAATTCAGGAATTTATAAATAACAAACGGAATGCGGCAAGTCAAGCGAGAACTTTATATCGATATATGTAATTCAAAGCGGCTTATGCGAACTCGGCCTTAAGGTCCTTTTTTCCGTCAAGAGAGAGAACCTCGAAGTCTTCACGGTGCATTCTTGGATCATCGATTATCTCTATATCCAGCTTGTGCTTGTCGGATAGTTCCTCTATGTGCCCCGACCTCTCGCTCCTTATGAAAAGTCCCAGCACCGGATTCACCCTGAACTGTATTCCGTCCAGTTTCTTGAAAGAGGCACACCGTCTTACCCAGTGCTCGATCTTCATAGCCATCGATTCTATGCTCAATATCTTGCCGCTTCCTTCGCAGTAGGGGCATTCTTCGCTGTAATAATGAAGAAGGCTGGGCCGGACCCTCTTTCTGCTTACCTCTATCAGCCCCAGATCGCTGATCTTGGATACTCTCGCGTGAGACTTGTCCCTGCTGACCATGTACCTGAACTCTTCGTAGACCTTTCTGCGGTTTTCCTCTTTCTCCATATCGATGAAATCGATGACTATAATCCCTCCGATGTCACGCAGCCTGAGCTGCCTGGCGATCTCCTTGGCCGCCAGCAGGTTGGTCTCCAGTATGGTCTCTTCCTGGTTCTTCTTGCCGGTGAAACGTCCGGTGTTGACGTCTATACTGACCAGAGCCTCGGTATGCTCTATTACCAGGTACCCTCCCTTGCGAAGCCATATCTTGCGCTCCAGGGTCTTCTCTATCTCTCTTTCTATGTCGAAAAAATCAAAAATCGGGGTACTCTTCTTGTAGAGTTCCACCTTGGATGCCAGCTTGGGAGCGTGAGTCTTGATGTACTGGACCAGCCTGCTGTATTCATCCGCGTTGTCGATTGTTATCTTGTCCACGTCTTCGGAGACCTGGTCTCGCAGGGCGAAGACGGTCAGATCCACATCTTCGTGTATCAACGCAGGTGCTGTTGCCCGGGAGCACTTCTTCTTTATATGCTTCCATCTCTTTTCCAGGTGCTTTATGTCATCCTTGAGCTGCTGCTCGCTGACTCCGCTTCCGGCGGTTCTGACGATGACAGAGCAATCGGAGGGCCTGTATTTCCTGGCGATCTGCCTCAGCCTGTGCCTCTCACGCCGGTCCCTGGTCTTCTTGCTTACTCCCACGTGATTCAGGTTCGGCATGAGAACGGCGTATCTTCCGGGAAGGGAAAGCTGCGAGGAGATCCGGGGCCCCTTGGTCCCGATCGCTTCCTTTCTAATCTGGACCAGTATCTCATCGCCCTTTTTTAGCAGGTTCTGGATGGGGACCATTTCCCCCTGCTTCTTGGTCTCGCTGAGATCGATATCCTCGTCCTCCACGAGATCCGGATCGATAGAGCCCGTCGCCACGTCGCTGACGTGCAGAAACCCCGCCTTCTCCTTACCTATATCGACGAAAGCAGCCTGTATGCCCGGAACCACCGCATTGACCCGTCCCAGGTAGACCGCCCCCACCGTTCTTCTGTTATCCTCTCGCTCGATCAGGAATTCCACCAGCTCCTCGTCTTCCAGAATCGCTATGCGGACCTCGTTCTTGGTATAATTTATTACTATTTCCTTTTTCATCTTGTGTTTCTTTTTCTTCTTCATACTAGCTCCGGTATATTTTCATCTGTCGACCATATCGACTGGGTCGACGTAATTATCTTTGAATAAATAATATAATCCTTTTCTGGTTATCTTTACAAGTTCTCCTGACTTTTCCGGCATAAATCTCTGTAGAAGGTCCTTAGGACTAAGCCCCGAACCGTTTATCGCTGGAAGCCTTAGCTCAAGTGTGCATCTCGATATTTTTTCCGCTTCACAACCGGCTACCGGCCTGTTCCTCCCCTTTCTGTCGGTTACAGTCCCGCCTTTTCTGAAAATGGCCGAGCATTTCTCTTCAAACCACCCCGCGGGATCATTCAGGAAATCCTCACCGATCTCACCTGGCGGGCCCGGCTTCAACCCGGGGGGGCAGCCGCAGGGCCGGCCCCCGGCGGATTCCCGCCCCTTATTCCTGTTCTTTTCAATTATGAAGCGAAGCGGATCAAAATCAAGATAATAATGGAAAATGGTTTGTTCCGAGAGTTTTCCGGTCCGCTTGGTGAAAGGCCCCGAACAACTTTCCACGCTGATTCCCCTCGGGAACAACCCCTCAAAAACCGCCGGAGTGACCTCCGCCGGGCCGCTCAGCTCGAAATCGAAGAATTCCCTCTCCCCTTCAGCCCCCACCGGCAGCGCCGGGGCCATCGAGATCCTGGCGTGAGGATGGAATCCACCGCTGTAACGAATTGGCAATCCAGTTCTTCTCAAAGCCCTTCGTACCAGGTCCACCAACTCCCTGTGTGATAAGAACCTCGCCTCACCGGTCTTTGAAAAACGGCATCGGAACCTGGCGGGAGTCCTTAAGCCAGATTCATTCCCATCCCGGGAGCTGACCTCCGTTCTACCATCGCAGATGGGTTCACTTTCCATTTTCTGACCGGCCGGTCTTATCTTTGCCGGTATTTCATCGCAGACGCCGCATCCTTGACAGGATCCCAGCCTGCAATCATCGGTAAGCTCTCCGGCGAAGGCCTTCTCCCTCTCCCTAAGCAGAAAACTCTTTTTCACTCCTGCCCGGAATCTATCCCAGGGCAACTCCGCATCCAGCGCAAAACCCGAAATCAGTCCGTCTATTTCCATTCCTTTCTTCGAGATGGCGTCCTTCCATATTCCAAAGTCAAAATGATCCGTCCATCCCTCGAACCTTCCTCCCCTATCCACCACATCCACCAGGACCGGCCAGAGCGAAGTGTCGCCCCGGGCCATTATGCCTTCCAGTACGCTTACTTCGGGGTTCCTCAGATGAAGATTGACTCTTCCGTCCCTGACCTTTCCGGAAAGATACCTTTCCTTTTCTTCCAGCTCCTCGATACCGGACTGCCTCTCCCATTGAAAGGGGGTATGCGGCTTGGGAACGAAAGGTGAAATGGTGACGTTCAGCCTGAACTTTCCCCTTCCCTTCTTGAGCTTCATAACAGCTTCTATCAGTGAAACTATTCCATCCAAATCCGCCTCTGTCTCGGTTGGCAGCCCTATCATGAAATAAAGTTTCAGTGTCCGCCACCCGCTATCCAGGATCATGCGGCAGCTCTTGATGATTTCCTGGTCGCTCATTCCCTTGTTAATGACTCTTCGAAGCCTCTCGGTACCCGCTTCGGGGGCTATGGTAAACCCGGACCTCTTGCCTATGGAGAGTGCTTCTATTATCTCGCCGGTGACCGTCTCGGGTCGAAGGCTGGGCATCGCGATCGAAGTCTTATTCCTCTTAAGAGCCGGGGTTATCCTGGATACAAGCTCTTCGAGCCTGGAGTAGTCGCTTGTGGAGAGAGACAGAAGGGAGACTTCCTTCCACCCGCTTGCCTTCAGGCCCTCTTCTATAGCCCCGGCCAAGGCCGCTGGTTCACGCTCCCGGCAGGGCCGGTAAAGCATTCCCGCCTGGCAGAACCTGCAGCCCCTGCTGCATCCCCTCTGTACCTCCACTACCAGCCTGTCGTGCACGATCCTGGAGGAGGGAACCACCGGTTTCCACCCCGGATCCATATCCGGCAGGATGTATGGAGGCGAGTGTTTCTCGATGAGAGGATGGGAGTACTTTCTGACCGTGGCCGTAGAAGAATATTCCGGGACGTATACTCCATTCACCATGGAGAGCTTTTCTTTCGCCTGAGCCCTGCCCCCGCCGCTATCCTTGATATCCCGAAGCAGTTCCGCCGCTTCTACCAGCGATTCCTCGGCGTCTCCCAGGAAAACAGCGTCCAGCGCCTCGAGCACCGGAAGCGGATTGGTAGCGCAGGCTCCTCCGGCGATTACCAGCGGGCAAGATTCCTCTCTGTGAGAGGCTTTCAAGGGAATTCTGCCCAGGGAAAGCATCATGAGAAGGTTGGTATAGTGAAGCTCGTAGGTAAGGGAAAAGCCCAGCAGGTCGAACGCCTTCACCGGCGTTCCGGTGTCCAGAGACCTCAAGGGCTCATCGCACACCCTGAGGCTTTTTTCCATATCAGGCCAGGGGGCGAAAAGGAATTCGACGCCCATTTTTTCGCGCTTGCGGAGTTTCTGATAAAGCACCTTTATTCCCTGATAGCTCATTCCGATCTCATAGACGTCCGGAAAGGCCAGCAGAATATTGTAATCATCCTCTCTGAAACCGGAGGAAAGAAGGTTCATCTCGCCCCCGATATACCTGGAAGGCTTCTCCACCAGGGGAAGTATCCCTCCGTAATAGATATCGAATGATTTGTCTTCCACCGGACATCACATCCCTTGCGCTTCTCCGCCCACCGTGATGGCCGGTATTCTCAAGGTAGGCTGGGCGTCGGACACCGGAACATGCTGGCCATCCTTGCCGCAGGTGCCGATACTGAATCCCAGATCGGTCCCCACCATGTCTATTTTTTCCAGAACCCTGGGACCGTTTCCTATCAGGGTGGCGCCTCTGACCGGTTCTGCGACCTTCCCGTTCCTTATCCTGTAACCCTCGTTTACCTTGAACACAAAATCACCTGAGGAGGTGTCCACCTGCCCCCCTCCCATCCGGGCCACGTACAGCCCGTCGTCAACGCTCGCTATGATCGAATCCGGGTCTTGCCGTCCCTGCCCTATCATAGTGTTGCTCATTCTGACTATCGGCCTGTATCTGAAAGACTGACGCCTGGCATTGCCGGTGGATGAACATCCCATCCTCGCAGCCGAACCCCTGTCGTTCATGTAGCCTTTCAGGATCCCGTTCTCCACCAGAACGTTCCTTCCGGCGGGTGTCCCCTCATCATCGAAGCGGTAAGAGCCCCGTTTGCCCTTAAGTGTGGCGTCGTCTATGACCGTTACCAGTTCGGAAGCGACCGGCCGCCCCATCTTTCCGGAATAAACCGACTGATCACGGCTTGCCGCGTCTCCCTCCAGGCCGTGTCCTATCGCCTCGTGGATCATGGTTCCCCCCGCCTCGCTTCCCAGCACTACGGTCATCGTTCTTCCCTCCACCGGGGTAGCGTGGAGTATCCTCACAGCGCTTTCGGCCGACTCCACAGCCAGCTTTTCCACCAGCTCGCTGGAAAGAAATTCGAATCCCACAGACCCGCCGGCGCTTCTAAAAGCTGTCTGAAGAGCAGCCCCATCGGATGCCACCGCCCTCACGTTGAAAACCAGCTGCCGCCTGGTATCGGTCACCCCCAGCCCCCGGCTGTTGTATATCTCGACCTCCTGATAACTATCCCCGTAACCGGCCCTTACCTGAATTATCTCGCTCGATGCGTCCCGGGCCGTTCTGTCCGCGGAAAAGACCGCCTCCACCTTATTCGCAACCGGGACACCCTCCTTGCCGTCTTCAGAATCATTGCCAGATGAGCCCATTTTAAGACTTTTTTCCGGAACAGCCGCCGGCCCGCCTATGCTTCCTCCTCCTCTTTCTATCTCTTCAAGCACCCCCCTGCATATTCTCATCATCTCTTCCTTATAGGACGAATTAGAATAGCCGTAAGCGGTCAGCCCTGCGTTCACGACCCTGAAGCCAAAACCGATATCCCATCCGCTGGTGATCTTTTCCGCCCTGCTGTCCTCCATGATGACTGAAAATGTCTTTCTGCTTTCAAAGAAAAGCTCCGCGAACTCGGCGCCGTTATCAACGGCAAAACCAAGAACCTCTTCTATGTCGCTTCTGGCAAAGTATCGGTCTTTATTTTTCATGATTTTCCGGAGTCGGAAGGAATCTTCAGGTCCTCACAGATTACGTCTTCCCCGGTTGAGGCGCAGCTGGCGCATCCCACGGGGTAATCGCCCGAAAAACAGGCCACGCAGTAATCCCCGGGATCCTTTACACAGGATTTCAGGCCTTCCAGTGAAAGATACTCAAGACTCTCCACTCCCAGGAAATTCTTGATCTCCTCCAGCTTATGGGTGGAGGCGATAAGTTCACTCCTGGTGGGTGTGTCTATTCCGAAGTAACAGGAATGATTGATCCTGGGAGAACCTATTCTCAAGTGGATCTCTGAAGGGCCAGCTTCACGAAGCATGGAAACGAGCTTTTTCATGGTGGAACCGCGCACTATCGAATCGTCTACCACCACCACCCTCTTGTCCTCCAGTACTCCCCTGACTGGATTGAACTTGATTCTTACATCCCAGTCTCTGATAGCCTGCTCGGGCTGAATGAAGGTCCTGCCCACGTAGTGATTCCTTATGAGGCCCAGCTCGAAAGGTATTCCCGAGCGCTGGGCGTATCCCAGGGCGATGGTATTGCTGGAATCGGGAACCGATATGACTATATCGGCATCCGCCGGTGATTCCTCGCTGAGTCTGCGTCCGAGTTTTCTTCTTACCTTGTCCACGTTCTCCCCGAATACCCTGCTGTCCGGCCTGGAAAAATAAATGAATTCAAAAATGCATTTGGACAAGGGCTTAACGGGCTCACTGAACCTTCTGGTCCTCATGCCGTCCCTGGTAGCCACGCACATCTCACCCGGAGCGATCTCACTTATGAACTCCGCGCCCAGAAGGTCCAGGGCACAGCTTTCCGAAGCGAATATGTGAGCGTGGCCCAGTTTCCCTGCGCACAGGGGCCTGAACCCGTGAGGATCCCTGGCCGCGATCAACCTGTCCTTCATAAGGAAAACCAGGGAATAGGCCCCCTTCACCTTTACCAGCGCTTCCGCCACCATGTCCTCTATGTTCTTTTCTTTGCTTTTTGCTATCAGATGGAGGATCACCTCGCTGTCCATAGTGCTTCTGAAAATAGAACCTTCCTCCTCCATCTCCTTCCTCAATTCCATCGCGTTTACCAGGTTCCCGTTATGGGCGACCGCTATCTTGCCCCTCTTGAAATCGACCATAAGTGGCTGGGCGTTGGCCAGGCGCGAATCACCTGTTGTGGAGTACCTGTTGTGACCCACCGCAATATCTCCCTTGAGGCCGGCTATAACATCGTCGGAAAAGACTCTTGAAACCAGGCCCATGGAGCGGTGTTCGCGCATTTCTTTTCCGTCTGAGGTAATAATACCGGTGCTCTCCTGACCCCTGTGCTGAAGCGAATACAGGCCCAGATAGGTAAGCTTGGCGGCTTCAGGGTTCGCGATTATTCCAAACACTCCGCAATATTCTTTCAAATCCTATTCTCCTTCTAATCATCCAAGGGCTTTACGGCTATCGCCTCAAATCTCTGGAAATGCGGGTTCAGAAGAAGCCCCTCTCTGCGGGAGCGGGTCACGGCCATACTCTCGACCTTATCGGCCGCCTCTTTACCGTTTTCGGCCTTAACGATGATCCTCCAGACCTCACCGGCCTTCATTCCGGATATCGTGACATCTTTGAGCCTGGAGTTCAGCCTGACGGAGTATCCATCGCTGCGGGGGGAACCGGATTCAGTTATGAGGCAGTCGCAAGCGTAGAGGGTTTCCGCCCGGGCATCCCCGCCGGCCCGTCCTGACGTCAGTTCCGGGCGAAGAGTAAAATCGTCTTCTGGCGAAAAATCCCCTCTTCTGGACTGTGCTCCTTCTCCTGCTTCAGAACCTTTAGGAAAGTCCTTCATAATGATCAGCGAATATCTGTGCTTGTTGGGGTTGAAAAAGACACTGTCCATAGATATGACCCTCTCCAATTCTTCTATGACTTCCTCGCTTTTCTCATTCTCCACGCTCATGAACCAGCAGAAATATCTGGTCAGCCCGCGAAGGTCGCCGGCAAAATCCAGTTTCTCGGTCAGGGTGAGCCAGGCTGTCTCCACAACCAGATCGGATACCTTAAGCTTTACCCACAGTTCGGCTCTGGCTTTCAAACCTTTTCCTCCTTTACAGCGTTCAGAGAGGAGAAAAATCCCAGACCGGGGCCCTCCCCTTCCATCGCCTGGGGGTGAGAGAGGAGCTCAACCCTTCTGTCACCCCATATTCCCCCGATATCCTCCGGAACCTGCCTGAGCCACGAAGCCCTTTCCGGATGAGGCATCATCGCTAGAACATTACCCGCCGGATTGCATATTCCCGCGGCGTTTTCAATCGAACCGTTGGGATTGACCGGGAAAGTATCATCGATTTTACCGGATTCGTCGCAATAGCGAAGCACTATCTGGTCATTTTCCCGCATCTTCTCCACGATTCCCGGGTCTTCCGTCACGAAACGCCCCTCCGCGTGGGCGACCGGTATTGGAATAACTTCTCCCTCGCCATACCCCGACATCCACCGGCAGCTGCTATTCTCGACCTTAAGGTAAACCCAGGCGCAGTAATAACCTTCCCTGTCGCTCATAATGTTGGGGGCTAGAGCGAGATCGATCTTTTCCCAGTGAATACCTGGAATAAAACCGGATTCAACCAGCACCTGCGCTCCGTTGCAGATACCAAGGACCGGCTTGCCGCCAGCGGCGAGCTCGCTGAGCTTGTCCATAATCCTGTCCTTAGCCGCTACCGCCCCGGCCCGAATCCTGTCCTGGTAGGAAAATCCTCCCGGAAGGATGACCGCAAGCGCTTCGTCAAGAAGATCGGGAATCATATTCCATCTGAATATACCGGCTTCGATTCCGGCCGCCCGGGCCGCTGCGGCTGTTTCCTCCTCGCAGTTGACACCGGGAAACTGGATCACCGCCGCCCTGTTCTTGAAATTATCGGTCACATCCTCTCCTTCACTCTTTTCCAAAGATCTTCCTGCAGCCATTTACGTACAGCTCCCTTAGATCATCGATATTCCAGCTCGCTATCCTCTCGCTGTCCTTCTCAATATTGAGCTTTGGCCTTCCCGCCAGCGTTCCCAGCCGGAAGAGCTTGACCCTGTTTCTGGCGCAAAGGGCCAGTATATCCCGCTCCAGGCCGGCCGGAACCTCCACGATGAAACAGCCGGTTTCAGAGAATAGCGCCTTCTCGGGCTGCAGCGTGGAAGCCAGCTCATCCAGTTTCACTGTAATGCCGAGCTTGGATCCGGACTGGATGGCCATTTCGGCCAGAGAGGTGAGCATTCCTCCCATTCCCGTATCGTGGCATGCCTTTATCCACCCCAGTCCGTGCATCTCTATTACAGCTTTTATCTGGTTTCTCTCCCTTATGAAATCAGGTTGGGGAACGCTTTCTCCATTGGTTCCGTATACCAGTCTGAAATATTCGCTTCCGCCCAGCTCATCCAGCGGTTCACCCAGCAGATAAAGGACGTCTCCCTCGTCTTTGAAGGATATCGACCTTGCCCTGGAATAATCATCCATCACTCCAACGCAGGCTATCACCGGTGATGGAGGCACGGCTCTTCCGCTTTCCCCCTGGTTGTAGAAACTCACATTTCCGGAGACGACCGGAATGGGCTCGCCTTCCCTGTCGACCAGTCCTATACCACGGCAGGCTTCCCCCACTCCCCTGACGCCCTGATAGAATTCCCAGAATATCTCAGGGTTTTCCGGATTCCCATAATTAAGGCAGTCCGTGACCGCCGAGGGTACAGCGCCCACCGAGGCCACGTTCCTGGCCGCCTCGCAGACGGCCAGGGCTCCTCCGATGTAAGGATCCACTTTTCCATAGAAGGGGTTCCCGTCCACGGAGAAAGCCAGCCCGGTGCTTCTCCCCGGTATGGGTGCTATAACCCCCGCGTCCGCCTCGCCTGGACGGATCACCGCTCTGCCCTGCACCTCTGAATCGTAATGTCTGAAAACATGGTTTTTGGAAGCGATGTTGGGTGAAGATATTATCTTCTCAAAATCCATCTCAAGCGATCGGGAAGAATCAAGCAGTGGATCTTCAAAACTCCTCTTTCCGGGTATTCTCTCACGGTCGTAGGATATCCCGGTGGTTATAACGTCTACCGGAGTCCGGCAGACCACCTCTCCACCGCTTTGAATAGTATATACGTTTTCCTTGCTCACTTCGCCGATGACAAACGCTCCCGCTCCATGATACAGGTGGGGGAGCTCGTAATCCTGGTTGTAAATCCTCAGAACATCTTCGATGAAATCATCCGGAACGGCCAGACAGTACCGTTCCTGGGTCTCCGAACACGAAACCACGGCCGGCGGGTAATGCCCCGCCGCCAGGTTGACCGCGTCCAGGTCCAGTCTTACCCCAACCCCCCCCGCATGGGCCATCTCAGACGTAACGCAAGCTATCCCTCCCGCTCCCAGGTCTTTGAATCCGATCTTGATTCCCCTGCTGTCGGCCAGATCAAGAATATGTCTGTTGGCCACCGCCAGCACGCGCTTCAGAAACGGGTCGGGCACCTGGACCGCCCCGCGGTCCGCCTCCTCCTCGGCGGCCAGGTCTTCCGAGGCAAAGGCCGCTCCTCCAAAACCGGAATCGTCGGTCGGTTTTCCCACCAGTATCATCTTGTAGGGCTTCTCCGATGCCTCCTCGGGGACACGGCTTCTTATCAAGCGGGATTCTTTAACGATTCCCACCGCCACCACGTTTACCAGGCAGTTTTCATCGTAACCCCGGTCGAAGACCACGTCTCCCCCCAGATTGGGGACTCCCAGCGGGTTCCCATACTGGGCTATCCCGTCGATCACTCCCCGGGCTATCTCTATAGACTGCCTCGCTCTGGGACCGCCCGGATCACCGAAGCGCAGCGGATCCAGCACTCCGACCACATCCGCCCCCATGCAGTAGACATCTCTTACTATTCCCCCTATCCCGGTGGCGGCTCCCTCGAAGGGAAGAACCTGGGAAGGGTGATTGTGACTCTCGTGAGCTATGACCAGACAGTAGTTATCCCCTTCCCCGTCATCAGCGAACCTTATGACGCCGGCGTCTTCTCCCGGCCCCATGACCACATTGGAAGCTTCCGTAGGCAGAAATTCAGAAAGGACTTTGCGGCTACTCTTGTAACTGCAGTGCTCGCTCCACATGGTATTGAAGATGGTCAGCTCAACCAGGGTGGGGTTCCTTCCTACCAGCTCCACTACCCTGCGGGCTTCCTCCACACTGATATTCAGACTATTTTCCTCGAGCAGTTTTTTGACTTCCGAATCGGTCGCTTCCTCTATCGGCAAGGTTCCCTTAAGCAATTCCCTTATCCTTTCTTTGATCTTCTACTCGCGGGAAGAATCCGTTTGAAGATATAGTCCACCCTCTTGAGGTGGTTCTTGAGATCGAACGCCTCCTCCAGCTCACGTTCTGAGCAAACTTTGGCAAAACGCCTGTCGGCGGCGAGCAGATCCTTGAAACTGCTTTCCGATTCCATGCTCTTCATCGCCGCTCCCTGTACAATTTTGTAGGCCTCCTCCCGTGAGAGGCCTTTTCTCACCAGCATCAGAAGAACGTGCTGCGAAAAGATATGCCCTTTAGTGAGATCAAGGTTCTGCCTCAGTCTTTTCCTGTCGACCCTGAGATTTTCCGCCACCCAGGTGAACTTCTCCAGCATATAGGCCAGGATACCAGTAGAATCGGGGAATATCATACGCTCCACCGATGAATGGCTGATGTCCCTCTCATGCCAGAGAGCCACATTCTCCAGCGCGGCGATCGAATTGGACCGCAGTACCCTGGCCATTCCGCTGATTCTTTCAGTCAGTATGGGGTTGCGTTTGTGCGGCATCGCGCTGCTTCCTTTCTGCCCCCTGGTAAAGGGTTCCTCCGCCTCTGCGATCTCGGTGCGTTGAAGAGCCCTGATCTCAACCGCCATCTTCTCCAGGGTGGCGCCCGCTATCGCTATAGCGCAAAGGAGATCCGCATGCCTGTCCCGCTGTATTATCTGAGTGGTGACTCCCGCCGGCTTAAGCCCCAGCTTTTTCATCACGAACCGCTCCACCCTGGGATCGGTATGGGACATAGTCCCCACAGCCCCTGTTATCTGTCCCACCGATATTCCTTCTACCGCTCTCTTTATCCTCTCTATATCCCTCTCCATCTCCGAATACCAGACCAGGAACTTAAGGCCCAGGGTGACCGGTTCAGCGTGGATTCCATGCGTTCTTCCGACCATGGGAAGATATTGATATCTTTTGGCCTTCCTTCTGAGGACCGTTTTCAGACTTTTCATCCGCTTCAACAGCTCCCTGCCGGCTTCCCTCAGCTGGCAGGCGGAGGCGGTATCCAGAAGGTCCGAACTGGTCATCCCCATGTGCAGATACTTGCCCTCGGGGCCGATATTCTCGCTCATGTTGGTCAGAAAGGCGATTACGTCGTGGCGGGTTTTCTTTTCGATCTTTTCTATCCTCTTTACCTTGAAAGCCGCTTTGGTCCTGATCCTCCTGGCGGCCTTTTTCGGAATGTACCCGTACTCGGCCATTCCCTCACAGTAGAGGATCTCGATCTCCTTCCAGAGTTCATACTTGTTGTCGTCGGACCAGATCTTGGCTATATCGGGAACTGAATATCTCGGTATCAAATCAACCCTCCCCGGTTTATCATTCCGCTAAGCCCTCTCCAGGGCTTCGGCCAGGCGTAGCTCGATATCCATCATTTCGCCCTCTCTCCAGATTTTGACTTTAAGGGTGTCGCCTACTCTTTTTCCGAATATCAGCCTGTTAGCCTGATTGAAGTTTGTAACCGACCTGCCGTCTATTTCCACGATGATATCCCCGACTTTGAGGCCCGCATCACCGGCGGGGCCGTCCTTCTCTATCTGCTGAATGAACAAACCCTGTTCAAAGGGTAAGTTGAGGCGCTGAATCATATCGTCGTCGAGTTCCACCACTCCCAAGCCTGTCCAGACGTGTCTGAACCGGCCATAGGTGATTATCTCCTCCATGACCATTTTGGCGGTGTTGATCGGAATCGCGAAACCCATCCCGACGTTTCCGGCGTTATCGCTTCCCGAGAACATAAAAGTATTGATGCCCATCACCCTGCCCGAGCTTGAAACCAGTGGCCCCCCGCTGTTACCCGGATTGATGGTAGCGTCGGTCTGAATCATGTTGTTGAATACCCTAACGTCACTCTCCCCCTGTCTTACGTCCCTTTTAAGAGCGCTTACAACTCCGCTGGTGACAGTGGTCTGGTTATCGTTGAACAGGTAGGTAAAGGGACTTCCTATAGCTATCACGGGTTCACCTATCTGAAGCCGGTCAGAATCACCAAGAGGCGCATAGGAGTATTCCGAACCTTCGATCTTGAGAAGCGCCAGGTCGAAACTGGCCGTCTTCCCCTTTACTTCGGCCCTTATCTCCGTGCTGTCAGAGAGGCTCACGTATATTTCATCAGCGTTTCTGATTACGTGCTCGTTGGTCAGTATATATCCTTCCGGATTCACTATGATCCCGGAGCCGTAGCTGGGGAATTTCTGCTCCTTCCTCCTGGGGGCTCTGCCGGAAAACTGCATGAACCACTCCAGGCTGGATTTGGGACGGGCGTACACCATCTTGGTCCTGTAGGCGGTTATCGTCACCACCGCGGGGCTCACCTTCTTTCGGGCGTTGACCATGGTAGAAGGTTGCAGTTCTGTAAAGTCTCCGATGCCTATAGGGTCGGAATCTTCGGGAAGAAAAGGCCTCACACTGGAAGCCTTCTGGAACATAACAATCGACACTGCCAGAAGAGCCACCGCCAGTCCGAAGATTACCCCCATGAAATAGGGCAGGGCTTTTGACCACCACGAATAAAAATCCTTCACGTCAATTCACCTGGTTTTTAAAATACCTGTACCGGAAGACCTTTCAAAGGCCCTAGAGGATATTTGCTTGCCGGCCGCCGGCTGGCCGGCGGTTTCCGGAACTAAAAGCGCTCTATTTTTCAACCTTTTCCCAGTCCGCCAGGAATTTCTCTATTCCGACATCGGTAAGAGGGTGCTTGATAAGCTGTTCTATTACCTTGAGAGGTATGGTAGCCACATCGGCTCCCATCAGGGAAGCCTCGTAAACGTGCTGCACACTTCTAATACTGGAAACGATAACCTCCGAGGCGAATGAATAATTGTTGAAAATCGTCACCAGGTCCGCCACAAGGTCCATCCCCGGCCATGTGATATCGTCTATTCTGCCCACGAACGGGCTGACGAAAGTCGCTCCAGCTTTGGCGGCCAGCAGGCCCTGATTGGCAGAAAAACACAGGGTCGCGTTTGTCTTGATACCCTCGGCGGTGAATTTACCCAGCGCCTTGATACCCTCCCGGATGCAGGGGACCTTAATTATAATATTATCTGCGATCTTGCACAGCTCCCTGCCCTCCTTCAGCATTCCATCTGCGTCCAGAGCCACCACTTCGGCGCTGACCGGGCCTGGTACTATCGAACAGATCTCCTTAAGAATATCCCTGAACTCGCCCTTTTCTCTGGAAAGCAGAGTGGGGTTAGTGGTAACTCCGTCAAGGACACCGAGTTCAGCGGCTTCTCTTATCTGTTCGATATTCGCCGTGTCGATGAAGAACTTCATTTTTTCCTCCCTCTTGAAGCGGCCGTCAATTCCCTGGTGAAAGATTCAGTATACTAATATCCCGAATAATCCACAACCACTTTTACCGATTGTAATGTACCTGGTTCTGCGGGGATTTTAAATATAATCCGGTTGTCGCGATCAAAATCAGGGGATTTCTCCCTCCGCAAGGCTTGGCGCGGCATCAGGCAAACGCTAACTCTCCGGAGGCTAACAACTTATGTTTCAGCTGGCATTCGAACTGATTTCGGAAAGCGCCCGATCGAGCCGGTCCAGGAAAAAACGGCATTCCCCACTGGTTATTATGGTGGGAGGAAGCATCCTCACGTATTTTCCTGTGGAAAGACTCAACTTGACTCCGTGTTCGGCGAGTTTTTCCAGGACCTTTTGAACGTTCCGGTCTGTCTTGACTGAAAATGCCAGCATTAGCCCCGTTCCTCTCACCTCATCGATGAGGTCATACTTATCCATCAAAGATTCGAGGCCTTCTCTGAGCTGTTTGCCCCGGCTTACCACATTCTCCGTGATGCCCATCCTTTTCATCTGCCTGGTGGCTATAAGGGTGCAGACCATGGCCATCGGATTTCCGCCAAAGGTGGAACCGTCATAACCCGGTTTCATACTTGAGGCTACTTTCTCTCCGGTAACCACGGCGGTCACTGGGTACCCGCCGCCGAACGATTTACCGATCACCATTATGTCCGGCACCACATCGTAACTCATGCAGGCGAACCACTCGCCCCGTTTCAGAGCGGTTCTGCCGAAACCCGCCTGAACCTCGTCGTCTATCAGGACTCCGTCTCTTTCATCGACCAGTTTCCGCAGATCCTCCACAAAATCCGGGTCGGCCGCCCGGTTGCCGGCTTCTTCTCCCTGGACCATCTCCATTATCACGATCCTGGAACCCGTCTCATCCATAACCTTACGAACACTTTCTATATCATTGAAATCGGCGAAATGAACCCAGTCCTCCCGGTCCAGGCCAAACGGTTTTCTGTATTTTTCGTTCCAGGTCACCGCCACAGCTCCGTGGGTCCTTCCGTGAAATCCGTCTTTGAAAGCTATCACGTCGCGGGTACCGGTATGAGCCTTGGCCATCTTTATAGATTTGTCGACAGCCTCCCCGCCCGAATTCTGCCAGTAAAAATTCTCCAGCCCTTCCGGCATCATATCCATTACTTCCTTGAGAAATCTGGTCCTGGCGATCTGCACCCTGTCCTCTTTCATCGAAATAAGAAGCTTCGCCTGGTTGAAAAGTCCTCTTGCTATCTCATCATTGGACATCCCCAGGTTGGTGGCGCTGTAGTTGCTGTCCATGTCCAGATACCAATCGCCCCTGGTATCCATTATCCAGCAGCCGTCACCCTTGACTGGGACGATGTCTTTCTCCAGGTGAGATACTGGAATCTTGTACTTCAAGTGCAGGTCAAGGGCTTCAGCGGTAGAGATCTCCGAATAGTCCAGCTGTTCTATTATTCTGCTAAGCTCGGACTGTTCCAACCCGAATTCGTCTACCAGATCGACCAGTTTGTCAGCGTCTGTGGGGTTCATAGGGCGCCGGTCGGGATAATTTCCAATTTCCCTTTTCATAGATTCGATCAGCTCGAGTGCGCCTTCTCCCAGAACGTTCTGAAAGACCTCTGCCACTCTCTCGAAAGTGGCATCCGTTCTTTCCGGGTGCTCCGTGCTGTCATGAATAATGGCTTTCTTAAGTTTCATCAACTTCATAATCGACCTCCCTCATTTAATTAATTGATTTTTCATTCCGGATATCTATCGCGAGGGGAACGGAACCATCAGATTACGATTTCGAGTATCCCATCAATAAAAATAAATGTAAAGGTGATATTTTTTTATCTTACGACGTCGCGGATACCGGAAATCTTCTGATTCTATTGAAACCACCGGTGATTCCGGTTATATTTTCTTGAAAATCAGCGTCGAGGGAAATAGAATTCCGGATTAATCCGAATTACCAAAATATAGAGAGAGGATTACATGAACATCAGGACATTGCTGATCATTTACGCAGCAGTGCTGCTGGCCGAGCTTGGCGACAAGACTCAACTGGCAATCGTGCTTTTTTCAGCGGACCGGCAAATCAGCAGGATGGCGGTTTTTTTTGCCGCCTCACTGGCGCTGGTTACCGCCACCGCGGTGGCCGTATTAGCCGGAGAAATAATATCACGTTATGTCAGCGAGAAGTTTCTGAGATACGCGGCCGGGGCGGGATTTTTAATAATCGGCTTATGGACGCTGGTCAAATCGTGAGCGCTCCCTTCCTATGAACCTTTCGCCCTGTGACAGATTCTGGCATCATCAGTCAAGGGCCGCAGCGTTTATGGCTTATTCTGAGAGGAAGCGACTTGTATGCTGCGGGAAGAGGATGTGTCACGAGATCGACCGGCGTCAACCCGCCGGATCGGATGGAGGCGAGTACCTGACCTTCAACAGGTAAAGAGCGTGAGGGGGCAGGGTAGGGCCCGCCGCCGAGCGATCCGCCGACTCGATTATACCTTTCAGATCAAGACTCTTCCCCTTTCCGATCTCTAGTAGAGTGCCCGCCATCGCCCTTACCATATTATACAGAAACCTGTCCGCTGTGACCGAAAAGAAAATAAGGGGGGGCTGCTGGTGTATGGACGCTGAAATTATCCTGCACCGTCCGCTCTTAGCCTTCGAAGTGGAGGAAAATGAAGAGAAATCTCTCTCCCCCGTCAGCTGGCCCGCCGCCATCCTCATGGCATCCGCATCCAGTCCTTTGGGGACCGGCAGGAACCTCGTGCTCCAGAGCGCCGTTTTCCTTCTGATGAATATATAACTGTATGTCTTGCTGTAGGCGTCAAACCTGGCGTTGAAGATCAGGGATGCATCCTCCGTTTTTCTGACCAGGATATCTGGTGGAAGGTTGCCGTTTAAAGCGTTCCGGATGGTCTGCAGGGAATAATCGCAATCGGTCAGGAAGTTCGCCACCTGCCCTACCGCGTGGACTCCTGCGTCGGTTCTTCCAGCGCCCACTACCTTTACCCCGCCCCGGGAGAATTTTGAAGCGGCCTTGATCAGCTCACCCTGAACCGTTCGCCTCCCCGGCTGCACCTGCCATCCCGAAAAAGAGGCACCGTCGTACTCGATAGTTATCTTAATATTGCGCATAAATACCAGCCATAAAGATCATAAACGTAACAGCCATGATTACCGCATCGGCCATGGAAATATTCAAGCCTCTTTCCGGAGCGCTTTCTGCCTCCCAGCCGTAATACCTTGCCGTAAGAGCTAGATCCATTTCCCGAGAACGCCTGATCACTGAAGCTACCAGGGGAGCGATGAACGGCACCACACCGCCGGTCTCTCTCGAGAACCATTTTCGCCGGCCACACCTTACCAGGTGCGACTTTCTGATTCTGTCGGCCTCCGCCGCCATCTGTGGTATAAAACCCAGTACAATCATCACAACCAGTGTCAATTCATTCCCGCGAAACCCGATCTTTTTGAGAGGCGCCAGTAGATGCGCGAGATTTTCCGAAAGCTCCATAGGGTCTGTCACCGCCAGAAAATAACCGCCCGAAAGAAGAAGGACGAATACGCGCAAACCCTGGAAAAGACCGTTGGCGGCCCGTGTTCCCGCTGTATCTCCATTTTTTACCAGGAATATGTGAGCGCCTACTATCAATAGAATGAACAGAGGAAGGGGTTTTAGAAGCGGGGCGATGGATCTTCGAAAGACCCCGGAATGTAAAGAGGAAAAGATCAAGAGCATGGCCAGCGCCCCGCTGGTCGGCGGTCCGAAGATGAACACCGATAAGACGACCAGCGTAAAAATCTCCAGTTTCACAAGTGGATGCGCTCTGTGCGCCGCGGATACACCCTTCAGATACTGAATCCGTGGAACGGTCAAAGCTGAGAATCCCCCTCTTTTTTTCCGGCTGACCCGGGCGGCGCCGGGACAGCGTTTTTTCTGTTTCGCTCAGGCGCTGATTAAAGCAGGAGCCGTAATTGTCTTCCTTGAACCTCTCTTACAGGATGCGGGGCATCGCCAGAATAATAACAGAGGCAAGGATTCACTCCAAGATTTACCTTACGGAAGATCTGGAGTATGCCGGCAACAGGGAAATAAGCGTCAGGCGTTGATAATTCCGTAAATTTTTAATATAATTATAGTATAGGGGAGTAATTTTCTAAAACTTAAATCAGGATATGACCTTCCTTCCGGTGAAGGGAAGAGTGATAAAGAGACCGGTAATTGTCACACCCCTTTAAACAGACGGTCGGCTTCTCTCAGCCGGCTAGAAAAGACACCCCCTTCCCCGGGCGCTCACCTCAGAAGGACCATTCTGCGGGTCAATTCAAATCCATCCGATCTCAACCTGCAGAAATAAACTCCACTGGCCGCCATCCTTCCAGAATCAGTAAACCCATTCCATACCGCAGAGTATTCCCCCGGGCCTCTCTCCTTATCGAGAATCCCAGCCACCCTCTTCCCCCTGGCATCGAATACCTCGAGAATGATCCTCGTTCTCTCCCTTACGGAGTAAGATATTACCGTGGAGGGATTGAATGGATTCGGACGGTTCTGCAAGAGCTCCACCGGCGGAGCTCCCCCGGCAACCGGGTCAGTGATGAAAAGGGGGTAACTGCCACCTTTATCGCGTCTTGCTTCAACCTTGTATATATACCGTCTTGATCGATCTAACTTCTTGTCAGTAAACCCGAACCAGCCTCGTGAATCTCTCGCCACAAGAACATTCACCTGATAAAAGTAACCCGAACCGGGGGTCTTTCTAAGAACTTCGAACCCCGCTATATCATCGGATTCCTCTAATTTCCAGCTTACCGATAATTCACCGTTGCCACAGGCTATGATCGGGTTTTCGCTCAGGCCGGAATGAAATACGGCTTGGGCCCGGAAGGCAGCGTCAGATTTCTGGCCATTACGGTTAACGGAGCCGCTCCGCCAAGCGGCCTTTGACGAACCCGCCGGGATCAGCGAAACCGCTATGTATAATGTAATAACCGCGACTCGTTCAATCCTTTTCATTATAACGACTTCCTCCGCTAAGGCAGTAAAAGTCAGTTGCCATAAATTAGAAGTGCAAAGTTGATACCAAACCAGGCGGTTTAAATAAGATGATATGAACGATCAAAAACCCGTTATCAGTAGGGAAGATCCGTTTCAAGCGAGTCAGCACCCCACTTTTGAAGCCTGAATCGGCCGGGGCTCAGCTTTAGAACTTCCCTCAGCCAGCTTTCAGGATATCCCGTTTCACTGGGCCTTCCTCTGGTCTTCTGGGTGTAACCGTCGTTATACTTTCGGACCAGGTCTGCGCCCAGCTCCCTCCATTTTTCCACTACCGTCTTTCCGCTCGATTTACTATAGCTGGTCAGATAGTCGGTCATCAGTTCCCTGTCGACTGAATAAAGTTTTTTGGCGGCGGAGTCCACGGCGGGCTGAGCCCTGAGCATGTTATCTTCCAGTTCCCGCTGCAGTGCCTGTATGTCATCTTTCATCTGAGAGTATCTGAGGTTGGCGAAGTTGGCGACGAAATTAAATACCCACCATGCTGAATCCCGGGAAAACTCGCTCATACTGCCTAAGGTGAATGCTGGGGGAACGTCTTCTATACCGCAGTACAAGGGTACATAGCAGGAAAAATATGTGTCGTCCACACCGTACCATAGGACCCCTCCCACCGGGTCGGGCAGCCAGGCCCGGGACTGGGAGACAAAACTGAATCCGGTCTGCTGTGTTGAGATCGGCCTCTCCCAGGTGTAATCTACACCGTCTATATTCCAGGTGATCGGCCTCCAGCGGTTGGGAGTTCCAAAAGGCCCTGCGTCCACACCCTCTGTCATATCATAATCGGTTCCCTCGTAATGGTCACGCATAAGATCGAATACATCCTTCAAGGAAAGGAGATGTTCGGGTTTGATCCACAGGGGATACGGACTTGCTCCCCTGACCCCCCTGTGATAATCCACCGGCCATTCCCTTGAGGGCGCGCACCGTCTGAAAATGCTCCATACCCGGGTAGAAGTGTATCGAAGTTTCTGGGGCGTTGAGGGACAATAGGCCTCGGCGAAATTGAAAGGTTTTTCGGAATCTGGATCGTAATACCCTTTCTCTACCGCGAAATCAATGACGTTGTCCGAATACAGGCAGTTCTCCGGATCGTCAAGGGGAAATTCTCCGATTCTGGCCTTGTTCGCGTGAGCGCATATATAACCGTCAGGTATTCTTCTGGCTACCCAGACAGCTCCTTCGCCTCCCGGCCCCGTTCCGATTATCTCAAGCAGCCAGGCTTCTTTGCTATCACCGATGGAAATCGATTCACCGGTACTTGCGTAACCGTATTCATCGACTAGCCCGGCAATCACTTCAATCGCTTCCCTCGCCGTTCTGGACCTCTGAAGCGCCAGTCTCATGAGCCACCAGTAATGCAGCAGAGCGTCTCGGTTACGCAGTTCCTCCCTGCCGGTGAAGGTGGTCTCGCCGATGACCAGCTGGTGCTCGTTCATGAGCCCGGTGCACGCGTAAGTATGAGGGACCTGCTTTACTCTGCCTCTTATGTTTCCACTCCAGTCCCTGATCTCAAAGTAATCATCCGGACCGTGATCAGCTGCCGGGGTGTGTCTCAGAACGGGATGGAACTCTCCATCACAGGTGTATGTTATGATAACAGAGCCGTCCCGGGAAGCGCCCGGGGTTACGATCATATTGGTACAAGCGGCGGCCGGAACCGGAACCAGCGCCGGAATTACTATAGATAGGATTATTACAATAAGATTTCTCCTCATAACCCGCCTTTCCTCTAGATAAACCATCTCCTGATTTTCCATCCTCTTAAGCTTTAAGGAAATTCGCCCCCGCGGGCGGAGCGAAGAGCGAAGATAAATTCAGTCGCCCGATATTGAGTATTAAATATAATATATTTAAAGGCCGTTGATAATCACTTTCATCAGTTATCTGGATCGGGGATAATCAATAGTTATCCAAATGCCTACAAATATCTTGACACCGGCCGCTCTAAAATGGCAGGAAGTTTATATAACAACCCTGGAGGAGGGGTGCTCATGAAAACGAAAAAAATCCTTATCTTTGCCGCTTTTTTTCTCTTTTTCCATCTGGTTGCCGCGCTCAGACCAGTCACCTGTGCCAGTATCTACCACAACCTTCTTCAGAAGCCCGAAGGTAGGGAAAAACTGGCCGCCCTGGCCAGAATGGAAGAAGAGAGAGATATATCCGGAATCGAAGCGCTGATCGAGGATTCGGACTTTCTCATAAGGCTGCGGTGCGCAGAAGTCCTGGGGAGGGTGAACAGCCCCCGGGGGACAGCAAAGCTTCTAGAGCGGCTGGCGGGCGATTCGAGCAGTGAAGTCGCCGAAGCTGCCCTTTTCTACCTTGGACTTACCGGTTCAGAGAAAGCCTCCGGAGTTCTTGAGGATTGCCTTAAAAGCTGTCCCAGGAAACTAAAGATCCGAGCGATCGAAGCGATGGGACGAATCAATCCGGAAAAGGGAGCCGGCAAACTGGCCCCTTCACTGAAAAACTTCCATTCCTCGATCAGAGCTGCGGCTGCCCGAGCCATGTTCGGCCTGGACCCTTCAGAAGCCAGGTCCTTTCTGCTTGACGCCCTTTTCGATCCTGATCCCAAGGTTATCGCTGGAGCGATATACTCGATGGGACGGCTGGAATGCGAAAAGGTCGACGGAAGGATAATCCCTTTCGTTTTTCACGATGATTACACGGTAAGATTCAACGCGGCCGGGGCCCTGGGGCGGCTAAAGAGCGGGGAAGCCGTCTCGGCTGTCTCGACGTTGATCCGCTCCAGAGACAGGTACATGAAAATCAAAGCCGCCGAGGCCCTTTCCCGAATAGGAAGAAGAGACTGCGCGAGTCATCTTGCGCCCCTGCTGGATTCTTCGGATACCTACCTGAGAACCCTGGCCTTGAACGGGCTCGCCTCTTCTGGAAACAAAGACTATTACGACAGGGCGGCGGGCAGTCTGAGCGACAGTTCGGGCATGGTCAGGGTGGCCGCTATCGGGGCCGTCGGGTCGATAGACCCCGGCGCTGCCCGCGGGCGGCTTCGCTCGATTCTTAAAAAGGGTTCTCTACAGGAAAGAAAAGAGGCCGCGGAAAAACTGGCCGGCACGGGCGATGAGCAGGACCTGGCGCTATTGACCGGACTGCTCCTGGCCGGCGGCGATATCTTTTCCAGGGAGGGAGCCGCCCGGGGCCTGGGATTGTGGAAGGACAAGGACGAACTGAGAAAACCTGTCACCACCGAAGGCGAATCTATGACTCCCCTGGCGGCACTGCTTGAAACAGCGGACGGCTCGGACCCCGTACTGGCCGCCATAGCGGCCGAATCGGCGGGAAAAGCTCAGTCGAAAAAAGTAATCGAAAGACTTCTCGAGATATTTGCCGCCCACGACAAAAGAATGGACTGCGAGCGGAAGCTGGCCATAGTCAGGGCGGCGGGAAATCTGTTCCAGAAGCTTGATGATGACCGTTATTCTTCTGCCATGACGGATCTTCTGAAAGCCGCCGCCGCAGAACCCGATCCCAGAATACGCGAAGAATCGATGAAAATAGCCGGAAGGCTCGAAGTCGATCTGTCCGGCGCAGCGGTTCCCGCCTCGGAGTGGAAACGCGGAGATCAGCCCTGGGGCGGGCCGGTCCTTCCCTTCGGTACGCGCCGATTACTGCTTTCAACTCAAAGGGGAGAGATAGAGATCGAACTTTTCGGGGACGAAGCGCCCAACATAGTAGCCAGTGTCATCTACCTGGTTAAAAATGGTTTTTACGACGGTCTCGCTTTCCACCGGGTGGTTCCGGGATTCGTGATTCAGGGAGGTTGCCCCCGGGGCGATGGGTGGGGCGACGCGGGATACTTTCTGCGAAGCCAGTTCAACACCCGCCCTTATGAAAGAGGTGCCGTTGGAATGGCCCATGCCGGCAAGGATACACCCGGCAGCCAGTTCTTCATAACTCAAACACGTCAGTATCATCTTGACGGCCGATACACAGTCATCGGACAAGTTTTAAAAGGAATGGAAGTAGTCGACATAATCGAGCGCGGAGACACTTTTACCGCGTCAATAATCGAATAGGCGGAAAATTTGACCGCCGTGAAAGGAACTGCTTGACGGAGAGATTCTCATCCAGGTGGGCTCTTCTGTACGCTGCGATAGGAATGGCCATAGGCACGGGAAATATCTGGAGGTTCCCGAGAGTCGCCGCTCAGAACGGAGGAGCCGCCTTCCTGATACCCTGGTTTATATTCCTTTTCCTGTGGTCTATTCCTCTCCTGATTATAGAACTGGGAATGGGCAAGAAAACCAGAATGGGCGCCCTGGGAGCTTTCGGCTCCATGAGAAAGGGGCACACCTGGATGGGAGGATTCGTGGGCTTCTGCACTCTGGCGATCACTTTCTACTATTGCGTGGTCACCGGATGGTGCTTTCGCTACGCTTTTGCCTCTCTGGTGGATCTGGCGGCGGGCTTCATTAATATACCCGGCGGAGGACTGTGGCAGGCGGACACTACATTATTCTGGACGGATTTTTCGGGTAGCTTCCTCTCCCTCTTCTTCCACGCTATCAGCGTCACAGCCGCTTCCATGATAATAGTAAGGGGCGTAGCAGGCGGCATAGAAAAAGCCAACAAGGTCCTGATTCCCTCGCTCTTTGTCCTACTGGTGATCGCCGCGGTCCGGGCGGTTACTCTTCCCGGAGCCGGGGCTGGGCTGAATTTCCTCTTCGAACCAAAGTGGAAGGACCTTCTTAACCACAGGATATGGCTGGAAGGCCTTTCCCAGAGCGCCTGGTCTACCGGCGCCGGATGGGGATTGATCCTGACATACGCCGTCTACATGAGAAAAAACGATGACGTGGTGACAAATTCCTTTCTTGCCGGGCTGGGTAATAACTCCGCTTCCCTTCTGGCCGCCATAGCGACCATACCGACTGTTTTCGCAGTCCTTCCGGCGGCCCAGGCGCTGTCCACGGTAAGAGAAACCGGCCCGGTGAGCACCGGGCTCACCTTTATATGGATCCCCAGATTATTCGAAAAGATCTCCGGGGGTCAGTTTTTTCTCTTTGTATTTTTTCTGGCCCTGGCCATCGCCGCTCTCTCGTCCCTGATATCCATGGTCGAGCTGGGAACCAGAATTATGATGGACTTCGGGCTGAGCAGGAGGAAAGGGGTTCTGATAATAGCCGCCGGCTGCTTTTTCCTGGGAATCCCATCGGCCCTGAACCCCTCTTTCTTTCAGAACCAGGATTGGGTATGGAGCGTGGGGCTTCTGCTAAGCGGCCTCTTCTTCGCGGCAACCCTGATACGTTTTGGAGTCGAGAAATTCAGGCTTGAAATAGTCAGAGACTGCACCAATGACATGTATCTCAGCCGGGCATTCAATTTCATCGTCAAATTTGTCATTCCGGTAGAGTTCACCGCGATGACAGCCTGGTGGTTTACCCAGGCCGTTACCAGTTACGACCCTCATTACTGGTGGCATCCTCTGAGAACCTATTCGGTCGGCACTTGTGTCTTTCAGTGGGGGGTACTTATAATTCTTCTGCTGGCTTTTAATAAACAGATTCAGAGACTACTCTTCAGTAGAAGTGATTCCGAAAGCTGCCGGCCGCAAGCTGAACCGTGCGGCACAAACGGATTAAGCTCATCTCCGGATGCGGAAGGAATCACAAAAGAAGGACTTGATTGATTTGAGCCTTTCAGCGGTGATCATGATGGCGGTAATCCTGACCCTGGTATGGGGCGGATTCATCGGCTTTCTGGTATTCTTCATCAAAAAGAACCGGAACAGGTGTGATTGAAAATATATCCCGTTTCTGAGCTTGACAGATGACACCCCGATTTTCCACCGGCCAGCACCCCTGATTTCGCCTATGAAGCTCCCTGATAACCAAACTCTTTTTTCAGGCCGGCCAGCAATCTGTTCTGAGCGTCAAAAGCGATCCCGGGAAGCTGTTTAAGACTGAAGAACCGGACTTCTTCGGCGTCATCCCCCGCCTTCATGCTGCCGCCGGTGATCTGTCCCCGGTAGACTATGAAGACAGTGTTCCCCCTTGGATCGTCAAAGCACGGCTCAACGGCATGGACGCCGTCCAGAGAGACCTTCAGCCCGGTCTCTTCCTCCACTTCCCTCACCGCCGTCTCCTCCGGCCCTTCATCCCGCTCTATATATCCGGACGGTATGACCCAGAGACCCCGGTATGGTTCATATCTTCTTTTAACCAGAAGCACTTTATCATCCTCGAGTAACAGGACTCCCGCCGTCGGAGCGGGGTTATCATAATGGACGAATCCGCAGTTCGGGCAGGTGGGCCTCACTACGCCGCCGTCATCCCTCTTGATCAAATCTTCTCCGCAAACAGGGCAGAACCTGAAGTCTTTCATTGCGTTGACACTCCCTGGCTATCCGGCTGATATCTCATTACAAAGAGGCGCCACTTCTGATCCATCTTATTGAACTCTTCTTTGTAGAACTCCTCAAAGATTGAGATGAATTCCTCTGAGGTTTGAACACCATTGTTTTTTTCGTAGAATTCCAGGAACTCCTCGACACCATACTGTTCGATCAGATAAGTACAGAAAGAGGCCCAGGCCGGCACAATGATAGAGGGGTTGTACTTTTCGAAGACTTTTTGACCAATGGTCTTCTGAAGAGCTGGGACTTTGTATTCCATCAGGTCCTTCTTGACCTCCATGTGGGGATCCCAATCGTATTTTGAAGCCCTGAGATAAAAGACCGCCCCTTTGGCCAGTGATATCGGGGGAAAACCCAGGTGATAAAGAAGCATGTGGGTTACGGCCAGATCCTCCGTTTTCTTCATGGTATGAATTTCCCGCTGTTCCCAGTTTACTCCCTGAAAATAACTCTCTGTTAGATTGACATCCTTGAAATCTTCCTCGTTATTGTAGTAAAAGTACTCGATCTTCTTCTCGATCTTGTCTATTCCGAAGATTTCCGCGTAACTCTCAATCATCTCTAATTCTTTTTCTATGGAGCTGTCCGGAAGCGCCTTTCCGGGCAACCAGTAAAAATCTATATACTTGGTTTCCTTTTTCACCCAGGGCGGGTTAGCCTTGACGTAGGCGTTCAGATCATCGAAATAGATTGAACCTGACATTGTCGAAATAATTCCCACTTCAGCGTGTCTGGCGTTAGCCGGAACTCTCATTTTTCTCCGCTGGTTGTGCCAGTCCGTATTTCCCGCGACCGGCCTGGTCATAAGATCCGCGAAGTCCTCTGAACCCTCTACCCTTTCACCCCTCTCGTTGATAAAGATCGCGTACATATTTGAATAGCCGCCTTTGCTAGTGTTTCTCCTCAACCCTAACGATTTCACCTGGGAGGAAATGACAAAATCATGATCTGGAACTACCGGGACTATCTGAGTCAGAGCCACCCATCTGTCGGTGCTGTCATCAGCCAGGAAATAACAGGAATACTCTCCGTCTTGCTTGTATTTGGATGATGGCTGCACTATATTAGCCCTCTTTTTTTCACTGTTGCTATCGCTCACCGATCTACCCTGCCAGCCGGCCGGAAGAGAATCGGTCCATTCCTCAAAAGACGGGTTTTTAAGCAGATTTGCCCCAAACTCCACCTGGGGAACTTTCTCGGAGCCATTTTCACCGCAACCTAAAAGAACTGCTAAAGCCGATATCACTAAAAACTTGAACCCACTTCTAGCTATCTGCATCAAACCCTCCTGTTGAGATCCTTCAAATACTATCCAGCCGATATCCCTCACTGAAACTGATTGAGATCCTTCAAATACTATCCAGCTGATATCCCTCACTGAAACTGACTGCGTCCTGTTGTTCCAGTTTTAATAGTTGTCTTGAACTGTCGAGCCGTGAACCGAAGGTCCTCCGGCTACAGTAGACGGCGTGTTACTAAGCCGCGATTCTACGTTACATCCAAATATACAATTCTTGATCGATAAATCAAACCCATACCGGCCGGGGAACTGTCTGCGCCGCTTATGAAGCTCTGAGAAAACCCGCCGAATTTTCCGGCGGCGAAGTATTGATATACATGCCGGTTCCCAGCTCAAAGCCGGCGGGAGTTGTGATTCTTGGTATTATCTGAACGTGCCAGTGCTAATATTCCTCTCCCTCTTCCCCTGAGGGAGCAGTTCTCACAACCAGATTGTAAGCGGGGTTTTTCAAGCACTTGTTTATCTTCCACAGAACCTTGTTGATAACCTTGGACAGCCCCCTTGTCTCTGCAGGGAGTCTTTTCTTCGTTCCCCGGGCAGAAAGGGCTGTCTTCCAAGTAATCCGGAACAACCTTTTTCTCATTTTTGTCGACTAGATCCTCAGGTTATCCGCCGCCCGCCCCCTCGAACAGGCAGGTCTTTCATCATATATCAGGAATAATTATCAGACCAAACCGGAACCAGTGCCGGCTATGGCCCGGATCTCTATTCGAAACGTTTAATAATAAAAAGGGTCGTATCGTCATCCGGCCTATCGCTTCCGCTGAAGCGGTAGAAGCTTTTCAGTAATCCGTCAATGATCATGGCCGAATTCTCATGCCTGTGATTCCTTACGTAATCCATTATTCTTTCCTCGCCGAATATCTCACCCCTCAGGTTCTGGTTCTCGAATATACCATCTGTAAACATGACCAGGATATCACCCGGTTCGATCAAGGCAAACCCCCTCTCGAATCTCATATTCTGCATGGGGCCCAGAATACCGCCGCCCTTGGTGAGCCTCTGCTCTTCGGACTCCTTTATCAAAATCGGAGGAGGGTGTCCCGCGTTAACGTAGACCAGCGTTCCCGCCTCTTCAAGTTCGCCGAAAAACATGGAAATAAACCTGGTCGAGAGCCTGCTTCTGCCTATTACCTTGTTCAGTTTCTTCAGAATCCCTGAGATCTTGAGTTCTTTCTCGATACCCATCCTCAGTCCAGTCACCACATCTCTGACCAGAAGAGCGGCGGGCAACCCGTGGCCGCTGGCGTCGCCTATGGAAAAAGCGACCACCTCCTCGTCGAGGAGTTCGTAATCATAAAAATCCCCCCCCACGCTTTCGGCTGGTATGGAAAAAGCCGCTATGTCGTAACCGGGAAATTCAATATCGAATCTGGGAAGAAGGCTGCCCTGGATTTCGCGGGCTTCCTGCATATCCGCCCTGAACCGGCTTGCGGAACGGCTGAAGTTCAGAATATTCTGTATCACGTTTATGGAAAACTCGAGGGTCTCTCTCTCCCACCCCTCCTTCAGCCTGAATACTATCAGAAACTGGTCATCTTCCCCAATCAGTGCGGCCACGCTGTTGTTTCCCCATGGAGGAACCTCTGTGTCGGTAAATATGTAGCTCTTGTGTTTTCTGAGGAGATTGAAGAATTCCTGGTTACTGTTTATACCATCGGGCCACGAGCCGGTAGCGTCACCCAGAGCTCCGCCTAGATTGTAAAACGATCCCTTTTCAAGCCTGTAGATACGACCGCTCTTTATCTTGAGAGCGTCACCCACTTCCTGCACCAGTTCCTCCAGGACCAGGGATAGAGCGTCCTCGGTGCCCACCCTCTTTTTGATCCGGGCAATAAGCGAATCAAGCTTTCTGTAAAATTCCTTGGGCTTAAACTGATCATCAGTCAATATATCCACATCCTTTTAACGATTCCGCAGCGGCCGATCCCGTCCCGCGGGGCGATTGATCCCGTCCCGCATCTGATCATTGGACTTCATAAAACGCTCAGTCTGTTAAAAAAGCCCGCCGTCGCCTTTGGTCTTTATCCATACAACTGTAACGATAACCCCTGATAAAAACAAATTATTATTTGGTTAACTGAAAATATACGCTTTCATTTCACCGAGCCCGAATATATTATAATATAAAAAAATGGATACCGCTCGCTGTAAAGGCATTTCATGTCTCCGGCTTCAGACCGGCGCAAAGCAGAAGGTATTAAGCCTCTGATATTCCCTCTATACCCAAAAGGCGGTGTTAAATGAGTATGGACAGAAGAACTTTCCTGCAGATTATAGCCGGCTCCGCGGCGGGAGCTTTCCTCGCCGGAAAAGGGTTTACATCGGTCATGCCCCAGAAAGGGGAAGAGATACTTATGTCGGTGGTAGAAAGCCCTGATCCCGGAGCGGCTGCAAAAAAGGCCGTCCAGATGCTAGGCGGTATGGGAAAATTTGTCAGTCCCGGGGACAAGGTGCTCATAAAACCAAACATATCCTGGGACCGAAAGCCCGAACAGGCGGCCACCACCAACCCCCGCGTGGTCACCGCTGTTATCGAGATGGTGAAGGAAGCGGAAGCGAAGAAGATCACCGTAGCTGACAATACCTGTAATGAAGCCAGATACTCCTACAAGAGAAGCGGTATAAAGGAGGCGGCGGAGAAAGCGGGAGCGGACGTGCCCTACGTCATGAAAAAGGACTTTGTGGAAGTTGATCTAAAAGGGGAAACCCTGAATAAATGGCCGGCCTACAGGGAAGCTCTTGAGGCCGACATAATAATAAACCTGCCCATAGCCAAACACCACGGGCTGTCCGGAGTAACTCTATCCATGAAAAACATGATGGGCCTTATCGGGGGCAGGAGGAATCTTCTTCACCAGAAACTTTCCAGCAGCATCGTCGACCTCACTGCATTTTTCAAACCGCAGCTTACCATCCTGGACGCCTACAGGATTCTGCTGGCCAACGGGCCTCAGGGAAGCACCCTCGATGATGTGGTCATGAAAAACACAGTAGCCGCCAGCGTTGACCCTGTCAGAATAGATTCCTTCGGAATTTCGCTTTTCGGTGACACCGCTCCCTTCAACCAGAACGGGGTCTTTTCCTATCTGAAGATGGCGGAAGCCAGGGGGCTGGGGCGAGCTGATTTCAAATCGGCCGGATTCAGTGAAATCAGTCTGGAGTAAACATGGCGAATCTGAGAAGAATCTCCCAGATCCTCTTTCTAACCTTTTTCCTTTTTCTGTTTATCGCCGCTGAATTCGCTTTTCAGTCCGATATAAAGCTGCCGGTGAAGCTGTTTCTGGAACTGGACCCGCTTCTGGTGGTCGGAAGCATAATCGCTTCACGCTCAGTTCAGCTGTCCTTTTTGATCGCCTTGATAACTGTGGTGATAACAGTAATCATGGGGCGTGTTTTCTGCGGTTGGTTCTGCCCTCTGGGAACACTCAACAACTTTTTCAGTTACATCAAGAGAAAGTTCACCGGAAAAAAGAAAACCCGGCAGAGGGAATTTCGAAAACTGCTTCCTTTAAAATACTATATACTGGTTTTCATACTGGTAGCCGCTGTGTTCGGAGTTAACATAGCGGGATTCGTCGATCCCATACCTCTTCTGGTACGGTCCCTGACAGTAGGAGTCGATCCGGGTCTTAACAGTGCCGTGCATTCCTTTTTTGATTCTGTCTACGCCCTCAGTATTCCCGGAATATCCTCGGCCTCCGATTCGCTGCATACCGCCATCACCGGCACCATTCTTCCCTACGTCAGGCCCGTATTCAGGCTGTCGATCCTGACCGGCCTTATCTTTCTAGCGATCATGATGCTAAACCTTGTAGCTCCCAGATTCTGGTGCCGGTATCTGTGCCCCCTGGGGGCGCTGCTGGGGGTGATAGGTAAAAAGCAGTTCCTGGCGCGAGTCCAAGTCATCGAAGACAGTTGCGTGCGTTGTGGAAAATGCAACGAGGTCTGCCAGGGAGAAGCCACACCCTACCCGCCGGGAAACTGGGCCTCCAGGGAATGCCTGGAGTGCTTTAATTGCGACGAGACCTGTCCGGTGGACGCCATTAAAATCTCCCCCTCCTCTGAAAAGCAGGGAGACGGGGACGTCGACCTTAAGAGAAGGTGGGTGCTGGCGGGATCCCTGGGAGCTGTAGTATCGGCTTCCGCCCTTGGAACGGAGCGGCTTATCGACAGGCCTCATCCGGAAAGGATACGCCCTCCCGGCGCCCTGCCCGAGAATGAATTCCTGGAAAAGTGCGTCAGGTGCGGGGAATGCATGAAAGTATGCATAACGGGCGGCCTTCAGCCGGCCTTGAATCAGGCCGGACTGGAAGGACTCTGGACACCTATTCTGGTGCCGAAATTCGGATATTGCGAATATAGCTGCAATCAGTGCTCCCAGGTCTGCCCCACAGGAGCGATAAGAAAGATGGCACTGGAGGAAAAACAGGCCGTGAAGATTGGGCTGGCCACCTTCGACAAGAACCGTTGCATTCCCCACGCTTTCGGCCTGAACTGCGGAGTCTGCGAGGAACACTGCCCGGCCCCGGGAAAAGCCATAAAATTCAACGAAGAGAAAATCACCGGGGAGGACGGCTACAGTTTCATTCTCAAGAAACCTTACGTGGAACCTCAATTGTGCATCGGATGCGGAATTTGCGAAAACAAATGTCCCCTGAAGGATATCGCTGGAGTGCGGGTCACCGGAATCAACGAAAGCAGGGGAAATAACCGGATCTTCCTCTAGGAATCAGACTCTATTCCACCGGTCATCGGAACGAATCTTACACCAAGTAGACTCTTCTTTTCGAAATCGTCGCCCCTTCGCGTAATTTTGTAGAGTATCTGTGACAATTCCCCTACCGGCACTATCATCCTTCCTCCGTCCTCCAGCTGCTGGATAAGTCCGCCGGGGATCCGGGGTGGAGCGGCCGTGACCATAATGGCGTCAAAGGGAGACTCCTCTTTCCAGCCCAGAGTGCCATCGCTGGCGAGAAAACTGATATTATCGTAACCTGCTTGCTCCAGCCTTCTTCTGGCCTTTTCCGCCAGGGGTCTTACAATCTCTACTGTATAAACGTGTCCGGCCAGCTCGGCCAGAACGGCTGTCTGGTAACCGCAGCCGGTTCCTATCTCCAGCACTCTGTCACCGGGGCGCACCCCCAGTTTCTCTGTCATGTATGCTACGATATATGGCTGTGATATGGTCTGGCCGTGTCCTATGCAGAGGGGGCCGTCAAAAAACGCCCTCTCCCGCTGGTCATCGGGGACAAACAATTCACGGGGAACATTTTTCATCGCTGAGACGACCCGGGGGTCCCGAACACCCCTGGCTTCGATCTGGGTCTCGACCATTTTTATTCTCTCGGATCTTCTTTTTTCCCGGTCATATATCATTCCAGCATTCTCCTTATCGCCTCTTCGGCTCTGTCCAGCGCCTCACCCAGCTTGCCGGGGTCGCCACCGCCTCCCTGCGCGAAATCCTTTCCCCCACCCCCCCGGGCCCCCATGACTGAAGCCGCTTCTGACAGAACTTCATTCATATCCGCTTCCAGACCGGAAGATTCAGCGAAAATAAGGGAGGGAGAAGGTTCGGCTATTCCAAACAGGACTATAACCGGGCCCCTTTCCCTTATCTCCCCCGCTATTTTCCTTAATGAACCGGTATCCAGCCCCTTCACCTCCCTCTTTACCAGCGGCACGCCGGCTATCTCTCCGGTGGGTTCGGAAAGGGATGCCCCTCTGAAGGCAGCCAACTCCTGGCTGAGTTTCTTTACCTCCTTTCGCATATCACGGGTCTCCTTTTCCAGTTTGCCCACCACCGACTCCAGTTCCTTCCACCCGGTGCTGAAATCCAGGGCCAATGCGTTCACCAGCCTGTCCTTATCGATATAGTCTCTAAGGGCCCTCTCCCCGCAGAGGAATTCGATCCTGGTATTTTTCCTGACCCGGATTGAACCGGTTATCTTTATCAGCCCTATTTCCCCAGTTCCGGCCACGTGTGTTCCGCAGCAGGCGTTCACGTCGACCGATTCTATATTGACGAGCCTGAGCCGTTCCGCCTCCTCAGGAGCCCTGGATCTCGGCTCAATATCCCCGGTTTCACCGGCCTGAATATTCCTGTACTCCTGATGGGAGACGATGCTGTAGCTAACAGGGATGTCCAGAGTCACAAGCTGATTCACCCTTAACTCCACCTCCTCGACGCTCTCCGCTGAGGGAGAGGTGCCCTCCAGGTCTATGGTGGAACTCTCCTCTCCCATGTGGAAACCCACTGTCTTGAGGCCCAAGCGGTCAAGGAAGACCCTGGAAAGGAGGTGCTGGCCGGTGTGCTGTTGCATGTGGTCGAACCTTCTGGAAAAATCAATAACACCTTCGACCTTCCGGCCTTCTTCCAGTTTCCCCTCTACAAGATGAGCGACCCCTTCCTCTTCTTCCATTACGGAAAGGACCGGCCTGCCATCCAGAGTCCCCCGGTCATCAGGTTGTCCCCCCGATTCAGGATAGAACCAGGTCTTATCAAGGAAGACTATCGATTTCCCGCCTTCCGCCTTCCGGACAGACTTTACCACGGAGGTGAAACCTTTTCTGTAGGAATCAGATAAATAAGCCCTCTCTTCGAAATCCATTCGTCCCCGCTTTCGTATAATTCAAGGTATCAAATATTCTCGTCAAGGATAGACCAGGAAGCCCGCGACCGCGGCGGCTGTTATGATCAGAATTGGATGAAGTTTAAGGTAAAACACCAGAAAGAACGATACGAAAGCTATTAAAAAAGTATCCCAAGAGATGACGGATTTAGGCGAAAGGTGCGCTACGGTTACCAGCAATAGGGCTATGACCACAGGCCGTACGGCCTTTAGGATTCCTTTTACGGCGGGCAGGGTGCGGTAACGATAATAAATCATCATCAAGATCACCAGCAGAACACTCGACGGCAGAAGAATCCCCACCAGGGCGGCGGCCGCGCCCAGAGACCCCCCGGTCTTACCGCCTATCAGCAGGGCCATCTTGGTGGCGATAGGTCCCGGCAGAGTATTAGCCATGGCCAGGGCGTCCACGAATTCCCCAGCCGTCATCCAGCCGTAATTCTGTACCACCTCCTTTTCAATCAGTGGTATCATGGATGGCCCTCCCCCGTAGCCGAAGAGTCCGATCTTCATGAAAGAGTAGAATAGGTACCAGCAAATCATAATCAAACGCTGTTCATAATCTTAATGAATAACAAAACCTCCCGGCACCACTCCGGATGAAGCATCCTTGAAGAGGCGGCGAAGCCCTCAATTACGCCTCTTTTTCGCGGAAGCTTCCCACCTTCTGAGATTCTAACCAAAATAGAAGCGGGTGACAACTGATTTGTGTCCCGGGAATCCGATGGGGAGCTGTCCGGAGAGAACCGGGGAATTCTGGAAAAAGGATCCGGCACCGAAAATGACATCGCGCTGAGAACCGGAGTAATGTGTACACTGGAGTCATCGGCGAAATTTTATCTTGATGTGGAGAAGGTTTTCTTGAAGATTATAGTCAGTGCCCGGACGAAAGGGTATGCTTTCTGGTTATTAAGGGCGAGGTGAAGGCTCATGAAGATCTCTATCAATATAATCTGGGGACTGGTTTTTACCGCTCTGGGAATAATAGAACTGATCAAGAGGTATCAGATCGTCTATGGAATACCTCTTTGGGCACTGTGCTTTTTCGCGGTTGCCTTTTCAAATTTGCTGAGAGACCCCGCGGTCAGAGAAAAGATGAGAATCCTCGAAGAAAACCCCGAAAAGGCACTAAGAACAGCGGCAGTAATCAACGCCGTCGCCATAACTGTATTGATAGTATCTGTGGTGGTTGAATTTATCAGAAATTAGACCGGTTGGTTATCCACCCCTCCTGAAACTTTCCGGCCAGGGAAGATTAAAACCACAGCGAGACTAAGAATAACAAGCACGTTAAACATAGCGTTTCCCCATCTGGTATAGAGAGTCTTTTTGGCGCAAGGGATGATTCCGCACTCGATAATGCCGCCGGTATTAAGCGATCGTCTCTTGTTAACCCTTCCCACGGGGTCTATCTGCATCGAGACTCCGGTATTGGCCGCCCTCAGAACAAAAACTCCATTCTCAACCGCCCGCACTATAGCCGTCTCTGAATGCTGAATGGGCCCCCTCTCGCTTCCAAACCATCCATCGTTCGTTATATTCACCAGAAAGTCAGCGCCATCTTTGACGTACCCCCTGGTGAATCCGGCGAAAGTGGATTCAAAACAGATCAGGACACCGAATTTTCCCGCGATTGAATCGAACAGAACCCTTTCCCGCCCCGGTTTGAAATTCGCCTGGCCGAACTCTATATTCTCCAGCGACGGGAAATACCCGCTGAACGGTATCTTTTCTCCAAAGGGAAGCAGGTTGACCTTGTGATACTCATCCTCGAGTTCACCTCTGGGATTGAACAGGCCGGCCGCGTTGTAGGATCTCCAGCTGTTATTCTCCCTCTCGTGATCTATGTAGCCCACCAGCAGTTCCACCTTCGATTCAGTGGCTATCCTCTCAAGCCACCTCCTGTACCCGGCCGACCGGTTGAGGGCTACTGGCGCGGAAGTCTCCGGAAAAATAACCAGCCTTGCTCCTTTTGCGGATGAGCTGCTGGTCAGTTTGTCGATCTGATCGAATATCCTGGCTTTGTACTCCGGCTTCCACTTGACGTCAAGCCCGACATTCGGCTGGACGACGGCGATATCGTTCTTTTCGCCAAACGCTGCCGTTCTCTCATCGTATTCTTCTACTTTCATGAAGCCGAACACGCCGTGCGACGTTATCAACAGGCAGAAGCCTATAAGAGCCCATATTCTTTTTTTTCCGGAATCGGCGAATAAGGCCAGTGCCAGAAGAAGATTGGCAACGACTATGAAAAATGACAGGCCGTAAGGGCCGTAAACTGAAAGTCCCTGGATCGCCAGGGGGTAAACGGCCATGGAGCCGGAAATCGACCCCCAGGAAAACGCCAGTTCACCATTGGAACGAAGAAGCTCCGACAGGGCCCACAGGGCGGGGGCGGATACTAAAGCTTTCAAGCCGTATCTCTTGATCAGAAAAGAGAGGGCCAGTCCGAAAAGCCCCGGGTACATGGCAAGATATATCACCAGAAGAGACACTCCAGGCCCAAGAACCCAACGTACCGTAACTTTGGATGCGGGGATTACATTGGCCACCCAGTAAAGCAGAATCCCGAAAAACGCCACTCCGGCTATGAAAGAAACGGCAAAGCCCCTTTTTAGAAAACGATCATTTAATCCTTCACTCTTAACTGCTGTTATGAAGAACCAGAACAGGGGTACCAGGGCGAGAAGCGAAAAGAATCTGAAAGGATACGGGGGAAAAGAGAAAGCCAGGAGCACTCCGGAAAGAGTTCCCGCCGTAATTTCCCTTCGCCAATTGAATAAAAAATTCCTACAGTCCAAACCGATCCCCTTTTCTCTAACGCATCGATTATAATTTAATATCAACTCCTGTAACAAGCCAAAAGCGGGTGTTAAGGTTTTATGCGGAGGAAAGACAAAGGGTTAAACAATGTCTGATATAAAAGAACCACCCTACGCCGTGACGGTGTTGCGCGATGGGGGGACTAAGCTTGCCACGGCACTGGATGGTTCAGTTGCCGGAACATCCAGGTGAAGGATTGCATCCCGGCTAAAGCGATCTGTAAAAGCAGCATCACCTTCTATCTAAAACATTAATCGTGCCAGAGCCGGATTCTGAAAAGGATTATAGACAGCTGATTCGCTGTATTTAAATAATCCATTATCTAATAACCAGTTACGCGACCATGCCTTTATACCTGTCTGATTTTTAGACCGGCTCTGTAAAGAAGGTGGCGCGGGCCGTCCGTACAGTACCTTGACAACCCCCAGCCTCAGATCCGGCAAGCGGTTGATTTCAAATCAAATGCCATTGATCGAATACCGTAAACAAAATGTACGCGTGTAAACAGATTGGAGGGGATGAATCGAGAATCATCCTATCAGATCATCCAGGCCCGCTCTTTTCAACTCCTTGTACAGTGTCCCGCGGGAAATCCCCAGCCACCGGGCCACCGCTGTCTTATTTCCGTTGCAGCTTTTTAGAAGTTTCAGAAGTGTTTTCTTCCTTTCTCCGGTCCCGCCGTTTACCTTCAGCCGGCTACCCGCAATCCTGTTCCTGCGATTTCCTCCCCTTACCTTCTCAGGAAGCAGTTCAACCGTTATCATTCCGCCTCTGGATATCCGTCCCATTCTTCTGACCACGGAAATAAACTCCCTTACATTGCCAGGCCATGAGTAATTCTGTATCAGTTTAAGGGCTTCTCTCTCGATTCTTATTTTCCCGCGGCCGGCGTTCCCGTTGTCACTGAGGAAGTGAGCGAGCAGTGGAACTATATCCTCCCGCCTTTCCCTCAGGGGTGAAATATGGATACGCTCCTCGTTTATTCTGTAGAAGAAATCCTCTCGCATCGAGGATTCACCGAACCCGCTGTCCAGATCCTTGTTGGTCGCAGAAATCAGCCTCACATCAATTTCCCTTTCGATATTTTCACCCACTCTTCTTATCTTTTTCTCCTGTAAAACCCTGAGAAGCTTCGCCTGTTGAGCTTCAGTCAGTTCACCTATCTCATCCAGAAAAATGGAACCTCCCGAGGCCTCTTCGAACAAACCCTTCCTGTCACTTGAAGCCCCGGTGAAACACCCCTTTTTGTGCCCGAAAAGCTCGCTTTCAAATAGACGGTCCGGTATGGCTGAACAGTTTACCGCGACAAATTTATTTGCCGATCTGTCTCCGAGGTTATGGATCAGTCTTGCCACCAGTTCTTTTCCTGTTCCCGTTTCCCCGGTTATCAGCACTGGACTCGGTATCTTCGCCGCGAACTCAGCCTGGGCGCAGACATCGCCCATCGATCTGGAAACCGCTACTATCTTTCCATGCTCCATGAACTCGGATGGACAGCTGAGCTCCACAAAAGCCCCATCGGCGTCTCCCCCGGAAACCTTCGGCATCTTTCTTAGAAGAGCGTACACCTTCTCAAGATGATTCCTGTTTTCTTGCTTGAGCCTCTCGGCTTCCGTTCCGCTGAGCAGATGCTCGGACTCTATGAGCATCCGCCACAACTTGTCCGCGGATCGAAGCGCGATTTCAGCTTCCTCTCCGCCCGCGGAATCTCTTTCTTCTTCCTCGAGAAGGCGCTGGGCGTAATCGAGTTGTGTTTTAACCAGATCCAGCCGGCACCCACCCTTTCTCAGAAGCTCCGCAGACCTCTCAAACAAATCCGCTCCCCTGTCTCTTTCATTACGAATAAAAGCCGTTCTCGCCAGACCTGAATATGCCAGGCCTTCTTCCCTCTCGGCTTTAAATCTCTTGGCCAGCTCAAGGGCCTTCCTGAAATATCTTTCGGCCTTCTCCTCCTCACCGGAAATGAGATAGATATCCGCCAGGTACCTGTAATTCTGAATCTCTATGTCCCTGCCGGGCGAAACATCCCTGGCTAGTTCTGCCGCTTTCAGCAGCATCTCTTCCGCCTCGCCGTACTCCTCGAGCATGAAAGAAACGCGACCGAGGTAAGACATGCCCAGGGCATTTTCCCTCAAGTATCCCCGGGAAGCGGCTATTTTCCGCGCTCTTTCATATAATTGCGCGGCTTTATCCGGATAGGCCCTGTATCTTTGAACATTGCCAAGAGCCAGGTGGGACCTGCAAAGGCCGATCTCCCATCCGCTTTCTGTGAAACCTTCGGCTGCTTTTCCTATATCATCCTCGGCCTCAGCAAAACTTCCCAGCCTTCCCTTGACAATTCCAAGATTAAGGAGGGAAGCCGCCCTGCCGTATCTGTCGGCGGTTTCACCGTATAGCTTGACAGCCCGTTTGAAATAATCCCTTGATCTGGAAAGGAAACCCCTGGAGAGGTATAATAATCCAATACTCGAAAGCACCGCAGCCCGGGCTCTCTCATCCGAATTATGCGTGGCCAGGCCCAGGGCTTCCTCCAGAATGATCGTCGCCTCTTCCCTGTTACCCAGACGATTCCTGCACATTCCCCTGATCATAAGTCTTTTAATAATCTGAACCGGCTCGAGATTCTCCTTAACAAGGCCCGCATCATCCAGGCAGTCAATAGCTTCGGCGTATAATCCTTTTCTTCTCAGTATGTTGGCTCTGAGAATCGATATTTCGCCTATGGCAGAAACACTGGTCGGCCCATCTGACCTTTCAAGCAGTTCTTCTATCCGCGTCAGAGATTCTTCGCATTCATCGAAGCGTGAGATGTAATAAGCGCTCCGGGCCGAATAGAGCAAAACCTCTTGAGCGGTCTCGGGATCAACGTCCGCCGAACCGATTATTCCAAGAGCTTTTCTGGAATAGATATACGATTTTCTATAGTTTCCGCGCTTCCAGCCGCCGGAAACTGATTCAAGAATGCTCTCTATGGTAGCTCTGATGTTTTGCATCTGTCGCCGAGAATCTAATGAAAATAGAAACCAAAAAGAGAAAAGAAAATAATCCTTAATTTATGTTTTATTGACATATCTGCAGGACAGTCTCTGCCGCCTATTAGTATATTCTCCGATGAATCGCACCAGTCCTGCGAAATCGCCCGGCTGCCTTGGAAGCTGCCGGAGGAATTCGTCTCGGGGGCACAGGTATCAAATCCGAGATGGGGGTCCTCTCCAGGGTCCGCGAAAACCACATTTTCCGATAATCCGGATTTGTAAGGAACCGGGTCGCGACCCAGAGCGACGGAGGGAATCACTGACAGGACCAGCAGAAATGACACAGACAATAATAAAATAGACGAACCGTTCAAAATAACCCTTCTCATTCGAAAACCTCTGATGAAACGAATCAAACGTTTTGAAAAAAGCGTTGATCCGGGTTAATTCTTTCAGCCGCCTAAACAGAACCGCTTATTTGACAATTTTACCAAAATGATGATAACCCTGTCAACCCCGGGCAGCTTTTTTTATACGTCCTGACCGCGAGACCCGACCCCGCCGGTAGTAATAAATACACTTCCGGAGCGGGAAATATGAATGGGTCGTCGGGATCTAAGGGTGAAATCATAAACGGGCCACCTCTACATAGTGTAAACATCAATATCCATGCCGAATGCGCGGCAGACCCGCATAGCGATTGCTGGTTGTTTAAGTGCTTCAAATACAACATGATACTAATATGGGCAACGCCCATCTCTATCCCGGAGCCGGGCTAATACCGTAAATCACTGTTCGGCCGGCTGTAAACAGCTGCTCACCCCTCTCCCGCAAAACCGCCCGGGCGTGATTTTGATTTGACCTTCCAGCCTGTTAAGATTAGAGTGTAGGAAAACGGCTTGGAAATCGATGGCATGGGGGAGATCGAACCGGGATTACAGTCATGAATGATGAAAACGGCATAGACCCTGAAGATTTTTTCGGTGAGGCGGAAGAGGCCCTTGAAGAAATGCAGGAATCCGGAGGGGCTCGAAGAGAGGCCGCCTATCGCGAGGAACTCGAGAGGGGACGGCACAGAATAGAAAAACTGGAGATACTCATTAACGTCACCAGGTCTCTGAACTCCACCCTGAACCTGAACACCCTCCTGGCCAAGATAATAGATTCGATAATCAAGCTGGCCGACACCGATAGGGGATTCCTGATGCTCGCCGACAAAAAAGGGGAGATGGCCTTCAGGATAGCCCGGGACAAAAATGAACAGCCATTGCGGGAGACCGACTTCGAAGTCAGCCACAGCATCATCAACGAAGTGGTGGACAAGTGCGAGCCGCTTTTCATAAACGACCTCATGCAGAACGAACAGTTCAGGGACCAGGAGAGCGTTCTGGACCTGCAGCTCAGAACCGCAATCTGTGTTCCTCTCAGACTTGATGAAAGGGTAATAGGCGTCATTTATACCGACGCGAGCAGATTGTCCGACGAGATGACAGAGGACGATATTTCTATAGTCTCCGCCTTCGCTTCTCAGGCGGCTATCGCCATAGAAAATGCCAGGCTCCACGGAGCGCTTATTCTTTCTAAAGAAAACCTGGCCAGGGAAAACAAAGAACTTAAACAGGAACTGTCGGGAAGGTTCCAGTTTTCTGGGATCATCGGCAAGAGCAAACCCATGCTCGATATATTCAACACCATAGAAAAAGTCGCCGCCTTCGACACTACCGTTTTGATAACGGGAGAAAGCGGGACCGGTAAGGAGTTGATAGCCAAAGCTATTCACTATAACAGCCCCAGGAAGGACAAAGAACTGGTAGTGATAAACTGCGGCGCTATACCTGCGGAACTGCTGGAAAGCGAGCTTTTCGGGCACAAGAAAGGTTCTTTCACCGGTGCGGCAGCTGATAAAGCCGGCCTTTTTGAGACCGCCAGCGGGGGAACCATCTTTCTGGACGAAATCGGCGAGATGCCTCAGAAACTGCAGGTTAAACTTCTGCGGGCTCTGCAGGAGGGGGAGATAAGAAGGGTCGGAGAGAACATGACGAGAAAGATAGACGTCCGCATAATAGCGGCCACCAACAGGGACCTTCAAGAAGACGTGGCCGAAGAGAGGTTCAGAAGAGATCTTTATTACCGGCTCAACGTAGTTCCGATTGTCATTCCTCCGTTGAGAAGCAGAAAGGAAGACATCCTGCCCCTGGCGCGGCACTTTCTTAAGAAGTATTCCAGGGAAATGAACAAGGGAAAGATCGAACTGTCCTCCGGAGCCAACAAGCTTCTTCTTTCCTTCTTGTGGCCCGGTAACGTCAGAGAACTGCAGAATACCATAGAGAGGGCTCTGGCACTGAGCGGTGACTCACCCATGCTCACGGAAGAATATTTCCCCCAGCTCAAAGAGAAAATCGACGGAGCGGCCCGAATCGAAGAAAAAGGCTCACTCAGGGAAAAGCTTGACGCCACAGAGAAGATGATAATTACGAGCGCGCTCTCCAGGACCGGCGGCAACGTCACCGAAGCGGCTAAAGAACTGAATCTGACAAGGCAGACACTGCACAACAAAATCAGGAAACTCGGCATAGAATACTGATTCCATAATCAGTAATCTGCGCGGAAGGGGTTGCCTTTGAAGAGACCGGAAAAAGATATTCCCCTGGTATACCATAAAGCGTACGAAAGCTACGATTTCGGGGAAGCTCATCCTTTCAGAGGCGACAGGTTCAGCCGTTTCATTTCTGATCTTAAATTCAAATACCCGAAGATTTACACCAGATTCGAAATAATCGAGCCGGTTCCGGCCGAAGAAGAAGATATTCTAATGGTACATAGCGAATCCTATTATTCCAAGCTTCTTCATCTGGAAAAAAGTGGAGGGTATCTCACCTTGGACACGTCGGTCCAGCCCGGCTCACTGGAAGCTGCCAGAATGATATGCGGCGGCTCGATTACGGCTGTCAAAGCTGCTTCCGAAAGCGGGCTGGCGCTGGGATTCGGCGGGCTCCATCACGCCGGGCCGGATTATGGCGGAGGTTTCTGCCTTCTTAACGACGTGGCCGTTGCGGCGGCATACCTGAAAAGAATGGGGTTCGGTAAAATACTCATACTCGACACAGACGCTCACCAGGGCAACGGTACCATGGACATATTTTACGATGACCCGGAAGTGATGCTGATCTCACTGCACCAGGACCCCAGGACTCTCTTTCCGGGAGTGGGATTTACCGGACAGACAGGATCCGGCGACGGCGAAGGATTTACCGTCAACGTTCCACTACCTCCCCTATCCGGAATCGATGTATACCGGAAGGTCTTGCGGGAGATAGTCTTTCCCCTCGCTGAGAAATTCGGTCCCGAGATGATAATCAGGAACGGGGGTAGCGATCCTCTTCAGACCGACGATCTTACCAATCTCGGACTGGACCCCGCCGGTCTGACCGAACTGACCAGGAGTATATCGGAGTTTTCCATGAGAATCGACGTTCCCATTACGGAACTCTTCCTGAGCGGCTATGGCAAATATGTCACTGAGGGCTGGTTCACTATTCTCAGGGGGATTATAAACGAACCGATCGAAATCGATATAGCGGACACCTTCCCCTCCCCCTCCAGGGAAAGAAAGAGATTCAATCTGGATATGATCTCGGAAACAATATCGGACCTGAAAACTAGACTTGAACCGCAGTGGGGTTCTTTTTAAGATCTATGCCGGGCACCGGGATAAACTTCCGAACGCCGTATGAAAGATCATGATATTATTTGAGCGGCTGGGTCCTTGAAGCCGCCGCTTTGATCATGATACGCAAATAAATGTGAATTTGAACCGTAAATACTGAGGAGGGTTTTTGAATGGATATCAAGACTGTTAAAATCGAAAAACCTGCCGAAATAAATCTTATATTCGGCCAGTCTCATTTTGTAAAGACAGTGGAGGACCTGCATGAAGCGGCGGTCTCGTCGGTACCGGGAATAAAATTCGGGCTGGCGTTTTGCGAAGCGTCCGGAAAAAGGTTGATCAGGTATTCGGGGAACGATGACCAAATGGTGGAACTGGCCAAATCCAACGCGGAGGCGATAGGAGCGGGGCACTCTTTCATAATATTCATGAAGGATGTCTTCCCGATAAACCTTCTCAATGCCATAAAAAATGTTCCGGAAGTCTGCAGAATATTCTGCGCTACGGCCAACCAGGTGGAAGTTGTGGTAGCGGAATCGGAACAGGGAAGGGGCGTTCTGGGAATAATCGACGGCGAAAGCCCCCTGGGGACCGAAGACCAGGACGGCAAGCGCTGGAGATTCGAACTTCTTAGAAAGATAGGGTACAAGCTTTAGCGGATGAAGTGCCGTTTATTTTAATCGTTCCAGCCCCAGCTTTTTCAGCCGGTATATCAGGGTGGTCCTCTCTATTCCCAGAATCCTGGCGGCGAGTGCGCGGTTACCCCTGGCCGCTCCCATTGCTCTTGCTATCTCTTTCCTTTCCACCTCAGCCAGATAATCCCTAAGTCCCCCCTCTCTATTTTTCCTCAGCATGGTGCCGCCGGAAATAACTGAAGGCGACAGGTCGGACACCTTTATCTCGGGGGGGCTGGCCCTCAGAGATGCTCTTGTAGTTTCGTTCTTGAGTTCACGGACGTTACCCGGCCAGGAATACGATTTTAGAACCTCCATGGTCGCTTCACCGAAACGGATAATTTCCAGCTTATGGTCTTTCATTAAAATCTCAAGAAAATAACGGGCCAGAAGTTCTATATCCCCGGTTCTCTTCGAGAGAGAGGGAATCTTGAATTCCAATACCCTCAGCCGATGGTATAAATCCGCTCTGAATTCGCCTTTTTCAACTGCTTCTTCCAGGTTCCTGTTAGTAGCCGCTACCAATCTGGCGGCCGCTTTTCGAGGGGTTGATTCACCAAGCCTGTAATACTCTCCAGCCTCCAGATACCTGAGTAGCTTCAGCTGGATGAGCTTCCCCATATCTCCTATCTCATCAAGGAAAACCGTTCCATCCCGCGCTGATTCGATAAGCCCCTTTCTATTAGAAACGGCACCGGTAAAAGCACCCCTGGTGTGACCGAACATCACGCTTTCAAAAAGTTGTGCCGGCATCCCTGCCATATTAACCGGCACGAACCGCCCGCATCTCCTCTCGCTCCAAAAGTGGATCTTCCTGGCAATAAGGTCTTTTCCCGTACCGGTCTCCCCGCGTACAAGCACCGGGAATCCGTTTTTTGACACGGCCTCTATCTCCTTCAGGAGCGACTTAAGAAAAGGATCCCCCGTAATGAATTCGACACCGTCATCACTCATGCCGGCAAATAGATTGGCTCTGTGAGTTTTGCCCCCTCCGGGCTTCCCATCGGATTTACCTGCTTCATTCCTTTCTCCGTTTGTTTTAAGATTGAAATAAAGACGGCGGAGAGGGGCGGCTTCTTCCAGATTGCCGAACCTTTCAAATGGCGCGAAGCCCAGATTGCGCCTGATCTTTTCAGCATCTTCCCGATACCTCAGCTCCGATTCTTTATCTCCCATACCGGAAGCTGCTACCGAATTTAGATAAAGTAATCCCATTCTTCTGGGCAGAAGCAGTCTGGCGAGAGGACATCCTGCTTCAATGTCAGCAAGTTTCCGCGACGCGGCTTTATACTCTCCCATTCTGACCAGGGTCTCCGCCAGAAGCAGAGATGCCGTCATGAAGCCCAAATCATATTTTTTGTCATCACTCCGGTTTAGAAAAACCGCCAGCTGGTCTATGGCCCGGGCAAGATCTCCGCCCTCGATGCCTATAAGGGCTTCCGTCATTCTCAGTAGATTTTCAGAATCGGGTTCCTTGAGAGTCCGGTATATTTTTTTAGAGAAGACGATGAATGAACCCGCTTCCCTAAGCTCACCTTTTCTGGCAAGTAAAGTGGCGAGGTTTGATGACGCTTTTGCGGCGCAATAGATCTGGTTCTCTCCCAGCGAGATTTGGAAAGCCCTTCTCAACAACCTTTCGGCTCTCAGAATATTTCCCTTGTACTTGTTTATCAGAGACCAGTTTACCAAGATGCCTGCAGGATAGCGCATTCCAGCCGTTTCGAAATATCTTACCGATTTTCGCAAGTATTTCTTCGACCGCTCGAGCTCACCTTTGACCAGATATATTCTCGAAAGTACCAGCGCCGCCCAGGCCCTCGATCCGGTTCGCGCGCCGCTTTCTTCCCCCATAAAAGAAACGAGGGAACTAATAGCGTCCCCCCTGCCATTCAAGAACCGGCGGTATCTTTCTTCCATCTCGGGAGGGATCCTCATCCCGTTTCCCCCTGTTCACGAAGACAGACACTCCGGTTTCATATATTTTTAAGAGGCCTTATGTTTTAATCCTAAGGCCCTGCTTAAAATATTTCTTTTCCATATCATTATACCATATTTGATGAGTATTTTTCAAATTTGATTCTGGCAGACAAATACCATTTTACTGAAATTTTATTGTCAACCTTGACCTTTAAATAAAATATTATTTCAAATTCGTCCCATCTCCCGGGTATTCTTCCAGATTTATCCTTGACAGGATTTTGGGGTTGGTTCCGGCTATATCTATATATGGCGGTATCATAGGCTCTGGCAGGGTGTCTTGGGG
>CAZAUK010000012.1:0-89655 GCA_964488475.1 uncultured bacterium
GTCAATTGTTTACCCCGAATGGCCGGGTGTTTCAGACATCAAATCCAGATGCGGAAGTACGTAAGTTATACAAACAGCTAAAGATATGTTTCCCAAAGCAGATAATGTCGCTCGAATAACTCTTCTGAAAAACATGGATACACGCCTGTTTCTATGAAATCACCCATTACTATATGCAATGTAATAAGTTACAGCTATTCCATGTAACCGCTCGTGTCAAACTCGGGTGAATTCACCGGCTGACTTCTCAATTATTTTCATTTTTTTATAGCCTGCGTAGTTCTTTTTTAAAAATTTTTCTCTTCTTGAGCGATTTTTCGCCAAATAAAGAATAGAGGCGAAAAATTATGTTATCAAAGAAGGCTATTGAAGAATTTCGCAGAATCTATTTCGAGATCTATGGCAAAAAACTGTCTTATGCCGCAGCTGAAGAGCAAGCACACCGGATGATCAGATTCTTTAAATTAATTCTAGAAAACCAACAGACGAAGGACTCCAAAGATGAACAATCGAAGCATTGATACAATCTATGAATATAAAGATACTGCTGGAAACCCGCTTTTTCAGGTGGTCCGATTCAAACCGAAAGGCTTTGCACAGAGAAGACAATATAAAGGTTTCTCTGTCTGGGGTTTGTCCGAAGGTTGGTATCAAAAAAATAGTAACTCGAATGATTATCACAAAATTAACAATGTTTCAAAAAAGAACACATATCCCCCGCCAAATCGAGATACTGTTTGGTTCGATGGTATTGAGATTGCTTTATACCATTTGCCGGAGTTACTTCTAGGCATTCAAACCGGAAAAGAAATATTCATTTGTGAAGGTGAAAAGGACGCTGATAATCTGGCAGCCCTGGGTTTTATTACAACCACATGTCCTATGGGGGCTGGTAAGTGGCGAAAATCATATACCGAAACACTTCGTGAATGCCGAGAAGCCATAATAATAGCGGATAAGGATGAAGTAGGCCGATTACATGCGAAGAATGTGGCATATAAATTATATTCAGCGGGTATTACCATTAAATTACTGGAGCTTCCGGATATAGAAACCACTAAGACAAAGGATTTTTCCGACTGGCTAGACGCTGGTGGAAATAAAGAAAAATTCGAGGAGCTAGTTGGAGAATGCCCAGAATGGGAACCTTCAGAGAATCCAGAAACAAATAATGAATCGGGATTCCAGAAACTAACAGCTTTATATGGGGATCCGTATTATACAAATAGCAAGGGACAGGTAACATCAATAAATCAAAATTTCTGGGCAGGTCTATTTGACTACGATAATATTGTGATCTTTGAACCGGACGAAAAACAATTCTATCAATATGAACACGATAATGGACTCTATAAGACAATTTCAGAAAATTCCATCAAGAGAGAAATTTCAAACCGCATTCTAAGCGTATCCAGGCAGAAAAACCTCCTATCCTTAGAAAAGAAAGTTACTAACAGCAGCCTGGATAACATTGTAAAGCTACTCAAAGGTATCAGTGAGAAGAGAAATGCCTTTAATAAAGATAAGAAAATCGTTCATCTAGTTAACGGAGTGATTGAATTTAAAGATAATGGTGAATCCGATTTTTGCTCCTTTTCCCCTGAGTATTTTTCACGAAATCAGTGTCCTATCCCCTTTGATCCTTCAGCTGCATGCACCCGCTTTTTAAATGACTTTCTTTATCAGGCTTTGAATTCTGATGCCGTAGAACTAGTCCAGAAATATACAGGGCTCTGTTTAATCGGAAATAATATTGTACAAAAAATGCTTATTTTTGATGGCAAGCCTGGCTGTGGTAAAACCACTCTCGCTTTGATTATTCAAAGCCTTGTCGGCCAGGTTAACGTCACAGAACTACGTACTAACCATCTGAATAGCCGATTTGAGCTATTTCGTTATTTAAAGAAGAAGCTTCTTGTTGGTGTGGACGTACCGGGAGAATTTTTATCCAAAAAAGGCGCGCATAAAATCAAAGGTTTGATAGGTGGAGACTGGTTCGACGCTGAACAAAAAGGGGGAACTGCCAGTTTCCCTATTCAAGGGAATTTTTGTGTATTAATTACATCAAATTCCCGGTTGAGGGTAAAACTTGATGGTGACACAGGTGCTTGGAGAAGGCGACTTCTTATAGTTCGTTTTGAAGGACCTGCTCCTGAGAAAATAATACCCGGCTTAAAGGATATCTTGATTCGAGAAGAAGGGAGCGGAATCCTAAACTGGGCATTACAGGGTTTAAAAATGGTTCTCAAAGACATAGAAGCTTACGGAGACATCCAACTCTCAGAAACTCAAAAGAAGACTGTTGAAGGTCTATTGGCCGAAAACGATAGTTTACGGTATTTTTTGATGGAAAAGGTTGTCCACGATCCTGATGCTGATCTCTCAACAACTGAAATCATTGAGGCTTACGCTGAGTACTGTCCTCTCAAAGGCTGGAACCCAAAACCAATTACCATAATTCAACGGGAGCTTCAGAGTCTGGTGCTGGAACTTTTTGCGACATCAAAATCAAATTCGATAAAAAGAGACGGTAAAAGCACTAGAGGCTTTCGGCGGGTGACGTTTAAAACCGAGGAGGAAGAATAATGGGATTGGATCTGAGTATGTTGAAAAAAGTGAAATATCGTGGTTCAAAAATAATCGCTCAGTGTCCCGCTTGCGCTGAGAATGGGCATGATCGAAAAGGGGAACATCTCTTCATTAATCAAAGGGGGCAATTCGGATGTGTTGTGTATCCGGGGGAAATTGGTCGGAGGCATCGAAAAAGAATATTTGAGCTCGTTGGTAAAAAAGAATGGAAAAACAAAGAGTTCGAAGTTAAAAAAACACTACCCCTTCCTAAGAAGAGACAACCGGTCTTAATTAAGGATATATTGGGACACCTGGGACAGGTAAATTCAAATTACGCGCGAAAGGATTTAAAATCTTCCAATATTACCGAGAAAAATAAAGGAATAGACCCAGATGAAACTGTCCCAAAAGTCCCAGATTCTAAGGTAGATTCCAAAATCACTAAAAATTCAAATAATATTGAATACGATGATTTTTATGGTTTTTAATAATTGAATGTTAAAACTTACTAACTGCCGTATTAACAAGCATATAACCGGTAAAACAGCTTTAAATTATCCAAAATATATTTTATAATATTATAGGAGATTGAATAATGAACAAAAAGACTACTAGTTATTTTCTTTACGCTCGAAAATCTTCAGAGAATGAAGATAAACAAGTCGCGTCAGTCCCCTCCCAAGTTGAAGAGCTGACGAAACTCGCTCAACAGATGAAATTGAATATTGTGGAGATCTTCACGGAGGAAAAATCAGCCAAGGCTCCGGGAAGACCAGTATTTGACAAAATGGTAGAAGAAATACACAAAGGACGTGCCGATGGGATCATTTGCTGGAAGCTGGACCGCCTGGCTCGAAATCCCATTGATGGTGGAGCGATAAACTGGATGCTTCAGCAATCTATAATTCGCCATATTCAGACATTCCAGCGTGGGTATTTGCCTACAGATAATGTCCTGATGATGAATCTTGAGTTTGGAATGGCAAATCAGTTTATACTTGATTTGAGCGCTAACACCAAAAGAGGTCAAAGAAACAAGATTAAACAGGGTTGGCTGCCGCATAAACCACCAGTCGGATATTTAAATAATACCTATAAAAAGCCGGATAAAGCCCCAATTTATCCAGATCCATCATCATTTTCAATAATGAAGAAGTTGTGGAAAATCCTGATAGAGAATCGTTGTTCTATAGAGCAGCTTTATAATATTTCCCAGAAAATGGGGCTTAAAAAGAATAAAGGGGGGCATATTTCTCGTACAAACTTTTATCGTTTATTCCGTAATCCCTTTTATTATGGCTCATTTGTCTGGAATGGTGAAATTCATCCTGGCAAACACGAACCAATGATCAATAAAAGAGAATTCTATTTAGCTCAAAAAATTATTGAAACCAGGAGCATGCCGAGAGCTAAATCTCATGATTTTCCTTTTACAGGTTTAATACACTGCGGAGAATGTGGAGCTTTTATTACAGCTGAAGTAAAATGTAAACGTCAGAAGAACGATAATATTCACCGATATATATATTATCACTGCACAAAAAGGATTAAGAAGGATTGCTCTCAACCATATATACGTTCCGAGGAGCTTGAAAATCAAATCCTTAATATATTAAGCAGAATTTCAATACCTAAACAGTTTCAAGCTTGGGCTATAAAGCAACTTAAACGAGAACATTCAAAGGAAAACATTGATAGAAAGAAAATAACAGAGGCACACAGACACAATCTTGATACCTGCACGAAAAGATTAGAAGCGCTTTTTAATATGAGACTGAATGGAGAAATCAGTTCAGATGAATATATCCGGAAGAAAGATAGATTACTGAAGGAAAAACGAAAATATGAGGAATTGATATCAGATACCCAGAATCGTATCGAAACATGGCTCACCAGGGCCGAAGATCTATTTTCCTTTGCTCAAAGAGCGCATAATATGTTTAAAAACGGTACGTTGGAAGATAAAAGGTACATCCTATCGTGTTTAGGTTCGAACCTCATACTAAAGGATAAAAAACTTAAAGTTCAATTCGATAGAAGCCTCGCACTTTTCCAAAATATGGCTCCTAAGGTACAAAAGCTCCACGATCGGTTCGAACCTGTCAAAACTGTTGATTCTACTATAGATTGGGAGAGTTTATATACCCAAAATAAGAAATGGGGTGGATGACGGGATTCGAACCCGCGACAACTGGATCCACAATCCAGGGCTCTACCAACTGAGCTACATCCACCACACGCAATTGCAATAGTAATCAGCAAGGGGGCGCTTAGCAAGCAAAAATGCAGGCGCGCAATCAGGCGCCGCTACGGGCCAGGCCCCACCCCACGCCAGGCGCCACCTCGCGTCAAACCCCGCCTTGCGCCGTATTTTAAAAATACGCCTGGCAGGATTCGAACCTGCGACCTACGGATTAGAAGTCCGTTGCTCTATCCAGCTGAGCTACAGGCGCATGGAATAAATTTCAGATTGGAACTAAATATAACGGTAGCGCGGCGGAAGGTCAATATGACTTTGAACGCCGCCGTGGCTTATCTTTCCTCACACTCCACCTGGGAAAGGCTATCGGCGAATCCTACCAGCGCCTCCAGCCATATATGGTTGTATGCGCAATATTTGTCCTCCAGATCCTTTCTGAACAGGACCGCTCCCTCAAGCTCCGCGCCGAGCAGATCGGACTTGGAAAGGTCGGCGCCCAGCATGTTGGCGAACCTCAGGTTCGCCCCGCTTAGCCACGCGCACCTGAGATTGGTGTACATCAGATCGGCCCTGGAAAGATCGGCCCCCTCCAGGTTGGCCCCGTAAAGCCTTACCCCGGGCATCATCGCCCTTCTCAGGTCGGCGCCCTTAAGGTTGATTCCTGAAAGGTTTCGCTTGGAGATCCTCGCCCCGGAAAGATCCGGAATCACATCCGGGTTCTCCTGCCTCCACCTGTTCCATGCGGCGACGCCCCTGTTAAGGATTCTGATATGTTCTTTGCAAGCCATTCCTTTCCTCCCCGCGGCAGCCCGGCCTTCGCCCATTCTGAACAAATTAATAGATACTTATCCCTATTTATCAAATTACATCCGTGGGCGCTGAGCACAACAAAAATCGTCCTCTAACACTAAAAACTAATCCTCTACAAACATTAGCCAAATAAAGGGACGTATTCCGAGGCCTCGCGCCCCGCGGGATATCTATTCTATTGTATATGTACGCTTTAATATTATTTATGTTACAATTCACGAAATTGTTCCGTAAATTTTTTACTTTTCCCGCGTCCGGCCAAAAACCTGACACACGAAACAACTTTGAAACGGCCGGCGCAGTCTTTCACTACGGCGGAGGAAGACGATTTCACCATAACAAGAGCAAGCCATGTTCTGAACCCGGGCGACGACGCCTTTCTCATCTCCAAGAGCGAGTTCATCAAGGCCTTCGAAATCCTAACGGAAAGAAAAAAGTAGCTCATCACAAAAGCGCGGGGAGGACAGCGGCCTAGAGCTCAAGCTCCATAAAAACCACGTCGGGAAGCGGGTTGTGGTAGTAGGGAGGTATCTCTTTGAATCCCAGAGAACGGTAAAGCTCAAGGGCCTCTTTCAGCCTGCTCAGGGTATCAAGCCGCATCGCCGAATAACCCATCTCGGATGCTTTTCCTATTACTATCTCCGCCAGTTCCCGGCCCAGTCCCCGCCCTCTGAATGCCGGCCTTACGAACAGCCTCTTCATCTCGCACCGGCCTTCCCCCAGATTTTTCACCGCCACGCATCCGGCGGCGGCGTCTCCCTCCAGGGCTATGAACATAACCCCATCCGGCGGCCCGTAAGGAGCGGGAAGTGATTCGAGCTCTTTCTCGAAGTCCTGAAAACAGAGATCCACACCCAGAAACTCTTCGTACTCTGTGAAGAGCTTGCGGATCATATCGATATGCTCCTTTGACTCGGCCCTGATTATTTTCATGATACCGGCTTTGAATGTTAAGCGTCCTCGAGATAAACACACGCTGGGGGCAAAGCCGCAAGCGGTTACGGCAAGACCTGAATCGCTCATTCCCGCCGAGCAGCCGCGGCCGACGAACGCAGAGAGTGCCCGCGGCCAGTGAACGCAGATAACTCCCACCGCGCGCCTGCCGCCCTACCTGACAGACTTTAAGGCGCTTACCGAATCGACGGCAACCTTCCAGACCCTGGTCTTCGATAGGTCCACACCCTCAAAATCCCATTCCCGGCCCGAGTAGCGCGACATTATCGTGTTGAGCCCGTAAACCTTGTCCTTTCGAGCGGTGAGCTCCGCAATCTTACCGTAGCCGATGACGCTCTCAAACTCAAAGGACCACGAGCAGGGGCCGTTCTCCCCTTCGGCGGGCCTTACGCCGCGCTCGAACTCGAAGCAGACCTCCCCGCCACCCTCGAAATAGCGTATCTTCTTTCCCTCAAGCCCTGTATGGATGTAGATCGCCGCGCCGTCGTAGCCAAAAGAAAAGGGTAGAAGGTATGGAGAAGAATCGATCGCCAAGGCGAGCCTGCAGACCTGACAGCCCCTGATTATAAGGTCTATATCTTTTCTTTTTTCAAGCCTGTATTTCACTTGGCGGCGCCTGCCTCACTCTTGCGCCAGACCAGGAGTCAGCTCATCCAGGCTGCCCATCTTCAGCACCTCCAGATTACCGGCGATGGTGCCCGGCATAGCCCGGTAGGCCTTAACGCCCCTTGCCGCCAGGGCCGCGATGGTCTCTTTCCCGGCGTTTCCTGTTATCAGGACATCGAACTTCAGGTTCCTGATCGTCCTCAGAGGGTCCCCGCCCCCTTCATCCTGGCCGCGTCCGGTGTTCTCCACCGCTTCGGTCTCCCCCGAACCGGTGTCGTGTATTATAAGCAGGGGAGCCGATTCCAGGCTCATGCTCGGCACGCTGTCGATTCCGTCATTGCGTTCGACCGGCACGCATATTTTCATGGCTGGCAACTCCTTTCAGAACATCCCCGATCGGGTAAGTTGATCCAAAAGATGTTCATCGGGGTAAAATCCACCATCAAACACCGGATTTTATCATAAGGGCCCTTTTAAATCAACAGAACGCGTCCGCGGTCAAACGCCCGCTGATCTAAGCGTTCTCCCGAAACAGATGAACGTCTTGCTGAGGATAGGGAATGTTAATACCCGCTTCATCGAAAGCCAGCTTTACCCTCTCATGCGTGTCGAAATAAACACTCCAGTAGTCCTCCGTCTTGCACCATGGCCGGACAAAGAAATTTATCGAGCTGTCCCCGTGCTCGGATAGCACGATCATCGGCGCCGGATCCTTGAGGACTCTTTCGTCTTCATCCATTATCTTCCTGAGAATATTCTTGACCTTGGGTATATCGTCATCGTATCCCACACCGAAGGTCATATCCACACGGCGGGTGGATTCCTCGGTGTAATTGGTTATGCTGCCTCCTGAAACAGCCGCGTTTGGAATGATTACCGTCTTGTTGTCGAATGTCTTCATGATGGTATGGAAGATGCTTATCTCATGGATTTTCCCGGTATATCCCTGGCTCTCGATAACATCGCCTATCTTGAACGGTTTGAACATGAGGATCATCACCCCGCCGGCGAAGTTGGCCAGGCTTCCCTGAAGCGCGAAGCCGACAGCCAGTCCCGCCGCTCCCAGTATGGCCACAAAAGAAGTGGTTTTAACCCCCACCATCGATATCACGCTGATAAAGAGCATCGCCTTGAGGGTTATCGAAATCAGCCGGACCAGGAATTTCTGAAGGGAAAGGTCATATTCTTTCCTCATCATGACCCTCTCGACGAACCTGGAAAGAATCCTGACCAGCCAAAGACCCACTATCAGGACTATTATCGCGAGAATCAGCTTCGGGCCGTAGGACATCAACAGCTCAACGCCTTTCTGCGCGTAAACGGATGCAGATTCCATTACCGCCTCCTTTTTAGAATGTGAGAAAGCTTATCCTTAAGCGGGCAAACACCGCTTAAGAAACTTCTATTTAAAAACTTTGTCAGAAACCGCGCCCATTACAACAAATGCTTTTAAAAAAACCGCGCGCCACAGACAAAGATTCCGCAAACCTACAAACCCGCAGATTCAATCCAGTAAAGGAGCAGGACAATTATCACTCCCACCGGAAATACAACCACCCACTGGTTGACTCCCAGAAGCTTAGGAAGAGTTATATCCCCCCAGAACCCCTTCTGAAGGATTCCGCCTCGAATACGGGTATACAGGGCCGCGAAGATCCCCGCCCCCAGTATTATTCCGGCCAGCCCTCCGGCCAGGGCGTCCAGGTAGCCGTTTCCCACCGCCCCCGCTATGGTCCCGGGGCAGTAGCCCAGAACGGCGAAACCCACTCCGAAGATCAGACCTCCCAGAACGCTCATCCCGAAGGAGCCGGGTTTGGGGTGAAGCTCAACCCATCCCAGCGATTTCATGGCGTGGATTCCGAACATTCCCAACAGTACCGCGGAAAGCATGACCTTGAGAACGGTGAAATCGTCCAGAAGAAGCTGTCCTATTATTACGTCATATTTGGTCACTCCCCCCCTCTGAAGGAGGAACCCGAAGATCATACCGAATACCAGGCCCATGAAGAGAGTCTTCCCCCTGCCGGCGCCTTTCTTTTTGAATTCCTGATTCATTCCTGCCACCTCCTACATTCCCGCGGCGAAATAGAGAAGCTTCGCCGCCACGATTCCGCCTATGAAGAGGCATATCGCCATTACCCAGCTGCTGACCGCCAGTTGAAGGGTTCCGCTGATTCCGTGGCCGCTGGTGCATCCTCCCGCCCAGCGGGCTCCGAACCCCAGGAATATCCCTCCGGCCAGGGCCACGAAGAACCTGGCCAGAGCGCCGGGACCGAAAGCTGCCGCCCACCTCGCCGGCACCCACCTGGGATCGAAATCACCCGATATCAGTGAGGAGACCAGCGCCCCTATTATTATGCCCAGCACCAGCATCCACTCCCAGTCCACTACCGGTTTGAACTCCTGGTAATAGGGCTTGAGCTCCACTTTCTCGCCCCTGAAGATCTTTTCGATCATTCCGCTGGTCCTGGCGAAAGCGGTGGAGCAGCCTATCGGCTTGTTGGATACCAGAAAGGTAAGCCAGCTCAAGATGCCGATTCCCGCGCCCACCGCGTAGGGTGACCATCTGGCCTGATACAACCATTCCATAAGACACCTCCATATAGAAGACCGCCCCGGTCAGGGGCCGAATTCGGATTTTTCAGCCCTGTCCCAAGACGACTACATCCGGCCCGCCGCCGGCAGCCTGATATTACTCGCTCTGATGGTATTCCTTGTTGAAGAAGCGGGAGCCGTGCGGATTCACGCAGACACTGCACCGCCTGGCGTATCCCGCCTTGCTGTAACCGGTTATTCCTCCAGCGACATTATACAGCCTGTCGAAACCGTGGCGCTTCAGGATGCTGACCGCCAGGCTGGAGCGGTGCCCCGTGCTGCACATCACAACGGTAAGCTTTTCGGGATTCAGCTCGCCGTGCCTTTCCCGAAGATCGGGGGCGGAAATATTCACAGCGCCCTTGATATGATTATCCTCATATTCCATAGGAGCCCTGACATCCAGAAGGACAAAGTCGGAAGCCCCTCCGGTCATGTGGTGAAGTGTCTCGGTCGATATCTGCTTCACCGTCTCAAGGTCGAATCCGCTTACCGCCCACTCGAACACTCCCCCCCTGAGATAGCCGGTGACATTATCCAGCCCTATTCTTCTGAGCCAGACGGCAGCCTCAAGGGCCGCGCCGTGGCTTTCTGTGACCAGCAGGATGCTGTCGGAAGGAGGCATGACCCATCCGGCGAAAGTGGGAAAATTGCCGTCGTGAGCGATATTCCAGGACCCCGGAACATGCTGGCCGCCGAACGCGTAGTAAGCTCTCGCGTCCAGCACCTGTGTGCCCTTCTTTTCCATCTCTTTTCTGAAGGCGGCGGGATCGAGCTCCAGAAGGGGCGGAAATTCATCCATCCTGGCGGGGCCTTTGCGGTTGATGTCGCTGCAGCGGCTGAAATGATCGGGCGCCGGCGGCATTCCGGTTGTCAGATGCTTCACGAACTCGTCCTTGTCCTTTATCTGCAGGGCGCTGTTGTACTTTCGCTCATATCCTATAGTGGTCCTCCACTTCGCCGCCATGGCCCTTCCGCAGAGCGAGCCGGCCGCGTGGGCGGGATATACCTCGCAGAAATCGGGAAGCTTCATCAACTTGTCGTGAAGACTGTGGAAGAGCTTGCCGCCCAGCTCTTCGGCCATATCGGGGAACAGGTCCGGCCTTCCCACGTCTCCGACAAACATGGTGTCGCCTGTAAATACTCCGATAGGCTCCTCCCCTCGGGAGGTATCCGTAATCACATAACTTATATGCTCCGGTGTGTGGCCGGGCGTCTCGAGGACTTTAAGACTCATATCCTCTATATCCACCACGTCCCCCTCGGAAAGGGGCTCGTGGTCAAAATCGCAGCGGGCCGATTTGGGAGCGTATATCTTAGCGCCGGTCCTTGCCGCAAGATCCATATGCCCCGATATGAAATCGGCGTGCAGGTGGGTCTCCAGTATGTGGGTGATCTTAAGCTTCCGGGCCCGGGCTTCCTCTATGTAAATATCGACGTCCCGCCGGGGATCTATAACGGCGCATGAGTCGTTGCCCGCCAGAAAATATGAACTATGGGAAATCTTCTCGACGAAAAAATGTTTCAAAAGCATAGAACCCCTCCTTTTAATCTATTCCTATCCAATCCGCACCCGGCCGTCACCTCCCGGCGGCGGCCCGAAATTATCAGATAAAATAAAACCTGAATCCCAGGGCGGCGTTTATGTCGAATTCGCTGTCTGGAACGATATCAAGAACGGGTACAATCTCGAGAAAGATCTCAAACGGCGCCTCCTCGAACAGATAGGAAGCGCCCAGGGGGATCCTCACACCCAGAAGGACATCCTCGTCTTTCCACCTGTTGTCATCCTCATTCAGCTTGAGCCTTCCTCCTATTCCCAGATATAGAGCCACATCTCCCTCACCGGCGTCCAGCACTATCTGATCGAAACTGTGAACCAGATAATCGGCGTGGAACTGAAAGGAGTTCGCTCCCGAAAACGACCAGGCGGCCGCCATATCAAAGGCGTGCCTGCTCTCAAACCAGTGCTTGTAGCTTATTCCGGTCGGTTCGCCCACAATGATACCCAACCCCTGCCCCTCTTCAGCGGCCGCGCCTGAAGCGAGCACACAGACAGCCACGAGCGCGGCGATTATTCTCGCTCTCATAATTTTCACTCCTGTCCTATTCCGGCGTTTTCCAACTTATGCCTGGTACTTGAAAGACACCTTCACCCTGGCTCTGTAAAGAACTACCTTGCCTTCTTCCATATGCATGTCCAGCTTTACAATTTCGGCTATTCTAAGATCCCGAAGGCTCTCCGAAGCGAGCTCGACGGCCTTCTTGGCCGCCTCTTCCCAGGAATCGGAACTTGTACCGACCAGTTCTATTATCTTATAAACACTATCCGGCATATCAATTTCCCCCTTTCATCCATTTTAAACCGGCCGGTTATTTCTATCTGGCAATACCACTCCGGCCGGACCGGCCGCGGGCCGCGGGGCCGGTTAACTAAAATAGGTTACAGCATTACTGTAAAAATTTATAGTATAAAATAGGTTTTTGTAAGGTGTCCTTTTGGGAAGAATCAAAGAAGAACCGCAGGCGGCATTACCTGTCCGCCCGAATCGGCTGAAATCGCAAGTAGGTAAGCGATCTCCAGAGCCACTCGGCCGGGCCGAACCTGAAGTACTTGAGCCAGAGCGGCGACCATACGAGTTGAACAATCCACACCGCCGCTATGATCAGGGGATGCCACATCCTCTCCACCCTTCCGAACAGGCCGAACCCATGGCCGTAGAATATGGTGGTGCATATCAGAGTCTGAGCCAGGTAATTGGTCAGGGCCATCCTTCCCACCGCTGCCAGTACCCCCGGCACCCTCCCAAGAGAGGACCAGCCGCTCGCCAGCGCCACGCCCCCTATGTAGGCGCAGGATATAAAGACGCTTCCCCAGTAGTTCCACTGCCAGCCCAGGAACATGGAGTACTCGAACTTCCAGCCGTGGGCAAAGTTGGCGCGAGCCCCGTATATCACCAGGGGGAGCCCCGCCAGAAGCCCCGCCGCGATAAACCGGAAATAGAATCTTCGGGATCTTTCCCCGGAGAATATACCCCACTTGTAGAAAGCCATTCCCGCCAGCATCAGACCCAGAGTGCGCCAGCCGCTCTGAATTAGAAAGACAAAGGTCTCCATTAAGAACGAGTTTCTAGTTCTCAAGGGCATCTGCTCCAGCCAGCCTCCCCGGAAGGCCTCGAGTTCTCTGGCCACCGTCTCCAGGCCCGGCTTCCAGAAATCGAGATTACTTCTAACCGCCTCCTCCGGCCAGAAACGCACGGTGAGACCAAAGAAGAAATAAATCAGGGACGCTACCGAAAATAGAGCGATTCCCCACGCCAGAAGCCCTCCCGGCGATTTCTTCCTGAACAGGTAAGCGATAAGGCCGCAGAGGCCGTAATTTACCAGTATGTCCCCGTGCCAGAGAAGATGGGCGTGGGCCAGTCCTATCAGTATAAGCCAGAGGGTGCGCCTGTAGTGGACCGATGCCGGTTTTTGCCCCTTTTCCTCGATCCTGGCGGTCATAAGGACTATTCCCGCCCCGAACAGCATGGCAAAGATAGTCATGAACTTCTTGTCGGCGATGATGTAGCTGATTATCCAGACCCACCTGTTGATTCCCGAAAGGTCGCCGTAGGCGGCGGGGTTCATGTAAGCGGCGGTCACCATCGAAAAACTCTGAATGTTCATTATCAGTATCCCAAGGATCGCGAATCCCCTGAGCGCGTCTATAGAAACGATCCTTCGAGACGGCGCCAGGGGCGAAGAGACCACCGCGTTTTTCGGCATTTCATTCGACCTCCAGGTGGCAAAACCGGATCAGCCGCTCCTAAGTACTTGTAAAATCAACCGAATCCGCTCTCCGGCAGGAACACTCAAACCGCGCGCTGTCATGCGCTCTCCCCCGCCCCTACTTTCGGAACGAAACCAAGATTGGGCCAAAACGTATGGTTAAGGTAAGATAGTAGACTAAAAACTGATGATATGGCAATATCGATTGGAAGATTTCTTGCTTTAATCCCTACCGGTAAAGCTTAAGAAACTCCATAACCGGAAAGGACAGGATATGCTTAAGAAGGTTATTCCATCCGTTTTAATCGTTATAGCCCTCACCGCCTTCGCGCCCCACGCGGCGGAAGCGGGATTTCAGGGCGGCCTGAACTTCGCGCTGGGGTTCCCTCAGGGTGAATTCGGCGACCAGGTGGACAAGACCGGCTACGGCCTGTCCGGCCAGCTGGCCTTAGGACTTCCCGTCTCGGTTATCTCGCTGGGCGCTTCAGGGGGATTCATCATATACGGAAAAGAGCAGCGCATAGAGCCTTTCAGCACAACCATACCCGACGTAACGGTAAAGGTCGAGACCCAGAACAGCCTTTTTACCGGACACCTGTTTCTCAGGGTCCAGCCGCCTTTCGGGCCGTTCAAACCCTACCTGGACGGGCTGTTCGGCTTTCACCATCTTAGAACAGACACCAAGATAAAAGACGAGGATGAATACGACTCTGAGGAGATCGCCAGCAGCAACAACTTCAAGGACACGGTCATGAGCTACGGTGTGGGAGGCGGTTTGATGTTACGGCTGTACAAGAGTCCCACCTCCGCCGCGGGGGTAGGGAAGAGTGTTGAGCTGTATCTTGACATAGGAGCAAGGTACCTTAAGGGCGGAGAGGCCGAATATCTCAAGGAAGGTTCTATTCGCAGGTCCGACGGCCAGGTGGCCTACGACGTGACCCAGTCCGAGACGGACCTGCTCTTTACTTATGTGGGTATCACCGCGTCCTTTTAACACGGCCGGGGGCGATCGCTCACAATCAACTCAGGCCCGCCCCCTTCTTGTATAGCAGAACGATAATCAGTGTCGCCACAGGACCCAGAATCAGCGAGAGGAGGAACCACAAAAGTCCGCTGCGGTTTTTTCCCTGGGCGAGCCCCGCGTTGATAAGCGCCAGGGTTCCCCATCCTACGACGTAACCGGGAGACATTATTCCCATAGATAAACCGCCTTTCTTAATCCACGGGATCAGGAATCAAAACCGTTTATAAAATACCATTCCTTTTTTATACTAACATGCTTTCAAACGGAGAGATATAATTATAAGAGGGCATGAGAAAGGAGAACCTATATTGATCGATAAAAGCAGAGCGGGCCGCTACAAACGGATCAAAGAGCAGCTGACCAGACTTATTGAAGGAAAATCGCCCAACCTTATCGCGGCGATGTCCACCATCTGCGCCGTCCTTCACGCCAAGATGACCCATCACTTCTGGACAGGTTTTTACTTTGTGGCAGAATCGGACAAGCTTCATGTCGGGCCCTACCAAGGGCCGGCCGCCTGCCAGGTGCTCGAGGGCCGCGGGGTCTGCCTTCACTGCGTCCGCAGCGGCAACCCGGTAGTGGTGAAAGACGTGGATAAATTCCCCGGCCATATCGCCTGTGATTCCAGCGCTAAAAGCGAGATCGTCCTCCCCCTTTTCAAGGACAATAAAGTGGTGGCCGTCCTGGACATAGATTCTAACAGAATGGCCCAGTTCGACGAGGGCGACATCGAGCCCCTGGCAAGTATTCTCGAGCTCTTAAACCCCTATTTTTAGTCTGGGCAACCTCTTCAAGGTTTTATCCTGATTCGCGCCTAAGCTTGACATTGACTTTCCCGCAAATCGCCAGCCGTATAGATACATCTAGTGAAATTATCAAATTATTGTTTCCTTCCAATTTTAAACTATGGCATAACCTGTTCGCCAAGTTTTATTCCAAAAAGGAGAGTTGAAATGAAAAGAACTCAGGCGCTCTGTATGCTTTTAGCGGCAATCTTTCTTTTTGCATCAGGGTCCGCCGCCAACGCCCAGTGGGCCGAAGACGGCATACCGGCCTGCTCCATAACCGATATACAGGAACACGCGCTGATAGTGTCAAACGGCATGATGGGCGCTATCATCGCCTGGGACGACGACAGGGACTACCAGGACATCTACGCCCAGAGGGTGGACAGCCTGGGCAATCTGATGTGGGACCAGGACGGAGTGCCGGTATGCGACTACGCAGGCTACCAATCAGATCCTATGATATGCTCCGACGGGGCCGCGGGAGCCTTTATCGCCTGGGAGGACAACAGGGGCGCCGACACGGACATCTACGTAAACAGCGTCAATTACGCGGGTAACGAGAAAGTGGTCACCCTTCTAGCTTCCAGTTCCGCCTTTGCCGGCGAGGGGAGAATAACGGTCCAATGGACGGTCTCAAATTCCAGCGGGCAAGCCGCTTTCTCGATCTGGCGCCAGGCGGACGGGGGCGGGTTCGTTCTTGTACTCGATTCAAGGATAGAAAGGTCGGGCTCTTCTTTCAGTTTTATCGACGATTCATGCGAACCGTCCAGAAGCTACCGGTACCGCGTGGATGTGACAGAAGAGGGCAAAACCAGAACGCTGTTCGTAACGGAAAATCTTACCCTGCCTGCGCCGGGCTTCGCTCTGGGCCAGAACAACCCCAACCCGTTCAACCCCTCGACCACGATATGGTTCGAACTGGCGGAGGCCTCACAGGTGACCCTGACTGTTTATAACGTCAAGGGCGAAGAGGTCAGGGTTCTTGCCGACGAGCTCATGGGGGCGGGAAGAAAATCGGCCCAATGGGACGGCAGAACTGACGCCGGAAAACATGTGGCCAGCGGTGTATACTTCTACCGTCTTGAGGCGGGCAAGTTTTCGGGTACCAGAAAGATGGTCCTGGCCCGTTAAGGTATCCGGGCTGTGATATATTACCGCTGACGCCGCGCGCCAAAAAATGCGAGCCGGGTTAAAAGGGTCGCTGACATCGAATACTCTCAGGCTGGACCGGTCACTGATACCGATTATGGCAAGCCCTCCGGGCCCGTCCGCCACATATGCCAGATTTCCCCAGGGCTTGAGGGCGGGGTAATAATTAATCCCGCTCTTTTATTTTTATGAACTCTGAGAGGTCGGATTTGAGAAGCTCTTCCAGCTCGCTGAAATTTTCTGCGCTCGATTCGGCAAAGACGAACCCGAACACCGGATATTCTTTGAAATCTATCTTTCTTAAGGTGATCGGCTTTTCCAGGCGGGACAGCACGCCCTCATAATCGAAGCTCTCTATAGCGGAGCCGTCGATGCCGGTGGAATTGTCCAGAAGGATAAGGCTGTATATTCTGCCCTCTCTGCCGTCAAGAATGCTCTTCCAGTCCGGCCTTTTTCCCTCGAAATAATAAATGTATGGGTTGAAGCCGTAGGCGTACCAGGCCAGGTCGGCGGTTGTGCACCAGGCCCCGAAGCGCATCGGATTTATCTCTATGGGAACCAGGGATCCGGCTTTATCCACTCTCACCTCTACGTGAAGGGGAAAATTTGTAAGGCCGGCGAGCTCCCCGATTTTCTCCAGGAATTCCGTGAATCTTTCCAGGTTGCTCCCTATAACCTCCGCGGAAGTAAAGTAGACCCTGTCGCTGACGTCGTCGCCGGAGGCGAAAATGTGCTTGAGGATGCCGGTGATGACAGGCTCTCCGTCCGCCCCGTAATAGGCGTCTATGGCAAACTCCTCCCCCTCAGCCTCCTCCTCCACTATGAACCTCGCCCCGTCCAGGACCTCGGTGTTGTAGTGGCGGCCCGCCGCTGATATATCGGCTCGAATGGACTTCACCACTTCCGGCCACTGAGCGTCGGAGCTTACCTTGTTGACCCCCAGGCTGAAAAATCCCACCGCCGGTTTTACCACGAATGGCTTGGGGAAAGTCTCTACCGGCGCCTCGTCCAGCTCGTCAAGCTTCAGCTCCCGAAAGAAAAACGCCGGATACTCGGCTTCAAGCATCTTCCGGAACTTTACCTTGTCCTTGAACAGCCTTATCTTTTCAGGCAGTTCGGTGAAGTCAAGGTTATCCACTATCCACCCTATCGAATTTTCGCTGGCCGTGTAGATCTTGCCGGCCTTTCCGTCCCGAACCATCTTTACCGCCTCCGCCTCCGCGACCAGGGGAACCGAGCCGTCCAGGCCGAATTCCTCCACCGCCTCAGTCTCGATGACAGGATAACGGTTCGCCCTTATGGTCTCTTTCAGAAAATCCGATATATACGGCCTGTCCAGCATTATCATGAAAAAATCCGTCCTTCGCTCTTTTGGGCCGCAAATGCTTCTGCCGGGCCGCGGCGCTTCCGGCCGCAAATGCTTCTGCCGGGCCGCGGCGCTTCCGGCCGCAAATGCTTCTGCCGGCCGCGAATCCTTCCGTCTGCGCGATGTTACCGGCCGGAAACAGTGTTGCCGGCAGCGGGGCTTCCGGCCCGAGATTTGTTCGCCAAACACGGGGCTTCCGACCCTGGAATAGGGTTTCCGGCCGCTGTGTCAATCCTGCAATATCTCCTCGAGTATCTCGGCGGCGGACCTTACAAGCTCGGGGCATAAATCCTCGAAGAGGCCGTCCCGCTTTGCTTTGTCCATCCCCTCTTTCGTCCCTATATCGCAGCCCAGAAGTTCCCTGCAGGCCAGTGAGCCGTTACGCGATTCGAACCGCCCGCGCGAACTCGTGTATTAGAGCGTAAGTCCTCTTCTTGGCTTCTCTGTCGTCCGCCCCGGGCAGAAACTGCACTTATAGGGACACCCCCTGGGCGCTGAGGGAGTCAGCATCGACACTCCCAGGACATCGTTGTCCAGTATATCTTTTCGCAGCCTTCCGGCTCCGTCCACAACCCTGCCCATCACGTTCTCGTCGAACACCCTGACCTGATACCCGGCCTCGGCGTTTACCTTGGCCAGAGACGCCACCCCCACGCTGGGTATGACGATGCCGCCGATCTTGTAGACGTTCATCTCGGGTCCGGGAACAACGTACGTGACTTTCACCGGAGACCTTTCCGATGGTCTGGCCGTATCTTTCTAAGACCGCCTTCTTTTGGTCAGCAGGATGACAGAGCGAAGCTCCTTTTCATTCTTGGCGGCCAACCACTGCATGTGAAAATCGGGGTTTTGAAGTATCTGCGCTATAAACATCAGTGCCCTCAGGTGAAAATTTCTCTCGTCCTTCGAGCCGATCAGGGCGAAAATCGTCTTGACCGTCTCTCCTTCCTCATTCCAGGTTATACCGGCCCGGTTTCGAACCAGTACGATCTCGAAGAGATGCTCTCCCTCTACCACGACATGGGGAATGGCGTGAGGCACCGCCACTCCGGGATAGACCAGGGTGGACGCCTGTTCCTCCCGGACCTGGAATTTCTTTTCGATCTCCTCTGCCTTAAGGTTCCACCTTTCCGCCACCACTTCCGCTATCTCTCTGAAGGCCTGGGCCCGGGTCATCGGCCTGTCTATATCCAGCACCGGCGCCTCTCTTATGATCCGGTCGAAACGGTCCAGGACTATCTCGTCCCTCTCTATCAGTATATCCAGAAACTCCGCCTCCAGCTCCTTTTCATCCTTTCTGAGCTCGGGAGCGGTAAGATTCTCTACCATATTGATAAAGGCTGATTTTCTCCTTACCCTTTTTTTGGCGTAAAGAAAATACCACAGGAGTGAAACAGCCACGAAAACAAGGGCCGCAAGTATGGTGAAGGCCCCCATCTCCAGGATCAGGAAAATGTAGCATGCGATTCCCACTATCTGAATTCCCGGAAACAGCGGCGACCTGAAAGTGGGCCTGTAATTGGCCAGCCTGGAATACCTGATGACTATCAGAGCCAGGTTCATGGTGGCGAAGAGCATCAGCATGAACAGCGACGCGACCTTGGCCAGCCTCTCAATGTCGAGAATGAATATCGCGGCCACTATAAACGCCGTGGTGAGGATTATCGAGACAACCGGGGTTCTTCTTTTCCGGCTCAATTTTGAAATACCGGCCGGCAGAAGCCCGTCTCTGGCCATGGAAAGCGGAACTCTGGACGCGGTCATGATTCCGGCGTTGGCGGTGGTTATAAAGGCCAGCACCGCTCCGGCGGCTGTTATGGTCATGAAAATATTCGAAAGAACCGGATCGGAGCTGAAACTGAGGGCGGTCTCTGTGACCGGCATCAGGGAAGCGGAAAGCCTGGCGGAAGGCAGCACCCCGATCACTATAAGGATTACCATAAGGTAGAAGATCTGTACCGTGAAAAAGGCCAGAAACGCGCTCTTTACCAGAGTCTTCTGAGGGTTCCTCACTTCCTCGGCCACGCTTATGACCTTGGTGAGTCCGCCGTAAGATATGAAGACCATTCCCGCGGCCATGAACATATTATGCCACTTAAGCGGAGCGCCCTTCTGGAAGGCTCCAAAATCCATCACCCGGTAGCCTACCAGCACGAAACCGGTCAGAATTACCAGAAGAAAGATCACCAGCAGCACCTGGACCTTGCTGGAGGATTTAAGGCTGAACAGGTTCAGCAAAGTGAACAGAAGACACGCTGAGCCGGCTACCAGCTTTATCTGAAACGCGCTTACGCCGGGGAACAGGATCGAGACGAAAGCCCCGATTCCAACCAGGGCCAGGGCGCTCTTAAGGCTTATCGAAAACCAGTTGGCCGCGCCGTTGACCACCCCGGCGGCCGTTCCCAGGATCCGTTCGGAGAAAAAATAGGCCCCGCCGGCCTTGGGAATCGCGGTGACCAGTTCAAGATTGGAAAACAGAGCGGGAAGGACCAGCAGCCCCGCTATAAGATAGGATAGAATCACCCACCGCCCCGCGACTCCGTAGGCTACCGCCGGAAGCACGAAAAGCCCCGAGCTTATCATTCCGCCGGCCGCGATACTGAACACCTCCACGGCGTTCAGCTCTTTTTTCAGCCCTCTTTTTCCAGGTTCTGTCATAGTGCCTAAAAAGACCAGTTAAGCAGAGGAAGTACCGGCAAAATGGCTCCCTCCCTTATTATATTGATCAATCCCAGCTGGAGGCCCTCCATATTCCAGGTATAATTAATCAACCCCAGCTGCAAACCTTTCATCTCACGGGCGTAGTTCACGACCCCCCACTGGAGACCCTTGCAGTATCCCCGGACCACGTTGACGGAGTTATCCTGCCACCCCACGAAGTCGCTGTCCGCTATGCCTACCAGACCATACTGAAGCCCGGTCATGGTTCCCGTGCCGGTGTAGTTGATCAGCCCGATATCCAGCCCGGTAACAGCCACGTTCTTACCGTATATCAAGTTGAACCTCAGCCCGGTAACACTGTCCTCCTCCGGAAACAGCTGCACTGGATTGATCACCGAAAGCTGAACCGGGCGTTCCTTCGAATCTGCCCGCGCGGCAGAAAGCAGAAACATAATTACTGTGATCACCGCCAGGACGGGTAAAGCTTGTCGATTTTTCATGAAAACCTCCTTTGAGATTAATGAATTTAGTAAATTATATACTATCAGCCGCACCTTTTTACAGCTATATATTTGGGCGGGAATGATTTTTTGCCCGTACCGTACCCTTTTAGTGAATTATTTAATCAACGAAGGTGGGGATAGGGTGAAAAGGATTTAAAATCTTGGTCATCCTGGGACTCTATACTTCAGCTGACAGGTTTCCCTCTTCATTAATATATCTTTTCCAGACACTCTTGCCGAACTCGCCGTAACGCCCCTCTTCGAGCTGCTCTTTTATCTCGCTGTCGAGCGCATCCACCGAGAAACGGTCTCGTTCCAGAAGAAAACCTATTCTTTCCAGCCTTTCATCACCAGTGTTTTTGATATCGTAGAGAAACTTCTTCCAAAGATCATTTGAAGATGATTGCAAGGCTTTCCTCCCGCGAGTTATCAATGGAATTTTTGACTAATCGTGTTGTTTGTAAAGTCAGCAGTTGACTTTGGAAATAATATCACAGATTCCGGGATTAATAAACAACTAACAAGCCCAAAACACCGCCTTAACGAATTTCTAACATTTCCTTAACAATTGAAGGGACTTTCGAATCCGTAGCGCGGCCTGCCGATTCGAAGCCGGAGAGTGATTTGCCGATTCGAAGCCGGAGAGTGATTTGCCGATTCGAAGCCGGAGCGCGGCCTGCCCGATTTGTTAATTTTTTATATTACCTGGCGTTATAATATTCCATCGCCTCGGGCATCAATTCGCGCATATTACTGATCCGGTTCTCCCCCGCGGGGTGGGTGCTCAAAAACTCGGGGGGCGCTGCCCCTTCCTTCTTTTCCAGCATCCGGCTCCAGAAATCCACCGCCGCCCTTGGGTTATATCCGGCCATGGCCATGAATATAAGACCGAGGTGGTCCGCCTCCCTCTCGTGTGTTCTGCTGAAGGGCAGCAGCATTCCCACCTGGGCTCCCACCCCGTAAACCGACAGCCACAGCTGCCTGGTCTTCTCGGGCTTGCTCTTCAAAGCTTCCGAGAGGGCCATGCCTCCCATCTGGGCCAGTAGGACCTGGCTCATCCTCTCGTCCCCGTGTTTGGCGACCGCGTGAGCGATCTCGTGGCCCATAACCACCGCCAGGCCCGTCTCATCCCGGGCGACCGGCAGCAATCCGGTATAGATCACCACTTTTCCCCCGGGCATCGCCCAGGCGTTGACCTCATCGTTTTCAACCAGGTTGAACTCCCAGCTGTAATCACTCAGCCTGTCCCCCATGTTCCGCTCCCCGAAATAGCGCTCCACCGCTTCCCTGATCCGCGAGCCGGTCCTTTTGACCATAGCTGTTTTTTCACTGTCCTCACTGAGTTTGTTCGCCTTCAGAAACTCGTCGTACTGCTGAAAGCTCATCGAAATCATCTCGTTGTCCGGAATGATATCGAGCTGCCGGCGTCCGGTGATAGGGACCGTGCCGCACGAGGCGAGAACCAGAGGTAGCGCCATCAGAGTAATAAGGATTCTTACTTTCATGATAAGACCCGCCTTTTTATAAATAGTCAGTCCGCCTGGATGGCCTGAAATAGCTTTTGTAATATTTCATAGAATCACACCGCCTAGACGTTCGAACGCGTCCCCCGGCATTTTCCATCGATTCATACCGCCTCTATCGTCGAGGGCGGCTTCTCCGCGATATTGTATGTGACGCTGACCACGCCGGGGACTTCTCTTATTATCTCAGCCGCCAGCTCTTTTAGAATATCAAAATCAAGCCGGGTGGGCTGGGCGGTCCTGGCGTCCACGCTGTCCCAGCAGCGGACCTCGATCTGGTTGCCGAAATCCCGCTCGCCCCCCCGCGTTCCGGTCACCCTGTCCTGGTGAAGGATAGCCATGTACTGAAACGCGCCGGTGCTCTTGAGCGTCCTTTCCACCACCACGGTGGCCTTTTTCACCTTCTCTATCCTCTCCCTGGTCACCTCTCCGATCACCCTCGCGGCAAGGGCGGGCCCGGGAAAAGGAATCCGTTCGAACAGTTCCACGGGCAGCCCCAGGGCGGCGCCGACCCTGCGCACCCCGTCCTTTCGAAGCTGTATCAGGGGTTCCAGGATTCCGTAGCCGAAGGCTTCCCGGGGATCTATGCCCAGCTGTTCGAACACGTTATGCTGTCTTTTGATTCCGGCGACAGTCTCGTCTATATCGGTAAGTATGGTGCCCTGAAGGAGGAACTTTGCCCCGCTCTTGCTCACCATCCTCCCGAACACGTCGCGGTAGAAAGTCTGGGTTATCGCCTCCCGCTTTTCCTCCGGGTCGGTTATTCCCTCAAGCGCGTCGAAGAACTCATCCCGCGCGTCTATCACATCCACGTCCACGCCCAGGTCGGCGAAAAGCTTGACCACCCTCTGGGGTTCGCCCTGCCGCATCAAACCGTTATCGATGAACACGCTTTTGAGCCTGTCCCCCAGAGCTTTGTGCCCCAGCATGGTGACTGTGGATGAATCCACCCCCCCGGAAAGGGCGTTGATCGCTATTCCGTCTCCTACTTTATCCTTGATATCCTGAATCTTATCGCTTATGAATCGATCGGTGTCAAGCTCCTTCACCGTTATTTCAGCGGCCATTCCAAAGCCTCCTCGCTGGGTTGATCTCGAGCGGGGCGAGCGTATTTACAAAATCTACAGCAGGGATCTTCCCCTCTCATTCCACTTCTGGTTCACTATGACGGTATGGATGGAATTCCTGCTGATCTTGAGGGTCTGTCCGGTCTCAGATTTGAATTCTATATGGTTCTGTTTGATCTGTCCAGACAAACGATCCCCGGTCTTAAGCCATATCTCGTCCTCCTTGAACCGGGGAGGATTCTTGAAATGGATCCAGGTTATATCGCCTGTCTTTATCTTAACCGCGCCGAAGACCGATTTTATTGAAAATTCCCTGTTCAGCACCTTGCCGGTCAGAGAATCCCCCTTCCGGCCTATTATCATGTCCTTGACCTTCATCTATCTCATCCTTTCTCTTTAGCCGGAGGCGCCGGGCCCCAAGCTCTCACTGCTCGCCTGACTCTTTTTCCAGAGCCACTCTCATGCGGCCGGTGCTTTCCGCCTCTCCCATGTAAAGGGTCACGTGGGGGAACGGAATCTCTATTCCAAGTTCGTCGAAGGTATTCTTGACTCTGCGGCGGAACTCTCTCGCCACCATCCACTGCTTTATCGGCTGGGTGGTAAACATCAATTTAATATTTATTGACGAATTCCCGAAGCTGTCCAGGCCCAGGACCTCCATCGGTTCCAGAATCAGAGGGCCGTAGGTCTCATCCCCCCTGAGTTCTTCACCGATCTTCTTGAGGACTTCTATCACCTGGTCCACGTTCTCCTTGTAGGCCACGCCGATCTCCATGGTCGCCCTGGACCATTCCTTGGTCATGTTGGTGAGAGTGGTTATCTCGCCGTTTGGTATGACGTGGACCTTTCCCTCCAGGTCCCTGAGCTGGGTGACCCTCAGATTGATCGACTCCACCAGGCCGGCCTGGCCCGCTATGGCCACCACGTCTCCCACATTCATATGATTCTCGAGAAGGATAAAGAAACCGGTTATCACATCCTTTACCAGGCTCTGGGCCCCGAAGCCCACGGCCAGCCCCAGTATTCCCACGCCAGCCAGAAGGGGGCCGGCGTTTATTCCGACCTCCTTGAGACACATCAGAAGAGCCGCTATCAGAACGGCTACCCTGGCGGTGTTTTCCAATATCCGGGAAAGTGTCTCCGCCCTTTTCTGCCTCTCGACTCCAGCCTTTTCCGATTCCAGTATCCTCTTCTTGGACCTGGCGATCAATAATCTGAAAATCCTGATCATTATGAAAGATCCCACTATTATGGCCAGAATCCTTATGCCGCTCGAAAGAAGCCAATCGATAAGAGTGTTATAGAAACTCTCCATGGCTGCCCCCTCCATAAATAATCGTGAAACAAATACTTCCCGCGGGGAAATTATAACACGTTAAAAACCTGAAATAAAGTCCGCGGATTTATGTCAAAACCTCTCTTTTCCCAGTCTAACAGTTCGCGAAGAAAATTTAAATAGCAAGTATTGAAAGTGCTCGCTGATACCACTTTCCGCCAGGATCCGGATTAAGGAGGAAATCTCTGATGCGGCGATCAAAGTCTATTCTGATTCTATCTCTTATTGTTGGTGTTTTCCTGTCCGGGCCCGCCCCGGCTCAGGATTCCGGCCTCGAGGACCTTTCCAGAAAACTAAGGGCCAAAAGAACCGCCAGAAGGGAGTACGCCCTTGACCTGGCCGAACGCTACGGCTGGCCTGTGGCGGAGTCGCTTCCCGGCGGCGTCAGGTTCTCCCTTCAGGGAGTATACGGCGGAATGCCCCAATATTTCGCGACCTGTAACGCTGACGCGGCCGTTTCTACGGGGACCGGTCTGGTTCAGGGGGCGGTGGGCGGAGGAACAGGATTCCGGCTCGGGCTGTGGGACGCGGGCAAGATAAGAGTCAGCCATCAGGAACTGGCCGGAAGAGCGTATTGGAATGAACCGAGTGGCAACCTGAACGATCATTCCACCCACGTGGCCGGCACCCTGGTGGCCGAAGGCGTTAAGGCACAGGCCAGAGGGATGTCTTACGACGCCGATGTCTACGCCTATGACTGGAATTACGACGACGCCGAGATGGCCGCTGAAGCCGGCGGCGGCCTGACCATATCCAACCACTCGTACTCCTACATCCGGGGATGGTATGAGAATACCGGCATCTTCAATCCGGGATGGTACTGGTACGGAGACTCCACGGTGAGCGAGACGGAGGATTACTACTTCGGGTTCTACGATTCACTCTCCATGGACGCCGACGACATCGCTAACGCGGCGCCCGATTATCTGATAGTGGTTGCCGCGGCTAACAACCGGGACGACGACGTTCCCGCACCCGGCACTGAACACTACTATTATCACTATGGCGACAGCCTATGGCGTAAAAGCACCAAGGTGAGAGACCCCGACGGAGGCGTGGACGGCTACGACTGCCTGCCAAACGGGAAACAGGTCGCCAAGAACACACTGGCGGTCGGAGCGGTTGAGGATGTCGAGGCCTACACCGGCCCCGGCGATGTGATCATGACCGGGTTCAGCTCGTGGGGACCCACAGACGACGGAAGAATAAAACCTGATATCGTGGGAAACGGCTGGGAACTTTACTCTTGCGTCACCCAGTCTGACACCGCTTATTACGGGGGCGCCAGCGGTACCTCCATGGCCTCTCCCAATGTCTGCGGCTCTCTGGGCCTGATTCAGGATTATTATATGGACCAGCACTCGGGAACTCCCATGAAGGCGGCCACCCTGAAGGCCCTGGCCATTCATACAGCCCGCGAGGCGGGGCCGGCCCCCGGGCCGGATTACATGTTCGGATGGGGGCTTCTCGATGCCAACGCGGCCTACGGCCAGGCGGTGGAGGACCTGGACGACTCGAAAGGACTTATAGAGGAGCTGACCCTGAACGACGGCGCGGCTTTGGAATACCACTACTGGTGCGACGGTACAGCTTCAGAGCTTCGGGCCACCATCTGCTGGAGCGATCCTTCCGGGGTCCCCCCCGATCCGGCGGTAGATCCTCCCAACATAATGCTAGTCAATGACCTGGATCTAAGAGTCTCGCTGGGCGAGACAGAACATCGGCCCTGGAGGCTGGACCCGGCGGCGCCGGGCGCGGTTGCCGCCCGCGGCGACAACTTCCGGGATAATGTGGAACAGGTGCTCATCGACAACCCTTCGGAGGGCATCTACGCTATAACCATAGATCACAAGAGCTGGCTGGAGGGAGGATCGCAGGATTTCTCCCTGATCGTGTCGGGAGCGGAGCGCTCGGAAATCTGGCATGTCTACCAGGACGGATCCGGCGACGCCCCCGATATCTCCAGCGCGGTATCCTCCGCGGCGGAGGGCGACGTTATTTTAGTTCACGCAGGAACGTATAACGAAAACGATATCTCTGTGGGCAAGACCCTTTCCATAACAGGCGTGGACGGGCGCGGCGCTACTGTAGTAGACGCCCAGTCTCTGGGACGCTGCTTCCAGTTCAATGCTTTGAGCGGCGCTTCCCTGCTCGAGGGATTCACCCTTCGAAACGGCGGCACGTCCGGCCCAGTCCGCGGGGCGGGGCTCTCCTGCCAGAGCTCCGGCGTTACCATCAGGGACTGCGTAGTGGAAAACTGCGCGGCGGATTACGCCGGCGGAATGCACTTCTCCTACGCCGACGCCACCGTGGAGGACTGTGTGATCAGGAACTGCTCTTCAAATGACTACGGCGGGGGGGTGTATCTCTATTTTTCCTCCCCTTCGTTCGATCACTGCCTGATATACGGCAGCAGCGCGGCCACCAGCGGAGGCGCGATATCCTGCTACGAATCCTCCCCGGTCCTTACCAGGTGCACGATCAGCCACAACAGCGCCGCGGGCCACGGAGGCGGAATATATATCGGATACGACAGCCATCCGGAACTGGTCAATACGATAGTATCGTTCAGTACCGACGGCGAGGGCGTCTACGGCCCCGCCTCGGCGATTCCCGGCCTCACCGCTACCTGCAGCGACGTCTACGGAAACGCCGATGGAAACTACGGCGGTTCGATAAGCAACAAGACGGGGATTAACGGGAATATCAGCGAAGACCCCCTTTACTGCGGCGCCGACACCGGCGAGTTCGGCCTTCAGGGCGTCTCTCCGTGCCTTCCCGGCGGAAACTCCTGCGGAGCCTACATGGGAGCGCTGGGAATGGCCTGCCATACCAGATCCCTCTGGTATGTTGAGGCGGGCGGCGCCGGAGACGCGGCCACGATCCAGGCCGCCATCGATTCGGCCATCGCCGGGGACACCGTCCTGGTTGCCTCGGGAACCTACACGGGCGGCGGCAACCGCGATATAAAAACAAACGGCAAACCTATACTTGTAGCTTCCGAGAGCGGCAGGGACGTGACGATCATAGACTGCGCAAGCGCGCCCGGTGACAATCATTACGGTTTCAAGGCCATGGATAATGAAGACACCACCACCGTGGTACGGGGCTTTACGGTAACCCGCGCCTCGAACGCGGGAGTCTACATCAACCAGAGCGGCCCGATCATCGAGGATTGCCTTCTTACCGCAAACACACCTTACGACGGAGACTACGGCGGCGGTGTTATAGCCATGGCTTCCACCTCGATAATAAGAAACTGTGTGGTAAGCGCGGACTCGACCAGGTTCGACGGGGGGGGAATACTCTGCTTTGGCCCCGGCACCGATATGAGGATAGAGGACTGCGATGTGGCGGGAAACGGAGCCGATCACTACGGAGGAGGCATCTGCGTCAAGCAGGATGCCCGCGCCGTTATCACCGGCTGCTGGATTTCCGGCAACCTGGCCGACGAGTTCGGAGGGGGCGTGTATATCGAAGAGGGCTCCAGGGCGGTGATTGAAGGCTGCGTCATCTGCGATAACTCCTCCTATTCCGGAGCGGGCGTGAACGCCCTCGGGAAATGCGAGATAACTGAAACCGTAATAAACGGAAACACCGCCTCGATGAACGGCGGCGGCGTCTTTTCCGCCGATTCGCTGAGCCTCTTCCGATGCACCATAATCGAGAACGATTCCCCCTATTACGGCTCGGGCGTTTACTGCGACGGCGACAGCACCGACTTCACCAACACGATAGTAGCGTTCAACACAACCGGCAATACCGCCGGGGGGATATATTCAAACTCTGACACCATCTTTATCTCCTGCTGTGACGTCTACGGAAACGAGCACTCGGATTACGCCGGCGGAATATCCGATCAGACCGGGCTTAACAACAACATATCACAGGATCCTCTTTTCTGCGGCCCGGGTTCGGGCGATTATCATATCTTCGACGATTCCCCCTGCGCCCCCGACCACAGTCCCTGCGGGGAACTGATCGGAAACCTGGGCGTGAACTGCTACGGCGCGCCCGACCTTGTTTTCGACGAAGTCGCGTTCAGCCGGCTGAGCGCGCCGGCCGGATCCGGCATCACCGCCACGGTAAAGGTGAAGAATATCGGGGCCAGCACGGCCGATTCATTCTACGTCGAGTTCTTCCATAACAGGACATCGCCGCCGGTACCGGGATCTCACGGACATCAGCGGCTTCGCGCGGACAGCCTCGCTGTGGGCGATTCCCTTCTCTGGACTACCGGTCCGGTATCGAGCTCGACGATTAACGAATACCGGAGCTATTTCCAGCTCGATTCGGACGGGTACGTAACGGAAAAGGACGAAGGAAACAATATAGACGGCCCCAACTATCTGTCCTGGTACGCCCCCGTGAAGCCCGGCTGGCCGGTTGCGGGAGGAGGGGATTTTGTGTCATCTCCGGTGCTGGCCAGCCTTGATGACGATCCCAGGACCCTCGAGGTGGTGGTTGGCTGTGACGACGGAAAACTTTACGCCTGGACCGCGGACGGCGACACCCTGCCCGGCTCCTGGCCGGTGCACCTTGGCTCGGCGGTAGGATCATCGCCGGCCGCAGGGAATATCACCGGTGACTACAGAGCTGAAATAGTGGTGGGATGTGCCGATGGCTCTCTATACGCTCTGGACCATACAGGAAAGGTTCTCTGGAGTGTTGTGGTCGGCGAGCCGGTCAACACCACACCCGCCCTGGCCGACCTGGACGGCGACGGGCTTCTTGATATAGTGATAGGGGGAATGGGGTCGTCCACCACACCGAGGGTTCTGGCTCTTGACGGTGACGGCGGCGACATGCCGGGCGCCTGGCCGCTCAAGCTTACAGGAACAAGCATAACCAGCGCCTCGGTGGGAGACGTGAACGATGACGGCGGCCTGGAGATAGCCGTTATAACTTCCGGCATAACCAAGCCTTCCTATCATTCGGACGTTCATCTTTTCGACGCCGCGGGTTCGGTTTTCAGCTCCGGCTGGCCCGTGGCCATAGATACCGCCATCGTGGCCGCTCCGGTATTGGGAAATATCGCCGGAACTTCAGCCGATCTGGAAATCGTGGCCGGAGCGTTGAACGGAGAGGTCTACGTCATAAACCTTGCCGGAACAGTCTGGCCGACCAGGCCGAGGGTCCCGGGGAGAATAGAGCGTTCCCCCGCCCTGATCTACTCCCCAAAGAGCTCCTACCATCAGATAGCAGTATCATCGAGGTACTGGGAGTCGACCATGCCTCCCATGGGTGTCTGGCGCGGAGTCGTGACCCTTATCGACCATAACGCCAGTATCGTAAGCGGCTGGCCGAACTCGGCGGGATACTGGGGCACCGATTACGGAGCGGTGCCGTCTCCTTTGGATATCGGCGATATCCTTATAGCCGCGACCCAGGAAAGAGCGGTCTATTCATGGAGTTGGATGGATGGACAGGATATGCCCGCCTTTCCCAGAAACCTCAACAGAAGGCCGCTTTCCACGCCCGCGGCCGGCGATATCGACGGGGACGGGACTCTGGACCTGGTGGTCACCGGAAGTCCCGATTCGGTCTACTGTCTGAGCCTATGCTCTTCCGCCTACTCCACCGGTAAGCTGTACTGGCCGATGTTCAGAAACGGCGCGGAACGAACGGGCTGTTTTTACCAGGAAGACCTGACCGGAATAGAAGATGATCCGGAAAACGCTATTCCATCCGTCACAAGAATTCAGTCGATATACCCCAATCCGTTCAATCCCATGACCCATATAAAGTTCGGAGTCAAAAGCCGTGAAAAGGTGCGCCTGGCGGTGTATGATGTCAGGGGCAGGCTGGTCAGCGTCATCGCCGACCGGATGATGGAGCCGGGAGTCCATATCAAGACATGGAACGGCAGAAACACCGGCGGGGAACCGGCCGCGTCAGGAATCTATTTCTGCCGGCTGCGAGCGGGCGGTTTCACGGAGACAAGGAAGATCGTACTTTTGAGGTAGATCTTGCAGCGGCGGGGGTAAACCATCGGGGGCGGGCCGTCCGCATCAAGGTCACGGTTCGCCAACCCGAGCGGTTTACCGCCGTAAGGTCCTCAATCCGCTTTCCAATCCGGATCGAGCTGCCTACTTTGTGGTCTGAGTCCCCCTGAGAAAGGCCGGAATCTCTTTCAGCGTCGTCCCCATCACCTTGAAAGCCTTGTTCATGTGGTTCATGGTCTGCCTGTTGAGGGTGGCGGGCTCGGTGCCCACATCCTTCCAGCCGGGAGTCCGCAGGTCATCTGCCGGTATCAGAACATCCTCCCAGTTATTGAACAGCCTTCCCCATTCGCTTCCCAGGATGTTCAGGACCCGCTTTTTGTGAACCGGGTACCAGAAGAAATCATGGTAAAGGACGCTGGCTATGAATGACCAGGGGGCCAGAGCGGTCTTCAGAGTCCACTCCAGGGGCTTTTTGAGAGGGCCCCAGTAGATCTTGTGCTGCATTCTGCTGGCGAAGGTCATCTTCTTGAAGGGGCCGTTGAAATTCCAGTTCTGTGCGGCGGCGTCTTCATCTCCCACTATCTCTATCTCGGAAGGGTTGCCGCAGCCAAGCCCCGCTTCATGGGCCAGGCGGACATATTTGAGGTCTCTCATCGGATCGAACCCCATCAGCTTGGCCGCCACCGCGTCGATGGCGACCTGGTCGGCGGATGCCAGAAGAACGTTTTTGACATGAGGGACCATGCATCTGGGGCCGGGCCCGTCTCCCGCGAAAGTGCCGTCCATCACGGCGAACAGTCCCGGATGTATCTTCTTCTGAATTCTCAGGAGATCTATCAGGGTCTCGTGAATCACCGGATGGGTCCAGTGCCTCTTTTCGTTAAGGAGTCCCCCGAAGGCGTTCTTCATCGCTCCGGTGGTGGTGGTGAAAACGTGAGTCTTTATGGTGGGAAGATGGATTATATTTTCACCTATAAATCTTTTGGGTATATGAAATCCTTCAGGGTAGACGTCATTAAGGGCGATGAACTTGTCGGTCAGGTCTGCTACGGCGTCCCTTATATGTATCCATTCCTCATTCTCGTAAAGATGGAGGTTTCTCAGGCCGTGGTGATCTGTTACGTTGACCTGCTTGTTCTCCCTCTCCCCCAGGTGAGCGTCTATGACCACTGTCCTGTTATGACATCCGTGCATCAGGGCCGGATCATAACCGTCCCTCTTCATCGCCCTTATGACCCCCTCCATCTGCCACGGAGTGGTTGAGCTTCCGGGATAGAAGAAATGCCAGCTGATGTTTATCTTAAGGGCAGTGTCTATGTCTTTCCGAAGGACGCTCTGGTAATCGGCCAGGTTCATCAGGCGATGGTAATCTTCCAGTACCGTTTGAGGGGAAGTCTTTACAATAGCTACCTTGGATTTATTCATGTCGATCCTTGGTTAAATTAAACACCCGGAATATAATACATTCACATCACCGGACAAGATTTTTAAAGTTCAGCCCCCTGGTCACCCCCGGGCAGCTTCCGGCCCGGCAATCCTGAGCCGCTTCCGGCCGGCAATCCTGAGCCGGCTTCCGGACCGGCTTCCCTCAGCAGCTTCCGGCCAGCAATCCTGAGCCGCTTCCAGACCGGCTTCCCTCAGCAGCTTCCGGCCCGGCAATCCTGAGCCGGCTTCCGGACCGGCTTCCCTCAGCAGCTTCCGGCCCATTACTCCTGGGCCTCTTTCGTCCCGGTGTATATATCCCTTTCCAGATAATTCGAAAGGACCAGGTTCACCGCGCCGGCTATCAACACCCAGTCCAGAGCCACTCCCAGGCGGACTGCTCCGAAGAAACCATAAAACAGCCCCATCGCTCCCAGGACAACCGCCCAAACTCTGGAACCGAGGCAGCCCGTAATAAGGGAAAATCCTATCAGGGCTGAGAGAGTGGGACATGGTATCAGCCCGGTCGGAGCTGAGTAAATATACGCCAGAGGCCAGAGCCCTTCCAGAAAATGCGGGTACACAAGGCCGAACAACAGCATAATCGCTCCGGACACCACCATCCATGGCGGAGCTATGGCCACCCGTTCTCTTTTCATCCTGACCGATATCAAAATAAGCGCGATGCCACCTGAGGCGAACAACGCGCCGTTGAAAGGATTGGCAGTCATCCACGCCAGAACGCTTACGGAGAGAAGGGGCAACGTGAGCAGGACTCCCATTAGCCTTCTCGACATCCTTCGTCCGGCTATCAATCCCAGGGCGATAAGAACCAGGTATAAATGCCATATCAGGGCCAGCGGCCTGTAGGTGTTTGAAATCTCCCCTAATCCGCCGAGAATAAATTCAGAAGCAGGCATGCCGCCTCCCATGATTTAACACTATCGCTGTTATAACTTATATTATTTTAGTGCTTTATAATATTATAACTATTCGCCCGCGGCAAATCCAATTCCAAATCGGATCACCTGAGCTGGTTTATGGATCAAATGATCACTTAACCCGCATAAATGTTGATTTGAGGGGCTTAAATAATCCTGAGCCCCCTCGTTTGGGAAACTCAAATAATCCCCAGCGCCAATCTTTTTTGAAGCTCAAATAATCCCAGACTTCATCTTGTTGGGGCTTAAATAATACCCGGCTCCCGATCGCAAGTTCGTAATAAGCCGGGAAAGCTGAAATAAAGCGAATTTTAGTTCCAGCGATGGAACTGATTGCAGCGCTGAAACTGATTGCAGCGCTGAAACTGATTGCAGCGATGGAACTGATTGCAGCGCTGAAACTGATTGAGGCGCTGGAACTGATTGAGGCGCTGGAACTGATTGCAGGAGCTGGAACTGATTGCAGGAGCTGGAACTGATTGCAGGCCGGGAAATTGATTGCAGGCCACAGAACTGGCTCCAACCCGCTGAACTGATTCCAGGCCGGGGGCCGCCGCCTCTGAAACTTAATATTCAAAGCATTTCACTCAAATCGATCCTCGTCACTATAGCGGCCCTTTCTTAATCTCCTGTTAATTCTTTATAACTTTTTCATATTGCTGTATCATCTTGCTTCAAAAGAAGAAGGAGGAAGACATGAACATAGATCTGACCGGCACCGTAGCGCTGGTAACCGGCTCCAGCAGAGGAATCGGAAAAGCGATAGCCAGGGGTATGGGAGAGTCGGGTGCCACAGTGGCAGTCCATTATAAGACAAATGAAGAAAGAGCCAAGAAGCTGGCCGATGAGCTGGGTAACGGTTCCGCCGCCTTCGGAGCCGACCTCCAAGCCCCCCTGAACGTAAAAGATCTCTTCGGCGATGTGCTGGATAAGTTTGGAAAGATTGACGTACTGGTCAATAACGCGGGAATATTCGACAACTCTCCGGTCGGCGGGCCGCTCAATGAATGGTATGAAGCCTGGGAAAAGACCATCGCGGTAAATCTTACCTCCGCGGGTATGCTCTGCCACGAAGCTATCAAGCATTTCAGGGAAACCGGCGGGGGGCGCATAATCAACATCGCCTCCCGGGCGGCTTTCAGGGGAGAGAAGGAAAATCACCTCGCCTACGCCGCGTCGAAGGGAGGCATAGTCTCTCTCAGCCGGTCGATAGGGCGTTCCTTCGGGAAATACAATATCAAATCATTCGTGATCGCCCCCGGGTTTGTACATACCGAGATGATAGAAGATCATCTTGAAGGGGGCGGAATCGAGGAGATCATGGAAGAACTGTCCCTGCCGACCTTGACCAGGCCTGAAGATGTAGCCCCGGTGACGGTTTTCATAGCCGCCGGAATGATGGATCACGCAACGGGAACCACGATAGATATAAATGCCGGAAGCTATATGCATTAGACGCTTGGGGGCTGGTGGATGTGAACAAGCTGCCCTAAATTCTTTCCCTGAACGTGATCATTATGAGCTCCGCCGGGATACTCCTTCAGATGCTTCAGGGGCGGACGCTGAACAAGCTGCCCTACGCCCCCTCCCCAAACATGATTATTATGAACTCCGCCGGAATGTCGCTTTCGTTCCAGAACTCGTGTGACACACCGGCAGGTATCAAAACACTCCTTCCCTCCTCGATCGAGATCTTCTTGCCTCCTATTCGGGCGTCCGCCTTTCCCCGGGTAAAGATGACCAGAGTGGGAAAGGGATTGGTCTGATCTTCGACCGGCTCGTTGATATGCTGGCCCTTCTCTATCTGATACCAGGCCGAGCGCAGGCCCTTCTGGTAATAAAGCGCCACAACGTTGGCGCCGTGAACGACCCTGGTGTATTTTTCCTCCCCGAACCTCACCATCTCCGGAACCCCTTTTGTCCAGAAGTGAAAAGTGAATGGGACGAATACTTCCATGAAATCTTCAGGCGGCTGGTACCCCTCCATGAGCTCGAAGTCCATAGGCGCGAAATCGGAGCTGGAAGCCTTTCCCATAGCGGTGAAAACGGCCAGGTCGCCTCTGTTCATAGCCCGCAGGGTTCCAAGGTCTGTGGTATAGAGAAAAGTGGGGTCCGAAGGGGACCCGGGTTCAAGTCCCACCGCGCCATCTTCATCCAGGCTTATCGTCCAGGTTCCGAATCCTCTGACCCTAACACCAAAAGTCAGTGCCGGCTCGCCGGCGGTGGGATCTTCTCTGAAATCATCGGTATAGGATTCGATGATTTTTTCAGCTGAATTCGCCTCCGCCGCATTTTTCAACCCTGACAGGCTGTCCGCGCCTGCCGCCTCCCCCGGCCCGGCGAAAACCGGACGGACACAACAGAGAAAGGCCGCAGCCGCAGCCACAGAGTTTAAGGCCGCCCTGGATATTTTTCTTCTAATCATTACTTTTCACTCCAATCAAATATAGCTCCGTGCGCGTCTTTAGCGATCGATGAAACCGCTCGGCCGTGGAGGGCCTCGACTCCTTGAACATCTCCAGTGAGCGGGGGAGACCGCTCGGCCGTGGAGGGCCTCGACTCCTTGAACATCTCCAGTGAGCGGGGAAGACCGCTCGGCTGGAGGGCCTCGACTCCTTGAACATCTCCAGTGAGCGGGGAAGACCTCTCGGCTGAAAAGCCTCAACTACTCGAACATCCCAAGTGAGCGGGGGAAACCGCTCGGCTGGAAGGCCTCAATAGCACGGACGGGTTTACATTCCTATCTCTTCGACTTCCCCTTCCGCGTCGACCCAAAGCCCGATTATCTCAAGCTCGGGATACCTGCTATAGAGAAGATTCAGGGCCTTGCCCAGCTGCTCCAGCTGGTCGCCTTTGGGAAGAGGGTTGCCGCCGCAGTCAAAATGAGCGACCAGCGCCAGGCTCCTCGCGCCGTTCTTTTTAACCGATACATCGACCCGCTCGAATATAGAATCGGCGTCCGCCGAATCGGGACGCGCGGAAAGTATTTTCACGGGGCCTGCCTCGGAGATTATGTCCACGTACTCAACACCGCATCTCTCGCGCAGGTATTCGATCACGGGGATTTGAACCCTTCCATCCATACAATTTATCGCGGCGCAAAATGACATATCTACACCTCCATATCTGCCGAACCGTTTCGCCCGCGTCCACCGCCCGCAGAACGGCGGTTCTTCTACTTGATCCTCTCTTGCCCGGCGCCCGCGATTTGCAAAATATCCGGTGTCAACCTGCCGGCCCCGCCAGTTTCAGCAGACACCGGAGCAGGACATCCACGCCCGCTTTCAGGAATTCAGGAGCGGTATACTCAGCGGGGCTGTGGCTTACTCCGTTTCTGCTGGGAACAAATATCATCGCCGCGGGGCAGATCCGCGCCATAAGCTGTGCGTCATGACCGGCCCCGGAAGTCATCTTCGCCACCCTGTATCCCAGCTCTTTGGCCCCGCTCTCTATCGCGTCCACGATTTTGCCGCTGAAATCAACCGGTTTATAACGGGCCAGGCGGCGGCTGGCCACTGTGACTCCATACTCCTTCGCGGTCCTGTCCAGGTGTTCGGAAAGCCGGTACTCCGATTCCCGAAGAGCCTCTTCCTCGCTGTTTCTCAGGTCGACCGTTACGACCGCCCGACCCGGAATAACATTTACAACATTTGGAGACAACTCCACAGATCCGCAAGTTCCCTTCTGGTCGCCTCCTATCTTAAGAGCCATCTCCCGCACGTAGGAGATGATAGCCGCGGCAGCCGCTCCGGCGTCTCTCCTCTGCTTCATCGCAGTGGTGCCGGCGTGATTTGATTCACCGGTGATGGTTATCTCCCGCCAGGATATTCCGGAGACCTTTTCCACTGCGCCGACCGGTATATGAGCGCTCTCCAGATATGGGCCCTGCTCTATGTGAAGCTCCAGGAACGCTGAGGGGGTGATCTCACCGCAAGGGTGTTCACCGGCGTACCCTATCCGCCGGAGCTCGTCTCCCAGGATCGTCCCGTCGATGCCATCCGCCGACAGAGCTTCTTCCAGAGGATACCCTCCGCAATACACCAGGCTTCCCATCATGTCGGGAGTGTACCTGACCCCCTCTTCATTGGTGAAAACGGCAACGGCTAAAGGCAGCCTGGTCATAATGCTATTTTCCTTCAGTGCCGCCACCGCCTCCAGAGCGGCCAGGACGCCGTAGCTTCCATCCAGGCTTCCTCCCGAGCTGACCGTATCCAGATGAGAACCCGCCATCACCGGAGGGCCGTCCTCGAGCCCTCCTCTTAAGGCGATTATATTGCCGATTCCGTCCACCTGAATCTCCAGGCCCAGATCCTCCATCCAGCCGGCGACAAGATCGCGGGCCCGCCCATCCTCATCGCTGAGAGCCAGCCTGGTCACGCCCCCTTCAGGAGAAGCTCCTATCTTTGCCAGTTCATCCAGGCGAGAGGCAAGGCGGGGAAGATCGATATTTAAATCCGTTTCCATGAGCGCCCGTTCCTTTAAAGTTAATGGTTTACGCTAATCCTATCGCTTAAATTAATCGCCGAGCCAGCCTTCCTCCCCGGCCTCAAGAAAAAGAACGAAGGCCGCAAACGGCCTCAAGCCGGGAGGCCTTTCCCTCTCTCATCGTGAACCACTGGGAGCAGACCATATATTTCCGGCCGGTCCCTGAAAATCGACCAGCGCGGCCACCTTTTCGCCATGACCGATCAGTTCCCTGGTACCTGCGTGAAGTTCCATCTCATCTCCCACTGCTCTAAGCTGCTCCGAAGTGATCATCACCGGATCAATCACCTCTCTGTCTCTCCTCCCATTCTTCGCGGTCCAGATTCCTGATCAGTATATTCCGCTCCACGATCGAGTTTATCCTCTGGGGCGGCATGGGCAGACTGGTCTCGCTTACCACGAATTCTATCATGGTGACCTTTTGAACCCAGCCGGTCTCAAGGTCCTTGTGGATATCGCCGGTGTAGCGGGACCTTCCCACGGTCTCTATCTCCATTCCGGGAACCGGCTCCATCAGCATCTTGTATGAACTCTCACCCGAATCATATTCTATCAGGGCGCAGGAACGTCCGTCCACCACGCTCAAACCCTTGAACTCGAGAGCTATCTCCCCGTTCTGAAAATAAGACCCTTCCAGGATAGCGCTTCCCAGGTTTACCGGCGGCTTCGAAAAGGCCGCCGAGTGCACTATCCTCTCCCCCACCCTTTCAAGATCCTGTATTCCCGCGCCTTCATCGGAAGGCTCCGCGAAAACGTCGCAGAAAGAGTGAAAATCGATGAAAGTGTTATAGATAAGATACGACTTGTCCATCGGGACAACATCCCCGTTCGAATCTGAGAGCCCCTCAAACCGGGAGTGGTCGATTCCAAAAACCTGTCCGCTCTCGTCGATACCCGGCTCGAAAAGATAGCTCCATCCTTCAAGAGCGGGTATTGAGATTTTGGCGGTGTCTCCCTGTTCAAGGGTAAACCCGAAGCAGGTATAAGTAAATGCTTTGCCATCAAACTCACCCGCGGGCTCGCATTTAAGCAGCGATTCATACCGGTCGAAGCTCTCCATCTCACCGCCGGGAGAGTAGCCGGTGAGTATCGTTTTCATATGATAATACTGAGTTTGGTTCAGGCGATCGCCTGAGAGCACATACCTTCCCTTCAAAGTCCCGCCGACCCCCGGTTCTGAAGCCGCCCGCGCGGTATGACTTGACATCAGGCGGAGGGTCAAGGCTGAAACCAGGAAAACAAGAAAAATTGATGTAAAAACAAAAGGTTTTTTCATAATTCCACCCTTTCAGGTTTTTTGACCGGTTGAACGCCCGGCTCCGTTAAAATGATTCTGTTCAGTCCGCGCCTTTCGGTCTATAAAATGCCGGGGCGGCTTTCCGGGCTGTTATTCCCTTTTCATTCTGGCGCGGCGCTTCTGCTGCATCCCCTTTATCATTCCGGAGGGGTCTTTGGCAGCCTCCAGCCGCTTTCTCTCGTGGCCCCGCCTCCTGGCGACGATCCGATAGTCGAAAGAGATGTCCACTCCGTCTCTCCCGCGGGCTCTGACCTTAAAATGGTCCGCGGCCTTTTCCGCTACATAGAGTCCGGCGTCTCCCAGGGGAGTGAGAAAAACATGATAAGCCTCGTCCAGATTGACCGTCTGGGCGAAGATGGGATCTACGGTCACTGTCGCCTCTTTTCCGTTCAGCCGCCGGGTCCCGAAATCCTCGAACCAGTTCCCCGTAGACTGGACGCCGTAGACCTCGCGGTCACCGTAATCTCTGGTAGGCGCCAGCGACATTATCGGACCGCTGCTGCCCAGGGTCCCGTCCGAATATACTCCATACCCGTCATTGCTGTACCCATAGACGCCCACCTGGCTGTTACCTGGAGGAATCGCGCTGTAAGCCTCGCCGTAAACTCCGATTCCCCCAACATTATCATCTGTGTGGATTCCGGCTACCCCGATCGCGCCATTTATCGTTGTGCCTCCGGTAAAGTATGAATACCCGGTGATAGCCGCGTCATTAAAGGCCGGATCGGTGTCATGGACCTCCAGCATGTCTATGCCTCCCAGGGTAGTAGTGTTAATACCCACCCTTCCTCCATCCCCGATGACCATTTTTGCTCCGGACCCTTCTTTGTACATCTGAAGGGTGCCCTCGTTTGGATTGTAAAGCATCCTCCACTCAATAGTTCCGGCCACGCCCAGAGCGATTCCGCTTGGGTTGCCGGAGGGAGCCTCCAGGTAGGCGTAGGCCGGGCCGTCCTCCTTTATGTGAAGCTTTTCCTGTGGGTTGACGGCGCCCATTCCGATCCTTCCGTTCTCCAGAACGGAAAGCCCCGTCCACGCGGTCGGCGCGGCGGCGCTGGGGCTTGACGAAAGATACATCCCCGCTGAATTGAATACTATGTCACGGCGGTGTCCCCCGTCGCCGGGATACGCTATAATCCCGGGGCACGACTGAGGAGTGGTGATGCTGAGAAGCCCCGCGGGAGTCTCAAAGCGCGAGAGCCCGGCCACATGCAGGGCGTGCTGTGAATCGGGATTATTTGTCCCTATACCGATATTGGTCCCGTTGTTATAGAGAAGGGTATCGGTCACCCATTCAGCCCCGTCGTGGCGCAGGGTATAGCCCAGACCGCCCGGAGGCAGAGTGCCGCTGCCGCCCGCGGTGAGAGACCGCCAGACGCTTCCGTCATATCCCTCAAAGTCCAGGCCCGTCCACCTTATGGTGCCGTCGTACTCGCCTGCCGAAGGCCCCAGCCTTACGGCGCCGTTTACGTCCAGCCTCTCCACCGGGGCGGCGGTCCCTATGCCGACTTTGCCCTCAGCGGGGAAGAAATTGGTGTATCCGGACACCGACAGCGCCTGAAACGCGTAAGGGGTGCTGGTCAGGGGGGCGCGGGGAGCCAGCTCGGGTTCGGACTGAACTGAAACGCCCAGCCAATACTGGGTGTTAAACGGTATATCAAGATTAGTTGCCGCGCCCAGCACGACGCTGAAGATACCCTTGCTCACATCCACATCCTGAGTTTCCGTCCATACGGGCGAGCCGCCTTCATCCGCCTCGTAAAGACTGAATGATACGCTGTAGATACCGTCAGGTACTACCTCTCCCCCGGAATCGACCAGGACTCCCTGATAATTCATGGTGAGGGGAATCTGGGATCTGGAATCGGCAAACGCCGCTGAAACCAGCGCGGCCGCGAGAACAGCCAGAAAAAACCTTTTCATACCTCTTCCTCCCTTTTTACTGGAAAACCCATCTGATTATAACTCGATCTGATTTACGGTTCATTTCCGCCGCCGCTGTAAACCCGCTATTTTATTGTTTTTCGCATCTTAAAACTACAAATAATCCCCGGCCATGACCGGGTCTCGAATTCGAGCCTTGCTTCATACGGGAAGGTTCATCGAATATTGTCTGAACCGCCCGTACTCTGGTAAAACCCGCCGATTCAAGAGCGCCGGCAATCTCTTCATAAGAGACGAATTCAGCATTCCGGTAAAAATACGAGTCCGATTTGCTGTTATTGTAAATTCTCCCCAGTTCTGTATCCCGATCAAGGATGGCTGCAACCAGAAATCCGCCATCGGCCAGAATTCGTTTAGCTTCAGACAAAACTCTTTCAACGCTTTCCACGAAGCAGAGAACGGTGACCATAAGCGCCAGATCGAAACATCCGTCCGCGAAAGGCAAATCCTCAGCCACCCCGCCGCAAACCTTTATTCCCCTTCCCCCGGCAATAACCGCCATCGAGCCTGAAGGTTCCACCCCGTAGCCAATCCCCAAGGGAGCGGCGAATCTTCCCGAGCCCACCCCTATCTCCACACCCCGCGAAAAGTCCGGCAACAGGGATTGCACGGCCTTAAGCTCGCTGAGATAGGCCGCCCGGTTTTTCTCAAACCAGTTGTCGTAATCTCTAGAACATTCGTCAAAAGGTGCGGTGCGCGCCAATTAACCCTCCATGAAATGATTTATTACCGGCAAAAGATGATTCCAGCGGACCTGCTTCTTCATCACAGGTTCAGACTCCGTTGGTAAAACTAAAAATTCGTGGATTTACGCTAGCTATCATACCATGAATTTTTTTATGGCCGCAATCATGTAATTTTTGAAAAGACGTATTAATAAAACAGCCGGAACTTACTTACACCTTCCCGCCAGTCCCTCTTCAAACCAGCCAGGAACAGGTCTTTTGGTCCAGGTTGCGAAGCATGACTTTTCCTCGACGTAAAACCGCCGGTAAGCCTTGACCGCGTCAGCCGGCACCCGGTATCCCTCCGGCATCGCCTGGGCAAACTCGGTCAGGCCTATGTCTTCGAGAGGAGGCTCGGGTAGGCTTGCAATGACCTTCGCCGAACTGTGATCCCTCAAGTGGTTGAAACGGAACCTGAACTCTTCATTAAGAGCCAGAGACAGCCCGCTAAGCCATCTCCAGTTGGAAAGGGACTTGCCGGTCCAGAGAGTGCATGGATGGTGGGCGTGGGTCGGCCTGTAAGGCGCCTCCAACCCGTTTTCATGAAGCACGGTACAGAGCATCTGGGCGCTTTCCAGGATCATCTTGACCACGTGCTGGTCGGCGTGATATTCCGCGCACTTGATGATGTCTTTATCCAATATGAATATGTTCAACTTTCTAAGCGAAGCCCTCCGTAATAAGGCCAATCCGGTCAGGTTATATTTTTATATTTAGTCTTCTTCCATAAATGTCCTGGCGTACATTCAAACCTGCCAGTCTTCATCTTCCAGAGCTTTTCTCATAACGGAGGCCCTTCGGCCGAATAATCAAATGGCCAAGCGCCCTAGTCATAGGACAGGCGTATTTCCTCTTCCCGCTCCATGGCCGGTCTGATAATCTCTTTCCACTGGGGGGATTCCCAGGTTCCCAGCTTTTCATGCATATTAAGATATTTCTGTGGTATCGGATGTGTTCCGTAAACGACCTCCAGGCCGTACCGCTCCTCGATAAAATCTTTAAAATATGTTATATATGGGCATGGAGGATAACCCACCACCAGACCGGTGGCCAGGTGAATGATCTCCGCTCCGTTTTGCTTCATCTCATCGACCGCGTATTCGATGTTTCCTCCAGGGCAGCCGTCGCAGGTGGTATACCCGACCACCTCCACTTCGGTGTCCCGGTACCTGCTGAAAGCTCCCGCCCTCTCGCGCAGAGACCTGAAGCACTTACCGCCGGCGCATCTGCGGTAGCGGTCACAGATGATTATGCCAATTCTTTTTCTTTCCTCCAATTGAGGCTCCTCCCAGGTTAAGTGCGCGGCACCGACAACTCTTTATCGATTTTATGACATTTCAGCGGCGTTTTTTCAATAAAAGAATAAGGATTTGTTTCAACTGAATATTGCGAATTCCCGCAATATGAAACGTGCGCTTTTATTTCTATTTATCAATTGAAATAAAAAAGCGCGCGGAGAAGAGAAAACTCCTCTGCGCGCTAGCGCTTTTACTCATTTGGAGGTACCGATATCGAGACCCAGGGCATCGATGTCGTGTCAACTAACAGCAGCTGAAAAGATTCTCCGGGGCCGGATACAGAGCCGGCCGCCACCGCGAAAGCCCTGAGCCCCGCGGTTATATTGAGATCGAATGAGAACAGCGGAGTGGTCTGCCCGGTCGCCGCTATCCCTATAGTCACAGCTCCCACCGAAAGGGCGGTTCCCGCCGCGGGAGAGGATTCGGTGAAGGCGAGGTTTTCGAAGTCGGCGACTAAGGATACATCCCCCTCTACCACCGGCCCGACGTCTACCGCCGGCGCGTCCGGCGAGGCGTGGACGACCCTGACCAGAGGATCTCCGGCAATCAGGTTAAACAACTCCGCCAGAGGTATGAGCTGGAAGTCGGGTGTCTCTGTCAGATAGCCTGAAGCTATCGCAAGATACCGGTTTCCCCGAAAGAGGTTCTTGACCGAATCGCTCGCGGCGATAACGGCGCTTCCGGTAGGGGTAAAATCCAGCTGGTAGGAGCCGGGAGGCACCTGCACCGGATCGCTGATCCGGCCCCAATCAATATTCTCCACCAGCATGGTCTCTCCGGCGTATATATCCACCGCCGGGGCGTCGGGAGAAGCGTGAAGGGCGTAAACCACCGGGTTCTGCTTTACCAGACCCATCGCCCCGCTCTTTCTTACGGCAAGAAGGCTGAAGCCTTCCTTCTCTCTGGGAAGCCTGGAGAGCAGGCCGGTCGCTATGATGAACAGCTCCTCGCCGTCGGGAAGAGCGGGAGTGGTGAAGGCTGTTACCCGCTCCAGGGGGCTTCCCGCCCATATACCGATCTGAAGCTCTGTTTCCGACGGCAGAAGCACTCCCCCCTGGCCGGTGTCGTCAAAAAGCGCGAAATCAGTTATCTCCGGGGCGCCGTCGTTGCCTACGTCTATCGCCACGGGGGGCGCGTCGGCGGCTCCGTGTATTATCCTGGCAGCGACGTTACCCGTTCCCGGATCATCGAAGATTTCCGTAATGGGCATTACCCTGAACTTGTCAGCTTCATCCGAACTGCCCAGCAAACCAACCGCGATCGCCGTTATCTCGGCGTCCGCGGGAATATCGAGATCGCCTGTCTCATAGGCGGGAGTAGAACCGGGATCTGAGCCGGCGGCCCGTATCTGAATGTTATACGTTCCCGGATCAAGGGCCAGGTAATCGCTCACCTCGCTATAGTCCAGATTCTCAATAAGAGGGCTGCTCACTCCCTCCGCGTATATATCCACAGCCGGAGCGTCGGGCGAGGCGTGGATAACCCTCAGTTCGGCGCCCGCTCCCATGTCTGTGGGCGATTCTTTTTCGTCGCAGCCGGTCAGAGCGAAAGCGGCGATCATTAAGAGAGCAAAAAACCGGAATAAGAATTTATTGACTTTCATAACCATACATCCCTCCAGTCAAACGGAGTGCCGGTTCAACCGGGCCGGTATTGCCGGACAGCGAGAAACCGGATACCACGCTTGAGAAAAACTATTACTCAGATGGAAGTATCACACTGTCGATGACGTGGATCACTCCGTTCGACGCTTCGATATCGGTGATCACAACGGCGGCGTCGTCTATCATCACCTTATCCCCGGAAACAGCTATAGACACGGAGTCACCCATCACTGTCTGCGCGGTCTCAAGCTCGACTACATCGGCGGCCATTACTTTGCCGGGAACGACGTGATAAAGCAGGATGTTCTTCAGCTTGGGGATATCCTCCAATAGAGCGTCCACGGTCCCCTCCGGCAGTTTGGCGAAAGCTTCATCTGTGGGAGCGAATACAGTAAACGGGCCTTCGCTCTTCAGCGTCTTTACCAGATCCGCTGCCTTTACCGCGGTTACCAGAGTTTTAAACCGCCCGTCGGCGACTGCGATTTCAACTATATCCTTTTTGGGCGCCATTTTGGCTTCGGGCGGAGCCTTCCGCTCCGGTTCCTGCTCTTTCTTCTCTCCGGAGCATCCGGCCACAGCCGCCACCAAGATCATGACAAGCAAGATAGATAATATCTTTCTCATGGCAATTACCCGCCTTCCGTTTTAAAATTGATTCACAACTCAAGATTCAAAAACCGGATGATCTTCGTGATGTCCCTATCAAGATTATTCTTAATTTATATTTTATATATCTGGTTTTTGTCAATGAAAAACTAATTTCATTTTGCTTAGCGGGTTTATCATGAAATAGAAAGAAAATTATTTAACAATCTCTTGTTTTTTGCTTTAATCTTTCAACCGGCACATAAGGTTCCGGATATAATTGAAATCGAAAGGAGGACGGTGTCATGGCCGTTTCCGCTCTAAACATTCTCAGTGTGATCTGTCTGGTTCTTGGATTTGTCTCGATATTCGCCTCAATAGCGATTTGGTTCATAAAGAAAGGTGATTCGCCGGAAAGCAAGGCCAACGCCGAGCGTTTTGGAATATTCGTGGGGCTCTGGGTGCCCGCTTTCTTCGCCCTGGCGGTCTATTTCAGGCTTCTCGCGGCCGGTTAGAATAACTCTTGGCGGCGGGGCCGGAATATTGTTTAATCACCGAGAAAGGAGAGCATATCTATGGCGGTAATCGACGCGCGTGAATTGATAAGATTGGCAAAACGGGACGAGGATGTCGGCGCCCTCTTCTACGAAGCTTTAGCCGAAAAAGTAAAAGATCCCAAACTGCGGAATGAGATCCTCGAAATTCGAAAACAGGAGATTCATCATTCCGAGCGCTTTCAGAAGATGCTGGACGACCTGGGCGACTACGTCCCCCAGGAGGATTTTTCCGGCGAGTATGAAGAGTATTACAATTCCTTCCTGTCCAAAAGAGAGTACATGGAGAGTGAAGACGCCGTGGAGATGGCCCGAAGCGTTGGCGACGACGTGGAGGCGATCAAGCTGGCCCTGGCGCAGGAAAAAAACACCCTGCTGTTCTTTCTGGAGATGAAGGAGCTTATAAAATCCGGCCAGCACAAGAATATGGTACATGAGGTGATAGACGAGGAGCGGAATCACATCGTCGAACTTTCTCAGATGCTTCTGGAAAGACTGTGACGTATCCCCGCATCCCCCAGCCCGCCAAACCCCGTTGATTCGACCCGCCGGAGCGCTGAATCGGCGAAGGCCAACACCAGGGCGGCAAACAGCCCTTCCGTCTTTCCCGGTGAAACTATCTCGCGGCGGCCTCCTCTATCCATACTCCTCCAGAGCGCGGCCTGAAAGGAATCAGAAAAAATCCGGGTCGTGCCAGTCCTCCGCCTCAGCCGGCCGAAGTTTGTCAACAAAACGCCTCAGCCGGCGATTTGAGACTCTCGACAAGGCCCGTCCCGCGAGGCGCTGGAAGATCGATTTTGGGGGGATCGACTCAAGGGCGCCCAAACGGGCCAGCAGATCGTACTGCCGGTAGGCGGAGAGGATGATATGCCCTTTTGGGCAGTCTATCCGTTCAGGGCGGTAGTATAAAGCGTCGCCGTGAATTATCTGGCCGCCGTCTGAATGGATCTGTTCAGCCCCGGTCCTCCAGAAACTCCGCCTCAGCCCTCTGAGAATAAACCCGTTCTTCCTCATGAAAGAATCCAGATCTGCGAAAAGGGGCTGATCCTGGTACTGAGGAACGAATTCGACCTCGAGCTCCACTGCCAGGGCCGCTTTCAGCGACTCCTCCGCCCCTTTGAGCACGTTCAGCTCGGTTCCCTGTGTGTCGATCTTTATCGCATCGGGCTTGAACCCACCGCACACCGTGTCCATGCGGTGAAGAGTGACCTCCCGCTCGCCCACCACTTCCATCGCTCTTCCGTAAGAATACTTCCGGCATAATTTCATGTTCGGTTTCAGGTTGCTGGAACAGCCCGGCTGCCTGCAGATGAAAAGCTTCGCTCCCTGGCCGTCCCGCTCGCCCAGGGCGGCCGGAATAAACCTTATCGAGTACGGATAGGACCCGGAATTCAGCTTCTCGCATTCAGATGGATCCGGCTCGAATGCCAGGACATCCAGAAGGCCGTAAAACGGTCTCCACCTGTCACTGATACCGCCCCGCGCCCCAACGTCGATCAGGCTTATCCTCTCACTCATTCTGCCTCCCTCGACGCCAAACTATTAACGGTTCATTCCTTCGGTCCAGATTATTCAGAAGCGCTCTCGTCGAGGCGCTTCTTTTTCTTCTCCTTTTCTCTCTTCTCAATTTCTGTCTTGATTCTTTCCAGGCGTTCCTTGATGAATGATTTTCTCTTCTTTGTATCTTCCTTGTCCAGGCCGGCTTCTTCCTCATCCCCTTTTCCAGCCATCTCAGCCATCTCGTGGTTCAGCTTTTCTTCCAGGGCGTATAGCTGTTCTATCGATTCCGCCTCTTCAGCCCGGTCGAAAGCTAATCCCTCGATATCCTCCGGCTTGGGACTCTCCTTGGCCGGTGCTTTTTCACGCGGCGCGAAAAGGAAATCGGGACCATATTCTCTCCTGTTGACTATAGACGGAGACATGATCTCGATACCGTGGCCGTGGAGCGTATCCAGTATCGAGCAGCGCAGTTCAGAACTTTTACTGAGCAGCTGGCTGGACTCCTCCAGAAGACCATAGACCCGGTAGCGGACCGCGTGGTCCAGAAGCTCGTCCACGAAGACGAAGGGCTCTGCCAGGCCGCACGTCTCGGCGGCTTCCTTCAGCGCCGATTCGACACTGCCGTGGGACTGGGCGTACCCTATCGATACTCCCGCGTTAACGAAAGTTCCCGATCTTCTGGTGACTTTCACCACTTTCTTGATCAGCAATGAGTTGGGAAGGGTCATAATATCCCGGGTCACCAGTTGAATCTCGGTGTGAAGCATTCCTATGTCCGTTACTCTTCCCAGAAAGTCGTCGAACTCGATAAAATCCCCCGCCCGGTAACTCTTCATCAACCTAAGCATTATCCCGGCCATAGCGTTGCCTACAAGGCTGGTCGCTGACAGGGCTATCACCGCGCTGAGAAAAATTCCCAGGACACTGAGGATCTCCAGGCGGATCTCGGTCGGAAGAGGCAGCAAAGCTACGGCGATAAAGAGGCCCAGAAGGAACAGGACCATTGTAAAAAACTGCCGGTGATAGGGAAGGACCCGCTTATCCTTCACCATCCGGTTGAGAATCAACCTTCCCACTATTATTACCAGGGCAGTCGCGGCCAAGGTTAAAAAAGTTCCGGAAAGCCCCATAATCCTCTCAATAAAATTCATCTTTCTCCCTGTCAGCTCCCGATGGAGGTGCCGCGCCTTTTTGCCGAAGGCCGCGGCGCCGTGTTACTGATTAAGCCAACCGCTCATTCACCCCCGTCACTCCCCTTTGCCGCGCCCCCAGCGCCCCGTAAGCGGAACCACGATTCCAAAAATGATCGCGAATCTAAAAGACGTCTCCCAGTCTATCTCGGGCGCACCGTGAGCTATCAAGCTCCAGAGAAGTGTCACCAGAAGTGTAACGATAAAAGTAACCACAAAGGTGATTATAAAATCCGCCAACCAGCTTCTTTCTTGCAAGTTCAAACCTCCTGAAAAACCAGGTTCAGACAGCCCGGGTCAATAATAAAACGGGCGCTGACAAACTGTGCCAGAATGAGGCGCGGCTCCCTTGGGCTGAACTGATTCCATAGCTTGAGTTTCCGGGCATTCCTAATATTCTCCTATCTGTTCCTTGCCGGTCTTGATCAGCTCATCACCGGGGTTCCATCCGGCGGGGGCGGCTTTGCCCGGATTAGAGCGTACAGCCTGCATGGCCTTTATCTGCCGGATCAGCTCATCCACGTTCCGGCCGACAGGCTCTGTAAGCACCTCGACCGCCTGAACGATTCCCTCCGGATCTATGATAAACCTGCCCCTGTGGTTGAGGCCCGATGAACTCTTCCAGACTCCGTAAGCCCTCGAAACGCTGCCGCTCGGATCGGACGCCATGGCGTACCAGACGTTCTTGACCGTGGGCGAGGTCTTCTTCCACATCCAGTGAGAAAAATGCGTGTCGGTGCTGATCGCTATGACTTCCACTCCCAGCTTCTTAAGCTGTGTTTCCTCGGCTGCGACCGCAGCCAGTTCGGTCGGTCAGACAAAGGTGAAATCAGCCGGGTAAAAGCACACCACCCTCCATGAACCGTTATAATCGGAGAGCTTTACCATCTTTATCTCGTCGCCGATCACGGCGGGAAGCTCAAAGTTGATGGCGCGCTCTCCGGGCAGCGGCATGCTCGACACGGTCATTGACTCGCCGCCCTTTTCAGGCTCCGCCGCCGGTTTGTCCTCCGAAGGAGTCCCGCAGGACCCGAGCACCTGGCCAGCGGCCGGGTTCGACAGCCAAAATACCGCGGCGCAGAAAAAAACCAGCGCTGTCAGAATCGCGGGCAGCAACCCTCTTTTTCCGGCTACTCTCATATCAACCTACTTTCCTGAAGTGACCTTGCTCTTCTTGCTCGATATTCGCGGTCTCAAACCGCGAAAGATCTATTTGACTTCATCCAGTTTTTTCTTCGCCTCCGAATAACCTTCCTCTATCAAATCTTCCGTTTGATCCGCGTCTACCATGTTGAAGGATGACAGATCCGGCTTTATAAGTAAATCAGCCTCTTCAGTCTGTAATTCCGAAGCTGTCTTTATGGTAAAATCAAAAGACCGGAGCAGGACCTCTACAATATTCTCGGGCCTCTTATAGGCGTGTTCGGCGTTAAGGTCAACGCCTATGATATAATCCGCGCCCATATCCTGCAGGGGCGAAACCGGGATGTTTTCGACAATGCCGCCGTCCACCAGAAGCCTGTCGTACTTTTCGACCGGCACAAAAATCCCCGGAATGCACGCGCTGGCCATCACGGCCTCCGCCACCGGCCCCTCCTTTATCACCACTTTATCTCCACTGGTTATGTCTGTAGCCACTACCGCGAATGGAATATCAGCCTGTTCGAAGTCTACCTCCCCGATATTCTCGGTTATTACTTCCCCAAGTTTTTTGTTGGAAAGCAAGCCGAACTGGGATAAGGAAAGTCCGGAAACATCCAGCCATTTCAAATCAGAGGCAATTTCCTCTATATCCTTCCAGCTTCGCCCGAAAGCGAAGAAAGCGGAGATAAAAGCCCCTATGCTGGTTCCCGCTATATGACTGATCGTGATGCCGTATTCTTCCAGCGCCCGCAGCACCCCGATGTGAGCGGCCCCCAGCACCGCCCCTCCTCCCAGCGCCAGACCGATCTTCTTCTTTTTCTTGAAAATCTTCATTCTTTTTTTCCCACCTGCATCCCCTGGCGAATCAAGCCGGATTTCTCTGTCAGACTCAGAGTAATATTAACCCAAATGCCAGTACATAGAGAACAATAATTAAAAAACTTTCGAATCCGATATTTCCGATTCCATATTTTTCGCGGCGCAATAACCCCAGAAGGAGAATGCCTGTAAGCAGGATAGCCAGGGAGATCAGAAAGAGTTGACTTCTGGTTATAGCGGCGTAGATGGATCCCTCCCGATAGGCCGCATCGGAAAAAGCCAGGAACAGAACGTCGAAACAGTTGCCTCCTATCACCCCTCCCACAGCCAGGGTCAGAGCCCCCTGCCGGACCGCCGCGATCGAGGTGACCAACTCGGGAAGGGATGTGGCCACGGCCGTAAATATTCCCCCGACCACAGTCTGTGATATGCCCGCCTTGTAGGAGAGGGCTATTCCCGCCTTGGCCACCAGATAGCCGGTAAAACCTACTACTCCTCCCAGAATGACCAGCTTTATCCAGATCAGGTAAATTCCTCGGGACTCTATCTGAGGCTTCCTGACCTTATCCAGCAGGGTTATCCTCGTCTGGATCGGGCTCCACATCGGCTCCGTCCTCGCTTTTGATATCTGCCAAAGGCCGAAAAGATAGCCCGCTACTAGAAGGAAAGTAACCGGATGCATACTAAACAGAGTAAACTGGGGGCCGGTCATCCCCAGTATCGCCAGAGACAGCAGCCCCACCAGTAAAGCTCCCTGCATTATATTCGCGATCGAAGCGGCCGCGTGTTCCAGGTTCGCCTTGCGGTATACTATATCGGCGATGGCGAGGAACACGGTCTGCGCGGCTATCCCTCCAACGGCGTTGCTCACAGCAAGCTCGGCCTGCCCCTCATAGGCGGCCGTAACCGATGTGACGATTCCCGGAAGTGAAGTAACCGCTCCCAGAATAACCGCCCCCACCAGCGCCTCCCCCAGCCCAGTTATATCCGCCAGCTGGTCAGCCACTCCGGTCAGCATGGAGCCGAAAACGCCGATAACAGACGCCGCTCCCAAGAATATCAACGCCAGCGAATATACAGGCAGATCAAAAATCCCCACTATCAGAACAGCTCCTCATCTCTGCAGCCGGCTGCACTATATTAAAAAGCGACTTGGGCATTGATCAATAACTGGTTTTTGCCTGGATCCAACTCATCCATATCCACTATATAGTTCAACTGGACCTCGGTGACACCTGTCGGCCAGAAATTAACTCCGGCAACCATCCAGTCGGGCGGTTCGTTTTGGCCGCCCAGTCCATCCGCATCGAACCTCTCCCAGCGCGCTAAAAGCTGCAGGTTGTTTCTAACCATATAACCGGCTGTGACGTAAAATCCGTCAGGGGTGATCTCTTCCCCTGATTCGGGCTTCAGCGCCGCGTTTATGTATTCTGCGGCCAGCAGGAATCCGCGGAAATTGAACCGGGCATCAAATCCCAGCAGGGTCCTTTCTCCTGAAAAACCCGTAATCTCACCTCCTACAAGATCCGTGTCACCGTCCCGGCTGAAGGCCGCGTTCAACCCAACCTCCAATCCTCTGTTCCCATCTTCATCGAACAATCCTGGAAAAATCTCCACCCTTCCCGCGTATAGAAAATCACCGTTGTCATTATTGTTGGAAGCTGTTCCGTTGCCGTTCGATATGGAAATTGCGTAATTCAACTTGTTATCAAGCAGTTCGCCGCCCGCCTGAACGCCGATCTGCCTCTTCGGGGCCAGGGCCGACACCGCCCGGGCCCGATTGACAAAATCAATGTCCGAGGCCGAAATCAGATATTCAGCGCTCACAGGCGTCTTGAACTGCCCCATCCTCAAGGTCAACGCCTTGCGGACCCGGTAGCTCATATAGGCATCCAGTATAGCGGGCGAAGCGTCGAATTTCGTCTGCAAAAAATATCCCATTCCGCTGTCGAATTCACCGTTCAATTTCAGCCGCGCGTTCGCCACGCTGAATCCATTATTTCCGGATAGTGTGCGCTCATCCTGAAAATCAAATACGAATTGCATTAACGCTCCCACTGTAAAATAATCCTTTTTAAAATGACTGCGGTACTCCTGCAAAACGGGCTCTTCCTTTCCCGCAGCCCGGGAAACGCCGGTCAATGCTGTCACGGCCATAACCAGAAGAATGATTATTTTTTTCACGCTCTTTTCCACCCCTTGATTAAAAATTAAAATGGGTTCTTACTCCGAAGATGGTATACTTCTCCGAAGTGCCTCCAGCGTTCCAAATCATTTGTATATGGGGCGAAAGGCTGACCCACTTGTTTATGCGGCGGCGGGCGTATATCTCCATTACCTTTTCATCTTTCGGGGTATCGGAGCACGGCAGATTCTCTCCGACCGCCAGCGCCAGCACGGTGGTATTCCCGGCCAGGTTCTTGACCCACCTGGTTCCAGCGCTCCAGGCTGATTCGACCCCCCAGTACTCCGCCACTTCGTTTTCATTCCTGCCATACCGCGCGAAGATATTAAAAGCCCCAAACGAAACGTTATCGAAACTCAATCCCCAGCCAAATCCGTCTTCCGCCATCGGATGCTGGTAACCGTAAACGCGCAAATTGGATTCAAACTCTGAATCCGGAAGGACGGTGAATCCGATGCTGCCTATTTTATATATATTCTTTAACAGGTCCTCTCCAGAGTTATCCGCGCTGGAAAAGGCGAATTGAAAATGAAAGCGGTCGGCCAATGTGGTTCTGAAACGTGCGCCCGGCGAGTTATCCGGAACGGAAAAGGCCGCGCTGTTGACAAAAGCGCTTGTAATAAACTGTGTTGTCTCGTCATTCGCCGAGGCGTTGTTGTCAAAATAGTTGGTGAGATCTATCTTTCCCGCCGTGATGGTGCAATGCTTGTCCAGCATAGTGAATTCAGTCCAGGCCTCAAGGACGGTAACCCGGTCTATTCCATCATCGTCCTGGGTGGAGCCCGCGTCATCGTTCAAGCTGGTAAAAGTGGGAAAACAGTCATCGGGGCCGTTTCCCCCCACTGCCTCAAGATCTAAAAAGATCAGGCTGTTGGGGCCAAAGGCGGTATGAGCGTAAATATCAAAAGACCCGGCCCCGTAAGTGTGGCTGCACCCTCCGATAGCCCCTCGCTGCAGTATCGTGGTGGACCCGCCGTTGAAACTGAGCCTGCCGGGCCTCTTGGTGATCGCTTCAAGAAGTTCTTCGACCCTGTTTCTCTTGGATCTTCTTTCCAGGTCCGCTCTTTCAACCTCTTCTTCATTAAGGACCGCCAGCAGCTCATCAAGGGGCTCTTCTTCACCACCCGTCCCGTTTCTCGAACTCTGAAGGGCTCTTTCCAATAATCTTACTGTTTTGCCAAGGGAATCTATTTTTGCTTCAAGCTCGCGGATATTTTCCACCCCGGTGGAATCTATATCCTGAGCGCGGGCGGACACAGCCAGCAGTAGAAATAAAAGCGTAATGGCCCTGGACATCGCTCTCCCATTTCCTTTCATTCAGTCCGCCGACCGCCTAAGGCTCCCGTCCGTTTCCGACCCGTTTTTTTTACAAGTTCAGCCGCCAGAGCCTGAAGTTCAGGGCCGCCGCAAAGCCGGCCCAGGCCAGGTAGGGAATAAGCAGCGCTCCAGCGAACGGTCTTATCCTCCAGAATCCCTCCAGGGTTAATAGTATGGCGACCCACAGGACGATTATTTCATAGAACGCCAGCATCGGCGAACGCGCGCCGAAGAACAGATAAGACCATAGGGCGTTCAGCGCCAGCTGGATCAAAAACAGGGCAAGAGGCCCTTTCGCCCCGGAAAAACCGGTCTCCTTCCAGACCAGCCACGCGGCGATTCCCATCATAATATAAAGGGCGGCCCAGACCGGACCGAACACCCAGCCTGGCGGCGTCCAGGAGGGCTTCGCCAGAGCGGCGTACCAGGCGCCCGGCATGAAACGAGAACCGATGGCCCCCGCGGACAGGGACACGGCGATCCACAGGACTAATCCGGCTACAACGCTTACAGCGCTCTTTTCAGTCATATGAGCTGCCCTCCATCCGCCGGCGCGCTCCCAGCCCGTCTTAAGATTTCATCTCATTCGTCAGTTCCTCCAGCGGGGAGACGAACCGGTTTCGAACCTTTTCGATCGCCAAGGCTTCCTTAAAATCAGGAGTCGCCCTGTCCTCGAGTTTAAACCGTTCCGGCTGGGCCCGTAAAGCATAAGAGTTGACCCGCTTTTTCCAGAACCATTCCGGTTTGCCCGGCCTGAAGACAGCCTTTCAATCCCCGCCGGCGCCGAGCACAAAATCGGTCACCGCCCTCCGGAACTTCTTCATAGACGGCTCGTGGAGGTACATCATGTGCCCCGCCTCGAAATATTCCACTCCGACGCGCCGCCTGGCCTTTCGGGGTATGTCCAGATGGTCGATATAATACCTCGCGGCCATAGCCGGAGTGGCAAGGTCATAATATCCCTGCAGCACCAGAACGCGCAGACCCTGATTGGTGGTGAGGGCCATGGATAGATCCGGAAGCATGTTAGTCCAGGCCCTCTTCCGCCCGCCGCCGCCAGCCGAGCCGTGATGCCAGTCCCACCTGGTTATAGAAGCCCAGACATTGTACTCCTCGTTCCGCCCGAATTTAAGCTCTTCTCTGAGATATTCCTTGAACGCGGCCGTGAAGGCCGGCCCCACAGAAGCGAAGAACGGATCGTAGTCCATGTGTTCACTGAGCGGGTTGAGCGACGGGCCGGTATAGCGGGAATCTATTCTGCCGGTTATCAATCTCTCGTCCCGCTTGAATTCCTGCAGGAACTGGCGGTGGGTGACCCTGAGGTCCGCTTTAATCCAGTAGTCCGCGCTGGTTCCGGTGCAGGCGGCCAGCTTTTCGGCCACGGCCCGCTTTTCCGGTTCAGAAATGGCGTACCCTTTCATCAGGGCCGGAGCGTACTGGTCATAAGCGAAACGGTTCACCTCATCAAGAAAGTCTTCCAGCTTTTCAGGCTTATCCGGTATAGCGTCGTGGTACCAGGCGGTCGCGGCCAGCGTGGAAAGATAGAGCACATGGGGCAAGTCGATTCCGGCGCCGTCTGAACCCGCATCCATGCTCAGGAAAGGAGACACCATCACCGCACCGTTGAAACTCATGTTGTGAGCCTTCTGCATATGCCAGACCAGTCCGGCGGAACGCACCCCCCCGTAGCTTTCACCCAGAATATACTTGGGAGACGCCCATCGCCCGTTCTCAGTGACGTACCGCTTGATAAACTCTCCGACCGACCTTATGTCCTGGTCGACTCCCCAGAAGTCCTCGCCCTTCGCCTCTCCCAGCGTCCTGCTGAACCCCGTGCCCACCGGGTCCACCATCACCAGGTCGGTAACATCTATCACGCTGTATGCATTATCCACCCTCCGGTATGGAGGCGTGAACTTGTCCGCCGGCACCACTACCCGCCTGGGACCAAGTATTCCCATGTGCAGCCATATCGAAGAGGACCCGGGGCCGCCATTGAAGGCGAACATCACAGGGCGCTTCGCTATGTCCTTGATTCCGTCTCTGGTGTAGGCGGTGTAACCGAATCTGGCGATCGGCTCCCCCTGCAGGTTTTTCATTATCAGCCAGCCGGCGGTTGCGGTGTATTCGATCTTCCGGCCGTCGATCTCAACCGAATGGCTCGTGGCTGAGGATTTCGGCTCCGCTTCGACCTCCGGCTCTTTATTATCGGCCTTCCCTATGGCGAGCAAAGGGAAGGATATAAGCATCGCGACAGATATTAACAGGATGATTCTCTTCACTTGCCTCTCCTCCTTGATTTAACCGGTTTTTTCCGCTCCGCAGGACACAGTATATTAGCAATAAACCGCTGAGGCAAGAATAAGTAGAAAAGGGCCGCCAGCATGGAAAGGACTCTCTGGGAGCCCCGCTGGCTGAGGGCTCCACCTCGCTGTCCAGTATTCCGCTGCGCTCCAATAAGCGAAGCGCCGGGTAGAGAGCCCCCATCTTCAGATCGGGTCCCCCGGAGAAACCTTCGAAAGGATATATAGCCGTGTTGAAAAAGCTTTTCCGGTAAGGAGCATGGAGTTACTAGTATTAGTCCTCATACAGCGGGGCGAGGCCTTAATCACATGCGGGCGTCATTTTTTATAAGTCCTCTTCCGCGCCCATTTCAAAGATGATCTCGCCACCTTCGGCTATATTCCGGTGCCGCAACATATTACCGTCCAGGACTTTTCCGTTGACCAAAACCCTCCGGACGTAGACATTTTCCGCACTCTGGTTTTTTGCCGTGATCTTCAGCGCCTTTCCATTTTCCAGCCTTATCACCGCTTTTCTTACCAGGGGGCTGCCCAGAGCGTAATCGGCCGAGCAGGGAGTCACCGGATAGAACCCCATACTGCTGAAGACATACCAGGCGCTCATCTGGCCCGCGTCATCGTTTCCGCAAAGCCCGTCCGGCCCGGAGCCGTACATCTTTTCCATTATGAGCCGGCCCCTCCTCTGCGTCCGCTCCGGCTTTCCCGCCCGGTTATAGAGGTACGGTATGTGGTGGCCCGGTTCGTTGCCGTGAACGTAATTTCCCATGATGCCGTCCCGGGTGATATCCTCGTGCTTTTCTATATACTTGTCTTCCAGCTCCATGGTAAAGAGAGAATCCAGGCGCTCGCTGAAACGCTTCTTTCCTCCCATCATCCTTATCATCCCGTCGATATTCTGAGGCACGTACATGCCGTAATTCCAGGCGTTTCCCTCTATGAAACCCTGGCCGTGTGTGTCCAGAGGATCGAACTTCTCTCTGAACCTGCCGCTGGAGAGCCTGGGCCTCATGAATCCGATAGTGGCGTCATAGACGTTTTCGTAATACTCCGACCTTGCCAGGAATTCCTTCTCAGTCTCGAGCTCGCCGGCCAGAGCGGCAATTCTCGAGATACACCAGTCGTCATAGGCGAACTCCAGAGTCTTGGAGACCGAGGAATGGCTCAAATCGTCGGGAATGTACTTATAATCCAGGTAATATCCCAGCCCGTCGAAATACCTTGCGCCCGCCGTGCTGACGCAGGCCTCAAGAGCCCGCTTCAGGTCAAAATCGCCGACCCCCTTTGCCGCAGCGTCGGCTATGACACTGGCGGCGTGATATCCTATCATGCACCAGTTTTCATTGGCGTAATGGCTCCAGACCGGAAGCATATGGTGAACACTCTGATCGTAATGGGCCAGCATCGATTTAATCATGTCGTTGTTTCGGTCCGGTTGAATAAGGTTGAACAGGGGGTGAAGAGCCCTGTAGGTGTCCCACAGCGAGAATATGGTGTAGTTGGTAAACCCGCACGATTCATGGATATTCTGGTCGAGCCCCCGGTAGCGACCGTCCACATCCTGGTAAAGAACCGGCGACAGGCAGGTGTGATAGAGGGCCGTGTAAAAGGTCGCCTTATGCTCTTCAGAGAGGACCTCCACTTCTATTCTGGAAAGCTCCCTGTTCCATTTTTGCCTGGTCTCAGCCCTGGTCCTGTCAAAATCCCAGTGGGGGATCTCAGCTTTCAGATTCTTAAGAGCGCCGGCGGCGCTCACCGAGGAGAGAGCGCCCTTTATCTTTATCACTTCCCCTTCTTTTGTGTCGAAATCAAAATAGGCCCGGATATCCTTTCCGGCCATTTCCGGAAAGTCGTCCTTCTGGTCGAACCGCCGGTAGAACCCGTCGTATATCACGTGGAATAGAAACCCCTCTTTCCTTGAGTCGTTTTCAGGGGTTCCAGGACCAGATCCCCCGTCACCGGCATCATCAGGAAATCCCCCAGGTCGGAATGCCCCGTTCCGCTGAAATTGGTATGGGCGAAGCCGATGATGGTGGAATCACGGTATTGATATCCGGCGCAGTACTGGTACGCTCTGCGGTTATAGCTTCCGTCTTCACTGTACATCGGCACGAAATCGGTCTGGGGGCTTAGCTGCACCATTCCAAAAGGCGCGGTGGCTCCTGGATAGGTGTGCCCCATCCTGCTGGTCCCCACGAAAGGATTGACAAACCGGGACAGGTCTTCACTCCCCATCCCGGATTTGGTATTTCCGGTCCAGCAGGAGACCAGGAGCTGAAACGCTAAAGCTGAAAACAACAGTTTTCTCATCAATAGAACTCCATTCGATGACAGATTAAGATACCAAGGAGACAATCTCCATCATAACAACATTGTTGCGCTAACAAGTGACTCTGAAGATTTAGCATATTTACATCATCCGGTCCATATAGTTGTGCCTCTTACGCCCCTGTCCCTGATGGCGCTTCGGCTTGGAAATGGAAATAACGTCCAGCCACCGTTTGCCGTACTTGTAGAGAGCCTTCCCACAAAAAGATAAACCCGGAACAGCTAAGAAGGTATGCTCTATAAATAACCGGAATAAGCCGGTTTTATGCAAGTTTTGCAGAATTCATGCGTTTAAACTTATATGACAGTCAGTTTCAGTGCCGTGAATTATGAGTCCTTTTGAACTTAGCCTCCAGAGACGCAAATGGATGAAAGCAAGCTGGTTGAAAATTTACAGGCCGAGGACCAGTCCGCCTTCAAGGAATTATTCGATAATTATAAAGATTATATCTTCAATATCTGTTACAGAATGACCGGGAACATCCATGACGCCGAAGACGTCACCCAGGAAGTTTTCATAAAGATTCTTCGTTCAATCGGAAATTTCCGCGGTGACGCCGGATTGTCGTCTTGGATCTACCGGATAGCTGTAAATACCTGTCTGAACCGGGAGCGGCGCAAGAGATTCACTCGTTTGATATCGCTTGATTTTATCATGGAGGAGCACTCCGCACCCGACCCCTATGATAAAAGCCAGGACCCTTACGCCAAACTCGAGCAGGCTGAAAAAGAGCGGTTAGTTCAGGAAGCGATCCAGTCTCTCCCGGCACGGCAGAAAACCGCGGTAATTCTAAGTCGCTATGAAGATTTATCTTACAGACAGGTGGCTGAAGTAATGGGGGTTAGTGTTCCGGCGGTCGAATCATTGCTGCACAGGGCCAAGAATAACCTTTCCAAGAAGTTGATCTCCATGATGAAATGATTTTTAAATTTTTAGCGCAAGTATTCCGGAAATAATGTGTCCTATTTATAGAAGAGAGGAAAGCTGTATGAGGCATAGAAAGATACAAAAGAAACTGCTTCGCTATCTGGACGGCGATCTCCCCCAGGATGAGGAGGCCCTCGTTCGCGAGCATTTGTTATCCTGCGAAAAATGCGCGAGCATGAGCCGGGGCCTGAAGAACCTGTGGGGGGCCGGACAACCCGTCCCCCGGGTATCCGCGCCCCCCTATTTATGGACGCGCCTGTCGGCCCGGCTGGAGAAAGAAGAAAGAAAAGGAGCGGGGGCACAGCGGACGAACACCCTGTCGCCTTATATCAGGGCGGCACTTTCTGTGGCAGTCATAGTCGCGACTATTTTTGTAGGAATACAAATCGGCGCAGGTTTCCTTCCCCCTTCTGAAGGGGAAGTATTTGGCGAAAACCGGGGCTCCGGAATCGAGCAGGAGCTGGGCATGGACTATTTTTCGGTGATGCCGCCGGGTTCAATGGATATTTCAATCCTTTACCGGGATTCTGAAGAGGGAAGTTCCAGATGAAAAGGAAAGTACTGGTATATTCTGTTGTTCTGGTAACCCTGATCAATATATCGGCTTTGGCTACCATGCTTTATCTACGTCGAGGGGAGAAAAAGGATACGTGCTGTCCGGGGAGGGGATTTGAACGGATAAAGAAAGAAGTAGGACTGACGGAGGAGCAAATCCGGCGATTCGAGGAGAATCGCGGCAAGTTCCACGCGGAGCTCGATTCACTGGCCCGGTTGCTGGAGGTGGAGCGTTTCAGGCTGGCCAATGAAGTGAGGCGGCAGGAACCAGACAGCTTTGTAATCAGAGAAACCATTGAAGAAATCGGGCGCCTGCAGAAACAATCTCAGCATCTGGCAATAGATCATTTTCTTCGAATAAAAAAGATTCTGACACCCGAACAGAGAGAAGCCTTTTTCGATATAGCGCTGGAATGCTTTGTCGCCGGAAATAGATTCCCGGGCTCTTACCACAATACCCGGGAACGAAGAAAAGACGGGAGGCGGTAGAATGAAGCAGGTGGAGTTGTTTGTGTCGATTATCCGGAAATCAGCGATTTCAATTATCACGGTGGCATTTGTGGTATCAGCTCCTTCGCTTGCCAGGCCGGAGGAAGTTCCGGAATGGACTCTGCGGCAATGCCTCCGGATGGCGTTTCAGAATAATCCCCACTTACAGTCGAGCAAGTTTGGAATAATGGAAAACGAAGCCCGGATCAGGGAAGCCCGAGCCAAATATTATCCATGGCTGAACATCGGCGCCTCAGCCGGTCGTTACAGCAACGCGGAAACGCCGGACGGCGCCGGTTCCGCCAGCCGTGAAAGCTATCAGGCCGGAATTTACGCCAGTTATACTTTGTTTGAAGGTTTTGGCAGGGAAGCGGAAAACGACGCGGCCAAGGCGGCTCTTGAAGCCAGCCGGGCCCGGTACACTCAGATCAGTTCCGACCTGGCAAGGGATGTAACGGAAATTTATTACCGGCTTTTGCAATCCCGGCGGATGGTAACTGTCGCCCAAAAATCACTTGAACGCGCCGAAGTGCTCCTCGATTATGCCCGGGCCCGTTTCGAGAACGGGCTGGCGTCGAGGTCCGACATTCTAAAGACGAAGGTGGAGCGCTCCAATTCGGATCTGACGCTGATTCGCGCCCGTAACAGCCTCCTCGCCGCTTCGGGGCATCTGAATACGCTGCTGGGCCGCCCGGCGAACAAGCTTATTCGAATTAAAGACGATATGGAATCGGGCATGCTGGATTTAACCCTGGATTCACTCTCCGTGCGGGCTGATGTGGAGGATCTGATCAACACCGCCTATAAATCCAGGCCCGAACTTCGGGAACTGAATCAGCAGATGAAGGCGCAGCGGGCGGCTATTCGAATGGCTCGAAGTGATTATTTTCCCACTATAGCGCTGGACGGAAATTACACCTATAACGGCGAGAGCGCTTCAGATCTAAATGGAACTTCATATATCGGATTGAGCCTGAGTGTTCCCCTCTTCAGTGGATTCGCCCGGCCGGCGCGCAGTGAGCAGGAAAGCTGGGAGTTGCGAGTCCTGGAAAAGGTGGGCCAGAGCCTGCAAAACCAGATCAGTCTTGAAGTATGGGAAGCTTATCTGGCTGTAAAGGAGGCCTATGAACGTAATATGAGTAACAGGATTTATTATGGGAACGCGGTTGAAAATCTACGCATCGCGGAAGGGGAATACAGGGAAGGCGTGGGCTCGATGCCGGAGGTGATCGACGCGGAAACCGCGCTGGTATCCGCGGAAGAAAACTACGTGGAGGCGCTGGCTGATTTTCAGATTTCTCTGGCGGAGCTCAAGCGCGCCGTGGGTTCGGACGATATCGAGGAGATAATTCAATGAAAAAGTGGACAATCTTAATAATCGCCGCTGCTGTGGCGGTAACGATCTTTATCCTGATTCTGAAAGGAGCATTTTCCGGAGATAGGGGGGGTGAAGGAGGTAAGTACAGAACCGTCTCTGTCAGCCGACGGGATATAAGGGCCAGCGTTCTGGCTACGGGTATTATCAAGCCGAAAGTAGGGGCAGAGGTGCGGGTGGGCTCACGGGTTTCCGGTATTGTCAAAAAACTTCACGCCAATATCGGTGACGTGGTTCAGGAAGGCCAGCTGATCGCTGAGCTCGATCCCACCGAATTGAGGGCTAAATACAATCAGGCGAAGGCGGCTCTGGAAAATTCTCTTGCCGACTACCGGTACGCGGAGCTGGATATGAAGCGTCAGGAGTCCCTGCTGGAGCAGAATTTCATTTCACAAAATCAGCTTGATCTCGCGGAAAAATCCTTCGAGATTAAAAGATCTCAGTTCAGGCAGGCTCAGGCCAACCTCGCCTACGCGGAAGTGCAGTTGAATTATACCAAGATAAAGTCTCCCATTAGCGGGGTGGTGGCCTCTGTCTCCACGCAGGAAGGAGAAACCGTGGCCGCCAGCTTTTCCGCTCCGACTTTCGTTAATATCATAGACCTGAACCGCCTGGAAATTTGGGCCTACGTGGATGAAACCGATATCGGAAGAATAGAGGTGGGCCAGAAGGCGGTTTTTACCGTTGATACCTATATGGACATCGATTTTGAAGGTACCGTGACCGCGATTTATCCCAAAGCGGTTATTCAGGACAACGTGGTGAATTACATAGCAACCATCGATATCGAGGATTTCAGGGATAAGCGGCTGCGTCCGGAGATGACCACCACAGTGAACATCTATCTCGATAGCAGAGAAGACGTTCTGGTTGTGCCGACCGGCGCCTTGAGCAGAGAGGGGGGAGAAATGATGGTCACCGTTCTGAAAAACGGTAAGAAGATGTCAATAAAAGTGCAAACGGGATGGTCGAGCGGAGGATACACTGAGATCGAACAGGGATTGAATGAAGAGGACATTGTAGTTATCGAATAGTGATACCGTTGCCGGGCTTATCTGATTCGTCCGCGCGATGAGAAATAGATTAAAGAAAGATACAGTAGCGGGAAGCCGAATCCGGAATCCGTTAAAAGGAAGGAGAAATGGAATGAAAGAAATCGCAAAAACCGAGAAGGTTAGCAAGATTTACCGGAAGAGCGGCGGTGTGCCCATCCACGCCCTGAAGGATGTATCGGTGGAAATCGCCCAGGGGGAATCTGTGGCCATTATGGGAGCTTCCGGTTCCGGCAAGTCCACCTTGATGAATGTGCTGGGATGTCTGGACAAACCCACCGAAGGCCGGGTGGTATTGGATGGGGATGTAGTAAGTACTCTCGAGGACGAAGAGCTGGCACGGATACGCAACAAAAAGATCGGATTCGTCTTTCAGACTTTCAATCTGCTTCCTCGCACCAGCGCTATAGAAAATGTTGAGCTTCCTCTGATTTATTCCGATCTGGATGATATCGAAGGTCTGGCCTCCGATGCGCTGCAGAAGGTTGGGTTGGCCGAAAGGATTCATCACTATCCGAACGAGCTCTCGGGAGGACAGCAGCAGCGTGTGGCCATCGCCAGGGCCTTGGTCAACGATCCGGAGATAATTCTTGCGGATGAGCCCACAGGGAATCTGGACTCCCGGTCCAGTCTGGAAATTATGGCTTTATTCCAGGACTTGCACGCCCAGGGGCGCACTATCGTAACGGTGACCCATGAAGAGCATATAGCCGAGTATGCAACCCGGATCATAAGGATTTCCGACGGCAAAATCGAGAGCGACGCACCCAATCACAATGTGCGAAGGGCCCGGGATGAATTGGAAAAACTGGCTGAAACCAAGGAGGTGGAAGCGTGAAGAGCGGCAGAATAGTAAAATCCGCTGTAAGGGGATTGAATAAAAACAAACTCCGCACCTTTCTGATGATGATCGGAATCGTGATGGGAATAACGGCCGTCACCATGGTCGTCTCCATCGGATTGGGGGCCGAGAACAGAGTGATGAACCGGGTAAAGAAATTCGGCTTGGAGAGCATGATGGTCTTCGCGGGAGGAGGACGGGAAATGGGTGGTTCTTCCCAACAACCCACAACCACCCTGACGATAAGGGACACGGAGGCGATAAAACTGCAGGTTCCCGGGGTGACCGAAGTCGCGCCGTTCAACCGAAAGGGAGATGGAACGGTAAAATATCGGGAGAAATCCGTAACTACCCGCGTTTTCGGAGTTACCCCCGCCTGGGCGCCGGTCTGGGACTGGTACGCAGCCAGGGGAAGATTTATAGAACGGGAAGACGAAGAGCAGATGGCCCGTATTTGCGTTATCGGGCCGACCCTGCGGAAAGAATTGATGGGAGAGAGCGATCCCATCGGAGAGCAGATCCGTATCGCTAACGTGCCTTTCGAAGTGGTCGGCATAATGGAGCAACGGGGCACCAGCCCGGGCGGCGGAGACATAGATGACAGGGCATACATACCCCTGTCTACTTTTCTGCGCCGCGTCGCCAACGTCGATTATATCGCCGGCATAAAAATAAGGCTTGATTCCGGAGAAGACTTCGAACAGGCAACCTCTTCCATAAAAAATCTTTTAAGGGAACGGCACAAGCTGGCACCTGGCGAGCCGGACGATTTCCGAATCATCATCCCTGACGAGGTTAAAGAATTTGCCGGGTCGGTGGCGGGCACTTTCAATATCTTCCTGGTTCTGGTTGCAGCGATTTCACTGATTGCCGGAGGATTCGTTATCGCCAACATAATGCTGATTTCTATAAGTGAAAGACGCGCCGAGATCGGCTTGCGCAAAGCGATCGGAGCGAGAAATGAGGATATCCGGTTCCAGTTTCTGCTGGAAGCCGTCGCCGTCACATTGGCGGGTGGAGCGGCAGGTATTGTGCTGGGATTCACAGGTGCTCTTATTTTCAGAACAATAAGCGGAATGCCGGTTTCAGTTTCCTGGGAAGGCGTGGTGATCGGAATAGTATTTTCAGCTGTGGTCGGGTCGATCGCTGGTATCCAACCGGCGAGGAAAGCAGCGCGCCTGGAACCGATCGACGCTTTGCGGGGGTGAGATGACCTCTCCATCCGCGAATGGGGAGAAGCTCTCGTAATCGTCCTGTTCCCCCCCGGCTGCTATTGCCCGCGGCCGCGGCGTTTCTTTTTCTCCTCGCTTGCATAGTGCGGATGTCCACGGGGATAAAACTATTTCTGGAAAGACTTTTTTATGAAAACGCTGAAAAACATAAGAATCTCGCAAAAATCGCTGCTTACCCACAGGCTGCGCACTATGTTGGCTCTGCTGGGTATTATAGTGGGAGTCTCCGCGGTAATAATTATGGTGGCCATAGGGAATGGCGCCCGGCAGGAGATTGTTTCAAAGATTGAAGCAATGGGCACGAATCTTATCATTGTCAACTCCGGAGAATTACGCGCCTCACCAGGACGGCGGAATATCCGGGGCAGGGCGACCACACTGACATTGGAGGATTCTAAGAGGGCGGAGCGTCTGTTTTCCAGTATCATAGCCGCGGTGCCCGCCCAGTCCGGGAAAATGCAGGTAAAATTTGGAAATTACAGTACAAACACCGCCATTGTCGGCACTTCACCCGAGTTCCCGGAGGTTCGCGATTTTAAGATAGACACCGGATGGTTCTTCTCGGAACGGGAAAACAGGCTCTCTGAGAGGGTAGCGGTTCTGGGAAAGGGAGTGGCCGAAAACCTCTTCGGCGGTCAGGATCCACTGGGAGCGGTTATCCGCATAGGGAAAGTCCCCTTTAAAGTCATAGGCGTGCTGAGACCGAAAGGTGTAGATATGCACGGCGACGACCAGGATGACCAGATTCTCGTTCCAATCAACGCCGCTCTTAGAAGATTGTTTAATCAGGATTATATAGAGTCGATCTACTTTCAGGTTGACCACAAGGAAAACATGGATACCGTAATGGAGCAGGTGAAAGAACTCCTTAGACAGCGTCATGGACTGGCTGCCGCCGGTAACCCGGACGATTTTACGATTCAGAGCCAGACCGATCTTATAGAAGCCCGGAAAGAGACCAGCAACACATTTACCACCCTGACTGCGAGCATAGCCGGAATCTCGCTGATAGTAGGGGGAATAGGAATACTGGCTGTCATGCTGCTGTCCATCCGGGAAAGAAGGCCTGAAATAGGATTGCGAATGGCCGTTGGGGCGAAGCGGGCGGATGTTCGCAAGCAGTTTATATTCGAGTCTGTTTTTTTGAGCGTGGGTGGTGGATTGATCGGAATTATAGCCGGCGTCTCCGCATCCCTTACGCTGGAATTAATATTGGCGTGGAGTATGGCTGTTTCTTCTTTTTCCATCGTCTTGTCTTTTGTTTTTTCCCTGCTGATCGGTGTGTTTTTCGGCGTTTACCCCGCTCACCGCGCGTCCCTGCTGGATCCTATCGAAGCCCTGAGGAGTGAATAGATACAGCTGGTCGGCTGTTGGAAAAGCCAAGCGGTTGAAAAGCGGGCTTACGAATATGACAGCCGGCGAAGCTCACCGGTTACAAATAAGGATTGACACATTAGACATGTCCTAAGATCAAGTATCAGGCCTCAGCGCAGCGGCACCATGCGGCGGGCCCCGGAATAGTCAGTCCTCAGCGCAGCGGCACCATGCGGCGGGTCCTGGACCAGCCGGAAGCGGTAAGCCGGTAGAAATATACCCCGGAGGCCGCTACCCCGCCTTTACTGTTACGCCCGTCCCATAAGGCAGAATGCTTACCCTTGGAAAGGTGCCGGTCGACCAGGGTTCTTATCAGGCGACCTGATACGTCGTAGACGCGCAGGGCGGCGTGGCCGGGCTCCGCCAGGTGGCCGGCCCGCTCAGCTACATCCAAATAGCCGGAGGGATGCGCGGCGGACCCGTATGGATCGTTCCTTCCGGCGAAGGTGCCCACATGGAGCTGGTACACTATCATCTCATCCAGTCCGGGGTTCTGGAAATCATGCATCAGCCAGTCGTATGAGAAGGGATCCACGATGATGGAGTTATTGTTGTTGCCGGAATTGAACGCCCGGGCGCGGGCGTCCGGCTTCCATATTCCACCGGGATCGAAGTAGTATTTGTACTCCTGCCCCGCGCTGGCTCCCGGAACTTCGGCTATGAAATCCTCACCCAGCCGGGACATGGGATGATCCAGTGCCCACACGTTAAAATCACCCCTTACGTAGCAGTCGGTTGCTCCCGGAGCCCAAACCCGGAAAACCACGCCTCCGGTGACCGGAGTAGCCCCCAGAGGGGCGTGCTCGAGGTTTTCGAAATCCAGAGTCCACCCGCCGCCCGCCGGCAACCCGTCCGACATTCCCGAAACACTAAGGTAATCGATGTCGGAGCCGTCGGTCACTTCGATATAATAGCTGACATCGGTTGCCGATGAGGTGGCGGGAATGGATGCCTCCCAGACGCTGTAGGGACCCCGCCAGCCTATAACTGAGGCGGTGATCCACGAGATGGAACCCCCGTCATACAGGCGCACCCGGACGCCGGTGAGATCATTGATGTAACTTTGAAGCCTCACATCGAAGGCCTGGTTATCCACGGGGCATAGGGGACGCCTGTCCTGCCACCAGACGTGCGATATTCCGCTCCATTCCACATTATTGTCCTGATCGGCCGCGCCCGCAGGAGAAAGAACTGGGATAAGGAACAAGACGATTATAATCGGAAGGAATCTTAGCGGCGATGGTTTATACATTCGATGCTCCAAACTGACGCGGCGCCGGATATGGCGGAGAAGACAAGAACTGACTATTCAGACTGATTATAACAGATTAACTTGGACTTTGCCATCTATTGCTCGCCGGGCAGGTGGTCCGTCCTTCCCTTTCTCCGTCCGTGGACGCCGAGCCGCTTGAGGATCTCATCCACAATCCAGATGGAACTTGATACCAGCACGATCCACAGCCAGTCCAGCGCGGCCAAAGGTTCAGTCCGGAACAGCCAGGTCCCCACCGGTGTCTGTACCACCGCCACCTGCAGGGCCACCGCCGCGCTCAGGCCCAGAAGCAGCCAGCGGTTGCCCAGCGGCCCGATGGAGAAGACCGACTCGAACTGAGAGCGGGCGTTGAAGGCCTGGAACCACTGGAATGCCGCTATGGTGCAGAAGGCGACGGTGCGGGAATAGTTCAGGCCGTTCTGTTGGCTGTGCCATTGAAACAGCGCCAGGGTGCCGATAGCCATGATCGGGGTTAGGATGGCCATCCGCCGGATCATGGAGGAGTTGACGATAGGCTCGCCGGGGTCGCGAGGCGGCTGCTTCAGCACATCCCGGTGCCTTGGTTCCAGTCCAAGCGGTATGGTGCAGACCCCGTCGGTAACCAGGTTCACCCACAGGACCATCACCGCGGTCAGAGGAAGATCCAGACCCAGCAGAAGAGCTCCGGTCAGCGTTAGGATCTCGCCCAGGTTGGTGGCCAGAAGAAAAAAGATCACGCGCCGCAGGTTGGAATAGATGGTCCTGCCTTCCTCCACGGCATCAACAATGGTGGCGAAGTTGTCGTCGGTGAGCACCATGTCGGCCGCCTCCCGGGCTACTTCCGTCCCGCTCTGTCCCATGGCCACCCCTATGTCGGCCCCCTTCAGGGCGGGCGCGTCGTTGACACCGTCGCCGGTCATGGCCACAACCTGCCCGTGGTCCTTCAGGGCCTCCATGATCTTCAGCTTATGGGCGGGGGACACTCTGGCGAATACCCCCGCTTTCAGCGCGGCCTCAGCCAGCTCGTGCTCGTCCATATTCTCAACATCTTCGGCGGAAAGGGCCCTGCCGTTCTTAACGATGCCGGTTTTTCGGGCGATGGCAAGGGCGGTGGCCGCGAAGTCGCCGGTTATCAGCACCGGGCGGATACCGGCTTCTTTGGCAGAGGCTACCGCGGGGGCGCTTTGCTTTCGGGGAGGATCGATCATGCCCCACAATCCAGCGAAGATAAGGTCCCGCTGAACATCGGTATCCTCCAGGCCTTCCTTCCCGGCGGGAAACTCACGATAGGCCCCGGCCATTACACGAAGGGCCTCGCCGGCCATCTGATCGTTTACCTTTTGGATCTCCTCGCGTTTACGCTCGTCCAGAGCCACCGGTTCACCATTCAACATGACATGCGAGCAGAACTTCAGAATCCGGTCGGGAGCGCCTTTCACCAGGACATCCCGGCCCTGATTCACACGGCAGGCCAGAACAGCCATATACTTGCGTTCGGAGGAAAAAGGGATCTCGGCGATACGCTCACACTCTTCCCTCATAACCTCCGGCCGGCTTCCGGCCTTTCCGGCGACGACCAGAAGGGCTGCCTCGCTGGGATCGCCCTCGGCCAGCCAGCCACCGTCCCCTTCCCGTATATCCGAGTTATTGGCCAATACGCCGACCCGAAGGAGGCGATCCAGCGCCGGAGGAATCTTCTCCAGCGTTTCACCCCCCTCTGATTTGATCCCGCCTTCCGGATCGTAGCCCTCACCGGTCACTTCGAAGGTCGCGCCGCCGGCCCAGACCTTTCTCACGGTCATCTGGTTTTCCGTGATGGTGCCGGTCTTGTCCGAGCATATCACTGTGGTGGATCCCAGGGTCTCCACGGCCGGAAGCCTGCGGATGATGGCGTGGCGTCCAGCCATCCGCCGCACACCCAGGGCCAGAGTCACCGTTATCACCGCCGGCAGTCCCTCCGGAATCGCCGATACGGCCACTGCCACGGAGAACAGCAGCATATCGAGCGTCTCATAACCCCTCAGCAGTCCCAGCCCGAAAACCACCCCCGCCAGCACGATTCCCAAAACCCCCAGGATTACGCTCAGCCTGTGCATCCTCTTCTGAAGCGGAGTACTCTCCCTGCCGGTCGCCCGGACCTCGCCGGCGATATGGCCCATCTCTGTCCGCATCCCCGTCCCCACCACTACTGCCCGTCCCCGCCCGCCGGTGACGCTGGTGGACATCCAGACCATATTGTGCCTGTCCCCCAGGGGTGTGTCAGGTTCCACCTTTCCCGGATTCTTGGCCGCGGCTTCGGATTCCCCGGTCAGGGCCGACTCGTTGGCGCGGAGATCGCCGCTGGAAAGAATACGGGCGTCAGCGGCCACGCGGTCGCCGCTCTCCAGCACCAGCACATCGCCGGGAACCACTTCACGCGCCTCGATGTCACGCTCCCGCCCCTCGCGAAGAACACGGGCACGCGGGGCCGCCATCTCCCTCAGTGCCGCCAGCGCGCCCTCCGCCCGCCATTCCTGCGCGAACCCCAGAATGGTGTTGAGGACCACAACCCCGGCGATGACTGAGGCATCGATCATCTTGCCCGCCACCAGGGACAGGAACGCGGCGGAGAGAAGCAGGTAAATCAAGGGATTATGGACCTGTCCCGCGAGGAGCCGCAGGCGGCTGGTCCCCTCCTCTCCTTCCAGCCTGTTCGGACCGGACTTGTCCAAACGCCGCCGGGCCTGATCCTCGCTCAATCCGTCCTTCGAGGTCTCAAGACGCTTCAGGACTTCCTCCGCCTCGAGGATATGCCATCTATGATTCGCGTTGTTCATAAATTCGATCATAACCCGGGAATGCGGTTCCCTTCCAGTAAAACAATAAGTGGAATATCCTAACGGAGCCGCCGCAGCGGTGTTCTTACCAGCGGTGCCGGGGCGTTGTTCCTTGGTCCGCGTTCCGGCGGTTGTGTATTACCCTGAGAGATAGAGGCATGGACAGATCACACCTGGGTATCGTACTGTTTCAGAAAGAAAAAGATGGTTTATTAATTATTCGGGTTAGGCGTTATGCCCATTTATCAATTAGAAAACACAGCATTGAAAATCATAAAAAGAGATGCCGCCAATGTTGTATACGCGAATATCTTCTTCAATTTCTTGGGCCTGGTTTTCAAGGCGAATTTACCGCCTATTAGCCCGCCAAGCACAGCGATAACTGCAAATGGAATCGCCCCCTCAGGATCAAAATGTCCTTGGGTGGTATGCCCAATAAACCCCATAACCGCTGTAGCGGCGACCATCGCCGAAGAAGTTCCCACAGCAATCCGCATAGGAACCCCGCAAAGCAAAACCATTAACGGGACTTTAAACGAGCCGCAGGATATCCCCACAGCACCGGCGGCTAAACCAGCCAGAGCAGTAATGGGAATCGTGTACCAAAGATTTACGACGTAGCTTTGTCCTTGGAAATGTCGATGCCAGTATCCGAATTTCTTTGTAGCTTGAATGGGGCGTTCTTTTATTTGTACCAGCATCAAGAACCCGGCAATGACAAGAAGCCCTGCTAATATCAATTTTAAAGAAACATTACTGGCATAGCTGGAAAAATATCCTCCAACGAACGCCATAATATCCGTTGGTATATCGATAACAAGCGCGAGCTTCCAATCAACCGTCCTGTTTTTCTGAAATATCAACATCCCGGCAAAAGCTGTCAGCATCAGAATAAACTGCGCCGATGTCGCCGCCTGGTGCATAGCCTGTCCGGCCCCAACCAACACCAATATATAAAAATTCCCGCCTCCCCGGCCAGTCATCGTCATGATGATCGCGATGGCGAATATGACCATGCCGATTGCCGGCAAGTTCATTTCTCACCCTCATTCCGGGAGAATTGGTTTAGCAAATTCCCGGGCTTAAATTCTTCGACGAGGCACTCTGTTTCTGCTGTTCCGGCGACTCCACCCGGAATGTTACCACAGGGCCGCCCTTTGAAGAAAGACAGAGATTGGCATAATCGAAACGCTCCCTACCGGTACCAGAACGGCAGATTAACCGTAACTGAGAATCCTCTTCCCGGACCCAGCAGGTATCCCTTGTAGGTGTCCAGGAAATCCCGGTACGGTTCATCGGTGAGATTGGTTGCCTCTATATCGACTTTTATCGCAGTTTCCGCGAAATCAAGGTCAAATCCCGCTCCCGCGTCCAGAAGCATATAGCTTTTGGTAGAAGCAACCCCGAAAGGGATATCGGGCCCGATGCCGTCGTCAAACTGACCGAACGGTTCATATATACCTGCGGCTTCCTTATCCGAACTGTACCTGAGCTTCAGGTGAATATTTGAATTACGGAGTCTGCCCGCGTCGGACATTATAAATCTTACCATTCCATAAGCTTTGGCCGCCGGCATCAGGGGAAGGCCTTTCCCTCTGTGCGGACCGGTGAGGAATTCGCTGGTAATCACCGACAGGTTGCCGTCAAACTGCAGCCATTCTAAAGGCTTTATCCCGGCATGTATATCCAATCCCATGATCCGCGCCTGGTCCTGATCGTGCGCGAAAACAAACTCATACTCAGCCGGCGGCGGCGCAAGGGGGTGCCCCGGAGCGTCGTAGAGGTAAATATAGTTGCGGATATAATCAAAATATCCTGTAACGGAGGCGTCAACGTAGGGCGCCGAAAGACGCAGTCCCGAGCTTACATCAATGGAAAGCTCCGGTTCCAGATCTGGATTCCCGATCTGGAAAGCGAACACTCCGCCATGAAGCCCATACACATAGCTGTTGAAGAAGCTGGGAATCCTGAACCCCTGATTGATATTGGCCACCAGGGTGAGATTCTCCCCCAGGGAGCGGGATGCCCCCAGGGAAGAGGCCAGATTGAAATAATCATTTTCCTGGTCAGCCGGAAGAAGAGGATTTGACTCTGAGGAGAAGAACTTCTGGTTGCGGTAATCAAATCTCAATCCGGTATTCAGGTTGTAATTTCCAAGATCGATTTCTTCGAAGACATATAACGAAGAATTGGTGTAGTGGCCGGTAGGCTGAAGAGGCACCAGCCCGAGGTTTTCGTGCCGATAGTATTTTATTTCCGCGCCAACCGTTCCGGAGAACCTCCCAGTGTTTCTGTGTTCCATGTCAATTCGCATGGTGTATACATCCAGCTCCAGGTCGACCCTTGCTGAATCGGGAATATATTCCCGGGAAAGCCCGGGCGCGGTGGCCCGGCGCCTGTTACGCTGATAGCTGAACTTAGGTTTGATTATCAGGCCGCCCGCCTGAAGAAACCCCTTTGCCGAGGCGATCTGATTGCTGAGCCCCAATCCTATGGGCCCCCCGGTGGGAAGAATGTAATTGTTCCCATTCCGCCAGTAATTATAGGAAAGATTCAGGGTGGCATCATCAAACATGTACCCGCCGCTAACCGCACCGGTATACTGCACGTAATCGGTATGATCGATCTCTCCGGTGAACCTGGGATCGCCGGGTATCCCTGATTCACTGAAGGTCGGCTCCTCGGGGGTGGATAAGTTGCCCGCTTTCCTGGCCGAGAATGAGCCATGGAATCCAAACTTCCCGGTACCCCCCTTCAGTCTCAGGCCGGCGGACCTTTCCCGGTTGACTGAATTCCACCTGCTCATCAGGCGCCCTCCCCAGTGGCTGCCTTCCGCAGGTCCGAACTGGACCTTCAGCGGGATCAGGTTCACCGCTCCCCCTATGGCGTCGGAGCCGTACAGGAGGCTGGAAGCGCCTTTTATCACCTCAACCCGTTCGAAGTTGAAGGGGTCGATATTCGGCGCGTGCCTCTCCCCGTACTGCTGGTACTCCTGGCTTACTCCGTCCATCAGGATTCTGATTCTTTCCCCGGTATGCCCCCTGATTACCGGTTTGCCCGCCGCGCCACCGGTTGACATGTTGGTGACCCCGGGAATATTCTCTATGGTTTTACCCAGCGACGCCGCCTGGAGCCTCAGTTTTTCCCTTCCTCCGATATAGCTTATATCCAGTGGTGATTTCAACGGATCAGAGGCAATGGGACTTCCCGTTACTACTACCGGTTCCAGCTCGAATAACGATTCCTCCAGGATGAATTCCACACTTACCTCACTGCCCGGCCCGATATCAACCAGCCTGGATTGCCCCCTGTATCCCACGTATGAAACAGAGAGTCGGTACCTCCCCGGCTTGAGGTTGCTTAAGCTGAAGCTGCCGTCTTTCATGCTCATGGTTCCGATATCCAGCCCCTCGAGAATGATGTTGGCATAGGAGAGCGGTTTTCCATTTTCGTCTTTAACCGCCCCCGTAATCGAACCGGCCCGGCCGGCCGCTTCCGCCCGGGGAGCAGCCAATCTGAAAGGGATGATAAAAAAGATTATAACAACTGCAATTAATATAGATTTACCATTTCGCATAAAACTCCTCCTGGAATTTACCAGTATGCACCGGCTTCTCCGGAAACAGATTCCAGATATTTTTGTTCTTAAGGTTTACTTGAATATCAAGGTTAATGAATTCAAGCCGCCGGGGGAGCTCTGGCAAAGAGGATCCAGTCTGCAGCGCGGCTGAGCATTATCTGGTCAGCCCGGATTGAACTCTGGCAGATTTCCAGGGGTGGAGCTATATCCGGACAGAAAAAAGCGTATTCACTTTTTGATTTGGAGAGGAAATCGCAGGCGGGACAGCATTTATGATTTTGAGCCCGGTAGGGGTATATCCGGTGATCCTGTTGCCGGTTACAGGTATCGGCATCGCTGGATTCCGAATGCCTGAAGAGAGCGCACTGGTTTTCAGGACAATCGATGATCTGAAATGATGAGCCGGTATGAAGAAGATGAATGGATCCGGAAAGGGAGAAAACCCAGGCTGCCATAATAAAAGCCAGCATTTTCCTGAATCCTAACCAGATCGGGTGCGGTGGATGATTATGAATTTTTACGGGCATCGCCCCTTATCCCCCCGAGGTTTTGATACGGCTCCTTATTAAATCATAACATATCCGAACAGGAATTTCCTCGATTTTTTATCCTGTCATAAGTTTTTATTGAACTGTTCCAGGAACTGCAAGATCAAGATCGGCAATCGCTGACCCTCCATTTAAATCTACCATGTATTTACCGGAACTACCCCAGAGGGCACCGTCAAGCTGAAGTTGTCCGCCGGAATAAGTAACCGTCACAGTACCTGTTTGAGGCGGATCCGGATCTACAGTCGTTATTACAAGAGCTGTCTCCTGATCCACTGTCCCCACCAGGGTGTTTGGACATAAATCCCACAGACTGGTCGCGAAAATGCTATTCCAACCCATGATAACATTACCTACTTCAAGTGGGCCGTCTCCATAAACATCCGGATTCCCCCCCTCACCGTCATTCCAGTAAGTCTGGAAGGCACATCCAGTTCCGTTAGCCGGAGTGTATGTACCAACAGCCTCCTGAGCGAATGAATATGTAGAAAGAACGAGAATTGATAGAACCGCTGTAGCGAAGATTTTCATAATCTCCCCCCTCAGTTGTTGACCCCGAGTCTGGAAGAATTTTAACACTTCTAAAAAAAAAGACTGATACCCCCCCTATACCAGCATTCTTCCCAACCATAAACTTGTGTGAACGTAAAACACCTTAACACAACTGATGCGTCTGGTTAATTAAAAAAGTATTGTGGACCCTTTCCCCATTTTTTCAGGGGAAGTCGAACAAGGTGCCTTGATTACGTTTTGAGACGGCCTTCTCCTCCCTTTCTCTATGTATCCATCTACCGAGCCGGGAGAGAAGAGTGGCGATCCCGTCGCTCAATGCGTAGTAATGAAAATCCGGGACACCGAAGAACCTTTTCGCCACCTGGGTCACCCTGGTAGCCAGCACCTTCAGCTTCAATGACTCCCCCAGCCACACCGCCGAGAAGTATGCGGCGGCCACAGCTAGGGCGACCAGGTTCTTCAGCCTCTCGTAATCGAGCACCCGGATATCCTCAAGATGATAGCCCTGCTTGAGAAAACGAATCGTCTCCGCGTAGAGCATCCTGCAGCGGTGAGCCGCATCCAGAACATTTCGCCTGAGGTTCCTGAAAACTACATCCCGATTCCTCTTCAAACGGATGATGAAACGTAAGTTCTTGTTCAGTATTCCGTTAATGATCCTGCTACGATCCCCGCCCCGGTCCATCACATATATCCCCCGTCCCTTTGTCGCTCTTTTGTTTGATCGTACAGTACCCCCTTACAAGCTCTCCGGCGCTGCCGTCTCTGACCCGAGCCGGGTGAGCGGGCTATCACACTCAGCTTCACATCCCTGCCCGCCTGTATACCGCATATCATCTGCTCGATGAACTTCGCCCTCGGCTTTGAAAAATGGGGAATATCCTGTATTGATGGCACCGAAGAGGCCGGATATACGACTGCAGTCAGTTCCCAGTTCGCCACAAACATAAAATAACTGCCGCTGGATGAGTCCAGATACGGCAGTTATGGCGCGAACATTTCAGCAAGAACCGATAATACATTATTCGACGACCGGCGGTCCAGCCGGCCAAGCCTTTTCAAAAGCCTCTCTTTATCGACGGTTCGAATCTGATCCAAAACAACCTGTCCTCTTTTGCCCTTAAATCGAAAATGAACTCGTGTTGGATATTTTCTGCCCTTTGTTGTTAATGGAGCAACAATAACTGTTCGAATATTGTGATTCATCTCATCCGGTGAAATAACAAGACAGGGCCGCGTTTTCTTTATCTCGCTTCCAACAGTCGGGTCCAGATTCACCAGGAATACATCAAAGCGATTTACTTCCACTCCCATTCCTCCTCATCCCAGGTAGTAGACAAAACGGCGCCAGAATCCAAAAGCTTGTCATCTCCGCGCTCTGCCATCTTCTTAAATGATTTGTCCCAATCAGCCCTCGGTTCTTCGGCGGGAGTGATGACCAGGCGATTATCTTCAACGCTGATCTCGATCTCCTTCTCTATGCCGGCTTCTGCGATAAGAGGTTTGGGGATGCGCACTCCCTGTGAATTTCCTATCTTGACAATCTTTGATTTCATAAAAGATCACCTCCAGTAATTACATTGTAATAACATATAATAAGATTGTCAAATGATAGTTCAAGAACACAACCGATTAAAACAGCAATTTTAACAGGCATCCTAACGCTTGCCATCACCGGCGGGATTGGAGCGCGGCATAGCAACCGCGGTATTACTATCGCAAGGCTGTATGAGGACAGGTACTGGAGCGTTTTATCTGCGAAAAGAGTTTGGCTGTTGGTTGGGTTTTTTCACCTGATGCTCGGACCGGACATCTCATGTCGTTTCCCGCGCTTTCCCCATGCGTACGAGGATCCGGTGTTTGATCAGATCCCGGCGCAGCGGGATAACGCCATCCGGCATAAGCCGGCCATCCATCTCCACCCGTGACACGCCCCGCTCGCAACCTTCCGGGTTCTCTACCTGAATTTCATATACACCCTCACCGTGACGATATCGCATCTGGAAGCCCTTCCACCATCCGGGGATAACAGGATCTATTCGCATGCGATCTCCTTGTACCTTCAAGCCCAGGATCTCTTCAACCCAGGCTCGGTACATCAACGCCGCCGAACCCGTATACCAGGACCACCCGCCGTAACCGATCCTCCCGGGCAATCGGTACACATCGGCCGCGACAACGTAAGGCTCGACACTGTAGAGCCAGACCGTTTCCGGATCTCGCGCGCGCTCAATCGGGTTGAGCATGTGCAGAATTTTAGTCGCACGCGTGCCATCCCCCCGACGTGCCATAGCCATGGCGAGCCACAGGGCGGCGTGGGTGTACTGGCCTCCGTTCTCACGAACTCCCGGAGGGTACCCTTTGATGTATCCGGGCGAAGGACCCGATTTGTCGAAGGGAGGCGCGAGGAGCAATACCAGGCCTTCGTCCTCGCGAACAAGATGTTTCCACGCCGATTCCAGGGCTGCATCAGCGCGATCCGCGTCGGCGGCACCGCTCAGCCACGCCCAGGATTGAGGCAGGGAATCTATCTTCGCCTCATCATTCGCCGATGAACCAAGGGGCGTGCCATCGTCGAAAATCGCCCGGAGATACCATTCTCCGTCCCATGCCGCTCGCTCTACGCGGCGAATCAGGGTCCTCCTGTACTCCCTATAGGTCCGGCTCAGATCCGTCCGATCGAGCAGGTCAGACAGCTCGGCCATACCCTGGAGCACATCCGCGATGAACCACGCCAGCCAAACGCTCTCCCCTCTGCCCCCGGCACCCACAAGGTTCATCCCGTCATTCCAGTCCCCCGTTCCCATCAAGGGCAACCCATTGGTCCCGACGGTAAGACCTCGTGCGACCGCGCGCCGGCAGTGTTCGAACAGCGTGACTCGTTCGGACGAAGCCTCCGGTGCGGATAAAGCCTCGAGCTGACCCTCTTCCAGCGCGGGAGCGTTGAGTAATGGGACCTCCATGTGCAGGATGTCCGCATCGCCGGTGGTCCGGATGTAGTGGGCGGTAACGTAGGGCAGCCACAGAAGGTCGTCGGAAATACGCGACCGGATACCCGCGCCGACCGGCGGGTGCCACCAGTGCTGTACATCGCCTTCCTCGAACTGACGGCTTGCTGCAAGCAGGATATGCTCTCGCGCCAGCCCGGGATACGCTAGTGTGAAGGCCATAACATCCTGCAGTTGATCCCGGAAGCCGAATGCACCGCTGGACTGGTAAAAGGCGGAACGCCCCCAGATCCGGCAGCTGAGGCTTTGGTACAAGAGCCAGCGGTTGATCAGGAAGTCCGCCGCGAGCTCGGGTGTGTGCACTTCAATCGTTCCCAGCAAGTCGTCCCACCATGTTCTCGTTCGGGTCAACGCGTTTTCGAACGCCGGGATTTCCCGGTATGTTTGGATCAGTGTCCGGGCCTCGTCCACCGATCCGGCCTGTCCCAGTATGCATATTGTCTCGGATCTCTCGCCGGGAGCCAGGTCGACGGTGATTTGCAGCGCTGAGCAGGGATCTAATCCAGCTCCTATCCGTTTCGAAAGACTGGTTCGCTCCATCGCCGCCGGTTTATCCATCGGTCGATTGCGCCCCATGAAGGAGGTGCGGTCGCCGGTGTACGACTCCGCCGGAGGGCTCACAGCCGCGAAAGCCACCCGATCCCCAAAGTCCGGGTGGTAACGATTTCGGGCGAACAGAGACTGGACTTCGTCATCCCAGGATGTCGTGACATGCATCTGGGAAGATTCACGGTGCTCACCCAGGGTCCATTCAACATAATACGTGATCGACAGTTTGCGCTCCCGTGAGGAGTCGTTCCGTAACTGCAGTCTTTGCAGCTTGATAGGCTCGCCGCCGTTCTCGTCCACCGGAACGAAGACCGTCAGTTCCTGTTCGATCCCATGGCTGTTATGCTCAAATACGGTGTACCCCGCTCCATGCCGCGCCCGGTAGGCGGTTTCTTCAACGATCGGCGACGAAGTCGGCGTCCAGTAGACGCCGGTTTCCTCATCCCGGATATACAATGCCTCCGAGGACGGGTCCATCACGGGATCGTTCGACCAGTGCGTCAGGCGATTGCGCTGGCTGTTGCCATACCAGGTAAAACCGGCCCCAGTTTCGCTGATCAATGTTCCGAATGTCGGATTGGCGATGACGTTGACCCAGGGCGCGGGCGTGTGGATACCGGGACCGAGATAGATCGCGTATTCGCGCCCGTCAGGGGTAAATCCGCCAAGGCTGTTGAAATAGGGTAACTCCATGAAAGGGAGCGAAGCCGAAGGATCTCGGGGCGCGCGTTTCCTGGCAATGGGTTCCGGCAGATCGGGAGCTTCCGTGGACACACCCAATTGCTGGGGCAAAGTTCCGCGGGCCGCCACCAGAACCACATCCGCCGCGGCTCTGAGTAGCATAAGGTCTTCCTCCGGTATAAGATCCGCGCTGCGCAAATAGACTCCCCCCGGACGATCAACACCGGCATGCATCGAATGCGCCTGGATCAGATTCTCGATTCGTTCACGTAGCGGCTGCTCATAGCCGCTCGCCTCTTCGTTGAGGATCACCAGGTCAGCAATCAACCCGTGCATTCGCCAATAGGCGTGCGCCTGGAATAGTTGACGGACCAGGTTGATGTCCCGTGCCTGACCTATAACGATCAGGACGATCGGCAGATCACCCGAGATTCCGTAAGGCCACAGGCCGGCTTGACCCTTGCAGTTCTTATCAATGCATTCGGCGGGAGAACGCATAAGAGGGTTGGGGAACAACAAGTGGCTGGCCAACTGCTGGAACCGGCGGGCTTCGTCCGGTTGGATGCGAAGCAAACGCAGCTCGAGCTGAGCGGAGGCCCAGGCGATATCCATCGCCCGATCGATCGTATTGATATCGCTGTACTTACTCATTAGCTGCAAGACCTGCCGGCGTGTTTCGCCGGCGGCTAGAACAAGGGAAATTTCGACTCGCTTGCCTGGACCTATAGTCACGCTGCGCCGCAGGCTGAGGATCGGATCCAGGACAAACCCCTTGCTGTTGCCGGGTTCTTGGAAGACACCCATAGGGTTCGCGAGTGTCCGTCCCCTTCCGATGAACGGGCGCCGGTCCGTCTCGAACCGCATGACTTTATCCCCGGCATGTTTCAGAGTAAGGCGGTGCGCAACATAGATGGGCGGATCATTCTCCCCCCGGGGCCGTCGGTACGCGAGGAGTGCTTCATGTTCTGGAACCGCCTCGGTCTGAATGAACAACTTATTGAAGGCCGGATGCTGCCGGTCCGCGTTGTGAGGCGCCATCGAGAGTTCAACATAGCTGGTTAGATCCAGGTGGCGGGTATGAACCGACCGGTTGAATAGAGTGATCCGCCTGATCTCCACGTCGTCTTCCGGCGAGACGATGATTTCCGTTTCGGTTTGAATGTCGTTATCGTCGCGCCGGAAGACGGCCCTGTCGAGCGCGAAGTTGACTGAATATGCCTCGGCCTTGCCGCCGGTCGGGTGATACGTATTGGACCATAATCGATTAGAATCGGCTTCATATATGTAGCAGAAGGTTCCCCATGGATCCCTGGTGCGATCTGACCGCCAGCGGGTAATCTCGAAGTCGCTCCACCGGCTGTATCCACCGCCGGCGTTTGTGAGCATCAAACTATAGCGGCCGTTGCAAAGCAATTGTGTTTTGGGCGTGGCGGTATGGGGCGTGTCGAATTTACTTGTTGATGGCGCCACCTCGCCTGCGCTCATCACCGACGGCATTCTCTCCCTTGTGGGGATGTGGTGCAGCGGAGGAAGGCTGGGGATGCGTTCATGTAGCAGCGGCTCTACCGCGCGCACGCGCGGGTCGGCATGGAAACGGCGCTGGACGGGGTTGCCGTGAAGGAAGTTGTTCAGCGACAAGAAACCCATGCCCTGATGATGGGCCATGTAAGTCCGCACAATCACTCCGCGCTCGCCGTCGCGACGCGGTTGTCGGCCAAAGTCCATTGCTTCATAATAGCCGTGATCGCTTAAAAGCCCCAATTTGGTCAGTCGTTTCAGATTCTGTACGGCCTCTCCCGGCGCTATATTCATCGACAGAAGGGTGGCATAGGGCGCCACGACGATCTCTTCCCGGACTTCACGCTTTAAACCGAGCTCCGGTACGCCTAAGGCCTTGTATTGGTAAGTCTTATTGGCGTCCAAATCTCCAAAAGCGGATTCCGAGATTCCCCACGGCACGCGGCGTTTGCGGCCGTACGCGATGTGAATCGCCACTGCTTCTCTGATCGCGTTATCCAGGAGGGAGTTCCCGTAGGAGCGTTGAAAGATCATCGGCATCAGATATTCGAATATGCTCCCCGCCCAGCTGAGCAGCACTCGGTGCCGGCCGATCGAGCCGTAGGGCCGACTCATGGAGAACCAATGTTCAATTGGGACGTCCCCCCGGGCGATAGCGATGAAACTTCCAAGTCGCGCCTCGCTCGCGAGAAGATCGTAGTAGGAGGTGTCCATTCGGCCTTCAGAGACGTTGTAGCCGATCGAAAAAAGCCGCCGCTCGGTGTCATACAGGAAGCGCACGTTGATCGATTCGGATAACTCGCGGACGTCCTGGATAAGTTTCTTGCCTGACGCCAGCATTTCGCTGGCCAGCCATTTCGACTTTACGAAAGCCTGCATGAGGCGGTCGATCCATTCGAAGAGTGGGTCTGTGTCTGTGGGAGCATCCTCCCGGCTTGAGCGGAGCAACTGAATACACGCGATGTTTCCGTTGGCGAGATCGAGAAGCGAAGGCGCGTGACGCAGGTTCCCGCGGTACGCCGGCAGGACATCCTGGCCCAGCCGGACGATTTCCTCTTCCGTCTTTTCATCGAGGATTTCGATCCATTCGAGGTAGCGATCCGCGATCCCGAGCCAGGCCGATGCCTGATTTTGCATCTGCCTCGCCCAGTATATCGTACCCGTTTCTGCGCCGGTGGTCTCGCGTGTCTCGTCGGCCAGAGCCCGTACACCGCCTTCCACCCGACGCAATAGGCTAATGGCGTCGGTGATCCGCTCCGGCGGGGTTTTCAGCGTACTCATCAGTTCGTCGAGGTCATGGGCGTGTAACCCAGAAACGCCTTCTTCCTCGATGGCCTGTTTCAGGATTTCCCAGGTGTCCCAAAGGCCTTCAAAGGTGTTCACATCCAGAACGGGCGTCTGTATAAGCTCTTCGAGTCCTTGCTCCAGAGCCCACAAGCAGCCAAGGAGGTTTCCGCTGTCCACCATAGACACGTAGCGGGGCTCTAGAGGGGCCAGGGTTTCTATATCGTACCAATTCAGCAGGTGGCCCTCATAGCGCTCCAGTTTGCCGACCGTCTCCGCAGTACGCGCCAAATCTTCGATGACCCGGTCCACCGTCAGGTATCCGAAATCATGCGCGCCGATCGCGCTGAGCATCCAGAGGCCGATATTGGTCGGACTGGTACGCATTGACAGTTGATTTTTATGGGAGACCTGGTAATTATCGGGTGGCAGCCACGAGGTATCATCCGTGACAAATTCCGAGAAATAGCTCCAGGTTTGCCGGGCAACTCTCCTCAGGAATCGAAGGTCTTTTTCAGTAAGGCGGGTTTGCCTGGGCTTAGCGAACGGTCGAATGATCAAGAGCCAACCGACCAGAGGAGACACAAACCACAACAATAGCCAGGGGCCGGCTACTGGAAGGCTCGAGGGCGCCCATCGCCGCATCACCCATACCGCTATCCCGCTAAAGACGCTCGACAGACCCAGTGAAATGACGAATTTTCGCACTTTCCCGGGAGCGTTCCAATTCATTGCCTGGGTGGAGGTCCACTCAAGCAACCCCCGATGTGAAATGAGGCGGCGATACCATGCCCGCAATATGGCATCCAAAGCAAGCCAGGCCTGGTGTGGTAGCAGAGCGGCCTCGACAATCGCCCGCAGAAGATCGTGTGATACTTTTGAGAACGAAAAGCCCTTCAGCCATCGACCGGTGGTTGCCCATGTGAAAGGTTGCACCAAAGGGTGAAAGAGCAGCTGCATTGCTACCACGCAGGTAGATACCAACACCATCCTGGAGGAGATCAGGCAAGAGGCTACGAGCAAGCCCAGGCTGGTTGGGGGTACAAGGCTTCGGCGCAGGTTATCGAAGATCTTCCATCGGTCGAACCAGGAAAGCGGATTTTGCCCTCGCCGCCCAGCAGCTTGCGGGACACGCGGCAAGACCCACTCCGCGATTTGCCAATCGCCGCGAATCCATCGATGCTGCCGGCCAGCGTAGCTCAAGTAATCCTGCGGAAATTCGTCATAAAGCTCGATATCGCTTGCAAGGCCCACTCGAACGTGAGCGCCTTCGATCAAATCATGGCTCAGCAAGCGTTCTTCAGGAAACCGTCCTGAAAGCACCCGGCTGAAGGCGCGCACATCGTAGATGCCTTTGCCGTGGTATGAACCTTCACCGGCGAGATCCTGATTGACGTCGGAAACAGCTCTCGTATAAGGATCGATTCCGACCGGGTCCGAGAAGAGCCGGCTGAAAAGCGATGCGTTCGTGCTCGGCAGCGAGGGGCTCACGCGCGGTTGGATAATGGCATAGGAGCCGGTCTTGATAGCGCCTTCGGTATCAAAGCGAGGTTGGTTGAGAGGATGTGCCAGGGTTTCGATCATCCTGCGGGCGGTGCCGTGAGGCAGTTGTGTGTCGCTGTCCAGCGTGATGATGAACCGTACGTCGGACAGACGGTCCGGGTCGCCCACGTATACCAAACGACCGGCATCCTCAGGCCGCGTTCCATCGATCAGGCGATTGAGTTCTTCCAGTTTTCCGCGTTTGCGCTCCCACCCTATGAATTTATGCTCGGATTCGCTCCATCTTCTCTCACGATGGAAAAGAAAAAAACGTTCATTACCGTACCGATGATTGAGGGCTTCGATGCCTTCTGTCACAATTCGGAGCAGAAGTTCGTCCTCCTCGTCGTGTTCCTGATCAGAATCCACATAATCCGAGTAGAGGCCGAAGAGCAGGTTGGACTCTTTATTGGCTAGATATCGGATTTCAAGATTGTCCACCGCGGTCCGTATCGAATCCGTATTCACCAGCATCATGGGTACGACGACGAGCGTGCGGAATTCATCGGGGATCCCAGAATCCTCGAAATCCATCTTTGGAAGGGAACGCGGCGGAAGCAGCCGCGTGACGATGTAATTTACAATCTGGAGCGAGAGCTGGCTGACAGGGATCAGCGAGAGGAGAACAATCAAAAGCAGGCCGGCTGGTGTTTGTCCGGGCATGCCGAGCATGACGAGCAACGTGATGAATGCGGCGGAGAAAAAACCAAGCGCTAAGAAGTACGCTACGGAATGGCGGCGGTAGATCCAATGCAGGGCGCGGAAGCGTGTAGTCTCACGGCATCGTATGAGACGCGCCAGTTCTTCTCTTTCTTCACCGATAAGATACATTCCGACATGGGTCCATCGTTCATCCTCTGCCGTTTCAGGGGTGGCGCGTGCCGCCATCTCTATGGCTTGCCGCGCAACCTGGTCCTCCGTCTGACCTGACCCCCGGGCGAGTTCTTCAATCATCCGGCGATACCGGTCGCGCGTGTCGAAATCCATCCGGGGATAGATTCCCGAAGGATCGAGGAGAAGCAGCCGCTCCACCCGGCTGAGCTTCTCGAATATTTTTCTCCAATCCAGAAGGGCGAGTTGCCGCAAGCTGGTCAGCGCATTCCCGATCGATATCTGGTTTTTCATCTGACGGTTTTGCTCGCGCGGGGTTAGATCGCTCAGAGATTTCCGGAACGTGCGCTCTATCCATCCCTGGACCGGCACCAGAGCGGCTTCCTGGTCGTAGAGATTCTCGATCAGTTGAGAAGCGAAATAGGAACTCGGGCTCGGATGCATTTTGGCGAGTTCCGCGAGGGTCGAGAAGAGCTGATTGGGATCTCGCCGGTTGGTTGTAATCAGTCTGTTCGCCCAGAAACCCGCGATTTCACGCTCTCGCAGCTCTGTTAGCGCTTTTTCCGCGAGCTTAGAGATACTCTCGATCAAAGCGGTGCGCAGCATCTGAGGAACGGCCCAGAGTTCGCCGATCGACAGTGCGCCGACGGATTGATATGACTCGATAAACGCGAGAATGTTTTCCTGATCCAGACGCAGATCCGTATGGGAGATGAGATTCCTCGCCAGGCCGTAAATGCGCGGCAGGCCGCGGTAGGGGTCGTCGGCGAGTGACGGCAGCTCCTGGTAATAGCGCCGGGGAAGGTTCATCTGAATTTCACGGACGTTGCTCTCGATAATGTACTCGTTGTCCAAGAGCCATTCGGCGGTCGGTGGCGTACTCAGTCCCAGGTGACTCGCTTCAGCGAGATCCATGCATACCCGATGTATCCCTTGCCATGTATGGTCGAGCTGTTTGAGTAGCCTGAAGTCCCGGCGGACATCCGGGTTCACCCGCTGGTCCCCGGCTAGACGCTCCGCGTATTCCGCGATCTGCCCGGCAGGTAGCGGACTTCCGAGTTTCTCCTCTTCTCCGGCTAGGTTCTCTCGCTTCGGGTGCAGGATGAATACGGCAGGAGGGATCTCGCCGCTCTCCCGCAGTATTGCCACCGGGAAACGCATCGTTTCGATAGACGTCCGGAGCAGCAGAACGGTCTCCTCCGAAACCAGCCATCGTGCGTGATCCTCGAGCAGGCTTCGTTCCAAGCCGAACCTTGATCGCCTTATCCATGCTGCGCTGAAGAGGATTCCCCCGAATCCAGCCGCAATACTCGGAATCAGAGCAGAGAGGATTCCACTAAGAATCGGTTCCGGCCGCTGAAGGCTTACCGAGATGACTGCGGTGAGGGCTCCAAACAGCATGAAAGCAATGGCCGCGCCGAAAATCCTGCACCATCGGAAGGGGTCCCATGTATGCACGTTCCCATCCGCGGTCTTGCTCACCAACGCAGCGCGGCGGAAACCTCTCCTACGCAACTTCTTGAGAACCAGGCGGGCTTCGTCTCGTTTTGCGAAATAACCTATGAGGATACCTGTTTTCATTCTCTATCCTTGTATCACCGCTTGTAATAAACTTCCAGGCATTGCGCTGGCTTTAAGTGCGGGAATCTTCGATGCGACTTCGGAGCGTCCTTCAGGCTGTGTCTCTGATTAAGGGCAAATGGGCGCGTCTTGCGCCATTGTAGCGGCGGCACGAGATTAAGTCCACAGGTATCAGCGGTTATCGGTAGCGGCATTACCTTCATTCGCGGACAGCCTTCAATAAACTAAACCACGGCATGAGCTGGTCTTTTCGGTAGATCGGGGGAGGCTGTGCCGCCTCCGATAATGGCGGCAATGTAACTCTCAAAGTGGTACAGAAAAGTGGGGCAGGTCAATATATGTTTTTCATCTTATAAATATCCGACTTTTATTGTATTACTTTATTTCTGGCGTCTATGTGCGCAATAGTTGCTTTTTTTAGTTTCGGCAGAATTTTCTTGAGAGGGATTAATTTGGAGTCAATCCCATTCTTAGTTGAAACTCTTCGCGACCGTTCCATCATCAGGCGCTGCCTACCTGATGATCTGCTCCGTGATTCGGCCGCAGGTAGTCACGTGAGCGAAGCCGAAGGCGAGGTTCAAGAGGCTTGCCACATGCATCTCCTCCGTAACCGATCCCGTACCATCCGCCGGAAAGAAAACCCGGAGATCTCTGCAGTAGGCGCCTCGCGCCGTCGATTCACAGCACATGTTGGTCATGATTCCGGCGATGACCAGGTCTTCCACTTTCAGGCAGCGAAGCACTGTTTCGAGATCAGTATTGTAGAAAGCGGAGTACCGGTGCTTTAGGACGACTTTTTCGTCCGGCCTTGGAGCCAGGTCCGGATGGATTTCGCTCTCGGGGCTGCCCTCCAGACACTTTCCCTCCCACCACCAGCCCATGATGCCGGAGTCGAGATCGGCGGGATGGTGTACGTGCTGAGTGAAGATCACCGGGCGGTGTGCCAGGCGAAAAGAATCTATCAGGCGCTTCACCGTCGGGAGAATCGCCACTCCGCCGCAGGTGAAGGTGGGCGAGGCCGTGTCGAGAAAGAACCTTTGCATGTCCACCACGAGCAGGGCGCTCGCTTCCGCGTTCAGCCTCATCTCATGCTGGTTATAGGGACGAATCTGCTTCAACCATTTCCTGGATTTTGACTTGATGTTTTCGGCAGTTACATAGGGTTTCATCTCTACTCCCCGCAGGGCTGTGGGATCCTTCGCCTGACATTGTTCCTATCATCCGGAGGGTGGCCTGGCGCGGTTCTGACCGAAAGGCTCAGGACCGGTGCCATCCTGCGGCGCTCCCATGCCGGAGCGGTAACAGAACAGACCCGCCAGCTGAATGAGAGAGTCAGTCTGGCTTCACCCCACTTAGCTTCTCTTAATACTTGATCTCTAGCCGATCCAAAATAATCTTATACTCTGAATCAAGCATATCAAAGACAGACTTTGTCCCATCTATAATTATCTGTATACCTCTACCCTTGATCAAAGAATGAATGATGTATAATTTGTGTTTCATCCCTGAGGGAGCATCATACTCCGCAAGATAGCAAAGAACACCGGGGCTGCCCGGTGTCATCCACGCGAGTTCCATAGAGGATAATCCTCGATATGGCAGTTGAGTACGCTTTGAAACAGAATATTCGACAAGGCCGATGTCTTCCTCAATATCTTCTGCGAGAACCGCAAGATTGGGGATTATGCGTCGCTTTGAACCATCATTTACAGGGTGCCGCCGAAAATGATAGATCGTTACGCCTGGATCCTCGCGCTTCTCGGGTTGGTTATTCCAGGACTCCGGCAGCCATATTTCAATGCGGCCTGATTCCAGCTCTACCTTATTAAGGTCAGTAGTGTTTTCTGAAGAGGAATTATCGAATGATTCCTGGAAGGCGGCAGAATAGGATGTAAGTGTCACGATAATTAATGCTGCCAACAAAACCGACTTCATAATAAACCTCGGACTAACGCCCCTCGCGTCAACCGCGGGACGGCCTGGCGCGGTTCTGGCCGAAGGTCCTAGCCGCCGGCGGCCTGCCGCAGCCCCCATGCCAGAGCCGTGAAAGTGGTAGGCCTCACAGAAATAAGACGTTGCCATATATATATAACACTTCATAAAAGTTGAGTTGCTTCTGTCGGCCGTGGCGCCTTAACCACAAGAACCCTCAAATCCTTGCCGCTCTCATTATACCAGCAATGAGGTATACCTGATGGGCTCTCGATTAAATTGTCTGGGCCAACCTCTTTCTTCTCGTCGCCAATTTCAACAATGCCTTCGCCTTCCAGAACATAGAAAAAGACATCAGTTGGAGTAATGTGTCTCTGGAGCGCTTCGCCAGGCTTTAATGTCATGTGAACAACCACAGCGCTTTTCTCGTTGTATAGTTGCCTTGCATCAATCCCATGAGGATTCTTGGATTGATCCACAGTATTTAAATCGATAATCTTCACAAAACCCTCCATTCAATTATTTACACCGTTAAACAATATGAAATTATCATCTAATCCTCTTGCCAGAGGAGCCCGGATACGGCAGTCAGGCGACTAAAGGTTATTCTTCCCCTAGCGCTTCGATATCCGCGAGCTCCTTCTTTCTCCCGATGGCGCGCTTATTGGTAATGAATTCGTGCCGTCCAATAAAAAACACCGGGACTTCTCCATAGCTCGCCTTAATTCTGGATGCAACCGCCTCTTCCCACGAAACTCCCGTTAAAGATGTTATGATATCCACTCGCACGGGTGGAGCCCCAAGCTGAACAACTTTGTTAGGAGATGTAAAATCCTCTGTTGTAATATTTGCTGACCCGAAACCGAACTCTTTGAAGCCTGGGTGTACTTCCATGGAACAACTTCCTGAATGTATCGACCGCGGCCAAGCGTTCCTCAGGAGGCCGGCCAAGCCAATACATCAAATCAAGTTTCACAACTTCAGGATCGTTTATGTTATGTTTGCTAACTATCTTCTCAATCATGTTTTTATTCTACCATGCAATAAGTTACTAAGAAAGTGTAAATTCGGCTGACCGGGCTGCATAACCGGCTGGCGATGGAGCGTATCGGAATTGCCAGCCGGTGTTGATGCGGTTGTCAGGCGATATTTTCAGCGCTTTCCTATCTGAACACCCATTATCTTAACGCCATCCTTTGTCTTCATTGACAATGTCGCTGGTTCGGTAATCAGGCATTGACCTGTTTCAAGGTTAGCTGTTTCTTCATTCACCGACACTTCAGCCGCTCCGTTAACGACAAAGAAGATAACATAAGATTCCATTTCACAAGTTGGCATCTCTCCTCTGGGTGGAAGTTCGATAATTCTTGCTTTAAATTCTTTGGCTTTGTAAAAAACATTCTTATCCCTTTCCTCATATGGATAGGATTGCATTGTTTTAAGATCATATACCTTCATCGTCTTTACCTCCTTTTGCTTTATGTGGATTATCAGCACTCCACTCAATTATTCTTTCAATGGATAGACCCATGATGACAACAAATCCAATCGTCAGGGCCAGTCGGGCAGCCATAAATCCTGGACCAAGAAATTGAAGCTCGATCATTTCCTGGGGTATCTTTATACACGCCCACGCAGAAAGAAAAATAATAATATTGGAAATCCGGG
>CAZAUK010000013.1:0-1962 GCA_964488475.1 uncultured bacterium
ACTCTCAACACTGATAAAATGTACTCAATAAATGAAAACCGCTCAATTTAGGTTAAATATACCCACGGGCCTTTGCGGATCGGCTACCCGGAAGGTAGCGCTTTAAACGCCTTTGGCCAGACTGCTTCAGCTTCGAGGTTAAAGGGGTCCCTGTAGAATCTTTCTATCCGGTCCTTTCCATAAATCCTCTCCGCCTCTAGAAGGTTGTGCTTTGCGCATAGCAGCCGCAGGTTATCAGTTGAGTTGTCTCCACCCCCAGCGAAAGGTACTATATGATCTATCTCCAGATCATGCCGGCAGTTGCATCGCACCCCGCTTGCGCTGACAAAAGTACACCTTCCGCCGTCCCTGATAAAAACCTCATCCCTGACGCTCTGGGGAATGGTTCTTCGAGGAATTTTTTTTCGCGAAAGAGTCTTTTGGCAGGCAACCTTTTTAGAAACCGCCTTCGGGCTTACGCCGTTCGAGCCTGTTTCGGCCCAGCGTTTTTTTACGCCGCAACGGCCGGTTTTCCTCCCGGCTGTATCGATTTTAGCTTTCCGGTGCTCTTTCTCTTTTCTTCTGCGCGACCGGGCCTGTGGACTGTGGCGGTCCAGATACTCGTCGAGAAGGACCTGGAATAAATCCTCGAAACTTACACCTTCAGGAAATCTGCCGGAGAGAAGAGACTTGGCGAGTTTGATTTTTTCCATCATATCGCAATCGACTGCAAAGGTGAGCCTGAATTTCTTTTCCAGCATAAAATCCGTCGATTCGCCCGCTTTTTCTGATTCACCTCCGACGTCGGCGGTAAATTTTTTACCACCAACACCTCTCATGGCCATTTCTCTTTCTGACATTCGGGCAGAGTTGGCAGTATTTCCGCCACAGGTTCCTTCGACGGGCGGCTTTCCAATAGCTGAATCATCAGACGGTTTTCCAGCCGCCGAATCATTTTCAGATAGCTCCTCCGGCTTTGAAATAACCCCTTCGGATTCACCATCCTCCGTTCTTTTCAGAATGAAAACGGGTCTTACGCTTTCCCTGGTCGAGGTTCGCGGATTGTAACTCGCTACGATTTCATTGACCTTCCTGAAAGATTTCCCCCTCGCCCGGGAGGTAAGTTCGGTTCTGTTCCTGTCGTTTATCACTGTGGCGATTCTGGCGATCGAGCACAGGCTTATTTCTCCCTTTTTCAGCATGCCGGCGAATTCAGAATATTTTGCTACGCATCTCGCTGAACTGATCCTTCGCATCGCTGAAGATGGTGAATAGCCGAGCCCCTTGGTGCAGTAGTCGTAGAGAGATCCATATCCTTCACTAAGATAGAGCCGCCTTTTTTCAACCTCCCCAAGAAGTCTCAGAATTTGAAGCGTCGTCTCGCGCTCCCTGCCCCTCAGTCTACCCAGCCCTCTGAGCAGTTGAGAATCAGATAGCCTCCTGGGGGATACGCCGCCGGCGGCGTATATATTCTGAGCATCTTTGATTCTCTCCCTTATCCGCGCCCCCGACATAGAAGAAGAGCGGATTCGATAAAAGCCGCAGCTAGCTTTCGAGGGTTCAAGACTCGATTCATGAAGCAATCCATAATCTGCTGATAGATATATCATATTTCCTCCTCCCGGCCTCCTTGATCTAACTTGCTTACAATAATTATTATACCACGGCTTTTCAGCGCACCGCTTAGCGGCCTCTGAAGCATGAAAACGGAAAGTGATACAAAAAAGCCGGGGCAGGTAGAGTTTATGTCTAGGCGGGGAGCCAGGCGTTAATGGCGGGCTATTATACTGTCAGATATAGAGATGCAAATATATACCCAAAAAACGGTGTCAAGAAGAATTTTAAAAAAATCGTGATCGATAGATTCTGTCGACCGGTAATCAAATAGACGATACGCCGCCTCGTAATAGTTGCTATATTAGCAATACAAAAAATCCCCCTTCGGTTAGGGCGCTGAGTTATTGAAACAGCACCGGGCGCCGA
>CAZAUK010000013.1:2062-87484 GCA_964488475.1 uncultured bacterium
ATAGTTCGTGCGTTGAGTTTTCGATCAGCACCGGGAGCCCTGTAAGTTCCGGAGCCGAGTTATTGAAACAGCACCGGGCGCCGAATAGTTCGTGCGTTGAGTTTTCGATCAGCACCGGGAGCCCTGTAAGTTCCGGAGCTGAGTTATTGAAACAGCACCGGGCGCCCGTAAGTTCCGGAGCCGAATAATTAAAATAATTCCAGGCACCTATAATTTTCGCAGCTAAATAGCCGAAGCCTCCGGCAATCTATATAAGCTTTACTGAGTTGACACCGCCCAGCCGCTGACTTATACTCCCCGCATCGACAGCCCGTTCCGCTGAGGGATGTTGCCGTGCGGATTCGCCTGTCGATAAAGCCGGCCCCCGGCCGGCGGCGCGATAAATCGTTTCTTCAAATTTATTTAAAAGTACCTGAAAGGTTGCCGCTTGAAAGAGGTCGTAAAGAAGATAATGGAGACCGAGCACGAGGTAGCCCGAATGGTGGAGGAAGCTCACGAGCGGTCCCAGAAGATCATCCGGGAAGCTGAAAAGAAGAGCCGTGAATTAGTGAAAGAAGGCCGGCGGAAGGCCGTGGTGGAGTCGAAGGAAAAGGTCGAGGAGCTGAGGCGTTCGGCCGCCGAGGAGCGCAAAGAACAGGTTGAAAGCGTAAGAGACGACAGCGCGGAAATCATCTCCAGCAAGGGTGAACAGGTCAAGCGCGCGACAGGCCGCATAATCGACATGGTTGCCGGTTCCAACGGCTCCTGAATTATTGCGGTACCGCCTCCCGGCATGTCGCTTCAGTGATGAATGGTCTGGGCTGTTGTCTCTGCGATTAACAGTATGGTCTGTTGTTTCAATGTTGAAAGAGCAGGCTTGTTGCTTCAGCGATGAACCGGAATTCCATTACCACCTTCTAAGAAGATGGATTTATAAGTTGATTAAAACACTTTGCCGCCCGGTGTGAATGCGGAACGGGGTCATGATATTTAAGCCTCTCAGCAGATACTCTCTTGTGAACGCCAAGGTAAGGGCGAGGCTGAGCCAGCTTCTCTCTCCTGAGCTGATTCAGCGCCTCAGCGAAACCCGCGAGCCCACAGAATTCTACGCCGCTCTGTCCGGCACGGTTTACGAGCCGGTCTTCGCCAAACCGGAGATCGACATCGATCCGAGACTCGCCGAGAAATTTCTTATGGAAAAGGAGATCGCCTGGCACGCCGAGCTGCTCGCCGATGTCAAGGGGCCGATAAGGGATCTGGTGGCCCACTTTCTTGAGAAGTACGAGATAGAGAACATAAAGAGCGTCCTGAGAGCCGGGGGAAACCGCCGCGACCGTGATAATATCGAATATATCGCGCGGGGGAATCTTCCCAACGCGGTTCCCTACCGGGGTATTCTGGAAGCGGACACCATCGAGGACGCCATAACCCTCCTTTCCGGGACTCCCTACATGAAACCGGCCCTTGAGGCCCTGGAAGACTATTACGATAGAAAGACCCTTTTTCCTATCGAGACATCCCTGGAGATAGACTATTACCGCCGCCTTCAGGAAAAGGTGGAGAAGCTTTCCAAGCGGGACAGGAAGATCGCGAAAGACCTGATCGGAATCGAGATCGATCAGAAGAATATCGAATGGCTGGTCAGGCTGAAATTCTATTACGACATACCGGTTGCCGATCTTCTGGACTACAACATTCCCGGCGGGAAACACGTGGACCGGTCCAAGCTCATCAGGGTATTCCAGTCAGAATCGGTGGAAACAGTCCTGAACGTGGCCCTGGAGCAGTTCTTCGGGAAGGCGGCCCGTTTTTTCGCCAAGAACCCCCAGGCGGCCAAGCTCTATATCCTCGAGATAATCCTGTGGAACTATCTGGTCGCGGAGGCAAGAAAGCTCCTTGGAGGGTTTCCCTTTACAATCGGGACCGTTTTGTCGTATTTGATACTCAAACGAGCGGAGATCCGCAACCTGATAACCATCCTAAACGGCAAGATACTTGGAATGGGCCGGGATGAGATAGAGGAGCACCTGAGAATCATGTTCTAAGATAACGGCCTGAATAATAAAATGTTGTCGGCAAAGGAAGATATTTTAAGTGAACGTTTCTAATAAAAATCATACCCTTAAGCTGCATGATGTTATGAAATTCGCATCCGGTGAAACTCCAGAAGAGCCGGAGTGTTATTTTTTAAGGTAATGAGATGTTTACACCACAAAAAATGCACCAGATGAACGTGGTGGTCTTCGAGTCAGAGCTCGACGAGGTGGCCAGGACCATAGCCCGCCTGAGAGTCCTTCATCTTATCAAGCTGGATGAGGAGATGCCCTGGACCAGGAAGCTTCAGGGTGTGGACGCGGACAGGGAAGGGGCCAGAATACAGCGCCTGAGAGAGAGGCTCTCTCTTCTTATGAAAGAGCTTAGAATCAGGGAAGTGCCCGCCGGCGGAGCAGAGGTAGAGTCTTTCAAGGAACCGACCGCCAGGGACTTGAACGAGATAGAGGAGAAGGCCGCATCTCTGGAAGGCGAACTGGACAAGTTGAAAGAGCGTCGAAAGGAGCTGGAGCAGAGGCTCAACCAGCTGAGAGGAATAATGAGCGAGTCGGCGCCCCTTTCCAGGGTGGGAATAATGTCGCCGGATGCCTCCTATAGATTTCTGCTGGTTCGCTACGGAAGAGTGCTTCATAAGAATATCCGGTATATAGAGGAAAAGTTGGCTCCCCTTGCCGCGGTGGCCATAACCCTGGACAGAAGAGACGACGAAGACATAATCCTGGTGATCGGCCTGAAGCGCGATAAGCTGAAGCTGAAGAGGATTCTCAGAGAAGCCGCTTTCGAAGACATAGATATCCCCTCCGAGAGCGATCTGAAAACAAGCAGGGAGATGCTGGGCCCCGGTCTGGAGGATAAGATAGCCGAGATAGAGAAAGATATCGAGGGGATCAATTCCGATATAGACGCCCTGCGAGACGAAAGCGCCCCGGCGGTCACCCGGTATTACCAGCTGCTGAGAGTGGCTGAGCTGTACATAAAGGTCAAGGGGTATCTAAAAAAGACCAAGCGGACATATCTTTTCAGCGGATGGGTTCCCAGCGACAGGAAGCGGAGGGTAAAAAATGAGATCCTCAAGGCGGCGGGGGGACGGGCCATAATAGAGATAGTCCCGCCCGAGGAGATAGCGGGTGTAAAGGAGGGAAAGATCAAAGTCCCCGTCCTGTTCAAGCACCCCAAGTTCCTGCGGCCCTTCGGAATGCTGGTATCCAGCTATGGAGTGCCCAATTACAAGGTGATAGACCCCACCATTATAGTGGCGATAACCTTCCTTCTTATGTTCGGGATGATGTTCGGCGATATAGGACACGGCCTGATCCTGGCCGTAATCGGCTGGATGATAGGGTTCAGAAAGAAGAAAGACGGGAAGAGGAAGGAGACCACCGTCCTGGTGGGCAGGCTGGCCTTTTACTGTGGAGTATCCTCTATCATCTTCGGAATCCTGTTCGGAAGCGTTTTCGGCGTGGAGTATCTTTTCGAAGGGCTGTGGAAGAAACCGATGGACAACGTGCTCTATTTCTTCAAGGTGGCCATATACTTCGGAGTGGCGATGATAAGCGGGGGAATAATCCTTAACGCCATAAACGCCATCAGGACCAAAAACTTCAGGGCCCTGTTCTTCGACCACGCCGGAATAGTAAGCGCGGTGATGTACTGGTGCGGAATCGGGGTGGTGGCCGCCTTCCTGGCCAATGAGCCCGTTCCGATAAAGCTGCTGGTCCTGGGATTAGGGGTTCCGCTGCTGCTGATATTCCTGCGCGAGCCCATCACGGCGGCATTCGAAAAGAGGAAGATCGATTTCAAGGGCGGATTCTTTAACTATTTTATGGAAACAATCATAGAGATAATGGAGATTGTGACCGGATATCTAGGTAACACGATATCGTTTATCCGCGTGGCCGCGTTCTCGATGGCTCACGTGGGTCTTTTCATAGCGGTGTTCAGTCTGGTTGAGATGGTCAAGGGAGGGGCCAGCGGCATTTTCTATTCAGCCCTGGTCCTCATACTGGGCAACGCGGTAATTGTGGCGCTGGAGGGATTGGTGGTGACCATACAGGCGATCCGCCTGGAGTACTATGAATTCTTCAGCAAGTTTTTCGTGGGCGGCGGTGTCGCCTACGAACCCATAGGTATGGATGAAGTGTCAAATCGGTAACGATGAAAGGAGAAACGGGTTATGTCGATGCAGGCACTGCGCAGAAAAAGAATGAAGAGGTGGATAACTATCTCGGCGACAGCGGTATTTTCGCTGGTGCTGATAGTCTTCCTCATTACCCTGACCAGCTCCGTGGCGAAGGTTTACGGGCAGGAGCAAGGTGGTGAATCGGTGGCCACAACTGTGACCAAGGATTATTCCGACAACCGGGCCAAGATTACCATGTGGGGATTCGCCGCGGCCGCGTTCTCGACGGCGATCGGCAGTGTCGGAGCCGGTGTCGCGGTTGCCTATGTCGGTTCGGCGGCTCTGGGAGCCATAGGGGAAAAACCGGAGCTCGCGGCCAGGGCGCTCATATACGTGGGATTGGCCGAGGGAATCGCGATTTACGGTCTTATTATCTCGATTATGATTCTGATCAAGCTATAGGCAGCGTTTAAGCGCGGCGGCCGGGCACACCCGTCCGCGCCGGAAGGAGAAAGGGCCGAAGTAATGAGGTTTTTCGTGATCGCCGATGAAAATACTGTTTCGGGATTCAGGCTGGTCGGTCTGGACGGCGAGGTGGTGGACAGCGCCGAGGCGGCGAGGGAAGCTATGGACAGGGCCTTCTCGGCGGGTGACATAGGAATAATAATAATTACGGAAAGGATCGCCTCCATGATAGAGGAAGAGGTGGAGGATTATCTGTTCAATCAGGATTTCCCCCTGATCATACAGATTCCGGACAGGGATGGGCCTTTGGAGGGAAGGACATCGATCAGGGATATAGTAAACGCGGCAGTGGGCGTGAAGGTCTAGCCCCGGCCGGCGCAGGAAAATGACGAAAGGATGTAGAAGCCTTGGTTGATAACGAATCGGTTGAAGAGATATGTAACCGGATCAGAGAGGACGGACGCAGAGAGGTCGAGTCCATCATTGAAAAGGCCGAAAGGACCGCTTCGGAAATAGTGGCCGGGGGAGAGAAAGAACGGGAAGGGGTGGTGGAGGAGATCATGTCCAAGGCCCGGGATAGAGGAGAGATCGAACGCAGAAGGCTTCTTTCCGGAGTCAATATAGAGATGAGAAGGGAAAGGCTTAAGGTCCGTGAAGAAGTCATATCGAATATAATGGAGAACGTGGAGAAGAATCTCGCCAAAGTGAGAGAGGGCGGCGAATACGCCGGCATTCTGGAAGGGCTGGTGATAGAGGGCGTGCACGCCCTGGAAGGCGGATCTTTCTTCGCGTCAGTGGACGGCAGGGACGCCGGACTTATGAAAGAAAAGGTGGCGCCGGCTGTTCGCGAGGCCGTAAAGAAAGAGACCGGCAGCGCCATCGACATCGAGGTCAGGAAGCTGGACGGAGCATCTCTGGGAGGAGCGAGGGTGGGGATACCCGGAGGCAAGGTAATTTACGACAATACATTCGAAGCTCGAATGTACAGATTAAGGGATGATATAAGGAATATTATTTTCGATGAGGTCTTCCAGTCTGAAGGAAGCGAGGAGTCAGGCAGTGCTTGAGATAATCGGTAAGGTGGATAAGGTCATAGGGCCGGTCGTTCAGGCCAGAGGGGTGGAGAAGGCCAGGATGCTGGACCTGGTCGAGGTCGGCGAAAGCCACCTGGTGGGGGAGATAGTCAAACTGGAGGGAGAGCGCGCTTCCATTCAGGTTTACGAGGATACCACAGGGCTCGCGCCCGGCGCCGATATTTTCAGCGCGGGAACCCCTCTTTCCGTGGAGCTGGGCCCCGGTCTTATAGGAACGATATACGACGGCATACAGCGCCCCCTGGAAGTAATACGGGACACCTCGGACCAGTATATTCAGAAGGGGATTCACCTGCCCTCCCTGGACCATGAAAGAAAGTGGAGCTTCAGGCCGGAGCTGAAGGCGGGAACCGAAGTCGCCGGGGGAGAGATAGTGGGCACAGTCAAAGAGACTCAGCTCATCGAGCACCGGGTGCTGGTGCCGCCAAGGATCAGCGGCGTGGTCAAGTGGGTGGCCGGAGAGGGCGAATACAGCGTGACCGAGCCGGCTGCCAGGATCGAGACCCGTTCCGGCGAGGAACACGAGATCCAGTTTTCGCACAGGTGGCCGGTCAGGCAGGCCCGGCCCACCAAGGGGAAGCTCCCCCTGAATATCCCGCTTATCACCGGTCAGCGGGTCATAGACACCCTGTTCCCGGTGGCCAAGGGCGGGACGGTGGTGATACCGGGCGGATTCGGAACCGGTAAGACCATGACCCAGCACGCCCTGGCCAAGTGGAGCGACGCGGACATAATCGTGTATATAGGCTGCGGGGAGCGCGGTAACGAGATGACCGACGTACTGAAAGAGTTCCCCCAGCTGATAGACCCCAGGACCAAGCGGCCGATAATGGAGAGGACCATCCTTATAGCCAACACCTCCAATATGCCGGTGGCGGCGAGGGAGGCTTCCATCTATACCGGAATAACGATCGCCGAATATTACAGGGACCAGGGATATCACGTGGCGATAATGGCAGATTCCACATCCAGGTGGGCGGAGGCGCTCAGAGAGCTTTCCGGCCGTATGGAGGAGATGCCGGCCGATGAAGGCTATCCCGCCTATCTTCCCACCAGGCTGGCCGAGTTCTACGAAAGAGGCGGAATGGTATCCACCTTCTGTGAAAAGGAGGGGTCGATAAGCATAGTGGGCTCGGTTTCGCCGCCCGGCGGTGATTTCTCCGAACCGGTCACCCAGCATACCAAGAGATTCGTGCGGTGCCTGTGGGCCCTGGACAGGCAGCTGGCGAACGCCCGCCACTACCCCGCCATATCGTGGCTGGACAGCTACAGCGAATACGTGGCAGAGATAAGCCAGTGGTGGCATGAGATCTCCGGCGGAGAGTGGGCCGATTACCGCCGAAGGATCATCGATCTGCTCCAGCAGGAGGGAAAGCTTCAGCAGGTGGTAAAACTGGTGGGCCCGGATGTTCTTCCCGATACCCAGAGAATAGTTCTGGAGACCTGCACGATGTTCAAGAACGCTTTCCTTCAGCAGAACAGCTTTGACAAGATAGACATGTACTGCGTACCGGAGAAGCAGCTAAAGATGCTTCAGGTGATACTGGAGTTCTACGAGCTGGGCCTGGAGAATATCAAGAAGGGAGCGAACATCCATCAGATCAAGAAGATGAGGGTCGTTTCCGAGATCAACAGGATAAAGTTCACAATACCCAACGACGAGGTGGAGAAGATAGACGAGATTCGGGACCATCTCAGGCGATCGATGAAGCAGATTCAGGATATGTTCGAGTAGGAAATGGTGTGTTTATGAAAGACAGTAGTCTGAAAAGCGGAAGAGAATATGTGGGGGTCGACCGGATCGAGGGCCCCCTGGTGGTCATAAAGGGTATTCACAACGTCGGTTATAATGAGATCGCCGAGGTGGTGGATTCCGAGGGCAATATCAGGCTGGGAATGATACTGGAAAGCGCCGAGGGGGCGGCCGTAATACAGGTGTTCGAGGGTACCTCGGGACTTTCCATACCGGATACCCGGGTCAGGTTCAGGGGAGAGCCCCTCAAGTTCGGTCTCAGCGAAGAGATAATGGGAAGGGTTTTCAACGGATTGGGACGGCCGATAGACGAGGGGCCCGTTCCCAGGGAAGATTTCAGAATGGACGTGAACGGCCTGCCCATCAATCCCACGGCCAGGGAGTATCCCCAGAAGTTCATACAGACCGGGATTTCCGCGATAGACGGGATGAACACCCTGGTAAGGGGTCAGAAGCTGCCCATATTCTCAGGAACAGGCCTTCCTCATAACAAGATCGTGGCCCAGATAGCCAGACAGGCCAAGATAGTGGGGGAGGAGACATCCTTCGCTGTGGTCTTCGCCGCGATGGGAATCAAGCACGACGTGGCCAGATATTTCATCAGAAACTTCGAGGAGTCCGGGGTGCTGGAAAAGGTGGTGCTGTTTCTGAATCTGGCCGACGATCCATCAGTGGAGAGGCTGGTGACGCCCCGCACAGCGCTTACCGCCGCCGAATTCCTGGCCTTTCACATGAATATGCACGTTCTGGTCATCCTGACCGACATGACCAACTACTGCGAATCGCTCAGGGAGATATCGACGGTGAGAGAGGAGATTCCAAGCAGAAAGGGATATCCGGGGTACCTTTACAGCGACCTGTCGATAATTTACGAACGGGCCGGAATGGTCAAGGGGATCGAAGGTTCCATAACCCAGATGCCCATCCTGACCATGCCCAACGATGATATTTCGCACCCGGTGCCGGATCTTACCGGTTATATAACCGAGGGACAGATAGTCCTGGAGAGAGAACTGGACCAGAGAAACATATATCCTCCCATAGCCGGCCTTCCCTCCCTTTCCCGACTGATGAAAGACGGAATCGGAGAGGGGTTGACCCGGGAAGACCACGCCCACTTGGCCAGCCAGCTGTTCGCCGCCTATTCACACGTCAAGGATGTCCGGGCTCTGGCGGCGGTCATCGGAGAGGAGGAACTCACACCCCTGGACAAGACATATCTGGAGTTAGGCGAGAAGTTCGAGAGGGAGTTTTTGAGCCAGGAGGAATACGAGGACCGCGATATCATAAAAACGCTGGAGATTGGCTGGAGTGTTCTCTCACACCTCCCCAAGAATGAGCTCTACAGGATTTCCGAGGAGGAGATAAACAAATACTACGGCAAGGATTAGTATCAGCCGGGCGAGAAGGAATCGAATATGGCCAAGTACCAGGTAGCTCCAACCAAGACGAATCTGATGAAGACCAAGCGGGAGCTTGGATTCGCTCAGGAAGGGTGGGAGATGCTGGACCAGAAGAGAAAGATACTCACAGTGGAGCTGATGGGCCTGATAGACCGGGCGGTAGAAGCCCAGAAAGAGGCAGAGGAAAAGCTGGAGGGCGCTTTTGAGGCGCTTGACCAGGTGACCCTTCGAATGGGTAGAAGGGAGATCAGCCTGGTCGCTCCCGGAGTCAATATCGAGTCTGATATCTCGTTTTCTCAGAGAAGAGTCATGGGAGTATCTCTGCCCAACGTCAGCGTGAACTCCAGGGACAACCCCCCCTACTTCGCCGCTCCCGAGAGCAGTGTCTGGATCGACGAGACCATAAAGAGGTTCCGGGAAGTGCTCGGTCTTCTGGGGGAACTGGCCGAGGCCAGGATATCCCTTATGAGGCTCTCCCGGGAAGTGGCCAAGACGATAAGAAGGGTGAACGCCCTGGAGAAGATATTTATACCCGATTATGAGGAGACACTTAAATATATCCAAATGTCACTGGAAGAATCTGAAAGGGAAGCGTTCTTTGTCCTTAAACTGGTAAAAGACCGCCTCTCCCGGAGAAAAGGTGAAGCCGATGAATAACGTAAATCCCTTACGGAGAATTCTTCTCTATATCGACGGCAGCGAAGCCTCCATGGACGCCGCCCGCCTGGCGATAGCTATCGCGAAATCATATCAAGCGGAGCTGCGCGCGATTTATGTGGTAAACGTCAACCTTCTCAACGAACTCCTCAAGGCGAAGGTTTTTATCCAGATGGAAAAAATGGATTACGAAAGGGATCTGGAGGAGGACGGCAAGCGCTACCTGAATTACGTTAAGAAGATAGCGGACAGTAAAGGGGTGGAAGTCGAGACCCTGCTCAGAAAAGGCGTTGTTCACGAGGAAGTCATCAAGGAAGTAAAGGAGAACGGAGCCGACCTGGTGATCCAGGGAGAGCTCGGCGAGATACAGAGCCTCAAGGATTCGTTCTACGAGGAGGGCGAGCGTATCGTCAGGAAAGTGCCCTGCCCCGTTATGGTGGCGCGGGACAGGGAAAAGATAGAAAGGATCTTCGACGCCCTCTAACCGGCTCAAAAAAGTTTGTATTGTTGCTTTTCCGGTTCGAATAGATTAGTTTACGCCAAGGAACCGCATCCCGGCGGGCGGCATTTATTACAGGCAGGTTACAAATGAAGCTGACTGACTATATAAATCCAAAGAGCATTAAGACTGACCTGGAGGGAGAGGACAAGGAAGAGGTCGTTCAGGAGCTTGTCGAAGTACTGGTGGAGGGAGCTAGACGGTCCTGCGGTGAGGACGCGATCTACGACGCGGTTATGAAGAGGGAGCGGGAGGGAAGCACGGGTCTGGAGAAGGGAATTGCCATACCCCACGCGAAGTGCGACGAGGTGGAAAAACTTGAGATAGCGATCGGGATCTCCGGCGGGGGAATCGATTTTGACGCCCAGGACGGCCAGCCTTCCCATATCTTTTTCCTTATGATAGCCCCATCGAGTGAAGCCGGCCCCCACGTTCAGGCTATCGCCAGAATCATAAAGATGCTCGAGATACCCGGCGTCCGGGAGAGGTTTATGAAAGCCGGAAACGCCGAGAAGGTCTACCAGATAATCGAAGACGTGGAGAACGGCGGATAGCTTTAATTCCCCGCTATACAATCCTATGAAAAATTCAGGTTCTGAGAAGTTGATCGGATTCTTTGGTTTTCCGAGAAGGTCCGTTCTGGCCGGGGCCAGAAAGGCTTACGGCGGGGGACTCGAACTGGTGGATCTTGACGTCGATGCCGGAGCTCCCGATTCAGGGATCCTTCAGCCTACCACCTGCAGGATAATAGGGAATATAGTGGACAACGCCGTGAACCTGCGGGAGCGGTTGGAAGTGGTGGTGGCCGCCGTTGGAGAGGGTAAGTGCGACCGGGGAAGGCACGCGGCCCTGATTCTGAGGGAGATGGGTTTCGAGGTGATAGAATCAAGGTTCCCCCCCGAAGAGTTTGAAAACAGGCCCCTGGTCTATTCCGTAAGCGAGGGCCCGTTGGGCCGGAGGGTAAACCGGATTATGGACACGGTGGTGGATCCTTCCAAGCCGGAGGAAGATTCAAAGCCGTGCCGGCCGACCCATGGATTCTGGGGCGTCCCCCCCCATGATTTCAGTTTGCTCGATATATTTCCCCCCACTACCCACATATACGGCTGGACCAGGTGCGTGGAGGCGGGAAGGCCCGGGGACATGGAGCTGGAATCTTTCGCGCAGCCGGGAGTTCCCACGGTCTTTTTTACACAGACCTTCTGCGCCAAGCAGGATATGGCCCGGTACCTGGCGGGAAAGCACGGGGGGCTTTATATAGATTGTCATCGCGGCGTAAACGACTCTATACTCTCCAAGGTAGAGGCATTTATCAAGTTATCATGACCGAAGGGGCTTCCGGCCTCCGGTCAATGGAGGAAGCATGAAGCTTGCCGACTGCGGCAGCACCTGGACGAAGATCTACGACGCGGAGTCGGACTCTCTGGAGATAATTCAGACCAGGGAGATGATCCGGCGAGACGCCCCGCCGTTCGAGATAGCCACCGGCCACAGCGGAAAGAACAGGTGTGTCAGGTTCAAAAACGAGCTTCTGGCATTAGCTGAGGGAGGATTGTCCCTGGTGGAACGTGATGACTTCTCGGTGGTGGATGTGGGTGGGAGGGACGTAAAATATGTCAGCTTTAAGGGCAGGAAAGTCGACAAGATAGACTGGAATCTGTCATGCGGGTCCACCACCGGCGCTACTGTCGAACTGTTAGGCAACTACTACGAAGTCGATTTCTCTTCTCTGGAGCCCAGCGATGAATGGATCAACGTGACCTGCGGAGTCTTCGGCATGGAAAAGGTTCTGGAGCAGGTCTCGATGGGAAGGCCCGCGGATGAGAGCGTGGCCCGCTTTATACACGGCATGGTCAGAAATGTTTTCGATTTCGCGGGAAGGCCAGGCAGGATCTACTTGTCGGGCGGCTTCTGCGAGAACAGCTGTTTCCTTGATACCATGGGCGGATACTGCGACGTGGTCCCTCTGGGGAGAGCGGTTCTGGTTGAAGGCCTCAAACCGGAAATGGCTAAATTAAGCAAGGCGGGGAAGTGATACGATGAAAGCAATCGAGATTCTCTCAGCGGCATTCAAAAGAGAGGGCATTGGCGGAAGAGGGATAATGGTCTTCGTTCTGGCCCTGGTTGTGATTCTGCTGACCGCCCACTCCTGCCGGACTCTGATGTTTTCCTCCATAGATTTTGATGAGGGCGAACCTTATCCCGGCGGCGGGATAGAGGTCTCGGCCCAGTACCTTACCGATCCCGAAGAGATAGACCAGCTGTTTCATGTCTTTCTTCCCGATTCAGGGATCGTGCCGGTTCAGGTCGGGATAAAAAACAGGGATACCGTTTCTGTCCTGGTCTACCAACCGGTAATATCTCCGCTCAAGGACAGGTTCGGCGGCGTAAGGCTCGAGGCGGGCGATACAACCTCCGCTCCCATGAGTGTGATGGAGGTTATGCAGAGGTTGATGGGGGAAAAGGCTTCCAAGTACAGGAGAAAAGGATTTGCCAGCTATATAGCCACTAAAGTTCTTCCCGCATTTGGCGCCTACTATCTTTTCGATGAGGCGACCAGGGGAAGGGTGGTAAAGGCCCTGACCTCGAATTCCTTCTTCCCGGCAAACAGTGCTTTTTTCCATGAGCCGGTAAGGCTGGAGCCGGGAGCAAAGAGAGTGGGATATTTATTTTTCCCCGCCGGGGTGACAGGTACGCCCTATACCTCGAGGGAGGTGCCTGACAAAAAGAGGAAGGATAAGACGGAAATAAAGCACTTCCTAACAGACGATTACAAACCCTCGCTTCAGCTGGTTATACAGGCAATCCCGATGGACCGAAACTTCGACCCCGCCAACTCGATCAGAGAAAACCTGCCATATTACGATATTAAGCTTATGGAACCAGATGACACCGCGGTTTGCGGGCTTTCCGGCTTTCTTCTTAGAGAAGACGGCGGAACAGACAGCGTTCTGGAAATGCTTGAGCCGGTTTCCCAGTCGCCCGCCGGCGTCAGGGACGCCGCCCGTACCTTGGTGGACGCGCTAGACAGCGGGGCGGATCTGGCGGGAGCGGTCCGGCGGGGAGACTACGCCGCCTGCGCCGTAAATTTTACCAGGAAATCGAGAGTCTACCTTCTTCACCGGGGAACAGATGGCTTCCAACTCCTCAGGAAGAAAGATCATGACAGCAAGGTCATCGGGCTGGCCGCTTCAGAAAGAGGCCTTTTCACCATAACAGAGAGCGGATTCTGCGTTTATTCGCCGTTCGTAGAAGAGGGGGCGAAGAACCCTTACCTCAAATTAGGCACTGACATAGATGGAGTGTTTATAAAAGGAAAGGAATTGAACGTTTTCAGCGGAGACAGGCGCAGGATCTTTTCCACTTCGCGGAACAGCCTCTTTGAACCGGCCGGTGAATTCGATCTTTCCAGCGCAAAGCGTAGGTTCATAGGAGATTTAAATGGCCGGGCCGTTTTTGTACACGCGATGGATGAAACCCGGGGTGATACACTGGTGCTGCTGGATCCCGCAGATGGAAAAGAAGAGGGGCGAGTATGTGTCCAGGGAGGTATAGAAGGCGCCTGGCCCGGGGATAATAATATTATGGCGCAGCTGGGCCGCGGTCTGGTAATACGATATATTCCGGAAGATGGGGGGCTGGCGGTTGACGGGGCGGCGCTTCTTGCGTCTAAGGCCCTGCAAATCAGGGCGGCGGGCCGGGGCGCGATAGCTTTCTGCGAAAACGGCCAAGTGATACTGTTTGACCTGGAGAAGAAACCGCGCTCGCTCAAAAATATGGAAAAGCGGGCCAGGGTCCTTCCCGCGCCGCCTAGAAAAGAGATTCCCAAGAAGAAAAAGGACAGGCGAACGGAGTAAAACAATTGGATGGAAAGAAGAGAGTAGATTTGCGGCAGGTGCTTGTGACCTTTTCTCACAACCTGGAAGCAAAATACCATTCTCCTGAAGAGCTGAAGAAGAGTCTGCGACGGGTGATGAATTCGAAGAAGCAGAGGAACGGCGAAGACGATTACCAGGACTCCCTGGAGAAGAACATCGTTTTCCTGAAGTATTTCGTGGAGGAGGGGAATGCCCTGGTGGAGCTTATGCTGGCCAATGTCGACGACGACGAGAAGTTCCTGGAGGCCGACCCGGGGCTGCTGCTTTCCTTGATAGAGGAGCGTCTGAGAAAAGAGACTGGCGCCAGCCACAGGAAGATCTTTCTGGAAACAGAGGATGAGGAATTCACCGATCTGGTCGCGGCGAAAAAGACAGGCGGCAAATATTACTCTGAGAAGCTGGAGTTCTACTATGAATACCTTATGACCATCAGAAACCTCATGGTAGATTTCATGAATGTACTATTCGCCGTTCAAAGAGAGTATATTATAGAAAACACTGGGGAGGTTTCCGCCGATGATGTCTGGAGCCATATTGAGATGATGGCCAATTACTATATCGGCAACATCAGAGTGGGTGAAAGCGGGGAGCAGCAGGAAAATTAAACCTTGTTCTTGAAAAATATCTGGCAAAGGACTACATTTTAACATCGAACAGTCAGTAGCCACAGAAGGGAGAAAGCGGTGGAAACAAAGAACGCGGTATTTGATCTTTCAAAATCGGGGTTTTTAAGCAGTGGATCTTTAAGAAAGGTTTCACGGATAGCGGCGTTGACTATTTTCACCGCGCTGGGAGCGCAGTTCGCGGCGCGCCTTCCCTTTACCCCCGTGCCGGTTACCATGCAGACACTGTTCGTTGTGATGGCCGGCATCGTCCTGGGGCCCCGCGACGGATTTTACGCGATGCTCGCGTACCTGGGGCTCGGGATTTCAGGAGCGCCCATCTTCGCCGGATTCGCTTTCGGGCCGGCGGTGCTTTTTGGGCCCACGGGCGGATATCTTCTTGCTTTCCCCGTGGCGGCTCTGGTTAGCGGTCATCTGGCTGAAATGCCGCTGGGCAGGATTTTCTCCACCGTTCTTGCCGCGGCCTGCGGACTGTTTCTGATACTTGTCATGGGCACTTTACATATTTCTGTTCTGACGGGAATCTCTTTGCGGGCGGCGGCGGGACTGGCTTTTGCGCCCTTTATCTTCGCCGAGCTGGTCAAATGCCTGATAGCAGGTTTCAGCTTCGGCCTGCGGAGCCGCCGGGCCTGATAAGATAGGTTGCCAGTACCGCGGCAACTCCAGCCACCACAAAGGTCATGAACCGGGCCGTCAGTTTCTCTTCCATTCCGGTGCTTATCCATACGATGGTAAAGACCATCCCCACGATGATCGTCACCAGGACCGCTTTTCCGTGGTATCTTTTCCAGAACAGGGTGAACAGGATGACTATAGAGAAGGTACCTCCTATGCCGGCCCAGACGTAGCCCACCAGAGTATATATCAGGTTTGAAGGAGAGAGATAGGCGGCGGCAAGAGCTATCACGGCGAGAAGAGCCGTGGCGACTCTGGAATGGAAAAGCCCTCTGATATCCGATCTGCCCCTGGATTTAAAAGCTGGCTTTACCAGGTTTTCGGAAAGCTCGGTGGAAGAGAGTATCAGCAGCGAATCGGCGGTTGAGATCATGGCCGCTATCGCTCCGGTTATAAGAACGGCCGCGATAGCGGGAGGAAAGATCCTCAGCATTACCGCGGGCATCACGTACTCGGGGTCCTGAAGGCCCTCCGGGCCGAAGAAACAAAGCCCCAGCCAGCCGATCGATAGCGCTCCTATGTAGGCGAGAATGGTCCAGACGACTCCGACGTTACAGGCTCTGGAAGCTTCGCGGGAATCCTTTATGGCCATAAATCTCATGCTGAGCTGGGGCTGTCCGCCCAGATAGCCGAAGAACCATGAAAGGCCCCCCATTATAACTACCCCGGCCGCGAAACCGCCAGCCGCTCCGGTAAGAGAGCTGTATTCTGTGCCGGCCTTTGAAAGAGCCGCCGGTATGGAGGATGCGAAAACCTCCGGCGCTCCCCCCAGAACGATGATTCCAACTATCGGCCCAACCACCAGAGCGGTTATCATCACTATCGCCTGAACCGCGTCGGTGTAGACTACGCTTCTAAAGCCTCCGTACACCGTATAGGGGACGATTATCAGAGCTGTGAGCAGCATACCCAGCCTGGGGTCTATCTGGAACATGGCGTGCAGAGTCTTTCCACCGCCCAGAAACTGCGCTCCCACGTAGAAGAAAAAGAAGAACACTATGGTCAGGCTGGCCACTATCCTGATCGACCTCGAAGATACCCCGTGCCTCCTGGCTATGTACTCGACGAAAGTGTTGACCTGGTATTTGTCCGCCTCATCACGCAGCCTTCCGGCGATGGCGATCCAGCATGTGATGATTCCGGCAACGCAGCCTATAGCTGTCCATATACCGGTAAGGCCGGAGGCGTAGGCGAATCCGGGAAGCCCTAGAAGCGCCCAGGAGGATTCTCCGGTGGCTCTTTCAGAAAGCGCGGCCACCCATCCGGGGAGGTCCCTTCCCGCGATTGAATAATCGCAGTCGGTCTTGACCTTTCTGCCCTGGTATATCCCCCATGATATAAGAAGAGCGAGGTAAGCGATCATGATTACGAGAAGTTGAGTCTGATTCTCCATGATATCCCTCTCACTGCCGGTGACAGGTTCTTCGCGCATTCTACAACATCTTACCGACCAGCCGGGTTAGGTATAATATATCAAACAGATTATGATGTATAGTACTTTAAGGAAAAGGGCGGCGCGGGCACCAGAAGCGCCAGCCGGAAACTTAATCCTCAATGCGGCAGTGCGATTCCATTCACACAGATCAAACAGGCGGCAAGCTCGCGAATCCCTGAAAGCCGGCTTGACATGATAGTCACGATAATTTATCATTTTTAATGCTATTACCATAAAGTCTTGAATCTTATTTTAGTGGCCGATATCAGCAGAAAAAAGCTAAACCATGTGGAATCTTCTTCCCGCGTTCTGCCTGATCTTTTCTGTTTCTGTCTCCAGCGTTGAGATAGCGGAACCGGTGGACGGCGGGGTTTATTACAATAAGAACCTGAATCTTCGAGTCATAGTCGAAAACGATGCAGTTCCCGCCGACTCGGTCTCCTACACCCTGAACGGCGGGGCCGGTATGCCGGCTCCGTTCCTTGACACCGACTGGTATACCTATATGCGCGGTTTACTTCATCATGGTTTTTCCGGATCTTACGCGCCCAGGGTGGATGACACGCTCTGGACGGCTCCCGTAACCGGTTACAGCCACGAGTTCTGCGCTCCCGTGGTAGTTGAAGGTGTGGTCTATTATGTGTCGGATGAGCTTTCCACGGCTTACGCCCTGGACGCGGCGGACGGCGCCATCCTCTGGGAATACGATGTCATCGATCATGTGGACGACGCGGTGACCGTGATGGGCGGAAAGGTCTACGTGGCCGCCGACTCGGCCTGGTGCCTGGACGCTGCCGCCGGCACAAGGATATGGGCCTTCAAGGGGATGAGTGATTCAAAGATGAACGGGACGCCCGCGGTAGGCGGCGGAGCGGCCTATTTCACAAACACTCCGCGAAACGATGAGATCGATTCCTGCAGGGTCTACGCCCTGGATTCTGAGACCGGCCAGGAAATCTGGTCTAAGGGTTTTCCACATTATACCACCGGTTCGTTGACTCTCTCTGAAAGCAGGCTGCTTCTGCCAACCGACGGCGGCCCGCTTTACTGCCTGGACCCATCCACAGGCGCGGTTCTCTGGACCAATACAGACGCGGAAGGCGGATATTGGGATTCGTCTCCCACTGTGAGCGATGGGGTTATCTATATCGGCGGCCGGGATACCGAAGGCGATGATGACATCGGATGCGCCCACGCTATAGACCTTTACGGCGGAGAGCTTATCTGGGAGACATCCGTCGCCGATCACTGGCTGGGCGTTGAATCGACTCCAGCTCTTTATGACGGAAAGGTGTATGTGGGGTACACCGGATATTTTCAGGAGGGAAAGGGCGGCGTAGTAGCCCTGGATCAGCGCACCGGACGGGTCCTCTGGAAGGTGAAAAGCAAGCTGCACGGATCGGTGGGGATAGCTGGCGGAGTGGTATACTGGGCGGAGAATTACGGGGACGGGATATACGCTGCGGACGCTGAGACAGGCGACATAATATGGAGATACACTGTCGCCGGAGCTCCCAGGCAGGGTATGCAGTCAAGCCCCGCCATAACCAACGGCGTAATGTACATCGCGGCCACCGACGGCAGGCTATACGCTTTCGGGACCGGCCTTAAGTACACACACCAGGCCGCCCTCACGGCACAGGCGGGAGAGAACGTGCTGACCGCGACCGCCTGGGACTCTCTTGGAAACGTGATCGCGACCAGCCAGGCCACCTTTGCGGTCAAGGAACCCGGCCCCGGAGTCGATCTGACCATAATCTGGCCGAACCCCTTTCCGACTCCCAAGAAGGATTTTGCCTATATCGAGTACCGGCTCTCAAAGCGCGAGGCTGTGACAGTCAGAATCTATGACGTGGCGGGAAGGCTGGTCGCCGAACTCGACCAGGGAGTGATGGAGCGGGGAGATAACATAGCTGTCTGGAACGGAAAGACCTCACGCGGCGGGACAGCCGAATCGGGCATATATTTCTGCGAGGTGGCAACCCCGAGCGGCTCCGACCATAAAAAGATATGCGTGTTAAGATGATCTCAAACGCGTTATTTTCTCTTTAAGTAACAGATAGTAAGATTCCCGCTCTTGTCCTGTGATTTGAGGGCCGGCGTTTAATCAACTTATAAATCCACCTTCTAAGAAGGTGGTCGTTGACCAATAATCAATCTAATGATGTTCGGGGCCGAATCATGTCTATAGAGTATAAATCCTTATCAATTTTGAATTCACCAAAAGCCCGCCTTATGATTTACGGTTTGCTTGCCGTCTACGCGGCTGTTGTAATCGGGAATATCTTTGTAAATGAGCTGCAGTGGGATTTCAGGACATACTATCTTGCCGCCAGGATGTACTCGGAAGGGGGGAATCCCTATGATACCGGCAGGCTGGCAGAGGAAGCCGCCGGCGCTGATATCGATCCTTACGTCTATCCTCCGCAGACTTTATTATTTTTCAAACCCTTCGCCATGCTTGGATATCAGGCGGCGTACTTTACCTACCTTGTTCTGAAGATCATCGCTCTGGCGGCTCTTGTCTGGATCTGGGCGAGATTTTTCCTGGCTGACAGAAGATGGACGATTCTGCTGTTGATTTTCTGCCTGTTCGCTTTCCATGAGGCGGTGGTTCGTGATTTAAGAGCAGGCAACATAACTATCTTCGAGCAGCTGTTTATCTGGACCGCAATGCTCTTTCTTGTAAGAAAGAAACCGGTTCTGTTCTGCCTGCTGATACTCATAACCGCGCAGTTCAAGCTCGCCGCCCTGATCCTTCTGCCCCTACCGGTCATTCTGGACCGGGATAGATTCTCTTTTTTCACTTTCATCGCGGCGGGCGCCGCGGCCTTATTGATAAATCTGGGTGTTTATTATTTATCCCCGGGCCTTTTCACCGATTTTATCTCCAACGCTGTGTATGTCGCGGAGAGTCACAACACGGCGCCGTCTGTCATGGTATTCATAAACAGAGCCATCAAAAGCTTGGGGCTTGAGATCGACAACCTGGGCAAGGCTATATACGCGCTTTATCTTATCGTTCTTTGCGCCGGGACATATTTATTGGTGAAAAGATATGATTTCAAACATCACCGCCTTGGATTCGTGATGCTCTCCCTGCTGGTATACGCCCTTCTTCTTCCGCGGTTTAAGGTATACTCATACGTTCTGGTGATAGTTCCCGCCCTGTATGTGGTCCGGCGGGCGGTGCCGGGCCGGCTCCTCAAGGCCCTGACGGTCATCCTGGTCTGCGTAAGCCTTTTTCCCTACCAGCAATGGCTCCTCGTCGCCGCGATGTATGCGGTATTAGTAAGTCATTTTAATAGGGAATGCAAGAAGTTGAGCCATAAACAAATAGATGTATAATCGGATTACAAGAAAAAAGCAGTCTTAGATCACTTTAAGTTATTATTAATATTTTTTATTTGACAGCATTTTTATAATCGTGCTAATATTCAAATAAGCGGAATTAGCCACGAAATTGCTTGGGGGTTTATCATGAGAAGGCGGAATATTGCGTTTATATCTTATCTGCTTATTGTATCCATAATCTGCGGCTTGTTCATTATCCCCACGGCCTCCCACGCTAAAGTCTGGATTTACAGAGAGTGCCAGTTCGCTGAACCGGGAGAAGACCCAAATCTTTCTTTGAACATAGATACTGATACAAGCCTTCAGGAAACCAAATCACAAGATTCAAGCACTAAGCAAACTTACCAATCTGAGAACAGAATCAATATCTTATTACTTTATTCAAATCTCCTGTTTAATCATTTATTCGGCTTTATTTTCTAGGGGTCCTATGAGCAACTTGACTAAAGTCGTCGAAAAAATAAAAGAATTAATTTCCGCAGGAAAACATGGAGAAGCTATATATGTAATTGAATCAATAAATCTTAAAAGAATATCGGAATCTTGTCCAGCCAAAACGAGTGGCGATCTGTTCCTAATTGCCGGAATGGCATATTATAACAATGGCGATATCAGAAAGGCTAAGGAGCTCGTTGCTAAATATGAATCAAATATTAACCGCTATGATAACTCCTTAGATTATATCAGACTTAAATATAAACTTCTAATCGTAGAGAATAAGATAGATGAAACATTGAAAATGTTAGAAACAGCCCTCGAAATTGTTAACTTGGAAAAAGATTTTTACGAGATTATTTATTACCTTGGCAATGCTCATTTCTGGAAGGGTGATTATCTCAAAACAAATAAATATCTGCAGAGATGCTGCCATTTCTTCTTGGATAATTCAGATTACTACAAGCTTGCACAATCTCAATATATGCTAGGATATACAGCATTCCAGCGATCCTTTTTTGATCAGGCCGAAAATCATTTCAATAGAGTTATTGAAACCCTCAATAAATTTGGAATAGAGAATTCTAAAGAGAGAACCTTGTTTGCAAAAACACATAAGCTGATTAGTATCTTGAAATACAGAATCGGAGATTATAATGCATCAGAGGAAAATCTGATTCTTGCCAAAAAATATTTTGAGTCCTGTTCAAACAGATTCAGCATTCTCCTTTGTCAAATAACCCAGGCACGTATTTTCTTATTTAAGGACGAGCATGATAAAGCCTTGGAGTCATTATCTTCCGCGTACAATGAATCCATAGAATCTAATCTAAGCAGAGTGAGGGCTGTGGCCGGCGAATTTCTTGGCGAAGTCCATTACAAACTTGGTAACTTCGAAAAGGCGCTTGAATACCTGAATGACGCTCTCGAAATCGCGCTTAAGTCAGCCAAATACGGTGACTCGGCGGTCGAAGTATACAGGAGGCTCGGGGATGTATACATAGAGCTCAATGAAATCGAGAAGGCCGAAGATATGCTATCTGAAGCTCTGAAACGCTGTGAATATCTGGAAGACAGGTACGAGCTCGGAGCGGTATACAGAGCCATGGGGCTTGTCGCCGTTCGCAAGGATGATATAGATCTCGCCAGGTCCTTATTCAACGAGGCTGTTACAACATTGAAGCTGATAAAGGAGTCATTTGAATTAGCGAAAACATATATCACGGCGGCGCGAGAATATGATAAGTGGAGCAAGAGACCTGGAGTCAGAAAAGACTTTGCAGCCGAGCTCCTTGAAGATGCCAGGGCCTTCGCCGTTGAGGCGGCTCATCTTTACTCCAAGCTGGATTTGCCGGACAGGGAGAAAGAGTGCAAGGAGTTCATAGATAATTTAGATTCAGGTATGGTCTATCATAAGCGGTATTCGGGAAAGGCCCTTAATTTTAACCGCGATTGGCTTTACAGCGATATTCTGGTTGCGCGATCCAGACCTATGATTGAGACGATAACCAGGATTAAACAGATCGCCCCAAGTGACATATCAGTTTTGATAACCGGGGAAACCGGGACCGGCAAGGAAGTGGTATCAAGACTGATACACAAGATGAGCAAGAGAGCGGATTGTCCTTTCGTAGCGGTCAACTGCGCTTCGGTACCCGGTACCGTTTTCGAAAGCGAGATGTTCGGGCATAAGAAGGGTGCCTTCACCGGAGCTATAAGGGATAAAAAGGGTATTCTTGAAGAGGCCGACGGCGGAACGCTTTTACTGGATGAGATATCAGAGCTTTCAGATCATCAGCAGGCGACCCTTCTGAGAGCGCTTCAGGAGAGAAGAGTAAGAAGAGTTGGCAGTGCTGAGGAAAGGCCCATCGATGTGCGCCTCATCTGTGCTTCCAATCAGCCGGTCGATGTGCTTCTAGAATCCGGTCAGCTGAGACGGGATTTCTACTACCGTATTTCCGCGGAAGTGATAAACCTGAAGCCTCTAAGAGAGCGGAAGGAGGATATCGAAGCTCTGTTCCCCTACTACCTGGACCGGTTCGGAAACAGCTTCCATATAGAAACCGGAGTGATGGAATTAATGAACAGCTACCACTGGCCCGGCAATGTCAGGGAGCTTATCAATGTGGTGCAGGTTCTCTCTGTATTGGGCGGAAACAGGGGCAGAGTGTGCGTAAGGGATCTTCCCGCAAGCATCAGAAGCTTTACCGATTCTAGCGAGATCAATACCCGCGGCGGCCTGAGATCTGGCATGGATCTTAAGCTGGGTAAGGATCCGGCAAGGAGGGCGATAGAAACTGCCATTGAAAGGAACAAAGGCAACAAGTCAGCGGCAGCCAGAGAGCTCGGCATATCAAGAAGCACCCTCTACCGTAAGTTTGAGGAGCTGAATCCAAGCGGTTGATTATTCCAATATACCAGGCAGCAATTTCTGAAACATATCCAACCTCCCACAAATGTCTGCCGGCAAACTAAACAGGATATATCTGAAGAAAAAGTGTCCCAACTGTCCCAAAGTGTCCCATCGCCGTAACATCTAAAATGACGATGAATTACATCTGGAGTGTCCCAAAAAGTGTCTCACTGGATGAGACACTTTTTTGATCCTAAGGGCCGGTTATTTCCCGATTGGAAATATTGCCGGCGAAAAATTATTTTTTAGCCCTTGTGTTAACTTATTAACCCTTAGGCAATTGTATAATTCTTGATTCAATCATCAAGACAAAATGTTTGCCCAGGAGACACGTCCCGATTTTTGGTATACGAATTGATATTATAAATATGCGAATAGTGGATATAAATCACCCCAAGCGATTAGAGGTGAGTGGTCGCGGCCGCTCCACTATGAATCTCCGCCAGCGGGGAATCATAAACGCAGAAACAGTTCTGACTGACTGTGTATATGTAAATCGGGGACATAGTTTGTTTATGGAAAATTCTGTTATTAGTGGCCAATCATCTTGAATCAAGGATTTTCAAATTGCTCTTGTCATAGAATCAAGAAGGTGGATATTATGAAAAAGATAGCGGTTTTTCTGATTTTATTAGCGGCGGTTGTTTTTTGCATCTCCTGTGAAAATAATGGAATCACCACAGCGCCTCCTGTGAAAGAGCAGGACGGTGAATGTACGAAACAAATGGGAGGATTGTCCAATTCGACGAATTTTCATCTATATATTTTTGCTCTCGATGAAGATGAAAATGAAATATCTTCAAGATTTTTTGATGATAAATGTGAACTCAATAGCTTGTTGAGCGAGGAAATAATGGAAGAGATGTTGGATAGCACGGTGTCTGACATTGAAGACTCCGTCATGGTCAGTGAAATAAAGGATATGCTATTCGCGGACCTTCCAACCTATGAATATTTGAATATATATAAAATCGGCAGCGTATTTCTTGAAAATCTTGTGGGATCCGGTGAAGTCACTTGGGGTTGTGCCAAAGCATGTGGAGAGAAATCTCACGATACTGCTTCTTTTGAAGCATGTCTAGCGGCTTGCGCTGAAAATAATAAAGATAAAGGATACGCACCATATATTCCCTGGTAAGTCTTTTAGGACTTGGCACTTTAAGGTAATAACCAAATTGTAGCTTATGAGAAGGCAGAATTATAATTATGAATATCGTTTGGTGAAAAGCCCTTTGTTTCTTCTATATGGATTTAATGTTCTAATCCGCTCCTTTATGAAAAGAGGATGATATGAGAAATATAATAATAACGCTTATGCTGCTAATTCTACTAATTGTCGGGTTCACTTTTTTAAATAAGGCGGAAACTAGTGATTCAAATAAGACTCAAGGAAAAGGACTAGTTATATACAGGGACAGGATATTGGAGCCGCCGTTTGAATTCAGCGGGATAGGAGAGGATACACTGAGGCTGAACGGTATCCCATATTCTCCGGTAAGAGTAGACCAGGAGATGTACAGGATGTGGAAAGAGAAACAGATAGAGCATGAGATAGAGTTGATGAAGAAGATATTCCCTGATTCAGTGGTTCAAAAAAAATTAGCCGAGCGGGAAAGACGGAAAAAGAATCCGAGGATAAAACCCGATGGGACTCATGCATTGAGAGTATACGCACACAAGCGCGCTGATTCAGCTGAAACATTTGAGGAGGAAGTGGCAACCTACGCGAGGATAATGGCTGAATCTCCTCTCGTCGACAGCACCAAGATTGTTGGAGATAACTGGGTTGCGGTTTATTGGAAATATATGAGTCCGGAACCTGATTATAGTACATTTTTGCGGGAAAAACATCCTCCTTTGACGGAAGAGAAGCATAAAGAGATGAAAACAGATCATCAAGAGGATCATGTAGAGGATTTCTGGGAAACGTATAATAGTGGTGGAGTGATTGTATTTGGTTTTGGCGGCTATTTATATTCTCGCGATTCTTCCAAGAAGGAAATGACTTTGAAGGCGATAGAAAAGCTAAGCCGGGGAGATACTCTTACGAGCCTTGAGAAGGAAGAATCGGTGTTTAAGGAGCCCTTTGGAAAAGAACTGTTGTTTTGGTTCGAAGAACGCTTCAAACGAGAACGGGGGGGGGAGCGATGAATCTGAAAACATATAGGAGAATTATGATATGTTTTACTGTTCTTTCTTGTTTGGCCTTTTTTGATCTTACCGCTGCTGATTATCAAACCCCTCGTTCCAGCATCATGTGTGTTATCAGGCCCTGGCCCGAAATGGATAATAGACCGGAGTCAGAGGAAGCGATGGACAGATGGAGCAGGGACGCTTTCAAGATGAGCAATGGGAATGAGCTTGATCTCAATCCATATGTAACAATATCAAGAGTTCTTGACAACGCTTATCGATGCGCAGGAGCAGCAGAGATAAGCACCCATGGAAACAGCGAAGGGCATTCGATTGAAGTTTATCCGTATACAGAGGATGGAGAAGATGCGTGTAATGCGTCATACGACAATATTAGTTGGCTCTATGGAAATTTAATTTGGAAGGACGAGATAACAGATGAGGGTTACTTCATTGCCATCAGGTACTCCGAATTGCCCTCATGGATAAACAGTGCTACCGGGACTATGGCTGATGCCATTTTTCACAATGAGTGTTGTTATGGTGAAGATGGTTCTGATGCTTTTCAAAGCTGCGGAGCAGCAGCGTTTTATGGCCCGCCAGGCGAAGTGACAATTTATGAAGGTGAAAGGAACGTTGAAAAACTATGGAATAACTTAGGCATGTCATGGGATGAGAGGAAAGATTACGATGAATATTCGACAGGAACAGCATACCAGGATTGCCCGCATTTGTGCTTTCATGGAACTGAAAATTCAGTACTTGGTCCAGCTATTAGATCTTGTTCGCAGAATGCAGGAGCTGAAGTTCCTGCAGAAGGCCTTGATGTCGAGATTGTATTAGATACTGAAATAGAGACAGACCTGTGTGATGCTATTAATGCTGTTAGTGTTTCCGGCGACATTGTGCTTGAGAGCGCTGCATGGGTCGGGAATGATGGAATTAGAGCAACGGTCAAACCTGGCACAGAAAATGGGAATAATGGTGGGACGGTTAACTTCCTGGCAAATATGATCACAAGCGGAGAATGTCCTTCATTATACATGAATTGTGGCGAGGATTATTCGATCGCACTTAATAACGACGGAGATTACGCTGCGACTTCCCATGCTTTTTACGTAACCGGCGGACTTGCTCATTGGAGAGTAACATCAGAATATAAAACAATTGGATATAGAATCGAAGGAGCCTATTCCCATAAAGGGCCCTGGAATGAAATATCGACAGTAGATGCTGGGGTCGGATGCCGATCTGCTGATGTTTCATCATCTAATTTTACTTTATATCGATTAGTGGAGATCGAGGAAGACGGAAGAGAAATAATTAATGGGATTGTAAAAGCCGGACATAGAGAGATTACAAAAGGTATAGACCTTCCTGCTGCCTCCGAACTGAAGGCAAGGCTCACCTCTGTGGCTGAAATGCGTAATGAAAGAAAAAATCCTGAAGTTAAATCATCAGGAATGGGAGCCGGCGAGAAATACGTAATCTTCACCGTTGATTCTCTAAGTGATGTGGTTGAAACGTATGTAGCTGATTACTGGGAATCATTCGGGTATTCCGTATATCTTAGAACAGTTGATGGTTATCCGGCTGACCCGGATAGCTTTTGCGCCGCGCTTAAAGATACCATATCAAGTTTCGCCGACGCTGGCGCAATATATTTTCACCTGATAGGAGACGCCAATGACTGTCAGCAGTTCAGCTCTCCCTGGTCTGGAGAATGGGAGCAGATACGGCAGGATTTTATTGCATGCGGCTATCCACCGGGAGGCCAACCGGAGAATAATCTGATACCCACCTGGTCTTTTGCCGATACACTTCCACGCCTTCAGAACACTTCATACTTCACACCCTATACCCTAACTGATAAACCATATTCAGACACTGACAGCGACGGTATACCTGACGTTGTTGTAACACGATGGCCGGTAACAACGATTCAGGAGGTTCTTTCTCTCTCCTTAAAGATGCAGTCCTATATGGATTGGGGCTTACCCTCAGTCTCCAGCTATTCGGTACTGACGTGCGTGGGGGATCTGGATCATATGGCCTCAGGGGATGGAATGTACGTAAGTAGGGTGACTGATTCAGTTATTGCGGCCTTGCCTGCCGGTCAGGATAAATCATTCATATACGAGTCGGATTATATTATTGATTGTGAACGAAACGACGCGACAGCGGCACTCTGGAACAGCGTTGAACCGGAACTTGTCCTTATTTCATCAAGTTATTCCAATCGCTCCTGGCCGGGCAACTTTTTTGTCCGTGTCGGCACTAGCAACCCTTTCCACATGGGAATGCTGGAAGAGGGATTTCCCGTTGTTATCTTCGGTTTCACTTGTGACACGGGGGATTATGCCAGAACAGAGGACCCCTATTACGGTAAACCTGTCTTTCACCGTTTCTTGGTTGAGCAGGACAAGGGTGCTATCGCATGGATTGGCCCTTCACTGGGAAGTTGGGAGCGGGGAAATATGATGATTGGCAAGTATTTTGTGGAGGAGCTTTTCAATGACCTTGACAGGCCGGTCGCGGAATCTTTCCTTATCGCTCAGCAGAGGGTGCATCAGGATTTTCCATATGACAGCGGACTGTTAAGGACAGTGGATATGTATTCGTTTCTAGGCCATCCGTTGCTGAGACTACATGGAAAATCTATTATCACCTATGCTGAGATGGAAGAGTCTCCGGAGGTTACTCTGCTCGCGCAGAACTATCCCAATCCCTTTAATCCTTCTACCACAATAAAATTCAGCATACCTTATGAATGTCATGTGGAATTAGTAATATATGATGTCCAAGGTAGAAGAATAAAAGTGCTGGTAGATAAGGAATTGACATCCGGCAGGCATGTTGTAAGATGGAATGGCAGAAACGAAAGCGGCGAAAGAGTAGCATCAGGATTATACTTTTACAGGTTGAGATCAGGGGATAAGTCTATAACCCGCAAAATGGTATTGATAAAATAAGACTATCAAATCTTAATAAGGACAGAATGGGCGTTCATTAATTATACTTAGGGGGTATATTGAAATATTCCATTAGAGGACTAACTACGCTGTTCAATATACTGATACTGGTTTCGATATTGAGTTGTGAAAAGCAGCAGCGGGAGGAAAAAATGTTACCCTCCGCAATCAATCAAGAGGTATCAGACAGTGTGATGGCGGTTTTTTCGAGGGGTCAGATATCAAACCAGGATGAATTTAATGCTTGCCGGGACCGATTCGCTAGTCAATTGCTGTCTAAGTCTAAGACCGAAGCTGACACGCTAAGCAATGAGGAGCTTTCCGAATACGGCGAACTACTATATCACGCCGGAAAAGTCGAAAAGGCCAGAAAGATTTTCGTCGAACTCGCGGCCGGTGAGGGAGCACTGGCCCGAAACGCTTCAAGGTCGCTAATATCGATAGAGATAGGTAACAATAATTATAATAAAGCGGAAGAACTTATCAGGGATTTCATGGATCACTTTTCCGTTATTCCTGAAATGCCCGTAAATTTATACACGCCCGTTCAAGATCTAGCTGCAAAATATACTCTAACCGGTAGGCCAGCAGACGCGGTGGACCTGATAATCGATGAAATAAATTCGCTTGAGTTCGACGCCCCATATCCCTCGTTTCATCTGATGGCCGAATTGATACCTAGCGCGATTGAAACAGGCAGAATCGATGAATGTCTAGCATTAGCCTACGGAAGCAGAATCGGCTTTGAAAAATCGCTGGTGAGTCATATCGATACTACGGCTTATAGCGATACATTCAGCATCGATGATGATAGCGTTGTCAAAGATTTTAAGGACCTGATCGCATCATATGAGAATTATATCAATCAATTGAACATGGTGGGAAGCAGGGCTTATCCATTTAAGGTCCTTCATTCCTATAATACTGATTCGACATTTTCTATTTCGGATTTAGAGGGACATGTGAGCGTCCTGGATTTTTGGACCACTTGGTGTGTTCCCTGTATTGTGGGTTTTGAAGAGATGCGGGATTTGTACGATGAGTTCAAGGACGACGGTCTTCGAGTGGTAGGTATCACAAGCCTGCAGGGATTCTTCCCCGGTATGGAGACAAATAAGTCAAAAGATGGCAAGAAGGCGAAGTTGGACAAAGAAAAAGAGATCGAATTAACATCTTCATTCATTGAGGATCACGATATCACATGGCCTTGTATCATGTCGAAACAATCTATCTTTAAGATGAAATACTCATTTTTAATTGTCCCCACATATGTAGTTTTAGACCGAGATCTGAATGTAAGGTTTATTCTGTCAGGCATAGGTTCATATCCTCAGCTGCGTAGAGTGGTTAAGAAACTTGTGGATTAGATGAACCCTTTCAGATTATGATCGAAAATTCAATCCGGAAATTATATTTTTGTCGGAAAACGCCAATGATCATTAAGTAAAATCATATTTCGATCAAAAGGCAACGCTACCTTTCTGGAACTGATCCAGGTTTAGGAACATATTGATTTCTATTCTGATTTTTCTCCCGCCGGATCCCACTCTCCGATTCTTTCCACTCTGAGCTGGACCGGGCCGTCCGCCTCGTAGGATTCGGACGAATTATAATCCCATCCCAGATATTCCGATCCGCCGCCCCCATGAGTGGTGATCAGAAAATGATTGCTGAGGTATCCGAATGAGAGCGCCTGATCGCGGGGCCACTCCTTGTCCCCACGGCTCGGGTCGACGGGTATCCATTCATAGCCGGGAAGATATATCTCCACCCACCTGTGATAGACAAAATCGAAGCTGGCGTCTTCTCCCCTTACCACAACCGAGCCCGCGTATCGGGCAGGGACTCCGGCCGCCCTGCACATGGCGATGTACAGGAAGGCGTATTCCGAGCAGGAACCCGAACCCCTTTTTAGTATGGTAGGAGCTATATCCCAGCCTCCGATTCTCTCATAGAAGAGTTTGTCGCGCAGGTAGTCGAAGATGTTTCTGGCTATCCAGTAGGGATTTTCTTCTTCTCCCACCGCTTCTTTCACCGCTTTCTGAATCACCGGGTCATTCATTCTGTATTTATCGTCATTATCAAGAAAACGGGAGACTTCACCGGGCATATCTTTCAGCTTTCCCACCTTTTCGGGAAAGATATGGTACATCACGCTGTATATATTGGCTTCTACTTTCATTACGCTGACGTAGCGCTCCTGAGCCGCCAGTTTCTTGACATCAAAAAGAGCTACTTCCTGCCCCCATTTGTCCTTTTCGAATCCGGAGGGTTTCTGAGGGTAGGCGATAGATATGATATCCTGTGATGAAAGATTTTCCGGAATGGCGATATAGACTTTCAGGTTTTCAACGTTTGCCGGCCCGAAATTGATAATGTCATGAGTAAACTCGATCGATGAATGTCTTTCGTCAGCGCGGGTGTACTTTGAGTCACCAAATACTGCCATTGTGTATATTCTATCAGTCTGATAATCGGAAATCAGGAGTTCTTTATCCCCCCACGCAAGCCCCCAGGGATACGGGCCTGAAGTTTTCAGAATCATAATCACTCTGCCGCTTTTAGGGTCTACCCGGTAAACCTCGTCGTGTGATCTGTCGGCCACCCACAGGTATTCGCCATCCCATGTCATTCCCCGCGGATCCCGTGAGGGCGATTTGAAAGAGGCGATTGTGGTACCGTCATCCGGACTTATTTTGTATAGCATGTCGGTTCCGTTGTCTGAAACCCACAAGTATTCACCGTCCCAGGCAAGGCCCTGGGGGTCGGAGCTAGGTGGGACGATAACTTTCAGGGTCCGGCCTGTCTTCGGGTCTAACTTGTAGATCTTGCCGCTGTAGGACTCAGTGGCGGTATTGGTAAAGTCCATGTCCGAGACCCAAAGGTATTCACCGTCCCAGGCCAGGCCGGTCATGAAATAGCCCGGTCCCTTGAACGAGTCGAGCGTCTCTCCGGTCTTTTTATCTATCTTGTAGATATAGTCTGTTTTTCTGTCCGCGATCCATATCGCTTTACCGTCAAAGGCCAGACCAGTAGCGCAGGGGGAAGGCGAGGGGATTTCAGCCGTAATATCTTCGATGTCGGCGAAAACCGCGGCGGGAATAAAAATTAAAATCAAGAGCCAGAAGTACTTCATGACAAGATCCTTTCCGGAAGAACCAAGGAATGCCAATAGATTGATTTGTATTTCAAATAGATATTCTATCAGTGAAATTTATACCGGGCAAGGTATTTAAGAGCTGACTGCCAATCGATATCCTTGGTTTTCACCGCTGCTGGTAATGGTCTGGGGATTTATAAATAGCGAGACTGATTTTCCGTCTAATTCAGTGATTTCTTCAGCTGTTTTATCTCGTCGAAGACCCTCTTTCTAAAGGGAAGGGACAGATAGCTGGTTTTAAGTTCATCCCCGTCGATGGATTCAGTGATCTGCCGGATAGTTTCTATGGAATCGCGATAGTTCGAAAGGGCTTTGTTGATATCTCCCTTGTCTTTGTACAGAAGTGCAAGCTCACGATATATCTGCCACGTGGTTTCCCGCGTACCCATCTTCCTGCTGATTTTGAGAGCTTTACCAAGTATCTCGTGGGCGTTTTTGTCTTCTCTCAGTCTTCCCAGAGCACCCTCCGCAAGCAGAAGCCTGGGCTGGAGGTATTTGCAATTTATTGCGTCAAAAATCTCTCGAGCTTCGTTCACACGCTCAGCAGCTTCCTCAATTTTGCCTGCTTCTAAACCGATCATTACTATATGGATTAAAGCGTCAACAATATCATCCCTATCGTTAGCTTTACGGAAGAGCCCCAAAGCCTTTTTTGCGTATTTTTCGGCTTCAGAACATTCCAATCTTTGATAGAAAAATTCTGATTTATAGAGCTTGGTGTGCCCTAATCTTATAGTGTTTTTATAAATACGAGCATTACTTTTCGACAAAATGTAATATTTATAAAATTCAACTTCAGTTTTTGTCCCCAATCTCATGTATAATAAGCAAAGCTTTCCTGTAAATATGGAATATTGCCTTTTAATATTGTAAGCATTAATAAGTTTTTTGCTATAGTTGAGATATTCTGAGGCTACTTGATAATCAGCTAAATGGATAAAAGCTAGTGATAAATTTGAGTAAGTGGTAATCATGGATATGATTTTTTTGTATTTTCCAGCGATTTTTAACGACTTTTTTTGTATCTCAATTGTTTTCGTATAATTGCCTTGAATATAGTGGATTCCTCCTAAAGTTCTCAGTGTAGTAATTTTGCCTATTTCGTCATTTGTTTTTTCTTCTAATTTTAATAAAGCTTTTATGTAACTTTCTGCTAATTTATAATCTCCATGGAAGAAGAAGTATGCTGACAATCTTGTCAGCACAGTCTTTTTAGCATAATCATCAATATGATCAATCAGAGAAATCAGAAGTTTAATATATTTTGAAATTTCTTCATATTTACCAGCCATTTGTTGAACATATACTAACTTTGATAAAGATATTGCATAATTATTAATGTTGGTATTTCTTGAGAGGTTAACTGCTTTTGAAATCATTTGAAGTCTATTTTCTTCAGCCAATTCCGACATTTTTATTAATATTTCACTTTCGAGATCTTTGCTACTAGATAACTTGGCAAATTTTAGTGCTTCTTTATAAATTCTTAGTGGTTTTTCTTTGTTGCCTAAGAATTTATCGAAAATATGAGCTAATCGCAGATTGTATATGCCTTTTTCTTTTGGGTTGTTAGAAAGTTTAATTAAATCTTTGTAATGGTTTTTTGATTTATTAATAAGGCCAACTTGCAATTCGACTGGGGCCAGTAAAGCAAGGATAGCTCTCAAATCATTAATATCTCCATTCTTTTTTACCAGTTTCAACAATCTATTTAAAAGCTCGAAGCTGTTGTATATTCTGTGTTTATTTAGTAATGTCTTAGATGCAATAATACCATATTTAAATGCCTTATTTGCGTTTCTAGCATTAATGAAGTGATAAGCTAAAGTAATATCGTCCTCATTTTGTTTCTCAAGCATTTTGGCGATGACATTACTCAAATTTACTTTTCTTCTATATGTCAATTTTTTCTTAACGTAATCAGCCATGATTGGACTAATAAATCTAATTTTTTGATCATCTATTTCTAGTATATTTTTATTGCACAGCACGTGTATCGGGTTTGCCAGAGACTCGATATTTTTGTTAATAATCATTGAAAGCTGATTAATTGGAATTTCTATACCGTATATAGCTATTGCCTGTAATATTTTATATTCAATCTTATTTAAATCTTCATAAGAAGCCGCTGCAATCTCATCTAATTCTTCGGGCATTTGGAATTTTTTAAATTCAATTTTGTTAAGATGCCAGCCGACTTCGGACTTTTCTATGATCCCCATATTTATCAAATACTCTAGTACTTCAATTATAAAGAGTGGTATTCCTCCTGTTTTCTTGTAAAGCTCTTCTATTTCATCATCGTTGAATACATTATCATCGAGGGAGTTAATTAAAAGTTTCTTTGTTTGTTTTCTATTCAGGGGATTCACTTTTAAAGTTGATACAAAATGAAGCGATTTCATTTTCTTAAGTATTTCAATCTTTATTTTAGGAAGAGAAGTGTCTACATTTCTCGAGATTATTAAGCGTATATTAGATTCCAAATAGTCAATTTCATATACCATATGATTAATAAACTTAAGAAAATCGCCTCCGAATCTATGGATGTCAGGAATAATTATTAAGACAGGTTTTGTTTTTGATATTTTATCTATAAACTGTATTATATTGTCAAATATAATTAAGGAATCATCTTCTCTCCTGGTAAGCATTTCTGGTTTATTTCTCTTAGAGATAGAGATTTGAATCTTATTGTGACTTGCAATAAAATCTGTCTTCTCCTTAGGAGTAAGATTTGCTGATAGGATTTCGATAAATTTGCTAAAGGGATCTTTAACATAAAATTCACTTGATAAATCAAGAACAAAATGCCCGCTTACCTGAGATTTATTAACTATTTCATTTATTAAGCTTTTTTTGCCAACTCCTTTCCTGCCTTCTAGTATGATAGTTTTTCCCGAGCTCCCCCTTTTTTTTATAAAACCGTTCAGTCGTGTTACTTCCGATTCTCTTCCTATGACTTCACCTTTGAATATACGTTCTTTATATCGTTTTTCTTCGGCATAAAAAACTTGAAATTTCTTTAGAGCTATCTTTGAAGTTTCTATTCGATCTTCGATCTCAATTCTGCATAAATCTTGAATAAAAGAGGATATCGAATAAGAGTTTTTTAATCCGATAGACTTGAGTAATCTTGAAATTATTTTGTAACTATTATCATAGAAGCTTTCCTCTATTTCATAAGGTAAGGGAATCTTATTATGGGTTAAACATTCTATTATAGTCATACCCAAAGCATATAAATCTGAACTTTGAGAATATTTTTTTTCTGCTAAAATTTCTGGTGCTAGGAACCTTGGAGTACCACTAACTGTTGCTCTTTTTTTAGCAAAGGGGGCTGCTAGTCCAAAATCGAGTAGCTTGATAGATGGATTACTGCCTTTTTCAATTATAATGTTTATGTTCTCAGGTTTTATATCACCGTGTATTATTTGCTTATTATGAAGCCAATTTAGAGCTTTAAGTATTTTATATGTAATCACAGAAATAAATTGTATATTTTGTTTCTTAGATAAAAATGTTTTCAGATTAACACCGTCTGAAAGTTCCATCGTGAAATAAGGAACATTTTCATCGCCTAAAAAGCCAAAATCGCATACTTTTATCAAATCAGGATTGGAAAGATTTGAAAGAACTTTGAATTCATTTGTAAAAGTTTTTGATGAGGATTTATCTATATTCTTTATGATTTTGAGAGCCAGATCTTTTTCTTTTACACTATCAAATACTTTATAGACTTTACCATTTGCACCTTCCCCTAATGCTTTTAATATCTTAAACCTACTTGGCAATAAATATTCTTTGTCCATAGAGAAATATCTTAAATACAAGTATAAAAAAAACAACAAAAAACCCTCCCTAATTAATTAGGGAGGGTTTTTAAATTAGTCTTTTGTTTATATGTCAACCTTCATCCAGGTAGCCATAATCACTGAAATGTTCAAGACCGACATTTACATAACCGCCCTCAACATACCCACCCATGTCTTCCCAGACACCGGCCTCTTCATTGAACCAGAGAACTCTATAGTTGGGGTTCTCTGATTCAATGAGTTCGGTCGGTAATGAAAGGGTTACCTCCTTCCTGAAGTATATACCGTGTGGGCTTAGCCTGACCACCGCGCTCGGGTACTCGGGCATTTCGATGGTGATCTCCGTATCCTCCACTAATGCTCCTGGGGGGAAGTGGACGCTGAAGTAGCCGTTGCTTACTACACCGCCCTCCTCGGCTGAAATCATTTTTGAGCTGGCGCCCATTACTATAGACCTGTCGCCTGAGTCTGATGGAATAATAGATCCCTCAGGGGTGGAGAGAAGCCGAACGAAAAGGGGGTTCTCAACACCGGGCATAGTATTGTCCTGCGAGGGGGAAACAGGAGAGTAATCTCCACAGCCCACAGCAGCCAGTACACTGAGGAAGGTAAGTGCGATGAGGAGATTCCGGGCTGCGGATTGTCCTGACATTCTTCCCACCTCCTGAGGGTTCTTTAAACTGTTTGCGTATCTTTTGTCTCTTTCTTTTCTGCGTTTACTCATCATCATTCCTCTTTGTTAATTTTCAAATTCTGATATCTACAATAGGCAACGCGAGTGCCACGAGGGCCCCTGACAGAGATGCCGGCGGCCCCCAGAGGAAGTGGAAAGAGGCAAAAACAGAACGGAAATTTACTTTTAAATTGTTGATAAATCAGGGATTAAGACATTGGCTATAATTTAAGTCAGCGGCCGTTTCGTAAGGTCTAAATTTCTTTTTTAGTGTGGCACAAAGAGAAATTCCAATTTTGAAATTGGGGATTTTTTTGGGGAAAATCATCAATTCAGCCGTGATAAATGGCAAGGTGGAATGTAATTTTAAGTATATCAGTTACTTACTGAAGGACGGCTCATATTTGCCGTTTTTGAGGATTTTCTTTATATCGGAGATTTTGATTCCGTGTTTTTTCATTTTATACCTCAGTGTTCCCCGTTCTAACTCAAGATACCTGCCGGCCGCCGTAATATTGCACCCCGATTTGACCAGGGAGTCCGTGATAACCGCCCTTTCGATCTCTTCATAGGATATTCCTTCCGAAGGAAGATCGATCCTTATCGTTTCCCGTTCTTTCCTGACGTTGACTGTTCTTTCCCGGCTGGCAACGTTTATCGGAAGGTCGTTCGCTTCGATGGTTCCGGTCTTGTCCAGAAGGACCGCTCTTTCTATAATATTGATCAGTTCTCTTATATTTCCCGGCCAGGGATATTTCTTAAGAGTCTCAACGGCGTCTTCGCCGAGCTTCACTTCTCCTTTATTCAAACGCCTGGAGAATTTGCCGGTGTAGTGGGTGGCTATCGGCTCGATATCCTGGGTCCGGTCTCTCAGCGGTGGAATATTGATCTCCACCACGTTAAGCCTGTAAAAGAGGTCGGCTCTGAAGCGCTTGTCTTCGACGTCCCGCTTCAAATCCCTGTTAGTTGCGGATATTATCCTTACATCCACCGGAAGGAACTGAGTTCCGCTTACCCTTCTGATCGTTCTTGAATCCAGAAACTTGAGAAGCTTCGCCTGAAGCTTGTAATCAATCTCGCCGACCTCGTCCAGAAAAATGGTCCCGCCGTTGGCGCACTCGAAGAGTCCAATCTTTCTGTCCTTGGCATCGGTAAAGGCCCCTTTCTCATGGCCGAAGAACTCGCTTTCCAGAAGAGCCTTGGGAATCGCCGCGCAGTTTACCTCTATGAAGGGACCGCCCGCCCGGGAACTCTCGGAATGAATCGCCTGGGCCAGGGCGCCCTTGCCGGTTCCATTTTCTCCAGTGATCATTATCGAAGTAGTTTCGCTCTCGGCTACTCTTTTGCTGAGATCAATCACCTCTTTTATCAAATCGCTCACACCGATTATATTTTCGAAGCCGTTCTCTGAGTCGCCGGAGGCTTTGCTCAGCGCTTCTCTGTGGCGCCTTTTTCCTATCCCCTGGGCTACCCCCGCCAGAAGTCCGAACATATCTTCACTCTTATAGGGTTTGAATAGAGTGTGCCTCGCGCCGAACTCTATGGCCGCCTTGTCAATACCGGGGAAGTCTTCGGGAAACAGAACTAGAAGCTGGGTCTGCTTGTTTATTTCACGCCATCTGGCAACCATCGCAACAGCCTGGCGGTAGCGCTCGTTGTCCCATCCATCCGGAACAGACAGAATTACAAGCGGGGCTGCGGTGTCACTACGACGGCAGAAATACTGCTCCAGCGACTGGAATAGATTTGCCTTCCACCCGGCCTCTTCGCAATTGGATGAAATCGAATTACCCTCATCAGCGTTCAGGGTTATTATATCTACTTCAAGAAACATTTTAAGCCGCATAATCTCCTGAAAATAAGTGATTTGAGCTACCAAGAGAAAATGCAAGATGTGTGCCTCGATAAGAGGGCCGGGCTCTAACCGGTCAATAAAGGCTTTTCAACTTGAATCAAAGGTGATTGCGGGAAGAGTTGCTCTTTGCTATTTTTCCTTTATACGGTGACGTGTTAGTATTAGTGGGACTGATAAAAAATGTAGGTTTATATGAAAAAGATATTTATATATCTGTTTCCTGCTCTTGTTGTCTTTGCCATGCTCTCCGGATGCGGCGATGAAGGCCAGCCCGGCGCGCCCCCTGTTATCACTTTCGTTTCTCCGGACAGCGCGTCGATGGGCGATACGATACTGGTCGAAGGGGAACGGTTCAATCCGGAAGTGGGCAAAAACAGAATTGCCTTTTCACCTGGAGATATTGACCTCGGCAGTCTGGACCGAGTGGCGGTTCCGTTTGAAGGTTCCGGTGATTATCTTCTGGCTGTGGTTCCCGACGGCGCTTTCACTGGGAAAGTCAGAGCCGAGCAGTTTAGCCCTCTGACCGCCGCCTATCCTATGGGCGCTGAGCGGATCGCCGTTCGAACATCGTCATTCCCCTTCCACGTTGAGCTCTCCGGCGGGGACGTGGCGAAGGCTTTCTTTAATTCATCAAGCAGCGAATTCAATCTGCCCACCGGCGGATCAAAGAAACACCTGATGGTTATTTTCAGTAATTCTGTTCCTCCGGATACTTCGACTATGTACGATTATACGCTGCGCTTCGATCAGGGCTCGCTGTCCAAGGGGGTTGAGATCTGGGCGTCTGAAGAAGGATCGGCCGGGAAGCCTTCTGTGCAGCGCAAATCGGCGACTGAGATTGCCGCCGGGCAGCCCTCTAAAGAAAGAGCTGCCGGCAGAGGCCGGCTGAATACGGGTATGACAATAACCGGGAATCTTGACAGAAGAAAAAGAGAGGATCTGCGCAGCATATTAAAGCGTTACCCAGCTGGAGAGCAGGAGCCGGCTCAAAGAGTGGGGCGGGCGCCGTTGACGGGGAGTCAGGAGCCTCCCGCTACCGCTATATTCGACGTTTATTCACGGTTGGGCTCAAGAACCGATCAGCCTGAGAATTTCACCAAGGTGAAGGCATTTCTGGAGTATCAGGGGGAGAACGTTCTTCTTTACGTCGATTCCCTGACCGAACCCGGCTGCATAACCAGTCAGGCCGCGGTTGATTTAGGTGAATCCTTCGATCAGAGCATCTACTACACCGACAGGCAGTATTTTGGAGAGGAATCGGACATAAACAAAGACGGCAGGGTCGCGATTCTGCTTTCGCCCGTTGTAAATATGCTCACCCCGCCCGGGACGGCCTCAACGGATGGATACATAGGCGGGTTCTTCCTTCCGGGAGACCTGCTGCCTTCTCTGTTCCATCCCGACTGCACCAACTCCATGGAGATATTTTATACCATAGTACCCGATCCGGCCGGAACATACGGCAATGTTTTTGAAACAGCGAGAGCGCTGGAATCTATAGAGGGCATCCTGGGCCACGAATTCGTACATATGATAATGTTTAATTACAGGTTACTGAAATACGGGGAAGGAATTCTGGCCGATTACATAGAACAGACCTGGCTGGAAGAAGGGCTGGCCCACATGGCAGAGGATTTGAATGGTTATATCGACGGAAACATAGGGAGGGCCAACAGGTTCCTTCGAAATCCGGGGGATTTTTCCCTGACCTACGGAAAAGACGGGCTGGCAGAGCGTGGCGCGGCTTTCCTCTTCCTCAGATATCTGGGAGACCGTTACGGAAATTCTATTTTCAGGGATATGGTTCAATCGAAGATCATTGGTATGGCAAATGTTGAAAACGCGGTCGGGGAGGATTTTATAGAACTAGTGGGAGACTGGGCCGCGGCTCTGTATCTGACCGGACGCGGAACCACCAGCGATTCCAGGTTCGAATATACTTCCATAGATCTGCGGGGGGATTTCGATCAACTGAGGACCGAAGAGCTGCTAGAGTCAGACAGGGATTTCCCCGGTGCTGTCAAATCGATGGGGCTGGATTTCATAGAGCTGAATCTTTCCGGGGAAGACCAGTATGAAGGGTTTTTGGAAAGCGGTGGGGGGAAAATGCATGCGGTTATTATTCGTCTCAATTAGATATGGACTGATAGCCTCATTCCTTTTCTTGATTTCATGTGGAGGAAACTCCGTTCATATTTCCGGAAGGTCTCCCTCACCGGTTTCAATCTCTGGTAAAATCACCGTTGAAGGTTCCAACCCCTTCTCCCGCCGGGTTTCGCTCATCGACGATTACGGAATAAAGAGGGTGGTAAAAAACCCCGGCATGGAAGACGAACTGGCTGTTCTTGACGGGCACAGTGTTGTGGTGGAGGGGTATATCAGCGGAGGCCCTAAGAGAGGGTACACCATTCACGCTGACACCTATGGGCTGCGGGCGGAAGTGGGGATGAGTGTTTTCAAGGGAGTGGTGGCTGTCCAGGGGGATGAGCTTGTAGTCCGGTCTTCAGAGGGAGGGGCGAGGTGTGCCGTGGAGGGAGAGCTTGCAGAAGCCCTCAGGAGTTACAGGAAATGCCTGGTTTGGGTGTGGGGCCAGGAGCTTCAGGCCGGGGCAGAGACTGCCGAAGGGAAATTATTTGGGATTTATCTGAGGGGATACGCAGTTCTGGGATTCGGCGAATAGTACAGCGGATATCATTCTTCGATCTGCTTATTCTTCCTGCATTCCTCGACGTTGGTGAACTCGATGTAACCGGAGCCTTCCAGGTGGGCCAGAAACAGCTCGAGCCTTCCCACGCATGGCTCGATTTTCTCTCCGAAATCTTCCTTTAGTGTTTCAGCGATATCCGCCACGCAGTGTTCGCCGTCGCAGAGCAGCCAGGCGGTGCTTCCGATCTCATCCAGCTTGATCTTGAGAAAAGGGTTTTTGAGCCGGGGCTGAAAATACTTCAGCAGCAGACGGTTCTTGAACCTGGGAGCCAGAAGGACGACGATATCCTCTTCTTCGAGCTTGTGATCGATCTTCCGGCTTGGAATCAGCTCAAGAAGGTTTATCTCTTTATCTTTGTTTTTTTTCTTCATCCTGAAAAAAATCAACCCCGGGCCGGGCGAACCCGGCCCGGGGTCTTTTCAAATCACAGTTATACGTTCTCCGTATCCTTCTGGGCCGCGGCTCCACTGTTGAGCGGCAGCTTGATAAGAACATAGGCCAGGATTCCAAATACTATCAGGGCCAGCCAGGGATTGCCGCCCTCAATAATCTTGGGTAGAATGGCCTTTCCGCCGCCAGCCACCACCGTGGCGGCGATGATGATACCCATCAACGCCTCGCCAGCTATAAGGCCGGAGGCCAGGAGAATCCCGGTATTCTCGGTTTTCTCCCTGTTAAGAGAACGTTTTTCCATTATCGAATTAACCACCCACTTTATGATTCCGCCTACGAAGATGGCGAAAGTGGTGTGAAGCGGAAGGTACATGCCCACCGCGATAAGCATGGGAGAGGGCGCTCCGATAAGGATCAGCCCTACCGAGAAAAGCGCTCCCATGATAACAAGCGGCCAGGCCATTCCACCGGTGATGATTCCCTGGCTGAGCATGGCCATGAGTCCAGCCTGGGGCGCGGGAAGCAGCTCGCCTCCGATTCCGCCCATCTCGGCATAACCGGTATGAAGAAGCTGAAGAACCAGCGCCATGACAAAGGCCGCCGCGATAACACCTATCATACAACCCATCTCCATCGCCTTGGGCGTTCCTCCCAGGATATGCCCGACCTTAAGGTCCTGCATGATATCGCCGGCCACGCCGCTGGAGCAGCATACCACCGCGGCCACTCCCAGCACTGCGGCAATACCGAACGCCGCTTCCTGGCCCTTGAATCCGATCGCCGCCATAAGGAGCGCGGCAACGATCAGGGTGGAGAGGGTCAGTCCCGAGATCGGGTTGTTGCTGGATCCGATGGTTCCCACCAGGAACCCGGCAACAGCGGCGAACAGGAACCCGGCTATGGTCATGACCACCGCCGCAACCAGGGCGCCGATCACGCTGTGGCTGAAGTGCAGGTAGAGGAAGAAGATCGGTATGACCAGAACGATGATCCCTATGAGAGTGACCGAATAAGGTATATCATTTTCCAGTCTGCTCTTCTCCTCTGTATGGCTGGCCTTGCCGACCTTCTGAAGGTCTTTGAAAGCCCTGACCATTCCGGCGCCCAGCGATTTGCGCATCTTAAAGAGGGTGTAGAGTGAGCCGACCAGCATCGCTCCCACCGCCAGCGGGCGTACCTGTGAGTTCCAGACAGCCGCGGTCGTGTCGCCCCATTCAGCGCCGCTGCCGCTGAACTTGCCGCTAATAAATATAAAAAGCGGAACCAGAAGCATGTGGCCGAAGACTCCGCCGGAGAATACCACCGAAGCCAGTTTAGGGCCGATAATATATCCAACACCCAGCATAGCGGGAGAGGCGGCCGGGCTTTCTATGAATATTCCGCCCGTCTGGTCGCTCGCTGATCCGACCTTCTTCATTCCGGAAGTCATCAGCTGGAAGTTCTTTACCACCGGAAGAGCCCAGAATTTTTCGACATAGGCCCTCACCGTCTGAAGGCCGAAATTGTTCTTGAACAGCTCCAGGAAAGCGGCCAGACCGATAGCGCCGAAGACATACTTGGCGCCGGTTGCTCCAGCCTGCCCCGCTTTAACGATCTCCGAGCAGGCCACACTTTCCGGGAAGGGCAGGGTTTTGTCTTCGATTAGAACTCGTCTTAAGAAAATCACGAAGAGAACACCGAGAATTCCTCCCACCAGCATAAGAAGGGTACTTTCCCAGTAGTGGATGTTGTCCCAGATCTTTTCATCCGTAAGGGGATTCTTGGCTATAAGGAAAGCCGGTATTGTGAATATAGCCCCGGCGACCAGGGCCTCACCAACGGCGGCCGTAGTTCGGCAAGTGTTCTCTTCCAGAATGGTCCCTTTAAAGCCCTTCAAAACGGCCATGGCCATAACCGCCGCCGGAAAGGTCGCGGCGACTGTCATTCCCGCAACCAGTCCCAGGTAAGCGTTAGCCGCTCCCAGGACCACGGAGAGTATCGCTCCGACAATGATAGCCGGAAGCGTGAACTCCCTCATACGGGTATCAGCCGATACATAGGGCTTGAAGTCATCGGCCATTTAATCCTCCTTCCATTCAGACGAGACAGGTTAAGCGAATTACGTGAAAAATTCGACAATCGCGACAAAATAGGTTTTGCCGGCCCTCCGGTAAGGATCGGGCCTGGCCTTTTCGCCTAAAGAGCCGCGTCGCGTAATGCTTTATAAGTATCGAATACTACTTGGTATTTCAAGTACAAGTCAAGCAATGTTGAAGGCGGGGATGGGGAAAATTCGACACCGGGTAATATTATAACCCGTGGCCATAATGCTCTAAAAATTATAATTATAAGAACTTAAAGACATAAAACCGGCATGGAACATCCCTTGCCTTAGATAACACATATTCAGATGTGGAAGTCCCGGTTGTTTTTGGGACAGAGGCCCCGGCCTTGGCGCATTCCGCTGGCGCCCCGAGCCTGAGTGCTTGAGGCGGAGGCGGCGGCAATTCCATTGCTCGACGCGGCGGCGTGGGCTTAAGAACCCGGATGGTCAGGAGAATGCCAGTCAAAGAAAATATGGTGGTTGATGAGCTCCTTGGAATTCTCTGCGCCTGGAGCGGAGCCGGGTCGGCCAGCCTGATGGTCAGCAAGAAGGTGGATGGAGCCTGTATAAGAATCCTCGATAAAAAGATTAATTATAACGGAGAAAGAGGAGCACTCAACAGAGGCAACCCCCAATTTACCAGAGTTGCCGAGCAGAGGCTCCTGTTTTCGGATTACGATTCTGTCCATAAAAGAGAATACGTCCAGCAGGAGTGTTTTTCGCCCGGATTTGGTGTTGATATTGTTTCCGGTTCGCGGCAGGACCCGGCTGGGCAGGGGGCGGCTCCCGGACGCGATTCCAAGTGGCGGCTTCAGCCGGTGGGTGGAAGCGGATTCAGAGTCCGGGGAGGTCTCCGGGGAGTGGATATCGAGATAGTGCTTAACGGAAACGGTATCAAAAAGACGGGGAATGACTTTGAAATGGTCGGTTGCTGCTTAAGCGCTCTCGGGCAGATCATCTTCTCTATGAATATTCCTTCAGAAATAAACCTTCCGGCGATTGACCGGAATGAGCCGGCGTCCCCTCTTTTAGACCCACCGCTTATCGGCTGTTCAGAATCCATTCGGGAGATCAAGAGAACGGTCGAAAAGGTAGCGGCGAGCGATATATCCGTGCTGATCCATGGTGAGAGCGGAACCGGCAAGGAGATAGTCGCGAGAAATATCCACCGGTTGAGCTCGAGGTCGCGGGGCCCGATGATCGCGCTGAACTGTATGGAGGTTCAGCCTTCGCTTCTCAGGGCTGAGCTTTTCGGGCACGGAAGGGGAGCCTTTACCGGGGCGACCGGCGAACGAACCGGACTGGTGGAAAAAGCGGATGGAGGGACCCTGTTTATAGATGAGGCGGGAGATATGCCTCCTGATTTTCAGGCCGCTCTTCTGAGAGTGATACAGGAGAGAGAGATCAGAAGGCTGGGACGAAACAACAACAAGCGGGTCGATGTCCGTTTCATTTTCGCTACTAACAGGGATATAGAGGAGGAGATAAGAAAGGGGGCTTTCAGGGAGGATCTTTTCTATCGAGTCTGTGGAGTAAGAATAGACATTCCTCCTCTCAGAAAGAGGAGGATGGATATCCTTCCCCTGGCTCTGCATTTTCTAAGAAAAGAAGCGGACAGAATCGGTGTCTCCCCGCCCCGGCTTTCCGTAGCCGCCAGCGACGCGCTTTTGTCCTACAGATGGAAGGGAAACGTTCGTGAGCTTATAAATGAGACAGAAAGAATAATGGCATTCCATGGTGGAGAAAAGGTTATAAACAAAGTTATGCTGGCCCAAAAGATAATCGGATCCTCAGCCGGTATCAAGACAGGCGGAGGATCTTCAGTTGGCACACTGCCGGCCGCGGTTGAGGAGCTGGAAAGCAGAATGATAACCGAAACTCTCAGGAATTATGGTGGAAACAGGTCGAAAACGGCAAGAGTCCTTGGAATCTCACGCCAGGGCCTTATAAATAAAATCAGAAAATTCAGGCTTAAAGGGCTTTAGGGCCAATGATATGATACTAGTTAATAGGTGCTTACACCCATTATAATTTCCCCTTTATACCATTTCATTACAATAAAAACATTTTGAAAAAAATTATACTTGACATATTGTTCTATATTGGCTTAAAATCTCTGCATAATTGAAAATTAATCCGGAGGGGGTATCCTGCTTTCGTTTACCCTTATTTCCGGTTAACAGGAAAGATTAGCAAAAGTGGAAGTGGATTGCGTTTCCAGGGATTTCCCGGAGCGTTCCAGCGGCTTTCATTAGTGGGGAAAATGAGAGGAGGCCAAGGGTAATAAAATAGATCAAATGCTTTTGATATTTTGATTATGGGCTGTGTTTCCGAACTCCCGGGCCGGGATCGACATGATTTACCTGATCTGTCATCCAATGCTGGATTATGCGGTAGCAAAGCGTGCTTTGATTTATCGATGAGATGTCCAGCATGACCCTGAGATTCCGGGTGATGGGAAGAATGAAACGTGGAGCCGGGAATAACCAGTATGATTTCTCTCGTTGGGAGCCCGGACGAGGAGAATTTAACGGATTTTACTGGTATTGAATCGCCTCGCCGGTATTTGCCGGCGGGGCGAAATCTATATATCATCCCAGTACTTTCTCTGGAAACGTCCGCTTGAACTGAACTTGGCGGTGGATTAGACTTCTGCTGTCGGTTTTCCGTTTTTTTAACGGCTTGCCTCTTGAGTGGAGTGATAGAATAGATGCAACCATTGTTTGTGGGAATATCCGGTCCTTCCTGCTCCGGAAAAACCCTTTTGGCCTCTCAGGTCAAAGAGGAGACCGCCGGAAGGGAAACGGCAATTATCTCAATAGACAGTTATTACCGCGATCTCAGTACCATTCCTTTTCGGGAGAGGGAGAAGGTGAATTTTGACGCCCCGGAGGCGATAGACTTCGAGCTTCTTTTAAGCCAGGTAATCGATCTTGCCGGGGGAAAAGAAATCGTTCTTCCGGTCTATGACTTCAGGAGCCATACAAGAAAGACGAAGGTAGAGGGCCGTCGATTGCGATTTTCAGCTGAAAATGGCGCCCGGCCGGTCTTGATCATTGAAGGCCTTCACGTATGCGGCGACCAATGTATCAGGGAGCTGATAGATTTCTTTGTCTGGATCGACCTGGACACTGAAACCTGTCTTGACAGGAGGATAAAGAGGGATACCGCCAGAAGAGGAAGGACTCCGGATGAGGTTAGGAGGCGTTTCGAGAAGACAGTGGTCAGAATGTACAACAAGTACGTTCTTCCCTATAAGATAAAAGCCGACCTTATTGTGAGCGGGGATGACCCGGTCGCTGAATCGGCGCGAATAGTAGCCGGCTCCCTGGAAAAGATCATATAAAGAGGATGGAATATGGAAGGCAGGCCGGGGCTTTCAGGGCTTCAGCAGGTAGTCGGCTATAGCCCTGTAAAGGGTGGATACAGCGAGAATAGCGCAGTGTTTTCCGTCTTCGGGAAGCTTTTCTGAATCGATCAGCCGCCCGGCGCTGATATCAAGCGCCGACATGACCTCTTTTCCCTTTGCCATCCTGGCAACGGCTCTGCCGGTGGTTATTATATTTCCGCATCCTTCCGTGTAATACCTGGCGTCCTCTATTATTCCATCTTTGATATAGAGATATATTTCTATCTCTTCCCCACATAGGCCGGTTATCCAGGCCGCGCCGGTTGGATCGTTCATTCTTCCGAAATATGGATCTTTCTCCCCCATCGGTATCCTTCAGGCAAAAGCTCATTTTGCTGACTTATTATGTCTTCAGGCAATTATAATAAAATACAACCGGGATTTTGTAAAATTTTTAATGAGGCGGTTGAATAAATATCTATAATTTAACTATAATGGTTAACCGGCGGGGCCACAATCGAGTCGGACGGGATAATGAATGATTTTGAAAGAATAATCACCCACCATGATTTTGACGGCCTGGTCTCCGGAGCGATATGCTCCAGGGCCACAGGTTGCGACAGGTTCGTATTCACCGGGCCCAACTCCATAGCCAGGGCTGAAATATCCATGGATGACGGGGATATCGTTTGCGATCTGCCCTACCCTCTGCAATGCGGGCTGTGGTTCGATCACCACGCTGGAAACGCCGAGGCCCTAAAACTTCGCGGAATCGACCCGGACACGCTTCCGGGTCGGTTCTCTGCAAAGCCTTCATGCGCGCGGGTGGTTTTTGAATACTTCACTGAAAAGGGGGAGGATTTCCCTGAATTTTACCGCGATACCGTTCTCGAATCGGATGTCATTGATTCGTTCGATTACGGATCGATAGAGGAATGGCGAGCGGAAACCCCCGGCAAACTTGTGGACATGAGTATCAAAGCGCCTTTTCAGACCCCCAGAGAGAGAACCAAATACCACAACTATCTCGTCGAGCTGATCAGGGATCGTCCTCTCGCCGATATCGCCGCCGAGGAAAGGGTTGTCCTCAACATAGAAAGGTACAAGCGGGAGGAGAACAAGATGGTGGAGATAATCAGAGGCGCGGCGGGATTTCTGGGGGAGGATACATCCGGTGAAATAGTAGTGGTTGATTTGACCGGTTTCAACAGGCAGCCCCGGGTTATAAGAAACCTGGCTTTTCTCGTTCACCCGGAATCGCTTGCCGCCCTGATAATCAAGCCGATCTTCAGAGGGGGCAGAAAAACAAACGATTTCTCTATGTCGATGTCTCTTTCGGTCAACATGACGAACAGAGAACACGCTAAAGACATAGGGGAGATAATGAGAGTCCTGAACATCGGAGACGGACATCCCGGCGCCGCCGCGGGACTGGTGAGATGCGGCTCGAAGAAAGAGCGCCTGAGGAGAAAGGACGCCATACTAAATGAAATTTGGAAACTCTGGAAAGAAATGCCGCTGGATCTTTAGCCGCGGGGGGAGCCTGTTACTCGCGGCGGTATCCGTCGCCTGCCTTTTACCTCTGCTTATTTCCGCTCAAAGCCTGAAGAGGGCCGGGGAACGCCGGCGGATTTTCGGCTATGCCTCCGAGCTTCTGGACACCGGCATGAACCAAAGAGCCGCCGAGTTTCTTAAGAATAGGATCAGAGAGAATCCCGCCGACCTGGAGCTTTCTCTCCTGCTTATAAAATCTATGGCCAGAATGTGCGATTCGAAGTCATCCGCGGGGTTCTTTGAGGAAATAGCCCAAACCAGAGGCGGCAGGTTGGCAGGGGATTTCGCCGGCGGTGTGACGAAGTTCTACGGAAGAGATTTTTCGGGTGCGATCTCCAGTCTAGGGGAGGCTGTCGAATCTGCCGCAAGCAGCGGTGATTCTGTTTCACTGTGCGTATGCCGCCTCGAGCGGGCCAGGTCGTTTATCGGACAGAGAGATTCCGATTCGGCCCTGCGTGAGGCTGAAGCGGCAGAAGTAATTGTCCGGCGAATGTCTGATTATGACAGGCTTTACCTTGAATCACTGTCACTGAGGGCGGAAGCTTGTAATATTATGGACCGGCTCGACCAGGCGGAAAGCCTGCTGAACCAGGTTATTGAAAGCTGCCGGGAGCGGAGTTACAGGGGGCTGGAAGGATTCTGCCTTAACAGTATGGCCCGGTTAATGGAAAAGAGGCAGAATATAGGGAGGGCGGAGGAGCTTTACCGTAAATCCTATGAGATAAACATCGTTCTGAATGACAGAGAAAGGACCGCGGCTACTTTAAATAACCTGGGCCAGATCAGGGCCCGGGCCGGGGATTCTCTTCAGGCGAGGGAATACCTGGTCGAGGCCAGGTCGATAGCGGAAAGTTGCGGGTCCGGGTGGATTCTCGGTTACATCTATTACGGATTGGGTTCTATAGAAGAATCGGGGGCTCACAGGTCCCGTGCCCTGGAATTTTTCTCCGCTTCCATGAGGCGTCACCGGGAGCACGGTAACAGGTGGGGTGAGTTTGGAGCCCGCCTCAGGGTAGCATATAACCTCGCCGAGATGGGCAGGTATTCTGAGTCTATCTCCAATTACGCCCTTTGCGCCCAAGCCTACGAGAGCATGAAGAGTGATTACGGGCTGAGCTGGGCGCTGGGAGGGCTTGCCATGGCCCATCACAAGCTGGGGGATCTGGATTCAGCGGAAAAATACTATAAAGAGACTCTCAAAATAAGGCGTAGAATAGGGGACAGGAAAGGAGAAGCGTGGTGTCTGAGTTTCCTCGCCATGGCAAGCAACATAAGAGGGGCTCACGAGAAGGCTTTGACTTACGGCTTCGAGGCGGCCGATATCTATAGAGAGACAGGCGATAAGGCAGGGGAGGGAATGGCCGATTTCAGCCTGGGCTCGGCCTATTTTTATCTGGGGAATTACCGGAAGTCTCTGGCTCGATATAACACCGCCTACCGGTTGGCGATGGAATCCGGTGATATCGAGCTGCTTCAGAGAGCGGCCGGCGGGCTTGGTTCCCTCTATTCAACCGTCGGAAGGGAAGAAGAGGTCGAGGTCCTTTATGGCGAAGCCCTGAAATGGTCAAGGAAACAGCATAACCACACCGGAGAGGTATGGGCTCTCAACAACCTGGCTTCCCACTGCGTAAAGATCGGCAGGCTGAAGGAGGCCAAAGGGTATCTTGAGAGGGCCGGCAAGCTGCTGGAGAGCGAGGGGCTGGATAATCTGAAAGCCGGGACGAGTTATCTTCTGAGCGAAGTGGAAACCGACACAGAAAAGGCTATAGAGCATGCCGGTTCCGCTCTTGAATTGGCTGAAAAGTCGGGTTTTATGGAGACAGCCTGGCGGTGTGCCTCACAGCTGGGCAAGCTTTATCTCTCTGCCGGTGATACTTCCCGGGCCAGAAACAGCCAGGAGAAGGCTATAGAGATAGTCGAGTCAATCAGAAGGATGGTGGGAGCTGACGAGCTGAGAAGGCATATCCTGGAGCCGGCGATTATTCCCTATGAAAGAATGATAGAAATTCTTCTCGGGGGCTCCGGCAAAAAGCAGCCACCCGCCGGTAAGATCATGAAAGCTCTTGAATATTCAGAGAGGTCCAGGGCCGGGACGTTTGCCGGCATGATGAGGAAATCTTTCGCTCCTCCTCCCCCTGCAGCGGATCCTTCCCTGGTCTTGAGAGAGCGCCAGCTGTTATCTGAGCTTACCTTCCTTCAGCGAAAGCTTCAGGAAGAGCCGCTGGACTCTAAAAACCGGACAGCCAGTCTGGAGAGGATCGAGGAGTTGGAGGAGGATTTCGAGCGCCTGCAGATAGAGATGGCCGCGGGGTACGGTTTTATCCCGGGAGCCCTGTGGGCTGAGGGCGCCTCCGCCGGCGATCTGGTCAAAACCATAGAGAAAGGAGAAGCTGTTCTGTCCTATTTTCTAGGGGAGAACGGATCCTGGCTGTTTTTCGCCTGCAGAGAGCATGTAAAAGTCTATCCTGTTTCCTCCCGGGAAGAGATTGAAAAGAAGGTCCGCTATTTTCTTTCCCTTATCCGGCAGTCGGCGCGGGGCGCTGAAGGCGGAGATGCAACAGGCAGGCCGGCCCTTCCCGGTCAGGTCCTGGAGGCGGCCGCCCGGGAACTTTGGCGTATACTGGTGGGGCCCGCCGCCTCGGATCTGGAGGGGATAAAAAGGATCATCCTGGTACCCGACGGGTTTTTGAATTACCTTCCCTTTCAGCTTCTGGAGGACGATGGAGGATTTTTGATGCGGCGGCACGAGTTTTTCTCGATACCTTCACTGAGAATACTCAGCTATACAAGAAGCAGGCGGAATGAAAAAATGGGCGGTAGTGGTAGAGCGGAGCTTCCCATGCTATCTGTGGGGTGTGAAGGGATAAGTTTGCGGGATCGGCGTATTCCGGGCAGGGTCTTTCCCTACCGTAATATCCGGCTGAAAGGGCTTCCCCACGCCGCGGAAGAAGCCCGCTCAGTCGCGGCCCTGTTTTCCGGTTCGGTTGTGTTGACCGGCGAGAGGGCCACAGAGGATCAATTCAACTCGATCGATCCCGGAAGATTCGATATTATCCATATTGCTTCCCACAGCTATATCGACGATGAAGACGTAAGGCGTTCTTTCATTCTTTTTAATCCAGCGGAGGCCGGCGGGGACCCTGTCGGAAGCGGCGATGAAGACAGCCGGGTCCGCGCTGACGGCCTTCTTCAATGGCACGAGGTGACCGGTCTTAAGCTAAGCGCCTCCCTGGTGACCCTATCGGCTTGCGAATCGGCGGGAGGAGTCCTGTCCAGGGGGGAGGGTATCACCGGTCTTACCAGAGCTTTTCTCTATTCCGGCGCGGACTGCGTTCTCGCCTCAGTAGTCGACATACCGGATAGATTGACGGAAAAGATGATGATGGAGTTCTATAGTAATTTCAGGGAGGGATATTCAGCGGCGGAATCGCTCAGAAGGGCGCAGCTTGAGATGTCGTCAAGAAACAGTGGGCCGAGTCCCCCGGGCTTTTGGGCCGCTTTCATCCTTGTCGGTGACGGTTCGGTAAAAATGAGGAACGGCCCTTGATGGAAATGGATAGTTGCTGGCAGCCGCCCATTTTCGCGTTATTTTTTATGTCAGTCTGGCTGAAACGGGAGTCTAAATATTGAACGGTAAGCTTAGGTCTGTCAGCGACGAACAGCTGGCATCATTGATTGCCGAAAGGTGCTCGGAACCTCTTTGTGAGGAGCTCTATCAAAGGTACGCCAGAAAAGTATATCTATGGTGCTACAGGTACGTGAACAATTCTGAGGACGCGGTGGACCTGGCGCAGGAAGTGTTTATCAAGGTTTTTTCCAATATTGATTCGTTCGCCGGGATTTCCGCTTTTTCCAGCTGGGTTTACAGTGTTGCCCGTAACCACTGCCTGGGGAGGATATCCAGAAGGAACGCCAGAATATGGAGCGAGATGCTGCAGCTGAAAGAGGAGATCTTCATTGCTTCCGACGGGGGGGGAGCCGCCCGAAGAGTGGAGATAAACAAAGACCTGGAGAGGATCCTGGACGCGGCGGGAGAAGTCATGAGGGAGGAAGAACTGCAGGCTTTTATCTTGCGTTATCTGGAAGGATTGAAGGTAAAGGAGATTACCAGGATTCTCAGGTGTGAAAATATAACAGGCGCCAGGACGCTGATACAGAATGCCAGAAGAAAATTCTCAAAGCTGGTCGAAGAAAAGGGTTTTGAAAATGACTGAAAAAAACGCCCATCCGGATATAACCGCTCTAGCCGATTATGAGGCGGGCCTGTTGGAGGGTAAGGGGAGACAGGAGATAGAAGCCCATGTCAAGGTTTGTCCCCTGTGCGCTTTGGAGCTTAAAAGGATCAGCAGATTCAGGGAGGTTGAAGAGGACTCTGCGCTGGTTGAAGAATCGGATTGGAGAACAGCTTCAAACGAAATGGAAAGAAGGTTCAGAGGGGCCGTGCTGCCCGCGGCCGGGCCCAGGCCGCGGAGAAGAGAAAGGGAAAAAGCGAGATTAAGAATCCCCCGCTGGATGACTCCCCTTGCCGCGGCGGCGGTCCTGGCCGTGCTCTTTTTCGGTGTGGAGGAAGCTTTTGACCGGATGGGGAAGAGCCCGGAAAGGCCGAGGTTTAGAAGCGTAACAACCGGGAAGGATGTGATAACTCCACTGGCTCCATCGGGAGAGATCGAGGGGGGCGTTCCAAAATTCAGTTGGAAAGTAGAGAGGAAATTCGATTATTTCAGCCTGGAGATCTTCAACCCGGGCCTGGATAGCGTGTTTAAATCAGATAAGATCACAAAGGAGAGCTGCGAGCTTCCTGATTCGATAAAATCGGTAGTAAGCGACGGGAACATATACATCTGGAATGTCAAGGGCCACCGCTCCATGGACAAGGCGTTAGTTTCCAGAAACGCGTGGTTCAGGGTAAACAAGGGTAAAGAGAAACAGGGCGGTTTGGAATAAGGCCAATTTCCCTTAAGCTTTCGGTTGGTTCCTGGAACCCGCCCGACTCCCGCGAAAACAGTTTGATTCCGAAACAATAGCGGCTGGAATACGTAATTATACATGAAGAGCTCAGATTCCCCGGTTTTATCGCCGGGCCGCAGAGGCGGCCCGGCGCGGCAAGCCGGCTTTTGATCGTCAAGCGGAAGGGGGATTAAAATTGAAGCAGCATGTTACAATACTGGCGGCGCTCCACATTGCCCATAGTATTCTGGGGTTTCTTGCAGCGTTCCTGATATTATTCATACTCGGGGGCGCGGGTATCGTCTCGCGGGATCCGGACGCTTTTGCCATAACCAGTACGATAGCCGTATTCGCGGCTTTTGTCGTACTGGTGTTCTCGATTCCCAGCCTGGCGGGAGGTATAGGACTGCTCAAGCATAAACCCTGGGCCAGGATACTGACCCTGATCATAGGATGCCTCAAGCTGCTGGACATACCCATCGGAACGGCCCTTGGAGTATACACCATATGGGTACTTACCCAGCGGGAGACAGTCGATATGTTCAGCAGGACGGAAAAACCCGCCCCGGCGGTGGAATATGAACCGGCCGACTAGAAAGCTTCCGGCGAGATGTATTCCCCGAATTTCTCCCGGGCCTCGATAAGGCGCGCTTTTTTCTTCTCGATGTGGCGGAAGACGATATCCGGGGTGTCAGGAACCCTCTCGGTATAGATCCTGGTCATCCGTTCCAGCTTGGCCAGGTTCTCGGGCACCCGGACTGTAAACTGCTTTACATAATCATCCCGGGAATATTCTTTTCCAAGCACCTCCTTCACCAGCTGGCGGAGGTCCTCGTACTCGGGGATGTAACCTATCGGAGTATTTATCGCGCCGGCCTCACCGTGAACCCTCATATCCATCCACTTCAGCCAGACTCTCTTGTCGTTCTTGTCGTTGAGCCACTTGCCGTCTTTATCCTTGAGGAAGTAGTTCACCGCGAAGACCCTGGGCGGATTGTCTGTCTGCTTTCCAAAATCGAGGTTGTTAAGGATGTACCTTCCTATGGGAAGAGAAAGAAAGTCCAGGTTTGACATGGGATTGAATTTCCTGACCCCTTCCTTTCCCAGGGTGGCGGCGGTTGTCTCAGACTCTATGCAGGCACCGAACATGACTATTCCGTGATTCCAGCAGAACGCCTCCCTGACCGGGACAGAGGTGTCCGAATCTCTTCCCCCGTAAATCATTCCGCTGACCGGCACTCCTTCCGGCGAATGAAGGTTCTCGTTGACGTTGTCCAGCCGGTCCAGCCTGAAAGTAAATCTGGCGTTCTTGTGGCTGGGCTTGATTTCGTTTCCCTCATCGTCCTTCTTTCCCTTGAACCATTTCCCAGAGTGGTTTTCTCCCTCTGAGGGAACCTCTCCTGGTTTGCCGTTCCAGTAAACCCGCCGGTCTTCGGTTACCAGCTGGTTGGTGAAAATCACTTCCCCGGGGGTGGTAATCGCTTTCCACTGAATGGGGTCTTCTTCGGGATTGATTCCCTCGATTATTCCGAATATCCCCGACTCGACGTTGACGGCGCGAGCGCGGTTGTCGATATTCCTCAGGTAGGCGATGTCATCACCCACGATCGTCTCGCCTTCCACCATGGCCGTTGATGTCTTGCCGCACATGGAGGGAAAGGCTCCGGTGAAATATGTCTTGCGGCCGCCGGTGCCGTTGACTCCCACTATGAGCATATGCTCGGTGAGCCATTTTTCCCGGGCTCCGCGGTTGATCGCCAGACGCATGGCCAGTTTCTTAAGACCGATGGTGTTTCCACCATACTGGGTGTTGGCGCTGTAGACCGTTTCGTCCTCCAGGTCGATATACACCCTTCTCTCCTCGATGTTCTCGCTCACCATAAGCCCCAGACCCGATTCGGTCAGCCGGCCCTGTGAGTGGACGAACTTGAAAAAGTCCGGGTCGGCTCCGCGTCTAACGAATTCTCCGTATCCCTGCCTGTAGAGAAGGTCCTCGCTGTGCGCCACATACGCTGAATCGGTGAGCTGGACGCACGGTATGGTGAAGACTGAATCTGTCGGGCCCAGGGAGTAGAACTTAACATGAAGCTCGTGTCCGGCCATGATGCCGTCCATGATCTCCCTGATTTCCTTAAGGCCCTCCTCGCGGTCTATGGAGTTGATCTCAGGGCCGAGATCCCTGCCGGGTGGAAGCATAAATCTGGTATGCTCCTTGTCCCTGGCCTGGTCGTAATATCCGTCATAATGTATAGTGTGTCCTTCTATGGAAAGAGGCGCCTCCTCCCTGTTTCTGACGGCGGCTTCCCTGGTTTTCTCCAGGTCCTCCGGAGAATCCGAATACACCGTCACCTTATCGGGCTTGCATAAGGTTACGAATTCATGGATGAATTTATGTACTTGCGGGTTGCCGATTCGATCGAGCTTGACGAAGTCTTCTTCGCTTACAAACGGACGCAAAATTTCGGCCGCTCTGCTACTCATTTTTTTTCATCTCCCTCGCAGGGGTTAAGGGAAAAAAGGCGCCGGTTTTTCCCGCGCTGCTTTTCACCGGTAAGTTAATATATAGTTTATCGAGGTCAAGTATAACAGATATATATTCCAATATTTTTTGCGTTTTCCCGGTTGATATCGGCTCTGGTATGTTTAATATAATTGTAACGTAGTTTTTTTGGCGGCCGGGCGAGGCATAAGACATTGATTTTGAACGATAAAAAGAAACTGGCTCTGTTTTTCGCCTCAGCGGGGTGGTTTCTGGTGCTCTCCGGCCGGCTGACCACTTCCACTCTTCTTCTGAAGATAGAGGAAAGCTTTGGAATAGATCACGCCCAGGCAGGGTTGGCCCTTACCGGAATGTGGCTCTCTTACGGCGTTATGCAGTTTCCCTCGGGCCTGTGGTCGGACATTCGGGGCAGGAAGGTTACAATCCTGTGCGCGCTGGGGACATTTTCCCTGGCTTTTATATTCATGGGAATTTCCATGAACTACGGATTGTTCTTTTTCTTCCTGGTCATGCTGGGGTTGGGAAGCGGCTGCTTTCAGACAGCCAGCATCTCTATGTTAAGCGACCTGTATCTTGCGAACCGTGGAAAAGCCCTGGGCCTTCAAGCCAGCAGCGGCTCGATAGCCGGCCTTGTTCCCATAGCAGTTCCCGTCCTGGCCGAGCTGTATCACTGGCGGGCGCTTTTTATCATGTGGGGGATTCTGAGCCTCTCGCTCGCCTTTTTGTTTCGCCGTTATTCCGTGGAGACCACCAGGCTTCCCCAAGGGGTATCAATTAAGGATAGGTTCATGGACGGGGTCAGTGTGCTGAAGCAGGGGACTACCAGGCTGTTTCTGGCGGTGAACCTGATTCTGGTTTTTACCTGGATGGGATTCATGTCTTTTTTCCCCGCCTATACCATAGAGAACAAGGGTTTGACCCCTTTCCAGGCGGGAGTGGCATTCGCTCTTATCTCTTTCAGTGGTATACTTCTAAAACCTCTCATAGGTATCATATCGGACCGGGGGCGTAAAAAGCCGATAATAACCGCTCTTCTTTTCATAACGGCGATAGCCGCCGGCGGGCTGGTCTTTATAGAATCTTTTGCGCTGATATGTGTTGCCGCCTTTTTGATGGCTTTCATAACCAGCATATTCCTGGTGATGAATTCTTACCTTATGGATTACTGGGAGGAGAGGGGAAGGGGCGGAAAGCTTGGGTTCTACAGGACGATTACGATACTGGTGGGAAGCCCCACTTCGGCGTTCATAGGCTATACCGCAACCCGTTACGGTTTTGACACCCCGTTTTTCGTCCTGGCGGTACTTCTTATGCTGGCGGCGGTGATGCTGTTATTTAATACACTGTTCGCGCGCCGAAGGGTGTATAATGAATCCGGGGATGCAGCGGCCGGGGTAGATGAATGAGATAGGAACGCGGTGCTGCAGGAAACAGATAGTTGTCAAGGAGATCGTCTTTCGATGAAAAGAGTGCTCTACGCTGAACAGAATTTTGACGGGACCACCGGCGGTTCCCATTACAGCCTGCTGGAGATAGTGAGGCATCTGGACAGGGAGCGCTACGATCCGGTGGTCATCTTCTACGAGAAAAACGCCATTTTTGAAAAATTCACCGCAGAATGTCCGGTTTATATAATCAGGCGCGCAAAGCCGGTTCATCTTAACGCTTTCAGGAGTCTTAAAGTTCCTCTGGCCCCGGCTATAGCGTCTTTTCTTCAGAAATGTATAAACCTTTTCAAGGTCTTCATTCCGCTGGCGCTTTCGGCGGCCCGTTTCATAACTCAACATAAGATCGACATAGTACACCTCAACAACTCAGTGGAGGAGGGAAACGCCTGGATTCTGGCGGCGCGGCTTACAGGCAGGACGGTGATAACCCACAACAGGGGGTTCGCCGACCCTGGAGCCGTGGACCGGTTCTTTATCGACAGGCTGGACGCTGTCATCTCGATCTCCGGTTTTCTAACAGGCGAGTTGGAGAGGAGAGGGGTGAGGACTGGCAGAAAATTCATAACAATATATAATGGTATAGACGCGGGCGAGGTGATGTCCCGGGTTAAAAAAAGCAAAAAGGAGACCAGGGAGCTGCTTGGCATATCTTCGGACAGCCCGGTTATAGGGATCGTGGGTAATGTAAAGAGGTGGAAGGGCCAGGATACCGTGATCGGGGCTTGCGGCGTTCTGCGTAAGAAATATCCGGATTTGAAATGCCTGGTGGCCGGAGCCGTTTCGGAATCCAGGCCTGATGACAGAGATTATATGAGGTCTTTGAGGACCCTGCTTGAGGAGAAGGATCTAGGGGAGAATGTCCTGTTTCTGGGATTCAGGGACGACGTACCCGATATTATAAACTGCCTGGATGTCCTGGTTCATGCTTCGGTGGAGCCGGAGCCTCTGGGAAGGGTGATTCTGGAGGGGCTGGTGCTTCGAAAACCGGTAATAGCAAGCGCTCTCGGGGGGCCTTTGGAGATAATTCAGGACCAGGAGACCGGAATCCTGGTTCCCGCCGGCCGGCCTCAGCCCCTGGCCTCGGCGATAGACGAGCTGCTGGGCAATCCGGATAAGAGGGAGCGGATAGCTGAAGCGGGATACAGAAGTGTGAGGGAAAGGTTTTCGATCGAGCGGAATGTCGAACAGATACAGTCTCTTTACGAATCCCTCCCTCTATAAGGAGATTCAATGGGAAAGCAAAAGAAAGTTCTGGGGATAATAGGAGGGATGGGAGCCAAGGCGGGAGCGGCTTTTTACGAGCGCCTGGTCGATCTTACTCCGGCCAGAAAGGATCAGGATCATATCGAGGTGATACTGCACGCCAATCCCTCCGTGCCTGACAGGACCGAGGGTATACTTGGAATCGGGCCCGATCCCTTTCCGGCCCTTTTAGACTCTGTGAGGAGGCTGGAGGGAGCCGGAGCGGAGATCATCGCTATAGCCTGCGTGTCCGCCCATTACTACGTTCCCGGGCTCAGGAAGGAGGCCGATGGAGTCATTCTGAACGCGGTCGATCTGACCGCGGAAAGGATAATGATAGAGGCCGCCCCGGAGAGCGGTATAGGCCTGCTGGGAACCACCGGCGCGGTAAGTTCAAAAATGTTTCAGGAAGCCCTTGAACGCGAAGGGCTTCGGCCGGTGATACTTCCGCCGGACCTTCAGGAATCGCTGGTCATGGAAGCTATCTACGGGACCGAGGGAATCAAGGCCGGAAAACTGGCGGACGCCGGTAAAAGAGTAGCGATAGCCGCGGACAAGCTGGTGGACCTGGGGGCCGACGCTATAATCGTCGGATGCAGCGAGCTTCCCCTGGTGCTGAAAGAGGAGGATTGCGGAATCAGGCTTTACGACACCATGGAGATACTCGCCCAAGAGGCTGTAGCGTGGTGCCTTCAAGATTAGACGCCGGCAACTGCTTTTACACTAATAATATCCCCGCTCATTCAGAATCGCCCTCACCTTGCCGGCGGGAAGCGCCCGTATGGTTCTTTCCCGGTAACCGGTGGTAGTAGCGGCGGCGAACAGGGAGTTGTAAACCGCTTCCTCCACAGCCTCCGCCACGGCTTCGAACAGGGGGTTCATCGAGTTGTTGGAGAGAAGCCTTCCCGGCTCCACCGGACCCGCTCCGTATCTTATTCTGTACGCTGTAGAAAAGGCGATCACATAGTCTCCCGAGCCGTTGCTCATGTAGGATCCGGTTCTGGCCAGGCCCAGCAGGGCCCGCCGGGCCAGCCGTTTGAGATTTCTGGCCGAAACGGGGGCGTCGGTCGCTATAACGATCATGCAGGAGCCCTCTTCCTCGCGGGGGTCATCTTCAGTGGAAGCATCCAGCTCGATGGGAACACCGTCTATTCTCAGGTTGCCGCCGTAATTGGTCTGCACCAGAGTTCCCAGCACGTATTCTTCTTCGTCTTCAGTCTTGACGATTCGCGATGACGTGCCGATTCCACCCTTGAAGCCGAAGGCGACAGTACCGGTCCCGGCTCCGGCACACCCTTCCTCAACAGGGCCGCCGGAGGCCGATTCTATTGAGGCTAAAACATCCTCTTCTTTCACTCTCATGGAACGAATATCGTTAAGATACCCGTCGTTTGTCTCGCCCACCACAGCGTTGACCGACCGGACCCCGCTGTTTCCTGGAATATTCAGCGTGTATTCGACTACCGCCTTCACCGCCGTTCCGACGCTCAGGGTGTTGGTGAGGATAACGGGCGTTTCAATATTACCCAGCTCTTCCACCTGAGTGGAGCCGGCCAGTTTGCCGAAGCCGTTGCCCACCGCCACCGCGGCGGGAACCTTATCTAGGAATATGTTTCCGGAATGGGGCAGGATGGCGGTTACGCCGGTGCGGACGTTCTTTCCCTCAAATAGAGTCCTGTGGCCTACCAGGACTCCGGGTACGTCGGTTATGGCGTTATATTTTCCGGGTTCCAGGCGGCCGGGGTGTATTCCCAGATCCCTGGCCCGGCGAGGGAGCCCGCTTTGGGTGCCCCGGGGGAACGGCTTTTCAGCCGCCCCCGCCGGACCGGTTATGATAAGGACCGCCGCGAGAAAGACCAGGGACGATAGGAACAGTGATGCGCCGCGGGTCTTTCCCGGGCATAAAAAGGATATTTTGGAAAAGCTCACGCTTTCCTCCCGCCACGTAGTAACAGGCTTTTTCCCGCCGCGGCTCTAGTTAAGCCCTCTTCTTTCAAGCAGAGGCTCTATGCCTGGTTCAGAGCCCCTGAAACGCTTGTAAAGTTCCATAGGTTCAGCGCTTCCTCCCCTGGCCAGCACGGTTTTCCTGAAGGCGGCGGCTACGTCCCTGTTGAACAGATCGCCGGTTTCCTTGAAAGCCTCGAAGGCGTCCGCGTCCAGGACCTCGGCCCAGATGTAGCTGTAGTATCCGGCCGAGTAACCTCCCGCGAAGACATGCCGGAAGTAGCCGCTGCGGTACCTGGGGGCGATCTGGGGTATCAGGCCGATCCTGTCCATAGATTTCTTCTCGAATTCGAGGACGTCGAAATCCTTCTGCTCGGTCATGGTGTGGTAGTCCATGTCCAGAATCGAGGCGGCCAGGTACTCCGTGATGCCGAAACCCTGATTGAACAGGGCGGATTTCTGAATCTTGGCTATCAGTTCGTCCGGCATCGGCTCGCCGGTTTCGTAATGCTTGGCGTACATCTTTAGCATTTCCGGTTCCTTGGCCCAGTTCTCCATGATCTGGGAGGGAAGCTCCACGAAATCCTGCGCCACCGCTGTTCCAGAGAGCCTCTTGTATTGGCAGTCGGTGAGAAGGCCGTGCAGTCCGTGGCCGAATTCGTGGAAAAGGGTCAGCACATCGTCCCAGCTGAGAAGGGAGGGCTTATCGGCAGTAGGCTTGGAAAAGTTTCCCACGTTGCAGATTACCGGGGTGATCTTTTCGCCGTCCAGGTAGTGCTGCTCCCGGTACGATCCCATCCAGGCGCCGCCCCTCTTGCTTTCCCTGGGAAAGTAATCCACATAAAGGATTCCGATATGTGAACCGTCGTTTTCCTTCACTTCAAAGGTTCTGACATCCTGGTGGTATTTGGGAATATCGAATCTTTCCTCATATTCAAGTCCGTACAGTTTTCCGGTCAGGTCGAAGACACCCTGGAGCACGTTCTCGAGCTGGAGGTAGGGCCTGAGCATCTCTTCGTCCAGATCATACTTCGCCTTCTTGACCTTTTCAGCGTAGTACCACCAGTCCCAGCTTTGAAGGCCGAAGTCTTTCCCTTGAGCGTCTATCATCGCCTGCATCGCCTTCGCTTCCTCTCTGGCGCGCTTCAGACCCGGTTTCCACAGCTTCATGAGCAGGTCATAGACATTCTCCGGCTTTTTGGCCATGCATTCCTCGAGGATGAAGTCCGCGTGGCTGTCGTATCCCATAAGGTGGGCTTTCCGGACGCGAAGGTTGGCAATCTTCTTGAGTATATCCTTATTATCGAGCTTGTCGCCGTGGTTTCCCCGATTCAGGTAGACCTTGTATATTTTTTCCCGAAGGTCTCTCTTCTCGGAGTACTGCAGGAAGGGAAGCATGCTGGGCTTGTGAAGGGTGAAAACCCACTTGCCTTCATGGCCCCGGTTGGCCGCGTCCTCGGAGGCGGTCTTGATCACTCCTTCGGGCAGGCCGGCCAGGTCTTCCTCGTTATCTATCACCAGCTCGTAGCGGTTGTTTTCCTTAAGGATATTCTCTCCAAACTGAAGGGTCAGCAAGGCCAGCTCCTTGTTTATCTCCCTGAGCTCGGCCTTCTGCTCCTCATCGAGCCCCGCGCCGCCTCTTACGAACTGCTTGTAGTATTCCTCCAGAAGCATACCCTGCTCCTCGTCCAGGCCCAGCTGGTCTTTTTTCTGGTATATCGATTTGATTCTTTCAAAAAGTTTTTCGTTCATCAGGATGTCGTCACGGTGCTCCGAGAGCATGGGAGCCGCTTTTTTCGCTATCGCCTGCATCTCTTCGCTGGTGTTGGCGGAGTTCAGGCCGAAAAAGACGCTGCTCACCCGGTCAAGAAGAGGGCCGCTTTTGTCCAGCGCGACCAGTGTGTTTTCAAATGTCGGCTCCTGGGAACTGGAGGCGATCTTTTCGACCTCCCCGGCGTGATTCTCGACCCCTTCCTCAAAAGCGGGAAGGAAGTGTTCTGTCTGGATCTTGTCGAACGGCGGAACGCCGAACGGGGTATCGAATTCCGCGAAGAACGGATTTTGTGTCTCCACCGTGGTCTGAGAGACACAGGAAAATACGACCAGAGCGGTGAAGGCGATCAGCAAAAAGCGTTTCTTCATCGCACGGCTCCTTTCAGGGTTTGGATTATAATGAACTTCATTCAAGACTCGGTTGGTTCTGCATTGTCCTCTCGATGGCGGTTCATCAGGGATTCGTTGTAGAAATGTAAACAAACAGGCAAGAAATTACAATTTTTATTTGAGCGGTTAACCTCCCCCCAGGCGGTCTTCGACTTCCCCAAACTTACATTCAGTCCGGATATACAGTATGCTATAAGCTTGAGCAGATGGGTTGAGTTGCCGGTTCCTCCTACATTTCCGGCTCTTCCTCCATTTCCGGTTCCTCCGGCACCTCCGGATCGGGGACGTCGGGTTCCTCTGTCTGCTTTTCTACAGGTACCATTATCATGACATTTCCGCTGAGCTGGCCCTTTTCATTCTTCCGGGGCATTCCCATGTACTTCTCCGCCATAGGCCCCACCGGAGTGTAGTTGTTCATCGATATCCATTTGAACATCCTGAAGTACATCGGACCCATCACTTCCTCATCGAAGGGGCCTTCATAGCGCATTGTGGCCACCAGAGGATATTCCCATTTCTTTATGACCAGGGGTGGTTGAATATCCGTGTCCCCGCTGATCTTGAAGCCGACCTCCCACTCGAGTTCTTCCTCGGGTGTGGTTTCGGGATCGTTCAGGTATATTCCCAATGGGGCGGCGTCCATGGGCAGGTCCTGTTTTCCGGCCTCTTCATAGAGTTTCTCAAAGGCCGCTTCATGCTGGTCGTAGCTGCCTGTCATCTCAAGGGCACAGTATTTAAAAGGCTTCATCTCCTCGACCTTGAGACCCTTCATCTCCTTCATCATATGCCCCTTCTCCATCATCATCTCTTTCATTTTCTCAGGTTTGGGCATCTTCTTCTCTTTTTGCTCCTGAGACTGGGCCTGCTGGCAGGTCAGAGTCACCATCATGGCGAGCACCAGAATGAAACCCATCCTTTTCATTTTCCGCTCCTTTCCGCGCCTGAAGGCATCGAGCTGTAAGAAATCTCTGTTGCCGAGCAATCTGTTGTTAAAAGAATTCCCGAATTGATATGTGAGTAGATGGTATCTCCGGCAGGGTTATTATTCAATATTTATTTTCAGGTCCGGCACACGCTTTCACGCGAAATGATATAGGACTTGCCGTGAAATATTATTGAACGGGAAAGGATTATCATTTAAAATCACAGAGTTCATGCTAATAAAGAATCGTCTTTTTTAACCCCGCTCCGGTGTATATTGAGAGTATCATGGTTCCATAAAACAGGACTGCATTTATTTCTTTTCGCGCTTCTGGGTTTTTCCTCGGCTGGACGGGGCTTGGATACGGCTTCACGCAATATTGCAACAGCCGACAGCGCCTACTCTTACGGCAACTCCGGAACAATAGCGCTTCTGGATTTCGAGAGTGGAGAAACAGGCAACTGGACGGTTGGGGCCGGATTCAGCAAAGAACCGCTTCATATGGAAGTGGTGCCCGCGACAAAAAATAACAAAAGCGAGAAAATACTTCACATATGGCTCTCTGAGAGAAACAGGAGCGGGGCGGCGAACTATATTTTCTCAAATAACGGCGGTGCTCCGGTGGTATTGACCCCGGAGATAAATATCGCCATCAGCTGGAACAGTTCCAGGGTGATCGGAACAAACGGGCTCTGGTTCGGGTTGTGGGTAAGGAACACCAGGAACAACAATCTGATCAGGGCGGCAATCGTAAATCATCTCAGCACCAAGCACCGCGTAGTTAAGGTCTATAACGACCCGCCCCGACGCTGGTGTTACCACTTTCATTCCGTATATGAATTTATAAAAAGTGATTATGATCTGAATTTCCAGCAAGGCGATATGATGATCGAGGGGTTTTTTCTCGGATTCTCAAATAGCGCTGGGGTGGAAGCCTGGGTCGACAATATCTGGGTCGGAAAGGGAGAACCCCCGTCCGGAATCGACCGGATACGGGTTGATACCAACAGCCGGATGGCGGTGGAGTCAAAGATAACCGGATTTTCTTATGGATATTTCAACGATGATAATATTCCGGACAGGGTGGACGTCTACCCCGAGAGGGCCGAAATCTTTATCAACCCGCATCTCAGAGAGGCCGGGCCGCGTTCATCCACTGTCGAAAGCGGCATAGAATATATCAAGAAGGAAGCGGATCATGAAATCCGCTTTGACCGCCAGAGGGAGGGGGGTGCTGTCAGCACCCCGGATCTTGACGGCGACGGACTTTCTGATTTTCTCTTTCATTTCGAAGACACGAAAGGAAACAGATGCTACAGGAATGATCTCTCAAGAAGAAAGATACGCGATGTCACCCCTTTGATAGGTCCTTTGCGCTGTGAGGGCCAGCAGAGCCCGGGGAGCGCCGCCGCCGATATCGACGCGGACGGCGACGCGGATGTTTTCATGTTCAACGCCTTTCTAAGAAGAAGCGAGATGGGGGGAGTAAGGTTCTTAAGAAATGAGGGAGATTTCAGATTCGCTGACTGGCTGGAAAGTTCAGGAGTGATTTCCCAGGGCTCCTTTGGAGGAGCTTTTCTGGATTTTAACGGCGACGGGGCCCAGGACCTTTTTGTCAACTACAGGCCGCTCGACCGGCCGGAACGGCCGCTACTGTATTTTAACGATGGAATGGGAAAGTTCAGCCCGGCTGTTGAGGCATTGAAGGCGCCGCCCAACCTGCACTTCTGCGGTTTCGCCGCGGCGGATTTCGATAATGACGGTGACATGGATATATTCTGCGTCTCCGATTATTTTGTTTCGAACTATTTATCAGACGATCTGGCCGAGGATTATCACTCTGCCCTCTTCCGCAATGACGGCTCCGGCGTTTTCACTGATATAACCGAGGGCTCGGGAGTTTCCTACAGGAAGAAGGCGGCCGACGCTGTGGCCGGCGACTTCGACCAGGACGGCCTGGTGGACATATATATTATCAACAGCCACGGCTCCTGCGTCTTCTATCATAATCAGGGGGGAAACAGGTTTGTCGAGACTGAAAGGTTCACAGACCTGGGGTGTGACGTGCCGGTTACCGCGGGCACGGCCCTGGATTTCGACTGTGACGGGGACCTCGACCTGGTGATGCTCAGAAAAGACAACCAGGGACTGGTGATAAGAGAGAACGAGGGAAGCCCGGACAATTTCCTTAGCGTCAATCTGTGGTCCGAAGGCGCGAACAGGCGGGCGGTGGGAGGCAAGGTCTATATCTACGAACCTGGTTTTGAAGGCGATGAGAAACACCTTGCGGGCTACAGGGAGATAGGTTACGGAACAGGCGTTGAGGTTTACTCTCCTCCGGCCGCTCATTTCGGGCTGGGAACGCTGGAGTCGGTGGACGTCAGAGTCGTTTTTCCTTCCGAGGGGGGCAGGCCGGCTTTCACCGTTACCAGAAAGAGCGTGCCAAAGGGCTCTTTTCTGACCATAAGCCGGTACCACTCGTTCGCCGGAAGGGTTTTTCACAATCCGGCCATAGAAAGAGCCAGGTATTCTTTTATCCTGAGCTTTTTCAGCTTGCCGGCGTGGCTGGCTGCCGTCGCGGCTGTTGTATTAATTACAGCCTGCGGCATATTCTTTAAGGACCGTATAGCCGCCGGAAGGGTAAGCGGATGGTCATTGGTGTTTCCGGTTGCCGGGGCGCTGGCCGCGGCGCTGATTCTCTTCAGAGCGCCACTCTGGGGGCTTGGGGCTCTTGTTTTTTCAGGATCGATGATTCTGTTCAGCTACGATCTGGAAGATCTCTTTCGAAGGGCCTTTTCTTCGCGGTCCAGCCGGGAGAAAATGGAGGAGATGCTTCTCGATGACCTCTCACAGGCGATTCACACCGAGAAGAAGTTCGCGTTTCTAGGCGATATCGCCAGAAACGCGGAGGCAATAAAAAATCTCGACAGGAAAGAGATAGTGGAAGATTTCAATAACCTCAACAGAATAATCTCCCTGATGAGGATCTCCGACGCCCGCGATGAGGCCTGGCGGAAGGCGGCAAGAGAGGTAAAGAAGCTTGAGGATATAACCGGCAAGATACTTCAAAGGAAAAACCTTGAAACGGTGAAAGCGGGGCCGGAAAGCGCGGATGCCCATTCCTCCCTTTTCAGCAGTCGCCTGGTCAGTCTCAACACGATGCTTGCCGGATATAGAGCCAAGCTTCGCAGAAGGTATTCGGTCCGGTTCGAACAGGATTGGAAAAAGCTGAAAGCCGAATACCGCGCCCGCCTGCGGGAACTGGGCGTAGAACTGGAAGAGGGCCTTCCCGCCGAAGCGCTGAAAGCCAGGGTGCATCTCCTCGAGGAGGAATTCCGGCATATATTCAAGAATCTCATGGATAATTCGCTCTGGGCGGTGGAAGGTGCCGATGATAAGATCATAGAGATTGAAGCGTACAGGCAGGGTGGTCACCTGGTGGTGCGCTGGAGGGACACCGGAGTCGGAATACCGCCTGAAAAACGTAAGGATCTATTCTCCTCCGCGGTGGTCTCGGCCAGGCCGGGGGGGACTGGAGAGGGGCTCTATCAGTCCGCGCGGATACTGCGAAGAAGAGGGGGGCTTATCAGGGCGGAAGAACCAAAGGATGGAAAGGGAACCGTTTTTGTCGTCAAGTTGATCGCCGTCTCAAAGGGGAGGGATTAAAAAGATGTTTCAGGACTTTGCTCCAAGCCAGAGGATTCTCATTATAGACGACCAGCCGGGTTTCCGCGAGAGGATGAAGCGGCACCTTTCCAGATCGTATCAGGTTGAAACAGCGGCGGGATGGAATGAAGGAAGAAACAAGCTGATAGATCTGATGCCCAATATAATACTTCTGGATTATAAGCTGGAAGACGGCTATGACGGGCTCGATGTGATAAAGGAAGTGAGGGAAGAACGTTACGACCATGTGATAATAATACTGGTGTCGGCCTATCTGGATCGATCAGTGGTGGAAGCGGCCCGGGAGCTGGGAGCGGACGCGGTCATCTCAAAAAACAAACCGGAAAGCGAATTTGAAAAAGAGATCTCAAGGGCCGTGGAGGATAATATCTCGGTCAGGATCAGTGAGCTGAACAGCAGGAAAAAGGGGCTTTCCATAGTTGAGCCGGTCTTTGAATCGAACACGATGAAAGATATCAGGGAAAAGATTCGCCGCTTCATGAATAACGAAGAGAATATACTGATAACCGGAGAGCACGGCTGCGGCAAAGAAGTTCTGGCGGCTTTTATCCATCTTAGAAGTTTCAGGGCCGCCAACCCCTTCTCCGTGATAGGGCTTCCCAGGCTGACCGCGGAGCTGTTTAACGACGAGTTCTTCGGGCACGTCCGGGGAGCCTACACCGATGCCCGAGAAGACAAGCCCGGCCTGCTCGAGCTTGCCCATCTGGGAACTCTGGTGCTGGATGAGATAGGCGAGCTTGATATCGATCTTCAGCCCAAGCTGCTTAGTATCATGGAGCATAAACCTTTCTCCAGGGTCGGCGGAAAAAGATCGATAACCACCAATGTAAGGTTCATCGCCCTAACCAACAGGAATCTGGAGGAAGAGGTGGAAAAAGGGCGCTTCAAGGACGATCTCTATTACAGGCTCAAGACCTTTCATATAGATGTACCGCCCCTTCGCGATAGAAGAGAGGATATTCCGCCGCTCGCTGAGCAGATCCTGAAGCGGGAGAATCACAAGAGACGGATCGGAGTGGACAGTATAGACTCCGCTCTTTTGGATCTCATGCTTGAATATTCGTGGCCTGGCAACGTCCGCGAGCTGGAAGAGTGGATAAAGAACGGCGTAACATACGCCGGATCGAATGTGCTCAAGATCGAGGACGTGCCCCAGGCCTCAAGGGCGGAAGGATCAGCAGCTGCCGCGGGAGCGGCCGGCGATATCATGGCGAATACCTACCACAGGTTCAAGTATGAGTCGGAGAGGCGCTATCTGATAAATCTTCTGGAATCGACTTCCGGAAAGATGAGCGAAGCCGCGAGAAGGGCGGGGGTAATGCGCCCCGCCCTGTACAGGCTCTGTAAAAAACATGATATAGACCCGGCGGATTTCAGGAAAAAGAACGAATAGAAATCACCTGCCGCGGATTCTCCCTAAAAAGCGTATCAAAGAGGTTATTCTGTAACTCGGATGTTACCAGTTATTTTGTTGTTATGCAGCAAGTTATATAGCTCGCGATATTTTTGTAATAAAATTATTACAAAAATCGAATAAGCTGCTGCCCGGCGAATCGCCTTCAAAATCAGGCGGTAAATAAATTGTTATATAACAATAGCTTACAATAAGGAATAATAAGTAACTATTGGGAATTTTATGGAATGGATTATGCGATTATAAATGAATGTGTGAATGTGAGGTGCTGGGAAAAATGGAACGCCATTCCATTTAGGGGTTGTACCCGTACCTACTCACAACCCCTAAGGTAGCTCCGCGTTTCTAACCGGAGCGGGGAGTAGAGGGGACCCTCCGGGCCGCGCGCCCGGAGGGTTTATATTTATCTGAAGATCTAACTGCGGTTCTAAAACGGGTGAGACCTGTTATTAGCCATAATCTCCCTTATTTTGATCGGCGGGGGCTCTATTCTTCACCCGCGCCGTAATCCTCTGACAACCTGTCCAGGATATCCTCCAGGCGTTTCAGCGCCTGGGCGGCCTCATCGAACCGCCTTTCGCCCTGAAGGCGGAGATAGTCATCGAAGGCGGCTCCCGCATCCTTGATCAATTGGTCCACGCTGACCCCCGGAGCCATCTCCTCCTCCGCGGGAAGGCCCCTGGCTGATTTCTCAAACAGCCCCTTCAGGGCCTGGTCGAACGATTCCGCGTAGCTGAGGTTGTCGTTGTGCATCACCGCCACCAGCCTCAGCTCGGGATAGGCGGCTGTTTCCGCCTGCAGGTATATAGGCTCTACGTAGAGAAGTGTGCCGCAGACAGGAATTGCCAGTACGTTTCCCCGAATGACCTTGGAGCCTCGCTGGTCCCAGAGGGTGAGCTGCCCGGAAAGATACCTGTCCTGATCGATCTTGGTCTCTACCTGCTGAGGCCCCAGGACCCTCTTTTCCTTGGGGAACTTGTAGGCCAGGAACCTGCCGTAATTGCCCGGGTCGCACATGCCGGCTATCCAGCCGATCAGCACCTGCCTGTTTTTCGGGGTAAAGGGCAGGATCAGGACGAACTGCGGTTTGTCCGAATCGGGAAGCTCCCACATGACGTAGTATGGCTCCACCGGCTGAACGGCTGTGTGGTACTTCTCGGTGGCCCTTATCCAGAGATCTTCCTGGTTGTAGAAGACAGCGGGGTCGTTCATGTGATACTTGGCGTAAACCAGTCCCTGAACCAGCAGAAAGTCGGAAGGGTAGCGTACGTGAGGCAGTAGTTTTTCCGGCATCTCGGAGCGGTCCTGGAACAGGTCGGGAAAGATTTTGTCCCATACCTTTATCAGGGGGTCGTCCTGGTCGAAGATGTAAAAGTCCACCGAGCCGTCGTAGGCGTCCACCACCGCCTTGGCCGAGTTGCGGATGTAGTTTATGCCGTTGAGGCCGTATCCCACATTGGTGCTGAGAGTCTGGGTCCTGTTTCCCTCCTTGTATTCTATCTTCTCAGTGGAGTCAAAGCGCTCACTGTAAGGATAAGAAGAAGAAGTGGTGTAGCAGTCTATTATCCAGTAGAGCTTGCCGTCGGCGAGCACTATGTAGGGGTCGTCGTCGAAGTGCAGAAATGGCGCCAGGGTCCTTACCCTCTCCGCGATCTCCCGGTGGAACATTATCCTGCTTTCGGCGGTGGGATAGCTTGACAGAAACAGCCTGGTCCCGTCGAACTTCCAGCCGAACAGGAACTTGCGCCAGATATTGCTTATCGGAACGCCTCCTTTGCCGTCATATTGAATGTAGATGTTCTTTTCTCCGCTGGGATAGTCGAATTCCTTCTCGGTGGTGTTGGCTATAACGTGCGTGCGGGTAAGCTCCCCGTAATAGATCTGAGGGCGCTTTACCTCCAACTCCGGATACTTGCTTACCGGCGGTATATCCTTTACCAGCAGGTTGGGGAGCCCCTGAGCGGTGAACTCGTTCACGGGAGTGAGGGTGATTCCGTTGCCGTGAGTGTATTTGAACCTCTTGTTGACGAAGGTCTGGCTCTGGGCCGGCAGGTTGGCCAGCTCCATCTCCCTGGCCGATATCATCACCTGGCGGTACTGGTCCTGAAAGGTATACCGGTCTATGTCCACGTCCATGAACTCGTAGTAGAGCCTTATCTCCTGAAACTGCTTGTAGACCGCGTCCAGGGCTCTCCAGTCCCAGAGCCGGATATTGGAAAAGATGGCTCTGTTCTGTTCCACGGTGCTCTCTGAAAATTCCTCCGAGACCGGGTACTCGCGCTCCTCCACGTTTTCGAGGTTGAACCCGTACCGGGTGAACTCGATGTTGTTTTTGATATATTCCTTTTCGAAGGTGATCTCGTTGGGCTCCACCCTTAACCACTGGATGAGGCCGGGAATTATGGACAGGCAGATCAGCCAGATCAGGATTACAGCCACGCCGCTGCTGACCAGGGCGTAAACCGCGGAGCCCCGCCCCGCGGCACCACTTCTGGAAAACCTGTTTTCCAGTCTCTGCCTCAGGGATGGCACCAGAAGGACGATCCCGATCAGAGCGGTAAGGATTATCACAACGATATAGGCCGGAAGCCGGACACGGACATCGGTCCACCCGGGCCCCGTAACCACTCCCCATCCGGAGTAGAGCAGGTGATAGCGGCTGAGGAATTTTCCGAACGCCAGCACCAGCGCAAGGATTCCGGCTCCGGTGTACAGTGAGTTGTATAATCTGTTGAGAGTGGAAGCTTCCCCCTCCGGCATCTCAAATTTCATCTGCTCCCGGTTCACCCTGAGAAACAGCATCGAAAAGGAAAACACCACCATGACCAGCGACAGAAGAAGCACCAGTGTGTAGATCTGGTTCAGCATCGGCAGGACAAAGAGATAGAAACCGGCGTCTCTGGCCAGGATGGGGTCGGCTATCCCGGTGCTGACCCTGTTCCAGAATCTCAGGATCACGTCCCAGTTGGAGACTCCCCATACAGCGCCGATGAAGATTCCCAGCAGCCTGGATCCCAGGCGGCTGTACTTGCGCTCACGGGGAAGGGATAGACTGTAGAGATAGATCACAACCCATCCGACCGCGGCTCCCACCGCCGCGAACAGGACCTTGCTCCAGACTATCTTCCAGAACCTCTCGCTGTAGCCCAGCTGGTTGAACCAGAGGAGCTCGCCCCAGAAACCGAGGAACCAGAAGAACACGATAGTCAGAAGAAACAGGATGATGCCGCCGGCCGCAGCCGCCGGTTTGCCGTATCTGAATCCCCTGTACGCGATATAACCGGATATCGCGATGAGCAGAATAATGATGACGTTATACATTTAAAACCTCCAGCCTCATTTGAGCCTTTTTAGCATAGCCTCGATGAACACGGGCAGATCGGAAGGCGATCTCGAGGATATGAGATTACCGTCTTCGACCAGTTCTTCGTCAAGGAACTCGGCGCCGGCGTTTATAAGGTCCTGCCGTATCGATTTCCAGCCGGTGACTTTGCGGCCCTTCAGAACATCGGCGGTGACCAGAAGCTGGCCGGCATGGCAGATCAGGAAGACCGGCTTGCCGCTCTCCACGAATTTCCTGGTGAACTTCACCGCATTCTCGTCGGCCCGAAGCCTGTCCGGAGAGTATCCCCCCGGAATCAGAAGGGCGTCATAGTCGTCGACGGACGCCTCTTTTACCGCTTCGTCGATTTTAGCTTTAGCGCTCTTCTTCTTCCCCTCCACGGTGCTTCCGGCGGTAAGTCCTATGTTGATTATTTCGTGCCCCGCCTCTTTCATGGCTTCCACCGGATCGGTGTACTCGGGGTCCTCGAACCAGTCGGTCACTATGACAGCGACCTTCTTGGCGCTGCCCTCGGCGAATTCTTTTATCGAGTCCGCGAGCTTGTCGGCTATATCATTGCTGTTTTTTTCTTCTTTCTCTTTCATGAAATTTCCCCTTTTCGTGAAAATCCTTTACTGTTTCATAACCTTATCAGTTGCCGCCGGATTATTCCATCACAAATACTTGACAAATCCGGATTTTGTGGATTAATATGTATGTGACCATGGCGCCGGAAAAGTTCGCCATAGTGGACCAAGAAGTAAGGTGACTCGATAACGTTAATAGTAGAGAGCGGGTTACCCGCAAGCGGATTCTGGTTCCGCTGATTCTCCACTAATCTAATCTATCTAACAGTAAATAGTCATTCCTGTCGGCTGGTTCGCGAGAAGCTGGGTTATGTGGGCGTACTCTCTTCTGGCCAGGTCTCCGTTTGGGGCGTCCGGCGCTTTGGGAAGGAAAGGTTAAAGATGTTCAAGGAAATGGAGGGAAGAGCGGATTGCAGGGCTAAAAGCTACGCCCCCCTGTTGGCTAAGGAGCAGGGAGTGGAGACAGTGCGAGTCACCGTGGCCTTGAATCCCCGGTTGCTGACCGGGGATGAACCAAGAAACCAATGGTGCTGGCTTAAGATTTTCTTTCTGGAGAAAGGAAGAGTCCACCCGTATTTGATCGGGGAATTCAGGTGCGATTTCCAGGTATCCGCGGCCAATAATACTTTTGGAACCACCTCTGTCAAAACTCCCAGTATCGTAACGTCATTCAGGCCGGAGAGGCCTGGCAAAATATTCGCCTTCTCAAACTACAGTATCCGGTCGGTGGATGTATCAAGGGAAACGGATCTTTATTAACAGGCTGGCGCAACGCCAAGGAAGATTTCATGAGGTGATAGCTTGAAGGAATATGAGCTTATTGTCATAGGCAACGGGTCGGGCGGCACGGTCCTGGAGAGCGCGATTCAAAACGGTATGAAAGCGGCGATGGTTGATGAGGGCCAGCCGGGGGGGACATGCATGAACTTCGGCTGCATTCCCTCCAAGAACCTTATCTTTCCGGCGGACAGGATTATGGAGATTCAGGAAGCGGGAAAACTGGGAATAGACGCTGAGATAAAAAAAATAGATTTCAAGATGATCATGGAAAGGATGAGAAAGAAAAGAGAAGAGTCCAGAAGGATAGTGAAAAAGGGACTGGAGGAGGCGGAGGATTTTGATTTCTACAACGGCCGTGCGTCTTTCGTCGATGAATATGTGGTCGAGGTCGACGGGGAACGTCTCAAGGGAGACCGGATAGTTATCGCAACGGGAGCAAGGCCCATGATTCCCCCGATAGAGGGCCTGGACAGTGTCGACTACATGACCAGCAGGGATGTTCTGGAACTTCGGGAGAGACCGGCTAGCGTTTTGATTATCGGGGGCGGTTATATCGCCGCCGAGCTGGGACACTTCCTTTCAGCGGTCGGGGTAGAGGTTACCATCGTGGAGATGCTGGACCGGATCGTTTCAAGCGAGGAGCCGGAGATATCAGCCCTTCTGGCCGAAGAGATGCGAAAACGCATGAGTGTTGACACCGGGGTCAGGGTGGTAAGAGTCGCCGAAAAGAAGGAAATGGTCAGGGTCACGGCTGAATCGGCCGCCGACGGCGGCGAAAGAGAATATACCGCCGAAAAGATACTGGTGGCGGTGGGAAGGGCTTCGAACGCTGATTTGCTCAAGCCGGAAAATACCGGCGTGGAAACGGACGACAGGGGATTCATCAAAGTGGATAAATCCCTTCGGACGACCAGAGAGAATATATGGGCGCTGGGTGACGCGACAGGATCGCACATGTTCAAACATGTAGCGAATCGTGAGGCGTCACTCGCTGCCCACAATATTATGAGCGGTGAAAACAGGGAGATGGATTATTCCTCGGTGCCGAGGGCTATTTTTACCTGGCCGGAGATCGCCTCTTTCGGTATGAAGGAGGAAGAGGCGAAAAAAGAACGAAGAATACTGATCGGGCGCACCAGGTATTCAGATGTCGCCATGGGGGGCGCGATGGGAGTAGAGAGGGGGTTCGCCAAGGTGATTGTGGACAGGGGAAGCAACAGGATTTTGGGATATCACATAATAGGGCCGTACGCCTCGATTCTGGTACAGGAGGTGGTGAACGCGGCGGCTATGGGAATGGACGCTCAAGACATTATCAGGGCGATACACATACATCCCGCTCTTCCGGAGCTTACTATCCGGCCCTTCTACCATCTGATGAAGCCGGAGGATCTTCCCTGATGGGCTTAAGAGCCGAAGGTTAGAATCAAAAAAGGATCATTCGCGGAAACGCGGTTCAGCGCTTCCATCGAATGATCCCTTTTTTATCGCCGCCTTAACAGGTGAACAGGGGCGGACTGAAGTCCTTACCTGTAAAGCGACTTGACCGCGCCCCAGGTCTCGTTCTGGGCGTCGGTCTCTTTATCCACACATTCGTGCTCGATAACGCCGCCGACGATCTCGAAGTTTTCACCCATAACGTCGATCGACACCCATTCCGGATTGTAGTCGTAAATGATGTAGTCGAACACGTAGTGAGTCAATTCGCCTGGAACAGGACAGATGTCATCCAGGATATCCCTCTCTATGTACAGGCATTCATCCTGTCCCACCATGTCAGGAAGCGGCGGATAGTCTTCGCCATAGCCCAGCGCCGACCATTCCGGCGTGGACCAGTTTACCGCAAAGCATAGAGCACTGAAAAGAGTGGGATCGTATACTACCAGGTCGAACTCGATGTGTATGATCTTGCCTCTGGTGTCATCGAAAGGATGATCGTAGAACCACTCGTTGATCCATCCTGATTCCGGATAGTAGTACCACTCGCCGCCGTTGTATCCGGTTCCTCCCCCGACGTAGCTTCCGTCGGGATAGACGGTGATGTTGAAGTTATCCACTATAGGCTCCGCCTTGGCGCCAGATACAAAGAACGCCACCAGCAGAAGGCAGATAATAGCAGTCAGTTTTCTCATCGCTTACTCCTCTTTACCTTTAGGCTGAAAATTCCGGTGCAGGGGTATAAACTACTATACCCTCTATAGCTAGAGATGTTATGTCTGGTTGATTTACATGAGCCGATTTACCTTTAGCGCTAGTTGCTCTCAATCACCTCCCCGGGCTGTTTTGGGGTTTAAAAGTCACTCTACTCTTGGGATAACCTTAATTTAAAAGGGTTACTCCTTCACCCCCCTTTAATTTCCTGGCCATCATATCTGTATATTCATCTCGGGGCATGCCCGAATCCCCGTAACCGTATCTGAATTTGCTGCTTCAATGAGGCTATGATTTTACCATATATTAGGCGGCCGCGTCAATATTTTTAATCGCCGAGGCGGGACCGTATGCCCATCGGCTGATATTAAGTTGACACCTGAAGAAACTTTTCTTAGAATCGGCGGGCATAAGATCGAGCAGCTGAAGGCAGGCTCTAAACGGACGAAGAAGAGGGGTTTGACCGACAGGTGAACAAGCCAGAACAACATTCCGGAAGGAACAGGCTGAGACACCAGAAGAGCCCCTACCTGCTTCAGCACGCCTCAAACCCGGTGGACTGGTATCCCTGGTGCGGGGAGGCTTTTGAGAGGGCGCGCCGCCAGGACAGGCCGGTTTTTCTTTCGATCGGCTATTCAACCTGCCACTGGTGCCACGTTATGGCCCACGAGTCTTTCGAGGACCCCGAGGTGGCGGGTCTGATGAACGATACTTTCGTCTGTGTTAAGGTGGACCGGGAGGAGCGCCCCGACATAGATGATATCTACATGACCGTCTGCCAGATGCTGACCGGAAGCGGCGGGTGGCCCCTTACTATCATCATGACCCCGGACAAAAAGCCATTCTTCGCGGCCACATATTTACCCAGGGAGGACCGTTTTGGCAGAGCCGGAATGCTTTCTCTTGTACCCAGAATCGCGGAAATATGGAAGGACAGGCGGGAGGAACTCGCCGGATCAGCGGACAAGATCACTCAGGCTCTGAAGGAGATGGGCACCTCTTCAGCCGGGAGTGATCTGAAAGAGGATATTCTGGACAGGGCTTACAACGAGATCGAGGAGTCTTTCGACGCGGAGTACGGTGGGTTCGGCGCCGCGCCCAAGTTTCCCGCCGCTCACAAGATACGTTTTCTTCTGCGCTACTGGAGGCGGACCGGTGAGAACAGGGCTCTGGAGATGGTAGAGAAGACTCTTCGCGCCATGAGGGCGGGAGGATTATTCGACCAGATCGGGTTCGGCTTCCACCGCTATTCCACCGACCGGGCCTGGCTTCTGCCTCATTTTGAGAAGATGCTCTGCGACCAGGCCGCTCTGGCCATGGCCTATACTGAAGCCTGCCAGGCCTCCGGAAAGGAGGGATACCGGCAAACGGCATTCGAGCTTCTGGAGTACGTTCTAAGAGACATGACTTGTTCCGACGGCGGGTTCTATTCGGCGGAAGACGCCGACAGCGAGGGGGAAGAGGGCAAGTTCTATATCTGGACTCAGGCGCAGATAAGGGAGGCGCTGAAAGAAGAGGAGGCGGAGTTTGCCATAGCCGTTTTCAACGCCGGCGGGGAGGGGAATTTCAGGGAGGAGGCCACCGGAAGGATGACCGGCGCGAATGTCCTTCACCCGGGAAAACCACAAGAGGAGATCGCGAAGAAGATGGGAATGGATTCAGGCGAGTTCGAAAAGCTCCTGGAAACCGTGAGAACAAAGCTGCTCGCCGCGCGGGGGAAGAGGGTACGGCCCCTGAAGGACGATAAGATACTCGCCGACTGGAACGGACTTATGATCGCCGCCCTGGCCAGGGCGGGGGCGGTCTTCGGGGAGGAGGAATTTATCAGGGCCGCCGAGAAAGCGGCCGGTTTTATAATAGAAAAGATGGAAGACGGCCGGGGCCGCCTGCTTCACCGCTACCGGGGCGGCGAGGCGGCCGTATCCGGTTTCATCGACGACTACGCCTTCATGATATTGGGGTTGACCGAGCTTTACCAGGCCACATTCAGGCTCGAGTATCTGCGAAAGGCCCTTGAATACAGCGAGATATCACTTAATCACTATTGGGATGAAGTATCGGGGGGATTCTTTACCGCTCCGGATTTTGAAGACGAAGGCATCGTCAAAAAGAAACGGATCTATGACGGGGCGCTTCCCAGCGGCAATTCGGTAATGATGTTGAATCTGATCAGATTAGCGCGGCTGACCGGAAATTCCTCCCTGGAGGAGAAAGCGTCCGGGCTTCAGCGGGCCTTCTCGGACTCGGTCCGCCTGGCGCCGCAGGCCCACACCGGGCTCCTGGCCGGCCTGGACTTCGCCCTGGGGCCGTCATACCAGGTGGTCATCGCGGGGGACGCTCAAAGCGCAAAAACCCTTGAAATGATCCGTGTCATTCAGGGGAGGTATATTCCAAACAAGGTTGTACTGTTTAAGCCGGCCGGGCCTGAAGCGGAAAGTGATTATAAAGACAAACTGGAATCTATCGCCGGATTCGCGGGAGAACTGGAAGAATATGGAAATAGGCCCGCGGTGTATATATGCGAGGATTTTAACTGCCGGCTGCCCATAGAAAATGTTGAGGATCTGGTTGATAAAATCAACAATCTAACCCGGGTTCAAAGAGAGTAGCCAGAACTCTTTCAAATCCCCGATATCAGGCGCTCTCCGTTGAAATCGAGAAAGTCGGATTTTACTATCTTCTCCACGGTGATGGTGACCGGGTAGGCCACGTATCTGGCTCCCACCGTCATATCGTCCTCGTCGAAGATGACGTACCGGGCGCAGGGGTTGTGGTCCCGGGGCTGGCCCACCGATCCCACGTTTATGATGTGAGTCTTGTCCCTGTCAAGAGCGACAGCCTCGTCATATCCCGGTTTCTTGATGAACTCCTCACCCTCGGTATAGATTCCCAGAAGATGGGTGTGCCCCACAAAGGCCACTCTCTGCTCCATCTTCAGCATTATCTCGTCCAGGCCGAAGATGCGGGAGTCGAAATCGTAATGGGAGATGTATCTGTCCACCGAGTCGGGAGGGGTGCCGTGCACCAGCAATATGCCGTCCAGGGCCATATTGCGGGGAAGGCTTTCCAGGTACCGGAGGTGCTCGCCGGCGAGAAGATTCCTGGTCACGAATATCGATTCGTAGGCGAATCTGTTGAAGCTGTTTGCCTCAAGGCGGTCTATCAGGGCGACTTCGTGGTTTCCTATCACGCCTTCTATTTCCAGGCTCATGATCTTTTCAACGCACTCGGCCGGCTGGGGCCCGTAGTTTATTATGTCGCCCAGGTGCAGGATCCTGTCGGCGCCCTGCTTTTCGATGTCGTCCAGCACCGCTTCCAGCGCGTCCAGGTTGCCGTGAATATCGGATATGATGGCGTATCTCATCTGAAGTGGACTCTCCGGTTTTTCCCCTGTTCTCTGATAATTGAAAAGAGTAAGAAGTAGCGCTTTCTGTGTCAACGTCAAAGAGAGAGCGTTCGAACAAATTTTACGGCGGCAAATATTGAGGCCGGACTTTGGAGCCGCCGCCGTAAGCTTTGTCAGAAAAATTTAGAAAAATATTGCCCGTATAGCGTTTCAGTGATACAATCTATCCTCAGCTTAAGTTCAGCTTTTAAGTTCGTTCCAATGATTCTTGTCTTAATATAAAGAGGTATTCCGTTATGAATCCGGCAGTAAGAAGAGCGCTCGGTTGTCTTGTGATATTTTCTCTGGGTTTTATATTCTCGGCCTGCTCTCAGGAGGGGGAGGTCGAGGTTCAGAACCTGACCGGAGGCGACCTTGAGACTGTCATTGACGGTGTGGGTTATTATCTCTACGATAACGAGGCGGCTGTGAAGGAGATCGACATAGGCCGAAAATTCATATTCGGGCCCGACGAGACCGATATCGGAGTGAGCGGAGAGGGAGAATGCAAGTTCTATTTCTATAACATAGTTGGGGTGGAGGACGATTATACCTCCATATTCAGGGTCTACGGGGACGCCGGTTATCTCGTCTTCTGGAATGAAACAGATGAATATATGGATTTCTACCTGGCAGCCTGTTCAGACCAGTACTGGCCGGAGTATCCTGACGATGTAGTCCCTCCCGGCGACTACACGGAATGGAAGGTCTCCGACGGATGCTGGGACGTATTGGTAGAAACACAGAGCTATTATGCGGAGGTATACGATATATGGGTCGATGTCTGCGAAGATGAGATCTGGGAATTTCTTCCGCCAGCCGCGGCCGCGGCAGCATCGGCGGAGAAGGGAAGCTCGGCACAGGTGGTACGCGCCGTTCCCGGATCCGCTCCGGGCGGCATGAAATCGAGACCCGCCGCGAGCCGCGCTCCTGCCGGGCCCGACGGAGCTTCCGCCGCTCCCGGAACCGACAAGATCATGAAAAAGGTGAAGGTGGAGAGGCGACCCGGCCGGAGCCGGTAAATGATCATTATTGTGGATTTTGAGCCGGGCGCCGGGCGGAAGTTAGGCTCCGGGGTACAATAGCGGGTTAGCCGGCATAACTAATCGAGAATGAATAAGAGATATAATCTGGTCCTTTCGTATCCCCTCTTCCCGTTCAGATAAACGCCGTCTCCCTTCCTGAATTTACCCCTTTGCACACTTACTGAATTGGAGGATACTCCATAATAGTTTAACTGATATGGAGTTATGTCATTCTCAAGGCGGCGTTGGAATCAGGAATACGCCCAAAAGAGGATTGAGGCCACAACGCTATGAATATACTATATTTCGATATCGATGGTACTCTATTGGACCTTGGCTCCGGTAAGCCTAAAAAAGCACTGTCTGACGGCGCATTTGAGGCTGCGGTGCGGCGGACTGGTATAAAGAAGCTTGTTTGTGTTGGAAGCTTCGTGGATGTCATCAGTGCTATAGAAGATTGCGAAGGTCCATACGACGGCATTGGCGACCTTTTCAAACTATGCGGAGGCGTTTTTTCGAGCGAAGGTTGGTTTCGAAAAAATGTGATAATTATTAAGAATTCCGCGAATAGGGCGGGAAAGATAGATTTTTCTCAAAACTGGTGGTACGTCGATGACCTGGCGGAATATTTCTTTCGCAGCGTTGGTCTGGATTCGATATTCTCCGAGAACTCCGGCGGCAGGATTTTTGTGCCCTCTCCTGGGGGCGACGGCGCTGAAATACTGAAATGGCTGGAAGAAAATATAGAATGAGAGATTCCCAGCCGCCGGGCACATTCTGATAATAAAAAGCGGCTCTGAAGTTTTGTTGCAGCTGTTCAGGTAAAGGTTGTTTCAAGTCAAAGAAATGGCTTGAAAAAGAGGGTCATCTGTAATAGACTTCAATTCGATTATTCAACTGGAAAATTTAAAAGGGGGCTCTCGTGTTCAATGCATTCTCTGTCATCAGGGGCTTGGAATCATTTCTATGCGTCTTTCTCGCTGTGTTATTCATAATGGGTTCATTCGTTTCCTCGGCGGCGGCGGCTCAAAAAGGCGATGAGGATATCTCAAGCAGTATGGAACGGGTCAACGTTCTTAGAGCCAGGGGTGAGTTTCAGCAGGCTATAGAGATTCTGAATAATATAATAAAGGAATATTCGGCCTCTGACCAGGTTCTTCGGTACGCGTACAATCAGTTGATTTTTTCCTACCAGAGCATGGGGGAGATGGAAGCCGCCAGGGCCAAGGCCCGTGAAGCCCTGGAGCGTTTTCCGGACCTAAAGATCGAGACTCCCGATATCCCCCCCTCGATTGATCAAATATATAATGAGCTGAGAAAGGAGATGTTCGGTTCGCTAAAGATAAATAAACCTGAGAACTGCAACGTTTTTCTTATGCGGGATTCTTTAAAGATGTTCAGCGGGATGACTCCGCTGGAAATGCCCCTGATAAGGGTAGGAAGCTATACGTTGGAGGTAACAAAATCAGGTTATCATGATTACATAGAGCCCATAGATATTTCTCCTGACAAAGCGCATATATTGCCCAATGTACCAATGGAGAAGAACCGGAGCACCAAATGGTGGCTTCTAAGAACTGTTCCGGTGGCATTCGCGGGCGCTCTGGTAACCTATTTTCTCTGGCCGGAAGAATCAACTACCGAGGAACTGCAGCCATTGGCTGAGCCTCCCGCGCCGCCAGTATGGTGAGATTTTTAATATCGATTTTTCCGGATTACCTGATGATAGAAGAGATTTGGTTTTAAGATTTCGAGCTGTTCCAGTCGAAAGAAGAGTTGGGGAAAGCAGGATGATATCATCCTATATATTTGATATCGGGCCTATCAGACCTGTCAGGCCGGTGCTATCTACTTTTTCGGATATTCTGGTATTTCCAACTGTGACTGTCGGTGATACTTCATTCGCCCGATTGGATGTTATGAACGGCGGAAACGATACTCTCAGAATATCAGGTATAATTTTTCCCTTTGAGGAATTAAAGGCAGATGAACAACCAACTATTATTCTTATGCCCGGAGATATAGATACTATCCTGTTCGTTCTGGCTCCGAAACAGGAAATCTCTCTCGCTGGTTCGATTAATATCCAAAGTAACGATCCCATTTCACCTATGAAAGAGTTTCCGGTCCTAACGGATATCAGGTCCCTTGATTTTACTTCCAGATTATTGAACCCGGGCGTTGAGGTTCCCTTGGGCGAGAGGATTACGGTGATAGTAAGTCCCGCTGAGTCTGTTCGAGTGGAAAGAGGGACGCTTTACTATCGGCCATCCGATGATGCTGTAGCTTTCTCTGACACTTCACTTACAGTTTCCGGTAATGATTTCATAGGGATTATTCCGGGGGCTGATGTCACAGAGAGGAACCTTGATTATTATATAGAGGTAGAGAACAGCGGCATATTTTCTGCCGACCCTCCCGGGGCTCCCGATGATTCTTTGTTCTACCAGGCGGTGCAGCAGCCCGCTTCCATCAGCACCAGTCCTGTTCCCAACAGGGAGAGCGACTTTATGGAAGGGGTGGATATAAAGGTCTCGGTGGAGCTTCCAGAAGGCGCGATCTTCGGCGGCGGAACGCTCTTCTACCGAAGGGGAGGGGATTCACTGTTCAGCAGTGTTGATATAACTGAAGGGGAGCTTTATCCGCAGGGAGCTATACCGGATAGTGTCGCCGGGCCCAGGGGCGTGGAGTATTACGCTGAGGTTCAGACCATGACAAGGACTCTGACAGATCCTCCCTCAGAGCCTGAGCTCAGCCCGAGATGCATACGGATAACATCAGAAGACCTTGAAGAGTCTAGCTCCCATGATGCATTGGCCTTCCGTCTTCTTAGCATACCTCTTAAGATAGACGCTCCCATCACAGGAGTAGTCACAGATGATATCGGAGGTCCTGACAACACCGCGTGGCGGATGTTCGCTTATGAGAACGAGTCGGGCGGATACATAGAGCTTCCCAGCGACAGTATCTTCAACTTTAATGTGGGAACAGGCTACTGGCTGATAACAAGGGAGGAGCACCGCTTGGACACCGCTCCGGCGGAAGGGCTTTCCACTCCCACAGACAGTGCTTTTGCTCTTGAGCTTAAGCCAGGGTACAACCTGATAGGCGATCCGTTCTGTTTTGCCGTGGCCTGGGACTCTGTGCTGGTGGACACTCTTGGTTCTGCTTGGCTTGTTATGGCGGATGCTGAGGCCGATGCTTTAGAGCCCGCGGTCAGGTGGAATGCTGAGAGGGGCTATGTCTATGATGTTTCACTTCTTGAGCCTTTTGACGGCTACTGGGTGAAGAACCTTCTGGATAAGAGCATCTTTCTGAGAGTGCCGCCCAAGGAGGCGGCAGTCTCCAGTAATCTCGACGAGCAAGAACAGCTTGCGTCTGGCACATCCAGCGGTGAAGGCTGGGTAGTTAAGATAAAGGCAACCTCCGGAACATCCAGGGACTTGGAAAATTATATAGGCATAAGACCTGACGGTTCAGACAGCTGGGACAGCCGTGACCGCTCAGAGGCTCCCCTGGCGCCAGGCAGATCGCTCTCTCTGTATTTTCCCCGGTTTTCATGGAAGAGACATCCCGGCAGATATTCACAGGATATAAGAAGCGGTTACAGGGACGTAAGCTCAGTTGCCCTTTCCATGCCCGAGTTATCAGAGAGCGAGAACCTGTGGGGTCAGGTATGGAGCTTTGATGTAGCCAAGAGCTACAGTGAGGAGGGGGGAGGGGATGAGGTCATTCTGGAGTTTGAGGGGATAGAGAGTGTTCCCGCAGAGGCTGTGGTGTACCTGGTGGACTGGGAGCTTGAGAGGCTGCTCGACGTGAGAGAAGGCGGAAGCTACAGCTTCTATCTGGGAGAGCGGCTGTTTATAGATTCAGAGGGTGAGGCCAGGTTCGCTCTTGTAGTGGGAAGCGCCGATTTTGCCGAGGAGCAGGAGCTTCCGGCGCCTCCCGCCGAGACAGCGCTTCATCAGAACTATCCCAATCCGTTCAATCCCTCGACTGTCATCAGGTATGATGTTGCGAAGGCGGGGGAGGTGCTGCTGAGTATCTATGACGCCACAGGCGCTCTTGTCAGGGAGCTGTACCGTGGGCGCAGAGAGCCGGGAAGGTATGAGGCAGCCTGGAGCGGGGAGAATGACAGGGGGGCTCCGGTGGTGTCGGGGATATATTTCTACAGGCTTAAGACTCAGGACCGCACCGTGACCAGAAAGATGGTGCTGCTGCGGTGATAAAGTCCGGTGGCATCGACAATTTGCCCGGGTACAAATCCTATCTACCCTCCAGATAAATGCAGTCCCCTTTCTGGATATTAGTCCTTGTTTTTTTCTAAGTTAACAGAATATACTCCATAATAGTATAACTAATATGGAGTTATGTCCATACTAGTATAATTAAACCGATGTCGTTATTGGAAGAGAGCTAATAGTCTCTTTTGTCGGTTCATGCCATCATTCAGTTTTGATGATAGTAAGCTTATTCGGCCTGAAATCTTTTCTTACATCCGCCTTTAATATGTGCATTCTGTAATCGACAAGCTTCTCGTCATCGTTTTTCCATTCTTCCACGAGCAGTTCTCCGCGTACGCCGTCCTCTATGCCGTGTCCGAAATCGACTATATCATCGCCGGGCTTCGGTTCGAAGCACAGGAAAGTGAGGTAGCCGCCGTGGTTTCTGAATGCCAGAAGGTCCATCTCAAAGAAAAACTCGCCGACTCCGGCTGGGTGATCGGTGGCTTTGCCGTCGCTTGTGCGGCGCTCCGCTCTGGTGGTAACCGCCATGGAAGTCGCGATATGAAGGGCCCGGCTGGCTTCCCCGCGTTTACCGGCGGTCATCAGCTTTTTATACTTCGGGAAAGCGGCTTTGAATTCAGCCTGATCCTTGGTCATAGCGACCACCCATCTCTTGGAAACGTCCGGCACCCTGCCTGTGATTAAAATAGCATATGGCTTCGTTCCCTCAGGGTACATTTCTTTATAATTATAGTAGGCAGGCTTATTGGTAGGGGTTTCTTTTGATATTGAATCGATTTTTACGATTTTGGAATCAAAGACTGTTAAAGTCCCTAAGCCCCCTTCCAGTTTGGGATTTATGACCAGCTTTTTTGTTCCCGCTATGGAGATTGAAGCAAGAGTAAGCAGGATCACTAAAAATGCCGTTATTCTGTTTATCATTTCTTTCCCCTTTATACTGAATTATAGCATAGAGCTCGATAAATTCATAATCCGATATTCGAGAATATCTATTTCAAGATGACAAGTTTGCGAACGGATTCCCCAGAGGGTGACTCGAACCTTGCCAGATAGATTCCTGAAGAGATCCTCTCTGAACTCCAAATAAGGTTCTTTTCTCCGGGAGACATCTCTTCATCAACGACTGTTTCCAGTAATTTGCCGTCAACCGAATATATCTTTATACTGACCCTGCCGGCTTCAATTATGTGGAATCTGAATATGGTCCTGGGATTGAAAGGATTAGGGTAATTCTCAAATGTCAGGCGATGCGGTTGAGTAGTTTCTTCTTCCACGGATACCACATCTGAAGGAATAATGCAGTTCTGAGGTTCTGTTCCAACTAATAAATTCTCATCTCTTTTTTCATAGTGTTCCAGAATCTCCCATTGATATTGGGGGCATCTGTAGCATTCTTCTTGAAGGCATCCATATTGATATCCACTTTCGCATGAGCACTTTGAATTGTAAATTTGATTGTGGATGTAATCCGGATATGTTGAAATCATAACTCCCTTCGAATCCCTGTCAGCACCAAGGAATACTCTACTGATGAAAGTAAAACCGGAACTCCATTGCGGATCGATCATTATCCAACCGAAGCCATCCCAATATGATACACATAGATGAGATGTAGCTTGTGGGAATTTCAATTGTGTCGCGTTGAATGCATCAATTCCTCCGACCATCGCAACTCTTGCTGGTATCCCTGCCTTTAAAAGAAGAGCACAAGCGGCATGTGCCCATTCGTCACAGTTGCCATACCTAACCGAGGGATTAAGAACATAGGAGGCCTGCCAGGGCTCATACCTGTTATCGTCGTCCCAAGTCATATTCTGATTGAGCCAATTTATTATCTTCTCCGGTTCACTCCAGAAGCCCCTGACATGCCAGTCATCGTCCATTGCCTGGGCTTCTGAAAGTACTTCTTCAATCTGATAATGGTATACATCGACTATTTCTGATCCATCCATCCACCCGTTGTTGGTGTAGTGATACATCGGGTAGTCTAGACCGGGTAGATTCAAAATAGCCGATTGGCTGACTACATAGCTGAAAATAACAGGTCCGGGCGCGTAGTACACTTTGATCCAAACGAAGGTGTCCTAAAGTTAGTTGAAAATTGAAGCGACCTCCCTCATCTGGTAAAGT
>CAZAUK010000014.1:0-82407 GCA_964488475.1 uncultured bacterium
ACTCTCAACACTGATAAAATGTACTCAATAGATAAAAACCGCTCAATTTAGGTTATAATAAATAAAGCCGCGGATCCGCGGCATCGAATATCCCAGTTCGAAGCGGGTAAGCTCGCTTCGACCCTTAAATACTGAATTTCCGGGAGTGAAACCTGGATTCTAAAAAGCTTCCGGCAGACAGTCTTGAAATCGTAAAGGAACGCTGATGAGACAGTTAAGATTATCGATAGCCATACTGACGATCATTCTGGCATCCACTCAGGTCTTGAACGCGGGCGAGACACGCATGGTCTACCGTTTCGAAAAGCCGTCCATAAAGGACGCCGGCGGCGGATTCTCCCGAATCTTATTCCCCAATACCGTCCAGGCCGGCAGAACCGGGGAACCCAGCTATCCATACCGAAAGGTCCAGATCCTTCTGCCGGGGGGAGAAAGAGTTCAGAACGTAAGGATCGAAAAACGGGGCTGGAAGAAGATCGACCGCGCCTGCCGGCTGTATCCAAGACAGCGGCCGGCTCCCCTCTCCCTGGGCACCCGCCGTAGACCCCGTTTCGCCTACAAGAGTGAGGCCTATGAGGCAAGCGGATGGATATATCCTGCGCGCTCGGAATTCAGCACCCATTACCTCAGGGGCCATTCGATAGCGACCGGTTCGTTCACTCCCGCCGGTTTCAGGGCCTCCACCTCTGAAGCAGGATACTACCGTGAAGTAGAGGCAATAATCGAAACATCCCCGGATATCGCGGGCAGGACCGGCGAACCCAGGAACGATTCAGAAACAGCCGGGAGGCTGACCTCTCTGGTGGACAATCCAGAGGCTGTGGAAGCCGGCATGTATTCGGCCGGCGAAAACGATTACGATTACCTGATAGTAACCCGTGATTCCCTGGCGCCGGCCTTCGGCGAACTGGCCGATTTCTACAACAGGCGGGGTTTCCTTACCAGTATTATGACCGTGGAGGAGATAGAAACCGGTTACAGCGGAGACGATACCGCCGAGAAGATCAGGAACGCCGTAATCGATCAGTACCTGAATCACGGGATCACCCACCTGCTTCTGGGAGGAGACGGGGACGGCGATCCGGGCACCGGCGGCATAGTCCCTTACCGCGGGTTCTATTGCGCCGTGCAGTCCTCTTCCTATATAGAGGACGACGATATTCCTTCCGACCTGTACTACGCCGCCCTGGACGGAAACTGGAACGGCGACGGGGACTCCCTCTGGGGAGAACCGGGAGAAGAGGACTTCTACTCTGAGGTTGCCGTTGGACGGGCGGTGGTGGAGGGCTCAGCCGACGTCTCCGTATTCGTGAACAAGACCGGGATGTACCAGGAATCCCCGGTTGCCTCCAACTCCCGCTGCGCCACCCTCTTTGGAGAGCATCTCTATTCAGACCCCTTGACCTACGGCGGCGATGAGATGGATCAGCTCATAGGGTACTGTGACGCTTACGGATTCACAACGGAAGGGCTTCCACCCGACTTTGACATAATCAAGCTTTATGAAAGGGACGGCTCCTGGTACAACACCTCTGTCTACGGCGCCTTTAACATGGGAACCAACTGGATCGCCCATTCGGGCCATTCCGGCACCAGCTATGTTATGAAGCTCTATTCCGGTGACATAACCAACACCAATTTCCTTAACGATGGGGCAAACGCCGGCTTCCCGATAGTCTACACCTACGGCTGTTACGCCGGCGCCTTTGACGTGGATCGGTGCATAGGCGAGAGGATGGTGATGATAGATCACTGCGCTTCCGCCTTCCTGGGTAATTCAAGATACGGGTGGTTTACCGAAGGTACCACCAACGGACCTTCTCACCATTTTCAGAGGGAGTTCTATGACGCCGTCTTCACCGAGGGCATCACCCGTTTAGGCGCCGCCAACCAGAGGTCAAAAGACGAAACTGCTCCCTTTGTTGACCTTCCCGACGAATACGAACCGGGGGCCCACCGGTGGTGCTTCTACACCCTCAACCTTCTGGGTGACCCCGCCATGGACGGCTGGACCGATACTCCAACAAGCCTCTTCCCGGCCCACGCCGGATACCTGGCCCGCTCGGACACCCTGTTCGCCGTCGATTCCTACCAGGCCGGAGCGCTGGGAGCCCTTTACCGGGGCGGCACCTGTTACGGCAGAGGCTACGCGGACGAAGCGGGAAGGATAACAATAGATATATCGACCCCGATCCCTCAGGATGTGGACACCCTGGTCCTCACTGTCACGGCTCACGACCGCCTGGTATACAGGGAGGATATTATCGTGGATACCGTCACGGACTCGGAAGACCCCAGGCCCCTTTTATCCCTCGGCCAGAACGTCCCGAATCCTTTCAATCCCGCGACAACTATCAGTTTTTCCCTGAAAAAAGAAGGGTACGCCGACCTCAGGGCATATGACATATCCGGCAGGGAGGTTGATATCATCGCCAGAGGAAATATGGAAGCGGGCGTTCACACGGTCCGCTGGCTTCCCCAGAATCTCTCCAGCGGTGTATATTTCTATGTCCTGAAAACAGCGGAAGGGAAAATAAGCCGGAAAGCGGTCCTCCTAAGGTGAACGCAGCCAGGAAGGCTTAAGTTCCGTCCACCGGTTGAATGAATGACGGGCCGCTTCAAATGTCCAGACGGGCCGGCCCCGCCTGAGGCCGTATACGGCCGGCGCTGGCCGGCTGATTCCTGGAAAGAATATTTCCCGTCGATATCCAAATGCCGCCGGCCTGAAAAAATATTTTTACTGTACATATTTCCCAAATGGTGTAGAATCGCTTTTTCGGGAGCGGCAGCAAGAGCCTACAGCATTTCCCTGTATCCATGATCCTTTGAAAAACGGGGCGGAAAAAGTCATTCCTGAACTTTCAACCATTCAGGAGGTGTTGATATTGAACATTCTGAAAAAGGCCGAAACCGACGGGGTGAAATTCGTTGAACTCGAATTCACCGATATATTCGGCACACTGAAATCCCTGGAAATGCCGGCCGGAGCTCTGAAAGGAGCCATGGAGAAGGGAATATGGTTCGACGGGTCCTCCATAAGGGGATTTGCCAGGATCATGGAAAGTGACATGTTCCTTAAACCCGACCCTGAAACCTATTCTCTCCTTCCCGGTGATAACGAGGATATGAGAACAGCCAGGTTCATGTGTGAAGTATACACTCCTGACGGGATAATCTTCGCGGGCGATCCAAGATACATACTCAAGAAGGAGATGCTGGAAGCCAGAAAGATGGGATACCAGTTCCGAACGGGCCCCGAGGTTGAATTCTACATGTTCAGAAGGCTGGATACCGGAGAGGTGATAACCCCGGAATTCGATACCGGTTCATACTTCGACAGTTCGGAAAAAGACCTGGGAAGCGATATAAGAAAAGAGATAATGGGAGCCCTCAAGTATTTCGGAATCGATTCAGAGAGGGCCCACCATGAAGTGGGCGTGGGGCAGCACGAGGTGGGATTCAGATACGGAAACGCCCTGGAAACCGCTGATACGGTGATACTCCTGAAGAAGATAATCAAATCGATAGCGCACAGGTACGGGCTGATAGCCTCATTCATGCCCAAACCGATCTTCGGCAAGCCGGGAAACGGGATGCACGTGCACTCCAGTCTCTTCTCAATCGATAACGAACCGATATTCTACAACGGCGCGGACGAGCATAACCTTTCCGATACGGCCAAGAAGTTCATCGCCGGATTGCTGAAATACGCCAGGGAGATAGTCTGCCTGACCAACCCCACCATAAACTCATACAAGAGGCTTATCTCCGGATTCGAAGCCCCCCGCTACATATGCTGGGGTAGTAAAAACAGGTCCTCCCTGGTGAGGATACCCCAGTTTACCAAGGGCAGGGAATCTTCTGTTCGGGCTGAACTGAGGTGTCCCGACCCGAGCGCCTCCCCCTACCTCGCCTTCGCCGCCATTCTTAAGGCGGGCCTGGAGGGAATAAAGAGGAACCTGGTTCTTCCACCGGAGATGGAAGACAGCGTTTACACCAAATCCAGAGAGGAACTCGAACGGCTCGATATAGAGACCCTTCCCGGATCGCTGAGAGAGGCCCTGGCGGTATTCAGAGACAGCGAGATAATGAGAGAGCTCCTGGGAGAAGAATTTGTCAGAAAATATTTTCAGGCCAAGGAGCAGGAGATACTGGATTTTGAGATTCACGTCACCGACTGGGAGCGACAGCGCTACCTGGACAGGTGCTGAGGACTGGATAGAAGACCTTATGAATCGATTCCGCAGGGAGGCCCGGGACGCCTGCGGGAGCATCTAAGATCGCGCGCAAGGCCCGGTTCAACCACTAATCTACCTTGGAAACGAATTCCAGGAATTTGCCCTCTCTTCCGGGGATTCTGTCGACTATTTCGACCTGGCACCGAAGGTGTCCCTTGAAATAGGAATCAAGCAGCTTGGGCATCAACTCCTCCAGTTCTGCGAGGGTTTTTTCATCCCCGCAACCCTTCGCCGGCCTGATCATAAACTCGATCACCCCCCTCTCTCTCTGAAGCGCCTGGCACTGCGCCACGCAATGGGTTCTCGACTGGGCGTCCTTGATCACGTAATCGACCATCATGGCTGGAAAATCCCTTCCATCCAGGCCCAGGATCCTCCCTCCCGCTCTTCCCATTATCTCCTCGATTATCATTCCCTTTCTGCCGCAGGGACAGGAGAAGCCGGAATTCTTCATCCTTACCGCATCCCCCAGGCGGTACCTTATGAACGGAAAGGAATGAGACAGCAGATTGGTGACTATGATCTCTCCATCTTCCACATTCAACACCACGTGCTGGGAGTTCACGTGATAGCTTCCCCCGGGGCATTCAAAGGCTATTATGCCCGATTCGGCCGCTCCGTATTCTCCTGTGACGCCGATGCCGAAAGCGTCGCGAATCTCCCGCCGGTAATGGGGATATATCTTTTCAGAGGTCCCCTTTATCAAGAGCAGACCGGTCTTTTCCGCTTCCCGCCCCGCCGGCCCGCGGCGGTCAGAGTTTACGAATCTGGCCAGTTCATAGATAAAACTGGGGTAACCTTCCAGATAGCGCGCTCCTTTGAGTTTGCGGAGAAATTCGAGCATGACTTCTCCGGAAAGATCGAACCTTCTCTGCCTGAAACGGTTCTGAAGAAAATCTGTGATTCGAAACTTTATGCCTTCCCAAAGGCCGGGGTATATACCCCACAGCAACCCGCTTTTCATCCAGGGCCTTACCCCGTACCATCCCAACCCCCTCAGTATGGCGGCCCTGTGCCCGGAATCCCAGGAAGCAGACCTGTAGAATTCCAGCGGCTCTCCCGAGCTTCCGGAAGTCCTGGTGTAGATCATTCTTTCTTCCGCCACCCTGTTCTGAATCCTTTCCAGGTTATCCCTGATCTTCTCTTTCCCCACAGGTGGAAGTGCCTGAAGCTCCTCAAGCGAATCGATTTGGGGATTAAAACCGTTTTCCTCAAAATATTCGCGGTAAAACGGGGAATTACGCCTGGCATGCAAAAGCAGGTTCCTGGCCCGGTTCACCTGCCATTCGTTCTGGGTCTTCTCATCCCACCACTGCGCAGAATCGAGAAACTCCAGATCTCGAAGGACCGGAGTTCCCCTGATGAGGCAACCCGCAGCGTATAATAATCTGAAAAAATCTTCTTTCACGGCTTCATCCTTTAAAAAAGCTTACAATATCAAAAACCGTCTCTAGGTCTGTACCAGTTTATCGATCTCAGCCATCAGAGCGTCGCCTATCACCGATTCTTCCGAGAACCTTCGAACATAGCGGTAGGAGGCTTCGGCCGCTTTTCCAGCTGAAGCAGGGTCGGAAGCCACCTTTGCAAGGGCCTCCTCCAGCCGCCGGGGATCCTTCACCGGCACGAGTATTCCCCTTTCATTATCACCGATAAGATCCGGTATGGAAAGCCAGTCGGTCGAAATCACCGGAACACCCGCCGCGAAAGCCTGAAGTATCACGGCCGGGTGCCCTTCGCCGGGATGGTAGGAAGGTAACAGAAGAACGTGATAGTCCTTCAATATTTCAGATACATCGCCGGGTTCCGCCTCTCCCCGGTAACTCAGGTTGGAACTGGCTTCTATCGATTCAAAAAAACGGGAGCTGTCGCTTCTGGTCACCGGCCCGAAGAAATCGCAGGAGTACTGCGGCTTTCCATCCACCGCTTCGATTATATCGAAAATCCCCTTCTCCTTCTTTACCTGCCCCAGGAAAACGGCTCTGGTGGGCCCCTGTCCGCTTCGAGCGGAAAATACGCTCTCACCCTTTCGGCCGATATCCACGAAGTGGCTGTCGGGTATAAAGTTAGGCAAAATCATAATCCTGTCCGGCGGGATTCCGGCATTCTGAACCAGCTCCCGCGCCAAACCTTCGGTCTCGGGCAGGATCTTCTCGCACTGGCTCAGGATCGATACGGTAAACCCTTTTCGAAAAGAGCCCATATTTGATATTCTCTTCGCGAGAAAAGCCCCGAACACCTTTGACATTACCGGCTTCCCCGCGATTTGGGCCATCTTGATCACCACAAGTCCCGCGGTACACAGGAACCGGCTGTTGGCATAGAGCAGTACTATATCCACTCCGGGCAGCCTGAAGAGTACCGAGGAAATTATTCTCACCGCCCGCAGCAGATCGGCGAAAGACAGCTTGCTGTCGGGAAGACGCACCCCTTTACCTTCCGAAGTGTTGACGGACACCACCTGGAAACCCCTTTTGCTCCAATAGCGGCTGTTAAGCAGAGTACTGGTCATGACAGTGTCCCCGCCTATGGGAGGGGGAAGCGGTCCGACCAGCAAAACCTTACCTTTTTCGGCCATTTTTTCTCCAAAGCCGTTAATACCAAACCATTTTCAACGGGATAATACCACCTGAGCGATGGAGGCACAACATGTAAAGAACCGCCCATGCCGGCGCCCAGGCCCTCCCGCCAGGCCCTCCCGGCCGGCTTGACAGTATTCTGAATATATGGTACAATCATCAGTAGATTTGAACGAATGACTCTCTCCTCCGAACGAATCCTCTGCGCGGAGATCGGAATATTTCTAAATTCGCGCATTTTTAATACCTGAAAATCAGAACGGGAATGACGCAATGAGTATTTCAGCGAGAATACCTGCTGTTGTGCTGGTCTTGGCGGCCCTGGCAGTCTTGAGTTTCGACGGGGTCCTCGCCTCGGGAAATGAAGATTTCATAGACTGGGCCAAATCCAGAAGCAGCGATTTCGACAGCCAATGGAACAGGATGACCGGACCCTACAACCTTTCAAAGGTAAACGCCGGCCGCTCCCTCAACGGAAGGACCGGGGCGGGCCGGATCAGAGCCGGCCGGCTGAGCGGCGCAAGAAGCGCAGGCGGCTGGTCCAGAGTCAACCCTTCTTTCAGTGGAGGCGGCAACTCGGACTTTCTCCCCCGCTCGAGCAGGAAAAGAAGCGGCCCTACGCGGGGTACATCCACCTTATCCCATCCTGCCCGCGGAAACCACGGAATAGGCTACGACCGGCTGCGCCCGGCTAACTCTTCCATCCAGAGAAGAAGCCATTTAGCTCCCCGGGGAAGCGTCTCGAGGCCGAAACTGAGCAGGTTCGGAAGAATCAGCGGAAGTAGAAGCCGAATCCGCGGGGGCACTTACGGAAGCCGCTCCGCCACTCGAAGCAGAAGACGCCGTTAGCTCGATCCTGTATCACCAGCGAGAATGCCGGTCCTTGAGGCCGGCATTCTCTTCAGCTTCCCTCACTTGCACCGTTCAACATATCCTTGAATTCAGACATCGAAGTCCTGGGAGTAACCGCGCAGCGCTTTACCCGGTATGGCGAGTCGCCGGGCCGATTCACCCCGATCTTCAAAGTCAGAATAAGGTCAAAGCCCTGGCTGGCCGCGAGTGAATCTCCCAGGCGAGAACCAAATCCATAGGGCCAGGCAAGAAAACGGGATTCTTTTCCCAGATGGTACATGAGAGCGACCTTGGACCTTCTAAGGTCACTGGAGATCCTTTCAATATCACGGTTCTGAGTTTCACCGCCTGAAAGGCCAAAGACTGGATGGGGGGAATTCCCTCTCAGGACCTTGAAATGCATGTCATGGGTATGCGACTCTATTTCGATTACCCCCGATTCCTCCATCTCCCTGAGCTCCTGCCAGGCAGATATCTCGAGGCCGTTCCATTTCATTCCAGCCTTTGATGTTATCATGAACATAGTGCCGCGCATTCCGTACTCTTCGAGAAGTGGGTAGGCGTGGCGGTAGACGCTCCTGTCGCCGTCGTCAAAGGTTATGGCGACGCATTTATCCTTGAGCTCCTTCTCGCCAAGCATATAGGACTCCAGCTCGGCCATGGTAACCGTCCTGTAGCCCTGTTCTTGAAGATATTCAAGATGCTTTTCGAAATTATCCCTGGTAACCGACCACGCGTCCTTGGTGGTGATGAGAGGAAGGTTCAAAAGCACAGTTCCCACCGCCCTCAATCCTCTCTCCGCTACGCCCCGGTCATTGAAGAAGTGATAAGCCAGGACCGGGACGCCATTTTTGTAGCCCTGAAAGGAAAAGCTTTTAGTATCGTTGCCGTTCACCGAGGCCATGATCGTCAAACCCGCCGCCGCGGCGATTGACCCGGCCACAATTACAGTCTTTATCCCTTTTGAAAAAACCATAAAGCAAGCTCTCAGAAAATCCAGGCCAGATAAATACCGCCCAGAGTCCTGCTGTAACCGGCCTCTCCGGAAACACGCGAGTTTGAAGTAAAAAACTCCGCTCCCAGGTCAAGATCTTTGGAAGCACTCCACTGCAGAGCCGCCCTGAAAGTCCCTACTGAGAAAAAATCTCCGTTGTCCTCTTTTTCCGCCGACCCCCTCCCCTCCAGTATCAAACGGGCCGAATCTCTCAGCCGGGCTTCCATCAACAGCTTAAGCCCCAGGTTGTGATAATGGTCCGGGCTGTAGTAACCGTTTGGCTGCCACTGCTGGAACGAGAAACAAGTGTAGCCCGGAACCAGCTCCAGCCTGAAAGGAGAAGAGAGAAGCCTCCATATAAGAGACGACTTTATCAGATTCCTTCTGTTATCATCCGAATAAGACCTGTATTCATAACCCGCCACAGCCTTGAGGCCTTCTCTTATCAGAAAATCCGCCCCGGCGCCGGCTCCCGAATGCAGTATTTCGCGTTGAACAGACAGCGGTGTTTCAACAGCGGACCGGTTGGACGAAAAATCGACCCTGATCCTCCGGTGAGGAGTCCAGGTCAACCACCCATCCCATGATATGAACTCAAATCCGTCACCCCCCATATAAGCGGGATCACCCCGGTCCACGGAGTGGCGAGACCAGGCAAGATTAAGATTCACAGACCAGTCTTCGTTGAATCTCTTCATAAATCTGGCGATCAGATCTGTCCTTTTAACCGAAGGCATCTTATCCTGAAACATCCAGATTCTGGCGATTTCGGCTCCTGTTAACGCTCCATCGGCTATCTGGCCTGATCCTGATATCTCTACCCGGTGAAGGTCCAGATCATCGGAATCCGAAGAAAACACATACCCCGCTCTTATTCTGGGAGAAGTCTCCCTTTCTATCGCCCCGAGAATCCTGCAGGCCTCCTCATTCTCAGCCAGGCCGGACAGCCTCTCTCTTGCCTTCCAGTCCAGACCCAGCCACCTTTCGGACAGGGCCAGCCCTATCACCGCCTCTTCGCTTTCCGGATCGGATTTGAGTATTTCCAGGTAAAGGCTCCTCGCCTCCCTGTGCCTGCCCTGCCAGTTTACAACCTGGGCCAGACCGAGCCGCGCTTGAAGATTATCGGGATAGCTGGAGAGTATCTTGCGGTACAGGACTTCGGCCTCGGCGCTGTCGTCCTGCCAGGAAACTACCCTGGCCTCTCCCACTCTGGCGTCCACCGACTCGGGGGCCCTGCCCTGAATCCGCCTGTACAGCCTCAATGATTCGGCTTTTCTGTCCGCCCATGAAAGGGCCCGGGCCAGTCCCAGCATTCCATCGATCTCATCCGGGCGCTCCCGCAGGTAGCGCCTGAACCAGATAACAGCGCTGTCCGGTTTATCGCTCCAGGTATACTGAAGGCCTATCTCCTTTCCCAGCTTCGAGGCCAGGGATGTATCCGCTCTTACCACTTCCAGGTAATAGCGGATCGCTACCTCATGCCTGTCAGCCGCCGCCGCTCTTCTGGCCGCCTGAAGAGCGTCCCCGCTTTGTTCACCTGCGGCGGCTCCGGAAAGGAGCGGGCAGAGTACTGCCGCGCATAAAGATATTTTTTTGAATATACTTTTCAGAACCAATTCATCTCCTTATAAGGCCGTTACATCCAACCCTCAAGAAGCACCCCGTAATCTTCTGCTACCTGACCGGCTTCCATCTGGTCGCCACTCCCCGCTCAGGTTTTCTGAGCAGGCCTCTTACCGAAAAACAGGCGGTCACGACCGCCAGCAGGATCCAGTAGATGACCGGGTAGAATACGGCTACTGAATAATACCAGCCGAGCCCCCGGTCGTATTGGCGGTCCAGAATGACCCCGGTCAGGAGTTGCATCAGGCAGACCGAGGAGATCATCATGCCCCACCAGTTTGGAATCGGGGAAGCCCCCACCGGGGGCACGCCCATAAAATAAGAGGTTATCCAGAGGACGATCAGCAGGATGAAATCGTAAGCCCATACAATAGACATCATCGACTCGGCCAGGACCGACCATAACCTCCTGTGCTTCCAATTCATCACCGAGCGCGCGTACCTGCCGATGACCTGGCCCTGCCCCAGAGCCCAGCGTCTTCTCTGTCGCCACAGACCTTTCAGCGACTGGGGAACCCTCATCCACACCAACGCTCTGGCCTCGTAGCGGACATCGTAATGCCTCATCTGCAGTTTCCAAGTTATATCTATATCCTCGGTCGCCATTTCCGGATTATACAGCCCTACGTCGTAAAGAGCGCTGCGCCTGAAAGCCCCCACCACCCCTGACATGGTCATCAGACGCCCCCATATCCTCTGGGCCCTTCTCTGAATACTGATGATCGATGAAAATTCTATCGCCTGCAGCTTGCCCAGTATGGTCTTGCGGTTTACCACCCTGGGATTTCCGGTAACGCCCGCCACCCTGGGATACCTGAAATGCGGAACCATATACTTGAGAATATCCCTGTCCGGGCTGGCATCCGCGTCGATGATAAGGATGATCTCGCCATTGGTGCATGGTATGGCGTCGTTAAGGGCCATGGCTTTACCCTGATTTTTCCTCTTCCCGATCAGCCGGGCCTCTCCCCGCTCTACGAACTCTTCAACGATTCGGCGGGTATTGTCGGTGGAAGCGTCGTCTACCACTACCACCTCGAAATCGGGATAATCTATTTCTCCGGCTTTCTCCAGAACCCGTCCTATGTTCTTCTCCTCGTTATAAGCGGGAATCAGAACGGTAACAGTGGGATAAACCTCCAGCTGGTAGAAGCCGCCGGACCCGCCCCACTCCCGCCTGAAAAAGTAAACAAGGGCGGTGAATATCCACATAATGCTGGAAAATATCGGATACCAGGCGAAATAGGTGATCGCCGCCAGGTATACCCCGGAATTCTCAATAGTTTCCAGAATTGTTATTATATCCATCGTCATCCCTTATGCCTCGTCCGGCAGTTCTCTTCAACGTCCTCTGCCCCGCCGGCCAGAGATCCGGCGGTTATGATCTTTCTACCATCTGTTATCTCTATATCAACCACCCGGGATCCTTTAATCGAATCGATATCGTCAACTACCAGCTCAAGCCCGGTCTTGTCATCGATGAACTCACTGTACTGGATATCCGGCGCCGCCTTTCTCCGGTTCTTTCTCGCGATTCGGATATTATGCCTTATCCATAACGAGGTAAGCAGAAGAAGCAACACGGTAAAGGCCGCCATAGCCACCAGGGCCAGGGGGATTCCTTTTCCGTACCAGCCTCTTCTTATCACCACAAACCAGAAATAGCCGAAGAAGACCCATCCCGCCGACGTTATTATAACGTGGGAGGCGAGCCGAAACAGCCCTCCTCTTTCAGGCCTGACCTCATCCTTGCCTTCTGTGTCCCTGTCAATATCCCTGTTCAACTTGTCGTACACCGCCTTCAGGAAAATCCTTCATTTTTAGTCCGAGCGGCAACCCGGTTTACAACAAAACGCAAAAAGCTTTACTATGCAATTTCCAGGCCTCAAATCCCTAAAACAGATACTGATCAAGGAATTATAGTCCGGAACGGACAAAAGTGTCGGAATATTTAACACTTTTGGAGCTGGGGTTTTTACCCCAATTTATCAGGCTTGTAACCCATAGTCATATATGGAAATAGCGGATGTGTTTCCCTGGCATATCACTTGCAAATATATATGGATGTATTTGAATTATTTAAGGTCTTATAAAATTATTCGACACCTGTAAAAGGAGAAAAAGTATGAGAAGGATATATTCAACGGCTGTCGCTGCGGTTTTAATCATGCTCATTGCCGTTTCAGTGAGTGCTGTTCCCAAGCTGCAGACCTACATTACCGACTCGCGCTACCATTACTGGTACAACAATATTGATCACCTGTCATGGATCACCAACAGCCAGCAGTTCGATCTGAACGTTGTTGGATACTGGGGCCCCACCCTTGATATGTACGCTGGAGGCGGAGCAAGCAACCTGGTTGGAGGAGCTGCCGGCAGCGCTCTCGATTCAAGGTACATGGATACATTTCTCAGCGTCGTGGTTCCGAAAAACCAGTCTGGAAGCGTCTGGATCAACGGAGTGGAAATAACCACGTTTCAAAGATATTTCGACGCGGTCCCCGAAGGGGTCGACCCAGCCTGGTATCTCCCTCTTTCCAGCCCCAACTATTATGGTAATTACAACTTCCATGACATCGGAAGGCTGACCAACCAGGATATAGTGCAGTGGAAATACGGCTACTCAGACCTCACTGTCCCGGGATGGGGAGACCAGCGAACTTTCGACGTTGTGGTGGAAGGCTTCGACTGGGTGAATTTTGACGCGGTGGGAGTAGATGAATACGGCAGGACCATAACCAACGCGCCCTATCACGATTCAAGCTACTTCGCTACTCCCGAACCGGGCACCTTGAGTCTTCTGGGGCTCGGTCTTATCGGAATCGTGCCGCTGATCAGAAAGAAGAAATAGCTCCCTGGAAAACCAATACTCTTTTGTGGCGGAAGCCGACGCGGCTTCCGCCTTTTTTTATGGCATCCGATTTGCAGTCCATAAATCTTGTTATTTGCGATTAAACCATGTATAAGTTCCTAATGTGAAACCGGGGCTGGATCTTTCACCGCGAATGACCATTTTGCGGTTGAGTCTTCCGAGGAGTCTTCTGATCGCCGGGAGAAAGTTTTGCTGAGCACAGACCAGGCAGTAAAAAGAGTGTCGAACAGAAGAAAAGAGATTCTCTTTTTCATTTCCTGCGTACTTCTGGCGGCAATCTTTGTTCCCGTGATCATCGACCTGGTCAAGCAGTGGTTAGAGGATCCAAACTACAGGCACGGCCTTCTTATTCCCATAGTGATCTTCTTCATGATAAAACGGAAGCACTCGAAATTGCGCGCGGTTCAGAGTACGGGTGACAGCGCCGCCGGAGCGATTGTCTTGGCAGTGGCTTCTGTCGCCCTCATCGCCGGAACCGCCGCCTCTGAGCTATTCACGTCAAGGATATCCCTGGTGATCTTCCTGATAGGGTCGGCTGTTTTTCTGGCGGGCGCTCGATTCGCTTCCAGGCTCGCCGAAGAATTCGTCCTGATGTTACTTATGATACCGCTTCCCTACATATTTTATTACCGGTTGACCTTCCCCCTGCAGCTTCTAAGCGCACGGCTCAGCGGCGGTTTATTGAAATCCCTCCAGGTAAACGTAATCAGAAAGGGAAATATAATAGTACTGCCTAATTATACTCTGGAAGTAGTTGCGGCCTGCAGCGGCCTCAGAGCCCTGATGACCATGGTCACCCTCTCGGTGGTTATAGCGGCTTTCAGCGGCTATTCGATCTCGAGGAAGATAATCCTGGTAGCCTGCTCAGTGCCGGTCGCGGTCGCCGCCAATACCTTCAGGCTTTCGATTACGGCTTTGGGAGCTTACCTGGTGGGGAGCGGCTTCGCCGACGGAATACTGCACCAGGTCTCCGGCCTGATCGTTTTCCTGACAGGTTTGCTTCTTCTGATGGCCATAAACTCGATATTAAAATGGAAAAGTTGAAAACAATAAAACTTGTCATACTGATCGTTCTCTTCTCCGCCCTGGGAGCGTACTCATATGCCCTTCGCTACAGGGAAGCCGAGCTGGCAGGCATGCCCAACCTGGATATGGTTCCCGAAAGAGTGGGGGGTTATTCCTCCAGAACCTACGAACTGGGAGCCCAGACTCTTGACGTGCTGGGGGCTGACACCACCCTTGCCAGGACTTATTACGCGGAAAACATGAGAACCATCGAACTTTTCATCGGGTTTTTTAAAACCCAGCAGAAGAACTCACAGATCCACTCTCCCAGACATTGCTATCCCGGTTCGGGATGGGATATAATCAGGGAGGGAAAAACGCTGCTGGCAGCAAATGAAGCGGAACCGATTCCCGCAAGAAGCCTGCTGATCTCAGATGGAAGTGTAAAGAGACTTGTGATTTACTGGTTCAACTCGGGAGGACAGACTATAACAGGAGAATTTTCACTGAAATGGCAGCAGATGAAAGCATCCCTTCTGGGCAGGCCCCAGGCCGCGGCTTTCATAAGGTTTTCTCTCGTCGTTCCGGCGGAAGAAGAGAACGAGGCCAGAGAGGACCTGATGGAATTCATTGAATCGGTCCGCCCCGCGATCGACCGGTCGCTCAGCAGGATCTTTTCGAGCCGGCGGGATTGATAAAGATGAAAAAAACAGATTATAATGATGGACTCGACAGGCGGACGGCTCTAAGAGCCGGCTCGATAGTGAAAATCTTTGTAACGGCGCTATCCGCCCTTAAAAAGCCGGTGGTCGCGGTTCCTTCGGTTATCTACCTGATATTTCAGATAACCATCATGGTTCTGTACCTTGATTCCACAGGAGCCGCGGCGAACTCCTTCTGGGCTTTGTTCATATCCTCGGTCCCCGCCGAGACCCTCAGCCACTATCCCCACCGTATAATACTTATGCAGCCGGTCCTAAGCAGGCTGGACCTGTTCTTCGACATTTTTGTGCATGTAATATTCCACGGGGCGATAGTCCTGCTGGTCTACAGATTCCTCTCCGGCCGGACCGTTTCATGCTCTAAATCTTTCTCCGGCGCGATCAAGCGCTATCCCCGTCTCCTCTTGGTATCTTTGATAAGTTCCGGGGCCGTCTTCCTTACGGTCAACGCGTCCAGGTTTTTTTCCAGGGATCTAAGCCCCATACCCCACGCGGTCATCCTGGGCGCCGGAGTGTTGTTCGGCATAGCGGTACAGGCTTACTTTCTCTATTCTTTGCCCCTGGTTCTGCTGAAAGATACCGGCCCTATCAAGGCTATAAAGAGCAGCTTCTCGATCGCCTCGCGCCATTTCCCGGCAACCTTTCTGGCGGTCATACTGCCCTTCATACTGACCCTGCCTACTGTTTTTCTCGATATCAAGGCGGAGATGATCTCTCTTCGTCTTTCACCCGATTTTATGATATATAATCACCTGGCCGGCGAACTGCTGCGGGCCATATCAACCTACCTGGTGATAGCCGGCTCCACGGTGATATTAACCAGGTATGTCTTAAAGAACACCCGGGTGCTTTAGCCCTGGAGAGAAAGGAATAGGGAGTGAAAATTTATATCCGCGCCTTAATTCTATTACCACTGCTGATTTCGGCTCTAACCGCCGCGTCCTGCGCGAATAAGGAAGATAACCTGGCGTACGAGGCCGAAAAGGACCTGTTCAGGGCCAGGAAGATGAGTTCCGAGCTTACCGGCGCAACCATGCAGAGCGAGTTCCTCTCCAAAACGATTCAGGCTTACAGGAGCGTGGTCGCCGAATACCAGCCGCACATGGGTAAATCAGGTAATTTGGATACCGTGGTGGTAGCGGCACAGATGGAGCTCGCTCAACTGCAATTCCGCGCCGGAATGCTTCAAGGGGCCAGGGAGGATTTCAGAAAAGCCTCCCGCATGGCCGAAGGCATCCCCGCGGCGAAAGCAAACGCGCTCTACTCCTCTGCCGTAATCTCCGAACAACTGGGAGATTCCGAATCAGCCATCGATTTCTACTCCCAGCTTTACAGCGGCTTCATCGACCGGAAAGTTCCCTCCAGTCCGTCCGGACTAAACAGGCGCTACCTGATCTCTCCCCTTAAGATAGGAACCCTTTTGTCCCTTTCGGGAGACGAGGCGTCCGCCCGGAAATGGTACCGGAGAGCGGAACAGCTCTACGGCCGGATACTGTCCGGTGAAGAAGATTCGGTGATGGTGAAGGAAACTGAATTCAACCTTCTGGCGACCATGATTCAGAGCGAGAAGTGGAATGAGGCCAGAAAGCTGCTTGAAGAACTCAAAGAGCGTTACGGCGGGAAAAAGGAATCTCCGTCCCTTCTCTATCTGGAAGCCCAGATGGAGCTTAACGGTTTCAACAACCCGGCGGGGGCGTCAAGACTGCTCAGGGAGATAGAAGAGGACTATCCGGACTCCAGGGAAGCCCCCGGCGCCCTTCTGGCCCGCGCGGGTATAGAGTTCAGAGCCGGACGGGAGGATAGCGCGACCGGAATATACCGTAAGCTTCTGGAAGAGTATCCCGGGAACAAGGACCAGGCGGTGGAAGCGAAATGGATGCTCGCCCGAATAGAAGAGAAAAGAGGGAACTGGCTGGAGGCTTCACTACACTACAATTCCATTGCAAAGGAATTTCCCCTTACTCCCCAGGGCCTGGAAGCTCCCCTGAAAATAGCGGCTCATTTTGAAGAGATCGGAGAGGCAAAGGCTGCTGAGAACGCGTACCAGAGAGCCAGGGAGCATTACCAGCGCCTGGCCGGCGACAGCTATTCCAGGGGAGCCAGAATTCTGGCGGAAAAATACCAGGTGAGAGTGCTGGTGGAAGAAGAAAGGTGGGCGGAAGCTGCGGATGAACTGCTTAAACTGGCAGACCGGTACCCCGATTATGCCCCTTTCAGGGAAAATTACCTCAGGGCCGCTTCGATAAGGGAGATAGAACTCAATGACACAGAGGGAGCGGCGGATATACTGAACGAATGCGTCAAAAGATACCCCGAGACAGAACTGGGGCTGGAAGCGCAAAAGCAGCTGGAAAGGATCAGGAAAGAACAATGATCTACCTGCCTTCGATACCGCCGTTTCTGGCGGCGGGAGTTATCCTGCTCCTTGGAATAAGATCCCGGTCGATGGGAGAAAAGAAATTTCCTGCTGTTCTGCTATCACTTTCCTGCCTGGCGATAATAGCCGCTTCGTCCGCGCTGGGATTTTTAATCCTTTCAACCTCCGCCCCGCGGGCTCTGGCCGCTTTCAGGGTATTTCTGAGCGGCTCATTCGCAGCCGCCGGATTTGTGGCCCCTTTCTTCTTCATCTGGGGGAAGAAATCACTTTCCAGAGGCGAAACTTCAGCGGCCGCGCTGGTCATACTCTTCGGGCTCGTCCTAGCGGTGTTCGCCGCGCTGACCCCTCCGGGTTTTATAGTAAGAAGTGTTCATTTTCTTCACGAAAAACCGGGAATCTTCTGGGGAGCTTCCCTTTCCAACTGGGCCAAGGCCTGGAGCGGAATCCTGTTGCTGGTAAATGTTTTTGTCCTTCACCGACTTGAAAATCTTTTCAGGTCGGCCGATATTCCCGGAAAGGTGACCCTGAAATACCCCCTTCTGGGAGTGGTGATCGCTTCGATAATCAACTTTTCTTTCTTCAGCCACGTTCTAGCGGTATCGTACGTGGGCAGGAGCTATCTTTCCATCCTGTCCCTGGGAACGGTTATTCCGGGAGTGACCTTTCTGTACGCCGGCATAAGATACCGGCCCTTCGACATACGCGTCCCAAGAAAAGGAAGAACTTCGACATATTCAATCCTTCTTGCCGGCATTTACCTTCTGGCTCTCGGTGTTATATCATATATATCGTCCGCTTCGGGTATGTCTTACGACAGTTTTACCCTCCTTCTGCTGGCTGTATTCGCGGTATTTCTGCTCTGCTCGATCGCGATCTCGGGGAAGGCCAGAAGAAGGATACGGGCCTTCATAAGCGAAAACTTTCACCCGGACAGGTACAACTACCGCAGAGAATGGAGGCACTATTCCAGAATAATGAATTCCGGCTCAGATATGGAAAGCCTTCTTCAAAACACCATCAGCTCCATCTGTGAATCCATGCTGGTGGGAAGGGGCTGTATCTGGATAGATTCCCCGGTCGAAGCCGCCGCTTTTTACGGCGCGGGGCCGGAAGAAGAGGAAATAGAATATTTTAAAAGAATCACCAGAAACCCAAAATCCTCCGAACGGGTGGCCTTTTCGAATGATTCAAGGCTAAAGCTGAGCCTGCTACCTCAAGCTGGAATCTGTTCCGGGGGCGGCCTCGACATACCCGCCTGGATAAGGGCTGTATCTTTTCTGGGAAGCGGCGAGGAGATTCTCGGCATTGTAGCCCTGGGAATCAAGGATACCGGAGCGAAGTATTCGGAAGAGGACAGGACCTTCCTTTCAATCATATCTGAACAGCTCTCAACAGCTCTCGAAAACCTGATACTCGAAGAAAAAATAATGGAATCAGACCGGATTGAATCTTTCAACAGGTTCGCTTCCTTCGTGATACACGATCTTAAGAATACAATAGGAATGCTTTCCCTGACCGCGGAAAACGCCAAGACAAATATGGATGACCCCGATTTTCAGAAAGACGCGGCAGAAACCATGCGAAGGGCGGCAGATAAGATAAACGGTCTTATCTCATCGCTCAGCGCTCACAAATCGCCCCCCTCACTGTCCAGATCCAGAGTCGACATCGGCGAGCTCCTTGAGAGACGTCGCGGCGAGATGGAGAAGTTGCTGTCACCCAAAGAGATTTCGCTGAAAATCGAAAGTGAAGAGGGCCTCAAGGCCCTGGCTGATTCAACAGCTATTTTCAGAATACTGGAAAACCTGCTGATCAACTCGATGGAAGCTTCCAGCCGGGGTTCGATGATCTCGATTCACGCCGGAAGGTCGGGGAAGCAAGATATCGAGGTATCAGTATCGGACACGGGAAAGGGTTTCGATCCGGCCTATCTGAGAGACCGCCTCTTCAAACCTTTCAACAGCACCAAGAAGAACGGCCTTGGAATCGGACTGGTTATGTGTAAATCCCTTGCCGAAGCCCATGGCGGAAGTATAATGGTAGAAAGTGAGCCGGGCGGGGGGGCGACCCTCACGGTGAGGCTGCCGGCTGCCGACGGAAATTAAATGGAAAGGCCTGACCTTGACAGAGACGAAGCTTCTGATAGTGGACGACGAAAAGACCATTCTCAAACAGCTCGAGTGGGCTCTAAAGGAAGACTACGACATATCGACCGCCCAGACTGTCGAAGAGGCTTGCGGTAAGATCTGTTCCTTCAAACCGGACATAATGATCCTCGACCTCTCACTATCCCCCGGCCCTGAAAGGTTCGAAGGTTTCGAAGTTCAGAGGTCCGCGCTTGAAGAGAACCCCCGGACGAAGGTGATAGTGGTCACCGGACACGATTATAGAGAAAACGCCCTGAAGGCTATAGAGGAGGGCGCTCACGACTTTTACACCAAGCCTGTGGATATTGAGGAGCTGAAAATAATACTTAACAGGGCGGCGCATATACTTTCCCTGGAGAAGGAACTGAACACTCTTCGAGAAATTCGCAGCAGCCGGACCGATTTTGAAGGGATGATCGGCATTTCAGCTCCGATGAGAGAGGTTTTCGAGAAGGTCCGCAAGGTGGCCCCCATGGACGTGACGGTACTGATAACCGGTGAGAGCGGGACCGGAAAGGAACTGGTCGCCCGGGCCATTCACGCCAAAAGTCCCAGAAACTCCAACCCGTTCATACCGATAAACTGCGGGGCCATACCGGAAAACCTGCTGGAGAGCGAGTTGTTCGGGCATGAAAAGGGAAGCTTTACCGGAGCCCACACCACCAAGAAGGGAAAGTTCGAAGCGGCCCAGGGAGGCACACTCTTCCTGGACGAGATAGGAGAACTGCCCCAGCCGCTTCAGGTCAAACTGCTCCGGTTCCTCCAGGACCAGGTGATTGAGCGGGTCGGCAGAAACGAACAGATTCAGCTCAATGTCAGGGTGATCGCCGCGACCAACCGTGAGCTCGAGGAGATGATAAACGAATCGGATTTCCGTGAAGACCTCTACTACAGGATTAATACGATAAGAATAACCCTTCCTCCCCTCAGAGAAAGGGAAGACGATATTCTGCTGCTCAGCAAATTCTTTCTGAACAATTATAACCGGCAATTCAGAAAAAACATCACCGGATTCAGCGATTCGGCAAGGGAACTGCTATACTCCCATTCCTGGCCGGGAAATGTCAGGGAGCTTGAAAACAGGATATTGAGAGCCGTTATCATGTCTTCGGGTAAAAGGATAGACGCTGCCGACTTCGATCTGGAATCAGCGGGCGCCGGGGCGGCCGGTAACCCGGAGAAGAACGAGCTTTCCGAACTTGCCAGCGCGCGCAAAAAAGTGACCTTAAGGGAGGCCCGCGGCGAAATCGAATCGAAACTTATCACCGGAGCGCTGATTAGAACCAACGGCAACGTAACGGCGGCCGCCGAGCAGCTGGGAGTCAGCCGGCCGACCCTTCACGACATGATCAACAAATACCACATCAACCCCGAACAGTTCCGGGTAAACGGAAAAAACTGACGAATGCTCAAAAACACCGGCATGCTTTTTGTTTTCGCCGCCTTTCTGATCTGCGGCTGTTCCGAGGATGAAAACGGTCTTCCATATCAGCCTTCCGAGCCGGATACTCTGTCGGTGAGTTTCAGGGACGGATCGCAGCCTTACCCGGCCTACTTCGGAACCAGAGACGCGGTGATCAAGGACGGTCCCGGCATAAGCATCAGGTGCGCCAACTTCGGCTCGGTGGAAGCCGACACGGCGGGCCTTGTAGAACTGCCGGAAGGATTATTCGAAAGGCGCCTGGTGATCAGGTTCGATCTTTCCCTCATAACGTCCTGCCAGCAGGTTATAGAAGCAAGACTGTCACTAAGTGTAGACCCCTCGCCGGGTGACACAGTGACATTTTTCGCCTACCGGGTGAACGCTCCGGCAGAGCTGCCCGATTCATGGGTGGAAGGCGATGGACACGGAGAATGGAACCCCGTTACAGGGGTCTGCTGGGACTACGCCAGCGAAACCTCTCAATGGAGCCGGCCCGGAGGTGATTATTATACTCCGAGACTGACTGCTCAGAGTGCGGCGGAGGATTCCGTCTTAACCTTTGGCCTGCCCCCGGCTCTGATCGAGGAATGGATCGGCACCCCGGGGGCTAACGACGGTATAATTATAATGACGCCGGAGACCACCGAGGAAAAATCGAGGGTTATCTATTCCAGGGAGAACCCGCGGCTTGACCTTCGGCCTCTTCTCTTCATAAAGTACATAGGCGGCGGGTGAATCTGATACATCCCGGCCGCCGGAGACGGCCTGTCAGGTTAACAGGTAATCCTCCTTTTGATATTTTATGCTGCCTGAGTAATCCGCCCCTTGGCATAACCGGTCTTAACGGCGGCTAAATACAGAAAAACCTTTTCTTTTAGCTAGATGCCGCCCGCATGGCCCTGCCCGCTTTTACCCATACAGCAAAACTACAATGCAAATAACACCGCCCGCCGCCGCTTTGAACCGGGCCTGGCGAAAAACCGAACATCACCTGTATATCTATATGCCGCAAATCGTTATAAATGGGCACCTGTCTTTTTTTGCTCGATGTGGAACACAATTTGCCAGTGGACTATTCCACAAACCCAGAAATTGACAGCGGCAGAGTCTTATATAATGGAAGGTCAAAAAATGGCAAGCAAAACCAATACTTCCAGGCGAGGTTCGAGGAAGGGAGCCAAAGGAAGGAATGGAGCTTTTCTGGAGATAGCAAACGGCTGTTTCGCGGGTCTGATAATGAAGCTGGACAAGAAAAAGACCATGCTGGGAAGAGATGTCGACTGTGATATCTGCCTCGATCAGAATCTGGTCTCCAACGAACACGCCCTCATCATCAAATCAGGGCCGGCCTTCTGGATCGAAGACCTGAACAGCAAGCACGGCACCTTCATAAACGGCAGAGAAATCCACAGAACCAGGCTCAAGAACAGAGACAGGATCACCATGGGGGATTTTGAGCTTGTCTTTCACGGGCGTTAAGTCTTAAGCTACTGAAAATTCATATATTCAGCCGAAGCCGGAATTACCCGCCGCGGCGGCTTTATGTTTTCTGTCAAATTCAGGCGGCAGGAAAAGGAGTGTGAGTTTGGAGGAACAATACGTGAAAAAATCTGGAATAAGTTCTTTTCCGAGGACTTTCTGGATAGCGAACGTAATGGAGTTATTCGAAAGGGGGGCTTATTACGGACTGAACGCCCTTCTCGCGATCTATCTGTCCAACAAGGTGGCGGACGGAGGGCTGGGATTCACCGAAGACATGGTGGGACTGCTTCAGAGTTTTGTTTACGCCATAACATATATATTTCCCATTCTAGGCGGGGCGCTGGCGGACCGTTACGGCTACAGAAAGATGCTTCTTATAGCGTTTTCTCTGCTGGCGGCCGGGTACTTCATGTCGGGCCACGTCACCAGCTACGGAGTGATCTTCGCCACCCTGCTTCTCATGGCAACCGGCTCGGGCCTGTTCAAGCCGATAATATCCGGTACCATAGCCCGGACCACATCCGAGAAGAACTCCGGAATGGGATTCGGAATCTATTACTGGATGATAAACCTGGGAGCCTTGGTCGCTCCTCTGGTAGCCGGCCTGCTGAGGGACAATTTCTCCTGGACCTGGGTGTTCACGGCCAGCTCCCTGTACTGCGCGGCTATGCTCTTTCCAGCGGCGTTTCTCTACCGCGACCCAGAGAAACCGGAAAGCACCAAGAACATTAAAGAGGTCCTTCACGGCGCGGTCACGGTTCTTTCAGACGCCAGGTTCATGCTTCTCATATTCGTATATTCCTGCTTCTGGATACTCTACTTTCAGAACTTCGGATCGGTGCTGTGGTATCTGCGGGACTTCATCGATCCCGGGCCGATAAACAGGATGTTCGACTCTATCGGAATAAACATGAAGTTCGGGCCCGAGTACGTAACCGTCATAAACGCGGGAACCATAGTACTGCTTCAAATCGTGGTAAATTTCGTGGTAAAGAGGTTCAAGCCCCTTCCCACCATGATAGGAGGAATACTGATCGGATCTTTGGGATTTCTCTGTCTGGCCTCATCCCAGAGTGTCTGGATCTTCATCCTGGGAATAGCGGTATTCTCCATAGGTGAAATGACCTGCCACCCCAAGTATTACAGTTACATCGGGATCGTCGCTCCCCAGGAAAAGAAAGCCACCTACATGGGGTACGCCTTCCTGTACGGGGTCATCGGGTCTCTGGTCGGTTCCAACCTGGGCGGGGAGATGTACAACAGCCTTCTGAACCCCCTTATTGGAAAGACCGGTATATCATCAAACCTTAGAAATTTCTGGCTTATATTCGCGATCCTCGGAGTAGTCACCATGTTCGCCCTGCTGTTTTACAACCGTATTTTCGGTGAAGACACTATGGAGACCAGGGCAAAGGCGAGAAGAGTTATGTATTTTATCTACACCATACTGATAATACTTTCAGGGGCGATGGTGATCTTCGTATGGCGCAGTACCGGAGAGGTTCCCCCTAAGACTTTGGTGCAGTCCGCGATAATGCTGCTGGTCGGAATAGGCGGGATCTACACGCTGAACCAGAACAGGGAGGAAAACGGTCCGGCTACGCCTTCTCCGCAATCATGACGTGCTCCTGAAAACGCTCGTCCTGGCACTTACAGCGCATTCCGAACCTTCCCAGAAGGCTCGCCGCTTCATTTATGGTGAGCCGGCTCTCGCGGGGATGGAATCTTCCCTCTGATTCGAGCACCCGGTCCATGATATCGAACCCCTCCTCGGTAAAATCGGAGATGATAAGATCCCCTCCCGGCGCGAGCACCCTTGAGATCTCTTCAGCAACAGCCTCGAAATCATCCAGGTGATGAAGAGCGTTTATCATTACAACTGTATCGAAACTTCCGTCTTCAAAGGGAAGCCGGCGGGCGTCGGCCAGATGAAAATCGACAAGATCGACGACAGATTCCGCCATAGCTCTGCTATAGGCCTTCTTGAGGTTATCCTCTGAAATATCGACTGTTGTGACAGGCATGCCTCTTCGGGCCAATTCGACCGCGGCAAAACCCTGTCCAGTACCTATATCGAGCACTCTGCCTTCCCTCTTTTCCATCTTGTCCACCACGAAACTTACCGCTTTTTCCCGGTCGTGGCCGTTTTCCGCGTAGATCCTGTTTCTTTCAGCGACATAAAGACTGAAAGATTCTATATCTTCCCTGGTCAGTCCTTCTGGTTTCCACATTTTTCCTGCAACTCCATGATTCACTCTGAATCCTTTTGACTACCCTTTTGACTACAATGATGATACATCACGGGACAGGTCCGAGTTCCCCGAAAACGGAGCGCCGCGGCCGGGTAAAAGGCTTTTTCCAGGTCCCGGGCGCTTCAATGTCCATATTTTCCGGGGCGGAATGCCGACAGTCTGTCTATACCTTGTCCAGGCCCTGCTCGAAGTCTTTGATAAGCTCATCCACATCCTCGATGCCCACCGAAATCCTCACCAGTCCATCTCCGATTCCGGCTTTTTCTCTCTCCTCCTTGGGCATACAGGCGTGAGTCATAGAGGCGGGGTGCTGAACCAGCGATTCCACGCCGCCCAGGCTTACAGCCAGAGTGCAGACCTTGACCGAATTCATAAGGGTCTTGCCCGCTTCCAGCCCCCCTTTGAGGAAGAAGCTGATCAGGGCTCCGGGACCGTCCGCCTGTTTCTTGTGCACTTCGTACTGGGGATGTGACTTGAGGCCGGGGAACACCACCTTTTCAACCTTGGGATGAGATTCGAGGTATTCGGCTATCTTCTGAGCGTTTTCACAGTGCCGCTTCATTCGAATGGCAAGAGTCTTGATACCCCTGGCAACCAGGAAAGCGTCAAACGGGTCGATGGTCCCGCCGATCTCTGTGGCCATCGCTCGCAGGTGGTCATAGTCCTCTTCAGTCTTGGCCACCACCATACCCGCGACCACGTCGGCGTGCCCGTTGAGGAACTTTGTCATGGAGTGAACCACTATATCCGCTCCGTGCTCGATGGGGCGCTGGAGGGCCGAGCTCATGAATGTGTTGTCTACACAGAACTTTATTCCGTTTTCATGGGCTATGTCCGCTATGGCCCTCATATCGGAAACCACTATAGTCGGATTGGCCGGCGTCTCCACGTGTATAAGCTTTGTGTTCGGTTTTACGGCCGCCTTCACGGCGTCCGCGTTAGAGGTATCCACGAAACTTATCTCTACTCCGAATCTCGCGAATACGTCGGTCAGCACGGTAGCGGTTGAACCGTATACCGCCTCACTGCTGATTATGTGATCACCCGAGTTAAGGAATGAAGCAAAAACGAGATGAACGGCGGCCATTCCAGTAGCGCATCCGATGCCGTCGTATCCTCCTTCCAGAACCGCAACCGTAGTCTCAAGGGCCTGGTTGGTGGGATTACCCACTCTGGTATATATATATCCCTCTTCCTCTCCCTTGAAAAGCCTGGCTCCGTGATCGACGTTCTTGAAGGAGAACGTGGACGTCTTGTATATAGGTGTCACCACACAGCCGGTTTCATCAGGTATCAAGCTGGCGTGAACACACTTGGTCTCGAATTTGTGCTTCCTGATATCCTTCATCTCGCGAATCTCCCTTCGATGGCTAACCATTGACGCCGGTCTCGGCCGGCTGTTTTCCGTTATAAAGCTGGCTCGAAGAATCCCGTAACTGAAATCATCCACCCACCTGTTCATGCCGTGTAAAAATCGCAAGTGTATTATAACTCAATCAAAAACGATTTTCCAGTAATCAGGCGGATAATACCTCCCCTATCAAAGCTGTTTTAAAGAGCGGGCTCTCGGCGGACCGTCCGGGCCCTTAAAGCGGGGCATGCTTAATGATCGCAAATATTCTCCCCTGTCTCGAGCTCTCCCTTCAGGTAAGCTTCGGCGATTTCTTCCGGCTTTCCTTTTGAAGCTCCTATTATTACCTCTATGCCCTTTGATTCGAACAGGGACCGGGCCCTGTTGCCCATTCCACAGGCTATTATTACGTCAGCCCCCTTCTTTTCCAGCCATTCCGGAAGAGCGCCGGGCTGGTGCGGAGGCGCTTCTGACATTTCGCTCGCCGATATGGAAGCGCCCTCTGAATCGGCGTCTATCAGAGCGAACTGCTCGCAATGACCAAAGTGCTCGGCGATCCGGCCGCCGGTAACGGGAATAGCGATTCTCACCGGCGAAGAGTCTTGGGCCGGTTCTTTTTCCTGCTTTCCGGTCTTTTCCTCTTCCCTGTCCATATCACCTGGTGAACCCTCTTCCTTCTCTTTCTCGGGCCGGCCGGCCTCTTTTTCCCCCTTCTCGACCCTGTCCACCAGCGCTTTCGAGATGCGAGTGAAGGCCTCAACGGTGGCGGTGCTTTCACCCGAACCCATGAAAGGCTTTCCATCATCACTGGCGCTCACTATACCGGGATCTATCGGAACGCTCCCCAGAAAAGGCACACCCATATCGCCGGCCATCTCCTCGCCCCCTCCGGACTTGAATATTTCGGTCTTCTCTCCGCAGTGTGGGCAGACGAATCCGCTCATGTTCTCAACCACTCCGATAACGGGGAGTTCGAGCTGCCTGCAGAAGGTTATGCACTTTCTTACGTCTGTTATGGCCACGCCCTGAGGGGTGGTAACTATGACCGCCCCGTCTGAATTCCCGATCAGCTGGGCCACCGCCAGCGGCTCGTCACCTGTTCCCGGAGGAGAATCGACCACCAGATAATCGAGCTCACCCCAATTCACATCTGAAAGGAACTGTTTGATCACGTTAAACTTCATGGGCCCTCTCCAGATAACCGCGTCATCCCCTCCCCTGAGCAGGAACCCTATAGACATCAACTTGAGATTTTCGTGGACCCCCAGCGGTTCTATCGCGTGCTCCGTGCCCCGCAGGGGGACCCCCTCCACCCCCAGAAGCTTAGGAATGCTGGGGCCGTGAATATCTACGTCCAGAAGCCCCACCCTTTTCCCCTTGGAGGCGAGAGCGACGGCCAGATTAACCGCCACCGTGCTCTTGCCCACACCGCCTTTTCCGGAAAGAACCAGTATTTTGCGCTTTATCCTGGTCATTCTCTCATCGACCTTGGGATCCTGAAAATTTTTGCTCATTCCTCCTCCTGTTCCGGCAATTCGATTAAATTACTCCGGGTATCTAAATCTGGCTCTTGTTCTGGTCAGATATGCTCTTTCTTCGGCCCGGTTTTGTGAAAAGATGACCATGGTAATCTCGTTATATCTTCCTATTCATCATAAATATTGCGTGCAGTTTCTTAAAAATCGCGCGCCCGAAGTCAGCCTGCGGTCTTACCCCCTCCTTAAAAAATACAACTGCTTTTCGGGACAGAAATATGCACAAACGGTTAGTCTTTTACAAGCTATTTTATTTAAAATGTACAGCTTACTCCCTTTCAGAGTGGTTTTCAGCCGATGTATCCGGTGTGCCGTTCAAATCCCTCTAAATAACTGTCGATGCAGCAGCAAAGCTCCGTCCGGTGTGGCGGTGCCGATCTAACTGCCTCGGTCTGATCTTCCGGATCCTCCTCCTTTTCCGCTTCCGGTGCTGTCACTTCGTCTTTTCCCTCCACCGCACCCTCCTTTGCCCTTACCGGTGCCCGGACCCTTGCCTCCCGGTCCTGTTCCATCTCTATTCGGCATTCTTAATTCTCCTTCGAGTATATAATTTTCAAATTACAGTTTACGGTTCAAAAACCATAAGGATATCGGCCGGGGTTTTGATACCCCGGCCGTCTTCCTCAGCCTTCCTCGCTCTTCTCCTTGAGCTCGGATACCCGCTTATCGATTCCCTCCAGTTCTCTCTTGAGGTATTCTGCCTCGCGGTTCAGATACTCCATCTCATTTTCCGGGCTGTAAGCCTCAGGGGGAGCACCCTGGTAGCCGTAACCGCCGTAATAGCCGCTCCTGGCCCATCCGGGAAGACCGGTAGCGTAGAATCTGTTTCTCCATCCGAAACCGCCGCCTCGCCCATAGCCTCTTCCGCCTCCAGATCCGCCACCCCGGCCGTAAAATCCGCCACGCCCGAAGCCTCCCGGCCCGGGGGGATTGATGAAACCCGGCGCATCATAACCTGCGCAGAATCCCATTCCTCTTCCTGTCATCGGCCCGAATCCTCCGGGGCCGCTTCCGTCTCCTCTTGGCATGTCCGCTCCTTTCTTTCCAAGTCAAAACGATTCTCTCTCGAATTAATCTCTGTTTAACAGGCCAGCCTATGACCAATGCCCCTCAACGTCGGGACTTTCACTGTTCTGGTATCCGCCCTTGACGTAATCCTCTATGACATCTCCCACAGAACCTGATACACCGGTAACGATCTTGATATCGGCCGCGCTCAGGGCCTGAAAGGCCTTGGGACCGCAGTGACCGGTGATAAGCACGTCGGCGCCGTATGAGGCCACATTGGTGGCAGCCTGAACTCCGGCTCCCTGGGGAGAATTCATGACCTCCGAATTATCCACGGTCTCGTAACCTCTGGTGTCGGTATCGTATATTATGTAATATCTGGCTCTTCCGAACCTTTCATCAACATTGCTCTCGAGACTTTCCCCTGTCGATGTAACCACAATTTTCATAACACTCCAATCCCGGCCGCCGAAGCGGCCGATTCAAACTGCCTGCCTGTCATTGCCCATCTTCATTCAGATCGCCGCTGCGCGTTATATCCTTCCCAAGTGGGCCGGAAGGACCTGTGGGATTACTCCTTCTTCCGATTCCTCTTCCTCTTCTTCCCTTGATCCTTCCTCCTCTTCCCTGTCCTCTTCTTATCCTTCTGTTACGCCCGCATCCCGGCATCATGAAACTTGAATCGTATATCCTGTTTTCAATCAAAGCACTTATAACATCTTCGACATCCCCGCTTATCCACCCCACCACACTTATTCCACCGGAATCCAGTATCCTCGCAGACCTGGCCGATATAGCTCCGCAGACCAGCACCTCGATTCCAAGCTCCCTCAGCTTATCCAGCCTTCTGAATGTGCCTCCTCCCCCGAATGAGTAGAGATCCGGTTTCGGACAAACTCCCATTCCATGGGATAATGCCGCAACCGCCGGAAGATCATGCTCCGATCTTGATACCTCCCTACCGTTCTTAGAACTTACGGCGATAATCCTTCCCGCTGACTCAAAAACGGGCGAAATCCTGCCGTTCCAGACGGTCAAGGCTGTTCTTTTAACCGGGCTGCTCATAATACCACCAACCCAATAAAACCGCATTAAATATGCCAGAGAATCAAAATAAAGTTATTAGCAGTATAACTGCTTTATATAATTGTAGTTATAATGCCGGATATCTACACTTTCAACATCCGCCGCCTTCCTAGGACTGCAATAATGAAATTATATATTTGATATAATGTTTGCGTATACGCAACTATACGAACCGCTTTGAAACGACAAAATTCCAACCTGGATCAGGAATTTCCCTAAAGGATCATCGGCGGGCGCACTCTAAGCTTTTTCCTTACTTGAATCGATCTTCTTCTTCGAGTATCTTCCATCCAATGCGGGGAGCTCGATGCCCAGCCGCTTGATCTTTCGCCAGAGAGTGGTCTTATGTATTCCGAGCTCTTCCGCGGTCTTTTTCCTGTTCCAGCCGTTTCGCCTCAAGGCGTCCCTTATGAATTTTGCCTCGAGTTGATCGAGGTCGGCGCCGCCTTCCGGCTCTTCTGTGCGGCTCCGCCCCCTCAGCCTGGAAGGGAGGTGCTCAGGGGCGATGATCTCATCCCTGCATAAGACAAAAGCGTGTTCTATCGCATTTTCGAGCTCCCTTACGTTTCCGGGGAAATCATAAGACATGAGGATCGATATGACCTCCGGGGAAACACTCTCTATGTCCTTGTTTTTGAGACGGTTGAAAGTATCGACAAAATGCCGTACCAGTAATGGAATATCCTCCCTACGCTTTCTCAGGGGCGGTATATTAAGGCTGACCACGTTTATCCTGTAAAAGAGGTCTTCCCTGAATTCTCCCTTTTCCACAAGCTCTCTGAGACTTTTGTTGGTTGCCGCTATCACCCTTACATCGGCCTTTACCCGTTCTGTGCCTCCCAGCGGCTCATACACCCCGTCCTGAAGCACCCTCAACAGCCTTGCCTGCATCGCCCGCGATACATCCCCTATCTCATCCAGCAAGATCGTACCCCCCTCGGCGACGGCGAATCTGCCGGGCTTGTCCTTTCTGGCATCGGTAAAGGCCCCCGATTTATACCCGAAGAGCTCGGCCTCCAGAAGAGAATCGGGAAGAGCGCCGCAGTTAACGGGAACCAGGGGCCCGTCGCTGCGGTAGCTCAGATTGTGAATGGCTCTGGCGAAAAGCTCCTTTCCCGTTCCGCTCTCTCCCTCGATAAGTACGGTGCTGTCGCTCTCTGCCAGATCGGGCATTATATCGAACAGCTTGTACATCTCGTGATTCTTGCTGATTATATCTTCGAAGCTGTAACTCTTGGTAAGTTTTTTTCTAAGCTCCATCTCGGTCGATATATCCCGAAAGGTCTCGACACCCCCCACCACATTCTGCTCTTCGTCCCTTAACAGGGCGGTGGAGACCGAAAGCCTCAGCGGCTGGCCGTCAGCCCTCAATATTGTTATAACCTCGTTTACTATAGACTGGCCCGTTTCCATGGTTCTTCGCATGACACAAGCCCTTTCACAGACATTCGCCTTGAAGATCTCCGCGCAGAACCTTCCCACCGCCTCTTCTTTTGATACCCCTATTATCCTTTCCGCCGCTTCGTTCAGGTATGTTATCCGCCAGTTGAGATCGACGGTAAAAACACCGTCCGCGATGCTGCTCAGTATTATTTCATTTCTGTCAATCATAATACTTCATCTTTGTCTAAATATACGCTGTTACCGCCGCGGGCGCAAGGATAACGTTGCAATAATGCTACTATACTAACCGGAAAAGGCCGCGCTTTTTATGGCCTCGCGGCCTGTCTTGCTGCCCCGGCGATTACGGGGGAAAAAGCGGGTCTCTCTCAGTATCCCATGGCACAGCCGTCTTTTCTCGATTCTGAAGCTCCCCTGAGGACGTCGTTCTTTCTGTCCCACCAGATGCCCTGATAGCCGCCAAAGCCTCCGCTTGCCTTGATGATTCTATGGCCCTTTTCGATGAGTTCTCGAATAACTGATGGCTCTATACCCGACTCAAGCGCTACCCTGCCTCCAGCGGTCATCTTATCCCCGGTGGGCTGGGAGGAGCCGAGATGCCTGAACCGCGGAGCGTCGCCGGCCTCCTGAACGCCCATGCCGAAGTCGATTATGTTGCACAGTACCTGAACGTGCCCCTGGGGCTGCATCGAACCGCCCATCACGCCGAATGAAAACACGGGAAGCCCTTCTTTTGTGACCATAGCCGGTATGATAGTGTGGAAAGGCCTTTTGCCGGGCTCAAGAGAATTCGGATGATCGGGATCGAGGTTGAAAAGTGCTCCCCTGTCCTGAAGGCAGAAACCCAGGCCGTCCGGAACCGGGCCTGATCCAAACCCCGCGTAATTGCTCTGGATGAGAGAAACGAAATTCCGGTCCCCGTCGGCCACGGTGAGGTAGGTGGTTTCTCCCGATCGCAGAATCGGATCCCCGGGCTCTATGTCCCTGAGCGCCCTGCCGGGCTCAATCAGCTTTCTTCTCTCGGCGGCGTAGTACTTCGATACCAGAGCCTTCACCGGAATGTCGGCGAATTCGGGGTCGGCGTAGAACCTGGCCCTGTCCTCAAATGCCAGCTTTTTAGCTTCGATAAGCAAGTGAAGGTACTGAGCGCTGTTATGCCCGATAGATTTTATATCGAAAGCCTCGATCATGTTTAATATCTGAAGCGCGGCTATTCCCTGGCCGTTGGGAGGGAGTTCCCAGACTTCGTAGCCCCGGTATGAGGAACCTGCCGGCTCAACCCAGGTCGAGGTGTGATCCTCAAAATCCTCTAACCTCAGATATCCGCCTATTCTCTTTTCGAAACTGTCGATGACCCCGGCTATCTCGCCCCGGTAAAAGGCGTCCCGGCCACTCCCGGCTAAGATCTCATAGGTTCTGGCCAGATCGGGGTTCTTGAAGATCTCACCCTCTTTGGGCGCTCTTCCTTCCGGAAGGTAGGTGTCCGCGAAGTTCGGCTGATCTTTCAACCTGTTTCCGCCCAGCTTCCAGTAATGGGCTATGACCTCTGTTACGGGGAACCCTTCCTTCGCGTACTTGATCGCAGGCGCCAGGATCTCGTCCATGCCCAGTCTTCCGAAACGCTCGTGAAGCTCGAACCATCCGTCCACGCAACCCGGCACTGTCTGAGGGATCACACCGGTATAAGGTATGCGGGACATCCCCTTGCTCTTTACCTCTTCTATGGTCAGAAGGGCGGGGCATCTTCCGCTGGCGTTCAATCCGTACAGCTTTCTGGACTCCGCATCCCAGACTATCGCGAAGAGGTCACCGCCCACTCCGCAGGAAACCGGCTCCATAAGGCCCAGCGCGGCGTTTACCGCTATCGCCGCGTCGACCGCGCTCCCCCCTTTCTTCAGGATATCCACTCCTATCTGGACAGCCAGAGGCTGGGCCGCGCATACCATTCCTTTCTTGGCTATTACCGCGGAACGGGAAGCGTCCATCCTGCCCGCCGGCCTGTCGAAGGCACCGGCCCGTTCAAATAAGGCCGAGCATGCCAGAAGAATCAACAAACAGCTTAATACCGAACTTTTAAGAGATAAAAACAACAGAATCCTCCATGAAAAGGTTTAAGAGAAACAATATGCTCGCCGCCCGGTATTCTAACACAAAAAAAGGGGACGGGAAAGCCCCGCCCCCGGCTCAATGCCTTATTACTTTAGCTCGATGTCTTCCATCAGGTACATTCCCCGGGAATTGATCATATTCCAGGTCTGAGCCAGATCATCCCTTATGTATCTGTAGACCACATACTCGGCCGCGGACCGCAAACTGAACTGACCGCTGAGAATCGTCTCGAACAGGCTCTTGGTGATGGGATAGTGAACCACAGTGACCTCTTCATCGGCCTCGATCCCGGCCAGCCCTTTGGCCACCTCTATCGCTTTTTCCAGATCACCTACTTCGTCCACCAGCCCGTTGCTCTCTCCCTGCCTTCCAGTCCATACCCTTCCGTGGGCCAGCTTTTCCGCTTCCTTGAAATCCATTCCCCTGTGCTCGGCAACATCCTCCAGCCAGCTGTTGAAGCTCTTCCAGTGATTCTCGGTAAAGATCTCCCACTGCTTCTCGGTAAAATCCATGAATGAGGAATAGAACATCGCGTTGGGCCCCTTGGTCACATAGTCGTGGGTTATTCCGAGCTTTTTGTTCAGGCCGTGCGTGTTGAATTTGCCGCTGATCGACCCTATCGAACCGGTGATGGTCGTTCTGTCGGCAAGGATCCTGTCAGCCCGGTAGGCGATGTGATATCCCCCGCTGGCGGCGACATCCACCATAGAGACCACCACCGGTTTGACCTTGGTGGTCACTTCTATCTCGTGCCCGATGAGGTCACTGGCCAGAGCCTCACCTCCGGGACTGTTGACCCGGAAAACAATAGCGGCCACGCCGTCATTTTCCCGTGCTTTTGTGATGTCAGCCACTACCGACTCGTGGCCCATCATGATACCCATCACGGGGTCTACCTTACTCTTCCGTCCTCCGATCATTCCCTGTGCGTGAACCACGGCGACCTTCTTTTCTCCCCTGAAACCCAGTGTCCTGGGACTGACCTTGGCGTATCTGGCCTGGGAAACTGTTGTCAGATCCTCCTGGCCGCTCTTGAGCATGGATTCCACTTCATTCCAGTACATCACCCTGTCTACCAGCCCCAGCTGGCGGGCCTGCTCCGCTGTAAGAAGAGCCGTGTCCATTATCTGAATCACCTGGTTCTCGGTTATCCCCCGGTCTTCCTTCAACGCTTCTGTCATGATGTTCCAGTACTCGTCCAGCATCCATTCCTTGTTTTCCCTGGCCGGTTTGGACATCTTCCTGTTCATGATCATCTCGGCCGCGCTCTTGTAATCCTTTATCTTGTGCATTTCCGGTTCGATTCCGAGCTTGTCCAGGGTCCCCCGAATATGCTGGGTTACAGTCGCCATCCCCAGAAAATTAATGTAGGCGGTCTTGGGCATGAACAGCGAGTCGCAGGCACATGCCAGATAATAGGTCTTTCTGTTCATGGTGTCCGAAAAACCGTAGACCTTCTTTCCACTCTCCTGAACCCTTTTTACAGCCTCGCGGATCTCTTCCAGCATGGCCAGGCCCGCCCCGTTACTGGCGGACATCTTTATTATCACTCCCTCGATCTTGTCATCAACTGCGGCCTTCTTCAGATTTCCCAGGATCCTGCTCAGGGTCTCGGGCTTGCCGCCGGTGAGCTCGGCCATGACTCCAGCCGGAGGATTGTATTCCTGCATATCCCCGTATATATCAATAACCAGATAAGACTCATCCTTTATGGGCTCCTCCTTGCCGGACATGGAAACAAATCCTATTACTATAAGAAAAAAGATTCCCAGAACCATAACGATCGCCAGAAGCGAAGCGAAGAATGATTTGAAAAAGGATTTCATGTAAAACCTCCTGCTTACCTTTCCCGATCAGGTGCCTGTATGGCCCTCAGATTTCCTTTGAAAACCCTGCGTGATCGCCTGCCGCCGGATGCGGCAGGCCGCCTGTTATTTAAAGTATTCGAAATATTATAGCTTTTCACCAGCTTAAGTCCAGAATATATTCCAGAGGACGCAAATCCTCCATCCCCCTTTCAATATCCATACGAAAACCTGAGCAGCCATGTTTCAGAAATTCCGCCGGGACTATCCTTTACAACAGAGGATATTTTAAATAGTTTCATATTGAAGGGGAGGCAATGGATGCTGGAAATAAACAGCGGCCTGAAAATACCGGAGAACGAGATATCATTCACCTTTTCGACCAGCAGCAAGCCGGGCGGCCAGAACGTCAACAAGTTGAACACCCGGGCCACTCTCCTTTTTGATGTCAGAAACTCGAAGCGGTTGAGCGAAAAGCAGAAAAGGCTTATAGAGAAAACTCTCTCCACCAGGATAAACAAAGAGGGTATCCTGAGAATCTCCTCGCAGAGATTCAGGACCCAGGGCGAGAACAGGAAAGCCGCCAGGGAGAAATTCGCCAAACTGCTTAAATCCTCCCTCAAAACTCCTGCCAGGCGTAGAAAGACAAGACCACCCCGGTCGGCCAAGAAACGCCGACTTAAAGAAAAGAGGCGGAGGGGAAAACTCAAAAATCTACGCTCGCCGGTCGATTCCGCCGGGGAAGAATGAACTAAACCCGCTGCCCCCCTTTTTAATTTTTTATCTCTTCTTACCTTTTTTCAATAGCCGAACCCGGCAACAGAGATCAAAGAACCAGACCTTTTAATCCCCTTCCAGACAGACCGTCTTTATGTTGACGAATTCCCTTATTCCGAAACTGGACAGCTCCCTTCCGTACCCGCTCAGTTTCAATCCCCCGAAGGGAAGCCGGGAATCGGACCTTACCAATGAATTGGCAAAACAGTTGCCGGAATCGATCTGTTCCCTGGCTATTCTCTCTCCCCTTTCGATATCCCCTGTGAATACCGCCGCCCCCAGACCGAAATCGGAGTCATTGGCTAGGGCGACGGCGCTGTTTCTGGAGGATTATACCGCGGAATGATGTCTGGTTCATCCTGGAATTTCAGAAACCTTTTCGATGCAGAGTGCGTATCTTATGAAAACTGAACATTCAAACGGAGGTGTTCTCATGAGAACCGCGCGAACAGCCGCTTTTTACAACGCTGGCGATCCTGGTTCTGGCCTCCGGGCGGGCTCTGTCTTCTCCATTCGGGAGACTCTGTAATAGAGGTAAGTTATCGCGCTGGTGATCCACATGGAAGAGAGGATCACACCCACCCCGAGGCATATAAGGCCTATTATGGCCACGGGTATAGCGATCAGCCCGATCAGGAAAACAGTTCCCGCGTGGCCTCTGGTCATCGCCCAGCTCTTCTTGACGGCCTCCACGGCGTCGAGCCTGCGTTCAATGACCAGGTACGGCACGAAAGCGAGCTTACAGGCGAAGATTATTCCCGGTACTATCAGAAAGACGAGTCCCACTGCTACTATCGCCGAACACAGGACCGCGGCCAGCATGACGTCCAGATACATCCTCTGGAACACAAAAATGTCTTTCACATGGGGCTTTTCACCCCCGGCCGCTCTGAGATAGGCGTATCTTCCGCCGAATCTTACCGGATTCATTATCAATATGAGATAACCGAGGTAAAAAAGTCCGTAAACAGGACTGAAGAAGTAATCCTCTTCCGAGGCGCTCTGGGCGAAGGCGGCTATACTCCAGAACAGTCCTACCACTATGGTCACAAGAAGAAGTTCAAGAAAATTCCTTTTGATGATATCCAATCCTCTGCTGTAGCATTCTCCGGCTCCCGGAGCTCTCTCGATCCTGTTTCCTTCCGTGTATGGAACTTCAGCCACTGTATTCTCCTTTCAATATCAATATCTGAAACCCCCGGTAGATATTCAGGATTAAATCACAGTTGCGCTTTCAGGGCCAGATAAATTAACGGCCTGAATCAGACTTCCCTTTAAAATCTGATCGGGGCGTTCAATCTACCCTTCATTTCTATCTTATAAGCACCAGTTTCCTTGACTGGCTGTTACCATCCTGCTTCAAAACACAGAAATATATGCCTGAGCTCACCTTCTTGCCAGAGAGTCCCGAGCCGTCCCATCGAGAGATGTGGGACCCGGCGGAAATGCGGCCGTCCTCGAGGGTCTTGACCAGACGCCCCCTGACATCATAGACCTTAAGGCTGGCCCTTCCGGTTCGAGGTATATAGAACGGTATCCAGGTGGAAGGGTTGAAGGGATTGGGGTAGTTGCGGCCCAGGGCCAGGACAGGAGGAGTCTCCCCTCCCTCGATATCCTCTATTCCCGTGGGGATTCCGATCGCGGCCAGGACCCTCAACTTGCCCCAGCCCCAGGTATCGTTGTACACGCTCCCCGTGTAGGAATCCGACGCCGCGTGGGAAGTCAGAAGATAGGCGATCTCGTTCATGTCCGCGCCGGGCCATTTCTGCTGGACCAGGGCCGCGGCCGCCGCCACATGAGGCCCCGCCGCGCTGGTCCCGCTGAACTGGCGGTAACATCCCAGGGGATAACCGCTGGCGTCCTGGTGCGATTTGGTGGAATAGACGTCGTAGTTGCCCGGCGAGCAAATATCCAGAAGATGTTTTCCGTCTATTCTTACCCCTCTTCCGCTGAAGGCGCTTATCTCGCCAGCGTCTATCGAACCTCCGCCTGTTCCGTAATATCCGTCGAATCCGCGGGTCGAATAAGATCCGTTCACGAAAGCGGAGTCGGCTGTGGCGGGCCAGGTTACGTTACGGTCATCTGACTGGTAGTTGGTGAACATGGCTCCGCCGGACCATGATGAGAGGTTGTCCGCCACGTTGCTGACCACCTCCACGGCCTCGGCGGTATTATTATCCACCTTGAGGTACCAGGTCCCGTATACGTCCGCGTTGGTGTCTTTGTCGACGTAGAGATCGAGCTTGCAGGTCCCCCTGGAGCTTGTAGAGCCGTCAGACCAGACATAATATCCATCAACGTACTGAGATCCCCCGGTGATGGTGATCTCGCCTCCCAGCGGGGTTTCCAGCCTGAAAGAAATATCGCTGAGGCCCTCCCGCCAGAGAGTGGTGCAGTATATCTGCGATGGGTTCTGCCCCCCGTAAGTATTGACGCCGATATTCAGGGTTGCCGTCCCCGAGCCCGGGCTGGCGGCGATGGCGTGCTTGTCCCCCCGGCCCAGATTGCCGGAAGGGGTGATTTGAATTATCGTCTCACTCTCGATGGAGATGATCTGTTCGTCCAGTGATGAACCGTCCAGATAGTCCCAAACGAAAGCGCCGAACTCGTATAGCATGGCGTCTGCGCCCCTGGAGCGGGCCCAGGGAACCAGATAGGATATGGGAACATCGGAAAAGAAATAACCCATAAGTATCTCGGCTTCGGGGGCGATTCCCGTGAATCTGTGAAGCCCGGGGGTGCCCCCGGCCAGTATTCCCGATACTCCCGTACCATGACCGTTTAGGTCCGGATCAGAGAGAATAAGGTCTGTTCCCCTCACTCTCTCCACCGAATCCGCGTTCATCGTGGCGTATATCTTGGAGGTGCCCAGCGCCACCACCTTCTCGCCGATATCAAGAGAACCGTTTTCATCCGTGTCCAGGGCGATAAACAGCCTCTCTCCGTATGTGGGATCGTTTTCAGTGTATCCCGCTCCAGGCCCGTAGTCTCTGGAACCGTTCTGGTTGGAGTCGTTATAGAGCCAGTCCCAGTAGGTCTGGTACCCGTTCCCCACGTTACTGGGGTTTGAAGAACCCCATACCTGGGCGTAGTCCTGAATCCAGCCGTCGAAGTACCTCAGCATCTCACCGGCGTCCGCCACCCCGTTGCCGTTTATATCGACCGCGTCCGACCCGCTCTCAAAGGCGCCGCTTCCATTGTCGTCTATCCAGTCCAGGGTGTCCCCGTCGGGAAAGAAGAAAGACGGGTGGAAAACATCTATTCCAGTGTCGAAATCGGCCACCCTCATCCCCTTGCCGGTGATCGGAAGCCCCGAATCGTCCATATATCCCCACGCCGAATCGGCCTCTATCTCCACCGCGCTGACATCCAGGCATGGATAGACCGCTGGCTTCCAGGCACCTTCCATCCTCAGGAGCTCCTTGCGCCCCGATATCTCTTCAAGGTCCGCCCATCCCGCCACCATCGGATATATAGCGCCGGTCCTCGCTATTTCCCCGTCTATATAATAGAAATCGGCGCCCATCGAAACGTACTCGGCTACTTCGGAAGAGGTAAGAACATGGTCGAATTTTACGGTGACCACGATTCTTTCTTCTTCCGCGCCGGATTCTAAAAGCGCCCTGGACTCATTATTTCTCATGGCCCCCGAGCGGATCTCGCGCATGAATCTCAGGGATGAATCTAGTTTCCCGCTGCCGGCCGAAGCGTAATCAAAAAGAGCGGCAAGGACCAGGATCGATAGAGCGATTGCTGCGAACCGTTTCATTAGAATCTCCTTCTTCGGGAAGACCGATGACATGACATCGAACGATGCATTATTATAACACATTTTATACGATTTTTCATCCCGGCGGCCGGAAATGCGCTAAACAGGGAGGTCAGGTTGGAATCAACCTGGTTGTCCGGTTGATTCAACGGCCGGTCCGGAATTTTAGTGACATGATCCTGCCGGCATCCTTATAATAATCGAAAAGCGTAATAATGGTCCCTATTTCAACCTGGCCATCGACAACATGGAACCTTTCCTGAAAAACGGCGGAATATTCGAAAAGCTCTTCGACAAATTGCCCGTTGGCATGGTTATTACTGACCTGTCGGGAAGAGCGGTCGCCATGAATAAAGAGATACAGAAAATGCTGGGCTATAGCGAGCGGGAATTCCGGGAAATGCAAAACCCGGATTTCTATATCATAGGGGACAGGGAAAAATTATACGATACCCTCGACAGGCAAGGTGAGGTTGCCGGCCTCGAGATGCCGGCAAAACACAAAAACGGACACGTGGTATGGCTGGATATAAATATCAGCGAAATAAAACTGCGGGAGGAAAGGCCATACTACCTATTAGTGGCCCTCGATATCACCGAGAGGATGAGGGCCGAAATCGAGCTGCGTGAAAACCTCGAGAATACCCGCCTTATACTGGAAGCGATCCCTGACATGGTCTTCCGTCTGAACGAGGATGGAGTGTTCCTCGACTACAAGGCCGATGTAAAGGACCTTTTCAGAGAGCCGGAGGACTTTCTCGGAAAGCGGTTCACTGAAGTCCTGCCCTCCAAAGTATCCGGCGTGATGGAGAGACATTTCAAAAGAGCCCTGGAGAACCGGGAGTTGCAGGAATTCGAATACGAACTGGACGTGGGAGGAAAAAAGCGTTTCTGGCAGGCCCGGCTGGTTGGGAATCCTGATAAGGGATACGTAATCGGGAGCGTTCACGATGTCACTGACATAAAAGACGCTTTCGAAAAGAAACTCACCGTCGACCGCCGGATACAGGAGTCTCAGAAACTGGAATCGCTGGGCATAATGGCGGGGGGGATAGCCCATGATTTTAACAATATCCTCATGGCGGTGATCGGGAACGCGGAAATGGCGATGGAGGCGGTTGACAGTTCTTCGGCGGCGAGGGCCAACATAGAGGAGATACTCATTGCTTCAAACAGGGCGGTCGACCTGACCGGACAGATGCTGGCCTACTCCGGACGCGGAAAATTCAATGTGACCGGCGCGGATTTGAGCTCACTGGTAAAAGATATTAAGAACCTTATAGCATCAGCAGTCTCAAAACAGATCAAGGTGCGCTACAGCCTGCAAGACGACCTGCCGGTGATCCTCTGCGACCCCACCCAGATAAAACAGGCGCTGATCAATATCGTGATAAACGCCTCCGAAGCGATAGGAGAGGAAGAGGGGACAATTACTATTTCCACCGGAACAACGCGGTACGATGAAGAAACCGCTCATGCCCCCCCGCCTTCGGCTGAAGGGGGAGCGGAGTCACCCTGCCTGAAAAGAGACTGCGTTTACCTTGAAATCGCCGATACGGGAAGCGGCATGAGCGATGAGGTTATGCCCAGAATATTCGAGCCTTTCTTCACCACCAAATTCACCGGCAGGGGACTGGGAATGGCCGCGGTCGAAGGAATAGTGAGAGGGCATAAGGGCTTGATAAAAATCGACAGCTCCGAAGGTGACGGAACGGTAGCCAGAGTGATATTCCCCTTCGGCGGCGAGGCGTCCGCCGACCTTTCAATCGAGAAAAAGGAGCGGCCGGAACGGGACGATATTTTTGAAATCGAGGGTAGGATCCTGGTGGTCGACGACGAAGAAACGGTAAAGAATCTGGCCTGCAGGCTGCTTGAACATGCCGGGTTCGAAACGATATCGGCAAGCGACGGCAGGGCCGCCCTGGCACAATTCAGAAGGTTCCGCGATGAGATAGGGTGCGTTCTGCTGGACCTGACCATGCCGCAAATGGATGGAGAAAAGACATTTCGAGAGATGCGCCGCCTCTCTCCCCAAATACCCGTTATCCTTACCAGCGGATACAATGAAAGGGATGTAATGGACCGGTTCAATGGCCTGGCCCCGTCAGGATTCCTTAAGAAACCCTACAAAAGGAAAACACTCCTGGAGAAACTCAGAGAGGTAACAGGGGATAAGTCTCTCTGAACTGATATGCCCTGGATCCCGGCTTATTTTATGCCGCGGCCGCGAAGCCCCACCACGGGAGAAACCGGGTCAGCCGTTATGTGTCATTCAGACAACAGGCGAGCAGTATGGATATCTCATCCTCGACCGGGACTCCGGAGCTGAATTCGTCTATATCTGCGAGAATATCGCTTATGATCTTTTCGGCGCTCTTCCCCCCGCTCTTCGCCAGTACTTCGGCCAGGCGCCCCCTGCCGTAATATTCTTCACCGGGATTACGGGCTTCCACCAGGCCGTCGCTGAATACGCAGAGAGCGTCCCCTTTAGAGAACGGTATCTCATATTCCCTGTATTTGAATTCGGGATCTATTCCAAGGATAAGCTGGGTATGCAGAAGAGAATCGACCTTCCCTTCCGCTCTGACAACCATTGGAGGTTCCTGCCCAGCAATTGTATAACGGGCTTTGCCTTTCTCCAGATCTATGTAGGCCGAGAAAAGAGTTATAAAGACGCCTTCATCGGCCAGGCCCCCTCCCAATTCTGTATTCAGATGCATCACCGCGCGGGAAGGACTGAGTTTCTCCCTTTCCGCTCCGGCTGATGAGGTAGAGTCTATATACTCGCCCAGGAGCGAGGCGGCGGCGGCGTTGACATCGGTGGTCTCTATGCTGTGCCCCATGGCGTCGTAGAGTGTTATGAACAGGCCCACGTCCCGATCCCCCCCTTCCCGGATAACCCTCGAGAGGACGTTGTCGCCGCCGATCAGCCTGGCCGGCAGGGAAACCGCCTTTACGTCCAGGTGAGCCGTCGTCTCCAGGGGAACAAACTCAGGATCTTCAGGGATCCTGTAGGACATACCCCCGCCTTCGGAAACCGGCCTGTCATCTTCACCGTAGCCCTTGAGGACGGCTAAATATTCGTTGATTATAAGTTTCCTGTGATTCCTCTCTTCCTCTGAAAGCCTGGTCAGCAATCCCCTCACTCCCCTGGGCAGGGAGGTGTCCTTGCTCTGCTTGAAATAATAATTGAAAGCCGCCGTCTCTCTGGATATAGCCCGGGATAACACTCTCAGCACCAGTTTCAGTGCACTTTCACCCATATTCTCTTCTCCTCGGTGCCTCCCCGTTATTTTTTCCAGAGGGGAGAAAGCTCTCTTAGCTTCTTTACCGTTTCACGCGACGCGGTGATTATCTCCTCCGCCTGATCCATGCGGTTGGATCTTCCCAGGGTCATGACCATGGTTCCATGGGCTTCCTCGTGCTTCAGCCCGATTGCCAGAAGAACGTGCGAAGGCTGCAGGGTCTTTGAAGAGCAGGCCGACCCCGTGGTGACCTGTATGCCCCTCTTGTCCATCAGAAGAAGGATGCCCTCACCCTCTATTCCCCTGAACCGGAACCCGGCGTGGTGGGGAAGCCTTTTTTCAGGATGCCCCAGAAGCCGCGATTCCTCAATCTGGAGTATGCCGGATATCAGCTTGTTCCTTATCGAGGAAAGCCTTGCGCTTTCTTCCTCCATTTCTTCGCCGGCTATTCTGGCCGCCTCGCCGAAAGCGGCCGCCGCGAAAACATTTTCCGTGCCGGACCTCAGCCCCCTCTCCTGCCCCCCGCCCGGCAGAATGGACTGGACCTTGACTCCCCGCCTCACATATAGAGCCCCCGCGCCCCGAGGTCCGTACATGTCGTTCGACGAGAGGGTGAGAAGATCTATTCCCATATCCTGCACGTCAACCGGTATCCGGCCCGCGGACGCGGTGGCGTCCACGTGAAAATAGGATCCTGACTCCCGGACTATCTCCCCGATCTCCCTGATCGGCTGAATGGTCCCGATCTCGCTGTTCGCGTGCATTATGGAGGTAACCGCCGTCTTCTCTTTCAGAGATTCCTTCAGCCGGTCAAGCTCTACCAGGCCGCTTGAATCCACCGCTATGGCGGCAGTTTCAAATCCGCCTTTGGCCAGCTCTTTTACCGGGTTTATAACACTGATATGCTCTATGGCCGAGGCCGCCACCCTCCTGGCCCTGCCGGCGTTTCTCAGGGCGGCCCCCTTTATGGCGATATTGTTCGACTCAGTGGCCCCCGAAGTAAAAATCACGCTCTTGGGATCTTCGGCGTTTATAAGTTTGGCGACTTTCTCCCTGGCTTCTTCCAGAGCGTCCCTGGCCGCCGCTCCCGCCGAATGAAGTGAAGAGGGATTGCCGAAATCCTCGATGAGGAACCTTTGGGCGAATTCCAGCACCCTGCGGTCAACCGGCATAGCCGACTGGTGATCGAGATATATCAACTTTATCACTCCTTAAAAACTTATGGACGCGTCTGAGTCAAGCAGAAGGTCGTTCAGCTTCGCCGCGCCGGCGATCTTCGCTTCGGGAATGAAATCCCCCCGCTTCAGGCCCAGAAGCTGGGTGCTCTGCTCGCAGACATAAAGTTCGACCCCCGCCTTGATGGCCTGCTCCATAACTTCTCTCAAGGTGGGGAATTCTCCCACCTTGATCTTTTCGGCCTCTCCCCGCTTCAGGGCGGTGATGCCCGAGACAAGGAAGAATATTCCGGCCTCGATATCCATCGCCCTGGCTGTGGAAGCCAGAATGAAGGGGGCGTAAAGGCGATGGGGGGTGTCTATGCCGCTGCTCTGGACATACAGTATGCCGCTCATAACGAATCACGCACCTTTTCTGATATGAAAAACAAGTATTTGGCCTTCCCTGCTGAAATCGAGTATAGTATTCTCCGTCCTTTTGGCCCAGCTCTTTATATCCTCTTCAGCCGCGGGGTCATCAGCCTCCACCCTTAGAACCTGCCCCTCCTCCAGCCTGTCCATCTCCTCCCTGGTCCTGGCTATCGGCATGGGACAGTAAAGCCCTATACAATCCAGCTCGGCGTCGGGTTTCATCTTGCTCCTCCCCGCTCGATCAGGGGCCCCTTGAACCCTTATGGATTCGCGGGGTCCTCCGGCCTCTTTGAAACAGTCAGTCTTCTTTCAGGACGTGCTCGTCGTATTCTATTTCGAATCTCAGTTTGTGCTTGGCCTCTTCCTGGGCCAGCCCCATAAAGAGATTCTCCAGTTCGGGGTCATCGGTGGCTCCGGCAAGCTTCTGGTACATCTTGTATGAGGCCTTCTCCGACTTCATGGCGATTATAAGGGCTTGCTGGTAATCGACCTCCTCATCCATCTCCACGTCTTCTACGTACTCGGCTATCTTAAGATCCATCACCTTTTCCTTGGACGGAGCCAGCCTTTCACCCTCCTTGATCCTGATGAGCTTTTCCTTGTGGCCCTTTTCCTCTTCCGCGAATTCCAGGAAGACCTTCTTCATGTTCTCCTGGTTGACCCTGTCGGCCAGCCGGGTATAGAAACGGTTGGCCCTCTCTTCTTTCTTTATCGCGAAATCCAGGATTTCTTCTACGCTATCCAGACCCATAATCGATTCCTTTCTTGATTTTAAAACAACCTGGCTGTCGAGCAGAGCCGCCCGGCTCATCAGGGGCCCAGGTTCATCAGGCGCTGCCCCCTGAGAAAATCGTCCGATTCGATTTCGGCCCCCATTTCCAGCTGCTCGTATTCCACTTCCAGAAGGGCGAGATGGCTGTGCTCCATCTTGGACATGTAAAGCAGCAGTGATCTGCTGGCCGGATTGGTGGTTCTCTTAGCGAGGTCGCCGTAGAAAGCCTCCGCCGTTTTCTCCTTCTTCATGGCGAGTTCAAAGAGCTCCTTGAGGGTGGGTGATTTTGACAGTATCTCCTCGACCTTGGGCAGGACCGAATCCGCAGGGACTTGAAGATCCACTTCCGGAAACATCTCCTCATAAGCTTCCTTGAGAATCTGTTCGTGTTTGTGCTCCTGCGATATCAGAAAATCGAACTTGTCCTTGAGCGCTGAGTTGTCGGTCATGCCCTTCATATACTCGTAAAGCTTGGCCGCTTCTATCTCCGACCTGATTGCGATACTGAAGATTTCGAGGGTAGTATAGTCCCTTTCCCTGTTCATAATCTTAACCTTTCATCTAAACCGGTTCCTCGACTATCGCGTCGCGCCTCTTGATCGGGAACGCTTATAACGGATTATATTTTAATATAACACATTATTATAACAAAGATAAATGTTGATGGAGCAAAACACAGTACCGCCCGCCGGCTCTCCTTTCCCTTGTTGCAAGAATTCAGCGAGGCGTCTATATTCAAACATTGATAACCGGGAATTCTATAAACATCCGGGCGGCCGGGCGGCCAGGGGAATTCCCAAAACCTCCGAATCGGGTCAAAGGTGAGCGAAAAGCAATGATCGAATGGCTGGAAAATTTTCACCCTGTCTCCCAAGCTCTTATCGCCACATTATTTACCTGGCTTATGACCGCCCTGGGTTCCGGAACCGTCTTCCTTGTCAAAGAGATAAACCGTAAACTCCTCGACTGGATGCTGGGATTCGCGGGTGGCGTAATGATAGCGGCCAGCTACTGGTCTCTTCTCGCTCCAGCCATTGAGATGGCCAGCGGCGGCGGTCTTCCCTCCTGGGTTCCGGCCGCAGCGGGATTTCTGCTGGGAGCCGCGGCCCTGAGGATAATCGACATGATCCTTCCCCACCTTCATCAAGGTTTTTCCATCGAAGAAGCGGAGGGGATAAACACATCCTGGCGGAAGAGCACCCTTCTGGTGCTGGCTATAACCCTTCATAATATTCCGGAAGGTCTTGCCGTGGGAGTCCTTTTCGGAGCGGCAGCTTCCGGCGCGGGAGCCGCTTCCACCGCGGGAGCGATAGCTCTGGCAGTCGGCATGGGTATTCAGAACTTCCCGGAGGGAATGGCCGTATCGATGCCCCTTCGAAGGGAAAGGCTCTCCCGGTTCAAGTCCTTCTGGTACGGGCAGCTTTCCGGTATCGTCGAACCTGTTGCCGGCGTTGTGGGGGCGGCGGCGGCGGTGGCTTCCAGGGCCATATTACCTTACGCCCTGGCATTCGCCGCGGGAGCCATGATATTTATAGTAATTGAAGAAGTCATACCCGAATCGCAGCTGGAGGGTAACACCGATATCTCGACTACCGGAGCGATAATCGGCTTTGTTTTGATGATGATCCTGGACGTAGCTTTCGGTTAGAAACTAAAAGGAGGATGCCATGGAAAGGCAGATCACCAGTATGGGAGGCAATCCCGTGACGCTGGCAGGACCCCGGCTTAAAACGGGGGATCAGGCTCCCGGTTTTACCGTACTTGACAACGGACTGAATCCCAAGTCACTGGAGGATTTCAAGGGGAAGATCAAGATAATCAGCGCGGTGCCTTCCCTTGATACCAAGGTCTGCGACATGCAGACCAGAAGATTCAACGAGATAGCGGCCGGTTTCAGCGATGATGTAGTCGTCCTGACCATAAGTATGGACCTGCCTTTCGCCCAGGAGAGATGGTGCGGAGCCGCCGGTGTCGACAGGGTCATAACCCTCTCGGATCACAGGGACGCCTCTTTTGGGAACAGCTACGGCCTTCTGATAAAGGAACTCAGGCTGCTGAACAGATCCGTACTTATAATAGACGCCGATGACGTTATCAGATACATCGAGATTGTAGAGGAAAACCACGAGCTTCCCGATTATGAGAAGGCGCTCGAGGCACTCAAGGAGGTTCAAGAACAGGACTAACCGGCCGGAAACGGCGGGCATGGATCCAGTTTAAAAAAAGCAACGGGGGCTTCCCGGTTGAAGCCCCCGTTTTTTTGCCGGTAAATTGTCCGCGGCCGCGCCGCGAAGCAATTCCGGATCATCCGGCAGACGGCGGGTCATTCCGCCGAATCCGGGTTATCATACAACGCCCTGATCGAGCATGGAATCGGCTACCTTGATGAATCCAGTGACATTCGCGCCTTTCACGTAGTTTACGTAATCGCCTTCCTTGCCGTACTCGACGCACTGGGCATGAATCGACTTCATGATATTATGCAGTTTCTCGTCGACTTCTTCCCTGGTCCAGCTCAACCTCAGGCTGTTCTGCGACATTTCAAGCCCGCTGGTGGATACTCCGCCTGCGTTGGCCGCTTTGCCCGGGCCGTACAGGATCTTGGCGTCAATGAATACGTCGATCGCCTCGGGGGTACTGGGCATATTGGCGCCTTCCGAAACACAGATACATCCGTTCTTGATAAGGGCCTTGGCGTCTTCGCCGCTTATCTCGTTCTGGGTGGCGCTGGGAAGCGCGACGTCGCACTTGATGTTCCAGGGCCTCTTGCCCTCCAGGTATTCCACTCCGAACTTCTCGGCGTATTCCTTGATACGCCCGCGCTTGACGTTCTTGAGCTCCATGACGTAGGCTAGCTTTTCTTCGTCGATGCCGTCGGGGTCGTGAATGGTCCCGTTGGAATCGGAGAGGGTTACCACCTTGGCGCCCATCTGGATGCACTTCTCGGTGGCGTACTGGGCGACGTTACCGGATCCTGACACCAGGCAGGTCTTGCCCTCGATGGAATCTCCCTTGGTCTTGAGCATTTCCTCGGCGAAATATACCTCGCCGTAACCGGTGGCCTCCGGCCTGATGAGGCTTCCGCCCCAGTTGAGGGATTTTCCGGTCAGCACGCCGGTAAACTCGTTGCGAAGCCTCTTGTACTGGCCGAACAGAAAACCTATTTCACGCGCCCCCACACCTATATCTCCTGCCGGCACATCGGTATTATGGCCTATATGCCTGCTCAGCTCCGTCATGAACGACTGGCAGAAACGCATTACTTCCCCGTCCGATTTACCCTTGGGGTCGAAATCGGATCCACCCTTGCCCCCGCCCATGGGCAGTGTGGTAAGAGCGTTCTTGAAAACCTGCTCGAAGGCAAGAAACTTCAGTATGCCGAGATTGACCGTGGGGTGGAACCGCAATCCGCCCTTGTAAGGTCCTATCGCGCTGTTCATCTCGATTCTGAACCCGCGGTTAACGTGGATCTCGCCCTTATCGTCGGTCCAGGGCACCCGAAACAGTATCACCCGCTCCGGTTCGGCGATCCTTTCCAGTATCTTGGCCTCTTTATACTTGGGATTGGCTTCGATGAAATCCATAAGGGAACTGGCCACCTCATGCACCGCCTGATGAAATTCAGGCTCATTCGGGTCACGGGTCTTGATCTTCTCCATGAAGGCCTCTACAGTTTTAGACATCCTTGCCTCCTTCTACTCGCTGGTGATTCGAGAACAATCGACATCATATCCCCACTCGGAATATCGACCGACGCGCGGCGAACCCGACTCGCCGCGGCTGAGCGGCCGCTCCGCTACATCCCCAGGGCCCGGCTCACATTAATTGTGGGATGTGCATAATATATTATCCGGATAGTTAGTGTCAAGCGGTTTCGGCATCGCTGAATTAATAAATTATAGAGAAACCGGCGCCAAGGTTGCGGCCGGCGGAAACCGGCGCCGGGGACGCAAGCGCCGGGAAAGCGCCCGCGGAGAGTTTATTCCTGATGGGCCAGAGCTCGGCTTACCAGAGCTCTAAGCTCCTCGGCTGTATAAGGCTTAGCGATCGCGCCGGTTATTCCGTAACGCCTGTAGCCGGTTATTATCGGATCGCTGGAAAAACCCGTGGATATGTATACCCGCGCCTCAGGATCTGAAGCTATGATCTTTTGCGCCGCTTCTATCCCTCCCATACCCTCCGTGACCTTAAGATCCAGTATAACAACATCGTATTTGGAGTCCTCATCCAGTCTCCGCTGGTACATCGTCACCGCTTCGGCTCCTTCGGAAGCCGTATCGACTTCTATTTCCATGCTTTCCAACATCATCGAGACAACACGCCTCAACATTTTCTCATCGTCCATGAAAAGTACTTTTCCCTTGTATGAATCACTGGATCCATTCATAAGCCGCTTCCTTCTATTATATAGATTCAGTCCCTTTTCGCTTTATCGAATTTTGTTCCCCGCGCTTCTGATGAAATGATAACAGAGGAGTAATTCGCTGTCCATATTTATTTCAATGCCCTGAGGGCTCTGAAAAATCAACTCAGCGAAAGCGATCCGTTCAGGCGGCGCCCTATCCGCTCTATCATGCCGCGGAATCCGGCCGCGGCGAAGAGGGCTATGACCGGCTCTGCCGGTATCCGCATGCGCAGGGAGCCGAAGAATATCACCGCCACCAGTGTATGTGCCAATAAAATCCCGTAAAGCGGCGTCATGATCACGTAACGGCCGGCCGAAGTAACAATACCGAGTATGAAAAGCGGTATTATAACGACCGAAAACAGCAACCCGGCGTCAAAAGAACTGGCCAGCCTGCCAAGAAATCTGCTCTTGTCCCACCACCATCCACTCTTTACCCCGCTAAGCCCGACGTCGGTTCTAAACCGCCAGGTACGGGCGAATTTGCTCACGGCAAGCTCCATGAATTTACCCGGGTTCTCCTTTACAAACTCCAGGCCCAGCCCCCATCCCAGGCTATCCGCCCTGACTTCGCCCGCGTCCTTTATCCTGTCCCACTCCGGAAGAGCCTGAAGTGGAGCCACTCCGCCCCTGTACCGGGGCTCCCGGTAAACCAGCTCATTATTGCCCTGGTAAAAGGTGTGGCCGCCGTGGGTGGTAAAAATAACCGTCTCCCCGAGGACGGCGCGGTTTCTGGCGGACCAGGGGAATATCACGATAATGACCGCGGCCGCGAACATAGCCCCCTTCACGATTCTTTCTCTGATTCCGCCTCTCCCCCAAATAATAATGACCAGGCAGAGGAATCCGGAAAAGATAAAAGCTGTCGGCCGGGCCAGGGAGCACAGGCCTGCCAGCAATCCGGCGAATACCAGGGTCCTTTTAGGGTTCGGCGGGGATTTGAAAAAGTCCACCACCAGAATGATAACGGTCAGCAGCAGGCATATATATAAATTCTCAGTGAGGAGGTAACCGCTAATAAATATCAGAAAGGGGTTAAAAGCGGCGATAGCCGCAGCCAGCAGGGAGACCCCGGAAGAAAATAATCTTTTCCCCAGCATGTAGGTCAGAGCCACCACCAGAACACCCAGCAGGATCTGAAGCGCCCTTCCCACCTGGTAACCCGGCCCAAACAGAAGGTAAGCCCCGGATAACAGAAGAGGGTATAAAGGGGGCCTTCTGGCGGTCGCTCTGCCCCACTCTCCCTTGAATCCTTCCCCCTCGCTAAGTGACACGGCCAGAGTGTGATAATCGATCTCGTCTCCCCTTATGGGCGCGTGAAACCCTACCACCGCGGCGCAGAAAACTATTCTGAGTGCCAGGGCAAGGACCAGAATGACTGAAAACGCAATTATCTCCTTACGGGCCATGTAAACCACTATACTTTGTATTTCAGGCCGGTACAATGAATTTTACCCCCGGCCTTTTCTTGACCTTAAGTATTCGATCAGGGTCCCACGAAGTTTCTTTTTCTGGCGAGCACCTTCTCCAGGTCGGATGTCTCGGCCACATCTATGCTGCTGTAAAGGATCGAGAAAACAGTTTTCAGCTCAGGCTCCGCGCACATGTGTTCCCAGGCGATCTCGTTGGGAGGATATCCCCTCACTATAGCGACCGCGCCGGCGGCATCAGGGATATACCCCAGGGGCAACAGCTCGGGGTGGGTCATGATCTGGTCCGCGAACTTCTTAAACTCCGCCGCGGTGAGCTGAATCGTTATCAACTCCGAATCATTGGAATAGTCGGCCTCCGGATACTGAAAAGGAAGGAACAGCCCCATATCCAGAGCATAGCTTTCTGATGAGAAAGCCAGTGTTTTTACAATTTTCGTCTGGGAGCCCATGAAGGTTATCTTAGCCTGGAATTCCTGGTAGTCGTCGACATCGGCGCTCCAGATCTCGGAAAACTCCACGTATTCCTGCGAAACCGCCTCGGCGGAATGCAGGCCCGCGATAAAGCAGGTCAGGATGAAGATCAGCGCTACAGGTCTCAAAACGTTCCGTACAAGAACGGGGCGGGCCGCGGCTGATTTGGTGAAAACTTTTTTCATCCCTCTTCTCCTTTCTGTTTGAAGCCGGTTAGCGGTGAAAAATATCCGCCGGAGCGCTGTTTCCCTATAGCCGGGTACACCCGTAACGCAGCGAATATACTTGCCGCCTCACCTCGGATTTAAATAATCAAGGAGCCTTAGATCGGCGGTTATACCATACATAAGGATATATGTCTATATATCTGTATGATATTCAGCGAGATACTGGATTGCCGGCTCAAGAGATGTTATCAGGGCGGAAAGGATCGATGCCCATAAAGCCCGTAAAGAGGCTCTGAACGGAATATTTATGACAATTTTTAAATAAAAAGTTGACAGGGATAAATAACCACAATATAGTGTGGTTGGCCGTGAATTTATGGTCTACATATTGATATTGCTGAACTGAAGCTTATTCACAGCCCGGCGCGCACCGACTCGGATAGACTTCTTATTCAGGAGTCTCTCCGGCATTGAGGGTATTCTGTTCTTAGAATCCGCTGGCGCCCGTGGCCGTAAGCTCCACGCTATAGAGATATTTCATTAATAATCGTTCGGCTGGACCGTTTATAAGGTATTGAACCGGGAGGAGGATGGCGATGGATCCCTGTTCCACCGATGAAGTCAAAGGAACCAATTTAAATTTTGAAACCAGCTTTGCCAGAATATCTAAACGCGACGGCAGAGTCGTCCCCTTCGACGCTTCCAAGATAACGAGGGCTATCCTGAAGGCCGGGCGCGCCACGGGCGACTTCGGCGAAGAGACCGCCCGGCAGTTGACCATGCGGGTGGTAAGCCTCGCCATGGTCACACTGGACGCTCACATTCCGACAGTCGAAGATTTTCAGGATATAGTGGAGGAAGTCCTGCTCACTTCTTCTTTCAAGAAGACCGCCAAGGCTTACATCCTCTACCGCGACCAGCACGCCCGTATCAGGGAGATGGTGGCGAAGGCTGACGTCGACCTGATCGACAACTACCTGGAAAAGCTGGACTGGAAGGTCAAGGAAAACAGTAATATGGCCTATTCGCTGCAGGGGCTGAACAATTATATCTCCAGTGAAATAAGCAAGACATACTGGCTGAACAAGGTCTACACGCCGGAGGTCAGGGAGGCCCATAACTCCGGAGCGCTGCATCTTCACGATCTGGGGCTGCTCTCGGTATACTGCGTGGGATGGGACCTTCGGGATCTGCTCCTCTCCGGTTTCAAGGGGGCCAGCGGTAAAGCGGAAAGCCTTCCCGCAAAGCATTTCCGGTCCGCCCTCGGCCAGATAGTGAACTTCTTCTACACCCTTCAGGGCGAAGCGGCTGGCGCCCAGGCCTTTTCCAACTTCGATACCCTCCTGGCGCCGTTCATAAGGTACGATGGCCTATCATACGACGAAGTGAAACAGGCTCTGCAGGAATTCATATTCAACGTAAACGTCCCAACCCGGGTAGGGTTCCAGACACCTTTTACCAACCTGACCTTCGATCTTCAGCCTCCTTCCATCCTGGAAAACGAGGCTGTAATAATAGGCGGGGAGGCCGGAGACGAAAGGTACGGGGATTTCAGGGAAGAGATGAACATACTTAACAGTGCCTTTCTGGAAGTACTGTCCGAGGGTGACGCCAAGGGAAGAGTATTCACTTTCCCGATACCCACCTATAACATCACCTCCGATTTCGACTGGGACGACCCCGGCCTTGAAAATCTCTGGCGTATAACCGCGAAATACGGGATACCCTACTTCGCCAATTTCGTAAACTCGGAGCTCTCCCCCGATGACGCCAGATCGATGTGCTGCAGGCTGAGACTGGATTTGAGAAACCTTGAGAAACGAGGAGGAGGACTGTTCGGCGCCAATCCTCTCACCGGCTCTATCGGCGTGGTTACCATAAACATGCCCAGGATCGGACACCTGGCCGGTGATGAGGAAGATTTCATTAACAGGCTGGATCATCTGATGGAGATTGCCCGCACCAGCCTGGAGACCAAGAGAAAGGTCCTGGAGCAGTTTACAGAGAAAAAACTATACCCTTACACCAGGTTCTATCTAAGAAACGTAAAGAAGAGGTTCGACCGGTACTGGACAAACCACTTTTCCACTATAGGGCTGGTGGGGATGAACGAGTGCTGCCTCAACCTGATAGGAGAAGACATAGGATCAGAGCGGGGACTGGCCTTCGCGGAAAGAGTCCTGGACCACATGAGAGAACGGCTTCGCGAATTCCAGGAGGAGACCGGAAATCACTATAACCTGGAAGCGACCCCCGCGGAGGGGACCGCCTTCCGTCTGGCCAGGATGGACAAGAAACTTTACCCGGAAATAATCTACTCCAGCAATCCGGCTGACAGCCGGGGGAAACCTTTCTATACCAATTCCAGCCAGCTGCCGGTCAATTACTCCAGCGACGTCTTCGAGGTCCTGGAGCTTCAGGACAGCCTTCAGACCAAGTATACAGGAGGGACGGTCCTTCACGTTTTCCTGGGCGAAGCGGTCCCGAGCAGTGAATCGGTAAAAAATTTCATTCGGAAGGTCTGCCGGCAATACCATCTTCCCTACCTGACCATCTCCCCCACCTTCTCGATATGCCCGGAGCACGGCTATATAAAGGGAGAAGTCGCCGAATGCCCGGAGTGCGGCAAAAAGACCGAGATCTATTCGCGGGTGGTGGGATATCTCAGGCCGGTAAGCCAGTGGAATGATGGAAAGCAGTCAGAGTTCGCCATGCGGCAGAAGTTCAACATCGGAGTGTAGACGTTGCTTATCGGAGGGTTTCAGAGATTTTCCTTGAGCGATTTCCCCGGGAGGGTGGCTTCTATAATCTTTACCCAGGGCTGCAACTTCAGCTGTCCCTTCTGCCATAACGGAGACCTCATTCCGCAACACCCTTCTGAATCCGAACCGGTTACCACAGAAGAAGTGCTGGGTTTTCTAAGATACCGCACCAGTTTGCTGGACGGAGTGGTGATTACCGGAGGGGAACCGACCATTCACGTTGATCTTCCCGAATTTCTCCTCGAAATAAGGTCGTTGGGGTTCGATGTCAAGCTCGACACCAATGGAAGCAGGCCCAAGATGATAGCCGGTCTTATACTGAAAGATCTCGTCGACTACATCGCCATGGATGTCAAAGCTCCCCTGGATAAATATCCACAGCTGGCCGGAACTGAAGTCAAGACCGGCAAGGTGCTGGAGAGCATCGAGATTATAGCGGGCTGCGGAATGGAGCATGAATTCAGGACTACCGCAGTCTCCCCGCTTCTTGACAAGAGAGACATAATGAAAATCAAGACACTCATACCCCCTGAATCCCGGCACATACTTCAGCACTTCAGGCCTGAAAAGGCCCTCAGCCCCGAGCTTCGATCGCCGGTTCCCGGACGGGATGACTTCCATGAACTATCGGCGCTTTTTCGCTGATATGAGCATTCCTGCCGGGTGGGTGTACCAGAACGAAAATAATCTTTACCCTTGAAATATTGAGGCGTCTTATCAGACAATCCATACATACGGCCGAATTGAAGTCCCCGGACGATCGCAGGGGCCGTTTTCTTAATACCAGCCCGCCACTCGAATTCACGGTCCGGCCGTTCTTACTTGAAAGCCGAGGAATCGAGACGGGCGGCCTCAGGAGAGATAGTATGCGAAAAAGTTCGCTTTTTAAAAAATGGGGTATTTTCCATAAAGGTCTAGACAGCCGAAGCATAAAGTACAGCTTCGCCAATCATCTGGAATACTCGCGATCAAAGGACAAATTCACCGCGACCGACAGAGACCTCTATTACTCACTGGCCCTTACAGTCAGGGACAGGATGATAGAACAGTGGATAAACACCCAGCAGCTCTACCACAAGCACGACGTAAAGAGGGTTTATTATCTGTCCGCCGAATATCTTATGGGCAGAGCGCTGATCCACAACCTCATCAACCTGGACATGTACGAAGAGGCCAAGGAGGCCATGGCGGATCTGAACCTCGACATATCCGTCCTGGAAAGCGAGGAACCGGAGCCGGGGCTGGGAAACGGAGGACTGGGAAGGCTGGCCGCGTGCTTCCTGGACTCCATGGCCACTCTTCAGATCCCCTCTCACGGGTATGGAATTCGTTACGAATTCGGCATATTCAAACAGGAGATAAGGAATCTGGGACAGGACGAGCTTCCCGACACCTGGCTTCAGTTCGGCAATCCGTGGGAGATCGAAAGGCCCGAATACAATTACACGGTGAAATTCTACGGGCGTACCAAGAACACCAAATGGCCGGATGGAGCACTGAAAACCGAATGGATAGACACCAATAACGTCATCGGAATCGCCTACGACACTCCCATCGCCGGATACGACAACGAGACCGTAAATACTCTCAGGCTGTGGTCCTCCCGGGCTTCCAATGAGTTCGACCTGGACTATTTTCAGCACGGAGACTATCTAAAGGCGGTGCAGGAAAAGAACATCTCTGAGACCATCTCCAAGGTGCTCTATCCCAACGACATGAGCTTTGAGGGCAAGGAGCTGCGCCTTAAGCAGCAGTACTTCTTCGTATCCTGCTCGATTCAGGATATCATTCGAAGGTATCTGGCCCATAACAGCGACTTTGGGAATTTTCCGGACAAGGTCGCCATACAGATGAACGATACCCACCCCTCGCTCGCCATAGTCGAACTCATGCGTATACTCATCGACGAGCATCACCTCAACTGGGAGGACGCCTGGAGCGTTACCACCACTACCTGCGCCTATACAAACCACACGGTTCTTTCAGAGGCGCTGGAGGAATGGCCGGAAAGCATTTTCGGCAAACTTCTTCCCAGGCATCTTGAGATAATTTATGAGATCAATCACCGCTTCCTCAAGCACGCCTCGGTTATTCGCATCGGGAACAGCGATTTTGTCTCGAGGATATCTATAATCAAGGAGGGAGAGAGGAAAAAAGTGCGTATGGCCCACCTGGCGATCGTGGGAAGCCACTCGGTCAATGGAGTCTCCAGGCTTCACACCGAACTTTTGAAGGGAAACATATTCAGCGATTTCAATGCTTTGTATCCCGGCAGATTCAAAAACATCACTAATGGAATCACTCCCAGGCGCTGGCTCCTTACCTGCAACCCGCACCTCTCCTCCCTTATTACGGAAATGATCGGGCCAGAATGGATCAAGGACCTTGAACTGGTGAAAGGGATAGAAAAGTATTCCGGTGATTCTGGTTTCAGGGAAAAATTCAACAAGGTAAAGATGAAAAACAAGGAATCCCTGGCCGGCCTGGCCAGCGAAATTACCGGATACCGGATAGACCCTGAATCGATATTCGACGTCCAGATCAAGAGAATACACGAGTACAAGAGGCAGCTTCTCAATATTCTGCATATTATCGCCCTGTGGCTTCAGACCAGGGAGGATCCCAGCGTCAAGATTCATCCCAGGACCTTTATCTTCGCCGGTAAGACAGCTCCCAACTACTATATCTCCAAGCTGGTCATAAAGCTGATATGCCACGCCGCGGAGATGATAAACGATGATCCGGATGAATTCATCAAGATCGTCTTTATACCTAATTACAATGTCACCCTCGCCGAGAGGATAATCCCCGCCGCGGAGGTATCCGAACAGATATCAACCGCCGGCTTCGAAGCTTCCGGAACCGGCAACATGAAGCTGGCCCTGAACGGAGCGGTAACGGTGGGGACCATGGACGGAGCGAACATCGAGATACTGGAAAAGGTGGGGCCGGAAAACATGTTCACATTCGGCTTGAGCGCCGACGAAGTCGAAGCTCTGGGAGATGGATACGATCCCCGGGAGCACTATATGGCGAACCCTCTTTTGAAGAGAACCCTGGACCTGATAGAAAAAGGGTTCTTTTCGCCCCAGGAAAAAACACTGTTCAGGCCCCTGGTGGAAGAACTTATCCGAAAGGACAGATTCATGGTCCTGGCCGATTTCGAGGATTACCACCGGTGCCAGTCGGAGGTGGACTCGGCTTACAAGGACCGGGAAGGCTGGACCGGCAAATCCATTCTTAACGTCGCCAGAATGGGCGCATTCTCCTCCGATAACTCTATCAAGGAATACAACCGGTTGATATGGAAAGCCGAACCATTACGCATACCGCCCCACCATAATACGGGCTCGGAGGAGAAACCCCGCGGGGGCAGACCAGGTGGAGTCAAATCGTCAACCTGAACCCCGGCGAAGCGCGGGGTCGGTGATTCCTTCCGTTGAGATGGCGAGAAGGCCGAAATCAGATTCTACCCCCAACTTCTCCCTTATCGGGCGGGGGTCCGCTTTTGAATCCAGAATCTGCAGAATCCCGGCCACCGCCGCCGCTCCCGACTCTCCCGATACCACCCCATCCGATTCCAGAAGCCTGACCGCTTTCCCGGCGCAGTCGTCTGAAACCTTTACGAAGGCGTTCACCCCGCGTCTGATCAGGGGCCAGGCGGCACTGGAAAGAAGCGGGCAGTTAAGTCCTGCCATAATGGATCTGTGAGGTCCCGGAACATGAACCATCCCGCCCGACACCGCCGATTCAAAGGCACAGGCCGCGTCCTGGGGCTCGACACTGATAATGAACACTTCCCGCCGCCCCCTCCTGGACTTAAGGTGCTTTACCGCCGCTGAGGCCAGGCTGCCCACTCCCACCTGAACAGCGAAGACCGGAGGCCGGTCCACCCCTTTACTTTCCAGGTCATGGTCGATTTCCCTAAATATCGTGGAATACCCCTCTACTATCCAGGAAGGGACCCTGGTGTATCCGGGCCAGGCTGTGTCCTGAACCAGCCAGGCATCCTCTCCGTCCCAGCTCCTGGCCGCTTCGACGGCGTGGGAATAATCGCCCCGCACAGTAACCACTTCAGCCCCTTCCGACTCTATCGCGGATATTCTGGCGGGGGCGGTTCCCTCCGGAACAAAGACTCGGGCGCCGAAACCGAACCAGGATGCCGTCCTGGCGACCGCCCTGCCGTGATTTCCGTCAGTCGCGGTAACCAGGTTGGGCCGGAAAGCTCCACCGATGACCTCTCGAAGCTCTTCCAGATTCCCCCACTGATGGTGCGAGACCCCAAACCTTTCCATTGCCAGCTTGTAGACCGCCCAGCTGGCCCCCAGTATCTTGAAGGCGGAAAGGCCCAGCCTATTGGATTCATCCTTTATAAGGACTTCTTTTGCTCCGAGCGCAGAAGCCGTGCGGGGACAGCTTATCAGGGGGGTGGGGCGGTACCCGTCAAGCTTTCGGTGAAATTCCAGAATCTTCCTTTCCTCCTTAACATTGGAAAGAAAAGTTTCTGGATTTGGATTGAGAAACAGTCTTTTCATGGCGCATGCGGAATAGGACGCCGTTTAACCGCGCGGCCGGAAAGGCAAAACCGGCCCGCCCCCCAGCGGCGCGCCGGCTCAAACCCCAGCGGCACTTTACCCGGCCTACCGGACCAGGCTGGAATCCGCGTATTCTATGTCAGCCTTTTCCCTGAGTTCGGCCAGGTAATTATTGATCGCCTCGTTCTTGCTCCTGCCCTCCATATATTCGAGGATATCTTTCTTTGCCTCATCGAAGGGTATCTTCCTGGCTTCCTTGCGGTCGGTAAGATTGATTATATGGTATCCGAACCTGGTTTCCACAATATCGCTTATTTCGCCCTCTTTCATGGCGAAGGCGGCGTCGCTGAAAGGTTTGACCATATCACCCTTGGAGAAGAAACCCAGGTCTCCTCCCTTTTCCTTGCTGGGGCAGTCCGAATACAGGGTGGCGGTTTCGCTGAAGGATGCGCCATTTCTTACATCCTTGAGAATGTTCTCCAGCCTCTCGCGCTTCTCCGCCTTTTCCTGCTCCGTTTCGCCGTCTTCCACTGTTATCAGGATATGGCTCGCTCTCACCTGCTCATTCTCCATGAACGTCTCAGGGTGAGAGTCGTAATAATCCTTGATCTCCTGTTCTGAGGGGAGCTCGGCCCCGGATGTCTTTTGATCCAGAAGCTTCTCGACTCTTATCTGCTCGCCCAGCCTCTCCTTGAAGTCCATCCTGCTCATGCCCACTTCTTCGAGCTTGCTATAAAAATCCTCTTCCGAAGGATACTCTTCCATGATCTTCTCTGTCCTGGACTTTATCTCGGTTTCACTGGAGGCGATATCCTCGCTTTCCGCCGCGCTCAGAAGAAGCTTGTAGCTTATCAGGTTCGCCAGCGCCTGTGGCCTTATGGAAGGTCTCATGGTCTCGAGCTGTTCAGAGCTCATCCCGCCGCCGGACCTTTGAAGCATATCGTCTACTTTCTGGGCGAGTTCCCTCTCTGTTATATTGACTCCGTCTACCACCGCCACCGTCTTGGAGGACCCGGCAATTTCCGTGTCTTTATCTTTAAGGGTTTCGCCCTCCTCCCCCTCTTTCGAACACCCGGTCAGAAGCATAGAGGTCAGAAGCACTGATATCGTGACCAATAAAAATCTTTTCATCACCATTTCCTTTCGCTCTAGATCTATCTATCTTCTCCATCCACTCCCGACTGAGGATACTCTTTTCCCTGGAGCGAACGGACGGTCGAATTGTATACTTAATACAAGTTAACATTGAACAGGTTCCATGTCCAGAGGTTAAGGCCGCCGAAGAAAGATGAACGAAAACTATCGGGATCCCATAGAACTGCCCGTCGACGGAATACTTGATTTACACACTTTCCGTCCTTCCGAAGTCAAGGAGCTGCTGAACGACTACGTCGCCGAATGCCTTAAAAGAAAGATTTACACTCTAAGAATAATTCACGGTAAGGGGCGTGGAATCCTGAAAAATAGAGTTTTATCCATTCTCGAGAATATGCCCCAGGTAGAGGGTTTTCACACGGCGGGGGAGGGGGAAGGAGGCTGGGGAGCCACCGTAGTCGATCTCGTACGCCCCGGCCCCCAGGCCGGGCGACCGGACCCGCCCGCCGGCCGCGCCTGACCCCGAAGCCCTGTTCCGGATGCATCGCGCCCCGCATTCCGATCGGCGTTCTCACACCGCGCCTTCCGCGAAATAAGCAAGCGGGCTGAACGCATCCACCGCGATCCCGGGAGCCCGAATATAAATATTGACTTTAAACAGGATATCTGGAATCCTCAAAAGGTCGGCCTTAATTTGGTTTATACCCTGAAATGTTATGGATTACCTTCTAAAAGACAAAAGAGTCCTGTGCCTTATCGACGGCGAACACTATCCCCCGGTAACCGTAGCGGCCATTGATGATATCGAGTCGAAAGGCGCTCGAATAGCTGGGGCGGTCTTTATTGGTGGAACGGAAAAGGTTGCCGACGCCTCAAGAGAACTGGGAGACAGAGCGGAATATCCGCTGTTTCAACTGCAGGATCCCGGCGATTCCGTTCTGGAGTTGATCGAGAAAGCGATAGTTCAGACTTCTCCCAATATAGCGGTGGACCTATCCGATGAGCCGGTAATAGACTATTTCAAACGATTTCGAATCGGATCGCTTCTTATGCGTAAAGGGGTCACTTACTCTGGCGCTGATTTTGTCTTTACGCCGCCCCGCCGCCGGAAGCTGATCGCCAAGCCCAGCCTGTCGATAATAGGCACCGGCAAGAGGGTCGGCAAGACCGCCGTGGGTGTATACGTCTCGAGGCTTCTGAAGAGAAACAGCTTCGATCCGGTGGTAGTTTGTATGGGAAGGGGCGGCCCGGCCCAACCGGAAGTAATAGATCCCCAAAAGATAGATCTTACCGCTGAAACCCTTATCGAAGTGGCTGAAAGAGGAGGCCACGCCGCCAGCGATTACTGGGAGGACGCCCTTCTGGCCGGTGTGGTAACTGTGGGATGCAGAAGATGCGGAGGGGGGATGGCCGGCAGCCCCTATATCTCAAATGTCGCCGCCGGCGCTGAAATAGCCAGCGGAATGGATAAGAAATTCGTTATAATGGAGGGGTCTGGAGCCACTCTTCCTCCCGTGATGACAGGGGGGAATATTGTCATAGCGGGAGCGGGGCAGCCTATAGAGAATATCATAAGGTTCTTCGGCGAGTACAGAATAGCCATATCCAACCTCGCCATAGTGACCATGTGCGAAGAGCCGGTGGCGGGGCCTGAAAAGGTGGAGGAGGTCCGAAAGGGCATACTGGACATCAACCCTGATATCGCATTGGCCCTTACCGTATTCCGTCCCGAACCACTGGGAGAGATAGAGGGCAGAAAGATCTTCGTGGCGACCACGGCCGATAAGAGGATCAATCCGACTCTGTCCGGGTATCTTGAAACCAACTATTCCTGCGATGTCACCGGTATATCAAACAGCCTCTCCAACCGGAAGGTCCTGGAAAAGGACCTCGAGGAGGGGCTGAAAGACGCCGACCTTCTTCTGACCGAGATAAAAGCAGCTTCCATAGACATAGCAGCGTCCAAAGCCCGGAAAGCGGGGCTGGATATTATATTCCTCAACAACAGGCCGGAGCTGGTCGGCGGAAACGTGGAAGACCTGGAGAGCTCCGTGCTGAGTCTGGCCCGGTCGATCGGAGGGTGGTGAAAATGCTCTATATCGTCAAAAATAACAAAAAGTTTCCCTTCTCAAGGGGTATATTCGCGAGATCCCTCACCAGTTCGGGGCTTTCCCTGGAGAAATCCTACGAGATTGCCAACAACACCAGGGACCAGCTGACCGCAGCTGGAAAAGATGTCATTCTATCCACCGAGCTGAAGGAGATAATATCGCAAAAGCTGCTCAAGGAAGGCTACCGGCTGGAAAACAGAAACTACCTGGTAAGGAGCGCGATAAAGAATTCCACAAAACCCCTTTTCATAATGATAGGAGGGGGCTCGGGTGTGGGCAAATCGACAATATCCGCCGAGATCGGCCATCGCCTGGGAATCACCAGGCTCGTCAGCACTGATACGATCAGGGAGATTATGAGGGCTATAATATCCAAGGAGCTGATACCGACCCTCCACACCTCTTCCTTTGAAGCAGGGGGAAGCCTGAAGACCCCCCTGGTCGACGACCGCCAAATGTACGCGTTTCAGCAGCAGGCCAGCCTGGTCTGTGAAGGGGTCATAGCGGTGATGAAAAGGGCGATAGAGGAAGGCCTCAAGATGGTGATAAACGGAGTGCACCTGATTCCCGGATTTATCAGGGGGAGGCTAAAATTGTACGGGGCGGACCTGCTCCAGTATATTCTGGACATACCGGACGTCGAACAGCACAAAAACCAGTTTTACGAGAGGGAAAGGGGGAGTTTGAGAGACCCGGAAAGATACGTCAGGAATATGGATAACATTCGAAGAGCCCATGAGTATATTCTTACCATGGCGGCCAAGAACGACGTCAAGATAATCAAAAATACTGACTTCGAGACTTCGCTGAAAGAGATTCTAGAGGACTCGATGAGCAGGCTGGAAGGGAGGCTGCAGCCGTGAATCAAAAAGAAGGCGGTCAATATAATCTCGATCAACCGGTGAGGGCCTTCGTAAAAAAGACCCTCATCGGGATAAAAAAGGGAGGGACCGTCCAGGAGGCGGCGAAAAGAATGAGCGAGCTGGGAGTAAGCTCGATGGTGGTCACCAAGGGCGGAGATACCGTGGGGTTTTTTACCGACAGCGACATAAACAGGAAAGTAGTGGCCGAAGGGCTTAGCCCTTTCACCCCGGTTGAAAAGATCATGAATACCAGCCTTATCACCATAAATATAGGCGACTCGGTCAGAAAAGCGGTGGAAACAATGACCGAAAAAGGGGTCAAACACCTGCTTGTGGAAGAAAAGGGCAGAATAGTCGCTGTTCTCACTTTCGGCGATATATTCGCCATCGAAAGGCACATTATAGGCACTCACATATCCAGGGATTAGCAATGAGAATCTGCCATATATCAGATACCCATATCTGCAGCGGTCCGGAGTTCAGAAGAGATGTATTCACCGACACCGTCAAGAGAATCAACAGCGAAGGATTCGACCTGGTTATCCATTCCGGCGACGTGACCAACTCGGGACGCCTGGAGGAGTTCCAGTCTGCGAGAAGGCTTCTGGATACCATCGAACCGCCGCTGGTGGTGATTCCCGGAAACCACGACGCCAGAAACGGGGGGGTTTTCCTTTTCAAGAGGGAGATCGGCCCCACCAGCGGGGTTTTCGCGACAGACGAAGCGATGGTGGCCTACGTCAACAGCTCCATATCGGACAGCAACCAGGGAAGAGTGGGGATGCACAAATTCCAGATGCTCAGCCGGGCTTTCAATGAAAACCAGGACAAGCCGGTGAAGATAGTGGTAATACACCACCACGTAGTACCTATTCCCATGGCCGGCAGGGAAAGAAACGTCCTTTCCAACGCCGGCGACCTGCTGGATCTCTTCTTACGCTATGGCGTGGACCTGGTGCTCTCGGGACACCGCCACTACCCCAACGTTCACAAGGCCGAGAACACGCTCTTTATCAACGCGGGGACGCTCTCCTGCAGTAAAACCAGGTATGGAGACGTAAATTCCTATGGAGTGATCGAAACTGAGGGCGGAGAGTTCAGACTTATAACCAGAAGGGTCAACGGAGAGAGAAAACTGCGCAAGTTTTTCATGGACGCCCCTGAAGTATTCACCGACCTGGGAGCCAGGGAATTCCGGATAGTTCAGGTATCGAACTCTTTTATATCCAAGACAAGGCCCTTTCTCGAAAAACATTTTCGGAACGCCGCAAAGAGCATCGAAAAACTAGAGCCCGATCTGTTCGCCCACTGCGGCGGCATAGTCTTTGAAGGCATAACCGAAAATTATCTCGCGGCGAAAGAGAAATTCTCCAGGATGAAATTCCCTAAGATCTTCACCCCGGCAGGCAGAGACATAAACTATCTTGGCTATTACCTTTTCAACGAGTACTTTGGCCCCTATGACCAGAGCTACCAGGACGACAATATCTTTGTAAAGGGGATTTCGACAGCCCAGTACGATTCATCCAACGGAATAGTCGGGCCGACCGAGACCAGAAGTGTACTCCAGGAGCTGAACCAGGCCAAGGCGGATTTCAAAGCGGTCTTTCTGCACCACAACATTATCCCCATTCCTCACAGCAGGGAAAAAGGTCTTCTCGAGGACAGCGGGGATATCCTTAGAAAGCTGGTGGACGCCGGGGTCAACCTGGTCATGACCGGGACCTCTTCCTACTCTTACGCTGTCAGGATGGGGGATACCCTGGTAGTGAACGCCAACTCCCTGAGCAGCATATACCAGAGGAGTATATTCGGCAACTCTTTCAACCTGATAGATGTATTCGAGAAGACTATCGCGGTTTCCGAGTTCAACAGCCTGTGGGGGAAAAGAAGGCTGATCGGATTCTGGAAGAGGTTATAAGAAGGGTCCGGGGCGCCTTATTCAACCCCCTCTTTCTTCGATATTCCAAGCAGGCTCAATTCCCTTTCAAAATCACACTTTCTTACCGGTTTTACAAGGTAAGCCCCGCATTTCTGCCTGTAGGATTCTATTATGTTATTCGGATCGCTCATCGCGCTTATAACTATGACCTTGACCCCTTCGGCCTCCCCGATCCCATTTTCCCTCTCCAGGGACCTCATCTTCCTGAGCGCTTTGCGGCCGCTCATACGCGGCATAAGGATATCCAGGACCACCAGACCGTATCTTTCCCCGTTATCAAGCGAACCAGCGAAAAGCTCAACGGCTTCCTGGCCGTCCTCGGCCGTGTCGCATTCCCCGTATTCCTCAAGCCACCTCTTTATCAACTCCAGTAACTGTATATCATCTTCGACCAAAAGGATTCTCATTGTCCTATCCTCCGAGTGGCGCCGGCTTTCCCGCATCCTTTTTAGATCATTCCGGCTGGCGCTATCCCTCCTTAAGTAATAGGAGTAATCACATCCTATTAAAAAGATATGGGGTTGCCTTTCATCCTCCAAGTAACTTTATGGTGTCAGAGAGTGTTCAGTCCCTTTAACATTATAGCCGAATACCGCCCGCCCGGCTACCGGATTGAGAAATCCTGTTGATTTATTCTTTTATTTCATGTTTAATACGCGCCGTTACCAGTTAGTTCCAGACTGATTAAAACCGGAAGGTGAGCTCATGAAAAAGATCATAATCTCAATAACTGTTGCCGCTATAACGCTCTGCTCGGCGGCGGCCGCGGCGGATACAGCCGAAGAATTCATAGAAAGATCGAAGAAGCTTCGCGAAGGCGGAAAGCTAGGTGAAGCTGTAGAAGTCCTGGAAAAAGCCCTTGCCAAATACCCTGAAAACTCCGATGTCAACGCCTACCTCGGCTTTTACTCGGGAATGATGGCGGGACAGACCAAGAACTACATGGAAGCAGGAGAACTGGCTAACAGGTCTTTCGCTCTTCTTGACAAGTCGGTTTCCCTGAACGCCGGAAACCTGACCGCCCGCATCTTTCGGGGAATAATATACACGAATGTTCCTCCTTTCTTCAACAAGGCCGACACTGGAATAGAAGATCTGGAATTTGCCGTTGCCGCGTTCGAGGAAGACCCGGTAAAGGCGTCGGATAACAGCAAACTTCTGGCGTATAACCTGCTCGGCTCCGCATACGCCGGGAAAGGTGAAGACGAAAAGGCCAGGGCCGCCTGGAAAAAAATAATCGAACTGTCCCCCGGTTCCGAGGCGGCTGAGGAAGCCGGAGTAAAACTAGAAGGCCTGGAATCGGCGGGCGGCAAAGAATCGGAAGACAAAAGGCCCCAACCGGCTGAAACCGGGGCTCATGGCGAAAAGGAGCTCCAGGAGGCGCTCCTGCGGGCCGGCGAGGCTCAAGGATCGGGGGACTATGAGAAGGCGGTCGAAATCCTGAAGAAGGCCGTGACCATCAACCCTGAAAGCTCTGAAGTTTATGAGCTTCTTGGTCTTTTGGTGGCCCGCCTGGCCGAGAAGGGATACGACGACAGGATTGCCGGTGACACGGATCTCAGGACCAATCTGGTATTCGAATCGATGAAATATCTGGACAAAGCGGTCGAGCTCTCGCCGGAAGACACAGATCTCAGACTCACCAGAGGAAGTATGGGAATATACTTCCCCTTCTTCGTGGGAAAAAGGGAACAGAGCATCAGCGATCTGGAATACGTCCTGGAAAACGCCGGAAGCGATTCCATAAGGGCCGAAGCCATGTATTTATTGGGGATTGCGCACCAGAGAAGAGGAATGAGATACTGGATCGACGTTGCCGTGAAATATCCGGATTCGGATGCCGCCGAGATGGTCTACAGCGGGATGAAACCGGATATGAGCAGGTTCGATCCGGAAAACGTAGAGAAACCATGTCTGGTAGTCGATTTCGTCCTTGGATTCAAGGATGAACTCCCACCCCAGACAGCCGTCTGGGTTGAGGACGGGGAGGGAAATTATATCACAACCATGTATGTTTCAGGATTCAGCGGCTACGTTAAAAACTCCCAGATCGTTCTTCCCATCTGGGCTGAAAGATCGGAATTCAAGGATATCGACGCGGTGACCGGCGCCAGCATAGACGTGGGCCACCACATTTATACCTGGAATCTGAAAGATTCCAAAGGAAAACGGGTACCCCGGGGCGAATATGTGGTAAAGGCAGAGGTGTCACACTGGCCCAGCATGAAATACCAGATGGCCCAGGCCGCAATAGATATCGGAAGAAAGGCCGGCAAGGCGAGGGTGGAAGAGGGAGATTTCATTCCCCTGCTCGAGGTCAAATACCTTCCCTGAGCTTTCCGGGGCGGTTTGGACGGATAAAACCTGGGGAGGGTAAGACAGGGGGCGCCGATTTGTGAAATGCCTTCCTCCTGCCGCCGGCCGCGACTAAAGGATCAGATTGAGCAGCCCGCCCACCACCAGGGTGGCTGCCACCATTATGGAAGCCGATCTTATCATGTCCTTTACCGAGAATTCCTTTACCATCACCGCGAAGGTGGCCGCGCAGGGGAAATACATGGTAAGGACCACACTGGCGATTATCAGCTGCTTGGAGGTAAGCCCGAGGGGGATCAACATTCCCACGGCGACATCCTTCCTTAGAAATCCAACTATAAGCCCCGCTACAGCGTCAGGGGGCAACCCGAACAGGCCGGATATGACAGGGCTGAGAATACCGCCCACGAACTCTATTACTCCCAGGGTATACAGGATATTCAGAGAGAAGACGCCGATCAGCACCCATGGAACCGCCTCCCTGATGAACCAGAACAGGCGCATCCACAGTTTCTTGAACAGCCCACCCCAGTAGGGAAGCCGGTAAGGGGGTATCTCGATAAACAGCTCCGGGGCCCGGCCCTTCATGAACCTGTTCAGAATAAGCCCCAGGGAAAGCCACACCAGAAAGAGGGTTCCGAATACGATGAACAGCCCGTAAGCCCCCTCCCTTCCCACCAGACCCATTATCATGGCGGTCTGGGCCATACAAGGAACGGCTATCGCCATTATGGTAAGAGCGAGAAACCTTTCTCTTTTCGTCTCCATAAGCCTGGTGGCGAGCGCCCCCGGCACGTTGCAACCCAGGCCCAGGACCATGGGAATTATCCCGTATCCGTGAAGGCCTATTTTGTGCATGGCGTTATCGACCAGAACGGCCAGCCTTGGCAGGTAGCCCGAATCCTCCAGGACGGAAAGGACGAAGTAGAAAGACAGTATATAGGGCAGCACCGCCGCCAGTGGCACATAAAGACCGGTGGTCAGGATTCCGAATGACTGGCCGAAGTCGATCTGCCCGTCCAACAGCTTGCCGATGAGGATGTTGTGGATTATCCCACCCGAACCGAGGGCCGCCGAGAGCCTCATCATAAGGGGAGCCCAGACCGATTCGAAAAGCGGATCCATAATATAGGTTATCAGGCTCTCCCCTACAAACCGTATGATCTGAAAAGAAATAAAGACGATCACCAACGCTATGGGAATCCCCGAAACCGGCTTGACCGAGAAATCACCGAAGGCTTCCAGCGGAGTATGGTGGCGGTGGCTGAGAGTCTGTACCTTCTCCACGATATTTCCGATCTCGCTCCACCTTTCACCGTCGTCAAATTTAAAACCGGAGGTCTTCGCCCGGCTGATGCTTTCGACAAGATTTTTAATGCCTTCGCCAGTTACTCCGCAGGTGGTGACGACCGGAATTCCGAGAATATCCTCGAGTTCTTCCGTATCTATGGAAACGCCGGTGTGACAGGCCTTGTCCCAGAAATTAAGAGCGATGATGACCGGAATCCTTTTTCGCAGCAACTGAAGAGTCAGATTGAGATTCCTCTCAAGGTTGGTGGAATCGATGACATTCACCACTATGGTGTTTTGCGAAGGTTCGCTTCTGAGGAAATCATCCAGGACCCTGACCGCTACCTTTTCCGCTTCAGTCCCCGGATCGAGTGTGTAGGTGCCCGGAACATCTATGACCTCGTATTCTTCACCTTCCGCCCTTAGAATACCTTCGGTCAGCTCTACGGTTGTTCCGGGATAGTTAGAGGCTATCACCCTGGCTCCGGTCAGCCTGGAGAAGATGGCTGATTTGCCGACATTTGGATTGCCCAGCAGCAGAACCCTTTTCATTACAGAGCCCCCCGGCCTTTCTCTCCTTCATAAGGGCGAACCTTAATCTTCCTGGCCATTCCGAATCCCACCGCCACCCTGGAATTGCCGACCATTATAACTACGGGACCTTTCATGAAATGCCTGCTGACTACCTTGACCTTGACTCCCGGCCTTATTCCCAGATTCTCAAGGTTCTTCAATACTCCCGGCCCTCCCCGGGCTCCCGTTACCACACCCTCCTGCCCCGGCCTCATGTCGGTTATGGAAAATCCATGACTGCTTGCTCTATGAGTTCTTCTGAAAAACAATCGCTGTCACTCCCGTTGTGTAAAAGATAGATGCCAAATAACATCGTTTATTTTAGTCTCCGCAGCCTCCCCGGCGTTTTCCGCTGTGGGGGCAGGACTCGACGGTTCTTATGAACTCGGAAAGTTTCCGCTGGGTCTCGCCGCTTATATAGTGCTCCAGCCTGCAGGCTTCCTCTTCAGCCACTTTATCCGGAATATCCAGTATATCGGTAAGGAATTTCCTGATGATCCTGTGGCGATTATATATCCTCTCGCCTTCCCTCCTGCCTTTTCCGGTCAGCTCGACATACCCGTAGCTCTCGTGTCTGACCATGCCCCCTTTCTTTAGAACGGTCAGTGCCTGGTGTACGCTGGGCATGCTGACTTTCTTTATCTCGCTGATGTCCTTTACCCTGACCACCTTCTGTTTATGGTCCAGCAGTAATATCGCTTCAAGATAGTCTTCCAAACTGGAACTAAGCATAATTTCATATCCACCGCAAAAAATTAGCCAACACTAACTTAATTAGAAGTTACTAACTATTTTTGTGTGAGTCAACATGAATTTTTTATTCCGGATTATCAAGCAGGAACCCTCCTCTACCAGAAACCCGCTAAGCTCAACGGCCGGATAGCATTTCCGCGGGTTCCCGGCTGAACGACGCCAGAGTCGAATTCTATTCGCCTTTCATCATCGCTTCGATATCTTCTTTGACTTCCCCGACCGGTTTTATTCCGAACTTCTCCACCAGCAGAGCGGCCACGTTTGGTGAAAGAAAGGCGGGAAGAGTGGGGCCCAGCCTCAGATCCTTGAACCCCAGATGCAGAAGCGCCAGGAGAACCGCCACCGCCTTCTGCTCATACCAGGCTATATCGAGAGAAACCGGAAGGTCATTTACATCGTCAGCCCCGAAAATCTCCTTAAGCTTCAGAGCGATCAGCGCTATGGAGTAGGAATCGTTGCACTGTCCCGCGTCCAGCACCCTGGGTATTCCTTCAATATCTCCCAGGTCCAGCTTGTTGTACCTGTACTTTGCACAGCCCGCAGTCAGTATGACAGCCCCTTCCGGCAGTTCCTCGGCCACTTCGGTATAGTAACCGCGGGCCGACTGCCTTCCGTCGCACCCCGCCATTACTATAAAGCGCTTTATGGCTCCCGACTTTACCGCCTCCACTATCTTGTCAGCTAGAGCCATCACTTGATTGTGGGCGAATCCTCCCATTATCTCGCCGCTTTCGATCTCCTCGGGCGGATCGCACTGTTTGGCCATCTCTATAAGCTGGGAGAAATCCTTCCGCCCCCCGTTTTCCCTGTCGGGGATATGTTCGACACCGGGATAACCAGCCATTCCAGTGGTGAATATCCTGCCGGCGTAAGAATCCTTGACCGGAATGATGCAATTGGTGGTCATAAGAATAGGACCATTGAAAGATTCGAACTCCTTGTTCTGTTTCCACCAGGAATTGCCGTAGTTTCCAACGAAGTGGTCGTACTTCTTGAAAGCGGGGTAATAGTTCGCCGGAAGCATCTCGCTGTGAGTATAGACATCCACTCCTTCCCCTTCAGTCTGGGCCAACAGTTCCTCCATGTCCCTGAGGTCATGCCCCGATATAAGGATTCCGGGATTCTCGCCTACTCCTATATTTACCCGGGTCATTTCCGGATGGCCGTAAGCTTCTGTGTTGGCCTTGTCGAGCAGGGCCATCGCTTTTACCGCGGCCTCTCCCGCTTCCAGCGCCAACGAGGTCAGCCTTTCCCGGTCGCTCTCGGCCGCGATCGCGGCCAGCGCCCTGAACTGAAAATCGAATATGTCGTCATCGAAATATCCCAGAACCGCCGCGTGATCGGTGTACGCCGCGATTCCCTTCATGCCGTAAAGCAGGAGGGATTTCAGAGATCTTATGTCCTGATCGTCAGAGAAACTGAGAATCCCGGCCTCCTGAGCCTTTCGCCGAAAATCATCTATGGATTCCCCGCTCCATGTGGCTGAGTCGGGGAGGCCGGCCAGGGCCTCTTCCCCGGCTTCTGCGGCCAACCGATCCCTGATCCGTAAGGCTTGGCGGATCAGTTTCGAAATCCTTTCGTCGTCGAAATTCGCGTTTGTGATGGTGGAAAAGAGCGCCTCGCAGACGAATTCGCCGTCCTTCCTCCCGATAGTCCCCCCCGCCTTCTCATTGACCAGCGCTATCCCCTGCAGGGCGAATATCAAAAGATCCTGAAGGTTGGCGGTTTCCTCAGGCTTTCCACACACTCCTCTCTTGGTGCAGGCGGTGTTCCTGGCCGTTTCCTGGCACTGGTAACAGAACATACTCATTTTGAGACCTCCTTCTTCAATTCAGGTATACCCTCGAACCTGTGCTTTTAAGCATTCCTATTTCGCGATTATTCAAACCTCTGTCTCTCACAACATTAATTTCCTTTCTCTATCTTATCATTCAGACTTCCGATAGTTATCCTGGAAAATTCATCGGCCACCACTTTTTCTATGCGCTTTATCTCTTTTCTCAGAACACAGGTCTTTCTGTTTTCGCAGATTTTCTTTCTGAACATGCAGTCTGACAGCTCGATCCTGCCCTGAAATATCTCCATCACCTCGGTTATCTTTATGCTGTGAGGCTCACTGCCCAACTTCATTCCGCCGCCCGCTCCTTCTCTGGACTCGACCATACCGCTCTTTATGAGATCCCCCATAATTCTGCGAAGAAAGTGATATGGGATATTCTGCCTCTTTGATATCTCCCTTGAAGAGAGAAAATCCTCGCCGGCCCGGGCCAGTTCTATAAGAGCCCTTATGGCGTAATCAGACTGCTTGGTCAGTATCTTCAAACTCACTCCCCTCGAACAGTGGCCGCAATCATAATAATAACTGATACTAATATAGTAGCAGTATCTCTTCTTGTCAATGCTTCAGAGATGATTTTTTATCTTCAGTGATTATTCTCTCGTTCCAGAGTTACCGCTCGGCTCTATTTTTTTTAACAGGACAGTGACTCTGGTCCCCTCACCTATTCCGCTATCTATGGAGATATCGCCCCCGTGGGCGTCAACTATTCTCTTGCTGAGATGCATTCCCAGTCCGTACCCGCCTGATACCTTGGTGCGGGATTTGTCCACCCGGTAGAACGGCTCGAATATGAATGGAATCTCTTCCTGGGGGATGCCCCGGCCGTAGTCCTTCACGCTGACGGTTATATCATCGGCGGCTTCCTCAATGTCAACCTCCACCGGCTTCCCCCGCGGCCTGGAGTATTTCAAAGCGTTCGCGATTATGTTCTTAAAGAGTATCCTCAGCCTATGCCGGTCGGCCGTAATCACGGGCCGGCACCCTTCCGGGCTGAATTTTATTCCGGGCTCTCTCTGCTCGAATTCAAGGCAAACATCCCTGATAAGGGCAGCGATGTCGATACCACGCAGATCAAGGTCCCCGTGCTGGCTGTTAAGCCTGGCTCCTTCCAGAAGCTCGGTGATCATGGTCTCAAGCTCGGTTATATCCGAAATCAGATTATCCCTCTCCTCACTATCCTCCATCATCTCCAGAGAAACCTTCATGCGGGTCAGCGGCGATCTGAACTCGTGGCTGACGTCAAGCAGCAGCTGGTCCCTGCACTGTATCATCTCCCTGATCTTTCCGCGCATTTTATTGAATGTCTCCACCAGCGCGCCCAGCTCGTCCTTCCTGCCCGTGGACAGTTCAAAATCAAGCTTTCCTTCAGCGATCCTCTCGGCGGAGTCATGGAGCAGCCTGAACGGTTTTATCTGCCAGTGAACGGCGAGAAGGACCAAAGCCACAAAAAGCGTTATGTATAGGACATTCAGAAACATCAGAAGCTCAGCGGCGTAAGGCAAAGTCTCCTCACGGTTCTGAAGCAACAGCTGGTAAGTCACCCCGCCACGCTTTATCTCTACCTCGAACCCCTCGTTGAATCCCGCCCGCACTTCAGGATCGACGTACTGGGAAAGCCTTTCGGAATCTATCTTCCTCATACCCGCCGGATTCTCCCAGGTAAACCCGTCTGTCTGGATTCGAATACTTATGTTTAGTTCTTCGGCCAGCTCTCTGGCCCTCGCCGTATCGGCGGGGGCGCCTATATCCTCTACCACGTACCGGCACAGGTTTACGGAATTTTCCATCGCCTTGCGGTAACGGGTGGATTTGAAGACCGCTTTGTGAGTGTATACGCTGGCATAGATCAACACCAGGTGAGCCGCGATGATAATAAGCAGCAGTTTTAGATATATCGACCGCTGTACCCATCTGAAGATCCTGTTTCTCAAGACGGTTCCTCCCCGATGAACATATACCCGGAACCCCAGACTGTTTTTATGAATCTGGGCTTTCTGGGGTCATCACCCAGCTTCTGCCTCAACCTGCTGACCAGTACGTCAAGAGAACGGTCCAGCGCCTCCCACTCTACGCCCCTGGTGCGCTCCATGAGGCTGTCCCTGTCCATGACCACACCGGGATTTCCGGCAAGTTCCGACAGTATCCTGAATTCCAGGTCGGTTAGCTCGATCCGGTTCCCTTCCAGGGTCACTGAATGTTTTCGATAATTAATCTTCAGGGGGCCGAAGCGCCAGGATGATTTTGAGGACGGCGTTTTCCCTGAACCCCGCCTCCTGAGGATATTTCTTATTCTGGCTACCAGCTCCCTGGGTTCAAAAGGCTTGGGAAGATAATCGTCCGCTCCCATCTCCAAACCCGCCACCCGGTCGCTGACTTCCCCCCGGGCGGTCAGCATTATTACGGGCAGATCGCGAGTCTTTCTTAATTCCCTCAGGAGCTCGAATCCGTCCATACGGGGCATCATCACGTCCAAAATGACCAGGTCCGGATCCTCCCGTCCGATCATCTCGAGACCCTCTTCAGGTTCCGCGGCCGATAAAGCGCGGAAGCCGAACTTTCCCAGATACCTGCAAAGCCGCTCATTGAGTTTCTCATCATCGTCTACTATCAAAAGTAGAGGTTTCATTTACCCTGCCGCCGTATTGAAATCGCGGGCCGGGCTGAACGGACGCCGGTCATCGCGCCCCGCTCAGCCGGCCTCGCCCAGAAGATTCCCCGTTATGCGAAGGAGCTCTATCTCATCCAGCTTGGCGCCGTAGGTGGCGCTTGAAACGTTAGTCTCCGCCCTTATCAGGTTAAGCTGGGCCTCGCGGAACTGGGTGGAAGTGACTCTTCCCAAGCCGTAAAGCTCCCTGGTCCGCCTGAAATTCACCCTGGCCGCTTCCAGGTTCTTCCTTTCAAGTTCCAGGACAGTGAGGCTGTTTCTATAAGATTCGTAAGCGTTGGCAAGATCCCGCTCCAGGTCCAGCCTGGCCTGCTTCTGCAGCAACTCGCCGCTTCTGACCCTTATGGAGGCGTTCTTAAGATCATTCCAGCGCTGAAAACCGTCGAATATGTTAAAACTGAGCATAGCTCTCATATCCCAGCTCCTGGTAGGGTCGTTGAGAGAAAAATCCGTGCCATCGGCGGTCCGGTCGTAACCGTAGGAAGCGGAAAGGCTGAGCCTGGGTATGTAGCTTGATCTGGCTATTCCGCGCCCCAGCCTGGCCTGCTCGAGGTTTTCAACCGACGCCCGGTATGCGGCGTTATTTGCCAGGGCCGACTTTCTCATCGTCTTCAGAGATACCGGATCGCTGAAGCTCACATTGCGGTCCACCATGAATTCCGTCGAGAGATTGCGGTCGAGAAGAGCGTTGAGATTACGTCTCGCTTCTTCCCAGGCGTATTCCGCCCGCACCACCGTGACAGTGTCGCTGTTGAAATCGACCCGCGCGGCCAGTACGTCCACCGTTCCTCCCTGCCCGAACTCGGCCCTTTGCCTCGCTCTTTCCAGCCTCTCCCTCGAAATCTCCAGAAGGTGGCGGGCGATCTCCAGATTCTCATAAGCTTTCGCCGCTCCGTAGTAGGACCGGCTCACATTGGTCAGAGTCGTCTCTATCAGGTCGCGTGCCTCCAGCTCCCCCAGCTTTCCCTCGGAGGCCAGACGCCGGTAGCGGTAAATATTGCCGAATCCGTCGAAAACGGTATAGGAGGCGGTCATCCTCGCAGAGGTGCTGGACATATCGCCCGGCGGGCCCGCCGAAGGGTCGACATCCTGGTAATACACCGAACCGGCAAGGTCCAGGGTGGGAAGAAGTCCGGCGTTTCCGATGTGTGCGTTATTGTCAGCTATTTCCGCGCTGTTTCTGGCCACCGCGATTCTGGGATTGCGCTCCAGTGCCAGCGATACAGCTTCTCCAAAACTCAGAATGTTATTATTACCAGCGGACGCCCCGCCGGCCAGTATCAGGCAGACGACGATTAAAATGCGTCTCATTTAAAGCACTCCCCGTCATTCAAAAGGCTTTTCATCTAAGATATCCCTCTACACTCCAGGGGCACTTCATTTAAAGCACCCCTCGTCATCGATGTTATCCGGATCATTCTCTCTCCGCACGAAAACTTCCTCACGGACGGAAGATTCCACGTTCTCCCTGGAAGGTTTTTCACCGTTGTAGAGCCAGAAAAGGTATATTTTAAGACGGTTGAACAGGACCAGCATCGAAGGCAGCATGATCAGAGTAAGTATTGTTCCAAAGAGAAGTCCGTACGCTATTGATATAGCCATCGGCGAAAGGAACTGCGCCTGGTGGCTGCGCTCAAAGACCAGAGGCCCCAGCCCGGCTATGGTGGTAAGGGAGGTCAAAAGAACCGGGCGAAAACGCGAAACGGCCGCCGTTTGAAGCGCCTCCTCGAAACCCAGCCCTTCCTTGAGCCTCCGGTTGAATGTGCTGACCAGCACCAGAGAGTCGTTTACAACTATTCCCATCAGCGCTATCGCGCCGAAAAAAGAGAGCATACTGACAATATATCCCTGAACATAATGCCCCCAGAGTACGCCCACCAGGCTGAACGGAATCAGCAAGAACACCAGCACGGCCTGGCCGAAGGAGCGGAAAGTGACCGCTATTATGAGGAACATGAGTATCAGGATCGCGGGAACCACCCTCATGATGGCGTCCATCGTTTTCTGGTTTTCGTAGCTCTCACCCTCGAAGGAATAACGCACGTCCGGGTAGCGTTCCAAAACCATGGGCATGATGTTGGCCTCTATATCGGCCAGGATCGCGGGTACCGACGCCCTGGTGCTTTTCAGCTCCGCTTCAACGTTGATTACTCTCTGACCGTCGATGTGATTGACCGCCATCACACCCCGCTCGATTGAAAGGCAGGCTATTTCACTAAGCGGATAGGACCCGCCGGAAGGAGTTCGAATCCGCATTTCCTCCAGGTCGCGCAGGGAAGAACGGTCATCCAGGTCATAACGGACCCAGATCTTTATCTCGTCTATGCCCCTCAGAATCCTCTGCGCCTGTCCTCCGAAAAACCCCATTCTGACCTGGCTTATGACCTCGGAGGTGGTAAGTCCCAGCGCGAAAGCCTTTTCCTTAAGCTCCACGTGAACCTCCCTGAGGCCCGGAGGATCATCATCCATGACATCCTTCAGCTGATCCATTTTCCTCAGCTCCGTCTTGACCATATCGGTGGCGCCCTGCAGGTCGTCGAGGTTGGTGCTCTTAAGAGCCACCGTGACCGGCTTGCCCCAGTGCCTGGAGCCGGCGAAGCCAAGCTGTTCGGCCCCCTCTATGGGCCCCACCGCTTCTCTGAATGCGTTGGCAGCCTTCTGGTTAGTCCACTCCCGCTTCTCGCCGCTTACCAGTATCGCGTAAACACCCCCCTGGTGCGTTCCCGAACCGACCCTTCTGTATATACCTTTTACCAGGGGCTCTCCTGTTTCCTCGCGGTATTTTCCATCGACCTGGTATACATTTTTCTCTATATATGCTGTCAGGCTGTCGGTCACGGCGGCCGGCGTTCCAGCCGGCATCTCCAGATTTATCGAGACCGACCGCCCCTCTATGTACGGAAAGAAGGTCGTTTTGAGAATTCCGCCTCTTACTGCTCCGATTGTGATTATGAAAATGGCGGCGACTGTGGCCACCGATACAGAAGGATTCCTTATGGAGAACTTAAGCGCCGGCGTATAGATTCCGTCGCGAAGCCTGTTAAGAATCCTGGTGGAATGTTTTTCCAGCCAACTCTTCTTGCGAGCGCAAAGGGCTCTGGAATGAGCTATGTGAGCGGGAAGAACGAATGTCGCTTCCACCAGTGAAATCAGCAGCACCGCTATCACCACAAAAGCTAGATCCTGGGCTCTGTCTCCCAGCCCCCCTTCCAGAAAGAAGAAGGTCATAAATATCACCACGGTGGTCATAACCGAGGCGATTACCGAAGGCAGCACCTCCAGAGTGCCGTTGATAGCAGCCGGTATAGGCTTTTCGCCCTTTTCGTGGTGCTGGTATATGTTCTCTGCTATAACGATTCCATCGTCTACCAGAATTCCCAGAATAAGGATCATAGCCATCAGCGACATCACGTTTATGGTCAACCCGTAGAAAGGGCCTATCATAAGCATGCCCGCGAAGGAGACCGGAATTCCGATCGCCACCCAGAAAGAGATATTCGGGTTCAGCGAGAGTGAAAGAAAGAGCAGGACCAGCGCGAGACCTATCAGACCGTTGGTCAGCAGGAGATTTATCCGCTCATCAATGATTTCCGAGCCGTCCCTAAGCACCAGGGCTTTGACCTTGTCATGGGTGTCGTTGAAATCCTTGGCGTAGCCTTTGACAGTCTCGGCGATAAAGAACAGGTCCTCTTCGTTGGTGTTGTCCACCGAAACCCTAACTGATTTCTCTCCGTTGTAATATATCCTGTCGGGATTTTCAGACCAGCGGTCCCTCAGGGTAGCGACATCGGAAAGTCTGACAACCGCCCCGTCCTCGCTGGATCTTAATACGTGGTTGGCCAGCTCTTCAGCGTAGTACCCTTTTACGTCCGCGCGAATCAGCAGCTCTTCCTGGCTTCCCTTTATTGTGCCTCCGGTTGCTTCTATATTGGCCGATCTTACCGCCGACACCACCTCGTCAAAGGTCAGGCCGTATGCCCTCATGTCCTGCTCTCGCAGGGCGATTTCGATTTCCTCATCGGGAAACCCTGACAGGGATACCTTGGATATGCCGTCGATAGCGAGAAGGTCGCGCTCGATCTGGCGGCCGTACCATTTTAGAGTCTTCAGATCGACATCCCCCACTACCATGAGGTCTATGGCGAAAGTCCTCGGTTCGCGCCGGTAGGTTGTCAACCTCTCCATGCCGGTGGGAAAAGAGCTGATCTGGTTTACCGCGTCCTTTACGTCCTGCAAGATTATGTTGGCATCGAAATCCGTCATCACCCGGATAACGATGGTGCAGTAGTTTTCCCGCGAAACCGAAGTAACCCTTTCAATCCCGGAAATCCCCTTCAGGTTGTCCTCTATCTTTGTGACTATCCCCTCCTCGATCTCTTCCGGCGAAGCACCCGGGTAAGAAGCGTTGATTATTATGGTTCTGCTGGGAAGAGGTGGGAAAAAGGTTGTGTTTATGCTGGTATACCCCACGTAGCCGAACATCAGAAGCGCCACTATTATGACATTCCCCAGAATCGGATATTTTATGAATGGGCGTAGCGCTTCTTTCACTTTTTCTCGCTTTCATTTTCCCCTGAGCCCGCTTCAGATCCGGCTGCCGGAGAACCGGTATTATCAGACCCGCTGTTTTCCTTTCCACCCTCAGCAGTTGCCGCGGCCCGCTCCTGCCCGCCTTTGGTTCCACCTTTCCGCGTTCCGGGATTTTCGGAAACGTATCTAGCAGTCCCGGCGTTTTTAGCCCCGGCGTCTGCTCCCGACCCGCTCATGGCGGCGACCGGAACTTTCATTCCGGCTCTGACGTCCACTGGAACCTGAGCCAGAATAATCGTTCCGTCTTCGAGGCCCTGAAGGACGGCTTCACCGTTCTCCACCGCGGCCACCTCGACTGTTTGCAGGGCCAGTATGGAGTCACGCACCACCCATACCTGATTATCCCCCACCAGGGCCCCCACCGGAAGCCTGGAAGCTCTCTCTATCGGATCGCTCTTTATCTTCGCCCTCATGTAAAGGCCGTCCCGGAGACGTCTGTCAGAAGTGGTTATATATACTGCTACAGTCTGAGTCCTGCGGTCTATTACCTCGTTTATCCTGCTTACCGTGGCTTTGAACTCTCCGGGAAGATCGTCGCAGGTCAGTACGGCGGGAAGACCCACCGACAGATGGCTTACCTCTTCCAGATCTGAGAAAGCCTCCATCTCGAATATCTCGGTACTGGTGAATTCCCCCAGTTTCTGTCCCTGCCTTACCAGGGTTCCTGGGTTTATTTCCGAGACGGTCACCACTCCAGCGTAGGGAGCCCGTATGGTGTATTTCGCCAGTGTGGCTTCCATGCTCTTTATATTGTAGTACTGCCTGTATATATCATGCGAGGCGATATAGTAACGCTCTTTCTCGCTGCCGGTTTCCGGCAGGGGAGGAAGCGGCTTCTCCAGCTCGAAACTCTTAAGATAGGTCTTCCACTTTTCCGCGCTGCCGGGAAAATCTATCGAAAGGTCCGGCAGAAGGAGGGTCAGCTGGTTTAAAAGGCCGCTTTTCTGCGCCAGCACATTATTGCGGTATACGCTGTCATCGATCTTTATAAGCGGCTCGCCGGCGCTGAACCTGTTGCCGGGTTTGAACCGCTTGGGAGTGGAGAGCAGCACTCCTGAGACTTCGGCGTAAACATCCACGCGGTCCAGCGAACGCAGCGGCCCGGTAAGGTCAAGGGTGGTTCTCAGGGTGCTGTTCTGGATTACCATGGTGGTGACCTCGGCCTGTTTTGTTGGAATCCGCCTTCTTCTTACAGGCTCCCGCTGGTTGCTGAGAATCATGCTGATGATAAGGCCGACCACTATTATGGCCGCAGCGATGATTATTGCCTTCCTTCTGTTCATCTTTCCTCTCTTTTTGTAATTTTGTAATCTAATATACTCTAAACGGATTATCGTTTAATCATATGACGTTTACATAATATACACTTCAGCAGCCGGTTCAACAGACCGCAATTGTAAAAATTTGTAACACCATTGTTTAAAAGCAATGTGTGTTTGACCGTTGAAGTAACGATCCATTATGTGAGCAGCCGGCGTGCTTATCCGGCGGACTAATTATAAGAAGGCTCGAGGTTTGTCTTCGGCTCCCCTGGTCCCCCGCCTGCTTCGGATACTATGAAGCCCTCCGCGGCCAGCCATTTCAACAGCTCGCCGGCCACCAGATTTTTGAATTCTTTCGATCTGACGTTCAGGTGCCCCCCGTCCACCCATTTGACCGTCTTTGGATTCCCCGCCTTCTCATTGAGAACTCGCGCGCATTCGGCCGGAATCCTGGGATCTTCTCTACCGTTCAGGATGAAAAGGGGTCGCGGAGATATTCTGCCAACGTACTTCACGGGCTCCACAGGCGAAACCAGAACGGCGCAAAGCCAGCCAGCCACGCGGGATATTGGAAACGGCAGATCCAGATCATGGCTGACCAGCCGCTCTATATCGGCCGCCCCAAACAGGATGGCCGCCGCGTCTATCCTTTCATCCGCGGCCATGGCGGCCGGAACAAAAAGAGCTCCCAGACTTCCACCCGCCAGGACAACCCTTTCCCGGTCGACATCATTTCTGGAAAGCAGATAATCCATTCCCAGCATGACGGCCGGAACAGTTTCCAGAACCGCGCGGCGCATGGCGGGTAGGGCAAGCGTAAATTCAATCAAACCCAGGTCTTCTCTGGGCCCGCGATAGGGGTAATCCAGAGCCAGTATGATCAGGGCTTTGTGATCCTGCAGGTAATCGATCGTGTTTTGTCCGGTTCTTAGCCCTCCAAGAACGATTATGGCCGGCAAAGGCCTTGGGTAATCTGATGGAATCTTTATCCTGGCGGAAACTCTGGTCCCCTTGCTTCCGACAAACTCAAGGGCTTTGTAAGTATTTTCCCCGATTATATTTTTTTCCAATACTTTCGATTCGACCAGAGAACCTTTTGCGGCGGCAAGAACCTCGCTGTAATCCCTTCGCCTAAACCATTCGCCGGCGGTGTAAGTCCCTGCTGCCAACAGGAATATTACCGCTATAATACCTAGTATTATCTTCTTGCCGTTCATAATTACATTCCCGCGGGTTTTCCGGTCTATAAATCCAGACAATGTAATAAGTATATTTAATTCTTTGTTTTCCTGTCCGATCAAATTATAACAGTTCCAATTGATTTATTATGCTGTTTTCATAATTTACAATTCGGTTCTTATCCTGTGTGAAGGCTTTTTCTTGTTAAAAACCGACGAGTCTCTCCACAATTCATTGATTTTTTTCAGCCGTAAAGCGAAATCTATTTTACTGCCTTCTGCGCCTGAGAAAGATATTCAATTTTTTTAAGCTCTTTGTCGAAAATACATTCCGTACTATCCAACGGATATTTATTCACAATTCCTTTGCCGAAGATTTCCGGCCAAACCGGTGATTCAATCTGCCGAAAACACATTTGGCGCCAAACCGGTGATTCAATCGGCCTCAAAACAAAATCCCGCCTGGCCGATAATCCCATATTCATAATTCCTTTGCCGGCTGCCGGTGGTTGCCCGCCTGGCCGATGATCTTGTTCCTCATGAAGGCTTTTCCTAACACCCTCTCCGCCTCCAGCCGGTTGTGCGCCCTGCAGAGAAGGCGCAGGTTCTGCGGCGAGTTGTCTCCTCCCCTTGCCACCGGCACTATGTGATCTATCTCAAGGAGCCAGGTGCAGGAGCATCTTCTGCCGTCGCTTCCCACAAAGGCGCACCTTCCGCCGTCTCTGCTGTAGATGCTGTCTCTTACCGCCTGAGGGATATAACGGGGATTGCTGTTTTCGGGCCCGCCCCCTCGCCCCCTTCCGGAACTTGTCTCTTCGCCTGAGCTTCCGGCACCGCTTTTGGCTTTTACCCCGGCGGCTGAGTCTTTTAAATCCAACGATTCTTGCCTCTCCGTGCCGCCGGTACGCATCTTCCCTCCCCTTGATCCGTCCCGCCTGTCGCCTGAAGACCGTTTCTTCCTTTCTTTTAATCTGTCCGGCCCCTTGCCGCCGGTACGCATCTTTCTTTCCTTTGATCCGTCCCGCCTGTCGCCAACCTGCTTCTCTCTCTTCTTTGACCCGTCCTTTATCCTGCTTTGGGCTCGAGCTTCAGGCTCTCTCTTTTTTTTAGATATATTTCTTGATCCTCTTCTCTTTTTTCTTCTCTCCG
>CAZAUK010000015.1:0-70325 GCA_964488475.1 uncultured bacterium
GGCTTAAGCAACTGTTAATAATTCCGGCATTATTTTAATGCCAGATGCTTTGCCGGAGGAGTCTATTCCATCACATGCAGCTGACGGATCGACCCCGTCACGCTTCGTGCGATAGGGATTAGCGGGCGCTTTGGCACGAAGCGCGCCGGCGCCGCCCGCAGCTGAAGCGAGAGCCGTTAGGTGGTTATTCCCGTAGTCCCTTACTTTGTCGGAGGACGATTTGGAGGACGTAGTTGACCCAATCTTTACCTTGACTGTATTTGCCGGTTGCGTGTACGGAGTCATCCTTGCCATATTCCCGGAGCACGCGGTTTCTGTGTTCGGCGAGTTGGTCCCGAAGTACCTGGCGCTCTGGCATTCCAATGGAACCAGCGCGATGCTCAAGCTCATTGGTTTTATCGTTATTGGGCTAGCAATCACAGTATTGATTGTTTCATTGGGACGTCATGCCGTGTTCTTCGCCATTGCGTATAGAGCTAATACGCCGAGAAACACTTTAGGGGGCGGGGGATTTATGTACTTCTTTTTCGCCGGTCCCCTAGGTTTCCTGGTACGCGTGTTCATAATTGTATCGCTTCCAGTCTCTGCGGGCGCTACGACGGCTTTAGTGATTGGTGGTTTACTCAGGTTCGTCAGGGGAATTTTTGTTACTATTACGAGTTGAAGCAGAGTTATTAACATGGAGCGATTGGAATGGCAGGTCAGCAACCTAACACGCAGCCGAAGCCCGCGAGTTCTTTGTCATGCCCCTTGCGAAGACAAGGAGCGCGCCATCTGAGCCCTTCGGCCTCAGACGCACTGGCTGCTTAGCGTCTGGACATTAGGTGGATATATCAGGAGATAACTCGTGGTTCTTGAAATCATACGCGTATTATTAACCGCTGTAATAGCAATTGCTGGTATCTTTATCGCATATCAACAATACAAATTACACAGACAAAAAGTACGCAGTGAATTGTATGAAAGGAGAGCATCGGTATATCGAACAGTTATTCTTACACTGCAAAGGGTGGTCACAGGAATCCCTAAGGATGATCGTGATCTTTTCTCTGACTTTTTTTCAGGCACGGCGGAAGCTCACTTCCTATTCGATTCTGACGTAAATGAATATCTCGAGGAAATTAAAAAGCGTTTGATTGAGGCAAGTATGATGTCCATGCAGCAGAGAGACGAGAATTTTGCTAATGATACTGATAAAAAAGAGTCTCTCGCAAAGAAAAGAGAGCATCTTAGTTGGTTCAGAATGCAAATTGCCGAAGCGTACAAGGTATTCGAAAGATACCTTAAACTTGATATGAAAATAACAACCACCTAATTATAGTTAGGCAGTCGGAGGGGCTTGGAGTGATCAAAGGCTTCTGGCTTCGAGAATAGAAGAATTTTTTTAGTGTTTTTGTCATGCGGCTCAATTAGCTTTGATAAAATTTCGGCTGGTACGTGAAATATCAGCCAAGATATGGTATAATCCGGAAGCTAGGAATCAATGGGCAGTCATCTTAGGGGTATTCAGCTTGACTCTTTGAGTTAGTAAATTTCAGGAAGTAATGAGCTGAGGGCAACTGATTGCCTTCGTTCTGCCTAACTGCAGCATGCAGCTGACGGCTCTTCGGCTTCACGGCCCTTGCAGGGGCAAGGCCCGCGCCGCCTCATCCCGCATCTGATGCTGGGAATGTTAGACTGCTTGTAGGAATAATATGAACGATAGGGATTCCTGGGGTTCAAAAGAAGAAATTCTCAATGAACTACTTCATTGGGTATGGTCCACGCAGCTTCAAGTACAGAGATATCTAAATAGCATGCAATCTGAATTGAACTCTGGTGAGGCTGAAAAGTATCAGATAATGAAAAGGTGCTCAAACACATCCTATGACGGGCATATGATTCTTGTATCAGCAAGACATCTTAAACGTGCCTTGGATATGCTCCAAAAAGAGGATCTTGACATTGAGATAGACAAGAAACTTTTGAAGGATCTTAAGGAGCTTAGAGATATTCATGAGCATTGGAACGAAACCAAAGATATTCTTAGGAAAGGGGACTTGAACCGCAGCAGCTCTGCTAAGAGTTTTATGAAAAGAAATCCAAGAGGAAGACCATTTTCTGTGGCCTTTACTGCAAATGGGTTAAAAATGGCAGGAGTTGTCAAATTAAACAAATTATTGAGTGAGCTGAATGTACTTGAAGAATCTTTGATAGGGAAAATCTAAATGACTGACTATGCATCTCCGAAGGAAACATACGATTACGAAAAGAATATGTACCTCAATATACTTGCCGTATTACAGGGTGATTCCAATTATGAACAGAGTCATTCGAGCACAGAGAAATATGCGCTGGTCGAAGCTTTGTTATTCCATACAAGGAATTTAGTGGATATATTTTTATCTAGAGGCACAAAGGTCGATGATATACGCTTAGAAGATATAGCGCCTTCATATAGCTCTCCGAATATTGATAGATTACGAGAAGCATATGGGAATACTACTCGCGATGAAAGTCCATGCTGGAGAATTAATAAGAGAATTGCACATCCAACCAAGAAGAGGTTGAAAAATACAACCGATTATACTGATTTAGTAGTCGAAATTGATCCTATCATCAGGGCAATTATAAGCGGTTTGAATGTGAGTGATTGATGAAATTTATTATTAAAAGAGTTGCAGTCTAACTATCGTATCTGGACTCCTCTGTCAATAATATTTTTAATTTGCTTGAACTGAACGGCTCTGCCCTGTAACGGTTATGGCAGGGGGCTTCGGCAGGCCGCCAGCGGCTCGGCCTAACGGGCAGGGCCTGCGCCAGGCCATCCCGTAGCTGATGTGAGGATTGTTCTCATGAAAGAAATTACACATATGAGGATGGAGTCGAATGAGAAGATGCGCATCCGCGCTTTTGGCAGGGGGTCCGCTCATTCATAAGTATGAGTCCTACAAGAGTCCAGAATAACTTGGGGGAGACAGATAAAACCATGACGAAGCGAACAATCCACAATGTAACGATTGAGTGCGTGCAGGGCGACATTGCGAATCAGGCCGACATAGATGCGGTTGTTAATGCGGCCAATGCCGAGTTGCGTATAGGCGGCGGCGTTGCCGGCGCCATCCATCGGGTTGCGGGAGCGGGTCTGGAAGCGGAATGCAGGCCACTTGCACCCATCCGGCCGGGCGAGGCGGTTATAACCGGTGCGCACAATTTGCCGAACAAGCACGTGATTCATTGTCTCGGGCCGATTTACGGATTGGACGAGCCTTCCGATCAGTTGTTGGCTTCGTGCTACCGGAATGCACTGAAGCTGGCTGAGCAAAACAAGATCGATTCCATTGCCTTTCCGGCGATCTCCACGGGGGCCTTTGGTTATCCTATGGAACCGGCGGCGCGGATTGCTTTAGAGACGATCCATGCCGCATTGTCCAACCTTTCGTCGGTCAGGTTGATCCGTTTCGTGCTATTCGATGCTGTTGCTTTACAGGTACATGGGACAGTACTGGGAGAACTCGCCGAATAGTGTGTAGAAGCGGATTTTGCACAAAATCGATAACGGGCTGAGAATCATGCAGAAGGAGTAAATCCATGAATACGGAAAACCCATCTTCAGAAATATCATCCCTGGCCGGGGGCGCCGCGCAGAAAGAACTTACGCTATTTACCGATCTTTACGAGTTGACCATGCTGCAGGCCTACTTCGAAGAAGAGATGATGGAAGATGCTGTATTCAGCCTGTTCGTCCGTCGTCTTCCCGCGCGGCGCAATTTCCTGATGGCCTGTGGACTCGATACTGTCCTCGATTATCTGGAGACCCTGCAATTCAATGATGAGAATATTTCGTATTTACAATCACTCGGAAAATTCTCCGAACGTTTCCTCGACTGGCTCCGCGATTTTCGGTTTACCGGGGAAGTCAGAGCTGTCCCCGAGGGCACACCTGTGTTTGCAAACGAGCCGATTCTGGAGGTCGCCGCGCCGCTGCCGCAGGCCCAGCTGGTCGAGACGTTTGTCATGAATCAGATCCACATGCAAACGGTACTTGCCTCGAAGGCGCAACGGGTAGTGTCGGCGGCCAGGGGCCGCCCGGTTATTGATTTTGGGCCGCGACGTATGCATGGAATCGATGCCGCGCTCAAGGCGGCTCGTGCTTTTTATATCAGCGGCGTTGCCGCTACCTCCAATGTTCTCGCTGGCAAGCGCTACTGCGTGCCGGTTGCCGGCACTATGGCTCACAGCTATATTCAGGCTCATGAGGATGAAACGGAAGCCCTCCGCGCATTTGCGGAGCTTTATCCTCAAACTGTCCTTCTGGTAGACACCTACGACACGATTGCGGGGATACACAAGGTCGTTGAGTTATCGAAGACATTGGGTAAAAACTTCCAGGTTAGCGCTGTGCGCCTGGATTCCGGCGACCTGCTCGCACTTTCGCGCGAAGCGCGCCGAGTATTGGACACAGCAGGCTTGAAGAAGGTCGACATCTTTGCCAGTGGCGGTCTTGATGAAGATTCCGTCGCTGAGCTTCTCGCTTCGAATGCACCGATCAACGGCTTTGGAGTAGGCACGGGTATGGGTGTGTCAATCGACGCTCCGGCCCTCGATATTGCCTACAAACTCTGCGAGTATGCCGGCAGGGGGAGGCTTAAATTGTCGGCCGGTAAACCGGTGCTGCCGGGCCCCAAACAGATCTTTCGCGTCGAGGAGAATGGTCAGGCTTTTCGCGATACGATTGCACGCGCCGACGAGAATTTACCCGGGCGGCCTTTGCTGAAGACGGTGATGCGCGATGGCACTCGTCTGCCCGCGGGGATGGTTGATCTCGAAGCCATCCGCCGCTATGCGCAGGAACAGGTTGCCCGCCTGCCCAAGCCGATTACAGCGATAGCCGCTGCCGATACTCCATATCAGGTCGAAGTCAGTGTGAAACTGGCCAAGTTGCAGGGAGAAATTGAGCAGGAAGTCATATCCTGAACCTTGATGGCAAAATGAAGGAGACTTATGATGAATGAATTACAAACAGGCGATGCCCTGATAGTGGTTGATGTGCAGAACGACTTCTGTCCGGGCGGTGCGTTGCCGATTCAGGACGGTGACGCGGTCGTTCCCGTTCTCAATCGCTGGATCGCCACGGCAGTTGCTAGTGGGGTGCCGGTATACGCTTCACGCGACTGGCACCCTGTGGGGCACATTAGTTTCTCCGAGCATGAAGGACCCTGGCCGCCACATTGTCTTCAGGATAGCGAAGGAGCCAGTTTCCATCCCGATCTGGATTTTCCCGACACGGCTATAAAGGTGACCAAGGGAGTGCGTTTTGACCAGGACCAGAACTCAGCCTTCGATCAGACGGGGCTTGCCGTAAAACTCCGGCAAGAAGGTATTAAACGCTTATGGATTGGAGGCCTGGCCGAAGATGTGTGCGTGCTAGCGACCGCGCTTGATGCCCGCAAGGAGGGTTTTGATGTCAACCTTATTCACGGTGCCACACGACCGGTTACATCTGAAGGCGGCGATAATGCACGAAGAGAAATGCGCGATGCTGGAGTAGAGATAACCGCCTGACCATGCCATCCACGCGGACGGGAATTCCCCTACCGCTTCTTACCAAACGGATGCGCAAGAACAGATCTGTTGAATTAATATCCGCGCATTTGTTTTCTCAATATCCTTCCGGAGAATTCCTGTTAGCCCAGCTTCAGTATACAATTTCCAGCTATCTATCATAGTTCAGAGACCAGCGGAGGTAAAAGGAAGCGGGAAATACAGAGAAAGAGTGTTGTGGATATTGAATAAGCCGATTTAGTAGTGATCAGTTACTTGGGTTTCAAATTGCTTTCCGGAAGGATCGATATGAGGGAAGAGTGATGTCTCAATTTTTTGGATAATTTTTAAAATAACTTGACAACCAATCAAGAGTTTAATCAATGAAACAGGAATTGAGTTAATAACCTGCTCTGACTCTGACAAAAAGTTATTTGTTTTGGAGGTTGGTGGGGGAAGTCTCTTCAGCAGGCTTTTTTAAACAACCTTAATATGACTAAAAGAAAATGGCGCACGGTGGGCTTTATAGAGCAACTGTTTTTAGTGTGAGGCCCGGCCAAATCCGGTCCCGGGCCCTGAACTATACATATTAATATATATAGTTTTTTGCTATCGGATCGGAAGAATCCGTCACTCTGTTTCCACCTATTATTACCACGTGGGCATATCCATCGGTATCAGTGTATACCACCGCAGCATGGTTATAGAACGGTTCTCCTCCAGCTCCATTCACTATGGTCTGAGAACCGGTGGCCCCGCTGAAGGCTTCTACCGTGCCGTCAACATTTATGGCGGCGTATTGGTGTTCAGTGGAAGAGGTGCTTGCCCCATTATATAGCCCTCCACTCACAAAAATCCACCCTCCCGCCACAACTGCGCTGTGCTTGGAAGCAGCCTTGATCAAATTATTCGGGTTTATTGACCAGGTTGTATTCTTCAATTCACCGGTACGCAGGTCCAGATAATTATAAAGAAGTTGATCCGATGTGCTGCCGGTAATTGCATTGCTGCCCGGTTCCCCAGCTGCTGTTTCTCCGCCCACCACATACAGTACGCCCGCCTGAGTGATCAGGGGCGCGTATGAAACAGCTGAGGGAAGGGAGGGCTGTGGTTCCCAGAGCCCCAGAGATCCGTCATAATTTATTTCAGCGCGATATACATAATCCACCGGTTCGTTTCCGGAAGTCGCGCCTCCCGCTATATAGAGCCAGGAACGGAATACGGCAGCGCCCATTGAATGGAGTTCAACCGGAAGGGTACTGGTGTAACCCCAGCCTCCAAGAGACCTGTCTTTATTAATAGATGCTACAAATACAGTGTTCTGTGGTGCGCCTGATGAATCAATGCCACCTATGACATAGAGGAACCCGGCTTTCAGAGTGTCAATAAAGGCGTTGAACGGAGTTGCTGTCGCTGAACCATGAAACGCCCTTTCCTGAGGCACATCCACTTCAGGATTCCAGGATAAAAGTTGACCCAATTCATCGATTTCTGTTGCTATGACTCCGGAACGGGGAGTGGCTGAACTGCCCGCCCCTCCGGTAACATAAATTATGCTGCCTTCGCCCGGCCCGCTTTCTATCTCAATAAAGTTGGCGCCATGACCCTGCGCCGGTTCCGGAAGAGGGGTAGTCTCGGCCCAATTGATTACCGAGGGGCTGAAACTCGGACTGGAGGTAATGGTAAAAGTAATCGAATCGGATGCTCCGGTTGGGGTTTCGATCCATACCGGCCCGGTTTCCGTCTCCGATGGAACAGTGGTTAGTATGAATTCATTGGTCCAGTTATCCTCAAGTGAGATGTTGGCTTCAACTGGCTGTCCCGATGCGTCGCTGAAGAAGACCTTTCCCCTGCTCAGCAGGTCGCCGAAAGCTCTTCCTTCTAGGATGGCAGTGCTGCCTGTATTGCCGCTCGGTTTGGAAACCCCATTCATCACTATCAGATTCGGTGGGACTGCCTTGTAGCTTTCGGAATAGGTGTCTTCGGCGCCCCCCGGATTTTTAACCTTCACTTCATAAAATATGCCAGGTTTGAGACTGTCCGCGGCGGTCGCCACCAGAGTGTTTGAAGAGACGTACTCTGTGCTGATTGCCTGGTATTCACCAAAATATACAACTGCGCCCGATTTGAAATCACTGCCGGTAATTTCCACCAACGTTCCGACATTGCCGCTGTCCGGGGATATTGATGCAACAGAGGGGGCGGTCCCCGCAGGTTTTGTTATTTTTTCTTTATTGTCGCCGCCGCAGGCGGAAATTATGATAAGAATCAAAGAAAAGATTAATGATTTTGGCAAATTGAGTTTCAACATTATCCAATCTCCCTGAGTAATGGATATTTTGACGCTCTATTTTTACGCCAAAATCAGATAAAACTGTTAATGGAGATGAATATTGCATAAATAATGCCATGAAATTTAACCGGGAAGGGGGCGTTCCATGTTATAAATCACTGTATAGTTATTAATATATTGAGGTTACTGCTTTTATCTTACTCATAGAATTAATCAACTTTGTATTTCTAAGAATAGATTAGAGTTTATGCCTTAACTCGGGATGATAAGAAGGCTAAGGTTTTGTGACTTTGCCGTATGGGTCTTTCAGATATTATAGAAGCGAAGAGAGCTTTGCCATTCGTAATTATGAAAACCGTTTAATAGCCATTATATGCTTTTTGCTCACTTGGAATAAGATTAATCAGCTGAAGGCGGCTGTTCATATCCAGTTTTTTGCAGATGCTGTATATGAGGTATGAGATTGGAAATAGCGTAAGTGACAAATGGTAAGTTGAGGGTCAGGCCCGCCGGCGCAGAAATTCCGCTATCCCGTCGACATACCCTTCGAAAGAATGAAAATCCTTACCGACAAAGTCCACCTCCACACCCATCCGGCGGGCGTTGGCGGCTGTATAGGGCCCAAAACAAGCAACGATGTTGATGTTGATCCATTTCTCGCCACCCAGTAAAAGTATAAGCGCCTCTATTTCCGCGGTACTGGTAAAAGCAATGAGATCGACATTTCTGCTCTTGATCATGTGCAATTCCTGTCCATAATCCCCCGCGGCGGCGGGACGGGTGATGTATCCCTCTATCTTCTCCGCCTTTATTCCCAGCTCTTTCAGGCTTTTCATGAAATCCGGAATGACATCGGGTTCTGTCAAGCCGACTACTTTGGGAGCTATTACGGCTATGGACCATCCCGCAACGCCTTTTATTTTCCTTAAGGCGCCGATTATTCCCGGCGGGCTGGGTTCTTCCGGGTCGACCGCTACATCCCGGCCGAAGTTCTCTCTGAGATAATCCTTATCCCTGCCCATGGCGGAAAACCTGAATCGATCCAGAAGGGAATCGGGCAGGTGACGCGCCCGGGCCCTTTCGAAGAACGCCTGGACAGCCTTGCGGCTGGAGAACACCACCAGGTCGTACTCCTGAGGGTGGTCCAGTACACGGTCGATTCCCGAGCTTCGGGGATTTATCACCGTCTCGATAGCGGGGACGATAACGGGTTCTCCCCCTTCTTTCTCAATAAGGCCGGCCAATCGGTCGGAGTAGCCGGAAGGAGCGGTCACCACCACCCGCTTGCCCTCGAGCTTCCTGGAAGTACCGCCGGCGGAGTTTCTCTCAAGATTGGAAGGGATCAGGCCGGAGCACGCCGGCAGTCCTAAAGTGAATAATATCAGGACGAAACGGATCATAAGACCTCCCGGTAGTCGATCCTGCTTTTTCCAGAAGGGAACCTGTATGCCGGTTGAACCGGCACCGCTATTATAGTACAAACCTTTTAATTTTGACAGCGAAGATCGAATCTCTTATCCTTAAAAGTATCAGACACCCCGACGCGGGGATTATTTTTGTTTCAGAAACCGGCTATCCGGACCGGCGGTATAAAAATCAGGAACGGAATCGAATAGAGATGTTAAACGGCCTTAATATCCAAGGTTTCCTGAGCGGACTGGCTTCCTTCTTCCTTATCGGTGTTTTCCACCCCATAGTAAAATTCGTGGAATATCATTTCGGGCTGAAGGCATGGCCGGCTTTTGTGCTGTCCGGGGCCGTCTCGGCGATCCTTTCGGTCTTCCAGAAGAATACTTTTATTTCGGTTATATTAGGCGTTCTGGGCTTCTCGCTGTTCTGGAGCGCAATAGAGATATTCAGGCAGCATGAGAGAGCGTTAAAAGGGCAGGCCGAGCGCAATCCCAGACGGGAGTACGACTGACCATGGGATTATTCGTCCAATCTTATAATCTCACAGGGCTCATTATCGGATTGGCCGCCTTTATTATCATAGCCCTGGGAAGGTACACTACCGTTGTAGCGGAGTACCACTTCGGCAAGAATTTCTGGATAGGATTTTTAATAATCGGACTCTCCTCTCTGGCCCTCTCATTGGCAATCGACTCCTTTGTGCTTTCATCCATTTTTGGTATATTAGGGTTTACCTATCTATGGGGCATAGGGGAAATAATCGAGCAGGAAAAAAGAGTAAGGAAAGGATGGTATCCCGACAATCCCGGGAGAAAGAGAAAAAGGAGTTAGCCGGCGCCGGTTTCTTTCCTTGAGTGCCAGACCGTTTTCCACTTTTGCAAGAAGGATCGATAATGAAGTCAAGAATATCCGCCCTCATCTTATTGTTTCTGATAATCGCTTTTTCGGTCTCAGCTCAGACGGATAGAAAGGAAACTTCCCGGGACAGGAGCGATCGAGGGCAGCGGCGGGAATATATAACAAAGATCGACACCATAATGGTGACCGCCGATAAGAAGGCGGAGAAGGCCCGGGAGGTGCCCGTAGCTATCTACACACTTTCGGGGTATGAGAAAGAAAGTAAAGGGATAGAGGATCTAACCGATATCAGTTCCATAGCACCCGGGTTTCACATGCCCGATTACGGTACGAACCTTACTTCACCGATATACATCCGGGGCATCGGAACCAGAATAAACGAGCCGGCTGTCGGCCTGTACGTCGATGAGATTCCGTATTTCGATAAGGCCACTTTTAATTTCAACCTGTTCGACATATCGAGAATCGAGATTTTGAGAGGTCCCCAGGGAACCCTTTATGGAAGGAATTCACTGGGCGGCCTGATAAAGATCCACACCCGTGAATCCAGACCGGAGAGCGTCACAGAGATCAGATTGGGGTATGGTTCTTATGACCGGAGGAATATTTTCCTGAAACAGCATATACCGGTTGACCGGGAAAAATTGCGCATCTCCCTGGCGGCTGACTACGGATATGAGGACGGCTACTACGATAACGTTTTCAGCGGCCAGACTATAGGGGGAGAGAATAATCTGGCCGGTAGAATGAAGCTGGACTATTTCATCTCGGAGGATTCGGATCTTCATCTGATTCTGGAAGGCAGCAGGGCTGAAAACGACGGTTATCCCTATTCCATGACCGAGAACGGCGACTCCCTCTTCGACATAAGCTATGATCACGAGAGCGGGTATGACCGCGATCTTGCCACCGCGGGCCTGGTAGCCAATAGGCGGTGGAACCGCATCAGGATAAAATCCGTCTCCGCCTTTCAGCTGGTGGATGACCGCCAGGACATAGATCAGGACTTTACCTCTCAGGATCTGTTCAGGGTTCTTCAGGAAAGGAGGAACAGGTTTTATATTCATGAGTTCAACATTTCGGACAACGATCCGGAAGGACTCAATTACGTGGGCGGCATATTCGGGTACCTGCAGGACCGCGACAAACAGGTGGATATGCATTACGGACAGGACGCCGTCAGTAAGTATAATCTTCCCGGGGAGATGACCAAGTTCAAAAGCTATGACAAGAGCATAGCCGGCGGGGCTGTTTTCGGGCAGCTGTCCTACCGGGGGCTGCTTGCGGACGGGGTGAAACTCTCGGCGGGCCTGCGGTATGAAGCTGAAAGGACAACCTTGGACTACTGGTACGACAGGGAGATGATGGGGAGCAGGTCACTGGAGGACGAATTTGAAGAGACTATGAACGACCAGGTTCTTCTGCCTAAGTTTTCTCTCAGTTACTTCTGGAGAGAGGACATGGTTCAATACGCCACCGTGACCCGGGGTTATAAGAGCGGTGGATTCAACTCCACCATAGAGAGGGATATCGACAGGACCTTCGGCCCGGAATTCAGCACAAACTATGAATTGGGTTTCAAGGGCGATCTGCTGGGAAGATCGATGGTTGTGGGCGCGGCATTGTATTATACCGAATGGGAAGATCAGCAGGTCTATCAGCCCGTTCCCAGCGGTCAGGGAGCCATGCTCAAAAACGCCGGGGAATCCCACAGTCTGGGAGGCGAACTGGAGGCCAGGGTGAGGCCCTCCGCGGGTCTGGAGTTCTTCTTGAATTACGCCTATACCGAAGCGAAGTTCGATCGTTATCAAAGGGACCCTCAGACCGACTACTCGGGCAACTATATTCCCTATATTCCGAGAATGACTGTAAATGTCGGGAGTGATTACAGGTATGGATTCAATTCCGGCCCGCTGAGTGAAATGAGGCTCCACTGCTTCTACCAGGGCATTGGAAAGCACTTCTGGAATGAGGCCAACACCATACAGGAGCAGTATTACGGGATCTTCAATATGCGTGTCACCGCGGCGGCCAAAGATTTCGATGTCTCGTTATGGGGCAAGAATATCTTCGGAAAGGATTACAACACGTTTCTGTTTGAATTCTCTCCCCTTCAAGCGGCCTTTGCCCAGAGAAGTCTTCCCGCTAGATTCGGCCTGACCTTTACAGCAAGATTTAACTAAAAAGGCATCCATTGAAAGCCAGACAGAAATACAGCATCCTCTTCAGTCTTTATCTTGCGCAGTCGATACCGATGAGCTTCTTCTCCACCGTTCTTCCGGTGATCATGCGGATGGAGAATTTTTCGCTCTCCAGCATAGGGCTTCTGCAGTTGATCAAGATCCCCTGGATACTAAAATTCCTCTGGGCCCCCTTCGTTGACCGGAACGCCGAAAGCGACATGCATTACAGGAGGTGGATTCTGGGCTCGGAGGCTTTCTACGCCGTTGTTATCATGGCTATCGGATTTTTCGATCTCAGCACCCGGTTCACCACTATCATAGCCCTTATGATTTCCGCTTTTTTCATTTCCGCCACCCAGGATATCGCCTCAGACGCCCTGGCAGTTCGGATTCTGAAGAAAGAAGAGCGCGGATACGGAAACAGCCTGCAGTCCTCCGGAAACTTTCTGGGATCGCTCCTGGGCAGCGGAGTACTGCTGATACTCTATTCAATTATCGGCTGGAAATATCTCATGTTCCTGCTCAGCGGGATCGTCCTCCTGGCCCTGCTGCCCATCTCGATGTACCGGCAGAAAGAGAGGGGAAGGCCTCTCTCACACCCGGGCAGCCTTCCCAAAGGGGGGGTATCCCTGAAAGATATTCCCGGATTCTTCAAACAGTACAGGATAGGCCGCAGAATCGTCCTGCTGGTTCTTTACTACTCGGGGATCATCGGCATCCTGGCTATGCAGAAGCCCTTCATGGTAGACAGGGGATATAACATCAAGGAGATCGCGTTTATCATAGGCATCTTCGGCACGGCCTGCGGCGCCGGAAGCTCTTTTCTCGGCGGCTACCTCATGAAAGGTCTGGGAAATAAAAAAGCTCTGCGCCTTTTCGCTGGATACGGATTTCTCAGCGCTGTCTATATGGCGGCTTTGACACTGTTCGATCCTTCGATGGTCTTTATCTATATCGGCGTGGCGATGATCTGGAGCGCCTATGGGATGTGCGCCGTCGGAATTTATACCATATCCATGAATACGGTCAGGAAGGGAAGGGAAGGAACGGATTATTCCCTGCAGATAGTCCTGACCCACCTGAGCGGCCTGCTGATTGTGGTAATCAGCGGCAGGATAGGAGATCTGCTTGGATACGGGGGGCTCTTCGTAATAGAGGCCCTTCTGGGATTGACCGTCACACTGCTCATCGGGCGTCTCTACTACGACCCCGAAATGGCGGAGAGGACTGAAATATCTTCGGAAATGAAAAGAGCGGAGGAGAGCCCGGGTTGATAAGCAAGGATCTGATAAATAAATACAACGTGGCCGGACCTAGGTATACCAGTTATCCCCCGGCAACCTGTTTCACCAACGACTTCGACGAAGAGGGTTATGTCCGGTTGCTGGGAGATTCCAACAGCGGGAAACCGCAGAATATTTCTTTCTATGTTCATGTTCCTTTCTGCCCCCGGATCTGCCATTTCTGCGGATGCAATACCAATATCTACAGGGATGAAGAAACGGTCAACCGCTATTTCAACGCTCTTGTTCGAGAGTTCGACGCGGTTTCAGGATATATAGAGGCGGGACGTGAAGTCACCCAGATTCACTGGGGAGGGGGGACTCCCAATTCGGTCCCCTTCCCGAGGATCGAAAGGATTATGAACCGGATCAAATCGAATTTCTCCGTCAATCCCAACGCCGAAATAGCATTGGAATGCAGTCCCGCCTATATGGATCTGGAAGACCTGCCCTGCCTTCGAGGCATAGGATTCAACCGGATCAGTATCGGAGTTCAGGATTTCAATCCTGAGGTTTTGCGCAGGCTCAACAGAATCCCCTCCCGGCATCCGGTGGAAAAGATCTGCCGCGCCGCCAGGAAAGCGGGCTTCAAGGGGATCAACCTGGATCTGATCTACGGCCTGCCCGGCCAGAGATATCAGGATTTTATGGCCAGCGTCCGAAGGGCCATAGAAATATCTCCGGACAGGCTGGTTACTTTCTCATATGCTCATGTCCCCTGGTTTAAGCCGCACCAGAAAAAGCTGGAGAAGTACCATATTCCCGAAGCCGATGAGAAAATCGAGATGCTGGTGGACTCGTTCAAGCTGTTGACCGCTTCCGGCTACCGGGCCATAGGGATGGACCATTACGCCAGACCGGACGACGAGCTCTATGTGGCTCTTAAGAGAAACGAGCTGCACAGGAACTTCCAGGGCTACTGCACTCGGGAGACCACCGGGCAGGTTTACGCTTTCGGAGCTACCGCCATCAGCCAGCTGGCCGGCGGCTATTCTCAGAACGCCCGTTCTCTGGAAGATTATATGGGCGTTATCGCAGGAGGAAGGCTGCCGGTCATGAGAGGATATCGCCTGAACAGCAGGGAAAAGATTATCCGCCGGGTGATCAATGAGGTAATGTGCAATCATTTCATGGACTTTGAGATAATATCATCGGAGAGCGGCATATCGGTCGAAGAGCTCAAGGAGATCCTGGAATTTAATCCGGAAAAGCTGAAGCCCTTTATCCAGGACGGGCTGATGGAATATGAAGGCGACCGGCTTAAGGTCAATCCAAAAGGCTTTTTCCTCATCCGCAACATCGCCATGGCGCTGGATCCCGCCCTGGAAGACAAAGACGGCCGGTATTCCAAGACTATCTGATCCAGTGGAGTTATGACTCAAAAAACTGATATTGTTATTATCGGCGCGGGCCTTACCGGTCTGACGCTTGCCCACAAGCTCGTTCAAAGGGGAAGGGACATCCTTGTCCTTGAGCGGAAGAGCCGACTCGGAGGCGTTATAAATACGGAGTCCGCGGAGGGCTTCGTGTTCGAGGAGGGCCCCAATACCGGGTTGCTGAAATTCGGCGAGGTGGCGGAACTGTTCCAGGAGCTATCAGGCGGCTGCGAGCTGGAAATCCCCGATGACTCCGCTAAAAAGCGGTATGTCTGGAAAGGCGGCCGGTGGCACAGGCTTCCCTCGGGTTTGATAGGAGGCGTGAGAACATCCCTGTTCTCATGGAAAGACAAGTTTCGCCTGCTCGGCGAACCATTCCGTCCGGCGGGGACCGACCCGGAAGAGACCCTTGACCGGATGGTCAGAAGGAGGATGGGGGAGAGTTTTCTTCATTACGCCGTGGACCCTTTTATCCTGGGGGTCTACGCCGGCGACCCTGCCCGGATCGTACCCAAATACGCACTACCCAAGCTCTACTATCTAGAACAGGACTACGGCAGTTTTATCGGCGGGGCAGTAAGAAAGGGATTCGAAAAAAAAGGCGAGCTGGAGAAGAAAGCCACCAGGGACCTGTTCTCGGTGAAGGGCGGGCTGGGCAATATGATCCGGGCCCTCACCGGCTCGGTGGGAAGAGAGAACATCCTTCTCGGAACGGAGCGTATCGCAGTAAAGCCCCTGGAGAGGGGTTTTGAAACCTCATGCAGTATCTCCGGCGAAACACGAAGAATCAGTAGCCGGCTGGTTGTCTCGACTATCGGATCACACCAGATATCGGAAGTCTTTCCATTTATCCAGAGAGATTTGAGGAATGCGATGGAAAGTCTAAGATACGCCAAGGTCGTCCAGGCGGCTGTCGGTTTCCATCGATGGGAGGGAATTCCTCTGGAAGGTTTCGGGGGGCTGGTCCCTCATATCGAGAAAAGGGATATCCTCGGCGCGATGTTCATGTCGTCATTTCTTGAGGGGCGCGCTCCAGAAAAGGGAGCTTTGCTATCCGTATTTATGGGGGGCACGCGGCGCGAGGATATGTTCCATAAAGAAGACTCCGAGATCGAGAGTATCCTGGCTGAAGAACTAACCTCGATGCTCGGCATTGAGGATTTCAATCCTGACCTGCTGAGGATTATGAGATATGAGCACGCCATTCCTCAATACGGGGTCGGGAGCGGCGAGAGACTCGGCTCCATAGAGGAAGTAGAAAAGAGATATCCGGGGTTGATAATCATAGGCAACATGCGAGACGGCATAGGTATGGCGGACCGGATAAAGCAGGCCTGGGATATCTCCGGGAAGATCAACTGGATCTGGAGGAAGATTCGTTGAAATAAAGTGCTCTAATCGTTGAGTCAGAGCTGCCGCTCTGGTATGATGACCTCACGGAAAATAGAGGTGGGTAAGCGAAGGGCGGGTTAAACCGGAATGGGCGTTGAATTTCAAACGCTTGAACTCATTACCTGCCCGGACAGAAGGATGATATGGGCGACCGGCTGATGCAAAGAAAGATTCTGCTTATTGCTCTTATCGCGGCCACCTCCGCAGCGCCGGCTTTCTTCATACGTCTCAACGAGCCGTCGTTTCATCTCAACGCCTGGAAGCTGCTGGCCAAGATAGGGTCGCTGTGCGGTACCGCGCTAATCTTCTGGCAGTTCCTGCTGGGATACCGCCAGGCGGCGGCGAGGTGGGCTGCTCCCGACTATCTATGGCTCATCAGACTCCACCGGTGGATCGGTATCCTTATCGGGCTGCTGATCCTTCTGCACCCTGTGTTCATCACTCCATACTATCTCGAGAAGAAGGGGGTCCTGCTGTTCTCGCTGGGCCTTCCCGGGCCGCTCGGCCTCTTCGTACCACTCGGAATCGCAGCTCTGGCCATTCTCATATATCTCGTGGTCTCGAGCCTTTTCCTTCGAGAAAGGATAGGAAAGGACACCTGGTATCTCACACACTTGGGTAGTTATATTTTGCTTCCCCTGGCGTTCGTTCATTCTTATCCGATCGGTATGACTCTGGGGGAGACCGGCCTGAGATACGCATGGCAGGGTCTTTTCGCGGCCGCGGCGCTCTTCTATATATGGCGGATCCTGGCGAGGCTGGGAGTCTTCAGCGCCCTCTACAGGGTCGTACGGGCCCGGCGGGTCGCCGAAAACGTTACCGACATCGCCATGCGGCCTGTTCGGGGAAGGCTGAGGCCCAAGGCCGCGCAGTTCGCCTTCTTCAGGCGCTGTAGAACCTGCCCCGCGAGGCCGTTTACGGTCTCGAAGCACGATCCATCCAGCGGGGAGATCTGCATCACGGTCAAGGCCTCCGGCCGTGAGACGAGCCGATTCCAGAGGGTGGAGCCGAAGGACAATATATTTGTAGACGGCCCTTACGGCGTCTTTGGACGGGAGGTCTTCACTACGCGGCGTCCGGTTGTGATGCTGGCCGGGGGAATCGGCGTGACCCCTTTCAGGAGGATTATAAACGAGCTGGCCGGGATGAGCGGGCAAGAGGCGTATCTTTTCTGGGGCAACCGGTTCGAGAAGGATATAGCTCTTCGCGACGAGATCGAAGAGGCTGGGCACGTTGAGGTGGTCCACGTGCTAAGCGGAGTCGAGACTCACGAGGAGCTGGAGACGGGATACGTGGACCTGGATCTGCTGAAACGGAGGCTCGGCCCGGACCTCTTGCGATTCGAGTTTTTTATCTGCGGGCCTCCGCCGATGATTCGGAAACTCGAGGCGGCCCTGCTCGAAGAGGGGATTTCGGGCCGCCGAATCCATCATGAGCTCTTCTCTTATTGAAGCAGCGGTCAGGCGGTAGTCCGGCCGGGCTGTCTTCTGCGGCAGCCCGAGGATTCTTAAGACATCCGCATGGATAAGACTATATTCAGGATATTGGCCACCCAGATTATACCTATTTCCGAAAATCTGAAAGCGTTTCAGTAGTCGGAGACGTTCTTTATCGCTATACCCTCCGCTCCGCTCGCGTATGAACGGTATTCATATTCTGCGCCGTAGCCGTATGCCACTCCGGCCGTAACCGGTTTCATCACTGTGATGAGATTCGGAACCGGCAATTTTCGACCGGCGGTCTGATCACAGGTTGGGGGTATCTGGTGGAATGAGGTCAGTAAAAGGTGGGAACTCGCAATTGCGCGGCGCCCCCTTTCCCCGATAGGCTTTAAATATGGAAATGATAGAACCTGAATAGAGGAGAAGGCCAAATGGAAGTTCCCATGGAAATAGTCTTTCGGGATGTTGAGAAAACGCCGGAACTGGAAGAACATATTAGACAGAGGGCGGATCAACTGGAAAAGGTAAGCAGTTCTCTGATCAGCTGCCGTCTGGCAGTGGAAAAGCCGAACAAGCACCAGGAGAGCGGTAACCCTTTTAGGATTCGCCTCGACATGAGGGTGCCCCCGGGACACGAGCTTGTGGTGGAGAGCAAGCCCCGGGAACACCCCATGCACGAAAGCCTTCACGCTGTCATCACTGATACATTCGATGCCGCCGAGCGGCGGCTTCGTAAGCTGACCGAACAGATGAGGGGAAAGGTCAAGGATCATCCTCATCAGGAAGGAAACGCCTTTGTAGCCAGGATCTTCAAGGAGCAGGGGTACGGCTTCATCCGAGACCTCGAGGGAACCGAATACTATTTTCACAGGAACAGCGTGCTTAACGAAGGATTCGACCGGCTGGAGCACGGAGCAATAGTAAGATTCGCCGCTGAGCAGGGGGAAAAAGGCCCTCAGGCGAGCACCGTGGAGATCGTGGGCAAGCCGGCGGGAGGGGTGGGAGTTTAAGACCGGCGGGCCATGGTACAGGCCGGTACGGGCACAATTGGGAGATTCCACTTCTATTTGACTTATATTATCGGCGATGAGGTGTTTCTTCCCGGGGTGGGTTTGTGAAGCCGGAGTGAAACCGACCCATTCTTCGGGAGCTTCCCCGGCGCGGAATCAGCTGAGCATTCCCTGAATAATCAGATCGGAAGCCTCATCTTCGTCCAGGCCCCTGCTCATGAGAGTCTCAAGCTGTTTGGTGTCAACGCTCCCGATGGCTGCCTCATGAGTGACGTGTGCCTTGGGGTGGGTGACTTCCACAATGGGGATCGCGGTCGCAACAGCGCTGTCTCTTACTATCTCCTTGCAGTCAACGTGGCCTCTGGCTTGAGCCGCCGAGGCGGAGAGCCGGTTGAAAATCTCCGCCCGCGCTCTGTCCCTGAGGGCTATCTTGGATGTCAGGGCTCCCCGGGCCTTTTCGCCGGCAAGGTGGCCGGCCTCGCTGATCTTTATCCGGTCGTCCTCGATCCCGTTTATTCTGGCGGTTACGTCCATAACGCTTTCCGGTCCGCAGGTAGTCTGGTAGTCGATATCTATCAGACCCACCCGTCCCTGCAGAAGGGCGAATTCGGTCCTGAATTCAGCCCGTTCAGCCAAATTGATTGAGGCACTTGGGTATACTTCAATTCCTCCGGCGTTCCCATGCACGTGCTTTTCAAGGTAGGAATAGCTGGCGCCCTTTCCGATCCGAATCTCCGCGTCCATGATATGCTGAACATCGAGGGCATTGGGAAAAACACAATGAGCCAGGACGGAAATCTCAGAACCCTCCTCCAGCTCCACCTTCATATTGATCCGCTGGATACCTTCGCTGGGAATCATCCCGAAGCACATGTGGACAGTCTTTTCGATTCTGACACCCGCTCTCAGAACCAGATGCACATCTATTCCGTCGGGAGTCTCCCCGGCGTCCAATTCAAGCCCCTCCAGGGTATGGGAGGTGAGTATTCTGTTGTGGTTTATGGTAAGGTGCGCAACATCCGGGTCCTTCAGAACTTCTGCTTCCGTCTCCGTCTGGGAATAAAGTGACCTTATATCTCTTTTCAGCTCAGTCATAAGGATTAGACTTTCTTGCCGTCCGGCCTGTTTTTATGATCACAGGGCACGCACCGGTCCTTGAAGTAGGGAGTGATATCGGCAACTTTCCCCTTTTCAATAAGCCGCCCGCAGCATATCAGGAAGGCGTGATCGGCCTGCTCAAGGACAGTTGGGCTGTGAGTGATGAGAATTACCGTGGAGCCGCCTTCACGAAGGGCCTTCACAGCATCGAAGATTCTCTGAAGGCTCTCAACGTCTATGCCCGAATCCGGTTCATCCAGGAATACCAGTCTCGGCTTCATGGCCAGAATGGAGGCCAGTTCCACTTTCTTTCGCTCGCCTCCGCTCAGAGTCCTGTCCACGGCCCGGTCCAGATATCTTCCGCCTTCCAGCCCCGCCTGTGCCAGCACAGCTCGTATGGTCCGTTCATCCATGTCCGGCGCGGCCGCGCTTATAAAATCCCGAACCGTCAGGCCCTCATATCTGGCTGGTTCCTGCCAGGCCATGGTCATTCCCTTCGCGGCCCGCTGGTCCAGACCGAGCTCTCTGACAGACTCCCCCTGGAAAAGGATATCACCCTGAAAGTCGCGGTATCCGGAGAGCCCCATTATGGTGGCGGCCAGAGTGGATTTGCCGGCTCCGTTGGGGCCCACCACGGCGTGGATGTGACCCTCCCAGAAGTCTATGCTCAGATTGTCCAGTATTTTGTTTCCGTCCAGGCTGAGGGTGAGTTTTGTAACTTCCAGAAGACCCACTGAGGGGACCTTTCTTTCAGAGGGTAATAGGGCTTGAATTAATCGCTTGTTAACACGGCACACGGATAACTACGTTAGGTCCTGACCGCGTAAATATTATGGCACGGTTAAAACAAGCAGTAAAACAAGCTCCATTATCCCTTCAACCCTGAGATTGCCAAACCAAGTCGACACTACCTTGAATCATTTTACCGGTAATCAGGATTTCTTAAAGTGGCTAAGGTCACTTTTTATTGACTAGTTTCCACCCAATTATGGGCAGAAGGAGAATCGCCCGGACCATCTGCTATCGGATCCCCTGTTTCCCCTTTGATCTGACCTTTTTCTGTTTCCTCCGAATGGGATTATCAGTCCCCTGATACTCTATTTTTCTTTTCTTTTGCCCCTGACCGACAGAACCGGAACGGGAGAGAGGCGCATGACCTTTTCCGCCACTGAACCGAAAAAGAAGTGTTTCAGCCCGCTTTGACCCCGGGTTGCTATCACCACCAGTCCGATGTCGTTCTTTTCGGCGATATGCACGATCTCTTCGGCGGGATTTCCGGTTCCCACTATCTGGCGCACCTCGACTCCTTGCGATATTCTGCTCTCAACAAGGTCCTGAAGCGAATTTCTGGCTGAGTTTTCCAGCTGATCCTGGTAGGCGGAACCGTCCACCCCGCTGGGGCTTTTGGAAGGCCCGGGAAGAGTGGGAAGGGGGGAGAGGACGTAGACCAGGAAAAGTTCCGAGCCGAATTCACCGGCCAGGTCGTTGGCGATCTTAACCGCTTCCAGGGAAGGAGGGCTGAAATCGGTGGGGCAGAGGATCTTATTGAAGTATGGCAGCATAATGTCTCCTTTCTATGTTAAATTTCCGGGTTTTCATCGGTCCCGGGCGCTTTCTGATGATATTCCATATAGCCGGCCAGAAGCGAGGAGTGCATCCTGTGATGTTGGTTCTTAGTATCTATCACGCCTCTGGTTCCAGGAAAGGTCAGCTTCAACCCGCCTCCTCTTCAGCTACTTTCTTAAGAGCGGGCATAACGCTGTCAGGATTGAGCGAGATGGAATCTATGCCGGCCCGGACCAGGAAAGCGGCGAATTTCGGGTTGTCGCTGGGGGCCTGTCCGCAAAGTCCGACTTTCTTTCCATGCTGGTGGGCTCTGTCGATCAGCTGCTGAATGGACCTTTTGACCGCCGGGTTATCCTCCTGGAACAGATGGCTCAGCTCCGATGAATCCCTGTCCACACCCAGCACCAGCTGGGTCAGGTCGTTACTTCCGATGGAGAAGCCGTCGAACCGCTCGGAAAATTCGTCGGCCAGAGCGATGTTGGAGGGTATCTCTGCCATGACGTATACCTCCAGACCATTCTGGCCCCTCTTCAATCCCTCCTGCGCCATGACCTCCAGCACCCGGTCGGCCTCCTCCAGAGTGCGGCAGAAGGGGATCATCACCACCACGTTGGAGAACCCGATCTCTTCTCTGGCTTTCCGTATGGCCCGGCATTCCAGAGCGAAACCCTTCCGGTAGCGGTCGGAATAATACCTGGATGCACCGCGAAATCCCAGCATGGGATTCTCTTCCTCGGGCTCGAACTGTCTTCCTCCGATCAACTGGGCGTATTCGTTGGTCTTAAAGTCGCTCATCCGTACTATCACCGGTTCGGGATACTGGGGGGCGGCGATCTTGGCAATACCCCTGGCCAGGTGCTCCACGAAATACTCGGATTTATCGCGGTATCCCCTGGTAAGCTCTGCGATCTTTCTCCTGGCCTCCTCATCCTCCAGCTGGTCGAAATCGATCAGGGCCATGGGATGGGCCTTGATGATGTTGTTGATTATGAACTCCATTCTGGCCAGGCCTATTCCCTTGGCGGGAAGCCTCCACCATCTCATGGAAGCGGCGGGCGAGGAAACGTTCATCATGATCCTGGTCCTGGTCTCGGGAGCATCATCTATGTCCACCTCTTTTGTCTGGTAATCCAAAATACCCCGGTAGACGTATCCTTCATCCCCTTCAGCGCAGGAAAGGGTGATTTCTTCACCCTCCTCCAGTACCTGAGTGGCGTTCTCCGTTCCCACCACTGCGGGTATGCCCAGCTCACGGCTCACGATGGCGGCGTGGGAGGTTCTTCCTCCGTAATCGGTGACGATTCCAGACGCCTTCTTCATTATTGGCCCCCAGTCGGGGTCGGTGCGGCCGGTGATCAGGATTGAACCTTTCTCGAACCGGTCCATATTCTCGGGGTGCTTTATCACCATCCCCTTTCCGGTGGCTATTGCTTCGCCTATTGCCAGCCCCTGAACCAGCCTTTCGCCGCTCTCGGTCAGGCGGTAGGTCTTCAGAGCCCCCGCTTCTTTCTGAGACTGGACCGTCTCGGGCCTGGCCTGCACGATAAACAGGTCTTCAGTTTCGCCGTCCTTGGCCCACTCCATATCCATCGGTTTGCGGTAGTGTTCCTCTATGATGGTGGCCCACCTGGCCAACTTGATTATCTCTTCCTCGGTGAGCACCAGGGAGTTTCGCTCTTCGCCGGGAGTGTCGATGTTCTGCGTGGTCGCGGAGGCGCCCTTGGTGGCGTAGATCATCTTCTTTTCCTTGGCCCCCAGGTCCTTCTCCACGATGGGCTTGAGTCTCTGATCGGTGAGCAGGGGCTGGAATACCCGGTACTCGTCCGGATTGATGGTGCCCTGGACCACGTTTTCGCCCAGGCCCCAGGCGGCGTTGATCACCACCATGTCGGGAAACCCGGTCTCGGTGTCTATTGAGAACATCACTCCGGAGCCGGCAAGGTCGGAGCGGACCATCTTCTGAACACCCACCGAGAGAGCCACCTTCATATGGTCGAAGCCGTTGTTTTCCCGGTAGATTATGGCGCGGTCGGTGAACAGGGACGCGTAGCACCTTCGACATGCGTCCAGAAGCTCCTCTTCGCCCGAGATGTTGAGAAAAGTCTCCTGCTGGCCGGCGAAGCTGGCTTCGGGAAGATCCTCCGCGGTCGCCGATGAACGCACCGCCACGTCTATCTCTTCGCTATCATATTCCCCGGATAGCCGGCGGTATGATTCCCTGATCTCCTCTTCCACCTCGGACGGGAACTCAGATTTGATAAACAGCCTTCTTATCTTCTTTCCCGCCTGGTTGAGCGTCTGCCGGTTCTTTTTCAGATCGGCGAGCAGTTTCTTGATGTCCTCTCTGATTTCATTGTCGTCCAGGAACTTCCAGTAGGCGGAAGAAGTGGTGGCGAACCCCCCCGGAAGCTTGATTCCCTTTGGCGAGAGTTCCGCGATCATTTCACCCAGGGAGGCGTTCTTGCCCCCGACCAGATCCACGTCGGAAGAGCGAAGGTCCTTGAAAAATCTAATATATCCGTTTTTCATGTTTCTCCTTTCAGCTCGAACGGCTTTTCAGGCGCCGGATAGCCGGCGGCCGTGCGAGGATAATGTCATGGGCCCAAAGGCTCCAGTCTGCTGAATCCCTTTATTATCTGCCCCCCCGCGAAAGGCAACAGTCCTATGGCGCAGGCAAGCCCCCAGTGTTTCAGGCTCAGGGGAGAGGTGCCCAGGGCCCGGGAAAGTCCCGGAAGATAGACCGCGGCGACCAGCAGAAGAACGCAGAAAGCCATAGCACCCCATAAATGGGGCCTGGTAATGATCTCGTTATGGAAAATTCCGGTTCCGGCGCCGCGCATGTTCAGCGCGTGAAACACCGACGCCAGCCCCAGAGTCACAAAAGAGAAGGTGACCGCTTCGTCTGGACTCATTCCCAGAAGGGATCGTCCCGTGATCAGGGCTCCCAGAACGGTCAGAGCTATCAGGAAACCATATACCGCTATTCCCAGCCAACGGCCGCCGGTGAGCACCGGTTCATCACTTCCGCGGGGGGGTTTATCCATGATATCCGCTTCGCCTCCGCCCACTCCCAGGGCCAGGGCCAGGAAAACATCGGTAACCAGGTTCAGGAAGAGTATCTGCAGGGGTTTAACAGGCAGAGGCACCCTGAAGAGGGAGGCCAGTGAAACGCTCATGATTTTGCCGGCGTTGCTGGAGAGCAGGTAGTATATGAATTTTCTGATGTTATTGAAGATTATCCGGCCCTGATGGACCGCCACCACGATGGTAGAGAGGGAATCGTCCTTCAGTATGATATCGGAGGCTTCCTTGGCCACCTGGGTGCCCCTCTTTCCCATTGCCACTCCGATATCCGCCTTCTTGAGCGCGGGGGCGTCATTGACTCCGTCACCGGTCATTGCTACTATCTGGCCCGCTTTCTGGTGCATCTTTATCAGATCCAGTTTCTGGGCGGGACTGACCCTGGCGAAGACAGGGATTCCGATTATATCCTCTTTCCGGCCTTCTCTGTCTTCAGAGATCCGTTTAAGCTCCCCGCCGTTCAGAACCCGGGATGATTCTGAAGCCAATCCCAGCCGCCTGCCGATGTTGAGGGCTGTACCGGGATGATCCCCCGTGACCATGACCACTTTTATTCCGGCCTTTCCGCAATCCTCAATTGCGCGGCGGGCGTCATCCCGCGGGGGGTCCAGCATTCCGGCCAAACCTAAAAAGGTGAGTTCCTTATAGGGGTCCGCCTCCAGAGAGGCTTCGTGCTTTTCGGCCAGAGCGATTACTCTCAAGCCCCTCGAAGCCATCTCTTCATTATCGGAAAGCCATTTCTCAACACGCTCCCGGTCAAGCTCCTCACAGCCCTGAAGTGTCCTTACCCGTGAGCATATTTCCAGAACCGGTTCAGGAGCTCCCTTGACCGCTACAAGAAGATTTTCTCCATCTTTATGGAAAGTGGCCATCAGTTTTATCTCCGGGTCGAAGGAGACTTCTCTTTCTTCCGGAATGGACTTGACCAGCTCTTTTCTGCTGATTCCAAAACGGGCCCCCGATTCAAGGAGGGCCAGTTCCAGGGGGTCGCCCCGGGACTTCCTGTCCGATTCCTTTTCGGTGCTGGCGTTGTTGCAGAGCACTCCCACCTTCAGCGCCTCCCGGACCAGATCGTCTATATCAACCGATTCAGCGTCCAGTTGGAATTTTCCCGAAGCCACCAGGATCTCCTCGACCGTCATTCTGTTCTCGGTCAGAGTTCCAGTCTTGTCGGAAAAGATGAAAGTGGTGGATCCCAGCGTCTCAACCGATGAGAGGCCATTGACCACGGCGTTATTCCGGGCCATTTTCTTGACTCCCCTGGCCAGGCTCAGTGTGGCTACCACGGGCAGCCCTTCGGGTATGGCGGCTATGGCCAGCGCAACGGAGGTCTCCAGCATCAACACGGTGTTCCTTCCAGCAAGAAGTCCGATCACAGCCACCACCGCCATGACTCCCAGAGTGGCCCATATCAGGCGGTGCCCCATATTGTCGAGGCGCTTCTCCATTGGGGTTTTCTCTTCTTCGGCCTGCTGAGTCAAAGATGTAATATTTCCTATTTCGGTCTCCATGCCGGTTGCCGTGACCACGCCCTCGCCCGTACCCCGGGTAATGGAAGTTCCCTTGAACAGCATGCTGGACCGCTCGGCAAGCGGGCTGTCCTCATCAACCGGTGAAGTCGATTTGGTCACAGCTTCGGATTCTCCCGTAAGAGTGGATTCATCCGCCTGCAGTTTTGATGATTCCACCAGGCGCAGGTCCGCGCTGACGATATCACCGCTTTCCAAAAGCACTATGTCTGAGGGGACGATCTTTTCTGCCGGGATTTCCACGACCTCGCCTTTCCGGCGGACCGTGGTCTTGACTTTACCCAGCTCCCGAAGAGCCTCCATCGAACGGACCGCGTTCAATTCGGTGAAGAATCCGATAACGGTATTTATCAGAAGAGCCACCACTATAGCCGAGCCTTCCAGCCAGTGGCCCAGAACGAACGACACCGCGCCCGCCGCCGCCAGTATTATGACCACGAGGCTTTCCACCTGATTCATCAGAATGGACCACAAGCTGCGCCTTTCAGCTTTTTTAAGCAGATTGGGCCCAAACTTCTTTCTGGCTTCCTTTACTTGCGAATCGCTCAGGCCCTTTCCGGGAGATACAGAGAAATGATCCAGTATTTCTTGAGCTTCCCTGGCCCATGGTTTTAAAAGGGCGTTTGCCTTGTTCCTGTCAGCTGTTCCCTCGCTGGTGGACATGCTTCAGTCTTCTCCCATCATTTCCGTCAGTCTGAGGGCGTTTCGGGGTGCGTACCCGTTCTGATCGTTATCGAAATAAACGAAGATATCCAGGCCCTTTGATCGCCATTGCCATAGCGTTTTCTTTTCCGGTATCTGATAGAAGGAATTGTTTATTTCAGCAGTCCTGAAATGCCTGCGGTAGTATTCAAGATAATCACCGCTGGATACATCATCCGGATAGAAGGCGCCTTTCCAATGCTTGTAGTGCCAACCCGATGTCCCGATATGAACTTTGCCCCGCCTCTTTCTGCTCATGACGACAGCACCTCGAATCCGGATACGATATCCAGCAGCTCGGAGGTTATGGCCTCCTGGCGCTGGTGCTGGTACCTGGTGCCAAGGTCCTCCAGCCTCTCCTGTATGTTCTTTTCGGCGGCCTGCATGGAGGACAGGCGGCTGGCGTTTTCGCTGGCCAGAGATTCCACCGAGGCCCGGTAAATGGTTACGAAGAAGTATTCCTTGAGAAGCGCGGAAAACAGCTCTTTCCAGTCAGTATAATGAGCGGGAAGCATTCTGGTGGGCCAATCCCTCTTCTGAAGGCTGTACAGCCAGTCCTGATTCAGAGGCAGAAGGCTTCGTTCAGCCTGGGTATAGGTGGTTCCGGAGGAGGGATGGTTGTGCAGAAGTATTATTCTGCCCAGACTGTATTGCAGCCGCCATTCTTCTATTCTGATCAGGACCTCCTGGTTGACGCTGTTTACATCCACCATGGAGCCGAACACGCTGATCCCTTCGTCCACTTCTATTCCCAGAGACTCCAGCCGGCCTATCAGCTTGCCGCCCAGGGCCAGGACAGTACGATCCTCTCGTGAGACCTTCATCTCATCCAGCTTCCGCCGGGTATATTCCGCTATCTGCTCGTTGAACCTTCCCACCATTCCCTGTTCTGACCCGAACACCACCACTCCCAGTTTCTCCTTTCGGCCGGCGTCTATCAGCCGGACGCTTTCCGGTTTGTTTCTCATGGCCACCTGAAGGCCCGCCTCGATGTTTTCGTAATACTGCTGAAGGGAATCCACCGCTCTCTGGTACTGCCGGATATTCACCGCGGCAAGAGATTTCATGGTCTTTACCACAGAGTTGAGCTCCCGGGCGTTCTCAAGTTTTCTGTGCAGTGTCTCAAGCTGTTCCATTATTCCTTCTCCTGAAGATCGCCGATTATATCCTGGATGGCCGAAAGGATCTTTTCCCTTTCTTCATTTTCCAGCTTTTCGCCTTGCTCTATACGCTCCGCTGTGTCGCTCACCCGGTCCCGAATATTGTCCTGAATCATGTTTTTGGCCTTTTCGATATCCTCCAGCGGCACCGAGTCCAGAAGCCCCTCCGATACCGCCAGCAGCACGGCGAACTGTTCGGCGACCGGGATGGGCTGGTATCGGGGCTGTTTTAGTATTTCCCGCACCCGTCTTCCTCTTTCAAGCGTGTGGCGGGTTTCCTCATCCAGCCTGGTTCCGAAGCGCGAGAACGATTCAAGCTCCTGGAACTGGGAATAGTAGAGGCGCAGGTCTCCGGCAACCGACCGGTAGGAGGGAAGCTGTGTTTTGCCACCTACTCTGGAAACTGATTTTCCCACGTCCACCGCGGGCAGGACTCCCTGGCCGAATAGCTTGGGGGAGAGGTAGATCTGTCCGTCGGTTATTGAAACAAGATTAGTGGGAATATAGGCGGAAATATTCTCGGCCTGGGTTTCGATTATGGGTAGAGCTGTCAGGGAGCCTCCTCCGTGCTCTTCCCTGAGATGGGTGGAGCGTTCCAATAGGCGGGAATGTATGTAGAAGATGTCCCCTGGATAGGCCTCCCGGGCGGGGGGCCTGCGAAGCAGGAGGGAGAGTTCGCGGTATGAGCGGGCATGACGAGTAAGGTCATCATAGACGATCAGGACGTCCCGGCCTTTTTCCATAAAGTATTCACCCATGCTGGTGGCGGCGTATGGGGCTATAAAATTGAAGCCGGGCGCGTCCTTTCCGCTGGCGAACACCACTATGGAATATTCCATGGCCTGGTGTCTTTTCAGGTCAGCCACCACCTTGGCCATGTCCGCGGTTTCCTTTCCTATTCCGCAGTAGATACAGATCACATCCTGATCGTTCTGGTTTATCATGGTGTCCAGGGCTATGGCGGTTTTTCCTATCTGCCGGTCTCCCAGTATCAGTTCTCTCTGCCCTCGGCCCACCGGAATCAAGGCGTCCACCACTCTTAGGCCCGTCTGAAGGGGGACTTCCACAGGAGCCCGGTGGATTATGGGAGGAGCTTCTCTCTCGACCGGCCGCCGTTCCGCGGCCCGCACCGGCCGGCCGCTGTCCAGGGGGCGCCCCAGAGGATCCACCACTCTTCCTATCAGTTCCTCACCGACTGGAACGTCCACCACTCTGCCGGTCCTTCGGACTTCGTCGCCGGCGCTGATGCTTGTGTAGCGGTCAAGCAATACAGCGGCCACTTCGCCGGGGTCGAGGTTGAAAGCGATACCCATCCCGCCTCCCTTGAACCTGAGCAGCTCGTCGTATTTTGCTCCCGACAACCCCCTGATTCTGGCCACCCCTTTTCCCACCTGAAACACACGGCCCGTTTCACGAACGGAGATATCCGGCTGATGTTTTTCCAGGGAGCGGGTTATTGCCGATTCGGCCTGTTCCAGGATCTGGTTCAGAGAGATCGAGCCGTTATTATCTGTTTTCTTATTCCGATTCATCGTTTTCAGCCCTGGAGGACGATTCCTCAGCTTCGTCCTGCTGCCGGTCTTCGTCCTCTTTGTCCGCCTTTTCCCTCTTTTCAGCGGGAAGGCTTTCACCCATCTCCCGGCTGATACGTTCTTCCAGTTCCGAGAGGTAGCTGCCCACGCTCCAGGCTATGACCTGGTCCCGGGCATGAAGCTCCAGTCCGCATACTAGTTCATCGTCCCTTTCAAACTCAGTTTTTACCTCTTTGCCGAAAAGCTGCTGGGCCGCCTTCCGTAAATCGTCGCGGCGCCCGCTGTCGATCTCAAAAGCGCTGGTCACCGTGATTCTTCCGGAGGAATCTTCAAGACTGGACCGCAGCTCTTTCTTGCGGTCCTCATCAAGGTTCTCGATCCTTCTGATGAAAGCCGCCATGATCCTGTCTTCAAGCTCCTGGTCCGCCAGATCCTTTAGCACCTTGCCGACCACCCGGTATATCTGGCGTCCGGTTTTTTCCCTGAGCCCGGATATAAAAGATTCCTTCTGCCTGCTGAGGGACTCCCGCCATTTTTCCCTGCTTTCATCCACCTCCCGTCTGGCATCTTCCAGCAGTTCCTTTTTCCTGTCTTCCGCTTTCTGCTTGGTTTCTTTCAGAATGTCCTTTTTTTCCTCTTCCAGTTCCTCCTGTTTCTGCCGGTAAGTATCAGCCTCCTGATCGGCAATCTTCTGCTTTTCTTCCGCCTCGCTCAGGCGGGACTTGATTTTTTCCTCTCTCTCATCCATGGCCCTGACCACTCGTTTGTAAAGGAAATGGCGCAGCAGAAGCACCAGGATCAGGAAATTGAGAATCTGGGCGATGAAGGTGAAAAGATCGATTTCCAACTTCAGCCTCCCTTCTGGATCACGTGATTCCAAAAAGGATTGGCGAAAATAAGAATGATAGATATCACGAAACAGTAGATGGCGGTCGATTCGATCATCGCCAGGCCCACGAACAGGGTTCTTGTGATAGTGTTGGATTCATCAGGCTGCTGGGCTATCGAGCTCAGCGCCTGGGCCAGGGCTCTGGCCTCTCCCAGGGCCGGCCCTATCGATCCTATGGCGATAGTCAGGCCTGATATGATAATGGAAGCCGCTCCGACTATGTTTATACTTTCCATACTTTTTCCTCCTTTTTTCAAGATTCTTTCCCGTTTTCCCGATTTTGATGAGACCGGCTGGCTGACGCTATATATACGGTGGCCAGAACAGCGAATATATACGCCTGGATCTGTCCTATCAGCAGGCTGAGAGCCTCCATAACCACCGGCAGAAAGAGGGGGGCTACGGATAACAGCAGGGCCGCGATCATCGTTCCGCTCATCACGTTGCCGAACAAGCGGACCGCCAGGGCCAGAGTCCTGGACAGCTCTCCGATTACGTGAAATGGAAGCATGAATACGGTCGGTTTTATGTAGCGCCGGAAATATCCGGCCAGGCCCGCCTGGGATATGCCGTAGATAGGAACGGCGAAAAAGACGCACACCGCCAGGGCCGCGGCGGTGTTTATGGAGCCGGTAGGGGGATGATACCCCGGGACAAAGGCCAGGAAATTGGACAATGATATGAACAGGAACAGGGTTCCGATAAAGGGGAGGTAGGTTGAGGGGTCGCTCCGGATAATGTCCTTTATCTGGCCCCGGATAATATCCACCAGCGCCTCCAGGAACATCTGACCCCGTGAGAACTGAGTCTCCACGGAGAAGCGCCTGGTTACCAGCCAGGAAATCAGAACCAGCACTGCCATGATCACCCATGTGAAAACTATGGTGGCGTTAAGCTGAAAGAATCCCCACTCCCAGTAAATTAAATTGTCCGGACTGATATTCATCGGATATCCTCTTTTTCGCGTGTCTTTGGCTGTTTGCCCCTTTTTGTGGTCATCACCAGGCGGACCGAGATGAACCCGGCCAGGCAGACCAGAACGTGGATCCATCGGCCTCCCCGGGCAACCAGGTAAAACCCCGCCAATGATATTCCAAAGCGCAGAAACAGGCTCAGGGATATCCAGAGCCAGGGCCTCTTAGCCGGGGGAAGCCGGCGGACGGTGAACCAGAGTCCCTCGTAGAATATATACCCCATGACCAGCCCCGCGGCAAAGGCCAGAACATAACCGGCAATACTAGTCATTACTATCATCTTCTTCTTTCTGTATCAGGTCCCTTTCCCTTGAGACCCAGTACCACGCGTTAATGCATCCCAGCACGATTCCAATGAACAAAAACATCAATGTCCATGAAAACCGGTCCTCCAGGCGGGAGTCCAGCCAAATCCCCAGGGCCAGGGATATGAGGGTAGGTATGGCAACCGACCACCCCACCAGCCCGAACATCCCCAGTCCGAACCACAGGCTGTGCTCTTCCTTGAATCTTCTGGCCTTCTGCTTTCTAACGGCCTTCCGTCCTATATCCCGGGTCATCTTCTTCTGCCGCCGCTCCTGCTTTTTCTCTTCTTTGCTGTCAGACATTCTTTTCCAGCTCCAGAAACCTTCTTACGAAATCCGATTCGAACCTGGCCAGTACAGACCGCGACCTTCTTTCCCTCTGGTCAAGCTCCCGGTACCTGTTTTCTACCTTTTCACGGACGTCTTCCAGACTCTCCGCCCTTACCGCGTTTCTCACCGAAACCACTACCTGGTCGCCCTTCTTGATCAGGACGCCCTTGTCCACAGCCAGGAAAGTCTCCTTTTCTTCCTCTTGCTGGAAATATAGAAGGCTGGGATGAAGGACCGCCACAAAATCCAGATGCCGCGGAAGAATGGTGAAAGAGCCGTTTAAGGCTTCGCCGGATATTCTGCCGGCTTCTTCCTCCAGAAAAACCCTGGTTGGAAGCAGTACTTTCAGTTTCATTTATCCACCTCATCGATGCCGCCGATCATGTACAGGGATTTCTCGGGGTAGTCGGAGAACTCGTCATTCAGGATCCGCTCGCAACCGTCCAGAGCGTCCTGAAGGCTGACCATCTTGCCCTCGTGATCGGTGAACTGCTCAGTGGTGAAAAAGGGCTGTGTGAAAAAGCGCTCCAGCCTGCGGGCCCGGTGGACGGTCCGCTGGTCTTCCCGGCTGAGTTCTTCGATTCCCAGCATGGCGATAATGTCTTTGAGGTCTTCGTATTCCGCCAGAGTGCTTCTGATCCGGCGGGCTAAGCCGTAGTGGCGTTCGCCCACAATATGAGGAGCCAGCATCTTCGATCTTGACTGAAGGGGGTCCACCGCCGGATACAGTCCCTGGCTGGCCCTTTTCCTGGAAAGAACAACCGATGCGGAAAGGTGGCCGAAGGTATGGACCGCGGCCGGGTCGGTGAAATCGTCGGCCGGAACATAGACGGCCTGGATGGAGGAAATCGAACCGGATGACGTGCTGCAGATCCGCTCCTCCAGTTCGGAAAGTTCTGTGGCCAGGGTCGGTTGGTATCCAACTCTGGATGGTATCTGGCCCAGCAGACCGGACACCTCCGCCCCCGCCTGAACGAAGCGGAAGATATTGTCCATCAGCAGAAGAACGTCCTGTTTCCTGTCTTCCCGGAAATATTCCGCCATGGTCATGGCGGAGTGGCCCACTCTGAACCGGGCTCCCGGCTGTTCGTTCATCTGCCCGAAGATCAGCACGGCCTTGTCCAGGACGCCCACATCCTTTATTTCCCGGTATAATTCCTCGCCCTCCCGGTTCCGCTCCCCGATTCCGCAGAAGATGCTTATCCCTTCGTGGGCGCTGGCCATGTTGTGGATCATCTCCATTATAAGAACGGTCTTGCCTACACCGGCGCCGCCGAACATGCCCGCTTTTCCGCCTTTCTCCAACGGTACCAGCACATCAAGAGCCTTGATTCCGGTCTCGAAGATCTGGTCGGTAGTGGTCTGCCGGGAGAGCTCGACCGGCTGCTGGTGTATAGACCGTTTCTGGCCGGTTTGAACTTCGCCGCGGCCGTCTATGGCCTTTCCGAACAGATTTAACATCCTTCCCTTAAGTTCTTCGCCTACAGGTATTTCAATTGTCCTGCCGGTATCCACCACCCGGTCGCCGCGAGAGAGGCCCTGGCTGGGTCGCAGGGCGATTCCTCTGGCCACGTTGGTATCGAGATGGGTCATCACCTCTATAGCCACCCGGCCGTCTTCGCCCGCTTTCAGAAGGTTGTTTATCTTGGGAAGTCTTTCAGGAAAGTAAACGTCTATGACGCTGGATCTAATCGAATGGATATGACCGATGTTCTCTTTCACTAAATATCAGCTCTGACTCATAAAAGCATGGCCTGGCAGGCCATTTCCTAATTTCTCGCCATCTTATCAGATTTGTGAAATAATTACTAATAGATATCTCCTTTTAATTAGAGCCTGGTTTCTCTATAATGAAAAATGTTCTGGATATCATCAGTGCCGTAAAGGGAAGTGTTAATCAATGAAAAAAAAGGTCCTTCTACTGGGGCGGTGGGGAAAATCCCACTCCTTTGCCAGTGCTATAGTGGAGAAAAGCCCCCAGGAAGCCGAATTGTACTGCTATATGGATAAGCCAAACGCCGGAATCGTGCCGCTGGCGACAGACTACAGGCTGGGAAACATGAGGGACAATGACAGTATTCTCGATTACGCCATGGAGAAAGACATAGATTTCGTCATAGCCGTTCCCCATATGTCCTTGAGCAACAGCATCACCGACGAGATGATAGACAGGGGGATAAGGTGCGTCGGTCCCACCAGAAAGTGCAGCAAGCTGGAAACCAGCAAGCCATTTCTCAGAAGAATACTGAACGAGACCGGGCAGGATGTATCCCCGGAATATAATGTCTTTACGGCCAAGGAAGACGCTATAGATCACATAAGATCAATCGATCATGACTTCGCGGTAAAGCCGGCCGGAGTAACAGAAGGTGACGGGGTGAAGGTGATCGGAATTCAGCTCAGAGACAGGGATGAAGCGATCGATTACGTCCATGAGATCTTCGAGAAGAATATAGGCGGAATAGCGGAAATAATCATAGAAGAGAAATTGGCAGGCAGGGAGTTCACCATCCAGGCTTTCGTGGATGGAAAAACCGTCTGGGGGATGCCCGCAACCAGGGATTACAAACTTCTTCGCGAAGGGGAAAAGGGCCTTAATACTCCTGGAATGGGATCTATCAGTTTTGCGAGTCACTTTTTGCCTTTTTTGAGTAAAGATGAGTATAACGAATCCCTCAGAATAATGACCGGGGTGGTCAATCATCTTGCCGATAAATACAGGGAGATATTTGTTGGGTTCCTCTCCGGGCAATTCATAAAGACGGCGGATGGCATCAAGGTTATAGAGTTCAACGTGCGCCCGGGGGATTCCGAGATACTGAATATAATCCCGATCCTCAAGACAGATTTCATCCAGATCTGTGAAGCGATGATAGACAATCAACTTGATGAGTTGAACATACAATATGAGCAAAAGGCCACAGTCTGCAAATACGTGGTGGGGGAAGGATTCCCCCATCCCAGGCACGATATGGAAATGGAGATAAACGAAAAAGGGATACGAGAAGGAGGTGGGGAGCTCTTCTACTCCTGCTTCGCCGTGGACAAGAACGTCTACAAACCCAGTCCCCGAGGAGTGGCGGTGACTGCCAAAGGGCAGGATCTGAAGGAGGCATATAATCTGTGCGAGAAGCTTATCACCGAAAACATCAGGGGCAAGAAGATCTGGCATAGAAAAGATATAGGCTCAGAAGAGCTTCTTGACCATCACAGGATGGAATAAGAATGATAGTGATCGAGAAACAGAGCGGAAAGGATTTCCTGGAAGTTCACCGGCTGGCGGGTAGAATAGCTGGAATAGTGCCGCATCCGGCGCATCTTTATAAGATCATGGCCGACCATTTCGGAGATACCTTCTTCGTGGCTAAGGATATGGCGGAAGACGGCGATTACGATATACTCGGTTTCATGCTTGGTTTTCTTTCGCGCAGGATAAGAGGCCACCTGTTCGTCTGGCAGGTGGCCGTCTCGGAAGAATTCCAGGGAAAAGGGATAGCCACAAAACTTCTTGAGCACACCATTGAATATGCCAAGAAATCAGATGAATGTGAAGCGGTTATGGCCACGGTCGAGACTGGCAACATGGCATCCCGGAGGCTCTTTGAGACAGTCGGCTTCCACATAGATTCAGGCGGGTTCAGAGGGGAGGGGCAGGAGCTTATTACCTCAGGTGAAAAAGAAGCAGTCAGGAATTATTATCAGAGCGGAACCGATCAGATATTCTATGTGACAGGCACCAAGTAGATAGCAGTGATCGGGACGGGTGCCGCGGCCGGGAGATTGACGGTAAAACAGTCATTGCTTTAGAGAGGGGACTCTTGATACGATCGGGGTGGATTTCAAGACTCGCCCGCTGCCGAAAGGACGAATTCATTATTAAATAAGTAATCACGCGAAGAATTAAAAAAAGGGGGGGTATCGATATGAAAGATGATAAGCGGAAACACGCCACGACTGACGCCGGGATTCCAGTATCCAGCGACGAATTCTCGCTTACCGTGGGCCCCGACGGCCCGGTCCTGATGCAGGACTCGTATCTCATCGAACAGATGGCAAACTTCAACCGGGAGATGATTCCGGACCGCCAGCCGCACGCGAAGGGCTCGGGGGCCTTCGGGCGCTTCGAGGTGACAAAGGACGTCAGCGCCTACACCAAGGCGGCCCTTTTCCAGCCGGGCACCAAGACAGATGTGCTGGCCCGGTTCTCCACCGTGGCCGGCGAAAGCGGGAGTCCCGACACTTGGAGGGATGTGCGCGGCTTCGCGCTCAAGTTCTACACCACTGAAGGCAACTACGACATGGTGGGGAACAACACGCCGGTGTTCTTCGTGCGCGATCCCATGAAGTTTCAGGACTTCATCCATTCACAGAAGCGCCGTGCGGACAGCGGGCTGAGGGACAACGATATGCAGTGGGACTTCTGGACCCTCTCCCCTGAATCCGCTCATCAGGTCACAATTCTTATGAGCGACCGCGGCATTCCCAGAAGCTATCGGCACATGAACGGATATACCAGCCATACATACATGTGGATCAACGCCAAAGGGGAGCGATTCTGGGTCAAGTATCACTTCAAGACCGACCAGGGTATAGAATTCCTCACCCAGGAGGAGGGGGACCGCATCGCCGGGGAGGACGCCGACTACCACCGCCGCGACCTGTTTGAGGCGATAAAACGGGGGGATTATCCCAGCTGGACCCTGAAGGTTCAGATCATGCCGTTTGAAGAGGCCAGGGACTACAGGTTCAACCCGTTCGATCTGACCAAGGTCTGGCCGCACGGCGATTATCCGGTGCATGAGGTGGGAAAGCTGACACTGGACCGTAATCCGTCCGACTTTCATGCCGAGATAGAGCAGGCGGCCTACGAGCCCAACAACCTGGTGCCCGGAATAGGGCCCAGCCCGGACAAGATGCTGCTCGCACGGCTCTTCTCCTACGCTGACGCGCACCGGGCGCGCCTGGGCGTAAACTACAAGCAGATTCCGGTGAACAGGCCGAAAGTCCCGGTAAACAATTACAGCAAGGGCGGCGCGATGAGAATCGACAACGTCTCCGACCCGGTTTACAAGCCGAACTCCAAGGGCGGACCCACGGCCTACCCCGAGCGCTATCCAGAAGAAGCTGTCTGGAGCGCCAGCGGCGAGTTCATCCGCTCCGCCTACACCAAGCGCAAGGATGACGACGATTTTGTACAGCCCGGAACCCTGGTGCGCGAAGTGATGGATGACGACCAGCGCGACCGTCTTGTATCAAACGTGGTCGCACACCTCAAGAACGGGGTAACCGAGCCGGTCCTGGAACGAGCGTTTGAATACTGGCGCAATATCGACAAGGATGCCGGCGACCGCATCGCGGGGGGAGTGAAGGGAGGGTGATCCCGGCGGTCAGCTATGCTTTAAAAATAGATGTTCATTTCCCCGGTCCACAAAATTCCGCCAGGGCATGAGGGAGTTCTATTGACAGTGGAAGCTGTTAAATCTCAAACGGACAGAAATCGAAGCGTTTATGGATAGAATATTCGAATCGTTCTGGTTCTATTTATGGGGAATGGTTCTTGTCTTCTGCCTGGCGCTGGCGGAGCTTGGCAGGTTGGCCGGTTTTATACCCCCGGCTGTGCTTAACGATCTGACCGGAGGTCCCTGGTGGTGGGACAGGCCGGGATTCCTTCATTTTATATTGCTGGCCGTATCTCTTGTCGCCCTGATTCTTCTCGGATCGAGATTCCTGCGAAAGGCGCCGGCGCTCAGCACGGGATACGAAAAAGCGGTCGCCGTTCTCGTTATTATCCTGGGTATATTCCTCTGTGTGAACCAATACGGTGAACTTGAGAATGTCGTTTCCAGAACGACCGATTTCGGCACTATTTACAGAGCCTCAAAAGCGCTGGCCGCGGGGGATAATCCATACCAGGCCACCTCCAATCAATATTTTTATCCCCCTCTTCCGGCTTTTCTTTTCATACCTCTTACCCTGCTGCCTCTTTCGGCGGCGAGCACCCTGTTTTTTTCGATCAAATTCATCATGATAGCCTGGACTCTCAAAGTTTGCTATCGCCTGGTCTCAGGATATGATTTTACCGGCGGGCGCCGCGCTCTTTTCATCTTCGGCCTGATCTTTGTAGCGGCCCGTTTTTGGGTGTCAGACCTTCAGTTCGGAAATACCAACGTAGTAATCCTATACCTGATCGTGGCGTCCATATTACTGGACAGAAAGGATAGGAGTATGGCGGCCGGTATGGCATTGGCCCTGGCGGCGGCTATCAAGATCGTGCCGGCGGTCCTGTGCCTCCATTTCATCATAACCGGGAGGTGGCGGACCGTTATTTATTTCTCGGTCTTTCTGGTGGCGTTCAATCTTTTTCCCTGGCTGTTCCTGGCCGGGCACTGGAGCTTGACCTGGGAAGCGTATCTTGATGCCGGAGTCGCCGGAAAACTTGGTGAAAGACTGGCCAAGACAGACAACCAGTCATTCTGGGGGACGATAAACCGAAGCTTTTCCGATGTCCCGCTGGAGATCCTTCGCTGGTTATGGGTGAGCACATCGTTGCTCCTGGCAGCTTTTGTAGCCTTTATATCTTCGCGTTCCCGCTCGGGGGGCAAGTTGACCCGGATAGCGGCAGTGTCTTTGTATCCTCTTTTGGGACTGATGGTATCGCCGGGCAGCTGGGTGGTTCATTATACAGCTGTATTGCCGGCGATGGCGGTCCTCTGGAAGATATGCCTTGTCAACTCAAAATCCACGCGCTGGCTGTGGATCATCTTTGCCTTTACCAATCTGGTCTATAGCGTATCGGGAATCCACAGAGCTCTGGTGAATATTTCCATCGATCAGTCCTGGTTTGTGATTGCCACGGTAACATTAATAGCCGCGCTAGGGGCCTGGGTCTTGAGAAACCAGCGCGCCGCTGCCGCCTGGGCGGCCGAATCGTAGATCGTGTGATCCCCGCTTCTTACTCCTCCGCCGCCGTTGAACGTGCCGTTCGCTATCTGGTACTGGGATAGCGCGCCTGACGGCAGTAGCAGCAGAAGTATAAGGAGCGGCAGATTTACCCTTTTCATAAACCTTCCTCCTTTTTTAATGATATTTTCCGGAGCCTGTGTCTCTTAGTATTTTTAGACTATACCCGAAGCCGGTTTGACACAATAAAAAATTTATTTGTTCTGGACAGTCTCCGAAGGCGGAGGTTGGACTCAAAATAAATTTTTCCTTTTACTGCCGGTGCTTTCAATGTTAGTATATAATCAAGCGCGCGGCGCGGGATTTTCCTTCAGTGCTTTATCGAAGATGTACGAAGGGAGGATGACGATGAGTAAAGCACTTTTTATTTTAATGTCAATCACCGCAATTTCAGGGTTCTTATTCAGTCCGGCTTTAGCCGACGTTCTGATCAACGAGATCATGGCGGATCCGGCCAGGGACTGGGATGGAGACGGAGCCTATTATTACCGGGATGATGAATGGGTCGAGGTGATAAACACGGGCGACTCCGCGGTAGATCTGTCCGAGTATCTCCTCTGCGACGGGGAGTCCCCGGTAATATGGCGGTACGGATTCTCCGGAATTCTCGATCCCGGAGAGGTGCGGGTGGTGTTCGGAAGCGATTCCCGCCTCTGGGAGGAGTCTAACGGTTTTCCGGTATACGGACTCAGTCTTAATAATTCGGGGGATGCGGTTTCCCTGTTCAGGTGCCAGGGGGCTGATACTCTCCTTGTGGATGAGATCGTATACGAAGCCTACGTTGCGGAAGACGACCGTACCGCGGGCAGGAGCGCCGAGGACCATTTTACATGGGAGCTCTTCGACGCATATAATCCCTATTCCGGTTCGGGCTCTCTTGCCGGAAACGGGTGCCTGCCCACTCCCGGTACGGTGAACACCTGCGTGACAGACGCTGAGAACTCCAGCTGGGGAGTGATAAAATCGATGTACGGAAGCTGCGATTAAGGCTGTTTCCGCCCGAAAGGGCCGGCGGGTAAAACAGGCGGATATTTAAGGCCGCCGGTTCACCCGCGGCTTAGACTTGAATCAAGCTGAAGGAGAATGTTCGCGCCGCGCTTTCAGAGGGATTTATTGACTTTACGAAATGGAGCTGTTGTGTTAGTTTTCGGGCATGACAGAAAAGCGTAAAGACAGAAGAGACAGCAAGCTCAACCGGTGCTGGGAATACTTTCAGTGCGGGAATATGGACTGCCCGGCTTACGGGCAGGAGAACGCGGCCTGCTGGGAGGTCACCGGCCATACCTGCAAGGGAAAGGTGTTCGGCAGGATCGAGGAAAAGCTTATCAGGTGCTGCTTTAACTGTCCATACTTCAAGCAGCTCAAGAAGAGGCTCAAGGGAAGAAGGTGGGCGGATATCACAATCCTTGAGTCCCTGGAAGACGCTCTGGTGAGAAGCTCCAAATACTCCAAGAAGGTGGAGGACCTCTATATGGAAGTCATCAGGCGAAGCAAGCTGATGAACCTTCTTGGAGAGGTGAGCAAGATAATCACGGGGCTGGACAGGGAAGAAGACATAATCCTTGCCATTCTGACAGTTATAACAGCCAATGAGGGGCTGGGCTACAACAGGGCGTTCGTATTTCTCAAAGAAGAGGACAGGGAGGTATTGAAAGGGAAATACGCCCTTGGTCCCTCGACCCCGGAGGAGGCTGGAAGCCTGTGGAAGGTTCTGGAAAGGGACGAGAACGTATCCATCGAGAAGTTGGTAAGGAAGGGGCAGCAGCTCGCCTACATACGAAACAGCCCCATAGCGAGGCAGACGTCGAAGCTGACTATAGACCTAAATGATACTGATAGCATAATATCAAAAGGCATCTCGGAGGTCAGGTTCTGCTGCGTGCAGGACCTGGGCAGTGAAGGGGACAGGAAGCTGGCATCGGAGCTGGGCCTTAAGGAGTTCTGCTTCTGCCCGATAGCCACCGCTGACGAGCAGCTGGGGCTTATTATTGTGGATAATATTTACTCTGGCAAGGAGATAACCCCTGAAGACGCCCATCTGTTAGAAATGGTTGTAAACCACGCCACAACATCGCTTAAGGCCGCCCAGTTAAAGGATTCTTTAAAGAATAATATCAGGCGGCTCAAGGAGTCTTACAGGAAGCTGAAGACGAACGAGGAAAGGATGATGAAGGCGGAGAGGCTGGCGATTTCGGGGGAGATGACCTCCTCCGTGCTTCATGAGATAAAGAATCCCCTGGTCTCAATAGGCGGCTTTGCGAGAAGCCTCTGGAATTCAAATGACCTCAGCGAAAAGGACAGGGAGAAGGTTGAAGTTATAATGAAGGAATCGCTGAGGCTTGAAAAGTACATGAAGAGCCTTCAGACCAGTGTCAGTGAGGTAAGGCTGGAAGAGGGGGACGTAAACGAGATCATAGCCGACACCATCCAGCTGGTCAAATCAGACATCCAGGAGAGAAAGATAAACCTAAGAAGAAATCTCGATCCGAACATCTCAAAATGCGGCTTCGATGAGGTCAAGATTCACCAGGTGATGCTTAATATCATTCAGAACTCTATCGAGGCGGTTGACCAGGGGGGCAATATCAGCATCAGGACATGGCAGGACAAAGACAAGGTCTATGTTGAATTCTCCGATGACGGCGAGGGAATCCACAGCGACCGGATGTCCAGGATATTTTCTCCTTTTTACACGACCAAGGACAAGGGTTCGGGGCTGGGGCTGGCCTTCGCCCACAGGATAATCAAGGACCATGGAGGTAACATAACCGTGACGAGTTCGAGGGGTAAGGGAGCCACTTTTCTGGTCTCGCTTCCCGCGGTCAACGTGGCGCAGATGGAGGTAGAGGGCGAGGCCAACAGCTAGGCCGCGGGCTGTCTGTTCGAACTGTTTTTCACCATTGAAATGAAGGCGGGGCGCAGGGTTTCGGGAAGAGACCGCTGGCCCCGCGCCCCGCCGCCTCCTCTGAGGCGTTGACAAATTTTTGGTAAGCATTTATCCTGCTTATTCCCGATTAGACTATAGCGACTGATTATTATCAGTGTGGGGGTATTCAGCTGATGAATCCTGGAAAGGGAACCATACAGGTTTACACCGGAAACGGAAAGGGAAAGACCACCGCTTCTCTGGGACAGGCGATAAGAGCGGCGGGCCACGGGTGGAAAGTGGTGATGATTCAGTTTATGAAGGGACGCCTGTACGGTGAGCTCTCAGCCTGTGAAAATATAGAAGGGATGGACATCGAACAGCACGGGCGGGATGAATTTGTGGATTCTAAGAACCCGGAATCCATAGATGTGGAGCTGGCCGGAAAAGGCTGGGCCAGGGCGCTGGAGCTTGCCGGAGATGAAAGCGTCGACATGCTCATTCTCGATGAGATCAACGTGGCGGTCTCCTTTGGCCTGATACCGCTTGAAGACCTGATTCGGCTTGTCAGAGACAAGCGGGAAAGCCTGGAGCTTATCCTGACCGGCCGTTACGCGGATGAGAAGATTATCGCTCTGGCCGATACGGTCACCGAGATGAGAGAGATAAAGCATCATTACCGCGAAGGCATCGAATCCCGGAAGGGAATCGAGTTTTAAAGATATTATGAGGGATAAAAGAGATATAGGTTCCGTAATAGCCGACTTTAAGAAGGGCAGGACCGCTGCGGCTGGAAAGCTTTTCACCATTCTGGAGAGCGGGGGAAGGGAAGCGGAGGAGCTGGTGGAAATGATCTTTCCCATGCTGAGAGGTGTTTACCGGGTCGGTTTCACGGGTCCTCCCGGAGCGGGAAAGAGCACCATTATATCAAAGCTCACCGGATTCTTCAGAAAAGAGGAGAAGAAAGTGGGCATAATAGTGGTGGATCCCACCAGTCCATTCAGCGGGGGCGCGCTTCTAGGTGACAGGATAAGAATGCAGCATCTCTCCAGCGATCCTGGAGTGTTCGTGCGCAGCCTGGCCAGCAGGGGCAGCCTGGGGGGCATATCAAACTGCACCGACGAGGCGGTTGATATCCTGGACGCTTTCGGCAAGGACATCGTATTGGTGGAAACGGTGGGGGTTGGCCAGTCGGAACTGGAGGTCGCCCAGAAGACCCACACTGTGGTGGTTATTCTGGTACCGGAGTCGGGCGACGGAATCCAGGCGATGAAAGCCGGCCTTATGGAAATAGGCGATATATTCGTTATGAACAAGTCCGATCACCAGGACGCGGAAATGGCGGCCAGGGAGATCGAATACACCCTTCGCCTGAAGGAGGTATCCGCCGGGGATTGGTCGCCCAGGGTGATACTGACTTCCGGGCTCAGGGGCGAGGGCGTGGGTGATCTGAAGGAAGCGATTCGGGAGCACAGGGAGTATCTGGCGGAAAACCGGCTCATGGAGAAGAAGAACAGGCAGATTCTCTTCTCCAGGGTCAAGAACGCCCTTATGGACAGACTTGAAAGAAAGATCAGAAGCAGCGAGAAAGTCGACCGGCTTCTGGAGCAGAGGATGCCGGAGGTATATTCCGGCGGGATATCCCCTTACAGGGTAGTTTATGAGCTTGACAGGATGATCAATATAGATTGACCGCGACAGCCCGGTAGGAAGCCCATCACCGGAGTTCGCGGTTCGATCGCAAACGGATTTTCAGGAGAAGCAAAATGGAAGACGAAGAAAGATACCTGCCCGGCGAGAAGAGATACATCGAGAAGTTCGATAATTGTTCTTTACGGGACGCTGATTTCACCACGGTTTCTTCCGAAGAGGTAAAGCCGGTCTACACTCCCCGAGATATCGAAGCGCTCGATTATAACGCGGAGCTTGGATTTCCGGGGGAGTATCCGTATACCCGGGGCGTCTACACCAGCATGTACCGTGGAAGGCTCTGGACCATGAGGCAGTTCGCGGGGTTTGGCTCCGCCATGGACACCAACAGAAGGTACCACTATCTACTGGACCACGGGCAGACCGGGCTAAGCGTGGCTTTCGACATGCCCACGATAATGGGTTACGACTCCGATCACGAGAGGTCTCTGGGGGAGGTGGGCAAGTGCGGAGTGGCGATTGATTCTTTAAGGGACATGGAAGTCCTCTTCGACGGAATAGACCTTTCCAGGATCACCACCTCCATGACCATTAACGCTCCCGCTTCGATTCTATTCTCGTTCTATCTATGCGCGGGAGAAAAGAAGGGAATCCCCTTTGAAAAAATGGGAGGGACAATCCAGAACGATATTCTCAAGGAATACATAGCGCAGAAGTCATGGATCTTCCCGCCCGAGCCCTCTATGCGAATCATCACCGATATTCTGCAGTTCTGCTCCAGCCATGTTCCACGCTGGAATACGATAAGTATCAGCGGCTATCACATAAGGGAAGCGGGGTCTACAGCGGTTCAGGAACTGGCATTCACCCTGGCCGACGGCTTCGCCTACGTGGAGGCCGCAATCGAGGCCGGGCTTGACGTGGATAGTTTCGCGCCCCGCCTTTCGTTCTTCTTCAACTCCCATCTGGACTTTTTCGAGGAGATCGCCAAGTACCGGGCGGCCAGAAGGATTTGGGCGAAGAGGATGAAGGAGAAGTACGGAGCAAAGGACGAACGCTCTCTTCTTTTGAGGTTTCATACGCAGACGGCAGGATGCACCCTGACCGCCCAGCAGCCTGAGAACAATATCGTACGGACCGCCTTTCAGGCCCTTTCCGCGGTACTGGGCGGGACCCAGTCCCTGCATACCAATTCCATGGACGAGACCCTGGCCCTTCCCACAGAGAAAGCGGTGCGGATAGCGCTTAGGACCCAGCAGCTTATCGCCCATGAGACGGGAGTAGCGAACTCGGCGGACCCTCTGGCGGGAAGCTATATGATTGAGAGCAAGACCAGGGAGATGCAGGAGAAGGCCGAGGAATACTTCGAAAGGATAGATCAGCTGGGCGGGGTGGTAAAGGCTATCGAGAAAGGATTCTTTCAGAAGGAGATCAGCAGGGCCGCCTATGAATATCAGAAAGCGGTGGAAGCGGAAAGGAAGACCATAGTAGGGTTAAACAGGTTCGTGATGGAGGACGAAGAACTCGAGATACCGCTTCTTAGAATCGACCAGAAGGTGGAGGACAATCAGCGCTCGGCCCTGAAAAAGCTCAGGGAGGAGAGGGACAACGACAAAGCATCGCGGGAGCTTGCCGATCTGGGAGCCAGGGCTGAAAGCGGCGATAATCTGATACCGGCCATACTGGAATGCGCTAGATGCTACTGCACCGAGGGCGAGATAGTGGCCGAGCTCAAGAAGGTTTTCGGAGAATACCAGGAACCACTGTTTCTATAAATCTTAATCCGGGAGGAAAAGCAGATGACAAAGAAGATAAGAGTCCTGATCGCCAAACCGGGTCTGGACGGCCACGACAGGGGAGCCAAGGTGGTCGCCAACGCTCTTAAGGACGCCGGTATGGAGGTCATTTACACGGGACTTCACCAGACTCCGGAGATGATAGCTGAATCGGCGGTTCAGGAGGATGTCGACGTGGTCGGGATGAGCATCCTCTCCGGTGCCCACATGACTCTTTTCCCCAAAGTCATGGAGCTTTTAAAGAATAAGGGGGCTGGAGACACCATGGTGTTCGGAGGAGGCATAGTTCCGGCCGAAGATATTGAGGAGCTGGAGAAGATGGGAGTGACAAAGGTATTCGGCCCCGGAACCAAAACCACCGAGATAATAGATTTTCTGAAGAGCAGTTTCGGCGAGGAGCGGTAGCGGCCTGTCCGCCCGAAAGGGCGGGGGTAACCGGAGGCTCCTCCGGGTCTTCTGCCGGAGTTTTTGAGACTGGCAAACAACCAACGCGAAGAAGGGAGAAAAGATGGATCACGAAATAATTATCGCCGGACCAGCGAGGACAGCAATCGGCAAATTCGAAGGCGGGCTTTCCAAGATCAAGGCCACCGAGCTGGGCAGCAGGGTTGTGGCGGAAGCCGTAAAGAGGGCTGGAATAAAGCCTGATATGGTCGATGAAGTAATAATGGGAAACGTTCTTGGAGCGGGCCAGGGGCAGAATCCGGCCAGGCAGGCACTGATTCACGGGGGAGTGCCCAGTTCGGCGGGAGCAATGACCATAAACAAGGTCTGCGGCTCGGGGCTTAAAGCGGTCGCGCTGGCCTTTCAGGCGGTGGCTCTGGGCGATGAGGACGTTGTGGTCGCGGGTGGAATGGAGAGCATGGACAACGCTCCCTATATTCTGAGAAAAGCCAGGACCGGATACAGGCTTGGAGACGGAAAACTGGTAGATGCCATGGTCTTTGACGGATTATGGGACATATACAACGATTACCACATGGGAAATACCGCCGAACTGGTCAGCGAAAAGTACAATATCACCAGAGAGGAGATGGACGAGTACGCCCTTAACAGCCATCTCAAGGCGGTCAAAGCGACAGCGGAAGGCTGGTTCGAGGATGAAATAGTACCCTTTGAGGTTCCCAGAAGGAAGAAAGAGCCGGTGGTGTTTGAAAAGGACGAGGGGCCCAGGGCCGACAGCAATCTGGAGGCGCTCTCAAAGCTGAAGCCGGTATTCAAAAAGGACGGGACCATAACTCCCGGAAACGCGTCGCAGATCAGCGACGGCGCCGCCGCCATGGTGGTTATGACGGCGAAGAAGGCGCAGGAACTTGGAGTCACCCCCGTTGCCAGGATCACCGGCTACGCCACGGGCGGGTTGGACCCCGAATGGGTCATGATGACTCCCACGGTCGCGGTGCCCAAACTGTTGGAGAAGACCGGAATGAAGCTGGATGATTTTGATCTGATCGAACTTAATGAGGCGTTCGCCGTGCAGCCTTGCGCCGTGATGAAGGAATTGGGCATGGATCCGGAAAAGGTCAACGTGCACGGAGGCGCCGTGGCTCTGGGCCACCCCATAGGATGTTCCGGGGCAAGGATCCTGGTCACCCTTATTCACGCTCTGAAGAGAACGGGTGGAAAGAAGGGCCTGGCCACCTTGTGCCTGGGAGGCGGAAACGCGGTGGCTCTGAGCGTGGAGATGGTCTGAGAATCAGCTCGAATCACGAAAGCAATCAAGTAATTAATCGGAGGTAAATATGGCTATTAAGAAAGTAACCGTTGCGGGAGCGGGAACCATGGGCAACGGAATCGTGCAGGTTTTCGCTCAAAATGGTTTTGAAGTGACCATGCTCGACATCAAGGAATCTTTTCTGGAGAGGGGGGTGGAGAATATCAGCAAGAGCCTATCCAGAATGGCCAAGAAGGGAAAGATAGAGGAGGCCGATACAGAAAAGATACTGGGAAGGATAACTACCACCACCGAGGTCGCCGACGGCGCCGGATGCGATCTGCTGATAGAAGCTATATACGAAGACTTCAGCGCCAAGAGCGGAATCTTCAGGGAATTGGATTCCAAATGCGATGAGGATGTCATTTTCGCCAGCAACACGTCATCGATATCGATAACCGCGCTGGCAGCCGAGACTACCAGACCGGAAAAATTCATCGGAATGCATTTTATGAATCCGGTTCCGGTGATGAAGCTGGTGGAGGTCATAAGGGGACTGGAGACCGATGACAAGACCACCCGGGAGATAGTGGAGCTGAGCAAGGAACTCGGCAAGGAGCCTCTGGAGGTAAACGACTATCCCGGATTCGTTTCCAACCGGGTCCTTATGCCTATGATCAACGAAGCCTGCTTCTGCCTTATGGAGGGGGTGGCCACCAGGGAGGCCATAGACGGGGTGATGAAGCTTGGAATGGCCCATCCCATGGGGCCTCTGGCGTTGGCGGACCTGATCGGGCTGGACATCTGCCTGAATATTCTCAAAGTGCTTCAGAGTGGATTCGGCGACCCGAAATACAGGCCCTGCCCGCTCCTGGTGAAGAAGGTGGAGGCGGGGCAGCTGGGAAGAAAGGCCGGGCGTGGTTTCTACGAGTATGAATAGATCCGCTATTCCTGTTCCAGCTCAATCAGGACGCCGTTAGTCGAAGAGGGATGCAGGAAGGCCACCGGCTTGCCTTCAGCGCCGGGCCGGGCCTCTTTGTCGATCAGCCTGATTCCCGCGCCGGCGAGTTGCTCAAGCGACCGGTCTATGTTCCGCACCCTGAAGCAGAGGTGGTGGATTCCCGGTCCTCTCTTCTCTATGAATCTTGATATGGCGCTGTCCGGGCTGGTCCCTTCCAGCAGCTCCACTTTGGTGTTTCCGGAATCCAGAATGGCCACTCTGAGGCCTCTGTCGGGGAGTTCCCTGGCCCCGGCCGTCTCAAGGCCCAGGATGTCCCGGTAGATACAGAGGGCTTCTTCCAGGTCCCTGACCGCGATTCCTATATGGGACAGTCCGTCCAGCATGCGATTACCTCCATCTGCGGGGTTACAGGTCTGAAGACGGGGTGTATTTTCCGAAAACCCTTTCCAGGGCGGACGATATTTCTCCTACTGTGCACCTGCCTTTCACCGCTTCGATGATGGGAGGCATGAGGTTTCCGGTTCCCCTTGCGGTTTCAGTGATTCTGCGAAGAAGAGATTCTGTCTTTCCCGCTTTTCTCTCTTTCTTGAATTGGAACAGTTCAGCCACGTGTCTCTTTTCCATCTCCCGGTCCACGCTGAAATCGCCCTGGGTTATATCTTCTTCTATTTTGTAATCGTTTAATCCCACGATCACCGTGTCGTTCTTTTCGATGGCCATCTGGTAGCGGTAGGCGCTCTTTTCGATTTCCTTCTGGGGGAAATTCTTTTCGATAGCCTTTATCATTCCTCCCATATCCTCGACTCTCTCCATGATCTCGAGTATCTCGTTTTCCAGGTCGCCGGTAAGCTTCTCGATAAAGTAACTTCCACCCAGAGGGTCTATGGTGTCGCAGACTCCCGATTCAGCCGCTATTACCTGCTGGGTTCTCAGGGCGGTAAGAACCGAATCCTCCGAGGGAAGATTCAGGGCCTCGTCCTTGGAATTGGTATGAAGGGACTGGGTTCCACCAAGGACCGCGGCCAGCGCCTGAAGGGTGACCCGGATCACGTTGTTTTCATACTGCTGCGCTGTAAGGGTGCATCCCGCGGTCTGCGAATGGAATCTGAGAAGGAGGGATTTGTTCTTCTTTGCCTTGAACCTTTCTCTCATCAGCCTGGCGTAGATGCGCCGGGCCGCCCTGAATTTTGCCACCTCCTCGAAGATATTATTGTGCACTCCAAAGAAGAACGAAAGCCTGGGAGCGAACTCGTCGATATCCAGACCCGCCTTCAGGGCGGCTTTCACGTAGGCTACAGCGTCGGAGAGAGTGAAGGCCACCTCCTGGGCGGCCGTTGAGCCGGCTTCCCTTATGTGATATCCGCTGATGGAGATAGTGTTCCACCTGGGCGTGTTTTCCCTGCACCACTCGAAGATGTCGGTGATGATTCTCATGGATGGTCCGGGAGGATAGATATAGGTCCCGCGGGCGTAGTACTCTTTAAGTATATCGTTCTGAATCGTTCCGGATATGTTTTCCACCGGGACGCCGTTTTCCTCGGCGACGGCGGCGTACATGGCGAGAAGCACAGCGGCTGTGGCGTTGATCGTCATCGAAGTGCTGACCTTCTCAAGCGGAATATCCCTGAACAGGGTTCTGAAGTCCTCGATCGAATCTATCGCCACGCCCACCTTTCCCACCTCGCCCGCAGACAGCGGGTTATCGGAGTCTATACCCATCTGGGTGGGCAGGTCGAATGCCACCGACAGCCCGGTCTGCCCCTTTTCCAGAAGATATCTGAACCTTCTGTTGGTCTCGGCGGCGCCTCCGAAGCCGGCGTACTGGCGCATAGTCCAGAGCCTACCCCGGTACATCGTGGGATAGACCCCCCTGGTATAGGGATAAACAGCGGGAAAACCGAGGTTTTCACTATAACCTGTACGGTCGAAATCGAGTGGAGTGTAAAGGGGTTTTATGGGAATGCCGGAGGTGGTCTCGAAGGAATCCCTTCGCTCACCCTTCGATTCCCTGAATGGGGAATAGACCTTATCCTTCCAGTCTGAAAAATCATTCCCGACGGTGTCTTTTTCCTTTTTCATCGCTCCCTTTCCGCAAGGCTTTCATAGAACCCGGCTGGCTAATGAAGCAGTTTATCTATTAAAGAGGCATGTTCCCGTGTTTTTTGGGGGGAAGCTGCTGTCTCTTGTTTAGCAGATTTTCCAGAGCGTGGATGACCATCGGCCTGGTGGTCTCCGGCATTATGACATCGTCAATATAGCCCAGGGACGCCGCGACGTATGGATTAGCGAAAGCGTTCTCGTAATCCTCGATCTTCTCCTTCAGCTTGGCCTCTGGATCATCGCTGGCTTTTATCTCCCGCCTGAAAAGAATATTGGCCGCGCCTCCAGCTCCCATGACCGCCAGCTCTGCGGTCGGCCAGGCTACGTTGTAATCGCTCCGGATATGCTTGCTCGACATCACACAGTAGGCTCCGCCGTATGCCTTTCTGGTTATCACGGTGAGCTTGGGTACGGTCGCCTCGCAGTAGGCGTATATCAGCTTGGCCCCGTGCTTGATTATGCCGTTCCATTCCTGGTCCGTTCCGGGAAGGAACCCCGGGACGTCTTCAAAGGTCAGGATGGGAATATTGAAGGCGTCGCAGAATCTGACAAAGCGGGCTCCCTTGATCGAACTCTCTATGTCCAGGACCCCGGCCAGATGCATCGGCTGGTTAGCCACTATTCCCACCGAATGGCCGTTGAGCCTGGCGAAACCCACTACTATGTTGATGCTGTGAAGGGCCTGTACTTCAAAGAAATCCCCATCATCGACGATCATTCTTATTACCTTATGTATGTCGTAGGGCGCCCTCGGGTCGTCGGGGACGATGTCGTTAAGCCCCTTTTCCATACGGTTGGGATAATCCGAAGGGTTGACGTAGGGGGGATCTTCCAGGTTGTTCTGGGGAAGAAAAGACAGCAGCTCCTTGATCATTTCGATGCATTCTTCGTCGTCTTCAGCCAGAAAGTGGGCCACTCCGCTCTTGGTATTGTGGGTCATACCGCCGCCCAGCTCTTCCTGGGAAATATCCTCATGGGTAACCTTTCTTATGACGTTGGGACCGGTGATGAACATATGGCTGGTCCCGTCCACCATGAATATGAAGTCGGTAAGAGCGGGGGAATATACCGCGCCTCCGGCGCTGGGCCCCATTATAGCTGATATCTGAGGGATCACACCCGAAGCCAGGGTGTTTCTCAGAAAGATGTCGGCGTATCCTCCCAGGCTGGCCACCCCCTCCTGGATCCTGGCTCCTCCGCTGTCATTGAGGCCGATTATCGGAGCCCCGTTGTCCAGAGCCAGTTCCATAAGGCGGGTTATCTTTCCGGCGTTGGACTCGCTGAGAGAACCTCCGAACACGGTAAAATCCTGGGCGAAGGCGAAGGTGTTTCTACCGTTGATCAGGCCGTGGCCGCACACTACTCCATCTCCCACGATCTTTTTGTCCTCCAGGCCGGGCCAGCTGCTGCGATGGGTTACGAACACTCCCAGTTCCTGAAAAGTCCCCTCTTCGAAAAGCAGGTGGATCCTCTCTCTGGCGGTCAGGCGGCCTGATTTATGTATTTTCTGAATACGCTCTTCGCCGCCCCCCAAAAGAGCCTGTTTTCTCTTTTTAGCGAGTTCATCATACTTTTTCTTCTTGGATTTCAATTTTTCCCTCCAGGGAATCAGTCTTTAAAAGGCTAGTTTTCTTTACCAGTGTATATTAGGAAAATGTAACCCATTCGGTCAATCTCAATAAACAAATTATGTTGTGTTTTGTGCCGCTCCGGGTTAGTTTTATATTGTTAGGACGTTGCGGTTTGAATACTGATTCGGAGGTAATCAAATGAAATCCGGAAGATTTATGCTGGTTATTCTCGGGCTGGTCGCGATATGCGCTCTTTCAGCATCATGCTCCGGGGGCGGTGGGGAAGGCGAAGAAAAGGCCAGTGGCGAAGAGACCAAAAGCAATCTTACCTACGTGTCTGAAGAGTACAGTTTTGGCGTTTTCTTCGATAGAGAGGGAAACACCAGGACGCTTGAGCTCGGCCCCGATAAGAAGGAGTTCAAGGCTTACATAATGATCAAGTTTCCGGAGGAGACCCCTATCAAGGCTGTTCAGTGGAAACTCGAACTTCCGGAAGGCGTGGAGATCACCAATGATGATTACTACTCCGGAAGAAACCTGACCCTTGGAAATATGTTCAAGGGTTTCAGTGAGGGTTTTCCCTGCGTAAAGGGACCTTCCCTGCTCCTTCATACCCTTACCTTGAAAACCGCCAAACCTCTTGAAGACGCCGTAATTTCGATAGTGCCCGCTCACAGGGACGATTTCCTCGGTGTGGTAACCTGTGAGGAAGGTAACCCCATGATCAGGTCGGCGTCATACGTGGGTGTGGTAAACCCGACGGATTGAGCTGAATTGAATTTTGAGACTACTTTTAGCATCCCATAGGGCGGGAACGATAGCGCTGGTTGTCGCCGCGCTGTTTTCGCTGACTCTTCTCGCGGCGGCGAATTCATCGGCGGGAGTCATCTCACCGAGAGACGGAGCCTCGATTCCCGAAGAACTCAAAAGGCTGCTTCGCAACCACCGCGATTCCGGAATAATAGCTCCCGAGCACAGATGGGCCGATAGACGCAAGGACATACCCTTCTACGAAAGAGAAGACCCCCGTCTTATGCGGCTCTCGGCGGAAAGGCCCCTTCTGGAAAGGGGCGGTGTGCTTTCCGGGGTTTTGAATATTCCTGTTATAATGGGGCTTTTCAGCGGTGTTTCCTCTTCGATAGATTCTGTTTTGTTGGAAAAGGAACTGTTCACCGGGCCCTGGAATTCAGGGACCATGAGGGAATATTATCTGGAGAACTCGGGAGGGCTGCTGGAGGTGACCGGCGAAGTTCTGGGATGGAGGCAGCTGGATTTTGACGAGGTTTATTACTCCGGTGGGTTTGGAAGCTGGGGACTGGATCCTGGGGCTGCCCGGACCGGCGAATATATCCAAGACGCTGTCTTATCGGTAGATGGTTTTGTGGACTTCGGTGATTTTGACAATGACGGTCCTGACGGAGTTCCAAATTCCGGTGATGACGACGGGTACGTGGATGTTCTTATACTGGTCACTCCCACAATGGGCGCCGAGTGCGATGACTTCTCCAATCACTTCTGGTCTCACTCATGGAGATACTCGGCCTGGAATGATCAGGGGGGACCTCTAAGCACCGCCGACCCTTCGGCGTCGGGAGGGATGATCAAGGTGGAGGATTATATAATAGTGCCTTCGATATCCTGCGACGCTTCCGCCGGAAGCGGATCGGCCGAAGATACTATCATAGAGATCGGCGTATTCTGCCATGAGCTCGGCCATTCCCTTGGACTGGTCGATCTATACGATACGGGATATTACGGCACGGGGATAGGTTACTGGGGCCTGATGGGTTATGGAGCGTGGAACAAGCCCGAATCGCCCGCCCATCTCTGCGCCTGGTCGAAGGAAAGGCTGGGATGGGTGGATGTCATCGAAGCGGGTTATCAGACCCGGACTATCGCCGTGGAGCCGGTGGCCAGGTCGCGGACGGTGGTCAAGATGGAGATTCCCGTAACCAAGTTCTCAAGACGGGAATGCCCTCTGGGTTCTGGTGAATATTCTCTTCTGTGCGGATGCGGATTGGCAGAGGCGAGTTCCCGTGACTGGCCGAGGGGGGCCGGTTACGGAAACGGCTGGAATGAATCAGTGAAGCGCAGTTTCGATTATTCCAGTTCTTCGCCGTGCGTCCTGACCTGGGACCTTGATGTAGACATCGAAGAGGGCTTCGATTACGGTTACCTGGTTTTGGAGGTTAACGGCGCCGAGGATACTCTGGCCGCTTACACCGGACGGATCTCGATAATATCGGAAAGCATAGACCTTTCCGAGTACCTGCCGCCGCCTCCGGGAACTTTCACGCTGCGATTTGATTTTGCGTCCGACTATTCGGTAAGCGACGAGGACGGAGAGTACGATTCAGATGGTTGCTCTGTGTTCAGGATTGACAACATAGAGGTCAGCGGGAGTGGTATAGATTACTTCTGCGATTTTCAGTCGCACGCCGGAGGATGGAGGTATGTCTACCCCGGGACCGAATATTTCCTCGCTTCCAACCGTAGCAGGGCAGGCTTCGACCGGTATCTTCTGGAGGAGGGGCTGCTGATCTGGCATGCCGACAATTACGTAGCCTACTCAGCGCTGGCAAATACCGGCGGAACTTTGAATGGCCAGGCCAGGGGAGTGGTCCTGGAAGAAGCTGACGGCAGGTACGATCTGCTGTACGCGGTGAATAATGTGGGAGACAAGAGTGATCCTTATCCCGGGCTTACCGGCAATACCAGCTTCGGTTTAAACACTTCACCAAATAGCAGGAGCAACGGTGGGAACCCCACCCCGGTCTCGATAGAAAATATCTCTTTCAGCTTTGATAATATCAGCGCAGATTATACCGCTGGTTTTCCAGCCCCACACATAACCGGTGTTTTCCCTCAAACTATCGACAAGGAGGGCTACTCGAATTCTATTCTCATAGAAGTCACCGGTCTGAACATCCGTTTTACGCCGAAGTGCGTGCTGAAAAAAGGCCGGAAGGAGATTCCCGCCGGTGAGGTCGTCTGGTTAGGACAGGAGAAGATCATAGCGGATTTCGATTCCGGACCGCTGACCGCCGGTTACTGGGATCTTCATCTCGAGAATCCCGACGGGAACACCGCGTCACTTCAGGAAGGACTCTTTGTAAATTCCATCTACCTCTACGCCAGGGCTTTTTCAAAGAATGGATATATAGGGTTGGAATGGGAAGTGGAGGGGGATCTTCCCTGCCAGGCGATGGTCTACAGATCTGGACAGGGGGGCGATTTCGATCAAATAACATCGGAGCCCCTGGCCGGCTCCGGCGGCATGTTCAGTTACAGGGATACCGGGGTAGAGCCTTCGACTCAATATTCATACCGGATAGTCACCACGGTGGATGAAAGGACCGAGGAGATTCTCCTTGCCGGGCCTTACCAGATCCAGGAAAGAGCACTGACCCTCTTTCAGAATCATCCCAATCCTTTCAGCGACCAGACCACCCTGGAGTTTTATCTTCCCGGTGACATGGAAGTGGAATTCTTCCTGTACGACGCTTTGGGAAGGAGGGTGGACGGGATTCGCGGGAAGACCTATTCGAAGGGATACAACGCCGTATCCTACAGGCCCGGTCGGGACAAGATTCCACCCGGCCTCTATTTTCTGGCTCTGGAAGGCGGCGGCAATCGGGAAGTTATCAAGATCGTCGTCATAAGGTAGGATGAAAACGGATCCGCTTTTACGGCCCGGGCAGTGCCGGACCCACCGGATATTTTCATAGATATTCAAGCGCTGTTTCCAATTGAAAGATAGGGGACGCCGGCTCTCAGAAAAGGTAGGAGGCGCCTAGAGCGAGGTTTATGTTGGTGAACTGCCGCTCGCTCTGGGTTATCGACTCCCGGTCGTAGAAGTACACCCTGTAGCGGTAAGGGGTCGCCAGAATCGTAATCCTTAACCTGAATATTATACTTTTCGAAAATCTCTTGGAAGCGCCCGCCCCTGCGCTGAGGTAGAACGCTGTCTGGGTCGGCCTGAACTTTTCGGTGACCGTCTCGGCGGCGGGGTTTGCGCTGATAAAGGCTATTCCCAAGGTCAGCTCGGGATCGATAATAAAACCACTCATGGGATTTATCCTTACATTGATCTGATTCTTGAATCCCTCCAGCCTGTGGACATCGGTATCCGCCGAGTACAGGCCGACCGCATTCTCAAGATGTATATTTTTTATGATTTTTATGCTTACTCTGGTGTCTATGCCGGGGGCGTATTCAGCGCCGAAGAAAGATGAATCGAATCTGTAGAATGAAGGATATATGCCGATCTCAAATCGCGAGCCGCTGCTTCCTCTGTGATCATTAGATTCAGCGAGAGCGCCGGGCGGGGCTGTTGCCCCCATCATTATAACAACAAGAGCGGATAGAAGGATCTTGATCGCGGTTTTGAGCAATTCCGATTTTCACTTTCGTTTTGGCGGGGTCCCGTCAGAGGGAGAAACAAACAACGGCCTGATTAAATATACAAATATTATATTCTAATTGAAAACAAAAAGTTTATTAAGTGCTAAAAGCCGGTCGCTCGGTGATGATTGGATGACAGATACCGCGGATACTAGTTTACCACCAGCACGGAGTTGCTTCCTCCGAACCCGTCGGGTTCTTCGAGCACAGTAGAGGGGTCGGTGACGCGGATTTTTTTATCTATCAGAAATTTGTAAGAGTATTTACCGGGAGAAAGGACTATGGCGGCGCTCCACAGGCCATCTTTCACTTCCTTCATCGGCGTCGCTTCGGGGTCCCAGTTGTTGAAAGAGCCTATAACGTAGACGCTGCTGCAGTCCCCGCGCTCGAGGGTAAAAATTATCTCCTGCGGGCTTTGAGGTGACCGGCCGGAGCGGACTGATTCCGGGCGCTCGCCGCTGAGGGAGGCGTACTCTGTCACGATCTCGCTCAGTCCGTTTTCAATAATCGAAACCGGCAGTCCGCTCTCATCAAATATTTCAAAGAGAACCGGGCTGGGGTCTTTGGTCCACCGGGCAGCTATCAGCACGGAGTTGGGTCCTTTTCTCAACTTTGTGGGGGTAGTCTGTCCCAGGGGCTTGGAGGATGAAACGACTTCGGTTCCGTTGATCCAAAGAGAGGAGATATTTTCTGTCTCGAATTTGGCGAAGACCTTCTTGTCCTGGGGAAGCTCAAGAAGGGTATAGAGAAGGCAGCAGCTTTCTATGCCGGCACCGTCAAAGCGTTTCAGAAGAACTTCCCCGTCTTCGCCGATCGCTCCCAGAGGAACCCTTTGCCATCTCACCGGGTATCCCTTACTCCCTTCGCGCTGAATACCCAGGTCGTCCTGATATTCCAAGCCGTTTTCCATTATCCATTCAGTGTCTCCAAGCGGGCCGAGATGCAGCCACTTTAAGGGCATGACCAGCCTGTCCCTGAACTCGGATATGATTCTGCCGCTCAGGTAGACTCGCAGAGAAAAGGGATAATTACCAGGCGCTATATAGCCGGAGCCGTTGACCTTAATCGGCAGTTCAGTTGTGGAAGAGCCGGCTTCCACCATGAACTTGGCAGGCATAGGGGGCTCACTTCGAAGCGGGTCGCAGAAAACTCCCTCTACCGAACCTCTTATCCTGTTTATCGAGTTGAATCTGATGACCAGGTTCAGGGGAAGGGTCTTTCTTAACTTTCTTCCCCTGGGGAAATTCAGAAAGACCTCGTAAGCTTCCTTTATGGAAAGGGCTTTTCTCTGATGAATCTCGATTCTTTCTCCATCGCATAAAAAGTCCAGGAAAAGGGGCAGCTCCACTATACCCGGCTCAGTAGGGGGTGGAAGGGAAAAGGATTCGCTGAAGGTGACAGCCGCTCCCCCCGAATCTATTCTGACCACCTCAGAATTTCCCGTATTCCACCTGAAGCCAGCTATCTGTAAGTAAGCTCTCTTTATATCATGTTTATTGACATTCGATTGTAGGGACGCCTTAAAGTCGATTCTCTCACCTGAAAGAATTGGTTCTGTGGGTAGATGTATTCTAAATGCAAGGCCGGCGCCTCTTTCCAGTTTTTCCGATAGTACCGCCTTTGATCTCATGAGTTCCTTGACCGATATATCGAGTGACTGGGTCAGGATTCCCCTTACTCTGGGAGACAGCTTCTTCCATTTGAACTCGTCTACTGTCCGCCAGAGGTCATTTCCGCTGGCCAGGCCTGATTTGAGATCTGACATTCGAGCTAGAAGGCGGTTTATTATCGAGAGAGTCTTCGAATAGGTTTCAAGATCGATATACTTGCCGGACATAGTCATGGCCAGCGTGTCGACTTCGCTTACCAGAAGCGCCATTTCCTTCTTGGGAAGGATCTTTTTCTGAGCCATCAGCCTTGAAAAGTGCCATAGAGCCTGAATACCCGGCCTTCGGTCAAGAAGCCTGTCACCGACTTCGATCCTTTCGTCGAACATATCCATCCAGTACCGCCTGGAGGACGGTTTTTGTCCAGAGTCAAGTTTCGAGGCCGTCGAGAAGAGGAGACCGAGATATTCGGGCTGGTTGAGCTCTTCCACATTGGAGAGAAGATCCAGTATTAGAAGCCGGTGAAAACGGGATGAGATGAAAAGATCCTCGGGGTCCGCCTGGCTGCTGTTCTTCCATCCCTGGACGCAGGTGGTGAATATCCTTCTTCTTGATATGTCATCCAGCCTCGGGTCCAGTATCAGGGGAATAAGTTCCTGGGGCATATAGCTTTCCCTGTATTTACCTCTGTGGTTTATGGGAAAGAAGCAGTCCCGGTTGTAGTTGTAGAAGGTTCCCGTGATTTTTTTGGATAGCTCCTCCTGCCATATCTTGAATTCCAGAGCGTCGGAGTGCTTTCCAAGCCTGGAAGCGATCAAAAAGAGGGTGTAGATCTCGAGGTTGCCTAGACCGTTGAGGTAGGGGGAGAGATATATCTCGTCGTTCCTCTCTCCGGAGGAAGATCCAAGAAATAGACCGGAATCGCTGAAACCGGCGCTTTGATATCTTTTCAGTACTATGCCCGCTATTCTTGGATAGAAGGTTTCGAGCAGGCGGATATCATCTTCCAGAAGATAGTATGACGCAATGGCAAAAATCGGTGTTTCCCTTACAGGAGCAAGGGGGCTTGATTTTGAAATGCTCTCGATTCCCTCTCCACTCTGAAGAAAAGTGATGAGCTGCTGGCGAAGTATGAGGCTGTTTGAATCAGTAGCCGCCAGCAGCGGACCAGCCCATAGGACCAGAGAAATGCAGACAAGCGGCACCGCAAAAAAATATTTTTTAAATTGGTAAATCATCACGAAAAATGTTAAAAGTTTCTCCATATGTCGTATGCTTTAACAAGTTATATCACGCTATCCGGTCTAAAGGCCCGTGGTATCCCCCGGTAGCCAAAGCGCCCTGGGGGAGCGCGGCTGAATATGTTAAAGTCCTAACTATGCATTGTATATGCCAGTTTTTGTCTTTTTACGGCTTGAAAGGAGAAAATAAATGGGATACGAGTTTATCAGGTTTGAAAAGCAGAAAGATATTGCCAGAGTCAGCATTAACCGTCCCGATAAGCTTAATGCTCTTAATATCGGAACTGTCAAGGAGCTCCTGGACGCCTTCGAAAAAATAAGGGAGGATGAATCTGTCAGGGTAGCCGTACTCTGCGGTGAAGGGGGAAAAGCCTTCGCGGCCGGCGCTGATATAGCCGAGCTGCAGAAACAGGATATGCTGGATGGAAAAGAATTTTCTGCCCGGGGGCACCGTCTTTGCAACCTTATCGAGAACCTGGGGAAACCTGTCATAGCGATGATCGACGGTTTCGCTCTGGGAGGGGGGTGCGAGATAGCCATGGCCTGTACGCTTAGAATAGCAAGTGAAAAAGCCAAGCTGGGACAGCCTGAGATAAACCTAGGCACAATACCAGGTTATGGAGGTACCCAGAGGCTGGCCAGGCTCGTGCCGAGGGGAGTGGCGATGGAACTCGTCCTGACTGGAAGGGTATTAGGGGCTGACGAGGCCCTCAGGCTGGGGCTGGTCAACAAAGTGTCTGAAAGCGGGGAATTAGAAGAAGAAGTGCTTAAATTAGCCGGCCAGCTGGCCTCCAAGCCGCCGGTGGCGGCAAGAGCTTGCATGGAGGCCGTAAATCATGGAACGGAGATTTCTTTCGAGGAAGGATGCAGGATCGAGACGAACCTCTTCGCCATGACTTGCGGAACAAGGGACATGAAGGAGGGTATGAAGGCCTTCCTGGAAAAGAGAAAAGCTGAGTTCACGGGGAAATGACCGTCTGGCCCCGGTTTGGGGCCGGGTGATATTGATTATTGCGTTTTACCTTTTGAGATATTATCGTAAACCCTGAAACCGGCTGGAATAAAGCGGGTGAATAGCAGAGAACATCAAACTGTTGTTTTATGATTTCTCCGGCCGAAGAGGCAGCGCTGCGAGAGTGGCGGAATTGGCAGACGCGCTGGATTTAGGATCCAGTGGGGTAACCTGTGGGGGTTCAAGTCCCCCCTCTCGCACCAGAAACACCGCTTTTACTCGAAATATGTAAATCAAGGATGCTAGATTTGGAGAGGGTATGAAAGAAGACGATATCAAGGTAGAAGTTTCAAGGAAAGAGGACTGCAGGAGATTGCTCTCGATAGAGATAGGCCCCGAAATGTTCCAGGGCGCTAGAGATCGGGTGCTGGGCGACTTTGTAAAGGAGGCCTCTGTCCCTGGATTTAGAAGGGGAAAGGTGCCAAGAGATCTGGTCAGCAGAAAGTTCGCTGACGAAATAGAGGCGGAGACACTAAAATCGGTGCTTCCCGCCGCATATTCACAGGCGGTGAGCACCGAGAAGCTGAGGCCGATCGGAGACCCGGTATTCAAGGATATAGTCGCTGACACCGGAAAGCCGGTGACGTTCTCGGTCGAGATGGAAGTCGCTCCGGAGTTTGAGATCTCAGACTACTCGGGAATAGAGATCGAACCTGAAAAGGTCGAGATAACCGAAGAAGAGGCCGACAAGGTGATAGAAAATCTTCGCGACCGTTTCGCGGAGTTCAAAACAGTGGAGCGGGGATGCGTAAACGATGATGTGGCGGTGATAGATTATATGCCTCTGAATGAAAACGGGGAGCCGGAGGAAGATAAAAAAGTGGAGGACTATCCGGTACATATCGGAGCCGGACAGATATTGCCCGATTTCGAGAAGGAGCTGGCCGGCTGTGAACCCGGAAAGAGCGGTGAAGTGGAGATATCCTATCCCGAAGATTACAAACCCGCCGAACTGGCCGGCACAAGCATCCGGTACAGGTTCACCGTGAAAGAGGTCAAGGAAAAGAGTCTTCCACCGCTTAACGATGAACTCGCTTCAAAAGTGGACGAGAAATTTGATAGCCTCGACGATCTGAGAAAGGACGTCAGAGAGCGCCTGGAAGAGGAAAAAAGCAAAGAGGCCAGGAACAAGGCGCGGGAGGAGGCCATAGACAGGATAATAGAAGAAAATCCCTTTGAGATCCCCCTGAGTATGGTGGAGCGCTACGCAGAAGCCATGGTCAAGGAGGCGGAAGAGAGGGGGCAGAGGCCGAAGGGGGATTCGGAGGAGGAGAAACAGGCCAGGGAAAAGCAGGACGAGGTTTTCAATCGTATAGCGCGAAGGAATATAAAGCGTTATTTCATAATCGATTATATCGCCGGGAAGAAAAAAGTGGAAGCGGGCGATGAAGAGATAGACGAGAAGATAAAGTCGCTGGCCGAGGGCAGCCAGAGGAGCTTCGAGGAGGTCAGGGATTTCTTCAAGAGCCGGAGCGAATCGTACGAGAATCTGCGAAGGGGCGTTATTGAGGACAAGGTCTTCGATATAATTCTCGGCGGAAATTTGAACAAAGGAGCTGATAAATGAGCAAGATCATGAATTTTCCGATTCCCTGGGTTATAGAGACTGAGGGCCGCGAGTCGAGACAGTACGATATCTACTCCAGACTTCTCAAAGACAGGATCGTTTTCATAGGCCAGGCCATTGAGGATAACCTGGCGAACGCCATAATCGCGCAGCTTCTCTTTCTGGAGGCCGAGGACCAGGAAAGGGATATCTTCGTCTATATAAACTGCCCGGGGGGAGTAGTGTCCTCAGGACTGGCGATCTACGACACCATGCAGTACATATCCTGCGATATAGCAACCATCTGCATGGGCCAGGCGGCCAGCATGGGAGCGGTCCTGCTGGCGGCGGGGACAAAGAACAAGAGATCGGCTCTTCCTCATTCCAGGGTGATGATACATCAGCCTTCCGGAGGCTCCCAGGGCCAGGCGACCCAGATAGAGATCTATACCAAGGAGATTCTGAAGCTGAGAGACAGGCTGAATTCTATACTGGCCAAACACACGGGGCAGAAGCTGAAGCGTATCCAGAAGGATTCCGACAGGGACTTTTTCATGTCCGCGGAGGAGGCCAAGGAATACGGGGTAGTGGACAATGTGCTGGAGCCCAAGAAGAAGGAATGATTTTGCGCGAACTAAAAGGCCTTAATGTTGTATAATACTAGGTGAGACTCGATAGATCGTATGGAGGCCGATTTTTATGAAGAAGAAAACAGAAACGCCGAGCTCGATAAAATGTTCTTTCTGCGGAAGAGGGCAGGATGAGGTAAGCAAGCTGGTATCGGGGCCGTCTGTCTATATCTGCAATGAGTGCATAAGCCTGTGCAACAACATACTCGAAGAAGAGATGGTCGAATCCGTTTTCCACGATCACGACCACCTTCCTCTACCCAGCGAGATAAAGGATAATCTTGACGCGTATGTCATAGCCCAGGATGATGCCAAGAAAGCGCTGGCGGTGGCCGTCTACAACCATTACAAGAGGATACAGCACGAGAAGAGCACAGATGACGTGGAGATCGAGAAGAGCAACATTCTTCTGATCGGGCCCACCGGAGTGGGAAAGACGCTGCTGGCCCAGACCCTGGCCAGGTTCCTGAGGGTCCCTTTCGCCATAGCGGACGCCACCAGCCTGACGGAGGCGGGGTACGTGGGGGAGGACGTCGAGAACATCCTGGTAAGGCTTCTTCAGAGCGCGGACTACAACCTGATGTCGTCTGAGCGGGGAATCATATACATCGACGAGCTGGACAAGATAGCCCGTAAGAGCGAGAATCCCTCCATCACCAGGGATGTCTCCGGAGAAGGCGTTCAGCAGGCCCTTCTGAAGATTCTGGAAGGAACCGTGGCCAACGTTCCTCCGCAGGGCGGCAGAAAACATCCCCAGCAGAAGTTCGTGGAGATAGATACCAAGAAGATACTGTTTATATGCGGTGGCGCCTTCCAGGGCCTGGAAGAGATAGTGGAGAGAAGGATAGGAAGAAAGATAGTAGGATTCGGTACCGACAGGGGCCCGAATTACAAGAAGCAGATCAATGAGATACTGACCCATGTCCAGCCGGAAGACCTGATAAGGTACGGGCTGATACCGGAACTGGTCGGCAGGCTTCCCATAATAACTTCCCTACAGGATCTGGACGAAAAGGCACTTATAGATATCATGCTTAAACCGCGCAACGCCCTGGCCAAGCAGTATAAGAAGCTGTTCGAGATGGAAGGCGTGGAGCTTGAATTCGCTCCGGGAGCCCTGAATTCTATCGCCAAAAGGGCGAGAGAGAGAAAGACCGGAGCCAGGGGGCTGCGGGCCATTCTCGAAGATATCATGCTTCAGATCATGTTCGATATTCCATCACGGCCCAACGTTCGTAAAGTCCAGATCACCAAGGAGACCATCGAGAAAAAGGGCGATCCTGAGATATATCTCGAAGATGACAACAAGAAGAGGGCTTGAGGCGGAAAAGCGAACGGGCGGATTTAGTAAACCCTGAAAAAACGGAGAATAATGAGCGAATTTGAAGAAATATTCGATGATGACATGAATACCGAATTTCCCATCGTTCCTCTCAGGGATGTTGTGGTGTTCCCTTCCATGGCCACCGCCATCCTGGTGGGGCGCCAGCCTTCAGTCAACGCTGTGGAGAAGGCGATAGAGTCGGACAAGCTTCTTCTGGTCATAACCCAGAAGGATGCCATGATAGACGAACCGGATTATGAGGACCTTCACACGGTTGGGACTATATCGCGGATAGGGGTTTTCTTCCGGCTGCCAGACGGCACCATAAAGGTCATGCTGGAGGGTATAAGCAGGGTGATGATACAGCGATACGTGGAGAAGGACAACTATCTTGCGGCCATGGTAGCTCCCATAAAGGAATTCGAGAAAAAGGACAGGGAGCTGAAGGCCCTGCAGAGGAAGGTGGAGGATCTGTTCACCGATTACGTGAAGATGAGCCCGAGGGTTCCCAACGAGGTTCTTTTCGCGATCAAATCGATTGATGACGCTTCCACCCTGGCCGACACTGCATCCGCCCATATGGCGGTTAAGAATGACGTAAAACAGAAACTTCTGGAGACTGGAAGCACCAACGAGCGGTTGATGATCCTCAGCGGACTTCTCAAGGATGAGCTGGAGATACTGAAGTTGGAAAAGGGTATAGACGAGAAAGTCACAGACAGGGTTCAGAAAAGTCAGAAGGAGCTTTTCCTTCAGGAGAAGATGAAGGTCATCAAGGATGAACTCGGACAGACCGACACCTACAGCGAGATAGCGGAGCTCGAAGAGAAGATAAAAGAGGCCAGAATGAGCCCGGAGGGCGAAAAAGTGGCCCTCAAGGAGCTAGACCGGCTCCAGATGATGTCTCCCATGACTCCGGAAGCCACCGTTGTGAGGAACTATATCGACACCCTGATTTCTCTTCCCTGGAAGAAGAGGAGCAGGGACTCTCTCAATATAAAGAAAGTAAAGGAAAAGCTGGACAACGACCATTACGGGCTGAAAGAGATAAAGGAGAGGATACTGGAGTTCCTCTCTGTGGTGAAGCTCACAAAAGAGGTCAAGGGGACCATCCTGTGTTTTGTGGGCCCTCCCGGAGTGGGAAAGACCTCCCTGGGGAAATCGATCGCCAACGCGGTTGGCAGAAAATTCGTAAGGTTGTCGCTGGGAGGCACCAGGGACGAAGCGGAGATCCGCGGTCACAGAAGGACATATATAGGATCGCGCCCCGGCAGGATAATCCAGATGCTTCGAAAAGCCGGGACCAGAAATCCGGTACTGATGCTGGACGAGGTAGACAAGCTCAGCGCCGATTTCAGGGGAGATCCGGCGGCCGCTCTGCTGGAAGTTCTTGACCCGGAACAGAATACCAACTTTACCGACAACTATCTTGAAGTGGATTTTGACGTAAGCGAGGTCATGTTCATAACCACTGCGAACGTCCTGTATACCATTCCTCCTGCTCTCAGGGACCGGATGGAGATAATCAGGCTTCCCGGATATCTCGAGCACGAGAAGGTGGAGATCGCCAAAAGGTTTCTGATGAAGAAGCAGATGGCCTCCAACGGTATAACCAGCAAACAGATAACCGTGACCAGGGCCGCTCTCAGGGATTTGATCCGTTTCTACACCAGGGAATCGGGGGTGAGGGAACTGGAGAGAAAACTCGCCCAGGTCTGCCGTAAAGTGGCGAGAAAGATAGCAGAAGGTGAAGTAGGCGGCAAGCTAAGCGTAAACAAGAATACCCTGCAGGATTATCTTGGAGTCCCCAAGTATCTGGACAGCGAGATCGATCAGAAGCTGACCGTAGGTATGGCTACCGGGCTGGCCTGGACAGAGGCCGGCGGCGAGATATTGAACATAGAGGTTACCCTTATGCCCGGAAAGGGAGAGCTTATCCTGACCGGCCAGCTGGGGGATATCATGCAGGAATCGGCCAAGATAGCTCTCAGCTATGCCAGGAACAAAGCCAGGTTGCTTAATCTGGGCAAGGATTTTTTCTCCTCGGTCGATCTTCATGTTCACGTTCCGGAGGGAGCGATTCCCAAGGACGGGCCGAGCGCGGGGATATCGATGGGGACCGCCATGATTTCGGCTTTCTTCGATATACCGGTAAGAAGAGACATGGCGATGACCGGCGAGATGACTCTGAGGGGAAAGGTCCTTCCGGTCGGAGGAATAAAGGAGAAGTCGGTTGCCGCTCTCAGGGCGGGAGTGAAGACACTTATCCTTCCCGCTGGAAACAAGAAGAATATCAAGGAGCTGCCCGAAGAGGTCAAGGGCAACATCGAAATCATCGTAGTGGATTCCATGGAGGAAGTCCTGCCCCGAGTGCTGTCCAGGGATCTGGACTGGGGCATCAAGAGGCGGCGGGAGCTTGGCGGGCTGTTCGAGGGGTTAGTTCCCAAATCCACCAACTAGAGGGCGGAATGGTTTGACTGGAAAAAGTTAATGGAACCAGAAGATAAAATCGTTATCTGTCCCGGACCAGTTCACCTGCATCCTTCCGTAATCCAGCGAGCTTATCCGGAGTACCACAGGACCAGTTCTTTCAGAAAAAAGGTATTGGAGATAGAGGGAATGGTTCAGAATGTTCTTGGGACCTCCCATCCCGTTTATCTTCTCACAGCATCCGGAACAGGGGCCATGGAGGCGGCCGTGTTGAACGTTACCTCTCCCGGAACCAGGGTGCTGGTGGTGTCCGCCGGAAAGTTCGGGGATCGGTGGGCCGAGATCGCCGAATCCTACGGGTGCCAGATAAGAAACGAGCGGTTTCCGCAAGGGGCGGCTTTCGATTTATCGCGGATCAGCGGGGCGATGGAGGATTTCAAGCCCGAATGCGTAGCCTTGACCCACGTAGAGTCTTCCACTGGAGCCATATTTCCGCTAAAAGAGTTTTCCGGGTTGATGGAAAAAGGTCCTGAAGGCTCCCGTCCGGTTTTGATAGTTGACGCGATAGCTTCAGTGGGGGCAGAGGATTTTCGAATGGACGGATGGGGGATCGACGTTGTGGCCGCCTCAGGGCAGAAGGCCTTCGCCGGACCCGCCGGGATTGGTTTTCTGTCCATGAACCAAAGAGCGCTGGCAGTGGCGCGAAGTTCTCAAAGAGCCGGTTACTACTTCCGGGCTAAAAAATACGAAGAGGGCAGGGAAACTGGTGACACACCCTTCACTCCCGCCATACAATCGGCACAGATGCTGCATTGTTCACTGAGCGTTCAGGCGAGGATTGGCTGGGATAAGATGCGGGCGAGGCACCGGCATTCGGCCAGGGCTATAGTTGCCGCCTTTGGGCATCTTGGACTGGGGGAATTTCCCCGGGAGCCTTCAGTGTCAGTAAAGGCACTGTCACTGCCCGCCGGTATTGATGGGGAACTCTTTTTAGAGGACCTGGATAAAGAATTTAATATAATCGCTGGAAGGGGACAGGGAACACTAAAGGGTAAAATCATAAGGTTTGGATTTACGGGTCTTTATGGCGGGGATACGCTTAAGCGCGTGGTGAAGAGCGTAGGAGAGCTCCTCGCGCTGCGAGGCCTGAAAGTGAATCTAGAAGCAGCTGAATCAGAAATGGCTGCAGTCAGAGAGCAGGAAAGTATCTTCAAATAGGATTTTTTTTATTGAAAAGAGGGAACCCGGCCGCTGAAATCGAATAAGGTCTTGAAAATAAAGGGAGCTAAAGCACTTGACAGAAATAGGGGGTATTGCTAAAATATATTATGGAGGTGGTATAATTGCGCCTTGAGATACCGGTGCGTAAAATCATATACGTTTCGGTAATAATCGTGTCGTTACTGTTCGGAATCATAACAGGGTCTGAAGACTTTATGAAAAGGCTTCCGGTTTACGAACAGTTAAGGTGCGAAATATGCCATACTGCGGCCGATCCGGTTGTAGGGTTCGCCGAGCTCAATAATTTCGGGGTCGATTTTAAGAGCAACAATTTCATATGGGACCAGGCTCTGGCCGATATCGATTCCGACATGGATGGATTCAAGAACGGAGTGGAGCTTGGGGATATCGACGGCGACGGAACTTCCACCTTGGATTTCGTAAGAAGCAATCCCGGAAACCCCGACGATAAACCAAGTTCGATAAACCAGCAGACGTGGGGTGTTCTGAAAAACCTCTTCGTTGATAAGTGATCAGTATTTTTCAATTCCCGGTAAAATCTATCGTTTTCCAGGTTCCCGCTGTTTATATCAGGGTGCCAGGAATCTCCAGCCGTGAAATGCGCGCCGTTGAATTATTAGGTTGCGTGCGTCAGCCTTTTGCCATAGACTCATGGGAGTTGTTTGCCAAAAGCATTAAGGGGGATAAGTAATGCCTGCTACCGTAATAGTTGGAGGACAGTGGGGAGACGAGGGAAAGGCGAAGATCGTCGATTATCTCATGGCAGACCATCATGTGGTGGTAAGATACCAGGGAGGGGCGAACGCGGGGCATACCGTGGTGACCGGCGGCAAAAAATTCGCCTTTCACCAGATTCCTTCGGGTGTGCTGTATCCCGAGGTTACCGGGATTCTTGCCAACGGCATGGTCGTTGATCCATTCTATTTTCTGGAGGAGCTGGAAGGCCTGGTCTCCGAGGGAGTAGAAGTCGAAGGCAGGCTTTTTATCAGCTCAGCGGCACAGGTTGTGATGCCCTATCACAAGATACTCGACAAACTGAGTGAGAGCGATCTCAAGGACAAGAGCATAGGGAGTACCGGCAAGGGGATAGGACCCGCCTATTCTGACAAGCATTCCAGGCGGGGAATGAGAATGGGCGATTTTCTTCTCAACAAGGAAGCCCTTCACGAACTGGTTATGGAGAAGGTCGATTTTGCCAATCAGTTGCTGGAAGTCTACAGAGCTCCCGCTCTATCTCCGAGTAAGGTGGCCACTGATTTTGTTAATATACGCGATGTAATTGCCCCATATGTAAGGGATACACAGATCATGGTCTCCCGGATGGAAGCGGATGATAAGATGATCATGCTGGAAGGGGCTCAGGGAACCCTTCTGGATATCGATCACGGAACTTATCCATACGTAACCTCCAGTTCCTGTACGGTTGGTGGAGCGGTGAGTGGAAGCGGACTCAGTCTCTCCGGGATTGCTAGGATCATCGCCATATTCAAGGCCTATACCACCAGGGTCGGGAATGGGCCTTTTCCGACCGAGCTTACCGATTCCATGGGCGAAAGGTTGAGAAATCGAGGAAAGGAATTTGGTACGACCACCGGGAGACCGAGGCGATGCGGATGGTTTGACCTGGTGGCCGCCCGGCACGCTGTCAGGGTCAACGGTATAAAGGAGATCGCGCTGACAAAGCTCGATGTCATTTCCGGGCTGCCTGAGATCAAGATATGCGTGGCCTACCAGCTGGACGGAGAGAGAATCGATTATTTCCCTGCCAGCCAGGAGGCGGTGACAAGATGCGTTCCAGTCTATGAGAGCATGGAAGGTTGGGGCGGTGGCGATCTTCCCGGAAGCTACCAGGAGCTTCCGCCAGAAGCCAGAAAGTATGTGGAGAGAATAGAGAAGGAACTTGGAGTCAGGGCCGCGTTCATATCAACGGGACCTGGAAGAAAAGAGACTATCATAAGGGATCATCAGGCGGTGCTGGATTGAGAAGCCCGCGCCTGCGGGGGATACTTCACCGTCACAACCGACGTGATTGAAATATCCGCCGATGACTAAGTTCTCCCGGTCTGAACCGTAAATATTTGACAGAAGTTCGATCCTGTATTAACTTGTATCGACCGGAATATTCACATACTGGCGAGACTGTTATCGGCTGGAATAGTCACATAACGTCGAAACCGTTGTCGACTGTAATATTCACATAACGGCGAAGCCTTTATCGATTGGAATAGGCACATAACGGCGAAGCCTTTATTGATTGGAATAGTCACATAAGCCGAACAACCATTCTTGGGCCGCTAGCTCATCCGGTAGAGCATCTGCCTTTTAAGCAGGTGGTGCCAGGTTCGAGTCCTGGGCGGCCCACTTTTATGATCTCATGATTTCGTTCCCGCCTTAATCAGACCACATACAGCTAATCGATCAAACTTTATTCCGGCAGAGCTTTATGCGATATTGGCAAGGCTCGATTACAGCAATGCTTGAGGGTTAAAACAGGGTTATGTTATTATCGCGCTGATTGATCTTTGTTGATTAGGGGAAAAGACGTGGATCTTCGCTGGTGAAGTTTCAAAATAGTAAATAGATAGGCATCGCGTGTAAATTTTTAATTAGGCAGGGAGACGAGTATGAGACCTCTCTATTTTGAAAGAGTGGTTAAGAATTTTGAGTGGGATTTGCTGAAAAACATGTATGGTTGCGCTGACAGCACGATTATTGGATTTTTGGCAACCCAGTGGCTGGAGCAGTCCAGGAATAATTCGGTTCTGGATGGCGCGCCTTCGCCGGAGATAGGAAGAGGCAGAAGAGGAAAGAGGAATTCCGATCTTCTGCTATGCGAAGAAGAGAATCCCGTGGCCGTGATTGAAGTGGCGACAAGGGTCGATTCGTACCAGGACAAACTCGAAACCATCTATAAGTATATCGACAATGATTCTGAATTCGAGGGGCTTGAAACAGGAGTGTTGTTCATGAATAATATGTGTTCCGGACCGGGGAAATACAGGCATAACTGGAAGCCGGTGAAACGGATCACAAAGGCAGGCCCCGGCAATATCTTACTGATCTCAGTTGAAAAACAAAAGTCACGTTCTGTGAGAAAAAGATCTGTACTGAGTGAATTACGAAGACGGAATGATTACTACCCCTGGGATATAGTGACAATCGATTACTGGATGAGGACCAAAAACGGCAGAACTAGAGAAGGCAATTTATGGAGCAGATAGATTGCAGACTTATTTGTTATCTTCTTCTACTTGGCTGATTGTAGAATTGGACTGTCGTCTTTAAGCGGCGCGTAGGTTTGTTATATCCAGCGTATCCATTCGCAGAATCGCGGGAAGTTAATCTATGATTGTCCGCGGCGCGCCGGTTTTTTATATTCAGTGATTCCATTCGCCG
>CAZAUK010000016.1:0-64167 GCA_964488475.1 uncultured bacterium
TCATTACTGAATCGGCTTGTTCAATACTCTCAACACTGATAAAATGTACTCAATAGATAAAAACCGCTCAATTTAGGTAACAATTATAATTTGAATATAAAAAGCAGAATGACTGGTGAGTAACTCTGTTGGAATTGAAATACTTGAAGATAAAGTCCCGTTGTGACAGAATAAGAATAATAACGGCCGTTATGAGAGTTATGTTAAAGTTATACTGGAATCTAAGGCTGTATTATTTCCTTTTTATCTCTAGGAGAAACGCATGTTGAGGAGTTTGCTGATAGCCGTAACGATTAGTTTTTTCGCTATGGGTTGTGAAGGGGAGGATACCGGAACATCCCCAGCCGACCTGGTTATAAAGAACGCGAAGATAGTTACTATCGACAAAGATAATCCCAGAGCTGAGGCGATCGCAGTCATTGGAGACAGGATTGCGGCGGTGGGTTCTGGCAGCCTTGTAGAAAAATATATCGATAAGGATAGAACCAACGTGATAGATGCTGGAGGACGACTGGTAGTTCCGGGATTCAATGACGCCCACGTTCACTTCAGAAAGATCGACCCGGATTTTATCGACCTCAGGTACGTCAGCGACCCGGCTGTCATAACCGATAGGGTTTCGAAAAAGGTCGCCGAAGCCTCTCCCGGAGAACTGGTGAGAGGTGGAAGATGGGACCATGAGTTGTTTCCCGGTGCAAAATGGCCTACCAAGGAGTTGATCGACGATGTATCTCCTGATAACCCGGTCTTGTTAAGCAGAGCTGACGGGCATTCGGTGCTGGTGAACAGCTACCTCATCACAGAATCAGGGATAACAGCAGATACGCCTGATCCACCGGGTGGCGAGATAGTCAGGGATCCGGTTACCGGAGAACCGACGGGCATATTCAAGGAGACGGCAAAGGAGCTTCTGAAATATGACCGGGAAGAAGCGGGGTATCTTTCAAAAGATAAGCCCAGTGAGGATATGGAGGGTTGGCAGGCGGCTCTTGAAATGGCTGCCCGACTGGGAGTCACCAGCATTCAGCATCCTGGAGACGGGGGTTTTGATATTTATAGGCGGCTTATGAATATGGGAAAACTTACCCTGCGGGTGGATGTTTCCGCGGATCTAACAGATGACCCCGATACTCTGGCTATGTACGACAGCCTCCGGTCGGAGTATCCGCGCGACGGAAACTGGATCCGTTTTGGAATCCTAAAGGATTTTATGGACGGCACTCTCGGCTCCGCCACAGCGATGTTCTTTGAGCCCTACGAAAACGATTCGGATAACACGGGACTTCCTCAAATGAGCTATCAAGAGATCGAGCAACGAGTCATCGCTGCGGACAGGATGGGATTTCAGATAGGAATCCATGCCATAGGATCCAGGGCCAACCACTGGATACTCAACGCTTATGAGAAGGCCGAAGAAGTCAACGGGGCAAGGGACAGCCGGCACCGCAGCGAACATGCCCAGATTCTGGTCGACCAGGATATTCTGCGGTTCTCGCAGCTGGGTGTAGTAGCTTCAATGCAGCCGACCCACTGCATAACCGACAAGCGCTTCTGCGAGAAGAGGATAGGCCGGGAAAGAAGCAAAGGGGCCTATGCCTGGAGGCGCCTTCTGGACGCGGGAACGAAAATAGCCTTTGGCACGGACTATCCGGTTGAGCCTCTAGATCCTCTGGAAGGTCTCTACGCATCGGTTACCAGAAAGGCCCGGGGGGGCGAGGAGGGTGAGGGGTGGTTTCCGAGCCAGAAGCTTTCCATGGAGAAGGCGATAGAGCTCTACACATTGGGTTCCGCATACGCGCAGTTCATGGAAGACCGCAAGGGAATGCTGAGGAAGGGGTATCTTGCCGACATGGTTGTTTTCAGAGACGATCTTCTATCTATCCCCGCCGAAAATATAATGAAGGCTAAAGTGGATTACACCATCGTCGCGGGGAGAGTGATCTATAATAGATTGGGAGATTGAGTTTGAGCGCCCGGGGCGCCCGTTGAAGGAAGCTTCTCACCGAAGATTCTTATATTGAATCTTCAGCTTCGATGCCCGGGCGGGCTGTTCCAGGGCATTCACTGTAATAACCGGAGGATTGAGATTTCAATTTGCGGGCAGTCGGTACGAAAACGGTTATCTTACAAATCCGGAGGGCGACGATCAAAAATGGCTAAAAAAGATTCACTTAAAGAATACCGTAGAAAGAGGGATTTTAGAAAAACTCCCGAAGCACGAGGGGGAAGAGAAAAAAAAGAATCCGGTGAACCTTTATTCGTTATTCAGAAGCATGACGCCAGCAGGTTGCATTACGATTTCCGGCTGGAGGTCGATGGAGTCCTCAAATCATGGGCCGTCCCCAAGGGGCCGTCTATGGATCCGAGGGAAAAACGGCTGGCCGTTCCAACCGAGGACCATCCTCTGGAATATGTGGATTTTGAGGGAGTTATACCGGAGGGCCAATATGGGGCCGGCACTGTAATGGTTTGGGACACAGGCACCTACCACAATATCCGAAAGGAAAAGGGCAAAGAGGTCTCAATGGAATATTCGCTCAAGGACGGCAAGGTGGTAATAAGCCTTAAAGGGAAAAAGCTCAAAGGAGGTTATGCCCTGGTTCGAACCGGAAAGGGAAAGGGCAACAGGTGGCTTTTAATCAAGAAGAAAGATGATCAAGCGGATGCCCGGCGTAATCCGGTGAGCTCTGAACCGAAATCGGCAATGACCGGCCGTACCCTCAAGCAGATAGAAAAAGTGGAAAAGGGGGGTTAAAAGCCGGCAAGTTATGAATAAAGCGCTCAATAATCTCGCGGAAGAGGAAAAAAAGAAGTTAAAGAAAACGGGTCATACTGGATGGACCGATCCTATGCTCGCGAAACTAACCAAGGATTATTTCTCCAGCGATGATTGGATTTTCGAGAGGAAACTGGACGGGGAGCGCTGTCTTGCCTCTAAGAAGGGCGAAAAGGTGAATCTAAAGTCCAGGAACAAGAAGGAACTTAACGATACCTACCCGGAAATCCTCAATCATTTGAAAAAACAGAAGGCAAAGTCATTCCTTATAGACGGTGAAATAGTGGCGTTCAAGGGAAAGCTCACCAGCTTCTCGAAACTGCAGAACAGAATGCGGATAAATGACGCCCGGAAAGATTTAAAGAGCGGGGTCGGCGTCTATTACTACGTTTTTGATATAATAAATCTGGAAGGGTGGGATCTTTCCGCTTTGAGTTTGAGAAGCCGCAAGTCGATCCTGAAAAAAACCATAAAATTCTCCGACCCGATTCGTTTCACTACCCACAGGAACGGATCCGGAAAGTCATTTCACCAAAATGCCTGTAAGAAAGGCTGGGAAGGGATCATAGCCAAAAAGGCTTCCAGCGCTTATGTTCATTCTCGTTCCAGCAACTGGCTTAAATTCAAATGTGTTAAACGGCAGGAGTTCGTTATTTGCGGGTTTACCGACCCTGAGGGAGAGAGAAAAAGTTTCGGGGCTCTTCTTCTGGGCTACTACAGTAAAGACAGCCTGGTATACGCCGGAAAGGTGGGAACCGGTTTTGATGAGGAGACCCTGGAGGACTTAGGCGAAAAGTTATCCAGTCTGAAAACGGATGATTCTCCTTTTGAGGATCGGAAGGGCGGGGAAGGCGATAATATGCACTTGGTAAAGCCGAAGCTGGTGTGTGAGGTAGGGTTCACCGAGTGGACAGGGGATGGCAAGCTGAGGCATCCCAGATACTATGGTTTGAGACGAGACAAGGGCCCGAAAAAGGTGGTCAGGGAAGATACGGGTTGAGTGCGGGCCGAATAGCAAGAGCGATTCCGGATATTTAATCAACTTAGAAATCCACCTTCTTAGAAGGTGGTCGTTGACTTTTCGACTTCGAAGAGCGGGAAATCGAAAGAAAGGATAAAAGACGGTACCTAATGACGAAAATGAGATTTGGAAATTACACTGTTGAGACATCCAGAGAGGACAAGGTCTTTTTTCCGGATAATGGCATAACCAAGGGTGACCTGATAAATTACTACCGCGAAGTATCCGGTTTCATGCTTTCCCACATCAGGGGAAGACCATTATCTCTTCAAAGATATCCGGATGGAATTGAGAAGGAGGGTTTTTACCAGAAGGAAGCGTCAGCCTATTTTCCGGACTGGATCGAGCGGGTTAGTCTGGAAAAGCGGGAAGAAGGAGGGAAAGTGAAGCAGGTTACATGCGAGAACGCCGCAACCCTGGTATATCTGGCCGATCAGGGATGTGTAACCTTTCACCCGTGGCTGAGCAGGAAGGACAGGCCGGATTATCCCGACAGGATGGTTTTCGATCTTGACCCTCCCGGTGAAGGATTCCAAACCGTAATTTTCGCGGCAAGGGCTCTTCGCAAGCTGCTGCTGGAAGAGCTTAAGATCAATTCCTACGTCATGACCACAGGCAAGAGGGGGCTTCATGTTACTGTTCCGCTGGACAGAAAGTGTAACTTCGATTCAGTCCGTTCTTTCGCTGGCAGGATAGCGGAGATTCTGGCGGAAAGGCATCCAGAGCGGCTTACTACAGAAACACGCAAAAGCAAAAGAAGAAAGCGGCTTTTTCTTGATGTGGCAAGAAACGCCTACGGCCAGACCGCGGTTTCCCCTTATTCGGTAAGACCCCGGCCTGAGGCACCGGTGGCCACGCCGCTCGATTGGAAGGAGTTGGAGAGGCCGGATATCAACCCTGGAAAATACAATATCGGAAACTTGTTCCGCCGTCTGGGGCAGAAGGGGGATCCCTGGAAGGGCATAGGGAGGAGCGCGATATCCATAAGCGGGGCCATGGCGAGATTGAAGTGAACGCTCCTTTTGCAGGTTTTACAGATTCTTTGTTAGTGAACGCGTTTAACCCGTACAGATCTTTCCGGGTGGAAGATGATAACCGGCAGGAATGTCGGTTACGCGGACTTCAGTCGGTTCCGCTTTAAGCTCCGCTCTCACCCTTACGTTTCTGACTTTTCTTCGATAGAAGAAGACCACAGATGATAAAGGCTGTTACAATCAATTGGACTCTTCACTCTGAATCCCGTCTCTAGAGGAAATGGATTATAGAGTCTGTTTCCATATCGAGGCGGTTGAGTCCGCCCGCGTCGGTGCCCAGCTGATTCCGATTCAGAGGATTCTGGAAGGACTCTCGTGGATTATCCTTATAAAATTGCCGCCCAGGCTGTTGGGGTTGCCGGGTTCTGATTTGAGCACTCTAAAGGAATACCCGTTATATCTGTTAAGGCCGTATTCGGTGACTATCCAGGGGAATCCCCTGGAATCCTGGCAGAGAGCCCGCACGGAACTCCGGGACAGGCCTTCCTCGAGCCAGATTATTTCGAAACTGTATTCTCGCTTCTTTCCTCTCGCCGGTGAGATTCGAACCAAAAGTGGCTGATGATATGATCACAAAGAGGGCAAGGAATAAAATAACCCATTTTTTCATTTTAATCACCTTGCCATTTGAACTGTCCTGCCCCACAATTCAATGAATACGAGAGAAGAGAGTGTATCCGGTTCCGGAACAAAAATCTCTTTATCTTACTATCGTTGTTTTTTTATCCGGATATGTAAGAATGCAATGCCGAGCCCAGGGGAGGTTTATTATGAGACGCACGATTGCGGCGGCCGCAGCGGTTTTTCTTGCTGCCGCCGTTTTTTCGCCGGCTTCCGGCCTTCAGCCGAAGCTTCAAGCTCAGGAAAGGGATACTGGTTCAAGTATCGCGCTGCCAGACCCTGTCCTCGAAAGTTCCGTATCTGTGGAAGAAGCGATTGATAACAGGCGCTCTGCTAGGAGCTACCTTCCGGAAGGACTTTCAATGGAAGATGTGGGGCAGATTCTCTGGGCCGTCCAGGGCATGACAGAAAGGCTGGAAAAGGATCAGTTTTTTCGCTCGGGCGGAAGGTTAATAACAGGCCTCAGGGCGGTCCCCTCAGCGGGAGCGCTGTATCCGCTCGAGGTATACCTGGCGGCGGAGAAAGTGTTCGGACTTGACGCGGGTTTATACCGTTATCTTCCACAGGATCATTCACTGGCCGGGGTGAGGGAGGGGGAGACTCTTGGAGATCTATCTGCAGCGGCGCTGAACCAACCCTGGGTGAAAAAGTGCCCGGCGGCTGTTATAATAACCGCGGTTTTGAGCCGGACGGCGGTAAAGTACGGAGAGAGGGCCGCCAGATACGTCCATATTGAGGCGGGCGCGGCCGCTGAAAATATTCATCTTCAGGCTGAATCGCTGGGGCTGGGCACGGTCATAGTGGGCGCTTTTGATGATAGCGCAGTCAGCGGAGTCATGGGACTTACGGAAGGAGAAACTCCATTGATAATAATGCCCCTGGGCAAAAAATGACCCGTGCCCTACCGGCAATCATGGACAGGTGCTCACCGGTGAAGAAACTCAGGTCTTCCATGGGCAGATCGATTCCCAGAGATCACCAGCTCTCACGATGGTCCCTGGACTCTTCGTACTGGGTCCTGGGTTCCTTGGTCTCGGCCGGGTGGCCCAGCGCTATCAGGCTCAGAATTCCGATTTCCTGAGGGATTCCCAGAACTTCCCTTATCGCCGCGACCCTTTCCTCCCTTGGGTGGCATCCCAGCCAGCATGTCCCCAACCCCAGCCCTGCCGCCGCCACCAGGATATTTTCGGTCACCGCGCTGCAGTCCTGGACCCAGTAATCCGGCGATATGCCTGTATCTCCGCAAACAGCGATGGCCGCGGTGGCTTCAAAAAGCATCTTTCCGTAAGGGTGAGCCTCGGCCAGCCGGTCCAGCATCTTTCGCCCGGTGACCGTAACCAGGTGCCAGGGTTTGCGGTTTCTGCTTGACGGAGCTGCCATGCCGGCCTCTATTATTCTTTTGAGAGTTTTCTCTTCCACCGGCTTGCCGGCGTATTTTCTAATGCTTCGTCTTGCGAAAATAATATCAATCGACAACTTTTCGACCTCCTTTTTCCCAGACAATGATCTGCGGTCAGCCGCAGTTTGATTCAACCTTCTATCCGGCGCTGCCTGGAAGCTTCATACAGCATTACCGCTCCAGCTACCGAGACATTGAGCGAATCGGCCCATCCCCGCATAGGAATCCTGGTCATGACATCCGCCGCATCGAACCACTCGCCCCCCAGCCCAGAATCTTCGCTTCCTACCACTACCGCGGCGGGAAGGGTATAATCGATATCGGTGTAAAGTCCGGATCCCTCGGGGGAGGTCACTATGATTTTGATTCCTTTTCTGCTGAGCCATCTTATGGCTTCCGGAGCTTCAGCCAGAGCCGAGGATACGGTAAAGACAGTTCCCAGACTGGCCCTGATCAGGTTCGGATTGAACAGATCGGTTTTGACTCCGCTGGCGATGACTCCGCTGGCCCCCGCCGCGTCGACCGTTCTGAAGAGAGCTCCTATGTTGCCCGGTTTTTCAGCGCCGTCTATTACCAAATAGAGGGGGTTTTCCGGTACAACCATGTTTTCCAGCGACCGCTTGGGTTTTTCGGCAAGTGCGACCACTCCTCCGGTTGTGGACCGGTACGCTATTTTTTCAAAGACAGCCCTGGATATGGATACGGTTCCTCCTTCCGGCTTAACTGCCGGTTCGGAAAGAAGGTCCTGAATGCCCGGCCCCGCTATGGCCGGGCAGTAGTAGATCTCACGAAGAGAGGCGCCTGATCTCAGGGCAGCTCTTATTTCCCTGATTCCCTCGATGGCTATCAGGCCGCTTCTTTCCCTTTCCCGTTTTTTTCTCAAATGGATGAGAAATTTTACCGATGGATTTTTGACGCTGGTTATGTGAGGGCGGCTTCTAGTCATTGTGGGCCCTGGGCGTCGATTTCTTCCAGAGTTTCCAGCAAAAGAGAGTCTAGTTTGCTGTAAGCTTTTTCGTTTATGTGAAGACCGTCTTTCCGGGCGAAGCTGCTTCTGAGGTAACGGTCTTCAGGCCCCGTTCTCAAAGCGGCTTCCAGATCCATTACCGGGATACCTTCACTGGAGGCGTACTTTAGCAGCCAGTCGTTGTATTCGATTATTCCCTGAAAGGTGCCGCCTGGCCATCTTATCTTGAACCTGAGAAGGCTGAGCAGAAATACTCTTAAGGGAAAACTTTTTACCACGGGTACGGTAGTCGCCAGGACCACGGTAACCCCTTTTTCCCGGCACATGCCGGCCCACCGCTTTACGTACTCTTTGTACCTCGGCATATCCCCGGGAAATGAGGAAGCGCATTCCTTGATAATAATGATGTCCGGCCTGGTCTTTTCCGCGCTCAGTATCTCTCTCAGCGCATCGGTCTTATCGAAATTATAAACAGCGCGCGATTCAAATCGGTAGCCGGTGATCGGAGTTCTGCCGGGAAGGCCGGATAGATTCCAGTCCCTGCCAATGGAAGCTCCGATAAGAACGACTCTTTTAGCCTTGTTTTCGTTCTCTTTCTTCATTTCCGTATTTCCGGCCCGCACGAGTGAACAGCCCAGGATCGAAATGGCCGCCAGAATCAGCAGCTTCTTAATAATATTTTCTCTGGCCGGCCGGTTTCTCATATCGGTATCCTGAACTGTTTTCTCTCTCTTCGGTCGAGTACGATGAACGTGTTCAGTATAATGAATACGATCGACGTCAATATACCAAGGATAAACAGTCTTTTATAGCTGTTCAAGATAAAACCCCTTATCACCAGCCAGCTTCCCAGGTGAATCAGGCAGCCCAGCAGAAAAGTGCCCAGTACGACTTTCACGTATTTAAGAAGCTCCATATTTATGACCCTGTTGGTGTAGGCCGGAATCACGAACAGGTTTGTTATCATGATGGGAATAGTTGTCCCCATAGCGACTCCCAGGATTCCGTATCTTCTCACCAGCAGAAGACTCAGGGCCAGGTTCGCCACCCCCTCCAGAGTTACGGTTATCGCGTACATCTTATGCCTGGAAAGACCGAAAAGCACCGTCTTGGATGTGATTTGTATCGTGTTGAAAAGCACCCCGATGGTAAGGAGCGCCAGAACGCTGTAAGAATCTCCATACTGGGGCCCCATCCACCTCAGGATAAAAGCCTTTCCGTATATGAGCAGGGACCCGCCCACGAATACCGATGCGATTGTGTTCAGCTTGGAGATGAATATATAATTCTTTCTTATGTTATCGTAATCCTTTATTCCCTCCATTCTGCTGAATACGGGCATCACCAGCGCTATGGCGTTGGTTATCAGCAGAACGTAGTACTTGGTTATTCGGGCGCCAATATTATAGTGAGTCACCATTCCCAGCCCGATAAAAGCGGTGATGACAAAAGCATCCAGGTGAAACTGGAGCCGGTCGCCCACGGTGGCTATGAAACTGTAGACGCTGTAACCCAGAAGCTCCCTGACCCTGTTCTTTCTGAAGTAGCTAAGACCGACCACCAGCTCCGGATAGTTCTTAAGGGCGTAGAAGATAAAGACTCCGCACTGGGTGGTCTCCACCGCGAATGATATTAAAGCCAGAGCGATTATACCGTGCCCCCGGCTCAGGAAGAATACGATCAGGCCCGTTCTTATCAGGGCCTTGATAAGTTCTATTATGTTGACAACGTCGTACCGGATATGGGCGTAGAGGAAGCCGGTGAAAGCCCTGACCGGAAAAGAGATGGCCATAGTGACGGCTATGACCATGGTCACGATCCTGAAGATCCTTACGTCAGAGGTTTTATCCATGAAATGGGGGGTGAGCCAGACAATGACCAGGGCCGCGATTACAGTCAGAAGGGCGGCCACGAAGAAAAGGGCCAGGCAGGTGTTGAAGACTGCGTTGGCTTCTTCCCGGTCTTCTTTGCCCAGAGCTCTTGAAATGAATCTCTCGTTCGCTCTTGAGAGGCCCAGATCGAGAAGCCCGTAGTATCCCACGAACGCCGCGGCCAGCACCCACAGGCCGTACCACCTGTCTCCCAGGCTTCCGATTACGAAAGGCATAAGGAAAAAGGTGATGATTACGTTGCAGACGGGTATGAGCACCCTGACAAATGATCCCTGAATCAATCTTCTGGCAAGAGTAGCCATCTTGTATATAACCTCTGAGCGCCGGTATCGCCCTTGAATTGCTTATTCCAGGTCCAAGCGCTTTGCTACGGCCTCTATGATCTTCCCTTTTTCTTCCGCTTCAAGCCGCTCTATGGCCTCGTTGCGCTCCATGTACCCTTCCCTGACCAGCTTACCCAGTTCGAAGGCGTATGGATGAAAATTGAATTTGGCCCGGTGAATCTTGTTGGCGAAAGCGTTCAGAAGGCAGTTGGTCGAGTTAGGATCGGTATCGTCCGGTTTGCGCCAGCCCATTCTCTGGATTTCTTCCAGTATAAAGTCCTCGTCATATTCGAGAAAGGCCAGGGGGCTGACGTTGTAGGGGAATCTCTCCTTCATTTTGAAGTGTTCCTCTGTGAGAAAATAATTGTCAATGCCCGGTCCGGCAGCTTCAAGCATCGGTTCATAAAGAGCTTTCTGCATGGTGCGGATCATCGCCGGATTATTCTTGAATATGGAAGCCTGTATTGGAGCCTGCCCGGGAGACCAGCCGTAGGTTATGAATGGTATCCCCATGTCGATGGCCAGTCGAAGAGCTATGTACTTGACTATTCCCATACAGCTGGTGCAGATGGTGCTCGCCCTCTCCAGGGTTTTGGCGGAATACATGGTGGAAGAGGAGGCCCGCCTGAATATTTTTTTCATCACATCGAAGCGGGGTTTATACAGGATATGGTCCACCTCCAGGTTTTCGACCACCTTTCGAATATTGTCAATGGCGGCCGGTGATATGAATCCGTTGTCCATGGTGAACGCCAGTATTGAGACGTTGTATCTTTCTTTGATAACGGCCATGGTGTAGGTTGAATCCTTGCCTCCGCTGTAAGCCATAAGGCAGTCATAATTTCCCGGCGAGCGGCGTTCTTCCAGAAGTTTTTCGAATTTCAGCCTGTACTTCCGCATCGATTCAGCCAGTTTTTTCTCCCCTCCGAAAGCCCTGCAGAAATTGCATACCCCGTTTTCATCGAAATCTATTCCGGGAAATGTCTCGGGAAGAACACAATTCGTACATCTTTTCATGTCGATCGCCCCTTTTTATATTTCATTGATCTTATACTATAAGTGCCTTCTGTCATGATTTCTTATTCCATCGATGGAGGCATTATCCTCAGGTGCCTGGTTATTTCTATCTTATGCGCCAGATCGGCCCATGCCCTTTTGATCTGATCCCGCTGAAGTCCCAGCGCTTGAGCGGCTTCTTCTTTCCCGATGTTATTTTCAATAGCGTAAAGTATGGTATCGACCACGTCGTAGGGAAGGCAGAAATAGAAATCCTCGTCACTGACCTCAAAGCTGTAGGTATCGGGGCTGGGGGTCCGGGATAGGATCTGCTGAGGAACCTGCAGATATTTTCCAAGCTGGTAGACCTGGTACTTGTAAAGATGGGCGATAGGTTCGATGTCGACTCCGCCGTCTCCGTACTTCACGAAGAAGCCCTGCATGGTCTCCGATCTGTTGGTGGTGCCGCATACGATGTAGTGGCGTTTTTCCGCCTGGTAGTAAAGGGTGGTCATCCTGACTCTCTGCTTGATATCGTTTGCCGCCATTATTTCCAGATAATCCTTTATGGGAAGCCGTTTTCTGATCACATCTCCACCTTCCGGCAGCACTTCGAGGTAATATACGTTCAGTCGGTCGCGGTTTAGAAGGTCCTGCGGCAGGACCAGGCGGAATCTGTAAGGTTTGGCCACATCCGGGAGCAGTTTCTCGACCACCGTTTCCCTCTTGCTGTAAACTCCGAATTCCTTGAGAACTGAGGTGAGATCGATTTCCATGCATTCGATTCCGAGGTCTTCCGCGACGGATTTCCCGTACTCCCTGCTTACCGGGTTGGAGTCCGCTTCGGGAAGAAGCACGCCGATGACCTTTTCAGGGCCTATCGCTCTTACCGCCAGGGCGGCGGATACCGCTGAATCAAGTCCTCCGCTCAGGCCGATGACTATTCCCCTTCTTCCGTAGAAATCAGAGAGTGAATCACGGATAAATTTCTGCACCTTGGTAGAAACCGCTTCCGGGTTTATATTTAGATCATCCTTGCTGAACGGCATCGATTTTTCCTTTCTTCGATCCTCTTGGAGGATTATTTTGGAACTTGGGAAGTGGGATCCGTTATAGTCCCTTGGTGGTAATCTTGCCCGAAGAGGTCTTCGGCAGACTGTCCATTATGATTACCTGCTGGGGGACCATAAAATCTTCCAGGTGTTTTCTGGCGTGCGCCATGATTTTCTTTTCCGTCATGGAGGAAGATTTCTTCAGAACCACGAAGGCCTTTACCGCCTCTCCCAGAGTGGGGTCCGGCACACCCTTGACGGCGGCCTCTACCACGTCCGGATGAGCGTAGAGGGCTTTCTCCACCTCTTTCGGGCTTACCTTTTCCCCCCGGCTTTTGATTATATCATCTTTTCGGGATACAAAATACAGAAACCCTTCCTCATCCATTCTGAAAAGGTCGCCTGTGTAAAGCACTTTTTCCCAAGGGACTACTCCCGGTTTGAGCATTTTATCCGTCTCTGAGGGGAGTTCCCAGTAGCCTTTCATTACGTTTGAACCGCGAACCACCAGCTCGCCGGTCACTCCCGGTTCTATGATCCGCATTCCTTCTTCGTCTACCAGGAATACTTCCTCGTTCGGCATTCCCTTTCCCACAGATTCCGGCCTGCGGTCCAGCTCTTCCGGCGGAAGGTAGGAAACCCTTTTGCACTCGGTCAGACCGTACATTGAATATATCAGAGCGCCCGGAAATATCTTCTGAAGGCCCCGAATGTGACTGACCGGAAGAGCCGCCGCGGTATTAGTGATATATCTGAGATGCTCAAAGTTTTCATCTTCGAGCTTCTTCAACTGAAGTAGGATGGCGGAAATGGTGGGAACGATGGGGAATCCCGTTATCTTTTCCTCCTTCAGGGTATTAATTATTTCATAGGGATAGATAAAAGATTTCTTGAGGACCACCGTGCCTCCGAACTGAAAGGACATTATTATCTGATACAGGCCGTAATCGAAAGAGAGGGGAAGCACGTCCAGGATTATGTCGTCCTCTGTGTTTCCCAGATAGGTGGTTATGGATGTCGATGCGGAGACCATGTTCAGATGAGTCAGCATTACCCCTTTGGGATTTCCCGTGGTTCCTGAGGTGTATATCAGGGAGGCCAGGTCGATATCGATATTCCGGCGCTTCGGCGCTTGAGGGGGAGATCCACCCATAACCTCATCCCACTTTTTCATGGGAACGGGAAGGTCCGTTTTTATATCCTTTCCCACCGTGATGAGGGCTTTCAGATAATTCGATTCCGAGGCCGCCTTTAGAGCCGCTTCTCTTCTTCTGTAGTCGATGATGAGCGCAGTGGCCCGGCAGTTATTAAATATGTAGGCTAGCTTTTCACTTTTGGTGGTAGGGTTTATAACGACGAACACCGCGTCCGCCTTGAGGATTCCAAAAATGCTGATCACCGTCTCGGGAGAGTTGTCCAGAAGGATGGCCACCCGTTCTCCGCGATCCACTCCCAGCTCTGACAGTGAGTGGGCCAGACGGTCAGCGCTGCCATCCACTTCCCGGTAGGTGAGCCTGCGGTCACCGTCAATAAGGGCTGTTTTTCCGGCAAGCCTTGCCGCCGAATTCTCGAGAAATTCCTGAACCAGCATCTTAATCCTTTTTGTCTCCCCTCGGCATTGCGGGTTCCGGCGGGTCCTCAAACCGCGGTTTTCCGCGCGCCGGCGGTCCATCAAATTACGGCATCCCGCACGCCAGCGGCTCCTCAGCCCGATGCTTTCCTGTTTATGTATTCGGTCAGCTTGTTAACGGAATCGAAATTGTCGGGCACCAGTTCCTCGTCCGCCACTTCGAATTCGAACTCCTCCTCGATGTAAGAGACCAGCTCAAGGATCCCTGTTGAGTCTATTATTCCGTTTTCCATGAAGGAATCGTCGTCGGAGATCTTCTCGTCTTCCGAGTCGAGAAGGACGTTATCCTCCAGAAAAGCGTATATCTTCGCCTTTATTTCCATTCCGCCTCCTTAATATATCGACCCTTATTCTGAATGGTTTAGTATAGTATCAGCCGGCCGGTCAATCAATTCATTAGCGACTTTTTGAAATTGCAAGAATCCTGCCACGGTTCGTCTGGAAAGCCCGCCCGCTGTCCTTTTATGATCATTAATGCCGGAACAGGGGAATATCACCTCATAGTTTATCGATAACCGACTTCAACTTTCCCCCCATGGTAATATCTTTATCCTTTCTGTCGTCTATGATTATGGTTGTCAGGACCCTGCCCGCTCCCCGCTCAAAGGGCAAGCTGTGAAGTTCTGATATTACATCCATAATCTCCTTATACTCCCCTTCCAGGATAGTCGCCATGGGAGTAAGCTGGTATTTTATGTTTGTCTTGCTCTCCAGCACCTTTTGGCAACCGGCCACGTAGCTGCTTACGCTGGTGCTTCCCGTTCCGACCGGAACAACTGAAACAGATACTATCGCCATGTCTGTTTTCCTTTCCAAGCTTACTTCCGAAGCCCCTGTGGACTTGAGGCCAGAAATCAGTATATACGATTAACCGTGCTTCGGCCACCGGCTTTTTCACTGCCGGGGTGTCAAGGTTTGAGTGCTGATTCCCTTCAGGTTTGATAGTTTTGATTGACTCGGTCCTGTTATTACGTGAGAATATGGAAGCGATTTTTTGGATTGATATTTGCGTGAATTCACTCTGAAAGCGCCAGTGACTTAAGTTTTCCAGAGAGGCAGGATCATGAAACGCTGCGCGAGGTGTCTTCTTCCGGAGACGATACCCGGAATCAGTTTTGGCCATGAGGGGCTCTGCAGTTACTGCCGGAACTACCGTTCCATCGAGTACCGGGGAGAGGAAGAGCTGGTCAGGCTGCTGGAAGAGGCCAGGAGCGGGAACCGTGAGTACGACTGCATTGTTCCTCTAAGCGGCGGCAGGGACAGCAGTTATGTCTTGTATTTGGCGAAGAAAAGGTACGGGCTAAAAGTTCTGGCGGTAAACTATGATAATGAATTCAGGTCGAAGCAGGCCCTCGCGAACATGAAGGCCGCCTGCTCGATCCTGGACGTCGACTTTGTTTCTCTCAGGTCAAAAAGAGGGATCGCCGGAAAGATAGTGGAGGCTTCGATCAGGAATTCATCCCGGGAGGGACTGAAATCGCTGGCCACCAGCTTCTGCGACGCCTGCGCATACGGGTATCAGGCGGTCGTCTATATCATGGCTGAAAAACATAAGGTTCCGCTGATCCTCTGGGGAAGCTCCGAAATGGAGTATACCGGGCACCTGACCGACGAGTTTTTCTCGGAGAGGAAATCGCCCTGGCGGAAGATACTTAACCAGACCAGGGTCTTCCGGCTCAAGATCCTTAAGCTTCTACAGAGACTTGAATTCCCCGTTCCGGGCAATCTTTCTGTGGCGCTGCGGCTGGGCAGTCCCTGGCTTATGAATGATAAGATATCGGAGATCAGAGTATTTGATTATATCCCCTGGAAGCAGGATACCATAGTACGTACTATAAGGGAGGAACTGGGGTGGAGGAAACCCGAGGATTCGGCTTCGACCTGGAGAACGGATTGTGAGCTGGAAAAATGGTCGAATACTGTTTTATGAACCTGCTGGGCTGCAGCAAGAGATGCCTGGGGTTATCATAATATGATAAACGAAGGGCAGATGAGCACTGAGGAGGCAATAGAGCTGGAGGAGAGTATCAGCTCGCGTTTTACCGATGAGTTGAAAGAACTTCTTGAGATAATCGGATTGTCGGAAGAGGAGATCATAAGGATAGAATCTTTTCAGAACGGTCCGCCCTCCACCACTTGATCTTAATATTATGTCTAGCTCAAAATTATTCATAATTATAATGGCTTCCCTGATAGCGGTTGCCATAATCCTGATAGGACTTTTTTCCATACCTCTTGCCCTGATGGTGGCGGCCGGCGGTATTACCGCTCTGGTGGTCTTTTTCGATCCATTCAAGGGCATGATCATATATGTAATCATCATTATCTTCAGACCGCAGGATTTTATCCCAGAGCTGGCGAACGTCAGGGTTGCCCTGATAATGGCGATAATAATCCTGGCGTTTTTTCTGACCCACAAGGTATTGAAGAGGGAATCGATAAATTTTCTGGCCACCCGCCAGAACCTGCTGATGATATTGATGCTGATAATAGTACCGGTGAGTGTTCTGGTGAACAGCGGCCTGAAGCTGGCCTGGGAGCAGTTCAACGAATTTCTCACGATTTTCTTCCTCTTTTTCATGGTGAGTAACGTTACCGAGAATTTTGAGAAAATGAAAAAGCTGATAACCGTGATTGTAATATGCGTCGCCATGATATCTCTTAACGGTCTGCTGCAGCACTTCAGGGGTTATGACGTAATCGGAAGAACTCCTCTTCTGGGACGTATCCGCTGGGTGGGTATATTCGGCGACCCCAACGATCTGGCGCTATTGATAAACTCCTTTTTTCCACTGCTGCTTCTCTACTCCACCGGCAGGGGGGTGGGCCGGGGAGTCAGGTTTCTGTCGATACTGGCCGGGGCGGTCTTTCTACTGGCCGTCTATTATACCGATTCAAGGGGCGGGTTTCTGGCCCTGGCGGCGGTCCTGGTGCTCTTCGCTTATAAGAGGTGGGGTTTTCTGAGAGCTTTCCTGGTGGCCTCGGGAGCTTTCGTTGCTATATTCCTGGTGGGATTGGGGCGTATGACCAACCTCTCGCCCTATGAGGCGTCGGCCAGCGGAAGGGTGTTCGCCTGGATTCACGGGCTGGTCATGCTGAAGAACAACCCCGTTATAGGCATAGGATTTCAGGAGTTTTACGCAAACCACGGGCTTGCCGCCCACAGCGCGTTCATTGAATGCATGGCGGAACTGGGTCTGGTGGGTTATCTTGTCTGGATGACACTTCTCTATACCGCCGTTTCGGGCCTGATAAGATCGGAGAGGTATGAAACGGACCGGTCGGTCCACAGATACCTTGTTTTTCTTCAGCTGGCCTTCGCCGGGTTTATCGTAAGCTCTATCTTTCTCAACCAGGCCTACAGCCCGGTACTATATATTATAGTGGCCCTTTCGTCGGTTATCGTCAAAGCCTCCCGGGCCGGCATAAAAATTCCGGTGATACCCGCTCCAAGGGAGATAGTCCACATCATAGCACTGATTACCGGGACCATCATACTTTACAAGCTGCTTGCTATCGTATACATATGATTGCGGGGTTCAATCACATTTATTACAAGATACGCACTAAACCGCGTTAACGATGCCGGGTGGAATAATATTCTCGGCTGAATCAACCAGCCGGAGGTTCAGTTGCCTTTAATCTTAACCAGTTCAGCGGGGGAAGGCAGATTGAGCGTCGGGGGTACGGGGGGAGCTCCCTCGGCGGTAGTTCCGAAGGCTCCCAGAGCGGGCGGATCGCTCCAGGTTCTGTTGTTATAATCGAGCCCGTCGATGTATCTTTCATTGAAGTAGTCGTATATCTCGTTATTGAGAGCCGTTCCGCGGTCGGCGGCGGGACTGGTCTCGGTGAGCTGGAAATGCAGGGGAAGGGACGGATTGGAGCTGACAAACTGGGGATCTCCAGTCAAGTCATTGTCATGCTGGGGGCACCCGTAATGATTAGCCAGAAGATCCCAGTCGGGTTCGGAGTCGGCGGGCTCCTGCATATTATGCCAGATGTTGTGCGAAAAGAGAAAGGTCTCGGGAAGAGTGGTGCTTGACTGAACCATGATAACCCAGTTTTCGTATCCCCAGGTGCCGTTGTAATATGAGATATTATTTACCACTTCCCCGTCACGGGGCCATACCAGATCGTATCCGCCTACCGAGGTCTGGAATGAATACATGTTAAACATGAAGGCAAGGCCGGTTGGCTCATCCGGATTGCTGTAGGCTACCGGACAGTAAAAGGTACAGTTGTATACTCCGCCTCCCCGCGAACTGGCGAACTTTACGGGATTCTGTATGTTGACGAATACCGAGCGGTAGACCTTTATGTTCTTGGCCTCATAATCCATGGTCTCGCCGTCGCCGTCAAGCTCGTAGAGTGGAGGCCTGAAGAAAGCGCTTCCGGTGGCCTGGCCGATATTGACTCCGTTGTAACCGCAGGCCCTGAAGTAGCACCTGTCGATGGTTATCTTGCTGGAGCCTCCTTTGGCGACAAGCCCAGATCCACGCTCCCAGGCGAGATCAGCGTCAATGAACTTACAGTTTTGAATAGTACCGTAATGGCAGCCGACCATGTCGAGCATGGGATCCTGAATATCGGTGAACACGCAGTCCTTGACCAGAAAGGTGTCCACGCCGGCCATCTTTAAGCCGTGATAGGGGATTCCCGACCTGGAGAATTCACAACCTTCAATTATTATGTGATGAGCGGGGGTGCCCCTGGAGTCATGTGCATCGTCGGGGTGACCTCCATCGTCTATATTGACGCATTGCTGGCTGCTGTTGGTAAATACTATATCCTTGAGTTTTATAAAGGCGATATCGTCTTCCGGGTTATTGTTCGATGGTTCCGAATAGTCGGCAGTAAGCAAAAGGCAGACATTAGCCGATTTGTTGGCGTCGATTACCGGTTTGCTGGAAGCGTTAGGATCTCCCATAATTACCAGGTAATCATCCGGTCCGCCCCCGCGGACCCTGAAATTGAAACCAACCACCCCCTGGCTGGGGTAGGTTCCCTCCATGACTATGACCGTGTCTCCGGTTCCTGGAGTAAGCACGTACTGGGCTATATGCCTCAAGCTCTGATAGGGGTTGTCCGCGCTTCCGTTCCCGGAGGAATCGCTTCCGTCCGGCGCCATGTAGATCCTCGCCGCTGAGGGGCCTGCCAGCACTATCAGCAGAGAAACAGAAATAATCGCGTGAATGTATAATATCTTTTTGGGGTTTAGGTCCATACACTTCCTTCGGCATCGGTTATGGCATGACTGACCGGGTATAAATCTCGCAACTCTTGTGCCATAACCGCCAAACCTTCGGCAACTTTTGAATTTAGCCGGCTAAAATAGAATAGAAACATCAAAACAAAAAGTCAATAAATAGTTATAATCATAAATATCTCTTGCCTATGGCAGAGAATATTCGGCTGATGCCGCTACAATTCCATTCTTGGCAACACCTTAAGCCGGTAAATCTTTATCCGCCATACTACCGGTGGGCCTTCATCTCTTCAGGCCGTAAGATTTAGTCCATATCGTGTTGCAGTTATAAATATATAGTCTTGAAGCTGGATTTAAAAGTAATTATCCATGACTGAATCCCCCTATTTTGATATTCGATTGCATTATGGAGATTCAAGGCGCCGATAAGTGCCTTTCGTACATATCCTGGTGTCTTTCGATCATTTTTTCCACCGAGAACTTGGCCCGGAAGGTTTCCCGAGCTTTCTCCCTTATATTTTCCATTCCGAAGCTCTGCAGGTTTTCTATGACGTGCGACATTTTGTTAATCAGGCCGTTTTGGTCCTCCGACCTGAAGACGAATCCGTTGATCCCATCCTCAATTATCTCCGTGTTTCCTCCCACGTTAGTTACCACGCAGGGGAGGCCGGCGCTTATCGCTTCCAGCAGGGACATGGACAGACCTTCATAGACCGAGGCGAGGACGAAAATATCGAACCTCCGTAGAAATGAGGAAACATCAAGCTGATAGCCGTGAATCCTGACCTTGTCAGACAGGGACATACTTTCCACCAGTTCTTCAAGTTCTCTTTCGATCTTTCCGCCACCGACGATCTCAAGGCGGCATTTGGGGTATCTCTTCTGAATCTCGTTAAACGCCTTTATCAGAAGCGGATAGTTCTTTACTCTGTTCAGCCTTCCCACGCTTCCGATTACTATCTCTTCTCCGGTCCGGCTCCCCCTGACCGAGAAATCGGAAGGATCTATGCCGTTGTAGATAACAGACAATTTCTTATCGGCTATGCCTATCTCGCCCTTCATCCTCTCCTTCAGCTCCTTTGAAACGCAGACGTATTCGGAGACAGACCTGCTGAACCACTTGCCGATCAAGCCCACCGATCTTCTTTCCTGAACGATTCCTCCATAGCCGTGCTTGGTGTGAATTATCGGAATGCCGGCCAGCTTCGCGCAGGGAAGGCCGTAAAGCAGAGCGGCCAGTTCATGAGAATGGACCAGGTCTATCGATTTTTCTCTGATCAGACTGAAAATATACCTGAAACCACCGGGGCTTATCCTGCCCTTATTTCCCATAACTAACAGTCTATTCCGGCTGTCCAGGCCCTTTGCAAGTTCGCCGGCCGTGGAGACGCAACAGATATAAGGCTCGAATCTTTCCCTGTCCAGGTTGTTGTTCAGCAGGACTATGACTCTCTCCAGCCCGCCGATCTCAAGCGATTTTGCAATGTAGAGTATTCTCTTTCTCACCTCAGTCTACTCCGGTTTCAATTCCTGGATAAGCACTCCAGGTATAATTCCTGGTACCTCTTGACGGCTTCTCGCGCGTCGTGGTGTTTTCTAACCCTCTCCCTGGCCGCGGAGGAGATTTTCTTATAAAGGGACCGATCGCCGGTGAGGCGGTCGATCCGCTCCGCAATCTCCCGGGGGCTTTTCACCGGCACCAGCATTCCCGTCTTTCCATCCTCGATCAGTGGTTGAAGCCCTGGTATCTTGGAACCTATAACGGGCTTGCCCATAGCCATGGCCTCCAAAACCGTTCTGGGCATTCCTTCTGTCACAGAGGGGAGGACCAGGATCGAAGATTCCGCCAGAAGATCGAGAGCGTCTTTCCTGAAACCAAGGAATCGGACCCGGTCGCAAACTCCCATCTCTTCAGCCAGTTTTTCCAGGCTGGGTCTTAAAGGGCCGTCGCCTATTATTCTGAGGGTGACACTCTGGTTTTCAACCATCGAGAAGGCAGCAATCAAGTCTTCCACTCTTTTAAGCGGGATAAGCCTTCCTATGAAGGCGACGGCTTTGGAATCGTACCGGCTGCCGTCCGGAAGCGATTCCGTGTCGATAAAGTTGTTGATGAGTATCTTGTTTTCTTTTTTCACCAGCTTGAGGCTGGAGGAAAGTGAAGGTGAAAGGGGTACCACTCTGTCAAAGTAACGCAGGACGACCTGGTCTATCCACTGGTAGAGGCGTAATTTCAAATCCCCGGACCTGTTCCAGCCGTGGGGGGTGCTTACCGAACGGATTCCGGACCTTCTGCCGGAGATAACCGCTGTTAAATCAGCTTTATAGTCGTGAGAGTGAATTATTTCGACCTTCTCTCTCTCAAGAATCGATATTACCCGGTCGACTGATCTAAGGCTGAATTTTTCAGCCGACATGACATTATACACCGGTATTTTCAAATTGTCCAGTTCAGCGGCCAGAGCGTTGTCTTGGATCCTGGTCAATGTTACCACGCACGGACGGAACCTGTCCCGGTCCAGGAACTTCAAGAAAGCCAGCAGCCATTTTTCCTTTCCGTATAAGCGCATCGGTGAGATTATATGGCAGATTCCGGTCCTTTTCACACTTCTCCTCCCGGCGAGGATCAACGCCTTGAGCGCCCGATCAGAAAACAGCTTAGACCTCAGGCTATTGCATGTTGACAGAAAAATCCAATATTTTTATACTTTGTTTTTGCGCAACTGAGGAAGTTGTATCGCCAGTTATGAATAAAGGGGTTTTTTAATGGGGATTAATACTTTTATTAAGAAAATCAGAAGGGGAGATACTGGTTTTTATAATTTTTTGCATGTAACCATTAAAAAGATAAGAAAATTCGGGATTCCTTATGTTTTCATATTACATGATTTTCTGTACTATGAGAGAAGATTGAGAATAAATATATGGCGAACTTTTTGGAGGGTATTCTATTACCAACCGATTTTCAGAGGGAGGTGTCACTCATGCGGAAGGAATTTTCACATATTTAATTCGGGACAGGGTATTCCTGTTATAGTCGGTCATCTAAAAATTGATATTGGTGACAATGTAAAAATTTATGACCGAAGTACACTTGCAGGCTTGACTGTAGGCGAGGATCCCAATTTTATAATTGGTGATAATAGCAGTTTGAACCGATCAACTTCTATTCTTGTAGGGAATGAGGTGGAAATTGGAAAGAATTGTATGATTAATTGTAACCTTATAACTGATAATGCTGGTCACAATGTAGAAATTGCTGCTAGAAGTATGAAATTAGATGTAGATAGAATAGGTAGAATAAAAATAGGGGATAACGTTTGGGCGGCTTTTGATTCAATAATTATTGGGGACGTTGAGATTGGTGACGGTTCGATAATAGCCGCCAGGTCGGTGGTGACTAAGTCTGTGCCCCCCATGTCAGTCGTGGCCGGAAATCCCGCCAAGGTCATCAAGCGGTTGGACGAGGGGGATGGAACTGGCTAGGCGGCCCTGGATTTATAAGATCTTTCAGAGATAGATCGGCTAACCCGGCTTACTCCGCTCCAATTATGAGAAAATGGAAAATACCATGAACTTCTTCAGCAGAAAAGTCCTTTGCCCCGTGCGCCGGATCTTTCCGGTTGTCATTGGCCTGGTGTTTGTTTTTTCGCTCGCATGTTCAGAAGAATCCGGAAGGGCGGATGACTCTTTCAGTTTTGTTTTCATGACCGATATTCACCTTCAGCGCCAGCTCGAAGCGGACCGTGGTTTCAGAATGGCGATAGACTCCGTGAACGAGCTGAGTCCGGATTTTGTGATCACGGGAGGTGATATGGTAATGGACGCTCTGGGAGTTTCACACGAACGGGCGGCCGGCCTGTATGATCTGTATGAGGATATGTGCCAAGAATTCGAGATGCCGGTTTATAATACCATCGGAAATCACGAAGTCTTCGGACTCTATTCAGAGAGCGGTGTTGATTCCAGCCATCCCCAGTACGGCAAGGAGATGTTCAGGCAGAGGATAGGAGGGGGAAGGACGTACTACTCTTTCGATCACAAGGGGTGGCATTTTATGATAATAGACGCCGTCGGATTTACTCCTGAGAGGCGGTATATCGGCCGGGTCGACTCAGCCCAGATCGAATGGATAAAAAGAGACCTTCAGCGGGTTGGTCTCAACACTCCTATCATCATATCCACGCATATTCCATTTGTCTCGGCATGTGGGCAGGCCAGGGGCGGAGGAACGGCGGCTTTACGGCCGGGTGAGGCGGTTGACAATTCCCACAAAGTAATAAACCTGTTCAAAGATCACGATCTTCGGCTTGTGCTTCAGGGGCACCTGCACCTGGTGGAAGAGATCATTTTCAAGGAAATACATTATATAACCGGCGGGGCGGTCAGCGGAAGGTGGTGGCGGGGTTCAAGAGACGGATTTGACGAAGGGTTCGTGGTTATCGATATAGAAGGGGACTCGATCACCTGGAAATACGTAACTTACGGGTGGAAGGCGGTCGAATAGTTCCTTAAGGATCTTAAGCGGTGAGATGCCGCAGGACCGATTTGCCGGCGCCGCAACAGGCAGAGTTCGGCGGCCGGGGCGTTTAAGCTCAGAATCCGGTTGACCTTTAAAGGTGATTATAATAGCCTGAGTATAGTTCGGCAAGATCCGGGGAAAGTAATTCTATATGAACGAGCCTGAATCGCGAGCTGATTGGTAATTGGCGAGGCAAATCTATACCCGAAAAGCAGTTAACTGGCCCGAAAAATGCTAGATATCTTGGTTGGGAGCAAGCTATGCCAAGAATAATCGTGTTCGGTGAAGATTGGGGAGCCCACCCGAGCAGTACGCAGTATCTGATAAGCAACCTGCGGAGCGAGTATGATATTATCTGGGTCAACTCTATCGGCCTTAGAAGACCCAGGCTGTCAAGCGGCGATCTGAGACGGATATTCGGAAAAGGGAGCAGAATAGTAAAGCGGTTCACTTCACCCAATAACGGGTCCCAAGCTCCATTTCCGGTCATAGACGCGGCCGCTATTCCCTGGCCGGGCAATCCGATCGTCAGAAAGATAAACAGCTCGCTGATCAAGAAAAGCCTGCAGCTTTACCTGGATGGCCGGGAAAAGCTTTACCTCTGGTGTTCCCTTCCATCGGCTGTCGATGCGGTGGGAAAGCTGGACGAGAGCGCGGTCATCTACTATTGCGGAGACGATTTTTCCTCTCTGGCCGGAGTAGATCACGCCGCTGTGAGCGAGATGGAAAAGGAGCTGGCCGGAAAGGCGGACCTCATAATAGTGGCCAGTGAGGTGCTCGCCAGGAAGTTTCCCCAGGAAAAGACCCGCATCGTTCACCACGGAGTTGATTACGAACTGTTCTCCAGTGTTCAGAAGCGTCCTGAAGATCTGCCGAACGGGAAGCCGATAGCGGGCTTCTACGGGTCGATAGCGGAATGGATAGACCAGGAACTCATATGCGAGTGCGCGTCCCGGCTTCCTGGCTGGAATTTTGTGATTATCGGTCCGGCGAGGGTCGATTTTACCAGCCTTACCAGGCATCAGAACATACATCTTCTTGGCCCCAGACCTCATGACCGGCTTCCGGGATACGTTCAGCACTGGAATGTCGCTCTTCTCCCCTTCAAGCCGTCTGAACAGATTCAGGCCTGCAACCCGCTTAAGCTGAGAGAGTACATGGCTTCAGGCACCCCGGTGGTCTCAACCTATTTCCCCTCCCTTGAGAGGTATCGCGGGCTGATCACAGTGGCCGGTTCGCGGGCTGAGTTCATTCAGGCCATAGAGGGAAGCCGGAAGATCGAAGGTAAAAACGCCGCCGGCCAGCGCAAAGTAGCTTCCGAGACCTGGTTCAGCCGGGCCAAAGAGGTTGATAGACTCCTGAGATCCTTATGATTCTCAAAACCGTTCAAAGGCGCATAGTTGCCGGCAGAGGAGCTTTGCCGTCTACCTTGATGCCGCCGGAGAGCGGATGGATTCATTATTCAAATGAATAGCCGTCCCCGCTGAAGTGGGAGAGTTGCCAGTCCTCCAGGCCGCTGTTTTCGGTATTCAGGTTCCAGGAGTCGGGGAAGGTGAAGGTAAATGACATACCCTTTCCTATATTTATCATACCCATTCTGCCTGCAGCCGAGCTGAGGCCGGGGTGTGAGGAGACGATATCAAGCACCTCCGCGTCGCTTTTCATGAAAGAATCAAATACCTCTCTAACGAGCAGCTTAGGTGAGAGAGGATTCTGGCTGAAGAAACCATAGTCCATCAGGCTCATCATCCTGAATCCTGAGTAGCCGCCCAAGGGCTGGGTGAGTACCCTGTTTTTCAGTATGAAATAGGCGGCGGGGCGGTTTTCCTTCTTGTCTTCCATTATGAAAAATTGACTGTTTCCCGCCCTGCTGAGTTTGAAGGCGAGCTTGGCCCCGCTGTCATTAAAGCGGAATCTCGAGCCATGATGGATATTCAGACCCTCCATGGTCGATTCCACTTCAGCCTTATCGATCCTGTGCCGGCTAAGATCCTTATTTCTCCCCGGCCCCAGGCTGGAAAGTATTGACACCAATGCTCTGGGAAAGGGTCTGAAAAGCGTATCGGCAAACTTTATCACCCCGCTGCAGTCTATGTACTTTCTCAGGAGAGGAGCACATGATCTGAGAAAAACAAACCGATCGGCGTAACCCATGAATGAATATCCCAGTTTCCGGTAGATATGAACCGATACCGGCGTGGAAAAGACCATGCCGGATCCGATACCTTTTCCGTGAAGCACTCTCACCATGTTATCTATGAGTTTCGTTCCCAGTCCCTTGCCCCGGTATTCGGGGACCGTGAAGAATCCGCCCCCCCACGACCAGGGGTGTTTTCCCCGGTCGGTTATGAGAACGTCAGGTATCGCGAACCGGTTGCAGACCACCCTGTCCTCATGAGCGATATAGAAGAAGAAGGGAAATTCTTCATAGATGTCGGGATTTCCCCTGAAAGGCTCGAATTCAGTAAAGTCGCCGTCTTCAGTGACAAAGGAACGGTAAACCGCCGGATGGGTTTCAGCTGCCTTATCGATCTCGCCGAATGTTACAAAACCGAATTTGAAATCTTCCATATTTGATTCCCCGTACGTTCAGAGGTGATTTATTGCGTTAAAAAGATCGTAACCCTTATTCTTCAGGGGAGGAAGCACTATCTCGAGAACTTCCGGGATCTTGGGATTGTTATCATGGAGAAGGACGATGTCGCCGCCCTTTATGCGCTCGAGAAGCTTCCCGGCGATCTCTGCCGGCTCACTATCCCTGTTGAGGGTCCATTCGTGGCCTTCAGCGGACCAGAGCACGGTGGTAAGACCGCTGGAAAATGCCGCGGAAATAGACGCGGGTCCGACCCAGCCCATCGGCGGGCGGTAGTACCTGGGCTTGTACCCGGTAATTTCCGTGATGATTTTTTGGCACATGCCGATATCTTCCCTGTGCCGTTTGAAGTTCCTGCGCTTCTCCTTAGAGTGATAAAAAGAATGGTTGCCGATGATATGGCCGTCTTCTGTTATCTTTTCGAGAAGGCGCGGATTTTTCCGTGCGAACCGGCCGACAATGAAAAATATCGCCCTGATCCGGTTAGCTTTTAAGATTTCCAGGATTCGGGGGGTGAATCTTTCGCTGGGCCCGTCGTCGAAGGTCAAGAGGAGTGAGGTCGAACCATTCGCTTCAAGCCTGCTGGCGAGGAGGCGGTTTGGCATGGCCGCTTTTATCGATTCCTTGAAGTTCAAGTCTATGACCTCAGAGCAACCGGCCGGATATTAAAGGGATCACAGCGAATCTTCCAGCTTTATATCCAGGCCGGGAGCATTAAAGTAATCGTCGAAATCGCCGCTCGTTATCAACCTGGTAAACAGATGAATATATACCAGCTGGAGCATGAATATATGATAGGTGACCGGATCTTCTTTCAGAGTGCTGATCTGGGCGGGAGTAAGCAGCTCCAGGGCGGTGTTCGAATCAAGGACCCGCATCAGAACATTCTTCTTGAACCGGAAAAGCCCCGCGGTGTCTGATACGATATCGCTCATTTCAATTTTATCGGCTTTTTCTCTACCCAGCATCTCCCTTACTTTTCTGTTGTGTAGTTCCTTGTGAAGATTCCTGTTCCTCAGAGCAAGAGCAGCGCTGATAGTCTGCCTGTTGACGAAGGGATATATTCCCTGAAGTCCGAAACTGTTAAGCAGGATGTCGTGCATCTTGAGAAGAAGATCGAAGGTGGAGTTGTACTTTACCCGGCGGGCGCTGCCCATAAATTGCCTGGTCAGGAGGTCGTAGGGTGTCTTCCGGCCGGTCAGGAGGCTGTAATATATCCGGCCCGGCAATCCCCTCTTGAGATAGTTAATAAGCGCCGATCTGGTATTGTCTATTTTTCTGAAAAAGACGCTGTTCCTTTCCTGGGTTATTATCTCATTCGCTCCCGCTCCGAAAAGAGCTGTTTTCTTGCCGGTATTCCGCAGTAGATTGCAGATGCGGTACCGCAGGAATATTCCCCCTTCGAAAAGGTAGCTCTCGTAGCGCCAGACGATATCGGGCAGGTTGTCGATCGCTTCTTCGCTCATGTCGGCGGTGTGAAGCTCCACCCCGTCGTAATTTTTCAGAATGCTTTTTACCCTGGGAACCTCGTTGAATCCTTCCCCGCCGTTCACAGTGGCCGCGACCAGCGGCTTATCGGTGATTCTTTGCAGAAGATGCAGTATTAGATTCGAGTCGAATCCTCCCGAGAGAGACACGGCGGGAGGGGAATCGGTGAGGGTGGAATTGACCTCTGCCATGTTATTGCTGATATAATCTATCCAGTTTTCCTCAGCCTCGCCGGCGCTGATGCGCTGTCCCTCTGCTATAAAGGGAGGAGCGCTGACGGTGCGCTCCTTTCCGTTTATCAGGAGGTATCTTTGGGGGACCAGCTTTTCTACTCCCTTGATCAGCGTCGATTCATCCGGAATAAGATACCTTCTAAAGAGGAACCGGTGGGCGGCCGATACGTCAATATTCCTGGAGACTTTTGATTTTTTAAGAAGCAGTTTGAGGCTGGTGCTGAAAGTTATCCCTTCGCCGGTGGTGGCGTAATATACCGGAAGGAAAGAGCCGTGCTCGGGCTGCAGAACAAGACATCTGCGCTCGCTGGAGTCATATATGACGATAACGTAGTGGCCTTCCAGCTCGTTCAGCAGTTTCAGGCCGGACGAACGGTAGAGCGCTTCAACGATTTCGGTGTCGGTGGAATTGTCCATAGATATTCGTTTGGCGATTTCACCGATATTCGAAAGGTATCCCAGAACAGAACAGAGGATACCCGATTCACTATTATAGAACAGGGAGGAACGGTCATATCTTGAGTAACTCATCCTGGCAGCTTCGAAATCGAATCCAGCGTCTCGAAAACGGCTTTCCAGCGTGAGGCTCTTGTTATCCTCCCGGAGCTTCCAGTCAAATTTTCCAAGCAGGTAGTTCATCTCGAATCCTCCAGTTCCGGTCCTCGCTGCCGGTTCGGCTATTCAAGGTTTTTAATTATGAAAGGGCTGTAAGCAGGTTACGACGAGCCTTCCCTTCCTATTGCCCGAAGCGGGCCGAGCCGAGCCCGTTAACCGCCTCTGCCGGTGAAGAAGTCCTCTGCGGCTTTGATTTCTTCTTCTTCAAAGACTTTTATGACGCTGGCGGGATTTCCTCCCACCACGCAATTGGCGGGGACGTCCCTGGTTACCACCGCTCCAGCCGCGATGACGGAATTACGGCCTATGGTAACTCCTTTTAATATTATGGTGGCCAGCCCCGCCCAGACATTATCCTTGATGACCACCGGACTTGAATCCACGGGGGCTTCCGGGTCCCAACGGTCGGGAGCCACTCCGTGCTGATCGCTGTCTGTTATTCTGGTGTCCGCGAAGATGCACCATTTTCCGATCTCCACCCTCTCGCTGCAGCTCACTCTCAGGCCGTTCAGGTAGCTGTTGGTCCCCACAAGTATCTTGGCCCGCCTGGAGTAGGTGTATAGAGAGTTGATCTTGAACGGTCCTCCCTCTATCAGAATATTGTCTCCGAGCATGACTTCCCCGGGGCCTCGCACTCGAAGCCTTTGTCTTACCCTCAGATTACTACCGCAGGTAAAGCGTCTTCCGCTGAGAGCCATCACCGACATGTAGCGCAGCGCGTTAAAACGCGAAAGAAGGTAATTAAATCCCTTTGAGGGGTTCCTGATGCCCTTATGAATTCTGGTTCCAAGCGAGTTCATTCGAAAACACTTTCGAAGCCCATTTCCGGGGACGGCGGTTGACCAGGTTTGCTTCTCCGCCGAATCTATAAATAATACACCAGATTACCCGTATGACGGCGCTGAAGTCAATTATTTAAAAAAGAGGTGAAAAAACCTGGAAAAGATCACCATTATTTCATCCACCCTGAGAGCAAATAGAAGAATTCCCAGCGCGAAAAAGTTGAACGTCCCGATGACCCCGACCGCCTGGCTGTAACTGGACCTGAAATAGCGCCTGATACTCCTGTTTTTGATCTTTCGTTTCTGTTTTCGGTATATGTTCAGAACAGCCAGCCCCAGTCCCTGGTATAATCCCCAGAGCACGAAGTTGAAAGTATCGCCGTGCCACATCCCACATATGATGAAGGTCACGATTATGCTGACGTTCGAGAGGGTGATGGGTCTTTTTTTGAAGTACCGGTAGTTTCTGAGTTTCCTGGACAGCGGCCAGAAGATGTAATCGGTAAGCCAGGTGGTAAGGGACATGTGCCAGTTGGCCCATAGTTGCTGGATGTTTCTTTTCATGAAAGGGTTGTTGAAGTTTTCGGGAAGTTCTATGCCCATTATTCGGGCGGACCCGATGGCCAGGTCGGAATAACCGGCGAAATCAAAATAAAAGTAGAGGGTATAGGCATACAGGCCGATCAGGACCTGGAAAGAGCTCATACTCGATATCGAACCGGATATATTGGTTATAGCGTATGGAAAGACCAGAGTCGACAGAACGAATTTCTTGAACAGGCCGTGTACTATCCTTTCCAGCCCGGGTTTCAGGTCGGCTGAGAGGTCCTTCTCCTTGAACTCCATCTGAGCGCTGAAATGGTTGTAGCGGTTTATCGGCCCGCTGATGAAGGAAGGGAAGAAGAAGATGAAATTGAAAAAGTACAGGATATTGATCTTTTCTATCTGCCGCTTGTAGCACTCGATCACGAAGTGCATCAGTTTGAATGAAGAATAGGAGATTCCGATTATGAATATGAAGTCGATAGCCTCAAAATCCCTGCCCAGAAGGTCCTCAAAAAAGATTTCCTGCAGAAAATTGTATTTGAAGAAGGCCAGAATCAGAATCAGTGAACCGATTGAGCCGGAAGCGATAAGGAGTTTTCGTGACCCGGGTTTCTCAACAGAGGTTCTGTTCAGGTAGTAACCCATGAAATAAACGATGATGGTTATAACCAGCAGGAAGAGGAAAGAGAGTGGGGAAAACCTGGGAAGTGCCAGCAGAAAGAGGATGTTGAAAACGGCTATTGAAACATCCCTGATCCAGCGGCGAACCATCAGCAGCCTGAATATCACAACGGCCGCCAGGAAGAATATCCAGAACTTAATGTCGTAGTAGAAGTTGAATTTCAGTAATATAGTGTTAAAATAATCCATGCTTAAGGAATACTTCCTCTATCAGATACTCTCCTACTAACCTGTTGGCGAATTCGTTGTAATGGGGATCCCGCTCGAAGCATAGCTTCTCCCCGAGGTCGTAATGTTTTTTAAGGACGGGCCTGGGATTGAGCAGCAGCTTGCCGTTTTTCCGAGCGTAGTCTATCATGAATTCCTCGTACAACGAGGGGTGATAACGGGAGGGGTCTGCCCCCAAATCGCCCAGGACACTCTTCAGCCTGAAACTGTCCACCAGTGGGACGAAAAGGTAGGCTGTCTTTATTCCCTTTCCCGCGCAGTACTCTTCGAATTTATTGAGGTATCCCTCGGCTTCCCCAGCCTCGTCCAGGTTGTACAGCCGGCTCTCTTCGGAGTAAAGTTCGAAATGTTTGGGAAGCCTCTCGGATATTTCGATCAGGTTCAATCTGGCGTTAAGTTTCCAGAAGACATCCCTGAGAAAATCATATATGGACAGGGTGTTCTTTATGATGAGCCTGATATAGGCTTTTTTCCATGAGCTTTTGTAAAACAGGTATCCGCTCTTGACCATGACCGGTTCAAGCGTGGAGTGAGTGGTGTCGTACCAGTTCAGGGAGGAAGAGCTGAGGCCGAGTATAACCAGTTCCGGTTTTCGCCGCTCGTCTTCGATGAATTCCCTGAGGATGGTCTCCTGCTCCATCAGAAAATGCCCCCCCACCGCGAAATTCAGAACCTCGATCCCCTTTCCGGCAGCGTAATCCGAAAATATTCCTACAAAGGATTCATCGAAATCGACTCCCTGCCCGAAAACCTGGGAAGCGCCCAGGAAAACTATGTAAGGTTTTTTATTTATGTCGACATCGCCGGTCTCACTGTCCCTGGCGCCGATGGAATTGGTTATGGTTGTATAGGAATAGGTGGACCAGTCATTGACCTTGACCAGGTTTTTCTTGAAGCGGTAGAAATCTCTGTATTGAACATATTCACCCCGGTATGTGTTGGAAGCGCTCCTTCCCGAAATTCTGAGACCGATTTCGAGGATGACCAGGCATAGAATCAAGGTGGCCGCCAGAACCGCTGCCTTTTCAAATATTATCTTTAAATTTATTTTCAAAACAGCCCTCTTGGGTAAGCTCGAGGTTGACCACAGCCCCCCCGTTAGAAGTTAACATAGATAAATTCAGGTATTTCCGTTGTTCCGCTGGTATACCTGTGCATAAGGAAAATGACGATCCAGAATATCTCAAACGCGATAATGATCAGCTTTCGGTTCCGCGCTACGATATCTTTGATTTTAACGAGCATTTTTCACGCTCCCTCTCCTTTGTTCTTCATGCCCGCAAATTCCGGTCCAATTTTGTGTTCGGTTCAAATGAAAACTTTTTTGGTTGAGGCGCCCCGCAAATCATAGACCAAAGGGCCGGCGCTTTTCAATTCAAAATTACGGTAATTAGTTAATTAGCTGCTTTTTAGATATTAATCAAGCGAAAAGGATATTTCAAGCAGGCCTTGATACCAATCGAGAGAGAGGTTTTTTTTGAAGTTATCTCTGAATAGGGGGTCCAACCGGCGGGGGAGCGCGGGGGCTGTTCCCCCCGGGTTCCTATTTACTGAAATGTATCGAGATCCTGTGGAAATCGCCCAGCTCCCCATAGGCTGAGAAGGAGTAATCTAGAGACATGTAATCTCTGACCTTGATTCCGCCTCCCATTGAAAAACCGCTGCCCGGACGGTATTCCCTCCCGCTGTATCCCGCTCTCAGGCAGAGGATCCGGTGGGTGGTTATCTCCGCTCCCGCGTTGAAATAAACGTCCTCATACCTGGGTTTGACCGCGTCGGCGGCAATGGTGACCGAAGTCTCGAAGCTTACCAGTCTAATCGACTGGCTGGCGCCCATCCTCATAGTCAGGGGGATCGGCTCCTCAAGTGACCTGAACTTGACATCGGGGCCCATGTTCTGAACGGAGAATCCCACCGTTGTACCAAGCTGTTTCACGCTGTAACTCAGCCCGGCGTCTATGGCGACGCCTTCGGAGTGCCATTCCCCCAGGTTCTCCTTGAAATGCTTGAATCCCAGGCCCATCGATAAAAACGGTATCGGTGAAAATCTTGCTCCGACCAGCATCTGATAGTTATCAGTCCTGAACTTTTCGCCGGTGGGGCCGAACTGGTCGTATCCCTCTATTTTCGGCCGGTAGAGATAGGTTATGCCCCCTCCAACGGCAAAATTCCCCGGAAGGGAGGCATAGGCGGAGAGATTGTCGTAACGGGTGTCGATTATCCATTCGGAATGGGATATACCTATTCCTCTTCCGCCGCCTTTGGCCAGAAGAGCCGGGTTGTAGAAGAGGGAAAACGGATTTTCCAGGGCTACGCCGGTTTCCCCCATGCCTATAGACCGGGGGCTTACCGGAAGGTTGAGATATGAAGCTCCGGCCGACCCGGGACCATCGCTCGATCCCAGACACGGAGCCGCCAGGAATAATGTTGCTGACACGGTTCCCAGAAGCACGCGCAAGAGGCTCATACCTGATGTTTTAGTCATATCCCCGTCCGTTTTCTAGTTAACTATCATTATAGGTCTTCTGGAAACGACCTTTTCCTTGGAGTCTTCAATCACTACGTAATATACGCCACTCATAACCGGGTTGCCGGTGCGGTTTGTTCCCTCCCAGTTCAGGGAAGTATCTGAAGAGGTGATCTTCTCACTGTAGATCTCTATACCGTTGGAGCCGTAAATCTTCACTGTCGAACCGGCGGGGAGGTTTTCCATGCTCATGCTTCCCTGTTCGGGGTGGAACGGAACAGGGTATATATTGAGCTGGGGAGTGGTCAGAGGCGCCGGACTTTCGCCTTCCACGGTAAAACTGTCCCTCGCGGAAATAGTAAGGTTATCGTATTCATCAAAAGCGACTGCCCTGGCGTAATATTTGGCTTCTTCCAGGTCCTCCAGGCTGGCCGTGTGGTTCAAGGCGTATTCACTGGTGTTCCAGGTGCTCATGGAATCAAGAACGGCGTCCTGATCGAACTGCACGAAACCGGATGTTGAAACGGGGGTCTCCCAGCTCAGATCATAAGATCCGTTTCCCACCTTTGATATGGTGGTGATCTCACAGCTGTCCCTGAGAGCCTGATCGGCGTCCTGTGGAATAGTCATCGCTGAAACGGGGTTTGAAAAGCCGCTTCGCTGACCCGAGGAATTCTTCGCCACTATCCTGTAAAAGAATCTCAATCCCTCCGGTCTATCCTGATCGATGTAACTGAAAGTATCGTTGTCCACGCTGTCCAGGGCGGCGAAGCCGGAGTTCCGGTATATTGAGACGTAAATCACGTAACCGGTTATATCCGGCTCCGGGTTCGGCTCCCAGTTGATCAGATAATCGGTGCTGCCCTGAGCCTGAAGACCGGTGGCGGCAGCCAAGAGAAGAAGAAAGCTGATTACTCTGATTGATGTTCTGGTCATTCCATTTGCTCCTTCTACTGCATCCAATTTTTACGAAAAAGAATTTTCCGTGAATTTGGATATGTTCATATTAAAAAATCTTTCAAAAAGATTCGAGGGTAAAAATGTAAATTGCGAATTTATGTGTCTTTTTTGACTTTTTCGGCCTGTTTCTCATGATGGCTTTTGCTTCCCGGTCGATTCTCATCGAATCGATTTCTGTTTCAAGGGCCGGTTAAAATTTACCTAACGCTGCTGCGGTCTGGGAATCTCGCAAGTAGTGTGCCATCAGTTGAATGAGATAAGCTGAAGGTTGCTGTGCCAAGGTCAGTAGCAAATTCAACCGGCCCTGTTATCCGTGAATCAGTCCGAAGGCTGAAAATACCACTCTTGAAATATATAGACGCAGCCCCGCCGGTTACAATAGGGACAAGTGATTAAAAATCGCCGGAAGATCATTTCCATCTGGCGTCCGTCTTCTTGAAGGCGAACCGGTAGAGGCCCGCCACGGCGGCCGCGTTGAGGGAAATGAAGACCGAGATGAAACTCAAAGCCCTGCTTTTAGTGAGGGGTTTTAATAAAAGTGTGGCGAGTCCGCAGGCGTAGAAGACGATCTGTATGACGAAGAGAAACCGGTATAGCCAAAAATCCAGACCCGCCGAAGCGAGAAATAGAACTATCAGGGCGTAGGGTATCAGAAGCCTGAAGAATTTATGCGATACAGTTTGTACAAAGATCCTGTTTCTGGTGGGATCGAAAAGCCAGGTATTTCTGCTGAAAAGCTGGAAGTTGCCGGCCAGGGTCCGGACCTTTCTGTTCCACTCCTTTTCGATGCGGGAGGAGGAGTCATCCAGCGCCACCGCTTCCGAATCGAAAATCACCCTGTAACCGCGCCGGAATATCCGCAAGGGGATCTCTATATCGTCCAGGATGGTATCTTCCGGTATAGGTTCGAACAGCTCTCTTCTTATCGCGTAGATCGCTCCAGTGGCTCCCAGGGTGGAGTCGACAGCCCCTTCAGCCTTTCTGATGAACTTTTCGTACCGCCAGTAAAGGCCTATATTCCTGCCGGTGCTGTCTGTGGTATCCCCCAGCCTCAGTTCTCCGCTTACCGCCCCGATTTGAGGGTCGGCGAAATTGGAGGCCAGTTCTCTGAGAGCGTCTTTGGCGAATTTTTGACGGACGTCTGAAAAGACTATGATCTCGGAGTTGGTCTGCCGCACCGCTTCGTTTATACGGGCCGGTTTGCCTTTCTGGGTGTCCCTTGATATGAACTTGACATCGCTCCGTCCGCTGAGAATCTCATCGGTCCGGTCTGTGGAGCCGTCGGAGACGAAACATACCTCGAGAAGTTCTTCAGGGTAATCCAGGGAAAGGGAGTTTTCGATCTTTTCCTCTATTCTGTCTTCTTCGTTTCTGACCACCACCACCAGGGTCATGGATGGCAGTTTGCTGAAATCCTTCATCCCCACTCTGCTCCCGGGAATGATTCTCGAGGTTATGAAGACCAGCGCGGGGTATATAAAATAGGTGTATATTATAAAAAGAGCAGAGGCCCAGAAGAGGAAGAGTCGCATCACAGCCAGCTTTCCGTATAAGATTCCAGGCAGCTTTCTTAACGCGGGCCTTTTTACGACTGTCAGAAGTCACCGTTCAGAAAGGGGTTGTTCTTTTTCTCCTCGCCGATCGTGGTCGAAGGCCCATGGCCTGAGTATACAATAGTTTCATCGGGTAGCTTCAAGAGTTTTGTGTTGATAGAATCGATCAGGGTGTCATGATCTCCGCCGAAGAAGTCGGTTCTTCCCACTGATCCGGCGAAAAGGGTGTCTCCCACTAATACGACCGAGTCGAAGAGAATGGAGATGCCGCCTCTGGTGTGTCCGGGCGTGTGTATCACCCGGCCGCTGACATTTCCGAAATCCAGTTCGTCGCCCTCTTCCAGTAAAGTCTCGACAGGCGGTTCTTCCACCGTTCCCAGGCCCCACATCGGAGCGTCCTTTACGGATTTTTTCATCGTTTCCAGGTCGTCCCGGTGAAGGGCCAGCCCTATTCTGTAATGCTTCATGATATCAGCCGCGGCCGCCAAGTGATCGTTATGGCCATGGGTCAAAACCACTTTCAAAGGTTTCAGGCATCTTTCCTCGATGCTTTTTTGTATGAGCCCGGAATCTCCGCCGGGGTCGATCACTATCGATTGCGCGCTTTCCCGGCAGTATAGTACATAGCTGTTAGTGGCGAGTGGCCCGACAACATTTACAATTATCTGTGGAGAATTCGAGTCCATCAAAGATTCCCCCTGTTCGTCCTGGGTTTTCCGGTTAAAAGTGGTGGGCGAATGTGGCCGCCAGTGAAAATCCACGGTATTTAAGAGTGAAATTACCGTCATGTATCGGGAAATTGCTCTGGGCCATCTGGTAGCGGCCCTCCACTCCGGCGCTGAACCTGTTGGTGATATAATAGTTGAGGCCGAATTCAACGTGCAGGCCCCACTCCAGGCTGTTCCCCGATTTTTCAGCCTCCGGATCGGGATTTTCCACTTTTCTTCCGTAATTGTAAGTTTCGGTTTCGAGCCTTACCATCGGTACGACCGCTGAAAAACCTCCCCCGATGTAGGGACACACGTTCTGAACGCGCGGCTGGCTTATCATGTATTTCATGCCTGCCTCGAAAGAGAGGAGGTATATCTTGAGGTCGCGCTCAATATCGAAAAGTGAAATCGAGTCCGGTAACTGCCAGAAGTAATAACCCGAGCTTTCCGTGCTCAGATATGAGAAGCTGGTCTTCGCGGTAAGGAAGTACCTGGGAGCTATCCTTCTCTCATAACCTACCTGGAAATAGGGGGAGGTAGGAATCTCTTCGAATATGTCTTCTCCGTTGCGGCCGCCCGTCGCAGCCCAGAAATCCAGGCCTTCGGCCAGATTCTTGATGTCGGGGCCGTCTATGAATCCCGCGTTCACAGTGAGGCTTCTTCCGGGAATGGGCCCGTAGAATTTCTTTTCCCGGAAGATCCTTTGAGCAGAGGCAGTATCGAATGCGCAGAAAATCAGGATCAGGGACAGGGCGTAAAGGGTGATTTTCCTCATCATCTCTCCAATCTCAATCGCCATTGGGGTCTTTTTCCAGGCTCCTTAAAATATAAAACGGTTTACCGTTATGTCAAAATTATATTTACACCGGATTCGCTTAATCGGGAAAACAATCACCCGCTGATGAAAAGGGTTGAACCTACCTGTTTGGAACAACGCATATAAATCTAAGTCTTTCCTCTCCGGTATTCCGGAAGGAATGTCTGACCCCTTGAGGCACGAAAATGAAAAATCCGCGCGAAAATTCTTTTTCTTCATCTTCGATTGTCAGCTTCCCTTTTCCCTCGAGGATGTATACTTCATGTTCCCACTCGTGAGTGTGATAGGGGGTCCTGCCTCCGGCTCCCACTTCAAACAGGCGCATGGCGAAGTTGGGAGCCCCATCCTTCTGCGAGACCAGCCACCTGATGGTAACGTTCTCGGCCCCTTCCGCTTCCACTGCTTCAGCCTTTATATCATCGGCCGATCCGATCTTGTGAACGGTCATCTTTAACTCCTCATTAATATTCTTTTGAAAGACGCATGGGCATAGGATATAACGGATGGCAAACTCTCTACAAGGTAAAAAGTTATGGTTGCCGAACAGCTTTACCTCCCCTCTTCCTTGACAGTCCCCCCGTAAAGAGACTATTTTTAGGATACCATTCAAACCGGCGATACGGCCGGTGGTGCTTCCGGCCCTGCGGCCTGGCCTTTTATCCTCACTACGGCTTTGTAGTCCGATGCCGGTCAGAGGATAACGTCAGCCGGAAAGGTCTTGGGGACGGCGCCAGAATTGAATCCTTCGGAGGAAGATTTGCGAAAAATCCTTTTTGTTTGCAGCGGTAACACCTGTAGAAGTCCAATGGCCCGCGGGCTGGCTGAGATGAAGATGGGAGAAAAATGGAGCGGTGAGGTTTCATTCGATTCTGCGGGGACCATGGCCTTAGACGGCGGCAGGGCTTCCAAACTGGCGGTGGATGTCATGTCAGACATCGGAATCGACCTCGGTGATCACAGGTCGAAAAGATTGACCAGGGATCTGGCCGATTCGGCCGACATCATAATGGCCATGGATTCAAATCATCTCGAAAGCATCTTAACCATTGATTCCGGCTATGCGTCAAAGATCATACTGCCCGTGGACCTGGATTCCGACAGGGAGGTTTCCGGAGTGGAAGATCCCCTGGGAAAGGAAAGAGATGTATATGTCAGGGTGAGGGATGAGCTGGATAACCTGACCGACAGGCTGGAGGACTACCTGGCGGAAAGTATGGAGGCCGATAATTACTAGTACCCCTTAAAGGGACGCCGGTGATTTCCTTTTGGTTGAGCCTTGAGGATATTCAGCTGGGCGGAGATCATTCGAGGTTTTTAAGGTATCCTGTAATTTGCGGTGAAAATCGAAATTGTTGTTGTAAGTTTACGAACCAGTTTCTATAATTGACTGAAGTTGCTGAGCGGTTTCCCCGGGTGGGAAGCTGTAAAACCGTTTGATCAGAGGGAGCGTGAAAATGCCTTTAAAGAAGTCGGACAAGATCTGGATGGACGGAAAATTCGTCGATTGGGATGACGCGCAGATACACGTGTGCTCTCATGTCATTCATTACGGTACGTGTGTTTTTGAAGGAATAAGATGCTATAACACAGAGAAGGGCCCCGCTATATTCAGGCTTGAACCGCATATAAAGCGCCTGTATAACTCCGCGAAGATGTACAGGATGGAACCCGAAATGCCCAAGAAAGATTATATGGAAGCCTGCTATGAGACCATTCGGGTCAACAAGATGGAGGAATGTTACATTCGGCCGGTGGTTTACAGAGGTTATTACGAGCTCGGGGTCAATCCCTTCAACAATCCGATAAATTCATTCATCGTGGTGTGGGAATGGGGCAAGTACCTGGGGCCGGAAGCTCTAGAGCAGGGCGTGGATGTCTGCGTCTCCACCTGGGACAGGATCGCTCCCAACACCTTTCCCGCCCTTGCCAAGAGCGGCGCGAATTACATGAACAGTCAGCTTATCAAGATGGAAGCGATCAAGAACGGTTACGTGGAGGGAATAGCGCTCGACGCCAACGGCTACGTCAGCGAAGGCAGTGGTGAGAACATATTCCTGGTTCAGGACGGGAAACTCTTCACACCGCCTCTTGGAGCCAGCGTGCTTCCGGGGATAACCCGTAACACGGTGATCGAACTGGCTGAGGAAATCGGGTACAAGGTCGTTGAAAAGCTTATACCGCGGGAGATGCTCTACATAGCCGACGAGGTATTTTTCACCGGCACCGCCGCTGAAATAACGCCCATCAGAAGCGTGGACAAGATTCAGGTGGGAGCCGGCAAACGCGGTCCCATAACCACCGAGCTTCAGGAACTGTTCTTCAAAGTCCTCAACGGTGAGGTCGAGGAGAGGATGGGCTGGCTGGATTTCGTTTACGACAAATAGATCCGGCTGGACAGAAGGGATGAGACGATGAAGGTAGCAATTGGAGCGGACCACAGGGGGTACGCGCTCAAAGAGCGTATCGGTGACTTTCTCGAATCAAGGGGTGATGAAGTCCTGGACGTGGGCACCTATGATTCGAATTCAGTGGATTATCCGGATTTTGCTTTCGCCGCCGCGGAAAAGGTGGCATCCGGGGAAGTCCAGCGGGGAATCCTGATCTGCGGAAGCGGTATCGGCATGTCCATAGCCGCCAACAAGGTCAAGGGTGTACGAGCGGCGCTCTGCCGGACGGTCGATGACGCCAGGATGACCAGGAAGCATAACGATTCAAACCTGCTGGCTCTGTCAGAAAAGAGCATGGATGACCCCGATGTCATGAGGATCGTGGAAACCTGGCTGGATACCCCTTTTGAAGGGGGAAGGCATCAGAGGAGAATCGACAAGATACGCGAATATGAGAGACGCGATTAAAAGGAAAAGGGGCGATTTATAATGTTTGACGAAAATCTATTCCCTTATTTGCAGGAATCCGACCCGGAAATAATGGAATCGATAAAAGGGGAGCTGGACAGGCAGCGTAACCAGCTCGAAATGATCGCGAGCGAGAATTTCACCAGCAAGGCCGTGCTGGCGGCTATGAGCAACCCGATGCAGAACAAGTACGCCGAAGGATACGCGGGAAAGAGGTATTACGGCGGCTGCGAATTCGTGGATCAGGCGGAGAAGCTGGCCAGAAAGAGGGCCAAGAAGCTGTTCGACGCCGACCATGCCAACGTTCAACCCCATTCGGGGACCCAGGCCAACGTAACCGCCTATCTGGCTTTTATAAAACCCGGTGACAAGATCATGGGGCTCAGCCTGTCGCACGGAGGTCACCTTTCCCACGGGCATCCCGTAAATATATCCGGAATGTTCTTTGACGTGGTCCATTACGAAGTGGATCGTGAAACCAAGACCCTTGACTACGACGCCCTGCGTGAACAGGCCCATAAGGAAAAACCGAAGATATTCGTGGGAGGGGCCAGCGCCTACCCCCGATTCTGGGACTGGAAGAAGATTCGTGAGATATGCGATGAGGTGGGAGCTGTCATGATGGTGGACATGGCTCATATCGCCGGGCTTATCGCGGCCGGAGTTCATTCCAGTCCGGTTCCGTACGCCGATGTTATAACATCAACCACTCACAAGACCCTGAGAGGTCCCAGGGGGGGTTTTATTCTCTGCAAGAAAGAGCACAGGAAGGCTATAAACAAGCTCAACTTCCCCGGTACCCAGGGAGGTCCTTTCATGCATATCATAGCCGCCAAGGCGGTCTGTTTCAGGGAAGCAATGTCGGACAGTTTCAAGGAGTACCAGAAGCAGGTGGTGGCTAACGCGGCCAGGCTGGCCTCTTACATGATGGAGAGGGGTTTTGAAGTGGTCAGCGGAGGAACGGACAACCATCTCTTCCTGCTGGACCTTTCCGGAAAGGGTCTTACCGGCAAGGCGGCGGAGGAAGCCCTTGAAAAAGCGGGAATAACGGTCAACAAGAATGCCGTTCCATTCGATCAGGAGAGTCCTTTCGTGACATCGGGCGTCAGAGTGGGGACCCCCGCTCTTACCACCAGAGGAATGAAGGAGGAGCAGATGGATGAGGTGGGAAGCCTGATGGTGAGGGTGCTGGAAAATATCGATGACGAAGGCGTGCTGAAAGACGTGAGAGAGAAAACGCGAGAACTGGCCGCCGCTTTTCCTCTTTACGGAAAAGGTTCCGCGTTTTAGATCAGGGTGTTTTCAATCTTCGGGAGCAGGTATGAAAAGACCTAGTTGGGACGAATATTTTATGAAGATAGCCCGGCTGGTTTCGGAACGTTCCACCTGCCTGAGGCGTAAAGTAGGCGCAATAATCGTCAAGAATAAGAGAATAATATCCACGGGATACAATGGCGCTCCCAAGGGTCTGGCCCATTGTCTGGAAGTGGGATGCCTGAGGGATAGCATGAAGGTTCCTTCGGGCGAGAGGCATGAACTCTGCCGGGGTGCTCATGCGGAGCAGAACGCCATCATCCAGGCGGCCGGCAGCGGAAGCAGCATGGAAGGCTCAACCATGTACTGCACTGACTCTCCCTGTTCCACATGCGCTAAGATGATAATCAACGCCGGAATCAGAAGGCTGGTCCTGGGAAGCAGATATCCGGATGAACTCGGGGAACAGCTTATCGATGAAGCGGGCATAGAGACGGTCTATCTTCTGCCGGAGTATTCCGGCTCGCCCAAACCGGAAGGTAATTGATTTGCATTGTCCCGCCTGCGGAAGCGATAAGGATAAGGTGGTAGATTCAAGATCCACCAGGGATAATTTCGCGGTCAGAAGACGCAGGGAGTGCCTTGACTGCGGCCACAGGTTCACCACCTATGAGTGCGTCGAGCACCGTCCTGTGATGGTGGTAAAAAAAGACGGCAACAGGGAACGCTATTCAAAGGAAAAGATGCTTAACGGACTTCTGAGGGCCTGCGAAAAAAGGCCCGTCTCGATGGAAGAGCTGGAAAAACTGGTGGACGAGGTGGAAAGGAGCGTTTCCAGCAGGATTCGGGACGAGATCCCGACCGAGGAACTCGGTAACGAGATCATGAAAAGACTGGCCAATATCGATCAGGTCGCATATGTCAGGTTCGCGTCCGTCTACAGAGAATTCAAGGATGTCTCGCAGTTCATGTCGGAATTAAGGACGCTTCTTGAAAAGGGTAAATAGATATCGGCTTTCCGGCTGCTCACAGGCGTCATGGTAAACGGGCGACAAAAAGGGGGAAAGATGGTTAGATCAAGAAGGAACACGCGAATTATGATTTTCGCAGTCATTATGTCGGCGCTTAACTCAGGATGCGGCTCTTCACCGCCGGCGGGGGGCATTTCTTCTGAGAGCGGTGAGATAAAGATAGATTTTTCTCTCGAACCTGAAACCGTCCTGGAATACAAGGGGACCAACACCAGGGAGATGAATTATTACGGAAACTCCATCAACATTGTCCACAGAGACCGGATAAGAATGACGGTAAGGGAAAAGACCGATGAAAATATCCACAGAATAAGGATCAGGTACCTCGAGAGCGGGGACAAAATGATCAGGGGTGACGAGATGGCCGATTTTGACAATCCGGTAAAGCCTGAAGGGAGGGTCGTGGAAGTGGAAGTTACCCCCCGCGGGGAGATAAACGACGTCAAGGGAGTCATCCCGGGCCTTTCCGGGGAAGAGATCAAGGAGTATCTAGAAATATGGTTTTTCAAACTTCCTGATGAGGCTCGCAAGGTGGGTGAGTCCTGGAGAAGAGACCTTTCCGACAGCACGGAAACGGGAGTAAGAGAGGGATGGGCGGATATAACCTTTAAAAGTCTCGAATCTGAGAAAGGCATAGCTGTGGCCAAAGTCGACGTAGCGGTAAAGGTTGACGTTGAACGCAGGTCGGAACGCGGGAAGATTACCGGCCTTCAGGAAACCAGGGGTGAGATAAGCGTAGCTGTCGATGGCGGTTACATAGTGTTATACGAAAGTGAATCTGAGTTCAGGGGAAAGCTGACCGGCACGGGCGGGGATGAATCTGACATAAGCAATTTCAGCAATCTAAAGGTGGAGCTCATCAAGTAACCGGGAGACAAGGTGTCCGATGGGAGCCAGAACAGAGAACTCAGTGAAATGGGGATACTCGATCATCTCGAGGAGCTGAGGTCGACTTTAATCTCCGTTATCGCCTCCTGGCTGGGCGCCTCGATTATTCTATGGTTTTTTTCAGGATTCATCATGGATTTCCTGCTGGCCGGCATACCGGTCGAGAGTCTCTACTTTCACGCCCCGGCCGAGGCCTTCCTGACAAGGATGAAACTCAGTTTCATAATGGGGTTTCTGGTTTCCTTTCCCTATATACTTTTCAGAGTGTGGTCTTTCATTTCCCCGGGACTGTTCGCCAGTGAGAAAAAGGTTGTAATACCGCTGATCTTTCCCTCCACCCTCCTATTTTATTTGGGTGTGGTCTTCGCCTACTGGATCATGGTTCCGGTTGCGCTTGGATTCCTGCTCAAATTCGGGACAGGCATGCTCTCCCCACTGATCTCGGTGGAAAAATATTTCAGTTTCGTGGGAAGGCTGTGCTTTGCTTTTGGTTTGGTCTTTCAGCTCCCCCTGATAATCATATTCCTTTCCATCGCGGATCTGATCTCTCCCACGGCTTTGCTGAAGCAGTGGCGGTGGGTGGTCCTGGCGATCTTCGCCACAGGAGCGGTCCTTACTCCCCCTGATCCCGCCTCACAGCTTCTGATGGCCGCGCCTCTGCTGGTATTGTTTTTTGCCAGCGTGTTGGTGGCCATATTGATTAAAAAGTCCAAGGAGAGGAAGGAGGTCGGCTGAAATATCTTGAATAGGGCCTACGGTGGTGTTAAATTGTATAACTCGGCGGGGTTGAGGCTGACTGTGAATTTGTGATCGGATTGAGCTAGGTTTACTTACTAAAGGCTTCCGGCAGACAGCCGGTTGTAGAATCGATGGAAGATTTCGATAATACTGAACTGGATTCATTCCGCTCGTCGGTGGAGTATGAGCTGTCTTTTCTGGAAGAAAGGCTCAAGTCGGTATTAAGATCCGATATCCCGCTTCTTAACGAGATCTGCACCTCATTGAATAGTAGTCCCGGCAAAAGAATACGTCCAAACGTTCTCTTTCTGGCGGCCAGAAACGTCAAGGGTGATCTCGAGAAGGCGATAACAGCCGGTTTCTCTGTGGAACTCATTCATACCGCGACCTTGATCCATGACGATATAATAGACGGACACGATTTCAGAAGGGGAAATCTCACTATCAGCGCCAGATGGGGAAGGAACATCGCCACCATAATGGGCGATTTTCTCTATTCCAAGGCCTTTTCCTGTCTCAGCGAAGAGGGATTGACCGATGCCATGGCGATACTGGCAAAGGCCACCAATGCTATGAGTGTGGGTGAGATGCTTCAGTTTCAGCAAAAGCGGGATGTAAACGTCAGCGAGGCGGGATACCTGAACCTGATAAACATGAAGACAGCGTCGCTTTTTTCCGCCGCCTGCGAGTGCGGCGCCGCCCTTGGAGTCAGCGGTAACGGTTACAGGACCAAATATTCCATGTTCGGAGAAAACATGGGGCTGGCTTACCAGATCACAGATGACCTGTTCGACTTTATCGCTTCAGAGAGCACCATCGGCAAGCCGGTTGCTTCCGATCTCACTGCGGGAAAGGTCACCCTTCCCTTCATAACATCCTACCAGAACGCCCCCGATAACATCAGGAAGAGAATCGGCGAGATATTCAACGGAGGGCTCAAGAAGGAGAACCACTGGAAGGAAGTCATGCTGTTCGTGCAGAATTACGGCGGCATCGAGTATTCCATAGAAAAAGCCAGGAGTTTTGGCAGGAAAGCCAAGGTCTATCTCAAATCACTTTCTCCTTCACCCGAGATCGATGCTCTGGGTTACGCGGCGGACTACGTGGTGGAAAGGGTGGCCCCCTATTCCGGTTAAGAGCGGCAGCGCCTATTTGATCTTATTAATTTGAAAGAAGCTGGAGGCCGCTATGCAGAATGTCGAAGCGCTTTACTATGAGAAACTCGACGACCAGAAGGTGAGATGCGTTCTCTGCCCTCACCGTTGTGTTATAAAGGACGGAGCCCAAGGGCTTTGCCGGGTGAGAGAAAACGACGGGGGTGTTCTCAAGTCCGAATCCTACGGGAGAACCGTAACTGTCAATATAGACCCGATCGAAAAGAAACCTCTTTTCCATTTCATGCCCGGAAGCAGAATACTTTCCATAGGTCCAAACGGCTGCACCCTTACCTGCAAGAACTGCCAGAACTGGGGCATTTCCCAGGAACCGGCGCCTACCAGGTATTTCTCTCCCGAAGAACTGGTCGGGATGGTCGAAGAAAGAGGGATTCCGGGAATAGCCTTTACCTACACCGAGCCTCTTATCTGGTTTGAATACCTCAAGGATGTTATTCCACTAATGAAACGGAAAGGCCAGAAGTCGGTCCTGGTCACCAACGGATATATCAATGAGGAGCCGGGGCTGGAGATCGCCCGTCTGGCGGACGGATTTAACATCGATCTCAAGAGCTTTGAAGACCAGTTCTATAAAAAGTGGTGTGGGGGGGAAGTCGAACCGGTAAAGAGATTCATAGAGATCGCCGCCGCCGAATCCCATGTGGAAGTCACCACTCTTCTGATTCCAGGGCTTAATGACGATCCCGCCGAAATCAAGGAGATGGTTAAATGGATCGCGGGGATATCGACCGGGATTCCTCTTCATTTTTCCCGGTTTTTCCCTCACTACAGGATGGATGATATACCTCCAACCCCAGAAGAGTCCCTGAAAAAAGCTTACCAGATAGGAAGAAGATATCTTGATTATGTATATGTGGGCAATATATTCATTGATGGAACAGAGAACACCTACTGCTCAAAGTGCGGCAGTGTGGTGATAAAAAGGACCGGTTATTCAGCGCGGAGCTTGCTGGATAAGGGAGCTTGCCCGGAATGCGGGTCGGAGATCAAGGGGGTATGGAGTTAATTGACTAAAACAGCACCAAAGACGCTGGCAAGAAGAATAATCAAAATTATCTGGCAGAAGAAAGCGGAAGATATTGTATTGCTCAATCTCAAGAAGGTTTCTTATATAACTGACTATTTCATTGTTTGTTCAGTGGCGAGTGACGTTCAGGCCAGGGTGGTCGCGGACTCAGTAGCTGAATATTTGAAGGGAAAAGGAATATCATTCAACATCGAAGGTTATGAATCTCCCCACTGGGTCCTGATAGACTGCTTCAGCGTCGTTCTGCATATCTTTCAGCCGGAAGCCAGAAATTTCTACTCCCTGGAGAAATTCTGGGGGGACGCTCCGAGAGAGGAGTTTCCCGATGGATAAAGAGAATCAGGAAGTTGCAAGCCCTCGCGATAGAGTGATTTCGGCTCTGCTTCAGGCGGTAAGATCGGCGGGAATTGAAATCGAGAAGGACAGTATAGATCTCGAGCGTCCCAACGATATGGCGAATGGCGACCTGAGCAGTAATATCGCGCTGGTTACCAGGGGCGGCGGAAAAGGCAATCCCAGAGAGCTGGCGTTTGAGATAGTCGAAAAGATCGACCTGAGCCCCGATTTCATAGACAGGGTGGAAGTGGCAGGCCCGGGATTTATAAACTTTTCCTTCTCAAGGCGTTATCTACTTGATCAGATAGCCGGGATAAACAGGGAAAAGGGGGACTACGGAAACCTCCCGGTGGGACGGGGGAAAAAGATTCAGATAGAATTTGTTTCTGCCAATCCAACCGGCCCGCTGGTGCTTGTATCGGCGAGGGCGGCGGCCGTGGGCGCTTCGCTGGTCAACCTTTACAGAAAAGCGGGTTATGAGGTCGATGCGGAGTATTATGTTAACGACACCGGAAGTCAGGTTGAAAAGCTCGGGATCTCTCTTATGGCCCGGTACAGACAGCGGATGGGGGAAGATATACCTTTTCCTGCAGAAGGGTATCCGGGGGATTACCTTCTGGATATAGCTGGTCAAGTGCCCGCCGAAGAGGCCGGGGAATGGCTGGGCCTTGAAGAGCGGGAAGCCGCTGAAAGATTCGGGGCCTTCGCCTTGGAAAAGATCATAGAAACAATAAAGACGGATCTGGATTTCTTCGAAGTCCGGTTCGACCGTTTTTTCAGGGAGTCGGATATGCACCGGCCCGACGGCGAAGTTAAGGAAGCCCTCAGGATAATGGAGAATGAGGACATGGTCTATCAGAAGGAAGGTGCCAGGTGGTTTCGATCGACCGAATATGGTGACGAGAAGGACAGGGTGGTGATAAGGAGCGATAATACTCCGACCTATTTTCTGGCCGACGCCGCATACCACCTCAACAAGCTCCGGCGCGGCTATGATGAGGTGATAGATATATTCGGTCCCGACCATCACGGTCATGTCAAGAGGCTTCAAGCGGCTTCCGCTGTCTTTGGAGCCGCCGAAGATTGGCTTAAGGTTCTTACCGTACAGTGGGTCCGGCTGATAGAGGACGGCAAGCAGGTAAGCATGTCAAAGAGAACGGGGGAGTATATAACCCTCAGGGAGCTGGTATCCGATGTGGGCAGAGACGCGGCGAAGTTTTTCTTTCTGATGCGTAAGAATAACGCTCACATGGACTTCGATCTTTCCCTGGCCCGAAAGCAGTCAGATGAAAACCCAGTCTACTACGTGCAGTACGCCCATGCCAGAATCAGGAGCGTTATATCTTTCGCAAGGGAGAAGGATGTAGAATTCCCCGACAGTTTCGAATGCCTGGATTCACTGCGTGAGCCTGAAGAGATAGGGCTGATACGAGAACTGATAATCTTTCCCCAGCTGGTGGAAGGGGCTGTTCTCACAAACGACGCCAACCGGCTTACCACCTATGCCCAGGAGATAGCATCTTCATTTCATCATTTTTATCATATTTGCAGAATAGTATCCAGCGACGGCCGGCTCAGCCAGGCTAGATTACTTCTGGCGGAGGCTACCAGGATAATACTGGCCGAGTCTCTAAGGCTGATAGGAGTGACAGCCCCCGAAAGGATGTAAAGGAGAGTGAGGGTGCAGGGTATTTTGCGCAGTGCCGGGAAAGACCGGCGAATGTTCTTGTAAGCTATATATGGACAAGGGCTTGGGGTGTTCGTAAATTCGCTGGACCGGGACGCAGCCCTTAAATCCTTAAAGAACGGAGCTAAGTTGAATCTTCTGATAGTAGGTTCGGTTGCATTCGATTCAATAGAGTCGCCGGGAGGGAGTGTGGACAGGGCTCTGGGCGGATCGGCGGTATACGCCTCGCTGGCGGCCAGTTACCAGGTTCCGGTCAGACTTGTCGGTGTAGTGGGAGAGGATTTTGAGGATTCACACAGGGCGGTACTTCTGGACAGGGGCATTGATATAGAAGGACTGGAAAGTGTGAAAGGCGGCAAGACATTTTTCTGGAGAGGCATATACGGAACCGATCCAAACGACCGGGAAACCATAGTAACCGAGCTTAACGTCTTTGAGAATTTCAGTCCGTTGATTCCTGAAAATTGGAAAAGTTCCCGATGGGTCTTTCTGGCGAACATAGATCCGGATCTTCAGCTGAAGGTCCTGGATCAGTGTGAAGGGAAGCCTTTCGTGGGATGCGATACCATGAATTTCTGGATCGGGGGAAAGCCCGGCTCGCTGGCCGAAGTCCTTCGAAGAACAGATCTCTTTTTCCTCAATGACAGCGAGGCCGTCCAGCTCAGCGGCGAGGCCAATATCTTTCTGGCGGCCAGGACCATACTGGATATGGGCCCGAAGATCGTAGTCGTCAAGAAAGGAGAGCACGGCGCCATTCTGATGACAGAGGAGAGCCTGTTTATCGCGCCGGCTTACCCGCTGGAAAGGTTTCCCGATCCCACCGGCGCCGGAGACACTTTCGCCGGTGGTTTTCTGGGGTGCCTGGCTCAGTCCGGTGAGGTAAATAAAATAAATTTACGCCGGGCCATGATTTATGGCACGGTTTTAGCGAGTTTCACCTGTGAAGGATTTTCGGTTGATTGTATCCGGAATCTAGATATTGATATTATCAGGGAGCGGTTCAACAGGCTGGTGGAGCTCAGCCGCATCGACGAAGAATGATTCAGCAGCCCGTTGTAAATTGTAATTTATTGTGGTACAATGTCTTAAACAGGAACAACATTCAGGCGGAGCCTAATTGTCAAATTGGTATTGGGTTAATCGCCGCGGCAGAATGGCGGTGGTTCAGAGCCGGCGGTGCCGGGATTTCGTGATCGGGGAAAAGGGAGCGTTTTCGCGAATTGGATTAGCGCTGAAAGGGAAGGAGTCTTTTTGACGGGGGATTTATCAAAGCGGAAGGCCATCAGGAGGGCCGAGGAGCTTATTCTAATGCTTCGTGACATCCGCTCCTGCAGGATTTCGGCCGACGAGGATGATGAGATAGCGGAGATTCACGTTGTGGCGGACAATTCCGGAAGATCTCCAAAGCTCATCGCCAGGGATGTCGAAGGGTGCCTGAAAGCAGAGCTGGGCCTCAAGGTCGATTACAGGAAGATCGGTGTAGTTATAATGGACTCGGATGAAGAAGAGGGAGGGGAAGAGGGATCAAACTCGGCACACGAACTCAGCGGCCGGGATAAAGAGGATGATATCGAGATAGACCAGCAAAGCGAGGCTGTTGAGCCTGCGGAGTGGTCCGGGAAAGGTGAGAATGAAGTGAGGGATAAGGGTGAATATGAACTCGAGTTTCTCGAGGAAGACTCCAGAATACGTTTCAGGGGTATGAACCTGAAGGTAGGCGAGGATTTGGTGGACGTCTATGTAAAGCTGGAGAAGGGCGGGGTCCAGGTGGTGGGTACGGCCGACGCTGTTAAACAGCACAAACCTTTCTTCAAATTGATTGCTGCCGCCACACTTGACGCGGTTACCAAACTTCTTGACGAGAAATTCCATCTGTGCTTATCTGGGATAGAGCAAGTCAGTGTTTCGGATCGGGAAGCGATAGTTGTTTCGATTCAGGTAGTGGACGACGGGAAGGTCGAATATCTATCAGGAAGCGCCTTCATCGGGCGTGATCCCAACGAGACGGCGGCGCTTGCCGTTCTGGACGCGATTAACAGGCCTTTCGGGAGATGGAAATCGCGCAGGCGGGTCCACTATAGAATTAGATAGATCGCCTTCCGTAACTACCGGCCTGCGATATTCTCCAGCGTGAAATTGAATCGTGCGCTCAATTTGGACAGGTTTTCACGGCCGAGCCTTTGGATATGGCATAGAAAGTGCAATTTTTAAGTTGAATGCCTGAAAGAGGCTGAGTGATAACCTGAGATACTTTTCAGCGGGAGTGCCTTGAACAGCAATACCGAGAAAAAAAGCTGGGGATACAGGCTATACTACACGGCGTTCGTGCTGGCGGGCGTGGCTGTGCTGTTCTATTACATGAGGCAGCTGCCCGGTGGTTACTACAGAGATATATTTCTCTTTATCGTCCTGATAATAATAGCCGATTTCGTACAGATACCACTTCCCCGAGGGGGTTCCAGTATATCTACCTCTTCCGCCATCGATCTCGCCGGAATAATTCTGTTCGGTCCGGCGGTCATGGTCCTGGTGGAGACGATCGCCACATTTATTACCGAGGGGGTACTGCAGAGAAAACCCCTCAGGAAACTTATTTTCAACATCCCCCTCCTTGCCATAACGGTAGGTTCGGCCGGTTACGTATACCGGGCCTTCGGTGATATGGGAAACCCTGATTCTCCGATGTTCCTGATACCGCTTGCCGCGGCGGGGATTGTCTACTACATGGTAAATACCTGGTCGATATCTCTGATCATCGCCCTGGACAGCTCCAGGAACCCTTTCTACGTATGGATGCAGAATTACATGTGGTACTTCTTTCATATCTTCGCATTTCTGCCTATAGGAGCCGTTATCGCCCTGCTATACTCCAATACTGGAATCTGGACGATAACCCTCTTTATAATCCCGCTGTTTCTCGCCAGGTATTCTTTCCAGCTCTACCTGGACATGAGAGAAACCAACATTCAGACAGTGGCAGCATTGACATCAGCCATAGATGCCTCGGACCCATTTACTCACGGCCATTCCTACAGGGTCTCACAGTACGCCCTGCTGATAGCAAAAGAGATGGGGTGGTCGGCTAAGGACATGGAAACTCTGGAGTACGCCGCCCTTCTTCACGACGTGGGCAAGATATCGGTGAATAACGAGGTTCTTCTAAAGGTAGGACCCCTTACAGAGGATGAATGGCAGTCGCTTCGAAACCACCCCGACGTGGGCGCTGATATAGTAGAGAGGCTCAAGTTTTTGAAGGAGGCGGTCGAGATAATCCGCTGCCACCACGAACGTCCGGATGGGGGAGGTTATCCCAGGGGGCTCAAGGAGGACCAGATACCTCTGGGCGCGCACATACTCAATGTGGTTGACGCCTTCGACGCGATGACCTCGGACCGTCCCTACAGAAAAGCCCTGCCAGTGGAAAAGGTGATTCAGGAACTGGAAACTTATAGGGGAACCCAGTTTCAACTGGATGTGGCTGATCTTGTCCTGAGACTTTACCGCGAAGGGAAGTTTCCCATAATAGTGGAGACTGACGCCACCACAGAAATCTACAACACTCTGAGGGAAGCGGTTCACGTCTGACCGGCGGTTTTCGACCGCCCCCGGGCGTAATTTGTGAAATTCAGTTAAAATAACAATTGCCTATGGAATAGTCCTCCCTTTTGATTATAATAGGTTAACAGAAAAATAAACCTTTCAGGACTGGACCAGAAAGGATCGTCGAGTGAGCTCAAAATACAGGGAATCGGGAGTGGATATAGACGCCGCGGGCAAGGCCCTTGATTCAGCGGGCGGAATGATCAGAAAGACCTGGGGTGCCAGTGTACTTTCTGAAACGGGCAATTTCGGAGGGTTATTCCGCATGCCCGAAGGTTACGATGAACCAGTGCTGGTTTCCAGCGTGGATGGCGTCGGTACCAAGCTTAAGGTGGCGTTTCTGTCTGGAAAGCATGATACGGTAGGAGAAGACCTGGTGAATCACTGTGTCAATGATATTCTGGTGCAGGGCGCTAAGCCTCTCTTTTTCCTTGACTATATAGGATGTGGAAAACTTGAGCCCAAAATAGTTACTGAGATAATAAAGGGTTTCTCCAGAGGATGCCAGAACAACGGTTGCGCCCTCATCGGGGGAGAGACGGCCGAAATGCCCGGCTTTTACAAAAAAGGGGAGTATGATCTGGCCGGATGTATAGTCGGAATCGTGGAGAAGAAGCGTATAATAGACGGTGGACGCATTGAAGCGGGAGATGAAGTATGGGCTCTGCCTTCCGGCGGTCTTCATACCAATGGTTATTCACTGGCCAGGAAGGTTGTCTTTAAGGACCAGGGACTGGGCGTTGAGGACACTCTGCCCGGCGGGCCGATAACTGCAGGGGAAGAGCTTTTGAAAGTTCACAGAAGCTATCTGAAGGAGGTAGAAGAACTTCAGTGCTGCGTGGATATAAAGGGGCTGGCCCATATAACCGGAGGCGGACTGGTCGAAAACATACCGAGGATACTTCCAAAAGGCACAGCGGTCCAGATCGAGACCGGCTCCTGGGAAATTCCCGCTGTATTCAGGTTCCTTATGGAGTGGGGAGGGATATCCAGAGAGGAGATGTACAGGGTTTTCAATATGGGCATCGGTATGGCGGTCATCATTTCTCCCGGTGACGGGAAGAAAATGAAGTCGGTACAGAAACTCCGATGGAATCCGTTTCATATTGGAAGAGTGACCACAGGAGGGGGGAAAGTTATCCTCTCCTGAGGATGATTTATGTCTGATTTTAAAAGAATCGCCTCTTTCACTTTTCTTGACACCTTCGACCGGGCGGTGCTAACATAACCAATCATAGATTTTAATTGTGCGAAGAAGAAATTAATTGTATTATTTATCAACCAGCAAAAACAGATATATATAGGGGTGAATAGAGGAGAATATTATGCTGAATATCGAAAAAAGCGAAGAGAATGGTGTAATGATACTGGAACTGGAAGGCCAGATTGACGGCGGGCCTAAGTCGCAGAAGATTCAGGAAATAATAAAGGACGCGATTGAGGCGGGGAAGAAGAAATTTGTGTTCGATATGAATGAAGTCCAGTGGCTTAATTCACTTGGAGCGGGCGTCCTGATAGCCTCTTACGCCTCCGTCAGGAGAAAAGAAGGATCGATAAATCTGGTGGGGGTATCAGACAGGGTCAAGGTAGTCCTCAAGACCTGCGGCCTGGTACCGACCGTTTTCAAGGAATTCGATAATAAAGAAGACGCCATCAAGGATCTGCAGTAACTGGTTGATATTCTCCGAAAGGAAGTCCACATGAAGATCAAGACAACCGAAAAAGAAGGAATAACGATATTGAGAATGTCCGGCGAGATGCACGGCGGCGCCAAGAATCTGGAGTTGATCGACGTGGTCAAAGAACTAGCCGCCGAGAACAAACTCGATATTGTAATGAATCTCTCCAAGGTCAAGTGGATATCCAGTACAGGCTTGGGTATTCTCGTTTCCGCCAGATCCCATCTGGCCAAGGAAGGCGGAGTAATAAAACTCTGCAAGCCCAACGACAGGATTCTGGGAATATTACAGGTTACCCGCCTTAACATGCTTTTCGACGTTTACGATTCCGAAAAGGAAGCCATCGCCAGCTTTAAGGAATAGCAGTTATCCCGTATCTCTCATTTTCGATCACCGAACCGGGCAGCGAGAAAGCGTCGCTCTGAAGGTCCCCCAGGTAATCTCCCGAAGTTGAAATGAAGGCCAGACGGTCGTTTCTTTTGTCGATTATATAGAGGGTGTCTCCAAGCGCCGCGATATCCCCCCATCTGCCCGCGTCATCAGCGTTACCGAATTTCTCGTAGAAATCTATGATCTCATATTGGCTACGCAGATGTGAATCGAACTTCCTTATCGATCTCTCCGTTCCTGTTCCGTCTATGGTCAGGTAGACCGTTCCGGTCGAGTCCACGCACATTCCGCGGGGCGCCGAAGAACCTGTATCTCCGATGTAATCTTCATAACTGTTTTCCTGTATCTGTCTGGCCCCATCCCATTCGGCGCCTCTGATCCAGTAATTAGGGCTGGACCCCGTGATATAATAGACCGTTCTGTCCAGTGGGCTGACTGCCAGGTTTTCAGCCAGGGAGGAACTGTAGTAGAGTGGTGAAAGCTGCTGCTGAGGGCAAGAGACGAGGAAAAGCGAGCCGGGCGATCCGCATACCAGCACTCCGCCCGGATTGGGTACTATCTCCGCCTCCAGTTCGACGCTGAATACGCAGTAACTGCTAAGCGATTCTGTCTCAGGATTCACCTTGAATATTTCCGACCTGGTAGCCACGTAGAGCTCTCCTCGGGGAGATAAGGCCAAATCTATCAGCCACTCCGTGGTCTCCAGAACTTTCTCGATGTTCTGGGTGGCGGGATCGTAGTCGATCAGCACCGAGCCTGAACCGCTGAGAAGGCTGGAGCTGGTCGTGGTTATCATTATGTGGCCGGATGGCCAGTGGTCTGCCTTAGTGGTCGATTCCTCCTCGCATTGCACTTCCCTGGCCGTCGCCGAGAAGGCTGCGCTGTCCTCTTCGCATACCACGCTGGCCGACTGGGTCCCCGGTTCGGTTCCCAGTCTGAACCGGAATGACGCGGTCCCGTCCTGGCCGGTGACCGCCGAAGAGGGGGTGACCTCCGCGCCGGGCTCATCGGTAGAGAAGAACAAACGAACGCCGGAATGGACGGTTCCAAGAACATTGGTAGTCTGTACGACCAGGGGGGCGGGCAGGTTCGCTCCAGTCCGTTCGATCTGGTTATCACCGCTGATCTTGTTGATGCGGATCTGCTGAAGCCGCTGGTCGTAATCCTCGGCGTTTTCGTCGCAGGAATTCATCAGTATGACCGGAATTATTCCGATCAATGCCCAGAGAGCGGCCGTTATTAATGGATTTTCTCTTTTCATAGATAGACCCTCCGAATACTCCCGGCTTTGATTTACCCGGTTTTCCCGATAATCATTGTATTAACCTTAAGGCAAAGTGTAAAATCAGTCAACAAAGATAGAGACGGCAAAAACGGTCTGAAGATTCTCAAATATTTCCGGAAGGGTTCCGGATTGAACAAGGGGAGGAGATTTGAACGGAGAAACAACCTATCCCTGGGTCGTAAAGAGAGATATAGACGGATTCTTTGGGCTGGCCATAGATAATCTGATTCAGTTTCTGCTTATAGCTTCCCTGTGTCCTGTGATAGCAGGAATTCCATCCTGGTTCGTTTTCAGCAGGATTCTGCCGGGGGCGGCATTATCCCTGATCGTCGGTAATCTCTTCTACTCGTACCAGGCCAGGAAACTGGCCCGGGAGGAGGGAAGGGACGACGTGACCGCACTGCCCTACGGGATAAACACTGTAAGCCTTTTCGCCTACCTCATTTTCATCATGGGGCCGGTCTACCGGGAGACCGGGAGCTGGGAAATAGCCTGGAAGGTAGGTATGCTCGCCTGTTTTCTCAGCGGTATTATCGAGTTCGGGTCGGCTTTTTTCATGGATACCCTGAGAAGGATAACCCCGAGGGCGGCTCTTCTTTCCACTCTGGCCGGAATAGCTATAACTTTTATTTCAATAGATTTCGCGCTCCAGACTTTTGAAAAGCCCCTGATAGCTATGCTTCCCCTGGCCATAATCCTTATACAGTATTTCTCAAAGGTGAGGTTTCCCTGGGGCCTTCCCGGCGGAATGGTGGCCCTGGTAGCGGGAACCATCCTGGCCTGGGCGTTTGGCATCATGGACACCGGGGCGATAAGTTCGGCCGCTTCCCAGGTAGGGCTGAACAGTCCGAAGTTTTCCGGGACCGGCCTGTTCGAGGTGATCAGGAGTCCATATTTATACAGGTATCTCTCCATAATAATCCCTATGGGGCTGTTCAACGTCTTCGGTTCCATTCAGAACCTGGAGAGCGCTGAGGCGGCGGGCGACAGATACGAGACCAAACCCTCCCTCGCAGTAAACGGCATAGGTTCTCTCCTGGCGTCTTTTTTCGGATCCTGTTTTCCCACAACCATATACATCGGACATCCCGGCTGGAAGGGGCTGGGAGCAAGGACGGGCTATTCCCTTCTAAACGGTGTGTTTTTCGTCATAATTTCTCTGGCCGGCTGCGTAAGGCTGATCAATTCAGTCGTTCCGATGGAAGCCGGGATAGCCATAGTGTTATGGATCGGGGTGATGATCGGGGCCCAGGCCTTCCAGGCGACTCCCAGAAGCCACGCCCCGGCCGTGGTAGTGGGGCTGTTCCCAGCCTTCGCCGCCTGGGGAGTCAATATACTCAAGCAGGCCTACATGGGCGCGGGAACCACCCTGGCCGAGCAGGCCGCAAAGGGAATTCCCATTAACGGAGCGATGGGGATGCTCGCCCTGGAGAAAGGTTTTATTTTCTCCTCCATGATCCTGGCCGCGGTAAGTGTGTTTCTGATAGAGAAGGATTTTCTGAAGGCCTGTGTCTGGTCGGCAGCGGGAATGGTCCTGGCATTTTTCGGAATCATACATACCTTTAAATTCATGGGAAACGAGACCAGCAGCGTCATAGGCTGGAACGCGGGAGGAGAGTTCGCGTTCGGCTATCTCTGCTTCGCCCTGGTATTTCTTGTCTTCTATCTATTGAGGCAGAGAAAGGCAGAGGAAGGCTAAAATAGCCGGGGAATTCTGCCGGAGCTTTCTATTTTTTTTCATGATTATCCGGAAAGGGGTATATATGCTAGATCGATCGGGTTCTAAACGGGCTTTGTGTACCATCCTGCTGGCCGCCCTGATTATTGTTCCTCTTCGCGGAAAAGCCGTTTCCTGCACCGCGGTAATTGCCGGCAAAAAGACAACGGCCGACGGCTCGATACTTTTCGGGAAGACAGAAGATGATCGGGCCGGCGATGTCGATTATCTGTGGTACATTCCGGGGCGGAATCACCAGGATGGGGAAACTCTGAAGTTGACCGGCGGTGGAACAATTTCTCAGGCGGCAAGTACATACGGATATTTCTTTGACCAGAATCCCGGTACGGAATGGTCGAACGCGGTTGTAAACCAGTGGGGGCTGGCGCTGGGAAGCAACGCCTGTCGTTCCAGGGAGGCAGGACTTGAGGAGGCCGAAGAGAGGGGCCTTCTTACCGACGGCGGTATCGGCTGGCGTTTGAGAATAATACTCGCCGAGCGGTGCAAGACAGCCGGAGAGGCCGTGGAGATGGCCGCCCGGCTGCTGGATAGATACGGCTACAGGGGAAGCGGAAGAAATCTCAGCATCGTGGGGCGCAAGGAGGCCTGGATACTACAGATGGTGAGGGGAAGACAGTATGCGGCGAGAAGGGTGAGGGACGACGAAGTGGTTCCGGTGCCGAATTGCTACACCATCAGGCAGATTGATTTTGACGACAGGGATAACTTTATCTGTTCTCCAGGCCTGGTCGAATACGCCGTGGAAAGGGGATGGTATGAACCTGAAGAGGGACAAGAGTTTGATTTCGCCAGGGCTTATTCTCTTCCGGAAAACCTCACCGGCAAGTACAACACCCGCCGGTTCTGGATGATGGCCAGGATGGTAAACGGCGATTTTCCGCTGAGCTGGGAGGAAGCTGATGAAGGAAGGATGCCCGTGTCCGTTGAGCCTGACAGAAAGCTCACGGTAAAAGACATCATGGCTGTTATGAGGACTCATTTTGAAGGTACTGATCTGGACGATTCGAGACAGTACAGCAGCTCTCCCCATAATAATGATAACCGGCCCATATGCACATACCGCACTCACCGGACGACTGTGGTCCAGCAGCGGGACTGGATGCCCGCCGAAATAGGCACTGTGGTCTGGAGAGCGCTGTACTATCCCTGCAGCAGTGGGTTCGTCCCCTGGTATCTCTGCGCGACGGATATACCCGAGGCTTTCAGGCAAGCTCCGGAAAACCTTTATGAGACCGAAAAGGACCTTCTTGATTATCATTTCGGTATGCCCGAGGTCAGCGGTAAGATGGATATGGAGTCAGCTTCTTGCGTTTTCGGAGTGATGGCCGGCCTGGTAGACTCAGACTACGGCAATCTCATAGATTATGTCCGGCATCAGTGGAAGGGCTTTGAAGATTACCAGTTCGCCGTTCAGCCGGTTATAGAAGAGACCGCTCTCGGAATGTACGATCAGAACAGGGACGCGGCCCGGATCTTTCTATCACAGTACACCAGGGCCAGGGCGGTAAAATCGCTAGAGCTGGCGAGGTCGATTATCGATACGATTGAGAGAAGGTACTGGAAGGCGGAGAGGGGAGAGAAAACGCCCGCGCCCTGAGGCTGAATCCCACGGAGCCGGTATAAGACTTAAAACACCGGGTTAGGGCCTTTCACAATTGATACATCTTATTTATCAAAATGGTGACGGCTGCATGGATGGCAGGGGGGGTTCCTTTGTTCTAACCTGCCAGAACAGGGATCAGGACAAAATATCCGAACAGTGTCAGGATCACGATCGAGATCAGATTCAGGAAAAATCCCGCCCTGGCCATCTGGGGGATCTTGATATAACCGCTTCCAAATATTATCGCGTTGGGAGGTGTGGCAACCGGCAGCATATAGGCGCAGGAGGCCGCTATCGCGGCGGGCGCCATAAGGACCATGGGCGCCTTCCCAAGCCCCACCGCCACCGAACCCAGGATGGGAAGGACCATCGCGGTCGTAGCGGTGTTGGAAGTCATCTCTGTGAGGAATATTATAATAGTGATAACGGAGCCTATGAGAATGATCTCAGGCATGCCGCTGAAGAGAGTGACCCTCTCGCCGATCCACCTGGCCAGGCCGGAAACCTGAAATCCGTTGGCAAGGGATAATCCTCCCCCGAACAGTATCAGGATTCCCCAGGGCAGTTTGCTCGCCTGGTCCCAGTCCATGGCGAACTTTCCTTTTTTCCAGTCGACCGGGATTATGAACAGGAGAAGGGCAAAGAAGATTGCGATGGCGGGGTCGGATATACGGGGAATGATACTGTCCAGCCCCGGCATGAAGACTCCGCCGATATTCTTGCTGCTCCTGAAGATCCAGCTCAGGGCGGCGAGTATGAAGACGGAAAGTACGATCTTTTCGCCCCGGGAAATACCTCCCAGCTTTTCGATCTGTTCTTCGATTACGCCTCTGTCATCGGAACAGCCTTTGCCGCCGCAGGGATAGATGATCCTGGTAAGCCATAACCAGATAAGAGGTATCATTACAACTACCAGGGGGACTCCCACCACGAACCACTCGGTGAAACCGATAGTCCTTCGGTACATCCTTTCCAGTGTGTTGGCCAGCACCAGATTGGGGGGGGTTCCTATCAGTGTGCCTATTCCGCCCACAGAAGCCGAGTAAGCTATCCCCAGCATGAGAGAAAGGGCGAAGTTGTCCTTGAGCCTTCCGTCGCTTCCGGTGGAACCGGCGCCCTGATATTGAATTACCGCCATTCCTATAGGCACCATCATAATCGTAGTGGCGGTGTTGGAGACCCACATGGAGAGAAAACCGGCCGCGATCATGAAGCCCAGGACTATCCTCACGGGCTCGGTGCCGATAAGTTTTATTATTCTAAGGGCAATTCTCTTATGAAGGCCCCATTTCTGCATCGAAAGTGCGATGAGGAACCCACCCATGAACAGGAATATCAGGTGATTGGCGTAGGAGGCCGCCGCGTCCCCCGAAGATGTTATCCCCAGTATCGGAAACAGGGCGAGTGGCAGCAGGGCCGTCGCCGCTATCGGTATAGCTTCCGTTATCCACCAGGCGGCCATGAGCGCGGCCACGGCGGCGGTTCTTTTACCCGCCGGGCTCAGCCCTTCCGCTTCGGGAAGGAGGATAATGAGGCTAAACAGAATTATGCCAAGAAAAAGACCGAGTTTTCTGCGGAAGATATCACACCTCTTGTTCTATTACCTGCGGCCGTTGCTGAATATTATCCAGGGCCGGTTCAGTATTTATTTAAAGGAAAAATCAATCCCGCTGTCCCCGATAATCGAATGCCCCCGGTCACCTTGGAAAAATTCAGGCCTCCCTTGATTTCGATAGAGGCGGCTGATACCTGAGGAGCCGGTGGAATAGCGAAGAAGAACAGGATTAAGACAAAACAAGCCGTAACAGATTTAACTCTGAGCATCTTTTGTCCTCCGCTTATCGGAAATCCTAATAACCATCGAGCCAGGGAAAGAATAGAACAAAGGTAATAGCCAGGTCAATGGTGGACGCCTCACTTTTACTTAAATTTAAAATCTTTCTTAAACTCAGTCCACTACCGGCTTGATCTTCTGATCGAAGACTCTGGAGGCGAATTCGGTGTATCTTTCAAGATTTTCTTTGAACCAGGGGGGATGGCTTTTCTGTATCCGCCCGATAATGTAATAGGATATAGACATCATCGCTCCGTAGTCCGCCCACTCGGGAAGAGGAACGTAGAATCTGTCTTTTCCGAAAACCCTGTTCTCCTTTCCGAAGCTTATGAACAGCTCTTCTGACGGCACCACGGTCACGGCGTGTTTCATATATTCGAATGTCTCCACGTCCCGGGCTATCCTGCGCCCGAACAGCTCTATGAATTTCACCTGAAGCATCCTCACTATCCCCTCGAACTTTTCGGGCACAATAAGGAAGTACCCCCGGTATTTTTCGAAATCGGGCATCTTAAGATGTTTGATCTCGGTATCGATAAATTTCAGTATACTGTTGGGATTTTCATCGGTCGCTGCAAGGATGAATCCCATATAAGTCGACGTATTATAGGTATAAGGCTCCGGATTCTTGGGAAAAACATGAATCTCGTCGGCAAACTCACCGGCCAGCGCTTCCTGGTTGTTGGTAAGAAGGATTACCTCTTTACCCATTTCCGATGACCTTTTGGCTATAACAGGAGCGTGCTTGCCCCCGGAGGCTGAAATAAGGACTACCCCGTCGATCTCCTCTATACTTTCCAGTTTGAGCTCGAAGTTGCTCTCGTCGGCGAAAACGGCGTCGGACTTCTCAAATATAATCTTTCCCGTAGCCGCCGCGTTACCGGAACCTACCACCATGGGCCTTTTAAAATCAAAGGAAAGAGCCGGCAGTTTTTTCCGGCTGAAAAGGTTCAGGGCGTTGATCACGCATTCGTCAAGATCGTTCAGTTGATGGCCGTTCATTTGTCTACCCCCTGTAAAAACACCATGACTACCCTCATCATAGAGGATTTAAGGCCCGAATGCATCAAATAACCAGTAATTACCATCCCGGCGGCATGCTATAGGATATTCGTCTTCGAGATCATAACTGGATACGGTTTTCTGCCGGGAACATATTATTTATTGTCAGAAGGAGTATTTAAGCTGTAATCCCCTCATGCTGAAAGCTATATCAAAATTACCCGGATTAGACGATTCGATCTTTCTGTCCATCTTGTTATAGACCTCGATTGCTCTATCCCTGTGTTTTCTCGAGCTCATTTCCGCCAGGAACCCGCCGGCAAAGATAACTAAACCCCCTCCGGCAATGGCCCAATTCGGGTCACCATCATCGCGCAATGACTCTCCGACCGGCCAGCCTATTAGAAACCCTCCTGCAAAACCAAGGACTTTCGCCAGACAGCTCATGTCCTTGCTGGTTTTCCATTCGCCGATCGATTCTTCAAACTTGCATAGCTGGGCCAAGAATTTCTTCTCACTGATCTCTTTTCCTTCATAATAGTACTTATCACTGGAAAATCTTGATCTTTCGACCTTAAGTGCCTTGTTTTCTTTTTTTTGGGTTGACCCGTCCACCGGAGCTAAGACGATAAAGGAAAAAATCAATAAGAGAATGGATAGGAAGGTTTTTTTCATGGCAGATCCTTTCTGAAAGCAAAAAAAGACCCCTTTATAGAAATGATTATCATTGTCATTAAATAACGCCCTTTTTAATCTGGTCATATTCGGGAAAGCAAGTGAGTTTGAGAACAATCCGCTGAAAAAGATTTTGAAGGTTGGATTGAATCCAGTTAGACCGGCCTTAATAGGGTTTCTTCGGGAGACGACGGCGTAGTCTGCCATAATACGGTCCAAAGGATACCTTTTCTGCAAAGATCATTGCCGCGTCGGCTGAAAGGCGCTCTCTACAAATCCATCGAATCCCGTCTAATACGGGCCGTATCCATCCAAACACCTTGGTCAGAAACCCGACGTGACATTCCTCAATTATCTATCCGTAAGAAGTCCCAAATGATTGCCTGTCGCTATAATATTAACAGCTTGTTTGTACTATAAAGCCTTTTAATCGTCAAGCTAATAATCCTTGGTCATAATCCTGATTCTGTTCAGTGTCGCTCTACCGGGACAGATGGCATAGACCGGCATGTTCGAAGGAAAAGAACTTCTATGGGGGTAACGGCAAATCTGAAGGGGATCACCGTGACAGAAGCCAGGAAAAGTATAGGAATATGTCATGATAATTTCGCATTCCCTCCCGGCGATTCTAGCGATGAATATCTGCGTTTAATATTCAAAAATCTCCATTTTCAGCCTCATTTACTATTTTCCTTCTTGAGATTGGGGTGAGGCTTTCTTATGATTCCTCATTATAAATCCGGTCCGCAGCCGGTGTTGAGCCGTGGGTCTGGCTTCAGGACCGGCCAGAGAGGCCGTTTATCTTCCCTGAGAGGGGGGCGGACGCTTTGACTGTATACAAAAGACCGCTAAAAGAGCCCATTTAATATGGAAAGGAGCGTCATGCGGATGGATGATTCCGGGCAGCAGCCAGTCAAAAACATAAAGAGGCGCATATCGCATTCAGTCTTTGCCGGGGGGCTGGCCCTTCTTCTACTGGCTGAGGCTGTTACCAGCGGGGCTTCAGCGGCGGGGGAAGAATCCGCTTTTAGGTGGGGTTTCAGGGAGAGGGTCCGGCAGGCATATATCGCCAATCCTTTCGATCTTTCGGACGGTAATCCCGATGACCGCAACTATATCAGGGTCCGCACGCAGCTGTGGGGAAGCTGGGATCCGCGGGAAGGGTGGGAACTCAAGGTTCAGCTCAATAACGAGCACAGGCACTGGCTTAAATCGGAACAAGGCCTGGAGGATCTCGATTTTGAGATCGACGAGCTTGTAGTGGAAAATCTCTTCCTCTCAATTAAACGTATCGCGGGATCTCCTTTCAGCGTTATTCTGGGCAGGCAGAACATAATAAGGGGGGAGGGTTTCATTTACATGGACGGCAGTCCCCTGGAAGGTTCCAGAACGGCCTATTTCAACGGAATGCGACTGATGATGGAATATGAAAAGAGATCTCTTGAACTGAACGCCATTTCCAATCCGACCTGGGACAAGTACCTCCCGGTGATAAATAACCTTCAAAACGGCCTGATCGAACATGAAGAGTCTGGAGTGGGATTGTATTATACCGATAATTCATTCTCGAACAAGAAGATAGAGGCGTATTACGATTTCAAGAACGAGAAAAAGCCGGGTGAACGATTGCAGGAAAGCGATATACACACCCTGGGCGGACGGGTTTCCGGCGAATACGGAAAGATGCTGCGTTACGCGGCCGAGTTCGCATTTCAGGCAGGCGACATGGCCGGAGCCGGCCGAAGAGGTTTCGGAGGCTACGCTCACGGAACCTTGAGCTCTTCGATGCCGTGGGAGCCCTCACTGACGGCCGGTTTTTTGTATCTTTCGGGGGATGATCCATCGACTGAAGAATATGAGGGTTGGAATCCTCTTTACAGCAGGTGGCCCAAATGGAGCGACCTTTATATCTACACCCTGGCGCCCGAGGCGGGAGTCGCCTACTGGGAAAACATTATGGCTCCGAGCATAAAGCTCGCTCTCAAGCCGTTTGAGCAGATGACGCTGGAGAGCACTCTATATTATATGCTGGCACCTCAGGATGATCCCGATTCCGCGCCGGGCGTTTCGAATCCCAACCCCCTGTTTGGCGACGGCGATACGCGCGGCACTTTATCTATCATAAGACTCAACTGGAGATTCGGTGAACACCTCTCCGGGCATCTGCTCTGGGAGAGGTTGTATCCGGGAGACTATTATTTCGACGGGGCCGACCCCGCAGATTTTCTCAGGTGGCAATTATATTTCAGTTATTAGTAGAA
>CAZAUK010000017.1:0-60877 GCA_964488475.1 uncultured bacterium
GCTTAACTCATCGGGTGGGATTTTTCATGGATAAAATCGCTCAATTTAGGTTATATTAAATTTCTCTTTGCGGTTTTACAGCCCGGATGTACGATTTTACACCCCGGAAGGAAAGGTCTAAGCAGGATAATTAACATGAAGACAATAGTATTGGGTCTTGGCAACACCCTTTTAAGCGACGACGGGGCGGGTATATTCACCGCCAGAAAGGTCCGCGAGGCCGTCGGCGGAGCGGCGGACGTGGCAGAAGCCGAAACGGCCGGCATGGATATAATCGAAATATTGGAAGGCTACGACCGGGCTGTAATCATAGACGCCGTGACCCTGAACGGCGTTGAGCCGGGAACCGTGTTAAAGCTCAAGCCGAACAGCTTTAAGACCACTCCCAGGCTGGCCTCCTTTCACGACATCGATCTGGTCACCGCCCTGAAGCTGGGTGAGAGGCTGGGAATCAAGATGCCCCGGGATGTCATCATATACGCCGTTCAGGGAAAGGACGTGGTGACGTTGAGGGAAGGATGTCTGCCTGAGGTCGAAGAGGTCATACCGAAACTGGCGGGCGAGATAGCGGGCCTGGTAAAAGACGAAGAATACTCCAGGGTCTCCGTCGACATAAAGAGGGAATGAACCGCGCGGCTCCGCTGTGAAATATAAATATAATTAAAATATCTCCTTGATATAGTAGTCACTTACATCTAACATACTGATAAAGGCCGACCTAAATGGTTAAGACCCTTGTTTCCGGAAAAAGCTCTTTCGCCGCCCTTTGAGTGAGCGGCGAAGCAGCCGGCAATCCGGTTTTGGGCGGATTCGCCCTGAAGGAGGTTTGCGAGATGCTTAAGGTCAAAAAGATACTCTGCCCCACTGATTTCAGCGAGGCTTCCTACAAGGCCCTGGAGCTGGCCCGCGGATACGCGGATCATTTTGCCGCCGACCTGGTACTGGTTCACGCGGTGGCCCCTGTTCCGACGGCGGCGGTGGGCGCTCAGCCCCCCATGGTCTTCGATATAAACGAGTACGAGAACCACCTGGTGGAATCGAGCGAAGAGCGGATAAAGAAGATAGCCGAAGATAAGGTTCCAGGCGAGATAGAGGTGACCACTCACATCCTGCGCGGCGACCCCGCCGACGAGATCCTGGCAGCCGCGGATAAGGAAAACGCGGACCTCATAGTAATCGCTACTCACGGACACTCCAGGATAGGAGAACTCATATTCGGCTCGGTGGCGGAGAAGGTCATTCGCCATTCCAAACTGCCGGTGCTGAGCGTGAGAAGCGAAAAGTAGTATTTCGTCCGTGGTTCGTCCCATTTAAAAATAAGGGAGCCAAGAGATGTTCGGCAAAAGGATAAAGATCTTTAAACTTCTGGGTTTTACCGTCCGTATCGATGTCAGCTGGCTGATAGTGGCCGTTCTGGCGACCTGGGCCTTGGCCGAAGGAGTCTTTCCGGAACTGGTGGAGGGCCTGTCAAAATCCACCTACTGGGTCATGGGAATGGTGGGAGCGGCGGGCCTCTTTCTCTCGGTGATATTTCACGAACTCAGCCATTCACTTATCGCCCGGAAGTACGGAATACCGATGAAGGGGATCACCCTTTTCATCTTCGGGGGCGTGGCCGAGATGGAGGATGAACCTAATTCACCGAAGTCCGAATTCATGATGGCGATAGCGGGCCCCGCGGCGAGCATCATAATAGGGCTGTTCTTTATAGCTCTGACAATGCTGGGAGGAAGTCAGTCCTGGCCCAAGCCGCCGGTCGCGGTCTTTCAGTACCTTGGAATCATCAACTTCGTCCTGGCAGCTTTCAACCTGGTGCCGGCCTTTCCCCTGGACGGAGGGAGAGTGCTGAGAGCGATCCTCTGGCATATAAAGGGAGACCTCCGGCGGGCCACCGAGATATCTTCCAGAATAGGCTCCGGCTTCGGCCTTATTCTTATATTTTTCGGAATACTTTTCATTGTCAGAGGCGCTTTCATCGGCGGTATCTGGTGGGTGTTCATCGGCCTGTTTCTCAGAAACGCTACCAGGGTCTCGCGGGTCCGGGTGGAGATGAATATAGCCTTAAGAGGTGAAAAGATAGAACGTTTCATGAAAGAGGATCCCATAACGGTCCAACCATCCCTATCGGTGGAAGAACTGGTCGACGATTACATTTACCGGCATCATTTCAAGATGTTTCCGGTAATCGAGGAAGGAAGGGTGAGAGGCTGCGTCACAACGTCCGATATCAAGGAAGTCCCCCGGGAAGAGTGGGGCAAAAGAAAGGTCAGCGAGATAATGGACCACTGTGATGAGGATAACTCGCTTCATCCTCACACGGACGCGGTGGACGCTCTCAAGAAGATGCGCAGCAAGAACAAAAGCAGGATAATGGTGGTGGACGGTGGCCGGCTGGTGGGGATAATTACGCTTAAGGACATGCTGGAATTCATAGCCCTCAAGATGGACCTGGAAAAGGATACCCTTCGCGGCAGCGTGGAACCGAGCATAAAAGATTAACGGTCAGCCCGCGGCCTGTTATTCGACGGCTTTTTACTCCTCCCGGGCAAGGCGCTCGATAGCCGCGCTGTCCTTCTCAAGGGGGCGTCTTTCCGGAATCTGGAGAAATTCTGTCTCGTGGCTTTCATAGAAATCGGGGCTGAGAAAAAGATTGCAGAAGCAGGTTCCGTACTCTTCCACGTCCGGGCCGGAATAATCGCATGGGCAGATAAGATCCCTGTCCAGCTCTCTCTTGCCGGAGACGAAGCGGCAGGGACAAGACTGGTATCCGTATTTATTCTTGTTGCTCACCAGGCCGTCTATCAGATCGCTTAGAGTCTGCTCGTCTCCCTGAAGGACCCAACCCTTTATCTCGCATATCCTTTTAACGTATTTTCTCATTCCCTCTTCGGTCCTAAGATCGAACTCCATTTCAATCTCCGCCTTTCAGCAGCCTGTCGTATTCCTCCGGCCTGAATCCCACCACCGTCTCGCCGTCGCAGACCAGGAAAGGATATGAGACCCTCTTCTTGAACCTCTCGGCGAGGTAGTTGAGTATCTTGGCCTTCTTATGCTCGCTCAGCTTATCGATATCGACGTATCTGTATTTAACGTCGTTTTCATCCAGGTAGCGTTTGCATTTCTTGCACCACTGGCAGGTTGAAAGGGTGAAGGTGAATATATCCTTATCGGTCTGGTCTCCCTCTACCTCGGTGGCAAGCTCTTCTATGAACTCAGGAAATTCTTTTTTGGCCATTCAGCTCCCCGTTTCTTTGAATCCTGTAACCTTCCGGTCCGAATATCTTGCGTCTTGTGACCGTCCGGCCTGACCGTAATTCCAACCATGTGACCTTCCGGACTGAACGCAATTCCAACCATGTGACCTTCCAGTCTAAACGCAATGCTATGAGTAAAATAATATACCAGGCAGGTATATTATTCAATCTCGCAATTACCCGCTCCAGCGCCGACTATAAATTGAACCGGTACCGGCCGGTTGACAATCATCCCAGCGTCACCATGGCGATACCCGCCAGGGCCAGGGCCACCGACACGGCCTTGCGCCTGGTGAAGGGCTCGCCGAGGAAGAGGGCGGCCAGGACCAGGACATACAGGGCGCTGGTCTGATTCAGAATCGCGGCGGTGCCAGCGCGGGTGTATTTCATGCCGCCGAGCCAGAAGAACAGAGCCAGGTAAGACCCCAGGATGGTGCCGGGAATGGAGAACTTCCAGTCCTTCTTGGGCCTGAAAGCGGCAAAGTGCTCCCTGCGTCGCGAGGATATCAGGGCGGCGGGAATCAGCACGAACAGGCTTCCCAGCTGCCTGACCGTAGTCGCCCATATAAGGGGAGAATGGGTCAGCACCGGCTTGGCGATTACCACTCCGAAGCTCACCGTGGCCATCGCCCCCACCCCGTAGAGAAGTCCTATCACCATATCCCTCCTGGTGATTCCTGAAGGAGGCCGGTGCCTGGAGGAAATGAAGATAGCGGCCAGAATAAGGAACATCCCCGCGAACTGCATCGCCCCGAGAGTCTCGTCCAGCAGAAGAAATGCGAAGAATATCACCGAGGGAGAGTAGAGGCAGTCCACTATGGCCATCAGGCCGGCTCCTATACGGTTAAGGGCGTTGTGGAACAGGGTGTCCGATATCGCTATAGCTATGATCCCGCTGACGAACAGTATAAGGTAGTCTCTCAAGGGAGCCTGATTCCAGATGGGATAACCGGCGATCCTCGAAGTAATCACCAGAAGCGCGCTGGTTATCCCGATTCTGAAAAAAGTCAGGGAGAACGGGGAAATGGTCTCTCCCGATTTCTTGAAGAAGATCACCGCGGTCCCCCATATGAGGGCCGTGGCCAGAGCGAATATCTCTCCCATAACGCCTTTCCTGAAAGCCGGCGGAATAGAGCACCCTTCCGCCGGCCGTTTTCATCTGATCACTCCGCGCTCATCCGGCGCCTGTACTAATGAATGGTCATCTCGTCCAGAAGCTTTTTCGCGCCGCTGAACCTGTCTATCACAAACAGTATATAGCGGCTGTCCACACTGATGCACCTGGTCAGTTCCGGATCAAAGAGATAATCCGCCGAGATGCTCTCGTAATTGCCGTCGAAAGCCGCTCCTATCACCTCGCCCCTGGCGTTCATGATGGGGCTTCCCGAATTGCCGCCGGTGATATCGCAGGTGGAAAGGAAATCGACCGGAACATCCTTAAGATAAGCGTCCATATACTTCCTGCAGCCTCCGCTTCTGTGGATCTCGAGAATCTTTTCGGGACAATCGAAGGGTGCTTCGCCGGTATGCTTTTCAACCACGCCGCTCAGCGAAGTGATATAGTCGTACCTTACCGCGTCCCTTGGCGAGTACCCCTTCACGGTTCCGTAGGTCAGACGGATGGTGCTGTTGGCGTCGGGGTAGAAGGAAGTACCCTTCCATTCCCTGTAGGCCTCTATGAGCCTGGGTCTGACGGCGGATATCTTGCCTCCGAATTCTTTCTTCCTCTTCTCCAGATCTTCGCGCTCATCTTCCATGTTAAGGGCCAGCTGTATGAATGTGTCTCCGGAGTCCTTGATCTCCTTCGCGGGCATCTCGAAAAACTTCATCCGCTCCTCCGCATTGTCCAGGGTGGTCCCCTCATATAGCGTCTTGACCGCGTTTTCGATCCTGCTCTCCAGGCCATCCCCCTCGGCACCGGCCAGAAGATCATCAAAGGCTTCGAAGCGCTGGTTCTCTGGAAGGTCCCGGGACATTCTCAGGAAGTACTTCAGAACCTCCTTGTCCACCTTTTCGTCGAAGCTCATCTGGATATTCCGAAGGCTTATCTTCAACCTCGGTACATCCCTTTCCATAAAACCGGGGTCCCTCTCCAGGTCGTCCTTGGCCTTCTCCTCGCTCCAGCGGACCAGGGTGCCGGCTGCTCTCAGCATCTGGCAGCCGAACCTGCTGAACTGGTGAACGAATTCCTCGTCCCGGTAGGTCTTTTGCTCCTCATAGAGTTCCTCGATGGTCGGAAGGACGTCGCCGTACCTGTCCTTCGTCTTTTCGTTCTCTTCCAGCCACTGGGTGAATTTCTTCTCTTCCCGCTTCCTGCTCTCGAGAAGTTCCGCCTTTTCGAATCCCTCCAACATACCCTGGTAGTTCTTCATCGCGTTATTCAGCATCTGGTCGTAAGAGGCCACCTTTATCGCCGCGGAAGGATTGGCCTCGGCCTCTCTCTGGAAGAGGTCTATCAGCTCCCCGAAGACCTTGATCCTGGTGGGATACATCCAGTTCTGGTGATAGGCGATGGAATAGGAGGAACGGTAGCGCATGGTACTTCCGGGAAAGCCTATGATCATGGTGAAATCGTCCCGTTCGATACCCTTGGTGGACATGGCAAGATGGACTTCGGGCCGGTAGGGGACGTTATCCTCGGAGTATTCCGCGCTGCTGCCATCGGGCGCTACGTAGGCTCTGAAGAATGAGAAATCCCCGCCGTGGCGAGGCCACATCCAGTTGTCGATGTCCCCGCCGTAATTTCCTATGGCGCTGGGCGGCGCGTAGACTATCCTCACGTCTTTCATGGTGAAATATGTGAACAGTTTGTACTTCATGCCCCCGTAGAAGCTGGAGAGACGGCACTCCACGTCTCTACCCTCTTCGGCCTCCTTGACCAGCTCCTTGCCCACATCCTCGATGGCCTGGTATCTCTCGGCTCCTTCCAGGCCTTCGGCCGAGTCCAGAACCTTCTCTGTAACGTCCTCGACAGATATCAGGACAGACGCCTCGTACCCGCGAGCGGGCACCTCTTTTTCATATGTGTCCGCGTAGAAACCCTCGTCCATGATATTGCTCTCGACAGAGCTGGCCCTCTGAAGAGCGGTGAAGGCCACGTGATGGTTGGTAAGAATCAACCCCCTGTCGGAGACGAAAGATCCGGTGCCGCCCCCAAGGTCCACTATGGCGAAAGCTATGCCATCGCCGTCTTGCTCGAAAATCTGGTCTTTGGACAGCTCGAGGCCCAACCCCTTCATCTCCTTCATGATCTCCTTGTCCAGCCTGTCCAGCTGCCACATCCCCTCTTCGGCGAAAGCGGTGCCGGCGGCAAGAGCCAAAATGGCCGTTATGGCCAGGATCCTGATAAAACGCATGAAACGAACCTCCTAGTTCGAATTCTGTCCGCACGCCAAGCGGACCTGTTAATAAAAAGCGGAGCAGCCCTGTTTGAAACGATTTAGAGTGAGAATAATAACACTACGGCGCCCGGGCCACAAAGAATTCTTTGGAAGCCTGAAAACAGGATGGCGATAAGGAAGCACGCACACCGTCAGGACCGGCCGCTATTGCCGGAAACGATACTCAGAAGCCGTCTTCGAATATCCGGATTGCCATACTCGGAATAGAAACGAGTCAGGATTATTCTCAGGTCCTTTGGAAGCCTCTTCATCACTTCCCCCAGTATCCCGTCCGGTATCTCCCGATAGTAGGCCTCAGCGACTGCTCCCGCTATACAGGCCAGAGTGTCGCTGTCTCCTCCCAGAAAAACAGCGTTCCTGACAGCGTCCTCGAAAGATACCGAGTCCAGAAAACAGATCATCGCTTCCGGCACCGTCCTCTGACAGGATACTTCCCAGCCGTAATCGGGACGGATCTCGAGGACGGTCCTGTCTAGGTCGTAGCCGAACCTGCTTTCGATCCCGCTCTCTATTTCAGCCTTCTTCGCTCCCTCCCTGGCGAGGAAAACAGCCACAAAATGAACGAGCTGCCGTATCCCGCCTCCGGATAGCGGTTTCCTATATCCCGAATCGCCTCTTTATAGGATAGACCCGCGCTTACGGCGTGGGCCACCGCCAGGGTAAGAACCGTATCATCCGTGAAGCGGGAGTTCTCACAGAATAGAGGAAAATCCTTTGTCTTTATCGGCGCGCGCTCGTATACAGAACCTATTATGTCGCCCGCCAAAGCTCCTATCATCGGTGAATATCCCTTATCAAAGCCCCGGTCCCTTGAAAACCTGTAAAGGTCCTCCTTCTCATTATAAACAAGAAAAATAAACAGTTAAACTGATGAATCTATATAAAACCGGAGAAGACAGCCGCCCATTTGGATTGACACAACAGGCGGACAGGTAATAGTATATCTCAAACCGCCTGCCGGCGGTATTCCGGAATCGCGCTGAAAAGCCAGAGCGGTTTCACCGCTTCTTTAAGCGCGTATCAAATCGACACTAAACCCGGTTCAGGAGCGTGATAACGATGCGTAAATTCATGATTGTTTTTCTGGCCTTTATTCTGGTTCCCGGTTTTCTGTCCTCTAAGGACCGCAGCGACTGGAAAGGAGGGGTTCCCGAAGGATGCACTTCGATAACGGCGGGGAAAAAGGCCACCGTCGACGGGTCGGTCATAACCTCCCACACCGACGACAGCCACCGGACCCGCTCCTGGATGGATATTCAACCTGATCAAAGGCACGGAAAAGACGCTTTTGTGACTATGTACAAACGGGTAAACGAGGATTCCCTCGCCATGCCCGCGTACAGGCATGAGCCGATCGGAGAGATCCCCCAGGTGGAAAAGACTTACGGATATCTTAACACCGCTTATCCCTGCATAAACGAAAAACAGGTGGGAATAGGCGAGTCCACCTTCGGGGGCCGCGACGAGCTCAAGTCCGATAAGGGACTTATCGACTGCCAGAGGCTCTGCCTGCTGATGCTCCAGCGGGCCTCGAGCGCCCGGGAGGCCATAAGAATAGCCGATGAGCTGACCGCCGAATACGGCTGGAACGACGCCGGTGAATGCCTGACTATATCCGACAGGGACGAGGTCTGGCACCTGGAGATAGTAGGCCCCGGAGAGGGGAAGATGGGGGCGGTCTGGGCCGCTCAGCGGGTTCCCGACGAGCACATCTCAGTAAACGCCAACGCCAGCCGGATTCGGGAGATAGACCCGGACGCCCCCGACCATTTCATGGCCTCGAAGAACATATACAGCGTGGCGGAGGAAAACGGCTGGTGGAAGAAGGGCGAAAAGTTCGAGTTCTGCTATGCCTATGCCCCGGAAAGCCGCCTGTCGGTCGCCGGGCGAAGAAGGGAATGGAGGGTATTCGATCTTCTGGCGCCGTCGCTGAATCTGAGCCCCACCTCCGAGAACTACCCTTTCTCTGTAAAGCCGGACAGGAAAGTCTCGATCGCGGACATCATCCGGGTATTTCAGGATTATTTCGAGGAAACCCCGTACGATATGAGAAGGACCCTCACCGTAAAGAACGAAAACGGCGAAGAGATCATCTCCCCTCTGGCAAATCCATTTATGCCCTACGACCAGCTGGAGCTTGACGATATTCGGGGCGGCTGGTTTCACGTTTCCGACCAGGGGGAGATAGAATTTCTGGGCGAGCGCACCATAGCCCGCTGGTACACCATGTACGGGACTATCATACAATCCAGAGACTGGCTGCCTGACGAGGTGGGAGGGCTGGTATGGATGGCCATGGACAACATAGCGAGCTCGGTCTACATACCGATATACTGCGGCGTTACGGACCTGCCCAAGGCATACAAGACGCCGGGAAGGCCCAACGGCTACGTGAGGGGAGAGTCGGCCTGGTGGGCATTCAACCGCCTCGGGACCCTGGCAGCCCAGAGGTGGGGGGATATGCGCCATGACGTTCGCGGGGCCTTAGACCCCATTCAGGAAGAGCTTCTGGAAAACCAGAAGGCCGTCGAAAAAGAGGCTCTCGGCATAGAGGATTACAGCATGCGCCGGAAGTTCCTGACCGATTATACCATCAAGCAGGGGACCAGAGTGGTGGAAAAAGCCTGGAAGATGGGCGATTCGCTCTGGACTAAATACGACGAGAAGTTTTAAAGTGTAACACATAAACGCTATGATTCTGTTTTTTCACCTGGAGCCGATATCATGTCCGAGCCCCTGAAAATCGAGGCGGGCGATGAACTGCTGGAGTACATCCGCGCCCGGGGGGGAGTGCTGTCCATAGGCGATTTCTATTTCGTGCGGGGTTGATGACACGCCGAAAAGAGGCCGTCCGGTCGGATGGCGCGCCCGAAAGATCTTTCCCCGGCTGAAAGAAAGGAAAGCTTCAAGGAGTTCAGGGCAGGCGGCGTTACCGTATTCATTCAGGAGGAACTGGCCTCGAATTCCGGGGTACTGAGATTCATCCTGCCGGACGGAGATGAATTCAAGTTGGATCTAGTGGAGTAGGCGAGACCCTTTCAAGGGTTGAATCCGCAAACTGCGCGGTCGGCCAGTCAACCCGGGATTATTGTAACCATTGAACAGCGGGATGGGAAGGCCTGTTCCAATTCCGCAGGCCGGCGTAAAAACCAGGCCGAAATCGTTATTCAAAGCCAGGGGAATAAGGCTCCCGAAGAAAAGCGCGGCGGATGTCGGACAGAAAGCCGGGGCGAATATCGATCCCAGCGCGAAAGCCCCGCTGATCCGGGTATTTCCAGTGGATTCCGGCCCTGAGGCGGGCCCTTCACGTACGGTCGCCGTCGATTATATCGCCCAGGGCTCCCAGTATCGAGCCTTCGCCCCTTCTTCTGCCGCCCCTGGAGGGGGTGTGCTTGATGATTCTGTCGGCCATACGGGAAAACGGCAGGCTCTGAAGGAATACCGTACCCGTTCCCCTGAGGGCCGCGCACAGAAAAGCGTCCTTCTGGCAGATCAATTCTTCCTCGAAAGCGGATAGATCGAGGGCCGCTATCTTTCCCGGATAAGGGGCGGCGAAGGCCGCTTTTTTCTTTCCGGCGCCCAGATTGGTAAAATGGGTCATGAAGATCGACTCTCCCGTCAACACTCTCTTTCCTACATTCAGAAGCTTATCGAAAACTCCTTCACCGGGTTTGGACCCGTCACCCATCCTCGCCTCAAACCCAATACCTTCATCCATATAATTCATCGCGCCCGCCTCGGCGATCACGGTCTCACCGGGATCAAGCTCTATTTCGACGATCTGCATGTCGTCGCCGATGATCTGGTAATCGACCTCGTGACATCTCATCATTCATCTCCCATTTAACGCCATCTGCTAAACCGGCTGCTTGATGCCGGGTTTTTATTTACCGTCCATTATTACGAAAAAACACTCCCTCCTGTTTCAACCGCGACTCACCGTAGATATCTTTCAGGTCGCTGAAACCGCCTGCCGAGAGCAAGCTCCTGAAACAGTTTTTTCTTCCCACCAGAAAGGACAGATGTTAATATGACTACGTTTTACTCTGATTGGCAAGGAAAAGAAGCTTAACAGACCATCTTTCAGGCCCCTTTTCCTTTCACCGGCCGGGGGAGGATATCTATGGCAGACGATTTCAGCGGTTTACGTTTGGAACTAAAGAAAGCCGAAGCGCTTAAGACTGCTTCCGATTCGGAAAAGCTTGAAAATATCATATCCACCGGCAAACTATGCAGAGCGTACTTTCCGCTTCTGAACCTCATCGGGATTACTCCACAGAGAATCGCGGCAGACCGCGGCGAAGGGGTGCCGCTTGAATATCTTATGGGAATAGCACCCTTCATGGGCTTCCTGTTCGAATGCTCGCCCGAGACCCTGATTCCCCGTGAAGACACAGAACTGCTGGTTAGAGTGACTCTCTCATTCATAGAGAAGCTTAGACGGAAGAGCGGCGCAACCCTCAAGATAGTCGAGGTCGGTACCGGATGCGGGAATATAGCCGTAGCTCTGGCCGCCCTTTCCGGTGGTACCAGTATAATCGCTTCAGATATAAGCGAGGAGGCGGTCGAAATAGCCCAAAGGAACGTGCTGAGGTACGGTCTGGAGGACAGAATAGATGTCATGTGCGGCGATATGTTAGATTCACTGCGCGGCGGCGGCCTTGAAAACCAGGTGGACATGGTAGTCTGCAACCCGCCCTACATCCCGACCGGCTCGCTTAAGAATCTCGCCAGGGAGATAACCGAGAACGAGCCGGTTCTGGCCCTGGACGCGGGCTCTTACGGCATAGACATATTCAGGCGGCTGATAACAGAATCAACGGAATTTCTCCGCCCTGACGGCAAGCTTGTCTTTGAGATCGGGGCGGGCCAGCACCGCCTGGTCGAGAGAATGATATCCCGCAGCGAGGAATACACGGACATGCGGTTATACGACTACAACGGTATATACAGGGTAATAAGCGCGGTTAGAAAAACTTAGAATCCGATCTATGATTGCGCTGGAACCAGTTTCAGCGGTGAAACCGGAAATATCCCAGGCCTGATATATCATAATAATCAAGCCCGGAGCGAAAAGCCTTAACACCGGGGATGATCAAGATGCTTTCCAGAAAAGAGATAGAAGAGCTGCTCCAGGGGTGGTTGACGGCATGGAATGACCATGACCTGGAAGGGGTAATAGAGCTTTTTCACGATGAGGTTATTTTCGATAACTGGCACGGGGAGACTGTCCGGGGAAAAAGGGCCCTTCGGGCTGCCTGGTCGGGCTGGTTCGATAATCACGGGGGATTCCGGTTTGAATCTCTGGGAAACATAATCGACGCCGATTCGCAGGAAGCGGTGTTCCGGTGGAAACTGGAGTGGCCCTGCCGGGAAGAACCCTTCGAGGGAGAACGCGAGGCCAGGGAAGGACTCGATATCCTTCATTTTCGCGGCGGACTGATAGATTTAAAGCTGACCTACACCAAAGCGGCGGTTCAGGTAGGTGGAAAAAAGATCAAAATGCGGCTGAAAAATTCAGATAACGGATAAAAAACGGCCGATCAATACTCTGCCATGACCTTGGACCATTCCCGCGCCACCGCCACTCTGCTTTCAACCAGTTTCACGATCTTCTTGCTGTCGGTCTTTTCCTTAAGCTCATCCCATACTTCGATCGCCTTGTCCACCTCGCCGAGCCTGGCGTGCAGGTAGCCCTTTATAAACATCGCCTTCTGGTTTTGGGGCCTCTTAGCGCGTGCTTTCTCCAGGAATCTCAGAGCTTCACTCAACCTGTCAAGCTTGTAATATATCTCTCCCAGCATTCTGAGAGCCTCGAAATTTTCCGGATCGATCTGAACGACCTTCTCGAATTCGGTGGAAGCCCCCTCAAGGTTCAGACGGCGGTAGAAGTTCCTTCCTTCCTTAAGATGTTTCTCGATCCTCTCCTCGATATTAGCGTTCTCTTCCTTCTCCTCCTCGTCTTCCACCAGCTCTATAACTCCCATCACCACCAGGCCGTATATCAGCTTGCTGGTAGAGAACAGATCCCCTCCCACCTCCTCGTTGATCTCGTATACCGACCTGCTGCCGTCCACCAGAGAAAGGATCTCCCATTCCATAGGTTTCAGGTTGAGCTGCTGACCTTCGGTATCCTTGCAGAATTTGAACACCGAGTGCCTCGAGGGAATCTTGTTCTTGATGTTGGACCATTCATCGATCCTTCTGGCTCCTTCCAGAATCAGGTTCTCGGTATTAAGAAGGACCAGGACCTCACGCTTCTCGTCCAAATCCTCCTCTATGAACCTGCAATCCCCGTTCTCCCATTTGAAAATACTGTAGACGGTCTCCCTGACCCGGGACGAAAAGAAATTTTCCAGGTGGTTTCTGGTGGAGATTCCCTCCCCTACCAGGCAATCCAGAAGGGATTTATACTTGCCGGATTTTTCCTCGATCCTGGCGGCGCTTATCTCATCCAGAACACCCCATTCCTCCAGAATCATTCCTATTGATTTAGGGGACTTATCGTATATGGAGGCGGAGCAAACGGCTCCCCCCTTGAAAAGGACGTGGGCTCCCCTGTCCTGAACCGTGTCGGTTATTATCAGCCGGCCCGACTTCTGGTTATGGTATAGAAGTTGAAACAGGTCGAACAGTCCCAGCTCGTTTATGGTTGACTGAATAGTCATTAAATAGGCCTTCCAATCTCAGCCGGAAAGGCTAGATCTCCTCCAGCAGCTCCAGTCCTTCTATCACATCAGCGTCGTCTTGGGCTGCTGCTGATTTCCCGCCCTCTTTCTCTTTCCCCGGTCTTTTATTCTCATTCTCTTCAGCGGCGGATTTATTCTTGCCTTTCTTCTCTTTCTTCGCAGCAGGATTTTTATCTTCATTTACTCTATGATCCGCTTTTCCTTCGGGCGCTTGAGCCGGGGCGTCTTCATCCTTCTCATCTTCTTGTTCAAGCTCCCGTATAGCTTCAGCCACCACTGAGACAAGAGAATCCCTTATCGTATCGAACCGCCTCTTAATACCCGCTTCCAGCAACTCGACTACCGAATCATCAACTTCCGAAAGAGTGGAAGAATCCACCTTGACGGATTTGCCTTCATTCAGCGACCCTGTCGACAGAAGCAGATGCAGGCCGGTATATTCCCCGCATACCTCCGCCGCCTCCACGATCTGCTTTATCGCTTCCTGGAAATTTTCCTCTCTCAGATGAATCAGGCCCTTTAGATATATCGCGTCGGTGTGGCGGGGATCCACGCTGAGAGCGCTCTCTATGTCGAATAGAGCGGCGGTTATCCGGTTCATCCTGTAATGCAGCATCGCCCTCTTCTCGTACAAAGCGGCGCTCTTTCCCACGAAGGCCTCCAGCCTCTGTATCAGATTCTCCGCCATCATGTATTCTTCCTTGAGAAGATTGCATATGAGAAAATTGAAATTCAGTTCCTGATTGTACAGCTTCAGGTTGAGACCCTTCTTGAACATTCTTTCGGCGTCTTCGCAAAGCCCTATCTGGTAGAGCAGTACACCCAGATTGTTTACCGTGCTCACATCGGCGGAATTCAGCCTGTACGACTGCAGATAGCAGACGGCCGATTTCTCAAGCTCCATCCTAACGTGATATATTATTCCGCAGAACCGGTAGGCCTCCGAATTGTCCGCGTTCATCTCCAGCGCCTTGAGAAAAGCCCTCAGAGCCTCGCCGTAAGAGTCCTGAATCATGTGGACTTTTCCTATCTCGGCATAGACCCTGTCCTTCTCACCCATATCCTGAAGGGATTTCTGAAACTCCTTGAGCGCTTCCCTGTAATATCCTCTCTCCCTGTAGGCGATTCCCAGAGTGAAAGATGTGCTGTCCAGCGACATCAGCTCGCTGCCCCCGGCGGCTCCAGCCGCCATGGTGCCTTCCTGGTACTCTTTCAGTGCCAGGTTGGCTTCGGTATTCTGAAAGGAAGGATTAAGCTTGGAAGCGATCCGGCTTTCCTCCAGAGCCTCCTGAAAATTACCTATGTCGCCGTTGGCGAATGAAAGCAGGAAATGCGATCTCCAATACTCGGAGTCCAGCTTTATCGCCGCTCTCAGCTCGGTAACCGCTTCCTCGGTCCTGCCCAGATTATAGTAGATCTCTCCCAGGTCCGTATGAAAGACGGTCGATTTGTTGACGTTATCTGCCGCGGCCTGGTAGTGTTTCAGCGCCTCCTGGTAAAGACCCTGGGCTTTAAGGGCCCCTCCAAGGTGAATATGAGCCATGTAATGGTCCGGGTTTCTTTCCACCAGTTCCCTCAGGACCCGTACCGCTTCATCGGTCTTGCCCATATTATGATAGCTTACCCCCAGGCGCAGAACAACCTCGTCATTTTCAGGATCTTTCTCGACTTCGGCCTTCCACCGTTTGACATCAGGATCCTCGATACCAGTTTCCGCGAACAGATACTGCAGGTTTTCCAGCGCGAGATTGAACCTCGAGTCAATCTTGAGGGCCTGTTTGAACTGCTCCACCGCCTTCTCGTGCATTCCCTTTCTGAAATAGAGAACACCAAGGTTATTCAGGGCTCCCGGATCGTTGCGGTCCACCCTGGAGGCGAAACTTTCCAGAACCTCGCGCTCGTTCCCTTTCCCTTTAGAATTGGGCATATCGCGGTCCTTTCGTGAACCTGGTTACGACTTGACCGGCTGGTTCAGAACCTTGCCTATAACCTCTATTACTCTGGAAGGATTGAAAGGCTTTATCAGAAAATCCTTCGCTCCAGCCTCCAGAGCGTCCTGAACGAGAGCCTGCTGGCCAAGAGCGCTGCACATTATGATCTTGGCCTTGGAATCTTCACTTATTATGTGCCTTACCGCGTCGATTCCGTTCATCTCCGGCATGATTATGTCCATTGTGACCATATCCGGCTTAAGCTCCCCGTACATCTTGACGGCTTCGGCGCCGTTATCCGCTTCACCCGCAACTTCCATGCCGTTACTCTCCAGAATATCGGAGATCATCTTCCTCATGAAGATCGCGTCGTCTACTACTAATACTTTTGCTTTCACTTTTCTACTCTCCTCTCTTGAATTATTCGACTCCTATTGCGTCAAATATCATGTCCAGTGATTCTGTTGTCGGAACGAAAAACAGGAAACCCTTACAGCCCTCATCGGTAAAATTGAACGCCGTTTCCAGGACTATCGCGTAATCGGAATCGACGCTGAGATCAACCAGAATTGAATCCATCACGGCGCCCAGCATGTCCTTTGACACCTGGGGGACGGAATGCATTATCTTCTTTTTGAGGAAAACCGACATGGTGTTGAAGTAGCAGCCGCACATTATATTGCCTATCTCTTTTAAAACAGACAGGTTATAATCTTCGGGGTTCACCCCCCCGGGGCATTCGCTGGCCGCCATCTTGACCATTTTATTCGCTTCAGGGTAGGGAAATACCAGAAACATCATTCCCCTGAAATCCTCCGTGTACCCCTCCAGGTAGATTACCGATACCATCGATTCCGGGCCGTTGAACAGGGTATAGATGATCTGCAGCGGTATGATATCAACGTTGGTAATCGAAATATCGATCCTTCTCTTGAGGAGGTTGGAAAGTCCGGTTACAGCGTGAGCTGATCCGATATTCCCAAGCTCTTTCAAAGCGTCAATTTTCAGATACGACGGTCTCTTGATCGGACTCATTGTTTTGCCTCTCTTTCAACAAATATCTCGGATCCCATATGAAGGCCACTCTTCCACTTCCAAGAACTGTAGCTCCCGAGATCCCCTCCATTCCCCTTATAATCCCGGGAAGGGTCTTTATAACCACATCCTGCTGACCCAGAATTCTGTCCACCAGCAAACCTCCCAATCCCGTCTCGGTCTCCAGAACGATTACCTTGTAGTATCTATCAGCGCGGATTTCGTCGTTGAGATTAAATATCCGGCGGGGCCTGATTATGGGAATCGGCCCCTCCTGGGTAATGAATATTTCCGAACCACCGGCCGTCTTGAATGATTTCTGTTCAACCCGTGTAGTTTCCTTGATGTACTCGATGGGAAGGGCGTGAATCTGGGTCCCCGCTTCAAAAAGCAGAGCCTTGATTATGGAAAGGTTTATGGGAAGGTGAAGTCGCACCGACGTGCCCTTACCCTCGTTGTTTTTAAGACTCAGGGATCCTCCCAGCGAATCCACCGCATCCTTGACCGCGTTCATGCCTACGCCTCTTCCGGAATACCTTCCAGCGCTTTCCTTGGTGCTGAAACCGGGGGAGGTAAGAATTCGGCATAGCTCTTCGTCAGACAGTTCCGAGGGCGGCCCGCCTTTGTTCCAGACTGTCCTTCTGGCTACCTCGGCCTTGTCTATTCCTTTTCCGTCGTCTTCCAACTCTATGATTACAAAGTTTCTTTCTCTTCGGGCTTGAAGGATTATAGTCCCTGTTTTGTCTTTTCCAGCTTCTTTTCTCTTCTCCGGAGTCTCGATACCGTGGTCTATGGAATTCCTGATAAGGTGGATAAGCGGGTCTATCATCGTTTCCAGCACCGTACGGTCAAGCCCGATATCCGCGCCTACGATCTTGAACCTGACACTCTTGTCAAGTTCGGTAGAGACATCCCTGACCAGCCTCTTGAACCTCTGGAATACGTGGCCCGCCGGAACCAGCCTGGCCTCGACCACTTCCCTCTGAATTTCTGAAACCAGCCGGCCCGAGGCGGCCAACTCTTCGCTGAGCTGCTTGGATTTCACGCTCTCAGCTATATTACTTAGCCTTATTCTGCTTATTATCAGCTCGCCGACCATATCCATAAGATTGTCAAGCCGCTTCAGTTCGACCCGGGTCGACGTGATCCTGGAATAATAAGCGGCGTTTTTGGAGCTTCCAGCTCCTCCGCCCGGCGAACTACAAGAGCTCTCTCTCTGTTCGGATTCACCGCGTTCTTCTTCAGGCTCTCTTCCGGTCTCTTTGTTCTCACTTACCCGCTCCGGAGCGTCCGGCCCTGCGCCTGCGGGTGAGGAGTCCCGAATTTCTCCGCCGCTTTCAGAGGACGCGTCATCCTCTTCGCAGGATGGGTCGCCCTTATATTCCTCTTCGAATCCGATAGACATTATATTCACTATTCTACCAAGCAGATTGCTGGTCTCTTCACACTCCCCATCATCCACCACGCCGCGAATCATCTCGCGGAGAAGATCGACCACCTTCAGAAGAGAATCAGTTTTTTCCTTTGAAATAACTATCCTTCCCTGCCTCAGACCGTCCAGAATGTTCTCCAGAGAATGGCTGGCTTCCACAACAGAATCAAAACCCATGGTTCCCGACATGCCCTTGAGGTTATGAGCGTGCCGAAAGAGTTCGTCGATAGCGGAGGTGTCCGAACCAGCCTCCAGCTCCATCAGGCCGCCCTCCAGGGACTGAATAATATCCGCGGTCTCATTTGCGTATAGAGTTATGTATTCGTTAACTTCCATAGACCTTTCTCTCCTGTACCAGGCTTCTCACTTCCTCTGATATGACAGAGGCTATACCTTCTAGAGGAGCCACCACATCCGCCTGTTCTTCCGCCAGCAGGGCGCCCGGCATACCCTTGGCTATGCAGGTATCGGGATCCTGGGCGATAACCCTGCCTCCAAACTTTCGAATAACCGTGCTTCCGCTCAGCCCGTCCTTTCCCATACCGGTAAGCACGACACCGATAACTCTCTTTTTGAAGAATGGAGCTATAGAAGAAAACGCGAAATCTATCGACGGGCAGGCGGACCGTTGAGCGTCATTTCTGGGAAGAAGATTGATATACGGCTTCTTGCCGCGTTCCTCATAGAAGAGGTGTTTTCCCCCCGGCGCTACCAGAACCTGTCCGGGAATGATCATTTCACCGTTGGCCGCCTCCTTGACCGGCATATTCGATCTCTGGTTCAGACGCTCGGCCAGATAGGAGGTAAAACCGGGAGGCATATGCTGGACAACCACCATGGCGGCGGGAAGATCCGGAGGGAGAGCCGGAATGACTTTCATCAGCGCCTGAGGCCCTCCGGTGCTGGCGCCTATTACAACCAGCGCCTCCAGTTTCCTGTCGTTAACCGGTCCTCTCTTCATGTTGAACTCGTAATGGGGAGGCCGGAACCTGACCTTCTGCACGTCTATATTAGCAGCTATCTTTACTTTGGCTAGCAGCTCATCCGCGGGAAACCCCATCCCGCTGCTTGTCTTTGGCACAAAATCGACCGCCCCGTATTCCAGACAGGTAAGAGCCTTCAGGGCGGCTCTCTGGCCGCAGGCACTCAAAATAACTACAGGAGTCGGCCATTCGCTCATTATGTAGCGCAGGGTCTCCAGGCCGTTCATTCTGGGCATCTCCAGATCCAGAGTTACGCAATCGGGCTTCAGCTCCACCACTTTCTTAAGTACCTCCTGCCCGTCCCTTGCTACTCCCACCACGTCTATGGATGGATCCTTGCCTAGTAGATCCGCTATCACCTTGCTTACGAAGGAGGAATCCTCCCCTATCAGCACCCGTATCGCTCCGTTTACTTTTCTATTAAACCCTGTCATCACAGTACTACCTCGCTGCCTTGAACGTCCCTGACCAGCACACTGCCGTCGGAAACATCGAATATTATCGTCTTTCCCCTGTTGCCGCCCACACTTTCACCCTTTATGGGTATCTTTCTTCTGGCCAGTTCCTTCCGGGCGGAGAAAATATTCGCCTCCCCTATCTGTATGACTCCCAGCCTGGAATCGGGAATGTCGAACATCCTGGCTCCGCCGAAGATCTTTGCGGTGATTCTTGTCAGTCCGGCACCCCTCTCTACCAGTTTTTCGACCATTAACTCTATCGCGGTGTCAACAAATTTACCCTTATTAGTATTATTCTTTACTCTTTTCCAGGTGGGATGCATCACGTGTGCCAATCCTCCCACCATAGCCACCCGGTCGTACAGGACGATGCCCAGACAGGAACCAAGCGCCATAGTCATAATCCTCGCCGGTGCTTTACATATTCTGTACTGGGCCATCATGACCTTTTTGACCGGTTCCCCGCTTTTGATGTTTTCCATAAGCTGTCCACCCTGAAACCTGGTTGAGTTTCTGTTATCAAATCCACTTGATTAATAGTCACTCGATTCCCGACTCCTACAGGCGGCAGCCGGAAAGTTCTTCGAGATCCATGCAGCTGTCTACCAGTTTTACCGGATCGATGCATATTATTATGCCTGCATGAGTCTGGACGATTCCCAGCATCACATTCCTGTTGAAGCTTGCATTTCCGATATCAGGGGCCGCTTTTATGCTGTCGGAATTGACTCTGATCACCTCGGTAACTCCGTCCACCTCAAAGCCGAGCCCGCCTTCGTCCGTGTCGAGGATTATAATCCGGCCTTTTCTGTCCCCATCGCTTTCTTCTTTCCTTGAAACACCCAGAATCGAGTGAATCTCGAGGACAGGGACGATCTCCCCCCTGAGATTTATCACCCCTCTTACCTGTTCCGGCATGCCGGGGACCGGGTAAGTGTCCATGGAAAGTATTATCTCTTTCACCTTGGAAACCTCCACGGCGTAATTTTCACTGCCCAGACAGAAGGTAACCAGCTGCAGTTCACGTCTTTTTGATTCGTTTTCATTACTCATCAAGGGTTTCTCCCATTTAATGCCCTGAGTTTCAGGCGTTTTGAGTCTCTAACTCTTTCCCCGCTTCGGTGATATGAAAGCGGTCCACATTATCTCTGAGCTGGATCGAAAGATCGCTCAGCTTCTGAGCGGCTGAGGCGACGTCTTCCATACTGGATGTCATCTGCTCCATGGAAGCGGCGCTTTCCTGGGTGGCCGAAGCGTTTTCTCCAGCACTGCTCGATATATCCTCGATCGAGGAGATGACGTTAGACATTCCCCTGCTGAGTTCCTTGGTCGCCGCCGAGATTCTTCGGGCCATCTCGCTGGAACTTTCCAGCACCTGTACTATCTCGTCCAGCGAATCGCCGGTTCTGGTTATTACTTCTTTGCCCTCCGTTACTTCCTTTGAACCAAGCTCGATGCTTCTGACAGCGGTGTGGGTATCTTCCTGGGTTTTTTGTATCAGCAGGGCGATCTCCTCGGCCGCTTTGGCGCTGCCTTCGGCTAGCTTGCGCACCTCATCGGCGACAACGGCGAACCCGCTTCCCGCCTCCCCCGCCCTGGCAGCCTCTATAGCGGCGTTGAGGGCTAGAAGATTGGTCTGGTCGGCGATATCGGTTATAACGTCCACGATCTCACCGATCTGGTTGGACCTGTCGCCCAGATGTTTTATGATATCGGACGATTCCTCAGTCACATTGTATATGGTATTGATCTTTTCAACCGCTTCCTTGGCGGAATCCCCGCCCTTCTGGGCTGTCTCGGTGGCGTTTGCAGCCGCGGATGCCGCCAGCTCGGCGCTGTTGACTACCTGCTTGACGGATCTTTCCATGTTTTTGATCTCCCTGTTCATCTCCTCCACCTTCTGCGCCTGAAGGTCCGAAGACCTGGCTATATTCTGAATGGTCAGGGATGTTTCCTCCGTGATCGAATTGACCTCCTCGGTTGAAGCTGAAAGGCTTTGGGCGGAGAAGTTGACCTTGTCGGAGGTATTTCTGATGATGTTTATTATTTCCATGATATTGCGGAACATGTTGTTGAGAGAATCTCCCAGTTCACCCAACTCATCTCTTGAATCGATTCGAATTTCCTCGGCCAGATTCTTGGCGTTGGTCGCTATCGACTTACAGGCGCCCAGCAGAGCCCGGAGGGGCTTACGGATGACACTTCGAATCAGCATATAGAAAACGCCGAAAACTGACAGTATTACGGCCAGGTTTACGGCCATTATTTCGTAAGTCATGCCGGGCGGGGAAACCTTTGATTTCTCCATATTCCATCTGGCCGTCAGGAGCCTTCCAGACCCGTCCCCCAGAGGAATATGGAAGGTTTCGAATCCGGCTGAAGCCGCTTTTATTTCATCCGCTTTTTCACCAGTTTCTGCGCCGCCGTCGGCCTTTTTTTCCGCTTCCGGGGCCGTTGCAAGAGTCTCTCCGTCCTTGGAAACCAGGGCGAGTGTTTCTATCTGTGGATATTCCTCTGCCAGGTCGCCATGTATACCGGCCAGATCGGAAACGCCGCCGATTCCCCCGGCAGCCGTTGAAAGCGCCTCCACGCATTCGGACCAGGCGGCGTCTCTTTCCATCAGGGCCGTTTCCACCTTATCCTCCGAAAGCCTGATCATCAGGAATGAAGCCGCGGAGCAAACCGCCAGCAGAAAAACGGCCATAACAATCAATATGGTACCGCTTATGGAATTACCGATCTTGAAAAACTTCATCTTAAGCCTCCTTTAAGAGATTATCGGGTCTTATCTTTCTGTAGATCTTGATGGCCGGATTGATAAGCTTGAACATGCCCAGGGCCCGGCCTCCAACCGCCTCGCTCTTTCCTAGCATAAGAAGGCCGTTGTCATTGAGCACGGAATGGAATTTCCTCATTACCTCCTGGCGGCAGCCATGCTTGAAGTGTATCAATACGTTTCTGCATATAACCACGTCGATATCGGCAAAGGGAGGATCGGAGAAGAGGTCGTGAACATCGAAGGTGACCCTTTTTCTTATTTCTTCACAGATTCTGAATCCATCCGCGCTTTCCTCGAAATATCGTTCCTTTATCCTGCGCGGAATTCCCGCGAGCCTATCCGGAGGATATATCCCCCTATCGGCGGTCCGGCAGGCCTCCTCGGATATATCGGTGCCGTATATTTCCGCTTCTACATCTTCGTTTCTAAGGTAATCGCCAAGTAGTATAGCCACGCTGTAGGGCTCTTCGCCGGTGGAGCACCCCGCGCTCCATATTCTTATGATATTATCCTCGGTCCCGGCCTTTCTCCTGGCGATGGAGCTGATGATCCTGCGGGAGAAGTATTCAAAGACCTCCTGGTCGCGGAAGAATTCGGTAACATGGATCGTTACCGTATCGGTGAGGAAGCTCAATTCTCCATGGTTCTTGTATGTGTAACTTACATAGTCGTGTATATCCTTACAGCCCAGTACCACCATACGGTGGGAAACCCGCCTTTTGAGGGTCGATTCACGGTATCTGGAAAGATCGAGCTTCGTCTTCGACTTCACGAACATCAATAGATGATTCAGGTCCAGCTTGTCCTTTACGTTGTCCATTTTCCGCCTGATCCCTATAAGCTTTAATACCTTGAAATATTCACCCGGCCCCGCCTTGGAAAGACAGGAAGATCCATTTTTTGGGAATCAATTTTGCAAATGCTATACCACATATTACGACGGGGATGTCCCGGCCGGGATGAAAAGGAAAAGAAGCTTAACAGTAACTCGCTATTAAAATTATAGTTAACGCCTCGCGCCCGGTTAGAATAAGGCGGGCTGGGGAAGTTTTGAGAACAAACGGTAAATCTGGGTAACACTGACAATTATCTTGCTTTTTGCGAAATTAGCCGCTCGGAGGTTGCAGATGAGAGAATACACTATGAAGAACATAGACGTTTTCACTTCAAAACCCTTCCATGGGAATCCGGCTGGAATCATCTCCAGGGCCGACGGCCTTACAGAGGAAGAGATGAAGAATATAGCGGGAGAAGTGAATCTCTCTGAAAGCGCGTTTGTTTCTGTGAGCGGCTCGGGAAAATCAGCTTTCAGGGTCAGGTACTTCACTCAGAGCGATGAACTCGATATAAGCGGGCACACCACTATCGCGGCCTGCTACTCTCTGTTAGAAGAGGGAAGAATAGAGCTGGAGAACGGTGTTAACAGAATATACTTCGATACCAACATCGGTGACGTTCCACTTGACATCTATTTTCGCGGAGAGCTAGAAGCCGACAGGCATGATGAAGAGCTGGAAACAAGGACCAAAACAGACTCGGTCAAAATAGAGGGAGGATGGCTGGACAGGATAATGACAAAACAGTCGATAAAATCATTCAGGCCATCCGATATTAGGGTGGAAGAGATAGCGGAAATCCTGGAGATAGAGCCGGGCGAGATCGTTCAGACCGGCCTCCCCCTGGAAAGGATATCTACCGGCCTGGAGCAGTTTCTTATACCGGTCAAACACAAGGAGACCGTCCTTAATCTTAAACCAGACCTGATCAAACTGAGTCTTTTGAATAAGAAACATGGAATACAGACCAATGATATCTTTTCCCTGGACACCTACTCTTCCGACAGCATCACCTATTCCAGGCACTTTGCCCCCGCTATCGGGCTCTGGGAAGATCCGGGTTCCGGAAATGCCGCTATATGCATAGGCACCTATCTGCACCGCCACGGCGTTACCACCAGGGAAATGATGGTAATGGATCAGGGAAAGGAAAGTAACAACTTCAGCAGAATACACGTGGAGATAGAAAAATCCGGGGGAACCCTGGACTCCGGATTCATGGGCGGAATCGCCACCACATCGATAACCCGGACCATAAATATCCAGGAAAACAGCGGCAGCATAAGCTTCGCGTAGAAAAACAGGGCGAGTCATGAAAGGGCCTGCCTCCCAGGGGAAAGCTTTCAACTCTGTTGATCGCTGTACCGGGGAAGGTTGCTCACGCTCTGTATGGCGGGAATTGAGAAGTAGAAAGTCGAGCCCTTTTCCTCTTCCGACTCCACCCAGACCCTTCCGCCGTGAAGCTCGACGTAGTATTTAACCAGCCGCAGTCCGATTCCCATCCCTTCCCAGAGCCTTGTAGAACCGCCGTCCAGCTGGGTGAAATCATCAAATATCTTTTCTATATCTTCAGAGCCTATTCCGGGGCCCGAATCACTGATAGCCACCGTAACCTCTTTTTCGTTCCCGAAAGAACGGACCAGCACCTCTTTTCCCTCTCTGGTGAATTTAATCGCGTTTCCCAGCATATTGTAACAGATCTGCTGAATCCTGTGGGGGTCGAAGTTGATGATGGGAAGCGACCGGTCCAGCTCCATGCGTACCTTGATATTCTTCTTTCGAGCGGATGGCTCTATCATCATGGCCGATATCTTCAGGATCTCGTTTATGCTGCCCTGGGACATATTTATCGCGGTGCCGGAAACCTCGACGGTGGATAGATCGAGCAGGTCATTTATGGTGGACAGAAGTTTGTTGGATTGAAGGGAAATCACCTTTAGAAATTCGCTCTTGGTCCCGGGTTCAATCGGATCCGCTCCATCTTCCTCCAGAAGCGCGCTCACGTAGGCCATGATGACTGACAGGGGGGTTCTGAGCTCATGACTTACCCTACCCAGAAATTCACTCTTCATCCTGTCAAGCTCCATGAGCTTTCTGTTATTGTCCCTCAGTTCCTCATTCTGAATGGTGATCTTTTCCTCCAGAAACTTCCTCTCGGTAATATCATGGGCCAGGGCCAGGACATAAGGTCGGCCCTTTATTCTCATGATGATAGGGTCTATGTCCAGATAAGCTATCCGTCCGTCCTTTTTCAGATAGGGAATGTTGGAAAGGTGATCCATCTCACCCTGAAGTATCTTCGCAAAGAGCTTCGATGACTGATCCCTTCTTTCTGGAAGGGTATAGGAAAAGATCTCCTTTCCGATAATTTCCTTCGGGAAGTACCCGAAAATATCAGTGACCGAATTGCTGCATTCCACTATTTTCCCCGAAAGGTCGATCAGAAGTATGATGTCTTTCGCATTCTGCATCAGATTATTGTACTTTTCGCCCAGGACTTTCCGCTCCTCGAACAGCATCGAGTTTTTAACTGCGATGGAAGTCAGCCTGCTGAACTTGGAAACAAGCTCGACGTCGAAATCTGTAAAATTATTCTTCTTGTAGCTTCCGATGTTAACCGTCCCGATCAGTGAATCGTTGGCCGTCATCGGGACCACGATATCAGACTTCAGATTGTCTTCCTCCATTATTTCCCGGAAGTGTTCATCTCTCTGGATGTTCGCCCGGTATACCGGTTTGCGGTTAATTGCCACCCATCCTACAAGATTACTCTCGTCCATTGGCACAAACCGGCCCTCTGAGGAATCATCCCCGTTTTTTCTGTAAATGTGCCGTATGTAAAGGCAGTTGTCCTCTTCCTCATAGACAGCCACGCATCCAAGATCATAGTCAATTACCCTGGCCATCTCCCGCGAGATCCTGGAAAGGACGTAATCCAGGTCCAGCCTGGAATTAATAAGGTTGGCTATCTCCATGACGGCGGAGAGCTGATTCATTTCTGAATCGGATTTTCGGGAATTCGCTTCAGGATCGGCGCCCACTTTCATTGTATTTCTTTCCCTCTCAGACTAATTACACAAGACCGGCAACGCGGATTCCGGCTGAGCACCGGAGCCACCGTGAATATTAAACTACGCCTGATTGCGCCGGTCAGTCCCGCGTATAGATAAAAGTACTCATTTTAGAAGTTTATTAGCATTATACGTTCCATATCGAGGGCTGATTTTTGATTTCGCTTACAACCCGGAGCCGCAAGATGACAGCGTCCTGATATTATGATATTAATAAAGATAGAAAATCACGGGCGGACAAAGGCCTGTAACGGTAGGGACCGCCGCCGGCAAAGAGAATCAGAGGAAAACCGTCGTTTTGCAGCAGCAGCCGCTATTTGAAAGAAAAGATGCTCTTGAAGTGCCTCAGAGATAATTCCCTGCCATACTCTACCTTGACTCCTGGTATACGCTGGCGGTTATCGAACAGGACCTTCACAGACTCGGCGGCGGAGAAAAGATCGCTGTCCTCGTAAGCTAGCCGGGGAACCGCGGCTCTGACATAATTAACTCTCGGATTGGGTGGAATCTCCTTTTCTCCATCGTACTCTCCGAAAGCGTAGGTGCCCAGTTCGCAAACCCTGTGGCCGGCGATAAGAAGAAGGGCGGTCACTGAGATTCCCATGAACTCTTCCATCCTGGATCCGTCGAAAAACCTGTCCATGTCGATATAAATGGCGTGCCCCCCGGTGGGCCTGATAATGGGAATACCGTACCCGGCGAGCTTTTCCCCGAACCTTCGTACCTGGCCTATTCTGGCGTCAAGATAGTCCTTTCTGACCACTGTCTTAAGCCCCCTGACCACTCCCCTGAGATCCCTTCCGGCCATTCCTCCGTATGTGGGATGTCCTTCGACCATTATCTGGTAATCGGTGAGGCCTTCTTCGAACCCGGAATACTTTTCGAGAAATCTTCCTCCCTCCTTCAGCACCAGCGCGCCCCCGATGTTTACCAGGCCGTCCTTTTTGAGACTGATGTGGAAACCGTCCACGAAACCGAACATTTCCCTGACGATATCACCGATTTCCATATCCTGGTAACCTTCCTCGCGCATTTTGATAAACCAGGCGTTCTCGGCGAATCTGCATGCGTCAAAGAAAAAAGGCACGTCGAAAGAATCGGTGATTTCTCTTATTTTCCGGATATTGGACATCGAAACCGGCTGCCCGCCGACTGTATTGTTGGTTATGGTAAGGTATACCAGCGGTATTCTGTCTCCCTCGCTGGCCAGCAGGTTCTCCAGCTCGTCGGTATCCATGTTTCCCCTGAAGTGGAAACTTTCATCCCCGGAAAGATGCTGGGGACAGGGAAGATTCAGCGGGACCATCTCCTTGTCCTCGATATTTCCCTGGGTAGTGTCAAAATGAGAATTGCTGGGAATTATATATGCCTCTTTTCCCTGACGGCCTCCGCCCCCCATTACCGACCGCGTTTTAGCCTCGATACGACCCTTCAATTCAGGCATGAGCCTTTCCGACAGAACCGGCCTGAGCTTCCCGCCGCCGGCTCTAAGGGTTTTTTTTAAAATTGAGAAAAGGGCATTCTCGGCGGCCCTCCCCTGATGGAATATGAACAGATTTCTACCCGGGTTCATCCTTTCGGAGCTCCCCCAGCCGCTTCCAAAAGTTTCCGATATCTGGTCGACGAGCTCGAAATATCCTTCATTCGAGCCATAGGCCTCGTCGCCCAGCATCATCGCCGCCCACTGTTCGGCGGTCATAGTGGTAGTTCCGGAATCAGATAAAAGGTCGCACCCCGGTATCATGTCGGACCGGAAAAGGAAAGCGTTTAATCCGGCTTCATTCAGGAGCAATTCCTTCCGCTTGTCAAAATCATCTATACTGCAGCTTCTGAACCGCACCGACGCGTTCCGGTAGGGCCTGGGCCTGAAATATCTTCCCGGCTCGTTTTCCCGCCCGATACTCTCTCGGAATTTTGAGACAAAAAAATCAGTCGTGTCAGACATCCGCTTTCCCCCTCTTCGGCAGGTTCATCGCGTCCCTTGCTTCTTCTATGGTCGAGCGGGCGATCTTTCTCGCCCGCGAGGCCCCGTCTTCTAGAATCTCGGTGATGATTTCCGGTTTCTCCTTGAAACGGTTCCTTCTTTCCCTGATGTGGCGGAGGGCTTCGTTCATCTTTTCTGCGAGCCTCATCTTGCAGTCCACGCATCCCCTTTCGCCGCCCCGGCACTCCGAATCTATCATCTCCAACTCATCCCGGTTGTATATCTTATGAAAAGCGAATACCACGCATCCGCCTGGGTGGCCCGGATCGTTCTTCCTTATCTTTACCGGATCGGTAAACATGCTTTTAATCTTCTGGGTGGTCTCCTCCTCTGTGAGTGAGAGAGGTATATGGTTGCCCGAACTCTTGCTCATCTTCTTGTCGACGCTGTCAATGCCGGGCACCTTTGGAACCTCGGTAAGAAGAGTCTCGGTTATGGGGAAAACATCCTCTCCGTAAAGGCTGTTGAACCTCTGGGCCAGATCCCTGGTCATGTTTACGTGAGCCTCCTGGTCCTTGCCGACCGGGACAAAATCCCCCTTATAGATAAGTATATCGGCAGATTGAAGCGTGGGGTACCCCAGAAGCCCGTAACTCGGCGACTCGATGGCGTAGCTGTTGACCATCTCCTTGTAGGTGGGATTTCTTTCCAGCCAGCCCAGCGGCGTAACCATGGAAAACAGCAGATGAAGCTCGGCTACCTCCGGAACGTGTGACTGTATGAATATGGCCGATTTTTCGGGGTCCAGCCCCGCTGAGATCCAGTCTACGGCTATCTCGCGGACATTATCCCTGAGCCGGCTTACGTTCTCGTACCCGACGGCGCTTCCACCCCCCGGAGTGGTAAGAGAATGCCAGTCGACTATGAAGAAATAACACTCATACTTGTCCTGCAGCGAAACCCAGTTTTGCAGCGCTCCAAGAAGATTACCGAGATGAAGGCTGCCGGTCGGCCTCATGCCGCTGGTGACCCGCTTTTTCGGCATAGGTTAACCTCCCCTGCCATGTGAAGCCCGGCCGGGCAAGATATAGATCGATAATAAAATAGGGGTGGCAGGACTTGAACCCGCAGCCCTCGGTTTTGGAGACCGATGCTCTGCCAGTTGAGCTACACCCCTGTAATTCGGTATCAAGATAATAACGATTCCGTTTTCAAAGTCAAGTCATTTGCCCCCGCAGAGGAGGCGGTTTCCTCGGGGAAAATCCAAGCTGGAAAGCTCTGATCCCGGGCAAGACGCCGCAAACCGCGGGCCCAGCGGCCCGGTTCGAAGGCGGGCCCGCAGGGCCCGCCTTCGAGCGGTGTCATTCTCCCCTCTATCAGGCTATCTCCTCTAGCACGGCGGCCAGAAGCTTCCAGAAAGTTTCTACCGAGGGGATATTTATCCTTTCGTCCGGCGAATGCGGATGCTCTATCCAGGGACCGAAGGAAACCATATCCATGCCGGGGAATTTTTCGCCGATTATTCCGCATTCCAGGCCGGCGTGAATAGCCTTCATCTCGGGTTCTTCCCCGAATTCCCTTTTGTGCACGTTTTTAACCACCGCGAGGATCTTGGAGTCCAGATCAGGTTTCCATCCCGGATATGGCTCTTCGATCTCGGCTTCAGCGCCGGCCAGCCTGGCGGCGGCGGCGATCCTTTCGCTCAGAGCATCCAGCGCGCTGGCGATCGAGCTCCTGGTGGAGGTGCCTATGACCACCTTTCCGTCTTTGCTGCTGACGGTGGCGAGGTTATTGGAGGTTTCCACCAACCCCTCGATGTCGTAATTCATGGCCTCCACGCCGTGGGGCAGAGCCAGGAGCAGATCAATGAGGGTCTTCATCGATTTATCATCGAGAACTTTCTCCGGAGCATCCATCGATTCTACTACCACCTTGAGGTTCTTTTCTCTATTGCCAAGCTCAGCCGCGATGTCCTTTATCTCTCTGTCCGCGATCTCCTTGACCTTGGCCATACCTTCCTCCACGGCCAGCTCTGCCGCCGCTTCTCTGGGAATAGCGTTGCGCTTGCTGCCTCCGCCGATCGAACCGATATGGACGCCGCTCGCGTCAGCCGCCCGGGCCACTATCCTGGTCAGTATCTTGATAGCGTTACCCCGCTGCTCTATGATATCTATTCCGGAATGGCCTCCCCGAAGGCCGGTAATCCTGACCTTCACTCCCGCAGCGCCAGATGGAGCGTCCACGAAGTCGACCGGAAGGGTAAGGACATTATCTCCCCCTCCCGCGCAGCCTATGTAGACCTCTCCGATCTCCTCGCTGTCAAGATTGAGCAGAGTCTTTCCCTTGAGAAAACCGGACTTAAGTTTCCCGGCTCCTACCAGGCCCACTTCCTCGCTGACGGTGGCCAGAATCTCCAGCGGACCGTGGACTACTTCTTCGTTATCCACTATCGCCATAGCGGCGGCAAGTCCTACCCCGTTATCTGCTCCCAGGGTGGTTCCTTTGGCGGTGATCCAGTCTCCGTCACGCTCCATGACTATGGGATCCTTCTCAAAATCATGGTCGGTGCCTTCGTTCTTTTCGCATACCATGTCAAGATGGCCCTGCAGGACCGCCGTGGGAGCGTCTTCATGACCTTCGCTGGCGGGCACCCTCAGCACCACGTTTCCCGCCTCATCCCTGTCTGCCTCGATTCCTTTTTCTTCGGCGAATGACAGCAGATAGTCGCCTAACGCCTTTTCGTTTCCCGAGCAATGCGGTATCTCGCATATCTTCGCGAAAATATCCCACAGTTTCTCGGGCTTAAGCCCCTCTATCGCCATATCTGATTACCTCCTTTAAAACTAACGGGAAAGACGCCCCATGGCCGTCTTATCCACAGACAACTTCTCTTGAACTAGAATTCAAAATCAGTTTCTAAAAATACTCCAACACCCGCTCTTCGGGGCTAGACAAAGCATTATAATGGACAGAAAGACGGCGGTCAAGGATTCGTGGTGCACCAGATTCAATCACGGGCCGCTTGTGATTACAGGCTGAAAGGCTTATCATAACCACAAGCAACTTGTTGAAATTTACAGCCCTTTTTAAATCGAAGCAGATAACCCGGCTCTCAGCCGGAAGCCAGGAGGACGCCGAATGACCAAAAGCTTTACGGTAAAAACCTCGAAACGGAACCAACTCAAGGATATCACCCCGGAAGTCGCGGACATCATAGCTGAAAGCGGAATATTGAAGGGCCGATGCTGCATATTCATTCCCCACACCACAGCGGCCGTTACGATCAACGAAAAAGCGGATCCTGATGTTGCGGCCGATATCTCCTCAACCCTGGAGAAGATCATTCCCGCTGGCTGGGAGTACCGCCACGCGGAGGGGAATTCTGATTCTCACATCAAATCATCCCTGGTCGGAGCGAGCGAGATGGTTCTGGTGGAGGGAGGAAAACCCGTGCTGGGAACATGGCAGGCTATCTTCTTCTGCGAATTCGACGGCCCCAGGACGAGAAGATGCATGGTGAATCTCTCGAAGGATTGATCGCGGCATGGGGCATTCATATCGATCCATGAGAAAAACAGCGGAACCCCATACGGACCCGCCGAAGCCACTCCCTGAATCCGGCCCGGAAGGCCTTACCGCTGTCTTCAGATGACTGGTTACAGGAGGTAGAAAAAAGAGAGCAGTCCGTTTGTCTCTCTGCTCAGGTGAGTAATAAAATAGACATTGTCTATCTTGACCGTTCCGGCGACCAGTGCGGTCGCTTCTACCGAGATTAGGGCCTTGATGTAGAATTTGTCCTGCCTTATGGCCTTTCGGACCAGTCTGGGGTCTTTGAATTCCAACTTATACTTCTCATTGACATCGGTTATCCGCAGTTCTTCCAGAAGTTCGTTTCTTTCAGAATCGTCCAGATTACCCTCGCCGCTTTCCAGGCCGAGATATAGTGACACCGACAATTGCGCCTCCGCGTCCTGTCCCAGCCAGAGGCTGTCCACATATACCTCCGCGAAGAGGCTGGTGTTCTCTATATCAAAATCCTCGCTGCTCACTTCTCCGGGTACATCTATTACCAGCTCCTCGTAGAGCTCGGCGGAGGTGCCGGCGAAGGGCATCTCGGTGAAATCCTTCGGATCAGACCTGTTGGTGACCATAAAAGTGGTCCTGCACCCGGACAGGGTCAGAATCAGAATCAGGGCCGGAATTATTCTTTTCAGCTTCAAATCCATCTAAAATCTCCAGAAGAAAGAAAAATGGGGGAGCACCGGCACGTCTATATCATCCTCCAGTTGCAGCCCAGGCCATATCACACCGGCCTGCAGGGCAAAGCTTCTCATAAACCCCAGGCGGAACCCCGCTCCTCCTCTTCCCGCCTCCCGGGTGATATCGTAACCCAGCTCCACCATAAGCTTGAGGTGCTCCAGCAAATCGAAGTCGACCGCGCCAAGCAGGCAGCTGTGGTGGGCGGACTGGTCCAGGGACATTTCAAGCCCCATATCACCCTCTTCTGTAGACAGCGTGAAAGGTTCCTCTGTCCTGACCTCCCCCTCCAGATGGTAATACTGAAAAGACAGGTGAACCCTGGTCCTGGAAGATACTCTTTTGCTGACGGAAGCGGAAAAGGTCAGGCAATCCAACCCGGAATCAAGGGACATATCCTCATCGGCGAAAGCCTCGTGAACCACAGTGTCTATTATAAGCTCGGAGGTCAGCAGGCTGTAATATCCCAGCGATACCGCCAGAGCTGGAAGGGGAAGCCTGTCCTCGAGGAGTGAAAGCTTTACCTCTGCATTGACGAATGTAAGAAGATCGAAAAGGGTATTGGTAGTGACCTGGACTCTGTCGCTGATTCCGATACCACTCTCGCCAAGCCCCACCTTGACCCTCTGGCCGTAACCCAGAACGTAACCCGTTTTGAGGCTCATGAGCTTGCTGGGATATTGGGCGTGAGGCGGAATCTCAGCGCTGAGCCTCTGGGCCGGACCGGCCATGAAAGATAAAGCCAAAAATAACGGAATGAAAATGCGCCCGGCTGAAAAGACCAAAATATTATTCCACCAGTCCAGATGAATTACAGATGACCGCCCCCGCGTCCGCGTCAACCCGCCGCTGCGCGGCCGGCTTGAATACCGGCGGCCGAATGGGGCTTTTGACCAGGATTATGAACTATACGCCGGAGGGGTTACAAGAGAAATAATATAAAAAAATGCCGCCTGATTAACCTCAGCTCCTATGGAAGTGAAAAAGCGATCCTAAGGGACTCTCACCGGAGCGTGGTAGGTTAAGCCTGATTGGGATCAGGCGGAGGTCTTTTCCTAAATAAGCGGCTCATCTCCTAGGGGAAGAGATGGGGTTTTATTGGTAGGAAGGAAAAGACCCCCTTAAATTCAGGCGGCAAATCCTACTCTCAAATTTTAATAAACCTTTAAAAAGCCTCCAATCGACACAGTATTTAGAAAGCCCTGGTTTTTGAAAATCTCTTACATTTTATGGTAACAAGCCTCAATATTTTCCCTTCAACTGTTTAATGATACCTTACCGCCGTAATAATATCTATAGGGAATAATAACTATTTTATACCGGCCCCGGTTCCACCAGCCCTATCCTTATGGCGTACCGCACCAGTCCCGCTGTGTCGTGTATATCGACTTTTTTCTTTATGTTGGCCCTGTGGTTTTCTACCGTCTTAACGCTTATATACAAATTATCGGCTATCTCTTTGCTGGTCAGTCCTTCAGCAATCAGCTGCAGGATTTCTTTCTCCCTGTTTGTCAGCCTGCTGAATTCGTCTATATTCTTTCCGGAACTGACCATCTTCTTGTAATTTTCAAGTATGTCCCGGGGCAGAGCGGAAGAAATATATATCTCATCCCTTAAAACCTTGTCGATCGCTTCCAGAAGAGCTTCCGCGGCGGTCTCTTTGAGAAGGTAAGCGCTGGCCCCCGCTTCCAGAGCCTTGTACACGTAACTCTCCTGGGAATGGATAGTGAGCATTACAACTTTTATTTCCGGGTGATTCTTCTTTATCTGCCTGGTTGCCTCTATGCCCCCCAGCCTGGGAAGGCTGATATCCATAACCACCAAATCGGGTGAGAGCTCCTCGGTAAGCTCGACCCCCGCCCTTCCGTCCTCCGCCTCGCCTACCACTTCGATCTCCCTGTCTTCCAGAAGTCTTTTCAGTCCCTGTCTTAAAATGGCATGGTTTTCAACCAGCAGGACCTTGGGCACCTTTTCCATTTCCTACCTCCACCGGTACGGAAACCCTTATTCTTATTCCATTACCGGGGCTAGTGCTTATGCTTAAAGACCCGTTGAGTTTTTCAATTCTTGCTCTTATACCTATCAGCCCGAGTCCCAGGGCCGAGATAGCTTCTTTTTCCGATTTGAAACCCGCTCCATTACCTTCGATGATAATTATCACAGAAGGCACCCCTCGTGTCAATCGTAAATTTAGCCGGTCCAATCCAGGCTCCTTAAGGACCCCCGCCAGGGCTTCCTGGGCTATTCTGTAAAGCTCAAGAGAAATCTTGTAGGGAAGTGTTTCATTGAAGCCCGCCGATTCGATCAGGACCTCTGCCTTCCGGCCGCTGCTGAGCCTCTTGGCGTGATACTCCAGCGCCGAAACGAGCCCCAGATCCTTGACCATGGCAGGATGCAGTGAATAGGAAAGCTCCCTGGCGCTTTCCACAACCCCTTTAAGCTTCCCTCTGATATTCTCTATGATATCCCCGTAATCATCCTTTCCCTCAGGAAGGGATCTTCGCAGAAGATCGAATTCCATACTGAGCTCCACCAGGCTCTGGGCGATGCCGTCGTGAAGCTTAGCGGTCAGTTCTTTCCTTTCGCTTTCAAATCCTTCCACCAGGCTTTCGGTAAGGTCTCTGAACTCCTTTTCCCTGGCAGCCTTTAACTGAACCAGCGCCAGTCTTTCCAGAGCGAGCCCTATCTGATTCCCCGCTATCTTTATATACTCCCTGAACCAGTCCAAAGTTTCACTTTCTTCAGAGTAGACCGCCGCCACGGCGGCGTACACCTCATCCTTATATTCCAACGGGAAGATGGCGGCCGTTTCCGCGCCGGGTTTTTCAAGAGCGCCGCCGGCTGTTCCGCTCTTATCCTCCCCGCGCCTGGCTTCGACCACCTTTCCCTTTTTAAGGCTTTCCGAAACCAGACAGGAGATTTCCGGCTCCAGGCTCCTTCCTTCGGGAAAGGAACCCTCCAGAACCGGTTTTCCCCGCCCCAGGGTGAAGATAAAGACGGCATCGGCTTCTGAAAAGCGGGCCATGGGAGTGATAATCCTTTTCAGGAGTTCTTCCTTTTCCCCGGAAGAGGCGATGATTTCAAACAGCTCGTTAATGCCGGCCAGCTTCCTGTTGGCCCTGGCAAGCTCTGTCTCCGCCTCCTTTCTCTTGGTGATATCCTTAACGGCCCCGATTATCCTGACCACCCTGTAACCGTCGCTGCCACGCAGCGGCATGGCGCTGTCCTGAAGCCATTTAATCTTTCCGTCCCGGGTTATTATCCTTAGTTCCACCGAGCTTTCCTCACCGGCTTTCAGTTTTTCCAGGTGCCGGCGAAAAGCTTCTCTGTGCTCCGGGTGCACCGCGGTATAGAATCCCGAACTGGAATCGAGCTCCCGGGTAGAATATCCCATCATTTCACCAAAGGAATCGCTGGCCCATTCGCCCTCTGCCGTCCCGTCCACTGAAACTTTCATCGAATAGACCATATCACTCACCAGGGTGGTGAGGATCCTGTAGAGTTCTTCGGCTTCGGGCAGGATAGAGCTCGATGCCGCCCATTCGTCATTTTTCTTTCCGAATCTCATCTTTCTCCGGCGCCCCTTTTTGAATCACCGCGGTTTTCTCGTTCTAAGAGTCCTCAGCCTGTTGACGGCGGCCGCGACCTCGTAAATCCGGGGCAATGCCAGGTCCCCCGTTCTGAATATGGTAACCTGATCCAGGCCCCTCTTCCCGATCTGTTCCATGGCCATCTTCAGACCTTCGAAGAGAGGCCGGCCCCTGGCGCAGTAATTCCTGTAATAGTAATTTATTATGTATCCAATGGCTCTCGTCTGGCTTACGCTCACAAGCTGCTCTACGGCGGAGAGGTCTATCTGGTGCCTGCCAAAAAGTATACGGTCCAGTCCGGCGGCCTTTATCTTGACCTTCCTCCTGCCACGGGAAGGATCGAAGCTTTCCGGAAGAGGTTCCCTTACCGCTATTGTTCTAAACCCTTCTCTTCCCTCCGTGACTCTTCCGGTTTTGATCGCTCTGACGATATCTTCAGCCCGGGACGTTACATCATACGGAAGATAAGTATCCATCATAACAACCCTGTGAGCAACGTTGAAATAATCTCCCGAGCCCCCCATAACCAGAATGGTGCTGACCTTCTCCTCTTCGTAAAGATCCTTCACCCGGTCGATAAAAGGGGTTATCGGCTCCCTGCCCTTTGCCACCAGGGCCTGCATCCTTTCGTCCCTGATCATGAAATTCGTGGCCGAGGTATCTTCGTCGATCAGAAGGAACCTGCTGCCGGTTTCCAGGGCCTCCACGATATTGGCCGCCTGGGAAGTCGATCCGCTCGCGTTCACGGTATCAAAATCGACCGTGTCGACACCGAAAGGGAGATTACTTATGAACGGACTGATATCCACGCCGCTCACGCTTCTTCCGTCCTCGCTCCTGATCTTGACCGCGTCCCCCCTGGTAACCACCAGCTCCCTTCCATCTCCGGGCACATGGTTGTAAACGCCTCTCTCCAGGGCTTTAAGAAGGGTGGATTTGCCGTGAAACCCCCCTCCCACCACCAGGGTTATCCCTTCGGGGATTCCCATTCCCCGAACGGTACCCGCGTGAGGAACATCCAGCGTAACCAGCATGGTCTCAGGCGACCTGAAGGGAACCACCTTGATGCCGCCGGACTCCTTCAGCGGCCGGTCGTCTATTCCGCTCCTTCTGGGCAGGATAGAGCCGTCGGCAATAAACGCGACCAGTCCCATATCCTTCAGGGAGTTTCTTATGAAATCCTGATCCTCGTTGACATCCAGGTGTCTTTTCAGGGCAGCCTGGTCGATATTCCCGTACAGTAGAGCCTCCCGGGCGATGGCCGGAATCTCATCGAAGAATATCTCTTCCGCCTCCTTTGCCAGGATCCTCCTGCCCCTGGCCGGCAGGCCCACCAGGAACCTTACCTCCAGATCTCCGTCTGACACGAAACAGGATGTCCTCTCCAGAACCTCCTGCCCCGGAAAGTCTACACTCACCTTGCCGCTCCTGCCGGACCCCCTTCTTCCCGAAACATGCTTTCTTATGGCCGCGTCGAACATCCTGGTTATTTTATCCTCCATCGCGACCCGCCTGGAGGACTCACGGTAGGCCTCTTCCTCAAATCCGGCTCTTCTGGAGTCCACCAGTATCCTGACCCTGGAGGGAGCCGCGTATGGATCCCCCTGGACATGATCTATGGACAGGGTAAAGAAAGAAAAAACATATTCACCCTTTATGCTCTTGTAAGCCTTGTACCCCCGGCCGTCTATCTTTCGCAGCCGGTTTCTCAATTCGCTGGAATCCTTCATGCTTTTCTATCACCCGTGACCTTTCTAAGACTTCAGGACCGAGGCGTATCTATTCAGAATGCCCGGTGTTTCTCGATGAGGCGCGATTTCAAACACCACCCCATCGAAGATTTTCATAAGAAAATCTCCGTTTCAGAGGCCGGCCCTATGACAACCGGCGTAAAGTTTAATATATATGACTTAAACACCGTTCCATAAAGAATATTCCAGGGCCAGAATAATCTTGACCTGGAGTGCCCCATGCGTTAAGAGATATAGCGGAAGGGTCATCATGGCCCCGGCGGAAAGAAGAGGAGGCGGAAAACGTCCGCCTCTTATAAGTCATAAATAGAATTTCAAATATCACACCAAGGAGAAAGAAATGCCTCTGAGCGAAAAGAAGGTTACCGAAGCGATCATAAAGAGCTACACGGAAAAACTGCTTGATTTTATAAAGTGCGACGTGGTCATAGCGGGCGCCGGCCCCTCCGGACTGGTGGCAGCTTCGGAACTGTCAAAATCGGGGTGGAAGACCTGCGTCATCGAAAGAAAGATGAGTATTGGAGGGGGTATGTGGGGCGGGGGCATGATGATGAACGAGATTGTGGTACAGCGGGAGGGCAAGGAGATTCTGGACGCGTTCGGGGTAAACACCAGGGCGTTCTCAAACGAATATTTCACCGCTGATTCCATCGAGGCGGTATGTTCCATAGGAACCCGCGCGGTCAAGAATGGTGCCAGGATCTTCAATCTGATAAGCGTTGAGGACCTGGTCATAAAAGAGAACAAAGCGGAAGGCGTGGTCATCAACTGGTCCAGTGTCGATTCGGCCGGCCTTCATGTAGATCCCCTTACAATGGAATCATCCTTTATTATAGACGCCACCGGTCATCCGGCTGAAATCGTCAGGATCATCGAAAGGAAGGTCGACGCCAGGCTGATGACACCTTCCGGCAGGGTGGAGGGAGAACGGTCGATGTGGGCCGACCGGGCCGAACAGACCACCATAGAAAACACGCGTGAGGTCTTTCCCAATGTTTTCGTCACCGGAATGTGCGCCAACGCGGCTTTCGGTTCCTACAGAATGGGCCCCATATTCGGAGGAATGCTCCTCTCGGGCAAAAAGGTCGCGAAACTGGTGGGCGCCAAACTTGAAAGTATCAAAGCGGCCGTCTGAATAGTTTGCGTGAATTTAAATGAAAAGATATATTCCGGCCGGAGCGAGCCGGCGGCGGGCTGTTCTATCTATATCCCACACCGGCCAGGAACTCCTCTACCTCCTTGCCGGCTACATCTTCCTTTTTGAGCAAAACGGGGACGCCGGGCCTGGCAAAATAAAAGACTATTCCCTTATCAAGGTGAATGCCCGCCCTTTCCAGGGCAGTGATGTAAAGGGCGCCCTGCATCCGGTATGACTCGAGCCTGCTTCCAGGATCCTCCACCCGGTCCGTCTTGTAATCCACGGCGGTCCATTTACCCCGCTCCTCGAACAGAAGGTCCACCCTGCCGCTGATATACAGAGACGCGGGCCTTTGGGACTCTGTCCTGTTCCACCGAATTGTAAAAGGAACCTCCCGAAAGACCGATGTGGAAACCAGAGCTCTCTTCATAATGTCAGACTCAAGGGTCCGCGCCGCCAGTCCGGCCAGCTCCTCCGCCGCTTCCGGAATCGAATATTCCAACGCTATTTTCCGGGCCCGAAGCCCTATCTCGCCGGGTGAGGAGAAATCCACTGACTCCATCAGACGATGAAAAGCTGAACCGAATGAAAGAGCGCCTTTGGCCTCAAGCGTACTTTCAACACCGGGGGCGGCGGCCCTGACTCCTGACCCGGCGGACCCCTTCTCTTCAGCAGCGCTTTGCTGAAAAACAGCATCTTCCGCTCCCGAGGGAGTCACTACCAGCGGGCAGGCGGCAGATTTCTCTATCAATCTTTCTCTATCCTTGATCCAGCCTCCCCGGACGGCGTCGCGGCGTGATAGGCTCTCTACGCTAGTATCCGGTGTTCTGGAGTAAGGTTTCTCTTCAGGCGAAAGCGGGGAAAGGGTGCTTACATTCACAACTGAAACCACATCCCTCACCTCCCGTCCGTCATCGGCCCTCGATTCTTCTTCTCTTATTATCGGCCGCGAGCGCTCCTCATCTGATTCCCGGGCTGAACGGAAGGCGGGAAGGTAATCCTCTATCAACTCATAGAAACTGTTCCGCTTGGGAACACGGGGTATCACAAGAAGATCACCCGCCCTGGTCGCGGCTACGTACATCAACCTGATATTCTCAGCTTCTTCGCGCTGCTTGTCCCTTTGCGAAGCCTTGCCGTACCCGGGGGTCTCCCAGCCCTTTCTCAGCCTCAGTTCTACCTTCCTCCCCCCCTCGATATAAACCCCCCCGCGGTAGATCCTGCTCTGAAGCAGATTGGCCATTATTACCACCGGGAATTGAAGGCCTTTAGATTTATGAACGCTGAGAAGCCTGACCGCGTTCTCCTCCTCGTCGACCAGCGAGGATTCCGGTTCCTTGCCGCCGAACATCCCCCCCGCCCCGGCCGTCCCCGCCGCCCTCTCCATGAAGAATTCCGCGAACTGCCTGAAAGAATAGAGGGAACTGTCGAATGCCCTGGCGGTCTGCACGGCTTTGCGGATATTCGCCACCCTCTGCCTGCCATGAGGCCTGAACAGGGAGACCTCCATAAGGCTGGTGCCGGCTACCAGCCGCCTCACAGTCCAGGATGAACCCTTCTGGTTACGTCTTCTGTGAAGATCGCAGAGAAGTTCAAACGCCTTGGCGAAGGGGCCGTATCTTTTCCCTTCCGGAACAGGGCCGGCCAGGTAGTCGAGGCTTCCGCCGCTTTCCTTGAACATAAAGATCTCCTCGTCGCTGAAGCCGAACAGTGAAGATCTGAGAGCCGCAAACACGGCGACCGAGTCGCCGGGATCCTCAATGGACCAGAGGGCGGTGGCGAGATCCCTTACCTCCTGCCGGGAATAGTAGAGCCCCCCACCTTCTACCAGGTAGGGGATTCCCTCCGAGCGAAGCGGGTCCTCGTAATTCTCCAGTCCGGTACTTCCCCGGTATATCAGCGCTATGTCACTGTATTTCAATGGCCTGAACAACTTGCTATCCACGTCCCGCACCAGCCTCTTTTCCTGAATCAGATTTTTTATCAGCCTGGCTATTCCCTTTCCCTCCACCTTTCTCATCTCATCCGCCCTGGACTTTCCAAAATCTTCCTCCAGGTCAAGCACGACCACAGAAGCGTTATCATCGCTTCTGTGAGGGAATATCGGTTCGTAATCGGGCTGGTATGCCCCCTCTTCGGGGCTCTCTATCAATCGGGAGAACGCCCTATTCACCCACTCCACAATTTTCCGGCCCGACCTGAAATTCTGGGTTATTCCGTGAAGTGCGCCCTGGGCGGAGAATAATTTCTTTACCCTCTCATATACCTCTATGTCGGCCTTTCTGAACCTGTATATACTCTGTTTGGGATCTCCCACGATAAACAGGCTGGAGCTTCTTTCCCTCATCGAAATCGCTCCTTCCGGACCTATTCCGGCTAGGACGAATATTATCTCCGCCTGTATCGGATCGGTGTCCTGAAACTCGTCCACCAGAATATACCTGTATCTTTTTCTTGCCGATTCAAGCACCTCCTGGTTATTGAGCAGCTTGCGCGCTTCTATCAGCAGGTCGTCGAAATCGAGGACTCCCTTCTCATTTTTACGCCTGGCCACGAACTGCAGGTAATCTTCCAGCCAGCCGGTGACTCCCTCGATCACGTCCTGAAGATAGCCGCTCCTGTATTCATTAAGCAGGGTTTTGAGCTCGCCCGCCGACTCCTTGTACTCGGAGCACTTCTCCGGCGGATTCCAGTTCTTTTTAGCTCCTTTCGCCCCTGGAGGATCGAGGAAAAGAAGGAACTCCTCCAGCTCTTCATCTTTCAGGTTTTCATGGCTTCCGAACCGCCCTATAAAATCCATTATCTCCAGATATCCATTGTCTTCCGAATCCTGGCAGTATCTGGAAGCCGATTCCATCAATTTCCGGGCGTAATCCGAAATCGCATCCAGAAGAGACGAAGTCCGGTCTTCGCGCGAGCCTTCGGGGATACCGGAATCTTCCTTCTGTTCTTTTCCGGCGGATACGTATTCCGCCTCCCCATCCAGCCTTCCGGTTACCTCTCTTTCAAAACGGCTGTTGTAAAAGGCCGCGGCCAGCTCTTTCAGCTTGTCGATCCTCCCCCCCAGCCTCATATACCGCTGAATGTAGCGAACATGAGGGCCGGATGTCTCTTCGAGAAACTCACTCCAGCAGTCATCGAAGAAAACCGTAATGTCCGGTTCGGCCATCTGCTCAAACCCGGGATTCACACCCGCCTCGACAGGATAATCTCTTATCAGGGAGGAAGCGAAAGAATGTATCGTGGATATGGGGGCTCTCTCCAGCTCGATAAGCGCACGTTCCATCCGTTTGCCGAAAGAACATAGATCGCCATAGGACTCAGAGCCGCCCTTTCCTATGGAACCGCCGCTTTCCGCGGTCTTCTTGTTTTTCCTTACAATAGCGGATATCTCTTTTCTGAGCCGTTCTTTCATCTCGGCGGCCGCTTTTTCAGTGAAGGTAATCGCCACTATCTCACGGCATTCAGCTTTACCTTCCCTGAGCAAGTTCAGGTACCGGTTTACCAGAAGCCTGGTCTTGCCGGTACCGGCTCCCGCTTCTATACACATCGATGAATCGAGGTCCTCTTCCGCCATCCTCCTCTGCCGCCAGTCGACCAGATCCCCATCATGATCACGGTATTCGGATATCATTCGATCTCCTTCATCGCCACGTATTCCCGTGCTCTATCGTCGCTCCGGGCTTTTCTCTCGAAAAGGTTTCCGGCATATGTGGGACAGGCCTTGCTGAATTCACAATAGGCGCAGTTATCGTTGGATGGATTGGCAAAGAAGATACCCTTTTCGATTCCTTCAATTATTGTCTCCACGATCTCTTCGAACCTATCCATCCTCTTTTCCAGCTCGCCGCCGCTGAACCCGGCCGCCTCTCTACCCTCCCTGGTGGATACCACCCTGTACTCTGCCGTACCGGAACCAACGTGCCGGCTCGATACCGCAGAAGCCCCCAGAAGGTAGACCGGAAGCTGAAGGTAATCGCCACCGCTGAACCGGTTGTCTTTCATCCTTATCCTGCCGGTCTTGTAATCTATCACTCTGAACCTGTCCCCCGGGCCCAGATCGACTCTGTCTATCCGTCCCCGGAACCTCACGGTCTTTCCCGCCTGTTTGGTGCTGATTTCGACAGGAGCCTGCTGGGAGCCGAATTCTATTTCAAACAGTGAGGGCACCATATCGCTTTCTTCTTCGAACTCTGTTTCAAGGAAACGCGTTATAGATTGGAGGATATCCCTCTTGTCCATCTCCCAGACAAACTGAAGACCGACCGGATCTTTTCGGGGATAATCCCGCAGAATCGAGCCTGCTATCTGGTAAAAAACCGCCATCACCTTTTCATGGTCGGTCTTTCGAAGCGGAAGCAGTTTTCGCGAGGCGAGCTCCCCATAGACCCTTTCCAGAACCCGGTGCACTATCGATCCCCTTTGAAGAGGAGTGATTCTCAGAATCTTCTCGGGCTCCTTGAGGGATTCCACTCCCAGAAGGTTTCCGCACAGGAAGGCGAACGGGCACCTTGAATACCTTTCCATGGAAGTTGCCGAGAAGGAATAACCCCGCCTCTTGAGTATTCCCTTTATTCTATTCCTGCTTTCCCGTGTTGCGAAAACGCCGTCCCACGGGGTGAATTTCTCCGCCTGGTAACGGTTTCTGAGCGTTCTGACCGCCCTGCTGAAGAAAGGGCCGGGAGGCGGAAAGCCTTTCCCCGTTTCCCTGGCTCGAAAAGCCTGGAAGTAATCGAACTCCCCCGCGCTGACTAACAAGGAAGGGATTTCATCCCTGAGCACCTTCCTGGTCTGAAAACTATCGGCGCCTGAAGCGCCCGTCCCTGATTCTGCCGGCCGGTCAGCCATTTCCAGTCGCTGTTCAGCCAGTTCTACCAGGTAGGACCTGATCTTCTTCTTTCCGGTGGAGGCGGAGAACATGGGAGTACCGCATACTATCTGCCTGCTGGCCGACCGGGTTATCAGCGTGAAAACCAGTTCCAGCTCTTCCAATCTGCCCAGCTTGTTCTGAAGAAAGATCCCGCCTCCAAAGATCCGGTTGAGCCGGTCCCTCTCGCTGTCCCTAAGAAAGGGGTCCTGTCCTATCCTTCCGGGAATAGAGTCGTCGGTAAGCCCGGGCATGAAGATCCTCTCAAATCTCAGGCCCCGGGCCATTTCCAGGGTCATAAGATTGAGCCCGTCCCTCTCGAACCCGCCCCTTAAAGGAACCGCCTCTCTTACCGCATTTCTAAGCATGCTCCTGAACAGAGCGGAAGAAAGTGGCAAGTTCAGCGAATCAAGTGACCGCAGCGGCGAAACGGCTTCAAGAAGATCCCTTAGACCTTCTCCGGCCTCAAAGACCTCTGTGAACAGTTCCGCCACTTTCCCGGTTCCCTCTTTCCAGGACCCGATATCCTGCAGATCCCCGGACGCTCTTTCAATACTCCCCAGAAGGCCGGCCGCCATTTGAGCACATATAACCCCCTCTGAATCACCCCGGCCGCCCAAGCGTTCGATAAGTTCAGTGTTCTCCTGCAGCCACCCCCTCTCCCCGGTCATCTGCGCCTCCGCGCTTTTTCTCACCCAGAGCCTCAGCAGGCCCGGGGTCATCCCGGTTTCCGGGCAGAGTTTAAGAGGAGCGGTTAATATAAACTCGACCAGATCCTTTCTTCTGATATCAGACGCCAGAAAATCGATTAAAAGATTCGCGGACCTCACAATCCTTTTTCTTTCCATCGGTTGGCCGGCGCCGGAATAAAAAGGTATTCCGCCTTCTTCCAGCGCTTCTGTCAAAGGCCCGAACTGCTCCTTCGAAGGGTAGATCACCGCCATCTTCCAGAAGGGGGTTCCATCCCCGGCCGCTTCGAGGATCATTCGTACAATCTCCCTGGCTTCCTCCTCTTCATCGGCGGTCCGCAGAAATATTATATTTTGATCGCCGCCGGCGTCTTCAGCGGCGCCATCGCCGGCTCGCCCCGAGTTTACGAATCCCGCCTTTTCCAGCCTGCTTACCGTATCCGAGGCGAAACTGTAAATACGCCCCTGCCCCCCTATCACCATCAATTCTACTTCGTTCTTCGAGGATAACGATTCGAGAAGCCGGATCTGCATCTGGTTGAAATCATAAAATCCGTAAACGAGCAGCGGCCCTTCAAACTTGATCTCGCCGCCCGAACTGGCCGCTCTTCGGAATCTTTCGTGAAAGTCCCCGCCCCCGGCCCGGACAGCTTCCCGGTAACGGCCGTAGAGAGACAAAACGGACCGGACTCTCAACGGGAGACCGCCGCCTTCCCGGCTGGACAGAATAGTTCGGGCTCCTTCGGCGTCCAGTCCGCTTTCCGCCAGATCTGTCAGTGTTCCAAGAATAAAACGGAAGAAGCCTTCAGAACCTGAAATATCATCAAAATAATCCAGGCCGCCTTCGGAAGAGATGATATGCCTGAGTATCAGTTCGTCGGCCCGGGGAGGTATGGGGGGGGCGCTTTCTGGCACTGTCAGTGCTTCGACCTCCGAAGCCAGGTCGGCAAATGTGAGAAAATCCACGTTAAAGAGGGCCCCCATGCTGTCGGCGAGCAGCCGCCTGGTCTGGAAAGCCGCCAGGTTGGAGCTTGCCAGGACATATACCCGGCCGTGCCCTTTTTCCCTCTTCTCCTTTTGAATCCTCTCTTCTAGGATTTCGAAAAGCCCTTGATAGGTTTGGCTTGTAACCAGCCTGCCGCTCATTGCGCTAGCAATCCTCCCATCGACTCAAAACCGCCATTTACGCAGAGAGATGATAATAGCAGAAAAAGTTCTACATCTTAAAGCAGGAATTTATCCTGGTGAATAATTCCGCGGCATACCCGCCCGCCCGCCGCGGCACTCCGGCTGCAGCGGGAGCATCCTTCTGGCTTCACGGTTATAAGAATGGGCCGGCGGTTGGTCAAACCACCGGCCCGAAGAGAGCACGTTTCTATTGAGCTTACGCGTTTCCTTCAGCGCGTCTCTTGAATACTATAGCCGCTACCAGAATCAGGCCCAGTACCATTACCACAAGTATTACCGGACTGAATACCGGCACCGGTATGGGCTCGATTATCTCGACTATCTGCACGCAGGTGTCGCTGACGCTTCCGGTCCAGGCCACTATCTGGAGCGAAGCTGTATCGCCCACGCAGGCCTCCGAAGCGTCCAAGCTAGCGTAGACCGCTTCGCAGTCTCCACCCCCGACGCTTCCTGTGGATCCGCTCTGATCGATAGACGGAATAACGCATCCGCCCGAGCTGTAGCCGGGGCTGGTTATCTGGTAGTTGTAGACGGTCGGCGAGGCACATGGATTCGGATTGCACAGCTGGAAGGGAACCGAGGCCTCTGTGATGCCGATTTCCACATAATACCTGTCGGCCTGCTCGATGGTTATGTCTTCCCCCGGATCGGCGGCCGAGAGCACCACCATGGTGGTATCGTTACCATCGCAATCCGGCGAACATATTCCGTCCAGATCGCAGTAGGCCATGACAGCGTACAGGGTGTCAAGCTCGCCAGACGCCGCCGCGCAAGGCGGCACCACGCATATCTGCTGATTCCAGGTTCCCCCCGCGGCCAGTTCGCGGCAGCTGAAAGCGGCCGGGTCGCTGGTGATATTCCATCCCTTGGTGTCGTAGACATCCACGCAGAAAGTGTCGGTGCTGGCGCCCGAGTTTCCCAGAGTTATGGTGGCGCACCACTCTTCGCCCTTAACCGCGGTCTGGGTTCCGGTGGGGAATCCGGTCTGAATCTGGGGGATTCCCTCCTTTGAGCAGTTGCCCGAAGAGCTTTCCGGTCCCACTATTCCCCTGATGCTGACATCGCCCATGGCGTAGGAACCGTTATCAAGAGCGGTAAAGGTACTGCCGTCATTGCTGACGAAAGACTTGTCCGTCTCCATCGCTCCGGTATCGTCGTAGGGGATCGGGTAGCCGTAAGTGCCGGTATCGAACTCTATGGCTATATAGACCGGGTCTCCCGATACCAGAAGGAGAGGAGCGGGGAGATCCACGGTATAGTAGCCGGCTTCGCTGACCGTACCGGATATAGGGCCGACCAGCAGATTGGAAAGCGAGCCGCCGGAAAAACTGTCATAAACATATATTTCATAACTTGTGGGGCTGTTGGTTCCCGAGAATGAAACCGCCTTGAGGTACTCATCGCTCTGGTTGTGAGTCAGCTCCATCATGCCCCAGTCAACTCCGTCGCCCCATCCCACCGAACTCCACCATCCCCACTCATCATAGTAATGGATGGTCTCGTTCGAATCGTAATCGACGTAACCGGAGATAACGCTGGAGCTGCTTCCGATTCTGGCGCTGCCGTATTGGATGTAGAAATAACCGTTGTCGCCCCAACCGGTTCCCCAGGAGTTCTTAACTATCCAGGCGCCGTTTCCACTGCACATATCATCGTCCCAACCCACGATCAGGACCGCGTGGTTCGGGTCCTCGGTCCCGGAGTAGGTTATGCAGTAGCTTCCGTCGTACGAGCCGAATCCGGAGAAACTGGCGTACATGGAGGTGTAAACGGGACCGTAGGTCTGAACGGCGTTCTTTATCGCGGTAACGTCATTGGGTATAAGGATCCATTCCCTTATCTGCTTGAAAAAGGCACAGGCGGGATTTATGCATGTGGGATTAGGACATCCGCCCGGGTATGGATCGCAGCTTTCCTGCACCGAACCGAACTGTGAAAGGTAGTTGTTCGCTATCCAGGCGTTTCCCCCGATGTTGCAATCGTGGTAGCTGGTTAGATTGCACGCCTGAATATTGAGCTCCGAATAATCCGCCGTAAAAGATTCATTGATAAGCACCTTGGATTCCAGATCCCCGCAAGCCGCGAAGGCCCAGCAGGTTCCGTAGGGATTCTGGTTCTTTACGGGTGTCACACCGCCCATCGCCCTCCAGTCCCAGGAGGTGAGAGGGGCCCCGAGAAGATTCGCCTCGGGCTGCAGATAGTTGAGGTCTATCGGCGGGGGTATATAACCGAAGTTTTCACCTTCGGCTTTAAACTCCTTCTTTGGCACGGCCATTGGATCCTGGGCAAAGGCCAGGCTAAAACTCATGGCCGCCAGAACCACCGCCGTGAATAAACAGGTCAGAAATCTGGACCGCATCTGAGACTCCTTTCCGGCTCCGGCTGTATAGAAAATTCCGGCCCGACTAAATAGAATAAAAGATTTTACCTGCCGCGTTCCTCAATCCCCCAGAGATTAAAAACAGCACCGGGGCGAAAGGCGAATGGGTTCGGCAAGTAGCGAGTTGCCGCCTGTTTGCGCAGACCAAGGCCCCGCCTGATCAATTAAACCAGAAAGGGCCTTCCCCTCTCATTATTAACAGCCTTCTTCCCTCGCAGTAAGAACGCTCCCTTTTACATTAGCATGAATTATACCATATATATGACACTATTTCAAACAGTTATAACATAAAATAGAGAGAACCGGTTACGATAATTCCCTCATCCGATATTTTTACGATGGAGTGGAATACGGAAACATCAACAGCGGTAAGGCCGTACTTACCATGGAAGGAGAGAAGGAAACGGAAACGATCTCACCCCAGACAATCTATATTCAATGATCCTGGACATTCGCTGCCTGTTCTGACATTCAACGCCGGCCCTACGCCGAGCTTATGTCCCCCTGCTTAAGAGCTATAACGCAGGCCAGGCATATGGAGGCCAGCTTGGATCTGGCTGAATCGCCCCTCGAAGTCAGGATTATGGGAATTCCCCCTCCCACTATCGCGCCCGCGAGATAAGCGCCGGAAGAGACTATCAGCGACTTGTATACCACGTTCCCCGCTTCTATATCAGGCATGATCAGAATGTCCGCGTTTCCTCTGATCTTCCCCTGATAGCGCTTCTCCTGAGCGGAATGCGGGGCCATGGCAATATCAAGCGAAAGCGGCCCCTCCACTATGATGTCTTCCCGCTCGGCGTAATCCCTGGCCAGTTCTCCGGCCAGCATGGAGGATTCAACGCTGGGAATCATCGTCTCGACCGCCGAAATCAGGGCGACCTTAGGGTAAGTGACATTCAGATACCTGGCCACCCGAACGGCGTTCTCGATTATCTTCTTCTTTATTTTCTGGTTCGGGTTGGGTATCAGGGCGGCGTCTGAGACAAATAACAGTCTTGGGTATGTGGGAATCTGAAAAACACCCACGTGGCTGTAGATGACCCCCTTTTTCATCTTTCCGCTGTTCTTCAGATAACTGAGGGTAGAACCCATCACATCGGCGGTCTTCACACTGCCTTTCATGAGCAGATCCGCCTTTCCCGAATCCAGAAGCTCCACCGCCCGGGCAACGGGATCATTCGAATCCACTATGGTGTAGTTATCCCCGTCCACGGTGATATCGTAATCCCAGGCGATTCTGTTTATCTCGTAGTAGTCTCCCACCAGAAGGAACTTGGCGACAGGATAGCGTCCCTCTTCATTGGCCTGCTTGGCCGCGGCCACGGCTTCTTCGTTATCCGCTCCGACTATTGCTATTCGGGGGACCTTTTTGGCCGCCACCAGCGACCTTGCCATATAGACCACCTCATCCAGGCTGGTTACCGGCTCGTTTTCCTTTTTTCTCAACTGGGGGTCTGTGAATATAGTCGTCTTGAGAAGAATCCCCTCCCCTTCCCTTTTTTCCCTGAGGGCATCGCGCGCCTTGACATAATCCTTCAGAGTGTCGGGCATGAATTTTCCTCTCATGTGGCCTGCCACCAGCGATTCGTGCTCTATCGAGCCCGGCACTACCCCCACGGGGAAATAGGGCAGGAGTTTTCTCTTGATCCTCGAAACAAATTCCTCGCTCTTGGACAATCCCCCGGTTAGAATGGCCAGTTCTATCTCCTTTTCCACCGCCGCGAGTTTCATTATTCCGCCGGCCACGTTATTGGCCATGAAATCTATGACCATCTCTATCTTCTTCTTCTGATCTTCCATAGCCCCGGATTCGCGGAAATGCAGCAGGGCGCGAAAATCATTGGTACCGGTAAGATCGAGCAGGCCTCCCGACCCGAAAAGGTACTTTCTGAGCTCTGGCAGGCTCATCTCCCCCTGATCCACCATACGCAGCATCACATCCAGAGGTATGTTACCGCAGCGGTTGGCGCTGGGAAGCCCCGCGAAGGCGTTTATCAGGTCCGAGACCAGTCCTTCATCGTTCCTGACCACCGAAATGCCTCCCCCTATGTGAGCACCGATGGTGGAAACCCGCTGGTGGTCCATTCCGAGTATGGAACAGGCGAACCGGTTCACCGCTTTGTGATTTAGATAATGAGCGCCCCGTCCGTCCCTTATAAGCTTCTGAATTCCGGTCAGCCTGGCGGTGGCGGCCATCTCATCGGAAGCCACCGGGTCGCTCATGGTAACCAGGCAGCCGCCGTTTCCGAATTCTTCGTTCAGTCTAAGCCCGATTAGTATTCCCATGTTAGAAGCGTGATTAATAATGGGGTTCTGAATATCCCTGGCCATCTGCTCGTTTACCTCGTAAGTGCCAGTGGGGACACCTCTTACAAAACCTCCCCTGCAGGCCAGGCCGGTTAACTGCCCCTTTTTGACGCCTCTCTTTTCCAACCATCCGCTGATGGCGGTGGCTCTGGCGTCCACGCTGTCGGAGTAATCCGGAGTAAGATGAACTTCTTCTTCGGCGGCAACTCTCAACCCCTCATACAGGGCGACCTTGGTTGAAGTCGAACCGGGGTTCACGCAGAGGATCTTTTCCCCCGCGCATTCCTCGGGAAGATGCCCGTTGCCGTAAAGCCTCGATATCACGATCTCGGTTCCCCGCTGGGATGAGATCAGTCCGGCGGCCAGGTGAGAAAAAAGGTTTCCCCAGGCCTCCTGCCAGTCCCGGATCATCGCCGGGGGTTTTGTGGCGCGAATTATTTCCTCGACGCGATTTATGTACTCCTCTTCATCGCTGAACCTGTTGTAATGGGCGTCATCCACCGCTTCGGCCAGATCTCTTTCCACTTCTTCAGGCCCATTGTTTTTCTTCAAGGCGTTCAGAAGCGCGTTGAGTTTCGCTTCCAATAATTCAAGCTTTCCGTCAAACAATTGGTTCCGCCTCCGATTCAGATTAATGGTTTGATTATTTTTCTGTAGTGATCTATCAGCTTGTCCGCTCGCCTTCTCAGCCGGTCCTTTTCGGGACCCGAAGTGTAAGACCTCATGTCCCTTAGATCGGAATCCTCTATCGAGGCATCTCCCAGAAGTACTCCGCCCACCGCGCCGCCATATCCCACCTCCAGCTCCAGTCCTCCCAGCTCCACCCAAAGAAGGGTCCACGCCCTGACCACATCCCTCATGTTGTAGCCCCCTCCACCCAGAGCCACTATTTTGGGATACTTCGCGTGCATCAATTCAATTGCTTCGATAAAGGAGTTATTGGTCATCTTCAGATGGGTCAATGGATCAGTAGCCGCCGTATCGGTACCGAATACCCCTACTATCACCTCGGGCTGGAAACTTTCGAGGGAGTCCATTACTATCTCTTCGAAAAGCAGGCCGAATATTTCATCGTCAGTATCAGCTTCCATGGGAATATTTATATTGAAACCTTTTCCTTTTCCCTCACCTATCTCCTTTTCGAATCCGCCCCAGGGAAACAGGGTCCTTCCGGATTCATGCGTCGAGATGGTAAGGACCTCCGGATCGTCGTAGAAGGCGTCCTGGACTCCGTCGCCATGATGGGCGTCGATGTCGACGTAGGCAACCCTTTTCCCGAGTTCTTTCAGCTTCTTTATGGCGATAACCGCGTCGTTCGCGTAGCAGAACCCGGCCGCTCTGTCCGAATGCGCGTGGTGAAATCCGCCCCCGGGATTAAACGAACTTTCAAAACCGTCCGCCACCATCTCGACCGCTTTCAGAGTGGACTCCACCGACAGGACGCAGAAATCATAGAGCCCTTTGAAAATCGGGTTCTCGGCGGTTCCGACTCCATGATAGAGCATCTCCACATCAACTTCGGCGCCCATCCCCGCCCTTTTCAGAATCTCGATATAAGGATCGGTATGAAAATATCGAAGGCCTTCTTCATCTCCCTTCTCTATTTTGATCACTGAAACGGCGGGCTCGGGGAAAAGCCCCCTTCGCGAGCACATATTATACACCCTGGTGACCCTCGATGGCTTAAAAGGGTGCTGGGGACTGAACTTGTAAACGGACAGTCCGGGAGCGTAAATAAAAGCGGCCCTGTCTTTTTCTTTCCCTGTCAACTGACACCTCCGCTGTAAAAACTAATTGTCCTTCTCTCCTTCAAGCCCCCGCCGGCTGGCAGCCGCCCGCCCCGCTTCCTACCTGGCTTCCTTTTGGGTAAAATCCACGGTCACCGAATAACTGCCGTCCTCCATTTTGGTCTTTACCAGATACCCGCAGTTGTGAAAAACAGAAAGCATTTTCCTGTTTTCGGCCAGAACATCGGCCTTGAGTCCCTTTATACCCCGCTCCCTTGCTATCTCTATGAGTTTTTTGAGAAGATGGGTGCCGATCCCCCTTCCCTGCCAATCGTCTCTTACCAGGAAAGCGACTTCCGCCATGTTATCCGCGGGATCGAACTTGAACCTTCCTATGGCGATCATCTCTTCGCTGTCCAGTCCGCCTATCAGGCCGACCAGCGCCATCTCTTCCCGGTAATCGATGTTCACCATCGGCTGGATCTTCTCGTGCGGAAGAGCCTTCACGATATTGAAGAACCTGTAGTAAACCGATTCGTCGCTGAGAGAGTAGAAGAATTCTCTCTGAAGGGCTTCGTCTGTCGGTTTCACCGGCCTGAAAGTCACCTCCACGTCTTCGAACTCTGCGGTATGCTCATACTGTTCAGGATAGTACTTTCCGGCGATCGAAAGGGGCATCTGGTCCATGTGGACGATGCTCCTCTTCCTCGCGTAATTGATCAGGTCGTCGCGAAAATCCGGATGGGCCAGGCTTGCCAGGGCCAGGGCTCTTTGTCTCAGATTCTTTCCGTGCAGGTTCACTATCCCGAATTCGGTGGCTATATAATGCACGTCCCCCCTGGAGGTCACCACCCCGGCGCCTTCATCCAGATGGGCTACTATTCTTGAGATGGTACCGTTTTTGGCGGTGGAGGGAAGTACTATGACCGGCTTGCCCCCCTTGGATCTGGCCGCTCCCCTTACAAAATCCACCTGCCCGCCGATTCCGGAGTAGAAGTACTCACCTATCGAATCGGCGCATACCTGACCGGTAAGATCGACCTGTATGGCCGCGTTGATCGATACCATCTTGTCATTTTTCGCTATTATGTAGGGATCATTGGTATAATCGCAGGGATGAAATTCTATCAGGGGGTTGTCATCCACGAAATCATAGAGCCTCTTGCTGCCCATCACGAAGGTCGCTATTATCTTGCCGTTATGGATCGTTTTCTTTGAATTGTCCACGATCCCCTTCTCGACCAGGTCGATTATTCCGTCGCTGAACATCTCGGTGTGGACACCGAGATTCTTCTTATCGTCAAGAAAATTGAGTATCGCGTTGGGAATCATCCCTATTCCCGTCTGGATGGTGCCGCCGTCTTCTATCAATCTGGCCACGTTCCTGCCTATCTTTACCGCTACTTCATCCGGTTCGGGCGGAGTCAGGGTGGGAAGCGGCACGTCGCTTTCCACTATGTAATCGAGATCCTTGACGTGAAGAAAGCAGTCCCCCAGGGTTCTGGGCATCTGCTGGTTCACCTCGGCGACAACCAGATCGGCGCTCTCGGCCCCCGCCATCTCGACATCCACGGAAACTCCCAGGGAGCAGAATCCGTAATTGTCGGGAGGGGCAACCTGGATAAAAGCCACGTCTATCTTCATCTGGCCGGATCTGATAAGGCCTGGTAGTTCCGAGAGGAATATGGGGGTGTACTCGGCCCTTCCCTCGTTTACCGCGTCCCTGACGTTAGGACCTATGAAGAATGCGTTCTGCTTGAACGGCTTGCTCATGACCGATTCCGCGTAAACGCTGGTTCCCAGCTCGATCAGGTTCATAGTCTCGTGGTCTTCGATATACTTGCCCTTTTCTATCAGCATATCTATCAGCTTCTGGGGCTCCGCCGCTCCCGAACCGATGAATATTCTGCTTCCAGGTTTGACTATCTTGTATATATCGTCTACGGAACGGACCTTGTTCTGGTACATCCGTGATACAGAGGTTGGCATTTTACAAGCCTCCTGATCGATTTGAGCCGGAGTTTCGGCCCGGCCGACTGGCTGCCGAATCGTTGACAAGAAAACGGCCGGCGGATCTTTAGCTATTTTGATATATGATGAATAATTATTCCGCGCTCCGCAAGCTCTGGATTATAAATTATTGTTATATTCAAACGCGGTTTCGTCCGCCGGACGGAGTTGGACTTTGAAACTGAATTAAGATTCGACCTGGAAAATTCCCGCTGCCGACGGTATATTAGAGAGGCCGACGACACCAGAGTCGAGTGATCAGAGGAAAACACCTTTTCCCGCCTCTGAATCGAAAGGAGGCGGTTGTCAGAAAGGAGCCGGTTTTGACTCGAGTATTCGGGCCCGTACCGTCCAGAAGGCTGGGGAGATCCCTGGGAATAGATGTGGTTCCCTACAAGACCTGCACGTTTGACTGCGTGTATTGTGAATGCGGCAAGACAACTGACAAGAGGTGCCGGAGGGAGGAATTCTATCCCCTCACCGGAATAATCGACGAGGTTGAAGATCATCTGTCGGAATCCAAGGAGAAACCCGATGTAATAACCCTCTCCGGAGCCGGCGAGCCCACTCTCTATTCCAGAATGGGGGAACTTATCCTGGAGTTGAAAAAGATGGCAGAGATACCCCTGGCGGTCATAACCAACAGCTCCCTCTTGGACCGGCCCGAGATCCGCGATGAGCTGATGAGAGCGGACGTGATACTCCCTTCACTGGATTCCGCGCTGGAAGAGACCTTTCAGGCGATAAACAGGCCCCATCCCCAGTGCGATCTGAAGGGAATAATGCGGGGCCTGGAGCTCTTTACCGGCGAATTCAGGGGAAGGGTGTTCTTCGAGATCCTTTTCGTCCCCGGAATGAACGACGATAATGAAAATCTCAGGGCTCTGGGCTCCTTTCTGGAAAAGATCGAAGTCGATTCCGTGCAGCTCAATACCGCGGTGAGGCCGGGGACGGAAAAAGATATCAGGCCGCTGGGCCTCGATGATCTTAAAAGGATTAAAGATTTTCTCGGCCCGCCTTCAGAAATCATCGCAGCCGTAGAGGCGCGCGCTCGGAAACCCGAGACCGAGGTGGAGAGCAAGGTTCTGTCGATGATAAGAAGGCGTCCCTGCACGGCAGAGGACATGAGCAGGTCGCTCGGAATTCCGGTACCCGGTATAGTCAAGATAGTCGATTCGCTTCTGGAAAGGGACGAAGTCCTCAAGGAACACCATGGCGATGATGTCTTCTACACCGCCTCCAGCCGGGCCGATGAATAGCTGTTTCTAATGGAACGAGAACGGCCGGCAGGCCCGCCTTTCCCGGCCCTGTCGAATCCTTAAGCTGAAACGGCGCGAGTAAAATTTTTTCGAAGGAGCCTTGACTGTCACGGAGTCAGCTTGAGTTTACGGGAGGCTATTGCCAGAAAGACCGCTCCAAAGGCGATCAGCACGATGACGTCAAGCCCGATAGAGGATAATCCGTAACCGAACATTATGATCTTGTTCAGTCCTTTCATCGTCCATCCTGTCGGAAGAAACATGGCGATGATCCTGAAAGGCCTGGAAACCACCTCCAGCGGCCACCAGCACCCCCCCAGAGCGGCCATTACCAGCGTAGTCACAACGGCGAACCCGGTTACATTGTCCGGATTCGTGAACAGGGAACCGAACAGTAGAGAAAGGGCGCCGGCGCAGAAAGCGAAGGCCGTCATGAGAAGGATCAGAGCGAAATAGGCGTTTCCAAAATCCACTTTAAAGAAAAATCTTCCCGCAAGAAGGAGGAACAATATCTGCGCTCCGGCTATGGCCATTCTTCCCAACAGCTTGCCCGCCAGGATCTCCGCTTTTACCGCGGGGCTGGAAGCGATTCTGCTGAGAATTCCCGCGGAGCGCTCCACCGCTATGGTGGTTCCGCTGAACAGCATGGTCATCAGAACGAACATCACCAGGCTGGCTGGGACAGAACGTTGAAACCCCGAAGGTACCCGAGCGCTTTTACCCGCCATGGAAACATCCACTTCCAGGATCTTTTCCGATGCCAGAGAGGAATCCAGTCCGTCGCGGTAGCGGGACAGAATGTCCGGATCGCCGTCCGCCAGTTCACCCAGACTCCCTCTGAGCGAACTCCCCTCTATCCTGAATTTCGGTCTTCCCTCTTTCGCTTCTCGTATCTCCAGTTCCACCAGGCCGGCCGACACCGTCGCGATGGCCCTGACCACGGCCATTCCGGCCGCTTCCCCCGCCCTGAAATCCGAGTCCTGCTCCTTTCTAAGAACCAGTTTTGTCTTTTCCCGCGCCAGGACACTCTCAGTAAAACCCTCGGGTATTATCAAGGTCCTGACCGGATTCCGGCCTTCCTTCAGCTCGGTGATAAGATACAGATTCTCCTCAGCCAGAACTTCAACGAGGTCTTGAGCCAGAAACCCCCCATCCCTGTCCTCTATGGTCAAAGTCGCTTTGGGACTGCCGCCGCTTCCCATCCGGAACGATGCTCCGAAGAAGAATATAAACGCCAGGGGCATCAGAAATATCCATACCACCAGGCTCTTATCCTTCAGAGTAAGCCTGATGTCACCGGCGGTTACAGCCAGGGCCCTTGCCGCGCTCCACTTTCTCATTACGGTCTCAAGCCCCCTTTCCCAGCTTGCGCTCAAGGAGAACGCCCCCCGGGGCTAGAGTGGCCAGACCCAGGCCGTACATGATCACGATGTTCAGGGCGATATCCCCAAGCCCCGCGTCAAAGATGAATATTTTCAAAAAGCCGTTCGCGGCCCAGTAGACCGGCGAAAAGCGTCCGATAGCCTGAAGGGCCCGGCCCATCTGTTCAAAAGGAACCATGCTTCCCCCGAACAGGGCCATCACTATTATCACCACAGACATCACCGCGTCGGCGGTCCTCTCCGAACTTATAAAGCCGTAGAAGAAAGACATCAGGCCGGTGCACATCAGAATCACACCCACGAAGTGAACGATAAGGGGAAGCGGCCTTCCGATATCGACTCCAAACCCTATGACAGCGATGACGAATATAACAACGCAGGTCAGAGCCGTGACGCAGAAGGTCACCATGACCTTTCCCGCCACCACGTGAGCGGCTCTGAGGGGTGCCGTCATTATCCTGTGAAGCGTCCCCGAATCCTTTTCCCTCACCAGGTCCCGAAGAGTTATTTCGCTTATAAACAATAATCCCAGAATCAGGGCTCCTGGAAGGACATAGGCATAGATGTTCAGCCCTCCGCCCCCCTCATTCTCGCCGGTCTCCGTCTCGGAACCATAGGTGATGATCTCTCCCCTGACGTAATCTCCCGCCAGCACGACGCCGTCCCGGGATTGATCCATTATCCTCTTGATTCGTTCGGTTTCCGGCCAGGACCCGGAAGTAAAAACGGATCGCATCTCCTGAAGCGGCCCGCTGAAGGCTCTTCCCGCCCCGTCGAGTACTACCGTCATCGTCTTCACTATCTCCTCGACTATCATCGGAAGAAAGGCCTCGGAAGGATTCTTTACGATTCGAATGCTGGTAGGGGTTCTATTCAGAAAATCGTCGGTAAAACCCTCTGGGATGATTATCATGGCTGAAGCCTCGCCCTTGTCCATCATCCTTTTTCCCACGGCCGCCTCCACCTCCTGAAGGTCCATAAAAGCGGCCAGGGTATCCTGCCGTAGCCCTCTGGACACCAACTCGCTCATGAAGCCCTCATCCTCATCCACCATCAGTACTTTTATGACTGGAAGATTACGCTCTTCGCCGCGTCCGAAGACGAGTCCCACCAGAAGAGTCATGACCAGGGGTATCAGCATCATCAGGACGATGCCCAGGGGGTTCTTCAACCTCCTCTTGAAATCGCACCGGAATATGACCAGGATCTCCTTCAAGCCGCCCCCTAATCCCGCAACTCGTAACCGGTTAAACGCAAAAACACACTTTCCAGGCTGGGTTCCTTGATAGAGACCTCTTTGACGTACAGGCTCTCATCGAAGAAATCATTAAGCACTTTTCCGATTCTTTCCCTGTCGGAAACGAAGAATCTCACTGATCCCTCCTCTATATGATCTATGGTAAGGCCGCTGACAAGCTTTCTGGCATGGGAGGGCTCGAAATCGCCGGTCAGAGTTACCAGATCCTCCTGGCCGGCCATTTCGGTAAGCTGGCGAAGAGTTCCCTCGGCGTGAACGGTTCCCTTATCGATTATGGCTATCCGGTCGCAGAGGTTCTGGGCCTCATCAAGGTAATGGGTAGTATAGATTATGGTTTTCCCTCTTTCCGCCTCTTTCCTTACAATATCCAGCATGCTGGCCCGGGCCTGAGGATCTATGCCGAGAGTGGGCTCGTCCATAAGAATCAGGTCAGGGTCGTGTATCAGCCCCGCTCCCAGGTTTATTCTGCGCTTCATTCCGCCTGAATAGGTCCTGACCTGATCGTCGGCCCTGCCGGTCAGATCGACCATATCCAGCACCCTTTCCGCCGATTCTCTCAGTTCGGCTGAAGGAATCCCGTACAGACTGCCCCAGAAAACAAGATTTTCCCTCCCCGACAGTTCGTCATAAAGCGCTATCTCCTGGGGAACCACTCCTAGATTTCGCTTTACTTCAGTGGTTTTGGCGGTAAGTTCCTCTCCCCCGATCGATATCGTCCCCGAATCGGGCTCCAGAAGTCCGGAGATCATGGATATCGTGGTGGTCTTGCCCGCTCCATTGGGCCCCAGAAAACCGTATATCTCACCCTTCTCCACGCGAAAACTGACCCCGTCCACCGCCCGGACATCACCGAAGGATTTGCTGATATCATTTACCTCGATCATATGAACCTCCCCGCGCGAGAAGACGAATAAAAAGGGATTTCCAGGAATATTTACCATAATCATTGATTATGTCAATCGGTTAATCTAAAATTAACACTCGTTAAAACCCGGGATGGTGATGAATCCGCATTAAGATACAAGCCTGGAAGAATGTTCGAAAACCATTCCGACGTTCAAAAACGCCGGCGTTGGAAATCGAATAAGATACCGATCACCGGATAAGGAGGCTCATGATGAAAAGGCTCGCGGTTCTCTCAGTCGTCTTGACTCTGGCCCTGTCACTGTTCGGTCCGAAGGGGCTTCTCTGCGAGGAGAAGCGGGCGATAACCTTCGACGACCTGATCTCAATGGGAAGGCTGGGGCAGTTCGAGCTTTCCCCCAACGGAAGGATGATCGCCTTTACGGTGACCTGGTTCGACAAGGAGGATAACTCATCCGACACCGATATATATATCGCTTCGGTCATGGCCGGGGATCCCCGCAGATTCGTAAAGAGCTCCGGCGATGACTATGATCCCTGCTGGTCGCCGGACGGAAAGGAGCTTGCCTTTGTCTCCGACCGCGGCGGTTCCTCCCAGATCTGGATTATTCCGATCGATGGCGGGGAAGCCAGGAAGATCACCGACATTCCCACCGGGGTTTCGGGGCCTCTCTGGTCTCCGGACGGAACCAGGCTGGCCTTTACCTCCAGGGTGTACCCGGAATGCGGCGACATGGAATGCAACCGGGAGAAGCTGGAGGAATTCAGAAACAGCAAGGTAAAGGCGCGGGTCATAGACCACCTTCTATACCGGCACTGGAATCATTGGAGGGAGGGACGGCGAAGCCATCTTTTCATAGCGGGCCGGGACGGCTCGGTTATCAGGGAAGTCAACCCGGGCGAAACTGACGTTCCCCCGATATCCCTCGGCGGTGAGAGAGATTACGACTTTTCCCCTGACGGGAAAGAGATCTGCTTTTCCATGAACCCCGATAAAGTAGTCGCCGTTTCCACCAACAACGACCTTTACGTCATGGATATCTCAGAAGGCGAGCCCCGCTCCATAACCTCCGGCAACCGTTCCAACGACAACAACCCCCGCTATTCCCCCGACGGACGGTACATCGCCTACCGCGCCCAGTTTACGCCGGGCTTCGAGGCTGACCGCTACAGACTGATGCTCTACGACAGAAAAAGCGAAAAGAGAATAAACCTCACAGAGGATTTCGACTACAGCATAGGGAATTTCGACTGGGGTCAGGACAGCGGCAGGATCTATTTCAACACCGAAAGGCATGGAAGGATATGCCTGGGGAGAGTATCAACGGGCGGAGGAGACGCGGAGCTGCTCATTACGGAAGGTTTCAACACAAACCTGCGGGTAACCCCCAACGGAAAGCATATCGTGTTCTCCCGCCAGGACGCTTCCCATCCTACGGATCTTTACCGGGCCAAGGCGGATGGAGGGGGGATAACCCGGCTTACCGGCATAAACGACGATCTGGTAGCCCGGCTGGAGATGAACCCCCTGGAAGACTTCTGGTTCGAGGGCGCTGAGGGCAAAAAGGTGCACGGATTTATTCTAAGGCCCCCCTTCTTTGACGAAACCCGTGAATACCCCATGATAATGCTTATTCATGGAGGCCCCCAGGGATCTTTCGGGGATGAATTCCATTACAGGTGGAACGTGCAGATGTTCGCCTCCCCCGGCTACGTAGTTGCGATGGCCAACTTTACCGGGAGCACCGGGTACGGCCAGGAGTTCACCGACGCCATAAGCGGCGACTGGGGAGGCCGCCCCTATACCGATATAATGAAGGGAACAGATTACGTCCTGGCGACTCATCCCTTTATCGACGAGGAAAATATAGGCGCGGCCGGCGCGTCCTACGGCGGTTACATGATAAACTGGATAGAGGGTCATACCAACAGGTTCGATTGCCTGGTCTCCCATGACGGGGTCTATAATCTGGAAAGTATGTACGGCGCCACAGAAGAGCTCTGGTTCCCGGAGTGGGAGTTCAAGGGAACTCCCTGGGGCAATCCCGAGATGTACCGCAGATTCTCACCCACCTCATACGTAGAGAATTTCAGTACTCCCTGCCTTATCGTTCACGGGGAAAAGGACTTCCGTGTTCCCTATACCCAGGGCCTGGAATTCTTTACAGCTCTACAGAGGATGGGTGTGGAGTCGAAGCTGCTCTTCTATCCCGATGAGGACCACTTTGTGCGAAAACCCCTGAACGCGGAGCTCTGGTGGAAGACACTGCACGAATGGTTCGCGAAATACCTGAAAGAGTAGCCGTTAAATAAGAGAAAAGAAGCTTTTTTAATGGTGATTGGGAATCACTTGCTGGGGCCCGAGTTTGACACGAGCGGTTACATGAAATAGCTGTAACTTATTATAATGCATA
>CAZAUK010000018.1:0-55843 GCA_964488475.1 uncultured bacterium
TAGAACGCCGGCCTGTCACGCCGGAGGTCGCGAGTTCGAGTCTCGTCGGCCCCGTATTATTAAATGAGCCGCTACCCTGCACGGGGGCGGCTCATTTTCGATTTCCCGCCTTAGAGTGAAAAGATCCCGGAATAGGGATGAAATCAGGCCCGGGGTCAAGAATAACGCAGCCTGTGGTTTTAAGAGTTTGGGGTTAGAGGCAAAAAAAAGCGGGAGCTAAAGCCCCCGCTTTTTGATTTATAAAAAATCAACCCGGTCTATTCTCGAGCTGATCCCTTATCTGCGGTCGTTCCTGCGAGGCCTGGCCTCGTCGACCTTGAGAGTGCGACCCTCCATGGCGTTGCCGTTCATTTCGGCTATAGCCTTTTCGGCCTCATCGTCATTTTCCATCTCAACGAATCCGAACCCTCTGGAGCGATCGGTGAATTTATCTCTTATCACCTTCGCTGAAGTTACCGTTCCATAACTGGCGAAAGCTTCTTCGAGCTCTTCATTACTTGTTGAAAATGGCAGGTTACCAACATAAATATTCTTTGCCATTCTTGGAATTCCTTTCCGTGCCTCAAGCTCGTAACGAAATAACTTTACGGCGAGAGACTCAATTAACTAGAACAATGGATTTAAAGTCTCCTTTAAGTTAATTATCTTGTTCGCCGATTCCACCTCTCTTTTTTCACGGCCTTTGCGACGGAACACGTGCGTTCAGCGGATATGCTGCCGCCCAGGGCGAAAGTCCGAACTCTGGCCTATGTCAAGTCAGGATTTCCTGATAAGAAAAGGCGGGAAACGAACTTTAAAAATATTCCATCTTCAAAAGCTGTACGTTTACTAAGCTACTTCTCCTCGAGCCCTAAATTCTCAGAGAACCAATTAACCAATTAATTATACAAGAAAACTTCCGCGATTACCAGTTTTTTTTATATTTCGTGGAAAATCCAACCCCTGGATAATAGACTGAAAGCGTCTGGTTCTTACGTACTGTGATTATTACTTGTTCGCTCGTTTACGGCGAGAACTTGCCGGGCGGCCTGAAAAGGGGCCGCGCACCTCTCCGTTAGGAACTTTTGATTGCCGCGATGCCGGCTAGATGATACCCTCTGGACATTCCGGTTTTTCTTTTGTCTATATAAATGGAGGCTGATGATGAAGATAAGAACACTGGCGCCGGTTATGCTGATATCATTTCTGCTGGTTGCGGGCACCGCGCCCGGGCTTTCAGCCTGCACTTCGATAATGGTGGGGAGGAAGGCATCGGCGGACGGCTCCGTGATCACCTCCCACACCTGTGACAGCAGGGTGGACCGCACCTGGCTCAATATCGTGCCAGCGGCGGAGCACGGAGAGGGGGAGTCCTGCCCGGTGTTCTCCGGAAGACGATTTATAAGGTTTGCGGGCGATACCACCGGAATGAAAATATCGGGAACCATTCCCCAGGTGCTCCGCACCCATGGTTATATAAATACTGCCTATCCCTGTATGAACGACCGTCAGGTGGCGATCGGAGAGTCCACCTTCGGAGGAAGAAAGGAGCTCAGGAACAGGGATGCGATGATCGCCTGCGAGGAGCTCTGCAGACTGGTCCTCGAACGGGCCGGTTCCGCCAGGGGGGCAATACGTATAATCGACCAGCTGACAAAGGAATACGGTTACAATGATGGTGGAGAGTGCCTCACCATAGCGGACAGGGACGAGGTATGGCATCTCGAGATAATAGGATGCGGAGGTGACCGGGTGGGGGCGGTATGGGCTGCTCGGCGGATTCCTGACGGTAAGGTTGGGGTTACCGCCAACGCCAGCAGGTTGATGGAGCTCCATTCCGAGAGTGAAATGTACATGTTCAGTGATAATGTGTTCGAGGTGGCGGAGAAGAATGGATGGTGGGATCCGGACTCCGGCGAACCGTTCAGATTCTGCTACGCATATGACCCGGGCGGACGAGCCAGCATGGCGGCAAGGCGAAGGGAATGGAGGGTCTTTGATATTCTGGCTCCCTCGCTTGAACTGGACCCCAACTCTGAGAATTTCCCGTTCGCGGTAAAGCCCGATACCCTAGTCACCATTCCCAAGGTTATGGAGATATTCCGGGACACCTACGAGGGTACCGAGTTTGACATGACCAAGTTCATGCTGGTCGAGGACCCCGAGAACGAAGGGTCCCTGGTCAAGAGCCCATACGCGAATCCCTTCATGCATTATGACATGATGCCCCTGTTCAAGATAAACGGAGGGTGGGGAAGACTGGGAGAGAGGTGTATAGCCCGTTACTACTGCGCATATGTTACGGTCACCCAATCCAGGGACTGGCTTCCCGATCCGGTAGGCGGAGTGGTGTGGCTGGGATGGGATAATCCTGCGATGACATCATATGTGCCCCTCTACTGCGGGGCGGCCGATGTGCCGGATTCCTGGAAGCTGGGTGGAAGGAAGGCTTTCGAGCGGGAATGCGCCTGGTGGGCCTTCAACCGGGTTGCAGATCTTTCGGCCCAGAAGTGGGGCCTTATGAGGGCGCAGGTCGACTCTGTGAGAATGGAATTCGAGAGAAGGGCGTTTGAAAACCAGGCCGAAACTGAAGAAAAGGCCGTAAGATTACTGAAGAATGACGAGAAGACCGGCAGGGAGTTCCTGACCGGCTACGTGGTGGATTTCTGCCGCGACGCGACCGATAGCTACTGGAAATTAGGCGACTATCTCTGGACCAGGTACACGGGCAAGTTCTAGCGGATGGAAAGGTTGCCGCAGAGAGCAGTTTGAACAGCTGTTAACAGCTTGTACCGGAAGCCGGCAGGGGGTATATTTGGTCTTTAACCAGCGCCTAATGAGCTTGAGAAGATTTGGAGGATTCAATAATGACATCTGAGGCCAAGGAAAAGAAGAGCTGGACTCGCTGGCTGATCCTGGGCGTTATAAGCATGATACTGTTCGGTTCCTATTACGTTTACGACGTGTTCAGTCCCATAAACGAGTACATTCAGGAATCGATGAATATTGACAACTCAAAGTACGGACTGCTCGCCACCTTCTATTCACTTCCCAATCTTCTCTTTCTGGTGGTTCTGGCGGGGGTGATCCTGGACCGGATGGGAATAAAGAAGGCCGGAATAATCTTCGGCCTTCTCTGCGTTTTGGGCTCCCTGATCACCACTCTGGCCTCGGGAAGGTCTTTCGTCTGGATGCTCATCGGCCGAATGGTCTTCGGGTTCGGTTCGGAAGCGGTCATTCTGGTGGTCAACAAGGTCATAGCCCGGTGGTTCAAGGGCAAGGAGCTGGGTTTCGCGTTCGGACTCAACATCGTAATATGCCGTCTGGGTACCGTGGCGGCCCTCAATTCCTCTGCCCAGATCATGAATTATTTCGGTTCCTGGAGGTGGTCGGTTTGGGCGGGCACCATAGTTATGTTCCTCACTTTCCTGACTTTCCTGGTCTATCTTGGAATAGAGCGCAGGCACGAGGTAAGCGGAAGCGGGGAATTGGAGGAGGAAAAATTCAACTACAGGGAAGTCTTCAAGTTCGGTCCCGCCTTCTGGCACATATCGATACTCTGTGTCACCTTCTATTCGGCCATGTTCCCCTTCCTGGTTCATGCCCCCCGGCTTCTTCAGCTTGAATTCGGGATGAGCGCGGCCAAAGGAGGTTTCTATACTTCGATAGCTACCTGGGCCACAATCGGCTTCACTCCCCTGTTCGGCCTGCTGGTGGATAAGAAAGGGCTCAGGGGACTGGTGATGATTCTTGGCTCCCTGCTTCTATTTCCCGCTCATCTTCTGCTGGGCCTGACCGGTATTCATCCAGCCGTTCCCTTCATACTTATGGGAATAGCCTTTTCGCTGGTTCCGGCGGCCCTGTGGCCGGCTATTCCGATCCTTATACGCGAACAGTATCTGGGTACCGCCTACGGCCTTATAGGGTGGATACAGAATATCGGCCTCACCCTGTTTCCCTGGTTCGGGGGAATGCTGGTCGATTACGCGGGCGGCGAGGATTACACATATATGCAGATCATGTTCGCGTCGCTGGGTTTCGTGGGTCTGATATTTTCCTTTCTGCTCAAGGCCACCGACAGGAAGTACAAGCTGGGACTGGAGCTTCCAAGCAGTGAGGCGCAGATTCCGGTTTAGAGGGAGCATGGGCCGGGGCAATCTATAGTCAGCGCTCTAATATTTTCAGAAGGTCTGTTTCGACCGATTCGGTGGCCGTTTCGATAATCCTTCCTATCTCCTGGCCGTTTCTCTTGACTATTATGGTGGGAACAGCCTCGATTCCGTAAAATTCACTGACCGCCCCGGACCATTCTATCACTTCCTCCGGGGTCCCCCCGCCCGGCTCGGCCCCGGAGCTTGTTATGGCCAGCATTCTAAGGCCGGAGATATCGAATTGGGCCGATTCGAGAACCTTCCACAGCCTTGGGACCATCCTCTCGGAGTCTCCGCACCATGTTCCCAGGACACATATTATTTCTGTTTCGGACAGCGGTTCCATCAGCTCCACAACCACTTCCATATCCTGCTGATAACTGTAGTATTCTGAGTCCCATTCTGGAAGAGCGTCTTTGATATCGCTTGGTGTTATCTCCCCGGCCAGAAAAGTCCCGTACTTTTCATCCTCGATTACCCTGGCTGACATTTCGGCCGGGTCGGCGGCTCCGGTCTCTGAACCTCCTTCGTTGTCAAGGGGCGGGAACATGTCGTTCCACCACTGGGGCTGATCCTTCAGCCATCTGTCAAACCACGCCAGCTGGGCGTCTGACCACTTGATTCTTTTGGAATATTCGAGGATGAAGTGGTTCTGCCCTTCGAATTTGATGTATTCGACCTCTTTGCCCAGCAATTTCAGCGCGGTGTACATCTGTTCACTCTCGCCGGGGGGAACGTTGGTATCGCCGGCTCCGTGAAGCAGGAGCAGGGGGGTGGTCACCCTGTCAGCCGCGAAGAGAGGGCTTCTGTCGACATATATATCGGGTCTGTTCCAGGGAAAGCTGTTGGCGGCGGAGACAGCGTTATACGAATAGCCCCAGTATCCCTCTCCCCAGTAACTGGATATGGAACTGATTCCGGCATGTGAGACCGCCGCCGCGAATATATCCGTCCTGGTGACCAGCAGCTGGGTCATGAAGCCTCCGAAGGAAGCTCCTATGCATCCTACTCTTTCAGAATCGACGAAGGGATGGGCCTTCAGAAATTTCCCGGTTCCCTCGATTATCTCCCGGGAGACTGTTTCCCCCCAGTCGTTAACGTGCTTCGAGGAGAACCCCTGTCCGAAACCGGTCGCTCCGCTGGGTTGAAGCACGTAGACCACATAACCCATCGAAGCCCAGAGATTCTTGGGGTATCTTCCGCCGAAATCCCTGCTCACCGGCGAAGTCCCTCCGTAATAATAGACTATGCAGGGATAGGACTTATCTTTGTCGAATCCGGGAGGGTAATGTATCCGGCCGACTATTTCCCTTCCGCTGGATGCTGTGAAGTTCCATTCCTCCACCCTGGTCTTTCGAATATGCTCGAACCAGTCGCCGGATGGGTGGGGAAGCTCTATCTCGTCTTGATTCTTGAGGTTCATTCTGAATAGTTTCTGGGGAGTGCCGGTGCTGGTTCCGGCCAGAACGGATACCTGCCCGTCATCAGGTATGCCGACCGGTCCGATAACGTCACAGCTTGTTCTGATTTCATCGAACCGCCCCGCACCGGTATCGTATCTGAAAAGTTTAACAAAGGGACCGTCCTCCGCCACTATATATATTCCACCGCCCGACCTGGGCCAGAAGCTCCTTCTTACGGCCGGGGCGAAATTCCTGGTTATGGCTTCCACACCGCCGGTTTCGGGGTTGAACAGGTAAAGCTGTGTGTCGTAGTCGTTTGGAACCGTTCCTTCGGGTAAGTTAACACCGATATCTCCGAAGGCGGACGGCCCCGCCGCTACCAGTATGCGCTTTCCCTTCGGGGACCAACAGGCTCCACTGAACCAGCGCCCTTTCCAGATGGTCTCAGTGCCCCCGCTCTTAAGATCGAGAATAACCAGTTCGGTCTTTCCGTACGGTCTCTTGGATAGATCCTCGTAACGCCTCGTTAAAAGTATCTTTTCTCCGCCGGGATGGATCTCTGCCAGATGGCTGCTGTGTTCCCCCGTGGTGAGCTTTCTGGTGGCAGGATCCTTCACAGAAGCTATATAGAGATCTGATCTTCTCCTTCCGTATCCTGTCCTGTCGTACAAACCTCGCAGCCTTTTGTACCCCTCTTCCGTGTCCTCATTCTTTCTTGTTGCGGAATAGATGATGAATTCACCGTCCTGACTCCAGCTGTAACCGCCGAATCTTTCTATATCCTTGACCACCGCCCGGTCTTCTCCGCTGGAAAGGTCCATGGTTCTGACGGTGGTCTTCTTATCGTCGCGGAGAGTGTAGGAAAGTGCTTCGCGGCCGGGCCGCCACTGAAATCCGCCCATATCCTCCCCGGCCACTATGGTCCTGATCAGATCGCCGCCGCCCGTTTCCCTGATTTCCACGACCGTAGCCTTTTCTCCGTCCGGTTCAAGGCGCATCTCGATGGCCAGGGCGGCCAGGTCCCCGGTCGATGATATTTGTATGTCTTCGACCGTGGGACAGTCCAGAATATCGTGGATGTTTAACCCCCGCTCGGGCTCGGTAGAGAGAAGGGTCTTGCGGCCGAACGCATCATCGGTGTTCACCATGGCTTCGAACATCCAGGGCATGGCCGAATCTCCGGGTTCAGCCACAGTTTTTACTATGATCCTGTGTTTGCCCCTTTTCAGCTTCGCTTTTCCGTTATGGTATTCTTCGGATCCCTCCGCCGGGTTCCTGATTATCGAATTCCCGTCGACGGTCAGCTGGAAGGGATAGTTTGATCTGGCCCAAAATTCAAGCTGGGCCCAGCTGGAGACCTCTATGTAGGAGGCCAGGTACGCGGTCATGGGGAAGGAGGGTTTTTCTTCGAGGATAATACCCTCGGATTCCGATTTTTTTCTATTCCAGGAATAGGTGCCCGAAGCCGGGAATTCTATTTCCGCGCTGTTTTCGGGAAAGATCTCGCGGTCGGGTATAAAATCATATGATAAAAGAAATGAACTTTTTCCATCCCCGGTATTTTCATCTGAGAAGGCCGGGAAGGGGGTGGCGACAGGTCCCAGGACCAACCACTCCTCTATCCTTGCCGCGCGATCTATTTCAGGGGAATCCCCGCCTCCCGGGGCCGCCGGCGTGAATCGCGGAACGGAGAAAGCCGTGAACAGGATCATTGCCGCCAGAATCGGGAATCTGCAATTTTTCATCTCTTTCCCTCCTATTGATATTTCAGGCCTGAGTGTGACAGGTCGAATTGTATATGCCGGTGAGTATTTTTTCAAGAGAACAGCGGCTTGTCAGGTTTATTGGTTTGAAAAGTTCATTGTCGGGTATTATCTTGTAAAAAAATAATCCTCAGTACCAAACTCCGTGATCCTAAAGTACAGGAAGGGATTATGAACCTGAAGAGATATATCCCGTCGGCGCTTTGCGCTCTTTGTCTTCTGGTTTTCGCAACCGGGTGCGGGCAGGACCAGTCCGGGGTTGAGTGGATTTCCATGGAAAAGGGGCTTGACGCCGCCAGGCGGGAGGACAAATACATGGTCGTGGATTTCTACACGTCATGGTGCAAATGGTGCAAGGTCATGGAAGAGCGTACCTTCAATGACCAGGCGGTTTCCGAATATCTCAAGAGTAATTTCGTTTGCGTAAGGGTGAACGCAGAAGACAGAAGAAGCGCTTTTTCATACCGGGGAAAGAGCCTCAGCCCAGCGGAGCTTGCCAGGGAATTTGGCGTAAGAGGTTATCCATCTTTGGCTTATCTTGAGAGTGACGGGAATCTGATAATGGTGGTACCCGGATTCATCCCGCCGGAAAAATATATCGACGTCCTGAAATACTTCCAGGAAGGACATTACAGAAAAGATATCGATCTGGGCAAGTTTGTTTCTTCCAGGACCGGCTGAGACGGCATAATTTTAACTGGACATGGCAGCTTATACCGTTCATTTTAAATATATACCGGCCCCGCCGGCTTACTTAGAATAATTAAACTTACGGAGGACCATTTATGCGAATCGGTGTTTTGACAGGTGGAGGAGACGCTCCGGGATTGAATCCGGCCATCGCCGGTATAGTTGAGAGGGCTTCGCTTTACGGATATGAGGTCCTGGGGTTGAAGCGTGGATGGGAGGCGCTGGTCGTTGAAGATATGACCAGCTATATGGTGGAACTGGGCCCCGAAATCATAAGAGAGTACAGCCGTCTGGGCGGAAGCATGCTTCAGTGCAGCAGAACCAATCCGGTATCGGATGCTAATGACCGAACAGACGAAGTGAAGAAGAATATCAAGAAGCTTAAACTGGACGCCCTTATCGCTATAGGTGGAGACGATACACTGGGAGCCGGAGCAAGACTGAGCGACCGGGAAGTGCCGGTGGTGGGGATACCAAAGACTATCGACAGGGACCTTGCCGGAACCGAATATACTCTAGGTTATGATACGGCTCTGAACGTGATCTGCAATTCGGCGGAGCAGGTATCGCACTCAGCCCAGTCACACCAGACTATCTTTTTCCTGGAAGTTATGGGCAGGCACGCCGGATGGCTGGCCCTGAGGGGAGGAGAAGCGGCCTTCGCGGATGTGATATTGATACCGGAACACCCTTTTGAAGTCGAGGAACTGACCAGGGTGCTGAAGGAGAGATTGGAAGAGAGCAAAAAACTGGGGCCGGCGCATATGTACAAGATCATAGTGGTGGCTGAAGGGGCGCATTTAAAGGGTGAGGAGATAATAAGAAAGGACGCCAAGCTGGATGAATTCGGGCACTACAGCATGGGCGGAGTGGGAAGCTATCTCAAGGGCCTTCTGGAACACGACTTCGACCACATCCGGTACATGGCGCTGGCATACCTTCAGCGGGGAGCCCAGCCTTCCCAGAAAGACAGGCAGATGGGAAGGCGGTTCGGTAATAACGCGGTGGAGATGATAAAAAACGGAGATATTGGATATATGGTGGCACTGCAGAAATCGAGGCTGGTAAAGGCTCCCCTGATTGAGATATCGAAATCGCCCCGTCTGGTGGATGTGGATAAATATTACGACACAGAGAGGCTGAACGTCAAGATCGAGTGGACCGGGACGGGCGAGTAGCATACGCCGGGGGATCTTACCTGGTCGCCAGGGCAACGGTCTCGGTATGAGCGGTTGCGGGGAACATATCTACGAGATAGACTTCTTTGACTTCATATCCCTTTTTCGCCAGCCGGGAAAGGTCCCTGGCCAGGGTGGGGGGATCGCATGAGACCAGGATCAGCTCTTCCGGGTTCTTTCCGGCTATGCTGTCTATCACTTTTCTGGTCATTCCGGACCTGGGCGGGTCGGCGACTATGAGGTCCGCCTTGCCGGTTCTGGCAATTTCACTCTCCACGCTTCCCCTCCTGAACTTTACTCCCTGTATATCATTCAGCCGTGCCGCTGCAACCGCGCTGGAATAACTGTCCATATTCCCCTCTATGCCCGTCACTTCAAAACCCTTCGAAGCGAGGGCCAGCGTGAAGAAGCCTGCTCCGGAGTAGAGGTCCAGGACCTTTCCCTTTTTCTTTCGGGTGAGGGAGCAAACCAGGTCGATCAGGCCGTCGTTGAGAAACCGGTTGACCTGGAAGAAGCCATCCGGTTTTACCGGAAAGAGGAATCCGCCGGCTTCCATCAGTGCGTCCGGCGGGGTGGCGATGCCGGCAAGTCCCCAGAAATGAACATTCCCGAATTTGTCAGTTCTCGCCATTACCTGGCCGGAGTCGGGTATGGAATCTTTGGGAATGGAAGCGATAGCTTCCCTCATTATATCCGGCAGAAGGAGGCACCCCTGTGGGGGAAATTCCACTACTCGCGACGATTCCGCCTCCAGAAAGCCCGGCCGCCAGGAGGTGCTTATTCGGAAAACACAGCTGTTCCGGTAGCCGTAGCGGCGGGGAGATGATATGACCCCGGAGAAATCGGTTTCTATATCACCTATTCTGCTCAGGGTCTCCCGGACCATCATCTTCTTTGTCTCTATCTCGAAGGGGTAGTCTATGTGAAGAAGATCGCAGCCGCCGCACTTTCCGAAATTCGGGCATTGGGGGGAGATTCTCATTTCAGATGGTTCCAAGACCTCTTCGAGCCTGGCGAAAAGGGTGTTCCTCTTCTTCTTTTTGGCGGTGAATTCAACTCTGTCGCCGGGAGCGGTATACGGAATGAAAACGGTAAATCCCTTGTGGAAGGCGAGGCCGTATCCTCCCTGCACTATCTTTTTGACTGTGGTTATACCTTTCATTATAATGCTTCCACTCAGCAGCCGTTCTAAGGTGGGGCCGCCTTCGCTTATTATGTGACCGGCGTCGCCGTATGTTGGAAGAATACATTTCGATGGCCGAATGTCAAAGTTTAAAAAGCGGTATCCTTTAATACTTTACCAACCCCGGCGGTAAGATTATACTGTTGAAAACACGAGGAGTTGATATTGAGAACCGGCATGATCCTGCAGTCAACCATGCCCCCTCCGGACATCAGAGTGGAAAAGGAAGCTTCCACTCTGACAGGAGAAGGCCACCAGGTTCACCTCCTGGTTCAGAGGAACCGGGGTGAAAAAGTCGAGGAGGTGGTGAAAGGCATGAATCTTTACCGGGGAGTGGGAATCGGCCCGGTAAGGGATAAAATATTCAGATACACATTTTCTTTCACCTTCAGAAGCGGTATCTGGAGAAAGGCAATCGAGAAATTCGCCCTTAAGCGGGCGGTGGAACTTTTTCACGTTCACGACCTTCCCCTGGCCGGGGAGACCCTGGCGGCGGGGCGCAGGCTTGACCTTCCAGTCATAGTGGACCTTCACGAGAACTATCCGGCGGGCCTGCAGGTCTGGTATACCAGCGATATAAAGAAAAAGACTATATATAATTACAGGCGCTGGTCGCGGTATGAGATAGAGGTGCTGAAGGAAGCGACGGCCGTGATAGCGGTCATAGAGGAATCAAAGGAAAGGATAGCGCGGCTGGGCATACCGGAAGAGAAGATATTCGTCGTTCCGAATACCGCCAGCAGCGACCGGATCAGAATAGCGGTGGATCCTGTTGTAGTGGAAAGATACAGGGACTCGTTCACCCTTTCCTACGTCGGAGGATTCGCGCCCCACAGGGGGTTGGACACTGTCATCAGGGCCCTGCCCCTGATTGAGAAGGAGATCGAGGGGTTAAAACTGATTCTGGTGGGTGGAAGAAACCCGGCCTACAGGGATTACCTCCAGCGGCTGGCGGAGAGCCTGGGCTGCTCCGCGCTGGTGGAGATGACCGGATGGCTGCCCTTCGAGAAGATATGGAGTTATATAGAGGCAGGCGATGTATGCCTGGTTCCCCACGCCAGGAACCCCCACACCGACACCACGATTCCGCACAAGGTTTTTCAGTACATGATGCTCGGAAAGCCGGTGGTGGTAAGCGACTGTCCTCCCCTGAGAAGAGTGGTGGAGGAATCAGGCGGAGGGCTCTGGTACAGATACGACCGTCCCGAAGAATTGGCTGAGAGAATCATTCGGCTCTACCGCGACAATGACCTGGTGAAACGGATTTCCCAAGACGGCAAACAGGCTTTTGCCAGCAGGTTCAACTGGGACGCCACCAGCGGGGAGCTAAAGGAACTATATTCAAAACTATCTCAGGGGTGGAGGCCGCGGTGATTCGGCGGCCCGCAGAGATACGGGGAGGAGTAATGGAAGTCAAATTGCTGGATCTGGCGCCTCAGTATAAACTTATCGAAGACGAGATAATGAACGCCGTTACGGAAGTTTTCAGAACCCAGCAGTTCGTTCTGGGAAAATCGGTGAGTGAGTTCGAACGGAAGATGGAAGAATACTACGGTGTGAGGCGGGCGGTCGGCACAGCTTCGGGTTCGGACGCCATCCTTCTCTCTCTCATGGCCTTGGGAATAGGCCGGGGCGATGAAGTCATAACCACTCCCTATACCTTTTTTTCTACTGTAAGCTCCATAGTCAGAGTGGGGGCGAAGCCTGTCCTGGTGGATATAGACCCGGGCACTTTCAATATCGACCCGGAAAAAATCGAGAGAGCCCTGACTGACAGTACCGCGGCGGTTCTGGTGGTTCATCTCTTCGGCCAGAGCGCGGAGATGGACAGGATAATGCGGATCAGCCGGGCGCGCGGAATAGCTGTAATAGAGGATGCCTGCCAGTCGATCGGAGCTCTTCACCGGGGACGCAGATGCGGGACTTTCGGTGACATCGGTTGTTTTTCATTCTTTCCATCCAAGAACCTGGGCGGCGCGGGAGACGGCGGAATGATCATCACCGAAAGTGATGATCTGGCCGGCATGGTGGCTACACTCAGGGTCCACGGCGAAAAAGAAAGATACATGCACTGCCATGTGGGAATAAACAGCAGGCTTGACGCGCTTCAGGCGGCGGTCCTCTCGGTAAAACTGGGCTATCTGGATGGATGGAACAGGCAAAGACGCTCCAACGCGGCTCGTTACAACAGTGCTTTCGAACAGATGAAAGGGGTGACGCCTCCTCATGTGGATGAGTATAATGAAAGCACTTACAATCAATACGTTATAAGAGTTCCCAAAAGAGATAGTTTGAAAAAACGACTGGCCGGAAAGGGGATCGGGACAGCCGTCTACTATCCGGTTCCCCTTCATTTGCAGGAATGTTTCGCCGGGCTTGAACTGGAAGAAGGGGATTTGCCGGAGGCGGAGAAGGCTGCCAGGGAGACCCTGGCGCTGCCTGTATATCCGGAATTGGAAGACGAAAAGCAGGATTATGTCATAGATGAGATAAGAAGATTTATGGAGGGCTGACCGGGTCAGAGGCCATCTCGGCGGGTGTTCCGCGGCGGCGGTTAGCCTGCCACTGGAGGTTCTAGCTTGAAGGTAGTCTGTTTCTCGGAGATTCAATGGCGTTACGTCAGAACGAGAAAGCAGCAGATACTGAAACGTTTCCCGGGCCACTGGGAAGTTCTTTTTCTTTCCAGCGTGGTGGCTGGAAAGGAGAATAATTTTAGGCCGCAGAGGGATGGAAGGATAGTCCACGTCTGTATTCCGGTATTCAAGAATTTTCCCCAGAAGATATTGCGATTCTTATCTTCACTCCCGCCCGCCCGTTTCATATGGAATATAATCTTATGGGTTTGGGTCAGGATCATTATGAAAAAGACGGGATTCGATGGCGGTGACAAGGTCTTTTACGTCTCCAATATCTATTACGCCTCGGTGTTAAGACACTTGTCCAGAAGGTTCATGCTGTACGACTGTAATGACGATCCCCTGGAATTTCCAAATGTAATGGATTGGGCGGGAAAGTATTTTCGTATGCTCGCTCTGGACGCCGACCAGGTGACCGCGGTCAGTGTGGAGCTGAGCAGGAAACTTGACAGGATGGGCGCGAAGGAGGTCCGGGTGATAGGAAATGGAGTCGATTACGAACTCTTCGAAGAGTCTGCGTCGAGGGAGGCTCCGCCCCAGATGAGAAAATTGAGAAAGCCGGTGCTCGGCTACGCTGGGGCGATAGCACAGTGGTTCGATATAGGTCTTCTGGATCGCCTGGCTGCCGAATTCCCACATGGTTCTCTGGCCCTTCTCGGCCCTCTTTTCGAAAGCAGGCGGAAGCAACTGGAAAAAATTATCGAAGAGAGGGGGAACGTATACTATCTGGGTTCCAAGCCGTACGAGGACCTGGGAGCTTATCTTGCCGCCATGGATGTCTGCCTGATTCCGCTGAAGATCAACCTTCTGATGAAGTTTGCCGATCCCAACAAGATATACGAATACGCCGCCGCCGGGAAACCTGTTGTGACGATGAAATTCTCCGAGGAGATGGAAAAACTTTCTGAAATCGTTTATCTGTCAAAAGACCAGGATGAATTCGTGGATAACGTGCGAACGGCTCTGGCCGGGGGCGCGGATGTTGAAAAACTCAGGAAATTCGCCAGGGAGAACAGCTGGCAGTCCAGATCCGATGAGATGGCGGAATTGCTCAGGAGGGGCTGCCAAGGAGGTCGAGGCTGATGAGCGTAAGGTATGCGCGCATATTACTCGTGGCCGGTTTGGCGGCTGTCTATTTATGTTGCTCTCATAGCGGCAGGGAAGCTGATATATTCGTTATGGAAGAGCTGGAGGCGGCTGTTTCCACGTCTGACCCCGAAAAGAGGGTGGAAAGGCTCAAAATATTCGTCGATAACCACCCCGGTCATTTCTGCCGGGTCCGCGCTTACGGTGAAATATTTGACACCCTTGCCGGGGATCTGGGACATCTTGACGAAGCCCGTGAGTATTTCGATAGTGTTCTGGCGACCGAATCAGAACCCAGGGTAAGGGGACGCCTGTATTACAAGGAATTCTCACATCTCTGGAACGCTGACAGCCTTTCAGCCGCCGGTCTTGCCGAAAGCCTTCTTGCCGGAGATGAGAGCGATTTCCGCCTGTTCGTTTACATGGGCATGTACTTGGGGGGAGGCGGACAGGATAAGATCAGCGCGAGGATGTTCGAGAAGGCTCTTGAAAACGCTCAAAACTCATTCCAGAGGTCTTTCGCCGGCATGCTTTACGGCGAACTGCTCGCCGGTCGGAACAAGGACGACCGTGCTGTCGAAATCCTGTCGAAATCAAGGGATAATGTTTTCTCACACAGGTACCTGGGGGATATCCTGTGGAAGAGAGGCGAGAGAGAGAAGGCCTTAAGTTCCTATATAAACCTGGCCGCGGGAGTTCCGGGGGCAAGGGATGATGTGAAACTGGACAGCTTGTTCGTCCTGGAGCATCCTGAAGGATGCTCACTTCTTGACAGCCTTATACTGGAAAAAAGAACAGGCTATAAAAAACTTTTTCAACCCCGGGAGTTTTATGACGCCAGTGGCAGGAAGCACGATCTGACTGAATACCGGGGCAGTCGGCTGGTTATAGGCGCTTGGAGCCCCACCTGACCTCCATGTATCGCGGAGTTGCCGCGTCTGGAGAAACTCAAAGAGCTGGAAGTCGAGCTTGATTTCAAAATATTTCTAATCAATCTCAAGGGCCAACTTAAAAAGACCCGCTCCGTTCTGGAAGATAATGATGTCACTATCCCCGTTCTTCTGGATTGCGGATATTACTCTCGGGATATTCTTCAGGTTAACTATACTCCTACCACATTTGTGGTCGACAGCGAAGGTGTTATAAGGTCCAGGATAGTCGGAGGGGTAGAGGACCTGCCGGATATTATTGTGGAGGTGCTGAAGAGGATTTGACCGGGCCCGCTGGAAAGTCAGTGAACCGGTTCATGCCCGCATCTCAGCTCCATGCTCTTCAACCCCGCCGGAGCTCCCTTCGATAAGGGCTTCAAGTTCGAATATCCTTTGGCTCCAATCGGGTCCGAGCCCGCTATTCTTTATTTCATCCATGATGGACAGGGCTTGGGCCCGGTCGTTCATTTTAAGGGCCAGCATTCGGGCCAGGGCCATGGAGGATTTTACAGACACCCGGGTTGAGGAGGCGCCATTTTTGACGAACCCGTAGATATCAAAAGCTTCCTGGTATCTTTCTTCGTGTTCCAGCCATTTCCCCACTCTGAGAAGCAGTTTATGCGATGCCTCCGGGCAGCCGTCTTCGGTTATCATATGAGCCGCCCATTCGGCTGCTTCGCTGTTTCTGGAATCAACCAGGAGATTCTTTAGGGCCTTTCCCGCGGTTGAGTCGAATTCCTTGCGCAATCCCTTTTCCTTGAAGATCATGGCGATATCCTGGATCATCTGTGTATCCCCGGGCCGCTCGGACATAAGCTCGTTGAATATCTGCACTCCTCGAGATACTATGCCTTTGTTGATATACTCGTGTCCGCGGCTGAACCTGGGGTCTTTGAGGATTCCGGCTTTGATCTGTTTTCTTCGCACCCTGGAACTGAGGAACCTTTCCTCGAATCCGGTTATTCTCAGGGCCAGCGCGGTGAGCACACCCATCATATAACCGGCTATGTGGGCGACATAAGCGACGTTGGAGCCGCCGGCGAAGTCGGCCAGAGATTTCAGGGCTACCTGCTGAAGAAACCAGAGGGGCAGAAAGACAAAGGCGGGAAGAAGAAATGTGCCCAGATAGGGCCTGAAGAAGAACAGGAAAAAGTAAAAGAACTTAATCCTGGTCTTGAAATGAATGACTGTAAAAGCGCCCATGGCCGCGGCTATGGCCCCGGACGCTCCTATCAGCGGTATCGCGGAAGAGGTGTCCTGAAGGCAGTGGGCCAGCCCGGCGAAAGCTCCTCCGGCCAGATAGAAGGCGAGAAAAGGTATTCTGCCCCAGCTGTCTTCAAGAAGACATCCCACTACCCAGAGGAAAAGCATATTGCCGAGAAGGTGGAACAGCCCTCCGTGAAGGAAGAGATGGGTGATGAATGTGTGATATCTTTCCATCCTGGATGGAATAAGGCCGAAAGCGTGGTTGACATTTCCCGCCTGAATCCTTCTCTCCCTTTTCAGCGCCTGGTTCCATTCTTCATAATTTGCTGCCGCTGCAACACTTATCTGGTAGTAGTGTTCCAAGTCCCTTTCTTTCAGCTTACCTTCGAAATCCTGAAAGTTTTCCACGCTGCCCCCGCAGCTGTAGATCACCTTGATCACGGATTCCTGAAGTGTATAATAGTCGCCGGCGTTATCGATCCCGGAGACGGCCATCTCGATTTCCGGGCCGGGGGTTTTTTCGAGTTTCTCTAAAGCGTAAAGGTATGACTGGCGGGAGAGTCTTCTTTTCTGCAGATCGAAGAGGGCGGCTTCATCCCGGTCGGTCGATAAGAAAGAGATCACCGCTATGAATATATTCAGGGCGATCAGGGCTATTGTAAGCTTGGGCCTGAAAGCGATGGAGGATCTTGTACCTATCGGCAGAATGATCATTATGGAAAAGCCTCTGTTTTTCCGGCTTGACCGGGAAACCAAAAATGGTTAAGCCCGAGCCCCACCTTGTCTCCGCTCCGGGCGGCGCGCACCGCGGCCAGGCCGCTGCCGGTGACGATCATGTAGCGGCAAGGTTCAGCCGCGTCTTAAATATCCAGAAACAGCAAGAAAAGTTCCATTTTGATGGATCAGGCTCTGATCTGCGGGGAGAATCGAGTCTGGCAGTTCTCATGGACTCTGAATCTGGGGGGTGTGTGTGGATCTGCCGCGCCGGAAATTCCAGGAGAGCTGTTCCACCGGGTTGTCAAGATAGGAATAGCGGCTGTTCTCAGAAGCTTCTTCCGGCCAGATGGTGCGCATGACGGAGTGGTTCGGGAATCTTGTACCGGGGAGCACATCGCATTACAATTTCAACCGCTTTATCCAACCCCACCAGATGGCCCGGGGATACGTAGACCGGTTTTACGTTTTCCCTGGTCCTGAGGACAAATCCTATGACATCTCCTTCTTTATCCCGTATGGGGGATTTTTCACCTTTCATGGTCCCAGGTTCCCGGAAGTATCCGAACAGTGGCGACTTAGCGCACCCTATAGTGGGAACACCCAACTCAAGCCCCAGGTGGCTGGCCAGTCCAAGTCCCCTGGGATGGGCGATTCCCTGCCCGTCGCAGAGTATCACGTCGGGGCGGCTTTTGAGCCCGGACCATGCTTTAAGGATGGCTGGAATTTCCCTGAATGAGAGCAGCCCGGGAATATAGGGAACCGGGCAGTCTATATCCGCAGTGACAGCGTTGATAAGTTCAAGACCGGGGTAGGATAGTAATGTTATGGCGGCTTTGGCTCTCTTCTTTTGAGGAAAATGGACGTCCGCTCCAGCGACTGTCTGGACTTTCCCGCCGTTCCACTTAAGGACAACCTTTCCTCTCAGCTCTTTCTGAAGACGGATTCCTTCCGAGGGAACAAAGTGATCGAATGAGTCGGAGTCCTTATTTTTCATGGCTGATCTTTGCCGATCTCTATCCGCTCGCCGGGGTGTGGAAGATGCACCGGAAACTGTTCCTTCTTGAGGAGCTTGTAGAGAGCGATAGACTGTTTCTCCTCTCCGTGTACTATAAATATCCCTTTAAGGGTTTTCTTGAGTGGTTTAACGTATTCGTGAAGTTCGTTCCGGTCGGCGTGCGCGCTGAAAGAGTCTATCACCTCGACTCTGGCGTTGAGACTGTATTTCTGGCCGAAGATCTTAACCTTTGGATGCTTTTCGGCGATTCTTCTACCCAGAGTGTTTTCCGCCATGTAGCCCACTATCAGGACAGTATTCCTGGAATCCTCTATGTTGTTCTTGAGATGGTGAAGGATCCTGCCCGCCTCGCACATTCCGGCGGCCGATATGATTATCTTGGGAGAAGGGTCCTTGTGAAGGGCCTTTGATTTCTCAACGTCCTTGATATATTTGACCCTTCTGGCCCCCAGCGGATCTTCTCCGTTCTTGAAGGCTTCGTACATCTCCTCGTCGTAGCATTCCGGGTGGTTGAAAAAGACCTCTGTTATGTTTACAGCCAGCGGGCTGTCCACGTAGACCGGAATTTCAGGTATCAGGCCTTCGTTGAACAACTCGTTAAGATGATAGACCACTTCCTGGGTCCTCTCCAGGGCGAAAGAAGGGATGATTATCTTCCCTCCTCCCCTTACCGTTGAGGAGACTATATCGGCCAGGAGATCCTTGGTCTCCTCCGGCGAGGAGTGCAGCCTTCCGCCGTACGTGCTTTCCAGAAAGAGATAGTCCATGTCCGGGGGAGTTACCGGATCGTTCAGTATAGGTATGTTCTTCCTTCCCAGATCTACCGCGTAGCCTATTTTGATAAAATCTTCCCCGTCTTTTATTTCCAGCAGGGGGGTGGAAGACCCAAGTACGTGGCCGGCATCGTAGAAAGTCACCGCCGAGTCTTCTTTTATAGCGATTCTCTGTTCATAGGGGTGACCGTCGAAGTACTGAAGCGATTCCTCCGCGTCTTTGATGGTGTAAAGAGGCTCCACCGCGGGCAGCCCCTTTCTCTTTTTCTTCTTGTTCAGATACTTAATATCCTCTTCCTGGATATGGCCGCTGTCGGGCAGCATCGAATAGCAGAGATCCCTGGTGGCGCTGGTGGTCAGTATTCGGGAGCGGAATCCCTGCTTTGTCAGATTCGGTATGTTTCCGCTGTGATCGATGTGGGCGTGCGACAGGATGCAGACGTCCAACCTGGAGGGGTCGAAAGGGAGGTTTGTGTTTATCTTGTAGAAATCTTTTCTGTGGCCCTGGAATAACCCGCAGTCTATAAGTATCTTTGAACTTCCGTTGTCTATCATGTGCATGGAGCCGGTGACTGTCCTTACCGCTCCCAGAAATCTGATACTGACGCTCATGGATGCTCCTTTCAGGCCGGCTTTAAAGCCGGCTACCGGGGATCAAAGATAGTTTTTCAGGATTAATCTGAATCTTTTTCTTTCTCCATTCCTCTCCACGATGATTTCCAGATCCTCGCCTTCTCTGCCGCTCAGCATCAGTGTGATGTCGTCTATCGAGCTGAAAGATTGGATAGCCTTGCCCCCCAGCGATATGATTCTGTCACCTGTTCTGATACCGGCCTCAAAAGCGGGAGAACCTGATATGACGTAATGTATATAATAAGAACCGGAAGGTGCGGCCGCCAGAAGTAATCCGCTTTTGTCCCGGCGAGCCGAGGATAAGAAGCTGCTGTTTTTTTTCAGAAATACGCGCCGCCCGGGGTAATCCAGGGTAAGGTGGAATTTATCGAGTATATCGTTTCCCAGTACTCCGCTTATATCCTCGAAGGCGGCTATTCCCCCGCCAGGTGGGGCTACAAAGAGAAGCGGCTGGTCTATCCTGTTTTCACCAACCTTGATCGATTCGAATCTGCAGAGGTTCGCGAATGTTTCTCCACCGGCTCCAATTACGGGTACCTTTACCGATTTTCTGCCTTCCAGAAGATCATACTTCTCAGCGAAAGAGTGCTGCAGGATAGACCGGTTCGAACCGGTGTCCACCAGGAATCTTCCCCGGCAGCTGTCCTCGACCGCGCATACTATGGAAAGGATTCCCTGCGCCAGCGGCGCTTCCAGCTCTGCTCCAGCCTCTTCCTGTTCGAATGAATCCGGTTCGAACAAGGTCATATTACGTTCCTGATAATCGATGGCCGCGACAAAGCGGTTCAGGAAATCGGACCCCAGTATTCCGGCCACCGAAATACCGGTATACCTTCTTACCATATCCGTGATGGATGAAGCTATCACGGTCTGTTCGGTGAATCTTAAACCCCCTATCTCCATGGCGGGAAGCTGAGTGAGGTAACAGTACCTGGCCCCGGATATTCCCGCGCCCGCTATCCTGTTTCCCAGAGGAAGCCCCAGCTTTACGGCCCTCAGTGAATCGATTACTGTCATTCCGGCTCCCGAATCGAGTATAAAGTTCTCATCTTTGCCGCTTTTCACGGTATCGGCAACATTTTCCGGTGAATCGCCCCGGGCGGCGGATTTATCCAGTTTCGCCTTTTCTGAATCATTAAGAGCCCCTTCCCCGGTTCCCTCGAGCCTCGCTTCCAGGTATATGTGGCCGCCGACATACCGGAATGGTATTCTCGCAATTTTTTCTTCTTCTGAATAGCCGGTTCCTTTCCGGCGGCCTCTTTCCGGAATGAAAAGGGAAGGGCTCATCGGCGGGTTTATCCTTACCGAGCTGATTCTGGTCGTAACGGTCTGCTGAAGATAGGGGTTGTGGATCATCATGGTAAAGGGTAGGTTTAGGTTGCCGGCCTTCCTGTAGTCGCCGTACCTTCTGACAATATCACCCCCGTAAGATTCAATCACCAACTCCTCTGTGAGGAAGTTGTCGCGGCCTATGTATATTCTGAAGGGATAGCATCCAGCCGGGTAAAAACCGATAACATGGCACTCGCTGCCGGCGTAAGATGTATCCATTCCGATATACTCGAAACCGTCCTTGAGGCGGGGCGCCTCCTCCCCGTCATAGTCTCGTTCGCTCTCGGCGGGGACCTTTTCGCTTTTACGGCCCGCCGGGCGTTTTACCTGGCCGGGAATATCTTTCCAAGCGGAGCCTGACCCCGGAGATTCCAGGACCGAGAGATAACGGTATTCTTCAATATAGCATATCGTCTTCTGCTTCTTTACCGATACTGAATCATCCTGGTAAGAAACCATTCCGGAGTGATTGACCGTCCAGGAACGTTTCCCGTCGAATCCCCTGATAATCTCCAGCGGCCCCATGGACACCTCACTGCGGAACATACAGGGTTTCAGCGACCAGCTTTTTATAGTCCCTTCCATTCCCGCCGGCGAGATTTCTATTTCAGCGGTATATGAGAATGAGCGTATCGAGGTCAGTGTCTGAACTCCGCCCAAGGCTTCGGCGTGGAAGCGAAGCACCCGCAGCGCCGTTTCATTTTCGGCGCTGAGTTGGACGGGAAGAGAGGTTGAAAGAAAAAGAGCGGTCAGTAAGGCGGCCGGTAATCTCATGCTATGCTCCGCTTATAACGATTTTCCCTATCTTGAATGGAGGGGAGGCGACCGGATTCTTCCATTCTATATCGTCGCCTACCATCTCTATCCCCTCCAGCATTCGAGAGAAGGTGCCGGCTATGGTAAACTCGCTGACTGGATAGGTGATTTCACCGTCCTCTATCCACATTCCCTGGGCTCCCTGGGAGAAATCGCCGGTAGACCAGTTGGCGCCCTGGCCTGAGAGAAAATTGAGATAAAGTCCGTTTTCTACGCTCGAGATGATCTCACGCTCCGAATTTTTTCCGGGCTTCAGATAGAAATTAGAGACCCCCCCGTCGTTTCCTGTAGTGGCTGTTCCCAGCTTCCTCGCTTCATAGGTATTCATCAGGTATGATCTCAACACGCCTTTTTCTATGACCGTGTTGGTTCTGGACCTGACACCTTCGTCGTCAAATGGACGGCTTCCTATCTTTCCCTTGAGCAGCGGGTCGTCGACAACAGTTATCTCTTCCGGGGCTATCCTTTCCCTTATCCGCCCGGCGAGAAAAGAGGACCTTTTATAGACATTCTGTCCCCGTACCGCCTCTGATATGAACCTGAGAAAAGCTCGTGCCGTAAAGGCGTCGAAGACTACCGGAACTTCGCAGGTCTTCGGTTTTACGCTTCCCAGTTTTCTCAGTGTCCTGCTCACGGCTTCTGTGGCCACTTTCTCGATAGAATCGAGTCCGGACAGCAAAGTAGAAGCGCTGTACCAGAAAGCCGACTGCTTTTTGCCGGTCTTTTTCCCTTCTCCGTCGTCCTCAGCGGCGCAGGAAAGGGTTATCGAGTTGTAGGTACTGCTGTACCCTTCGCAGAATCCCAGTGAATTGGCTATGACGTTTTTCTGCACCGTGTTGGAATACGAAGACTGGTCGGTGACTATTCTGGAATCCAGCTTTCTGGCTGTTGCTTCCAGGTCCTGGGCCAAGCTGATTTTCTTCTCCGTCGGAATGGTCAGGATCTCCTCGTCGAATATCTGTAACCCGCCTCCCGCCGATCCCAGTTCTTTCTTATCGGGAAGGCTGAAGAATTCATCATATTCCATGACTCTGGCCAGCTGGACCGCTTTCCTGGTTAGAGACTCTATGCTGGCGGCCGAAAGGTCGCTGGAGGAGACCGAAGCTCTCTTGTTTTCAGCCGAGACAAGAATAAATATCCTGTTGGATACCGATTCGGTGAGAGTTTCTATCGATCCGTTTCTGGTGTTGACGTCAAACTCTGATTCCTCGATGATGTTGACTTCCGCCGTTTCCGCCCCGGCGGAGAGGGCGGTCTTTACGGTGAATTCGGCTAAGCGCTTCTTGTCGTCCAATATGAATCTTCTCCCTTAGGCTATTTCGCTTCCCCCCACTGTTATCTCCGAGACTTTTATGGTGGGAAGCCCCACATTTACGGGCACTGTCTGGCCCTTTCCGCAGGTCCATCTACCGTCGCTGAAAGCGAAGTCGTTACCGGTCATCACCACCTTCGAAAGAACGTCCGGGCCGTTTCCTATCAGAGTAAAATTCTTTATCGGAGCGGTTATCTTCCCCTCTTCCACCAGGTAAGCCTCGATGGGCACGAACACGAAATCTCCACTGGAAGTGTCCACCTGGCCTCCCCTGAACGCCTTGCAATATATTCCCTTTCTGGTCGACTTGAATATTTCTTCCGGTTCTAGCCCTCCACCGGCCAGGTAAGTGGTCGTCATCCTCGGAACCGGATGGTGTTTGTAGGACTGCCTTCGGCCGTTTCCGGTTCTTTCGGCGTTAAAGAAAGTGGCGCTTATTCTGTCGTGCATGTAGCCTTTCAGAATGCCCTTCTCTATCAGGACCGAGCTTGAGGAAAGCGTACCCTCGTCGTCAAAATTTATGCTGCCCCGGTCATTGGGGACGGTTCCGTCGTCTATGACCGTTACCAGGCCGCTGGCGACCTTCTCCCCGATCCTATCGGTGTAGGCGGACGTCCTTTTCCTTATGAAATCCGCTTCCAGAGGATGTCCTATCGATTCGTGGAGAAGTATTCCAGATTCGGCCGGAGCTAGTATCAGCTCCATCCTCCCAGCCGGCGCCTGAACCGCGTCCAGAAGCAGGATAGCCTGCCGGGCGGCCTCCAGGCCCTGGCTCCTGGCGTCCATTATATCGGTGAAGTAACTCTTGCCCCTTCGCCCGCCTCCACTGGATATTCCTATCTGGCGGTTACCCTCCTTCTCTGCCACGACATGCACCGTGAAACGGAGCATAGGCCTGACGTCTCTGAGCAGGAGGCCTTCACTGGTGGCTATCTGGATCGTGCTCAGCTCGTCAAAAAGGCTTACCGTGGTCTTTTCAACGTGGGGGTCGTAGCTGCTGGCGGCTTCCTCGGCCTCTCTTACTATTCCTATCTTGACATCCAGATCGACGTCTGTGACCGAATCGTTTATCGGATAATAGTTTTTACATTTAACCTCTGTAACATCAATGGGTTCAGTCTCTTTCGCCGAATCGGCGATGGCGGCGGCGGTCAGTGCTGCGTGTTTCAGCCTGTCGAAATCGAGCTGTTCGGTGTAGGCGTATCCCACGCCCTCGCCCTTTATAGTTCTGATTCCGACTCCCAGGGATATAGATTTGTTGCTTTCCTTTATTATCCCTTCTTCCATGGCGATCTGGTTCTTTATGGAGTGCTGGCAGAATATTTCGCTGTACTCGCCGCCCCTTGAAAGGGCCAGATCCAGTATCCTCCACATGGTCGAATCGTCGATATGGAAATAATCACTAAAAGAAAGCAATTGCCCACTCCCTGTTGTAACTTTATATTAAGAATGGTGTTAGGTTGACCTAACCAATCACTCCGGGCGACTTGAGGAATGATAGAACGAAAAGAATATTTTTTAAAGAGATTTATTGTGAAGGCAGCGGCTCCCATCGCCCTTTTTCTGGCTGTCTTCAGCCTGTTTTCTTTTCCTGTACCGGCATCAGCGGATGATTTTGCGGGGCCGGCAGGGGATAGCGGATGTGATCTGTGCGATCTGGCCGCCAGGGTGTCCTCGATCCGGTTGGAGAGGACTATCAGGGATATAAGCGGGGAGGACTCGGTCACTGTCGACGGGGAGAGGGTTTTGATCTCGAGCCGTTACGCTTTTTCACCCGGAAAACTCCTGGCTATGGAATATCTCAGGGAAAAGGCCACCGGGCTTGGTTATCAGGCTGAGGTTCAGAGTTTTCCCCTGACTGTAATAAGGCCCGATCTTCTCAGCCTGGCTGTTTCGCAAAACGGTGACACGGCCTGGGTGGGAGCCGTTGACGGCCGAATATTCAGAGCGGTCTACCGGCAGGGGGAGCTTTCCCTTTTCAGCGGATTATCGAAAATAGAGGGAGCGGAGGTTTTTTGCCTGTACTATGGCCCGAATGGGGGGTTATGGGCGGGATGCGGGTTGCAGGACAGCCCGCGCGGAGCGGTTTATCTTTCCAGAGACGGTGGAGTGAGCTGGGAGAAGAAGACGGAGGACTCCAGCGGTCTTGCCACCATTCTCTGTGTCTCTTTCGCCGACAGCCGCTTCGGGATTGCGGCGGGCCAGATGGGGTCTTTGTTAATAACGGTCAACGGCGGAGAAAGCTGGTCGCTGAGGGAAAGCGCCCCCTCAGCTTTCGGGTGGAGAAACCTCAATGATTGCGCTGTTTCGGGCGGTTCCTACTGGATCGCGGCCGGCAGGGGAGGTCTTTACCGGAGTGAAGATTATGGAATAACCTGGGAAGAAAATAATCTGGGAAGCTTCGATCTCAACGGAATATCATTCTCCGATACCCTTCACGGGGTTATAGCGGCAGAAGGGAACATCTTTTACACTCATGACGGTGGTGGTTCATGGGATGTTGTGAGTGTGGAGGCGGATTTACTGGATATAGAAATGGCCGATTCGCTGCTGGCCGCGGCCTGCGGGGGTTCGGGTGATATTTACCTGAGTCAGAACGGAGGGCGGACCTGGACCGCCCTTCCTTCCGAATGTTCCAAAACGGGAAAGAGAGACGCCGTTGATTTTGCCGGGGACAGTATGGTAGTTGTGACCGGTGAAGAAAAGGTGGTGAAGGTAAGGCTTTCGAAAGAAGGTGCCGAAGACTGCCACACCCAGGTATTGGCCGACACGATAATAGGAAAGAATCTATCATTCCGGCGCGATGGTTCAGTAGACCCGCGAAGACGGGTTGTCCTCTGCGCTCACTACGATTCATACAACTGGAAGGATCCTTACGGGCCGGCTCCGGGCGCTGATGATAACGGCACAGGAACCGCTGCGGTTATGGAATGCGCGAGAGCGCTGGCGGAGGCGAATCTCGATTATACCGTTGAATTCATACTGTTCGATGGGGAAGAAGAGGGTTTGCTGGGAAGCAGATACTATGTCGATAACATTGATACCACTCTTTCCTGCGGACCGGTGTTCAATCTGGACATGTTGGGAAGAGACTACAGCGGCGACGGATGGGTGGTGGAGATAGCTGGAAGGTCCGGGGAGACCGATTCTCTTATCTATCGAAGGCTTCTGGAAACGGCGGCATTTCTGGGCCTGGATATAAAGCCTTCATGGCAGCCTTCCTCTCCAACCAGCGATCATAAGAGCTTCTGGAAGCTGGAAGGTGTAGGCGCTATCCTGGTCATAGAGGGTGATTTCAGTGACAACCCCGCGTACCACAGTGCGGGAGACCGGGTGCATAATATCGATTTTGAATATTACACCCAGTGCGTCAGGATGACTCTGGTGGCTCTGTCCATTGAGGCCGGGTACAGGGGGGATATGCCGGGGGAATTGCTGTTTGTGGGCGGATGCCCCAATCCTTTTTCCTCCAAGACCAGTATAAGATTCGAGTTGCCGGAAAGGCTCTACACCACACTGGACGTATACGATGTAACCGGGAAAAAGGTCGCCGGGCTGATTGACGGATACGCGGGGCCAGGAAAGATAGGGTATGTCTGGGATGGAAGAAACGAGTGGGGCAGAGAGGCGGCCAGCGGAGTATATTTCCTAAAGTTTGTAGCGGGCGGCCGCCGAAGCAGCGGAAAACTGATATTAATCAGATAACCGAAAGCCTTCCGGTATTTTCTCAGTGAAGCACTTCCATATCGCCGAATACCTGCGAGAGTTTTATTACCAGTGTCTTTTCATCTTGTTCCGCCATGGGCGATTCGAAGTCCACTTTATCGATCTTCCTGCCGCCCGGCAGGTATACGGATCCGAAGACGCTGCTTCCCTCCAGGCGGTATGGCATATTCTCCGGAAGACGGAGTATCACGTCTCCGAATACCGAGTGGATGTCCATCTGCCCGTATCCGGTTATCCTGTCCACTCTGGTCAGGTCGATCGATATCTTGCCGAATACGCTGCTGGTATTTCCTCCCGTGAATTCATGGTGCTCCACTTTTATCCTGATGTCGCCGAAAGCGCTGGAGTGCCTGATGTAAGGGGAGTTCGAGGAAATCACGGCGTCGCCGAAAAACTGGAAGTTGGTGTCTTCCTCAGTCCTGCGCCCCCTGGACCTCAATTTGCTGAAACCCCACCAGATAAGGATAAGAGGCCACAGCTTCCAGATAAATCCTCCTATGTTGATAACGCCGAAGTTGTTTATCAGGAATATGATCCCCGCTATTATTATGATTATGCCGATCTTGGTTTCTCTTGATGAAAGATCCATTATATTTCCCCTTTTTTGGTCTTGGTCAACTCTCCGGCCCCTGGTCTCCGGTTTTGCCGGATCTCTTTAAAAGTAACAGGACTCCAGTGATAATGAGCACGAAGGGCCACAGATATCTTATCCAGCGGTAGCTCTGAAGCAGGAATATGAGTCCGATCACCGCCAGGATACCCGCGGGAATAAGGATGCCCCGGTCGTGTTTTCCCAAAAAATACATGGCGTACAGGCCCAGTGCCGGTGCGAGTATAAAAAACGGCCAGAGATATTCCATGGCGCCCCACCCGTATCTTGAGCAGTAGATAAAAATCAGCCCTATAACGATAAATATCGTACCCGGCATTATGAAGCCGTCTTTGCCCCGGTCGGCGATGAAGCCTATCCAGAATATAACGCCCATTACCAGGATCATGTACGCCCAGAAAGTACCCCAACTGAAATCCAGGATTTCAAAGTTGTTGAGCAGAAAAATGATACCAAGCCCGAGCAGAACAAGTCCCGGCACTATCGATCTGTGATTCTTGTCCGCCATTAGTAGACCTCCTGACTGGGGGGCCGCCCGCCCATTAATTGTCCAGAATCCTGAAAAATCTATTTCTCTTTCAAGTTATGAACAAATTCTCTCAGAACCTGAGGTCTGAAGACAAGAACAAAATAGGCCGAAAATTCCAAAGAACTGTTCCGGCCTGAGATCTTTAAGGTTCCCCCCAGGGTGATTTTCCCATTTTTCCATGACGTAAAGGCAATTAACAGGTATAATGTAGTGTTTCGTCATTCGCCGTATTCGGGCGGCTCTTTGGTTTGAGCACGGTCCCGGCTGCCTTTGCGCTGAAGGCCCGGCCGGTACCGGGAGACGGCCCTGATGGCAGGCCGCCCCGCGCCGAAGGCAGCTGTTCAGCCGGCGACCAGTATCGGGGGATTCTTATTGTCCTTTGTAAAGAAAGCTTCAACGGTTTTTTTGACCCGCTTCATGATGTTCGCGGTGGCGATGGTAAACAGCGTCATCGTGGCAAGGACTCTCGGACCGGAGGGAAAGGGACTGCTTTCCCTTTCCATACTGGCCGCTACGGTACTCTGCTACTCGACCAACTTGGGTATAGGCACCGGTTCAGGATTTTTCCTGGGTAGAAAGAGACTGCCGCTGAGGGTCCTGGCGGGAAATTGGCTGAGCCTGTCAGTACTTATAGGTGTTTCTGTGACTGCGGCGGCGGTTCTGCTGAGCGGCCGGATATCTCAGAAAGTACTGCCTTCGGTGCCGGCGGCCTATATCACGATAGCGGTTTGCAGCGTTCCTTTCATGATCACCCGGAACAATCTTCAGTCTCTGTTCAAGGCAGGAGATGATTTCAGAAGGTTCAACCTGACCGATATTGTCCAGCCGGTCGTTTTTCTCCTGACTTTCCTGTCGCTTTTTTTTCTTTTACGCGAGAGGGGTGTTCTGGCCGCCGTTATAGCTATTCCGGTCAGCCACGCCGTCTCATCAATCGTGGCCGCCGTTCTTCTCGGCCAGAAAACGAAGCTCAGGTTCGAGTGGTCCGGGCCGGTGGTCAAGGACGCTTTCAGATTCGGGGTGAGGGGATACCTTGCCGGGCTGATCGAGTTCCTGAATCTCAGGCTGGATATGCTTCTGATCAATCTTATAATGGCCCCCCAGTTCGTGGGCTTTTATTCCATAGCAGTGGCGCTCGCGGAAAAGGTATGGTATGTTCCAACGGTGCTTTCAATAGTGCTGTATCCCCGGGTGGCTCATGGAGAAGCGCGGAAAGCGGGTCTTGAGACATCTAAGGTCTGCCGACAGACTATTCTGATAATCATTATATGCTGCGCGGTGATACTCATGGCCGGCCGGTTTATTATAGAGCTTCTATATTCCGAAGCGTTCTCACCCGCGATAATTCCGCTTTTCATACTTCTTCCCGGAATCCTGACCGCTGGAATAAGCAGGATAATTTCAAGTGATCTGATGGCCAGGGGGTACCCGGGAATAATTCTGTGGTCAGGCCTGTCAGCCCTGGCAACCAATATTATTCTCAACCTGGTATTCATTCCAGATATGGGGGTGGAGGGAGCCGCTCTGGCAACAGTGATCTCATACAGTCTGAACGCTATGATACTGGTATTGGCGTTTATCAGGATATCGGGGCTGGCGGCGAGAGAGATCCTGGTCCCGGGAAAGGAAGATATAAATGTCCTTTTAGCGAGTGTAAAAAAGATTGCCAGCATATCGACCTGGCGTTAGAAGATAAGCGATAACGATTTCAGCCTGATCTTTAGAAGTTCTGGAAGGAGGACACTTATGAAGCGCTTATTGGCGGCATTCGTGATTTTATGTTCATTACTGGCCTGGCCCCTGCGCGGCGGGTCGGCGGAACTGCCATCCCCGGAAGAATATTTCCGTTTTACTCCGGGCGCGGACCGGATGCTCATCGACTATGAGGATCTTATAGGATATCTTCACCAGCTCGATGACGCCTCTTTGAGTATGAAGATGGAGGAGATCGGCCGGTCTCCACTGGGAAGAAAGATGTACGTGGTATTTATCTCTTCAAGGGAAAACTTAGGTTCGATCGAAAGCCTTGTCGAGATCAACAGGGCGCTGGCCCTGGACCATGAGATGTCCGATTCGAAGAGAGAAGCGATGATAGAAAAGGGAAGGGTTTTCTTCACCGCCACCCTTTCCATGCATTCCAACGAGCTGGGCCCCTCACAGGCCGCTCCGCTGATAGCTTATCAGCTGCTGTCCAGAGATGATGAGAAGGTGAGGAAATGGCTCGAAGACGTGGTCTACATGATGGTTCCCTGCCATAATCCAGACGGAATGGATATGGTGGTAAACCATTACAGAAAGTACAAGGGGACCAAGTACGAGGGCGCCAGAATGCCCGGGGTATATCACAAGTACGTGGGGCACGATAACAACAGGGATTTTATCAATATTTCGCAGAGTGATACCAGGGCGGTCTCTTTCATCTTCAGCCGTGATTATTTCCCCCAGGTGATGGTGGAGAAACACCAGATGGGCTCCCGCGGGGTGAGATATTTTGTTCCTCCCAACCACGATCCCATAGCGATGAATATCGACGCCGGAATATGGAACTGGGCCGGAATATTCGGAGCCAATATGATGAAGGATATGACCCTGGGAGGGCTGGCCGGAGTCTCACAGCATTACCTCTTTGACGACTACTGGCCCGGTTCCACCGAGACCTGTATCTGGAAGAACGTTACAGGGTTTCTTACCGAGTGTGCCAGCGCCAAGCACGCGACCCCGGTATACATAGAGCCTAACGAGCTTTCCGTTATCGGTAAGGGGCTGTCCGAATACGAGAAGAGTGTGAATATGCCGCTTCCCTGGAAGGGCGGATGGTGGAAACTTTCTGATATAGTCGAGTACGAGATCGTATCGACCATGTCGATAATAAAGACATGCTCTCTTCACCGGGAGGATATTCTCAGGTTCAGAAACGACCTTTGCCGCAGGGAGGTTGACAAGGGGCTTACCGAAGCTCCCTATTATTATATAATGCCCGCTGAGCAGCACGACCCCAGCGCCCTCGCCTCGGTGGTCAACCTTCTGCTTGACCACGGGCTCGAGGTGCACAGGCTGAAAGAGCAGGCGGTAGTGGAAGGCCGCGTTTACGGCAAAGGAAGCGTGGTCGTAAAGATGGCTCAGCCCTTCCGGCCATTCGCCAAGGAGGTTCTGGAACACCAGCGTTACCCGGTCCGCCACTACACTCCCGGCGGTCAGGTCATAAAACCTTATGAAATAACAAGCTGGTCTCTTCCTCTCTATCACGGAGTGGAGTGTGTCGAGATCTCCAGCCGTTCCAAGGACCTGGAAGGCAAACTTGCCGGAATCGAACCCCCGTATTCTCTCTATCACGGCTACACCGGCGAAATAAGAGCTATTGTCTTTCCGGCCAGCAACAATGAAAGCTACCGGGCGGCTTTTAAAGCGCGTGATCTCGGCCTGGAGGTACGGCGCACTCTGGAGCCTTTTTCCAGCGGTTCTATGCGAGCTGGTATAGGAAGCTTCATCATCGAGGTGGAAGATGCGGAGGATAAGGTCGAGGAGCTCACCGGTTTACTCAGTGTGGACCCGATCTTTCTCCCCGGCGGGCCGGAATTGAAGAGCGAGAGGCTGAATGTTCCCAGGATAGGACTGGTCGAGACATGGTTCCATGATATGGACGCGGGCTGGACCAGGTATCTTCTTGATTCTTACCTGATTTCTTACAAGGTGATAAGGCCTTCCGATCTAAAGGAGATGGATCTGGAAGAGGATTTCGATCTCTTGATATTCGCGGACAGGGGCAAATCGGTCTTCATGAGCGGTAAATGGCGGAGGAAGGGGGAGGAATACGATATTCCCTCCTATCCGCCGGAATACAGGGAAGGAATGGGTGAGAAGGGCCATGAGAGGCTCATCAGTTTCATTGAGCATGGTGGCGTGGTTGTTTCCTGGGGCGGTTCGGTGAGCCTCTTCGAAGGAATATTGAAGATAGGAAAGGAAGAAAAGGACAAAGAGGAGTTCAAGCTGCCGTTCGATGATATATCGGACCAGTTGAAGAAAGACGGGGTTTACTGTCCCGGTTCCACCATGCGGGCAGTGTTATCCTCCGGGCATCCCCTGACCTTCGGAATGGAAGAGGAGATCGGGGTCATGTTTCACGGCGGCCCGGTATTCTCCACGACCGTTCCCGATTTTGACATGGACAGAGCTGTGATAGCTAGATTCTCCAAGAGTAACATCCTGATGAGCGGTTACTGTGAAAAGGAGGAGAAGCTTTCGGAGAAGACCCTTATGGTCTGGTTAAAGAAGGGGAAGGGTCAGCTGGTTCTGTTCGGTTTCAGGCCTCAGTTCCGGGCGTCAACCGCAGCGACTTTCAAGCTGCTGTTCAACTCCATTCTGTTGCCGAGGGAGTCTTAGAAAATTTTACCCAAACGGTTTGATGTGAACCCCCGCAGAATTCCGCCTGGCGGTTTGCTATGGCCGTCAGGCGGGACGAATGAGAGAATCGGCATCATTCCTGCGCCAAAACCGGTGAAGTTCGCTACCCGCGGGGCAGCTTGTCCTTTACAGGCGGGTACTGAACACCTAAATTGCAGAATGTGAGTAGTCCTTTAAACCGGATAATCTTTGAAGTGATATGGATAATATAAGGAATTTCAGTATAGTCGCCCATATCGATCACGGCAAGTCCACTCTGGCCGACCGGATGATCCAGCACGCGGGGCTTGTGTCGGAGCGCGAGTTCAGGGATCAGCTTCTAGACGATATGGACCTGGAGAGGGAGAGGGGTATCACCATAAAGAGCCATTCCATAAGCATACCCTACAAGGCCCTTGATGGCCGGGAATATACTCTTAACCTGATCGATACCCCCGGGCACGTTGATTTTTCATATGAGGTTTCCAGGGCTCTCGCCGCCTGTGAGGGGATTCTGCTTCTGGTGGACGCCGCCCAGGGAGTGGAGGCTCAGACCGTGGCGAATCTCTACGCCGCTCTGGAGCACGACTTGACCATAATACCGGTAATCAACAAGATAGATCTCGATTCTGCCAATATAGACATGGCCCGGGAGGAGATAGAAGTGGAGCTTGGGTTGGATTCCAGCGAGGCTGTCCTCTGCTCGGCCAAGGAAGGGGCCGGCATAGAAGACGTGCTGGAGGCTATCGTACAGCGGATACCGTCTCACCGGGGGGACCCGGGAAAGGATCTGAAAGCGCTTATATTCGACGCCCATTACGACGCGTTCAGGGGGGCGGTGATAAGTCTCCGAGTTTTCGACGGAAGGGTCAAGGCTGGCGACGAGATCAAGCTGGTCTCCCTTGATTCGGCGCACACCGTTGAAGAAGTGGGTATATTCAGGCTCAGGAGAGAAGAGCGCAAGCAGCTCAGCGCGGGCGAAGTGGGTTACATGATCGCCGGAATAAAAACTGTAAGCGATACCAGGATAGGGGATACGGTCGTTCACGCATCCGACCGCAACCCCGCGCCGCTTCCCGGCTTCAAGGAGGTCAAGCCGATGGTATACTCCTCGATATATCCGGTGGAGAGAGACGATGTGGGCGCTCTGGCTGAAGCGATCGAGAAGTACAAGCTCAACGACGCGGCTCTGATCTACCAGAAGGATTCTTCCGCGGCTCTGGGGCAGGGTTTCAGGTGCGGATTCCTGGGCCTTCTCCACCTGGAGATATTCCAGCAGCGGCTGGAGCGGGAGTTCGATCTTCCGGTGATAATGACCGCTCCCAGCGTCCGGTACAAATTCGTGTTGAATTCGGCGGAAGAGATCACCGTGGAGAACCCCCAGTATTACCCCGAGCCGAACGAGATCACTGAAGCGATGGAGCCTTTTGTGAGAGCCAGCGTCTTTCTGCCGGACGATTACATGGGATCTGTTATGAAACTCTGCCTGGGCAGGCGGGGGGACAACCCCCGGTTCAGCTACCCGGTGCCGGGGCGGATGGAGATAGTGGTGGACATGCCGCTGGCCGAGATAATATACGATTTCTACGACCGGCTGAAGAGCATTACCCGCGGCTACGGAACATTCGATTACGAGTTTCTGGAATACCGGAAAGAGGACCTGGTCAAGGTGGATTTTCTGGTTAACGGGGAAAGGGTCGACGCGCTGTCCATAATCGTTCACCGTGAGCGGGCCAGAGCCAGGGCCCTTCAGATCTGCGAGGGGCTTAAAGAAGAGATACCGCGCCACATGTTCAAGATAGCGATTCAGGGCGCCATAGGCGGCAATATCATCGCTAGGACTACCGTCAGCGCGCTGAGGAAAGACGTCACCGCCAAGTGTTACGGCGGCGATATAACCAGAAAGAGAAAGCTGCTCTCCAGGCAGGCGGAAGGGAAGAAGAGGATGAAGATGGTGGGGAAGGTAAGCATTCCACAGAGCGCTTTTGTCTCGGTGCTTAAGACCAATGAAGATTGATCAGGGAGCGGGGCTGTATATCCACGTGCCGTTCTGCCGGACCAAGTGTCCATACTGCGATTTCTATTCAGAGGTTCAGGGAGAGGATGTTTTTTCCGCCTGGGCTGATGCGGTGGCGGTTGAAGCCCGGATGCGGTCGGGTTTCACCGAAAGGTTTGATACGGTTTACCTGGGCGGGGGAACTCCTTCCGTCCTTCCTTCAGGACTTCTCGCCGGGTTGATGAGTAAGCTGGGCCGGGTATGGAATATTAAGGACGCCAGTGAGCTGACCATCGAGATAAATCCAGACGACCTGACAGATTCACTGCTGGAAGAGTACATGGGGATAGGGTTTAACCGGGTCAGCCTGGGAATCCAGTCTTTCGATGAGAAAGAACTGCGGTTTCTGGGAAGAAGGCACGGAGCGGAGCGGGCGCTTGAGGCGGCCGCCTCGGTTATGGGCGCCGGTTTCGACGGGGTGAGCTTCGATCTGATCAACTCCCTTCCAGCTCAAACAGTGGGGGACTGGGAGAGTTCATTGGCCAGGGCGGTCGAGATCGGGCCGGACCACCTTTCCTGCTATCAGCTGACCTTTAAGAGCGGAACCCGTTTTGGTGATATTCTGCGGGAAGGAGAGATCAATGAGCCGGACGAAGAAGGCAGGCGGGAGATATTTCTGGCCACCTCGGAGTTCCTTCGAGCCCGGGGATATGAGCATTACGAGGTGTCTAATTTCGCGGCTGGAGCGGCGGCGCGATCTAAACACAATTCGGCATACTGGAAGCACCGGCCCTACCTTGGTCTGGGCCCATCGGCTCATTCTTTCGACGGCGCCTCAAGATGGTGGAACGTCTCTTCGGTCAAGGAATATCTGTCAAGGCTTCAAGAAGGCCGCGAACCGGCGGCCGGTTCTGAAAGACTTTCTTATGCCGACCTGATGCTTGAAAAGCTCTTTCTTGGGCTTAGAACTTCGGATGGAGTGGACACTTCGGTTATAGACGGTTACACGGGCTGGGAGAACGGGGTGCGGAGGCTGCGGGAGCTGTCTCTTGTGAGGATGAGCGGACGAAGGCTGGTGCCCACCATTGAGGGGTATCTTCTCGCGGACAGCCTTCCGCTCTATTTTGTTTAGAAACCGGGTTTCCGATGCCAAAGCATTCAGCGTAGCAGAACCATCTTCTTGGTGATCACAGCGTTTCCGCTTTCCATCCTGTAGAAATAGAGGCCTGATGACATCCTGTTGCCCTTACTGCCCGTACCGTTCCAAGTGACCCGGTGGGAGCCGGCTGAGTATACTCGGTCGGCCAGGATTTTTACCAGCCGTCCGGCGGCGTCGTAAACCGTGATTTTCACCTTCGTCGGTTCTTCGATTCCGAATTCAATCGTAGTCGCCGGATTGAACGGATTGGGATAGTTTTGTGACAGGTATGTAACCGGAGGCAAGTTAGTATCCGTAACTCCTCCGGACTTATAACAGAGCACCCAGGCGTCCGGATCCAGTTCCACCGATGTCACCGCGGTCCCCACGGGAATGAGAAAGGATTCCTCCCGCTGGTCTATCCAGAGCGTTGTGTCGCTCTTGCCGTAAGCGGTGGTTATCCTGAAATCGACCGGCATGGTGTAGGGGTAGCTCTGCTGCTGGGTTACTCCAATGGAGAGGAGTGTGTCCAGACCCTGGGCATAGCACTTCCATGACCAGTTGTAGTCCGGCCTGTCGGTCCGGTGCAGCCACGGGTCGAAGAACCAGTCCAGGGGCCCTCCGTAGCAGTCTTCGCAGACTTGAATAAATTGTTCGGTGTTGGCGGTGGAGAACCTGAATCGCGCATCTGAAGTGTACCCCTGTATCATGTCGAAGAAAGCGGCGTCCCCTGCTATGTGACGGAACATATGCAGAATCCAGGCGGCTTTGTGATATACCACAAGGTCGAAGAAGTAGTTCGGATCGTTGACCCCGGGATCGCGGTAGACCGGGCCGTTCCAGGATGACTGGGTGTCCTTTTTAAGCATGTTCGACTTCAGGGCTGGACTTCCGCCCAGGTGCTCGAACCAGAGCGCCTCGGTGTAGCTGGCCCAGCCTTCGTTGAGCCATATGTCTTCCCAGCCTTCGCAGGTGATCAGGTTTCCGAACCACTGGTGCCCCAGTTCATGAATGTAAATCCAGTCATAGTAGTGGTCGCCCCGCACCATGCCTATTCCGTAGCTGGTCAGGGTCTGGTGTTCCATCCCCCCGCCGATATTACAGAGGGCGACGCCGTATTTCTCCTGATGGAAGGGGTACAGACCGTAAATGGAAGAGAGGAAATCTAGGGCGGGGACGGCTATGTCCAAGTCCTCCTCTGCCGCTGCCACTTTTGACGGCTGGACATAGTCGGTTATAAGCATACTTTCCCCGGGGGCGTATTCCCAGTAATCATCGAGGCGGACATAGTCGCCCGCGGAAATCGAGGCCAGATAGGTAGCCATCTGGTTGTTTTCTCGCCAGGCGTACCGTCTGAAAGTCCTCCCCCAGTGAACCTCTTCCGTATATCCTAGATAGTCTCCGTTGGAGGCGGCGGTTAAATAAGAGGGGACTGAGAAATACAGGTCGAAGGTAGCCTTGTCATCAGGATAATCTTTGCACGGCCACCATGACCTGGCCGACCAGGGTTCGCTTAGCGAGTAGATTACCGGCATGCCTTCGTAATTCCTGAAGAAGATTCCAGGATTCGGCGCATCAGCCGCGTAACCGCCGAAATCGATCTCGATGGAAGTAGTGTCACCGCAGAAGAGCGCTTCGGCAAGCTCCACGCTCAGGACGTCCCCGCTTCTTGACCATGGAGCCCCTCCAAGGCCGGGTTGGGCCATTGAACTGATCGAAAGAATGGGATCGGCGTTGATATCTACACTCTGCAGGTCATCGGCGAGACTCTTCAGGGTAATGGTAACGGTTCCCGCCAGATACTGGGTGGAATCATTTATGGCCATATCCAGCGTGTAGTGCAGGACATCGAACTGTCCCTGGTTCAAGGTCGGGTCGGGAGCTTTGAGAAGGCCCTTTTCAAAGAGCCTGGCAGCTTTGGCTCGATCGATCTTCTGAATGATGTGGGCGTTGATTTCGTCTGGAGCCTGCTGCGCGGATAAAAGGGAGGGAATGAGGAACATTAAGAGTATAACTGAAGCGAGTAAGGGCTTTTTCATCTCGGAATCACCTTTTTAATCGACCGCGAGGTTCTCTTTGAATTATAACATATGAAGTGTTAAATATCCAATTAATAACGTCTTATAATGGAAACCCGGATCGGAGCCAAACCCTTTTCTGATGGTAATAACCGGTGAGATGGTATTTAATGATTCTGAAAATAATCTTGAGCTCTTGTTTCATTATCCTGCATCGTTAAAAATCGTTAATTATATGTTAAGATAATCATGTATTTTTATCTGGAGTGTATCACCGGGCCCCTGGTATCTGGAGTGTATCATCCGGCCCCTGGTTGAAATGAGTATTCGGGGATGAAGAAACCAAGATGAAGTCCGCATTAAAAGATGGGAATCCGCGAGCGGCTTTCCGGGTCCTGGTCCTGATAATCACCGCAGCAGCCGTGATACGGGTTCTTTATCTTGTTCAGCTTTCAGGCTCGGATCTTAACTGGCTTTTACCGCTGGATATGCGTTTCTACCGGGATATCGCTTTGGAAATATCACAGCGGGGGTTTGAAGGCGCCCCGGAAGGACCTCTTTCATTTAATCCTCTTTACCCTGCTTTTCTCGCTTTGATATTCAAGCTGATAGGCAAGGGGCTTCTGGCGCCCAGGATCATACAGTCCATGCTGGGTGTTCTGACTGTTTACACTCATTTTCTGGCTGGAAGGGAGGTGGCAAGAGGTTATAGAAAAGCGGAGTTCGATGCGGAACTAACTGGAGTGATAGCGGCCGCTATGGCATTGCTCTATCCCCATTTCCTTCTGTATGAGGGAAGTTTTCTGGGAACTTCGCTGGTGACTCTTCTCATGGTGGTCTCATTTTATTTTGCCGCTTACCTGAAAAATCGAATAACAGCAGAGGTCTCTTCTTCAGGACCGGCCGGTAGATCGAACCCGTTTCTTGTTTCTCTGGCGCTTGGATTCCTGATGGGACTGGGGGCGCTGGGAAGACCGAATCTCTTCTTGCTGTTAATACCGTTGATTGCAGTCTGGTTCTTCTTTCAAAATGGGCGGGTAATCAGCGGGCGGTGGGTGGCCGGGGCGGTGATCGCGGGATCTCTGGCGGTACTATCAGTACCGATAGCGTATAACGCCGCCCGCAGCGGCCGGTTTATTCCGGTTACATCGCATGGCGGCATTAACTTCTATATCGGCAACAGTTTGAAGTCAAAAGGGGTATACAGTCCGCCACAGGGCATGAGGGGGGATATGAGGGGCCTGGTAGAGGACGCGAGGAAGATCGCCGAACGGCGGACTGGCCGAAAGATGAGCGACGAGCAGGCTTCAAGCTACTGGTTGGGCAGGGCCGTTCAGGATATACGGGAAGAACCGGCCGGCTGGTTGAAGCTCCTTGGCAGAAAATTTGTCCTGTTCTGGAACAAGGCGGAGATTCCGGATGTGATCGATCTTACCTTCTACCGTGATTCCTGCCCGGTCATGAAGCTTTTATTTATTCCCTTTTCGCTGATATCGGTTCTGGCCCTCGGAGGCCTGGCAGTGGTCTGGAGGATCAAAACTCAGCGCCCGGTTATCTATATTTTTGTCGTCTGCGCCCTTCTTTCGGTTATGCTGTTTTATATCAACTCAAGGTACAGGATTCCTTCCGTGCCTGTAATGATAGTGTCGGCCTCGGTCTTTCTGGTCTGGATATCCGGAAGAATAAAGAACCGGCAGTGGAAACCGGCGGTTCTGGCGCTCATCGCTGCTGTCCTCCTCTTTTTCCTGGTGGCTGACAGGGATATGGTCCGGGTCAATAGAGGTGCCATGTACGCCTTTCTCGGAAACCGGTACATGGAAAAAGAAGAGGAAGCAAAAGCGATGGATGCTTTCAAGAAGGCCTATTTGCTTGATCCTGCAAACCCCGAAGCTCAAATAAATTACGCCAGGATCCTCGCAAAGTATGGAAAGCTGGATAAGGCAACCGGGCTGTACGCCTCGGCCTTCAGATCTTTTCCGGACTTTCCGAGGCTGGCCATAGAATATGGGGTGGTGCTGGAGCGCATGGGAAGGCGGGAGGAAGCCGTGCGTCTTTACAGATACACCTACCAGACCCAGGGCCCGAGGGAGAGGCTGATGGCGTGCAGGTATCTTTCCAGGTCGGCCTTAGCGGAGGGTAAGAGGGAGGAATCGATGTTCTGGATCAGAAAGGCCATTGAGATAGCGCCTGGCGACCGCGAACTTCTGAAGATGCTTGATAAACTGGAAGGCCCGTAAACCGGGAGCAGATTAGGCTTGTGGAACATGGTTGTACCTGATAGATTTTCCTATCGTGGAAAGTTCGCGCGGTATTTTCACGTAAACCTCGATCTGGAAGTAATCCTGAAATGATTTTAATTCTTAAAGCGATACTCAGACACAAAAAGACAGTGCTGTGGATCACCGTGGCCGGGTTCGCGATCTCCGCCCTGATAAGTCTGATAATCCCCAAAAGGTTCATATCCTACGGTTCCTTTATTACCGCCGGAGTCAGCAGGGAACTAGGTGGTGGAAAGACATTTCTCTCCGCCCTGGGCGAGTTCGGGGAATCATATTCCGAGCTTGTCAGGGTAAAGCGGAATTTCATAATCGACTATATAATCAGGAGCAGGAGAATGGGGCTTCTGATGGCGGAAAGGTTCGATCTTCGCAAGCGGTACGGTATCGATAAGACCGAGGAGCTTCTTGAGGAGCTGAACAGGAAAACGAGCATTTTTATCAGGGATGAGGGAGTGATAGTCCTTGGAGTGGAAGATGAAGACCCCGTGAAAGCGAGGGACATGGTGGCGGGTTACCTGAAAAACCTGGACAGTCTGCTGATCGAGCTTGACAGTAAATCCAGTGAGCACAGGAGGATATATCTCGAGAGGGAATATTCCAGAAGGAAAGAGAATGCCCAGGCGATCGATTCGACGTTGAAGGAATTTATGCTTGAACATGGAGTCTTTTCCATAGAGGAACAGATAAGGGGGGCTTATGAGCTTCTCGCGGAGCTGAACGCGGAAAAAAGCATGTTGGAGATCGAGAGAGGCCTTGTCGAGGCCGTAGCCAGGGAAGGCAATCCGGAACTGAAACAGATCAACAAGCGGATAGATCTGCTGAAAGAAAAAATTGATGAGCTTCTGGGTGGAGATGGACGGGGTGGTGTATCGATTCTGCCCCCCCTGGAGAAAATGCCGGATGTTGCCGCTGAATATCTCAGGCTGGTCAGCGAAAAAAGGCTTCATGAATTCACCATGGCGTTCATAAGATTGAAATTGGAGGACGCGAAACTGGTTTCACGAAGGGATGTAAGCGTTATAAGCGTGATCGATCCGCCCTATGTACCGGAACGCAGAGTCTGGCCTAAGAGAAAGCAGATAGTCCTGGTTTCGACTCTTTCCGTTCTTTTCGCGTGCTGTGTAGTGATAGCCGCTCTTGAGAACTCGCGTGACTCCCGCCGAGGGGGCGAGCGGTAATGGAAGCCGGGATCTATGAAGGCCCAATAAACCGCAAGAGGCTCGGTGTTTATCTTGCGGCCGCCGGAGCCATCGCTGTTCCGGCTTTTATATTCCTTCCCTTCGGCCTGGTCAGGCTCGGAATTATCACCTTGTTCCTTCTGCCGTTTACGATAATCATGGTGGAGAAGCCCTGGTGGATGTTCCTGCTTCTTATTTTCTTTTTATTCTCGGATATCGATGTTCTCGCCCCTTTCCACCTATTTCAGATCCTGGTGGCCCTGATGCTGGTCTCGCTTGTACTGGCTGCGCTGAAGGGATGGCGTCCCAAGGCCCATGACAGGGTGTTCATATTTCTGGTTTTGTTCTTTCTGGTCGTCGTGATTCAGTCTCTAGCTGTTGCCAGAGACATGGACAGCTATTTTTACCGCTTCGATTTATTCATCAAGACTCTTCTTTACGCCTTCATAATCAGCCAGGTCGTAAGGACCAGAAGGCGCTTCGAGATCTTTCTCGCGGTAACTGTGCTGGGAATAGCTGTGAACGATTTTCTGCCCTTCCTTATTCCTCCGCCAGCCGAGAGGTACGGCGATACGTCGATGTTGTGGGACCAGGCTGTATACAGGTATGAAGGTTATGTTATGGAGCCTAATTACATGGCTTTTTACCAGATATTTCTCATCCCCCTGCTTATTTATTTTATTATTGCCAAGAAGCGCGCCCGCGCCCTCAAGATCCCCTTTATTCTGATTCTGGCGGGAAGCATAGGTGTACTGGTCCTCACTTTTTCAAGAGGTGGTTTTGTAAGCCTGGTATTTCTGCTTCTCATGATTTTCGTGGTGGAAAGAAGAAATAAAGGGGTCTTCTACACCGGCATCGTAATAATGGCCGCCGGAGCGGTTGTCGCCCCCGCGGTTTACTGGGAAAGAATCACTTCGCTGGTCGATCTTTCCAGTTCGATTTCAGGTGATTTCGCGGTTATGTCGCGAATCGCCACCATGAAGGTGGCGGTGATTCTGGGGTTGAAGAACCCGGTTTTCGGTGTTGGCATGGAAAATTATATATTCCACGCTTCCAGGTACATCCCTTACGGCAACGTGGTTCATAACTCAATCCTTCAGGTCTTTTCGGAAACCGGTTTTCCAGGGCTGTTGGTCCTGCTCGCCATCATAGGCTATAATTTCAGAATACTGCTTCAGCTCGCTGGAGCCGGGGAAGACCCTGAAGCGGTCAGTCTGGGAAGAGTGCTGCTGGTTCAGCAGTCCGCGGTGCTGTTCAGCTCGATGTTTATTCCGGTGGCGTATAACATGGTTTTCTGGATCATGCTGGCTCTACCCTCCATTGCTAGAAATGTCTATCTTCGCCGTACCCGGGGTTCCAGGGAGGATTTATCGGGTGCAGCGCGGACTCGCGGCGGCCCCTGAAAAGGCTGAAAGTGAATTCCCGCCGCGTTAAGTGGGCGGGACCTGAACCTTCCGCCAGTGCTATTGATTGGATATTGAGTGTTCGGTTAATAGGTTCAGAATTTTGTGAACCGCAGGTCCTACCGCAGGGAATATCCGATGGAGACATAGGTCTGTTTGTCGAAAGCCTCTTCGGGGTCGAGTTTGAACGATATGGAGATATCAGCTGATTTGTATTCGGTAAGAAACCCGAAATGAAGAATAGTCCGCTCACCGTTTACCAGGCGGCGGTCGGCGCCTCCCAGAACGGTGAACAGATCTTCTAGAAGAACGAGCTTCATTCCACCCAGAAGCCGGTTTAACTCGCCGTCTCTTACAACGGCGTCAAACTCCGCCGACACCCTGCCGAAGATACTGTCTCGCGCCAGTGCTAAATTCCAGGTCGCTCCGATATCCTCTGTCCTCTCCGGATAGGAAATCGAGCTGTAGATATTCCTTCCTGTTACCGCAAACCAGAGTTTTTCTCTGAGCAGCGCGGTCCACCCTATATCCAGCGCAGTTCCCCAGGAATCCGCGTTTTCCAGGTCGTTCCAGCCCCGCAGGGCCCTGAAAGTGATGCCGAAGCTGGTAATGTGATTTGGACTGAAGGCCCCGGATATGCCCGCGGTGCTCTCTTTCCAGGCGGAGCCGCCGGCCAGCTCGACGTCCAGGTGCGATATGGTAAGAGCCGTTCCCAGCCTTCGGAAGTGGGAATCTTTCCCCCGGTGGGTCCTGGTATCCAGCAGGGGGGTCCCTAACGACATGATGCTGTAAGCGGCCGGCATTCCGGGGACGGGTCTTGTCGTGCCCAGGCCGGCTTTGGCTTCGCGCATCAGGCAGAGGTTGGCGGGATTCCAATACCCGCTGGCGTCGTCTCTGATCAATAGCGTGGCCGCTCCGGCGAGGCCTTCCCCCTCCGCGTCCCAGCCGAGTGGAAGAAACGCCCCACCCCTGGAACCTTCTCCTGCCATAACCGACCCCGCGAGGGCACAGATCAGAAGAAGGATCGGCATCGAAATCTTTAGGATGTGGTTTTCGTTCATCGTCACCTGACCACGGCTATAAAATGTTTCTGGGCATGCTGTTCATTACCATAGTAAGTCGTTATGATTACCAGATAAGCTCCGTTGCGAACATCTTCCCCGTCCCTGCTGGTCAGATTCCAGTCTAGCTCAAAATAGGTCTTGGGACCGAAATCGACCAGGCTGGTCACTTTCTCACCGGAAAGATCGAATAAATCGGCGGTTACTTTCGACGCAGAGCGGGAGGTTGATACCCTGAATTTACCGGGCGTCCGCCAGGCTTCGGGAAATTCAGAGCGGGCGGAAGTATCATAGCTTATATATATATGATTGGACGGTTCGCTCTGGTTACCCGCTTTATCAGAGGCAACCGACCATATTTCATTCGCGCCCTGCCCCAGTTCAACCACTGGGGCGGGATTGGCGGCGAAAGCGGTGCTGGTCGCCGTGTCTCCCTGGTTGAGACGGTAGAATATTATTTCATCCGTGTCGGGATCGAGGTCGTACTGGTATGTTATGGTCGCCTGGGGGATCATTACCGAAGAAGCCGGCTCGGCCAGAGCCGGCGGGGGCGGTGGAGTGAGGTCTATTTCGAAGGAGATCTTTTTACTGCTCTTCTGCGTGAAATTATCCCAGGCCATAGCTTCGAGGCTGTATGATCCATCGATGTATTCGCCGCCCGAATATATGGAATCTATTATCTCCACGGTCCAGTAAAGGGTATCTTCCGAGGTGTAACTCTCCGATGGGAATATCTCGTTGGAATCATTCCAGATGAAGCTGAGGGTCTCTATCTCTCCGGCGTCGAATACTTTTCCCGAAATAGATGACGGCGGCTGGTTGGTGCTTGACGACACGAAAGTCGTGAAGAAAACCTCGGGCGGGTCGGCATCCACCTCCACCTGGCCCTGATCGAAGCTGTAGTTGCCGGCCGGGTCCTGTATCAGCAGCTTTACAGTGTAGATTCCGCTGATTGGATTCGAGGGTGTCCACTGCATGACGTATGAACCGTCCATTTCAGCCTCCAGGTCAGTATCCGTAATGTTACTGTCCGGGCTGGTCACGATCATGGTCGCTTCGCTTCCCTGGCTGGATTGGGCCACGGTATAGTATATTAGAATCTCCTCCTGGGGACCCTCCGGAGAATAGATTCCTGGTTCTATCATGCTGATGCCGATAATCGGAGGGGTGACATCGACCACCAGGTCCCTGGCCGGATAGATCAGGGTGTCCGGATGGACGGCGCGGATTCTGAGAACGTATATCCCTTCAGCAAGTGTGTTGCCGAGAGAATCCCTGCCGTCCCATAACGCGGAATAGCTTCCCGAGTCGGGAGCGATTCGCGAGATAAGGGTGTCAAGGATCTGGGTCTCTGCTTCATCGCGAAGGGTCACTGTCAGGGAGTCGAAAGTTTCCGATAGTGTGACCCGGACCCGGGAGGAATCTCGTATACCATCGCCGTTGGGCGATATTGAAGGGTAGTCTATTATAACCTCTACCTGCGCCGATCCGGCGGCCGGGCCCGGCGGTATAAAGAGATGCAGGGCTAAAAGTAAAAGTATATTCTTCATATTTCCATAGCTCCCGGCTTGAAATCTTTTGAAGTATATGAAGTTGCGCTATCAGCAGTCAAGGCGAAAGAGCCGGCGCGGTAATTTAATTTCATTACTTTTAAAGAGCCGTCTTTCCCTTTAAGGTATAAACGGGACTTGAATGGCAAAGCGTACTATTTATTCATTGAAACTCTGAAGAGTATAATTTATAGTACAGTTCCTTTTCATTTCATTGGCCTTCTTTCAGGTCGCCGATAGATACCTTTTCTGAAGAGATGTCGGAGGTGAAGATTGACCCGGGAAATAATTTTTCAACTGGTCGGAGGGCTCGGGTTTTTTCTTTTTGGCATCAAGTTCATGTCGGAAGCTCTCAGGAGGGTCTCCAGCAGCAAGTTCAAGACCATAGTATCCCATCTTACCAGTAACAGGATAGTGGCCTTCGGAGTAGGAGCCGGTATCACGGCCCTGATTCAGAGCAGCAGCGCAATGACCGTGATGGTAATAGGTTTTATCAACGCGGGACTTCTTACCCTGAAGCAGGCGATTCCCGTGATCATGGGCTCTAACATAGGAACCACCTTCACCGCCTGGCTGGTCAGTTTCTTTGCCATATTCAAGATCACCCATTACGCCCTTCCCGCCGTGGGCATAGGTTTCGTGATGATGGTTTTCTGTAGACAGGCCAGATGGAAGAGGTGGGGCGAGGTGATCTTCGGGTTCGGCGTTCTTTTTGTTGGCATAGGCTTCATGAAAGACGCCTTCGCCCCACTGGAATCCTCCGAAGAGATAAAAGAAGTAATGATCAAGTTCAGCCAATACCCGGTGCTGGGTGTGGTGGTGGGCACTGTCATTACAATGCTTTTTCAGAGCAGCAGCGCCACGATAGCGCTGATCCAGATACTCGCTTTCAAGGGACTGATAGATTTTCCCTCGACTCTGCCTCTGATCCTGGGCGACAATATAGGCACGACCATTACCGCCCAGATAGCCAGGATAGGGGGTTCAACCGACAGCAAGAGGGTCGCCTGGGTTCACACGCTGTTCAACGTAATAGGGACCATCTACATGCTCGTTTTCATCTATATGGGGATATACCAGAAATTCGTGGAATGGATAATCCCCGGCAAGCTGACTTCCAATAACGTGATGTTTCATATAGCTCTGGCCCATTCGGTATTTAACATATTCAATTCGATGCTGTTTCTTCCCCTTGTGATGTCTTTGAGGAAGCTGGTGATAACCCTGGTTCCGGAGAAAGCCGATGAGATCAGGCTTGAGCCGAAATTCCTGGACAGGCATCTGATTGAAACCCCCGTCCTCGCTCTGGAGCAGAGCAGAAAAGAGATTCTGAGGATGATGCACCTTGCCGAATCCGGGCTTAAGGACGCCATAGAGATGATTATGGACAAGAAACACGGCTATTCCACCAGGGTCAGGCGCAAGGAGGACGCCGTGGACCATCTCCAGGCTGAGATCACAAAATACCTCATAGACATAGCGGCGGTAGACCTTGAACATGAACAGGCTCAGATGATTCCGGTCTTTCTTCATACCGTCAACGATATAGAGAGGATATCCGACCACGCGGAGAACATAGTGGAGCTTGCCGAGAGAAGGACCGATAATGACCTGCCCTTCTCCGAAACCGCCAAGCGGGAGCTTACCATGATGATCGATGTGGTTATGGGGATGATAGACGATATCTCAAGTGGTATAGAGGACGGCGAGGGTTATCACGCCGAGGACGCCATGAAAAAGGAGAAGCGCCTGAACGAGATGCAGCTGATTTTCCGGGAGCGTCACATCAGCAGGTTGAAAGAGAAGAGCTGTGACGTTTTAGCTGGTCTGGTGTTCACCGATTTCGTGGATTCGCTGGAGAAGATAGGCGACCACCTGTCCAATATCGCCAAAGGTCTGAAGGGTGGATTCAAGTGGAGGTAGGACGACGAGGTGATACCGAGTAAATCAAGGTGCGGGGGCTAATCACCATCAGGTTTATCCTGTGATTCCAGTTTCTTTCCGATTCTTCTTATATATTGGTCGGCCGCGGACATAGGATTGATTTTCCGGCTCATCCTCAAGTACTTAAGGGCGTCTTCGTAATTACCCAGTTTCTCGTGGACCAGTCCAAGATTGAGGTAGGTCTGAAAATCGATACGAGTGCTCATTCTAAGTGCTTTTTCCAGGATTTCCAGGGCCTTTTGGTAGTTGCCCCGGTACATCTGCACGGCGGCGAGATTTGAATATCCTTCACTGCGCCTGGGGTTCAGCGGTATGGCTTTGAGCAGGAGTTTTTCGGCGCGGTCGTCTTCACCTTCTTTTATAAGCTGAATCGCCCTGTTTATGGTAGCTGTAGCCAGATTATTCCGGTATTCATCGTTTTCGGGATCGAGTTCAAGCGCTTTCCGGTATGCTGCCATCGACTCCAAAAATTCTCCCGACCTGCTGAGGGCGGAGCCCAGTCTTGTCCAGTATTGGGGGTTATGGGTGGATTGCTGAGTGAGTTTCTCGAGGTGAGGTATAGCATCCGTATACCATCTCGCCTCGATGTACGCTTTGGCGAGGGCGAACCGGTATTTTTCGTTTTCCGGCCGCAGATCCAGTGCCTTGGACAGGTTAGAGACCGCTTTATAGAAGTTTCTCTTGTCCAGGTGGATCTGCCCAAGCGTAAAGAATGCCTCGTGATTTGAGGGATCTTTCCTCACCGCCCGGGTATAGTAATCCAATGCGGTTTCGAGCATGTTATTCTTCATGGCCGTCTCCGCCACGATGAATTCCGCCTTCCCGCCCGGAAGCCCAAGTGACATGATTCGCTCACGCGATCTCTCCGGCGAGGAATTGGTTATAACGATTCCGCCCAGCTGTATAAGCCCCGCCGCGCATAGAAGCGCCGCGGCTCTGGAAAACGAGGTACGCGCCAGGTTTCCGAGCTTTCTGTGGGCGTACAGCGCGAAGGCGGGGCCGGTTACGGAAGGAGCCGTCCACAAAAGCCCATTTTCCGTGAAGCCGCTGGCTGAGGCGATGACCACTATGGCCGAGACCACGGAAACGGCCAGGTACGGGTTGTCCTTTGATCTGATCTTATCCGTTTCTTTTCCGGGGTCTTCACTCATCGGCCGGAAAACTCTGCCCGCGGCTAGAAAAGCCACCGCCGCCAGAGCGGCCGGACCGATTATCAGCATGCTGTTCGCGAAATTCAGTATTTGATCTATGAAGCCTGCGCCGTCTGTCATTCCGGCAAAGAGAGGAGCGGTTCTTTCAGCTAATGAATTTCCTTTCGAAGCCAGCGCGAGGAGTACTTCACCTAAGATCCAGAGGAAAGCAAAGAGAGAAACAGTTTTCAGAGTCGTCGCGCGCCTCTTTTTTATCATCAAACCGTCCGCGGCCGCCCAGCCGAAACCAGGCAGTAAATAGACAGCGGCGGGATGGGAGAAGAGTGCCAGGTAAAGAGTCAGGGCCGGGATGGCAAGAGAACCTCTTTTCCGGCTGTATCTTTCCATCGAGACAAGATGCAGAAAACAGAAGAGGACTCCAAGGGTTACGAAACCCTCGCCGAAGAAGACCGCGAAATAACCGCCGGATACAATTAACAGGAAGGATAGTAACTTCATTCCGACGCTTTTGAATTTTGCTGATTCGGAGAATGACCAGGCCGTTCCCGCATAGCAGAGCCCCGCTAATATACTAACTATGATCAGAGTCGATTCAGCGCTGACCAGGAACGCGGAGTTGAGGAAACGGAAGAGTATCTGGTTTATGATCTGGGGTAGGGGGCGCCCCGATGACAGAAAAAGCCATTCGCCTATCTCTCCCGCGTCTTTGGGCAACTCCCCGTAAATGGGGCGGTTATTTCTCAACAGCCACATCAGCAAGGCGGCGAGGACGGCCACGGCTATGTAAGCGGCGATTCTTTTTTTCTTAAGGTTTTTTGTTTTCTTATCAACTGTTACCGGGCGGCCTCTGAAAAAAGCGGCCATTGAGAAGATGGATAATATAACAGCCAGCGGGGGTGATATAAAAGACCACCAGCTGACCGACCATAGAGACCCCTCCAGAAGGAATGTGGCCAGAAGGATAGCGCCTATGTATATGAAGTAGACCGCTATGGAAATGATCATCATATTTTATCCTGCACTGAAGCGGCCATTTAAACCCTGGTCTTGTTCTGACCGGGGTTATTTGACTAGTTGATCGAATAATCTTTTTTCTCACGGGGCGGGCGTGCCGGAGCCTGCTTTGTTTCGCTCCGCGCTCGTGTCCCTTCCCTTGTTCTGTTCCAACTCTTTCTCGGAAGAAGCGATAACCAGGGCGCAAGAGCTGTCGCCTGTTATATTTACCACTGTTCTACACATGTCCAGAATCCGGTCGACTCCCAGAATAAGGGCTATTCCCTGAAGGGGGATTCCCAGAGTGTCCAGAACCATAGCCAGGGTTATTATTCCGATTCCGGGTACTCCCGCCGCTCCTATGGAAGCAAGTGTCGCCATAAGGACTATGGTGAGCTGGTCGATTATGGTCAGTGGTATTCCGTAGACCTGAGCAATGAAAACGGCGGCCACCCCCTGGTAGAGAGCGGTTCCATCCATGTTTATGGTTGCTCCCAGGGGCAGAACGAAACTCGATACTTTCTCCGATACTCCCAGATTCTCCTCGCACACTTCCATGGTAACGGGAAGGGTGGCGTTGCTGGAGGAGGTGGAGAAAGCTATAAGCTGCGCGGGCCTTATCCCTCTGAAGAATCTGAGCGGGCTGTATCCGGCCAGTACTTTTATCGCCGCGGAATATGTAAAAAGGGCGTGGATTCCCAGTCCGGCCACCACTATGAGCGAGTACTTCATGAGTGAGAAGAGAATATCGGTGCCGAATCTTCCAACCACCACCGCTATCAGGGCAAACACCCCCAGAGGAGCCATTTTCATTACTATGTGGACCATCTTTATCATGGTATCGCTGAGAGATTCGAAGAAATCGATCAGCGGGCGGCCCTTTATTTCGGGCAGCATGGTTACGGCCACACCCAGAAGCAGAGCGAAGAAGATGATTTGCAGCATATTAGCCTCGGCGAGACTCTCCACGGGGTTGCCTGGTACTATCTTGACCAGAGTGTCGAATACGTCCGGTTTCTGGCTGGCTATATCGATCTTTTCGGCGGCCTCGACCTGGTGGGTGTCCACCAGCCTGTCCCGGGTGGCTTCGTCTATGTTGGAACCCGGGCTGAAGACATTACCGAGCAAAAGACCGATAGATATGGCGATGGCGGTGGTGCATAGATAGTAACCTATGGTTTTAATTCCGATCCTTCCAAGTTTTCTGATGTCTCCGAGACTGGCGGTTCCAACGAAGAGGGAAGAAAATACCAGGGGTACCACAATCATTCGAATGAGCCTCAGAAAGATGTCGCCGACCGGTTTTAAAAGGTCCGCCCTGGGCCCCAGAAGAAATCCGGCGGGAATCCCAAGGATAAGAGCTATCAGGATCTTGGTGTGAAGTTCGGCCTCTATGATCTTTCTGAAAGCACTCACCCGGAATCCTCTTTAAAGCCTTGCCTTAGACCGACGGTATGAAACGGTCTTATTGAATATCGATGCAAATAATTATAAACTATATTAAGATATTGTGTAGGTTTAAATAAGTTCAAGCCATAAATCAGGCCGTCCGACGCTGAATTTTTCCAAAACAGGAGGCGAGCCGTGAAGAATATTATCAACCGCCGCGTTATAGCGGCTCTCATAGTAATAATAATCTCTCTTCCCATGGGCTGTTCTTCCGGGGAATCCGCGTTTGAGGTGCTCAGGGAAAGGATGGTAAGGGAGCAGATAATGCACAGGGGTATAACCGATTCACTTGTTGTTTCTTCTATGCTGCAGGTTCCCAGGCATATGTTCGTCCCTGAGAGGCTTGTCAACACAGCCTATGTGGACAGCCCCCTTCCTATTGGTGAAGATCAGACTATCTCCCAGCCATACATAGTGGCGGTCATGACCAGAGCGCTCGGCTTGAGCGGGGGAGAGGCGGTGCTGGAAGTAGGCACCGGGTCCGGCTACCAGGCCGCAGTGCTCGCGAACATAGCCGACTCGGTCTATACTATCGAGATCATACCGGAACTGGCCAGGAGGGCGGAAGCCACTCTGGATTCTTTGGGCTACCATAACGTGGTTGTTAGAACTGGTGACGGATACGACGGTTGGCCTCAGAAAGCACCGTTTGACGGAGTGATCGTCACCGCAGCCGCGCCAAGGATCCCTTCAAAGCTGGTGGAGCAACTCAAGACCGGGGGGCGCCTGGTAATTCCCTTGGGCGATTTCATGCAGCATCTCAGCATCTACAGGAAAGAGGAGGATGGACTGCAACTTCTGGAATCCACCTCTGTAAGGTTTGTTCCGATGACCGGCAAAATACGGGATTGAAGACGCAAGCGGCCGAAGAGCGGGTGATAAAATGGAAGAAGGGCAGCTGACCAGGATAAGAGACTGGTTCACTCTGTACGTTAAGACCTTCAAGGCGCCTGGATATGGTGATCTTGAAAACATTTTACTGAAGGAAAAACATTCTGTCAGGGTAGCTGAAGAGATGAGAGGTATAGGTGAGGATCTGGGACTTAAGCATCAGGACCTGTTTCTGGCCGAGGCTATCGGGTTGCTTCATGACGTCGGTCGGTTTGAGCAGTTCGTAAGATACGGTACCTTCGTGGACGCCGCCTCTGTAAACCATGCCGTTTTGGGAGAGGAGATAATAAGGACCCGGGATGTTCTCGCCGGATTGGATTCCCCGGAAAAGGAGATTATTCTGGCGGCGGTCATCAATCACAGCCGGCTGCACATGCCCGATAATCTTGACGACAGGACGCTGTTTTTTTGCAGGCTTCTAAGAGACGCGGACAAACTGGATATTTTGAAGGTGATGCTTGATTATTATTCGAGGGATGAGGTTTACGAGGATGACGCTGTGGGGTTGCACCTGCCGGAGGGTAGGACTGTATCCCCGCTTGTCCTGGAGGATCTCAGAGAGATGCGAACGGTGCAGGCCGAGCATGTGAGGAACCGGCTGGATTTCAAGCTTCTTCAGATCAGCTGGGTTTATGATATCAATTTCCCTCCCTCAATGAAAAGGCTGATGCAAAGGTGTCACATAGGAAAACTGAGAGAGCTGCTTCCCGATGACAAGGATGTAAATGATGTCATTCGTATGGCCGAAGAAAAGGCCCGTATCTTTTCGGAATCTTGAAGTGGAAATCGTCGAGATATTGCCCCGGGCGAGCCGGAGCCGATGTATATAAAGAACTCAAGCTGTCCACATAACCGCAATTCATCTGTATTATAAATAACATATTATACTCAAATCACTTAGAGGCGTTTTACAATCGGTCAACCCGCATCGTCCTCTAACCGCCAGGGCGGAAAACACGCTTGGTTACCTGAGGCTGGGATAAGATATGCCGAACCTACGCTTGTAGTAAGCCCTGGTCAGCAGAACGACCGCGACTAAAAAAGGCAGGTACAGTCGAAAAATCATACCGGCTATAATAGAAAATATTACCACTGCTGTTTTGGCTGGAAGCAGTATCGCGTTCTCACCTCGAATTGGACCTGTGTCCAGAACTGGAACTATAAAGAAAGGCAGGGAAAGGACTGCGGCGTAAAAGGCTATCCGGTTTTTTGTAAGCAGCGCTAAAGCTGCTGCTATTAGCATTAGAAGCGCCGAAAGGAAAATCCCGTTTTTCCTTCCCAGGGCTATTCCGCTGGTCATGAATCCCTGGGCGCGGTCCCCCTCCAAATCAGCAAGAGTGGTTACAAGATGAACGGCGGCTACCGCGAAAGGATAGGGGATAAGAATATTCAGGCCAGTGAGGGGTGCCCCCGCCGCTATCCATCCGGCCGTCGTGTTCACTATTCCGCTGCCGACGGCGTTGGCGGCAATATCAAAAAAAGCCCTCTTTTTCAGTCTTGCCGGTTCCAGGGAGTAGACCAGTGCTAAAACCAGGCCTGCGACCAGGGTGAAAATAAACCGGAATGGAAGGTATAATACCGCGACTGCGAATGAAAGAATAATAAGGACGCCAGTCTCGATCCAGGCGCTTTTTACCGATATTATGCCTCTTGGAATCAGAAACAGCTTATCGTTTTCGAGGTCGGTCTCTTTGTCGGAAATCTGGTTTATTACGTAAGCGGCTCCCAAAAGAGCGGTAAACGAAATCAGTCCGGCAATTAAGCTCCCAGGGGATGCGGCGAGGCCAGTTTTGGCTGTTCCGTGATAGGCTCCAAACAGGAAGAAAGTCCATACGGGAATCAGTATCATGGGCCTGAGGATGAAGATATAATCCGCCCAGAAGGATTTTTGGTGAGGCCGGCCGGGCTCGTTTGAAATTTTTTTATAACTCTCAGGCATAGTAATATTGTCCGTTAATCTCGGGTATAACCTGCGTTGCCGGAATCTTCAGTCATAATCCTGATGCCCGGTAACCTCGGGCATAACCCCCCTTGCCGGAATCTTCAGTCATAATCCTGATGCCCGGTACTATCCGAGATAGCTTCATTGTTCAGTGCTCTCAGGTATAGTTTCATTGTCCCGCGCTCTCAGATATCGTTCAGTATTGCCGGCCGGGCCGGTATAACCCCTATTCTTCTTCGATCCAGGTTATCATATGCCGCTTCAGTTTGTTGGTCGCAGTTCTGGGAAGCTCTTCCCCCCTCAACTGGAAATCATATATCTTTTTATACTCGGGAAGCTCGCTGCAAATCTCTTCTATTCGAGCTGACAGGACCTCCTTGATTTTTTCTTCTGTAAGGGGTTTCTCGATATTTGCGGCTAAATCGAACTCGTCATAATCCGGGACTATAATAGCACCGGGCCTGATATTACCGCGGCGGTCCTTGACTTCCACCACAGCGCTCTCCAGCACGTATGGGCTCCGGTCAATTATCAGTTCGATTTCCTCCGGATACACGTTCTTGCCGCCCGCAGTCACGATGACGGATTTGACCCTGCCCAGGACGGTTATGTACCCCTCTTCGTCTATTTTGCCGAGGTCCCCGGTATACAGTTTTTCATTTCGTAATATCCTCCCGGTGGCTTCGGGATTTCTAAAATACTCCTTCATCACGTTTGGGCCAGCCACTACAATTTCCCCCACACCCTCTTCATTGGAGTCCTCGGTCATAACTTCGACATTTGTCAGAGCTGTTCCAACCGTACCGAATTTTGACTTTCCGGGGGGATTTACGGACACCACGGGAGAGCACTCGGTCAAGCCATATCCCTGAAGAAGGGGAACGCCGGCCTCGACCAGAGTCTTCTCGACGTCAGGACGAAGAGCCGCGGCGCCGCTAATACAGAACTTCAAGGTTTCCAGGCCTTTCAGCGGGGAGGGCCTGCTTTTTTCACCGCCGCCTCCGATTACTCTGGAGAACGCGGATTTAACCTGACCTATGAACCGCGCGAAAATCCCTTTTGCTTCCTTCCTTCCACCGGCCCTGACTTTGATAAATTCCATAAGGTGTTCGAAAAGGAGAGGGACTCCCACCAGGATCGAGATTTGTTCTTTCTTGATGTCCTCGAGGATCAGGTTCGGTTTAAGGGACCTTCCAAACACGACAGTAGAGCCGTTCGCAAAAGGTGTCAGCATGGTGCATGTTGTCGCGAAGGTATGATACATAGGTAGAATACAGAGAAAATTATCCTTAAAGGTTATGGGTATTCTCAAACGTATCGATTCTAGATTGGCAATTATATTCCTGTGCAATAATACTGAACCTTTCGGAGTTCCGGTTACTCCGGACGTATAGCAGATAGCAGCGGTATCCCCGCCTTTCACTTCTGCCTTTCGCTGGAAGAAATCCGATTCCCCGTTGTTTATAGCTTCCTTGCCTCTGGCCATGATCTTTCCTAGATTCAGACTCGTTTCGCCGGATTCTTTTTCTTTTTCCTCTATCAGAATTATCTTTATGTCTTCCTTTTGCATCCCTTCCAGTGAGTCTTCGTATATCTTGGGAGTGGTTACCAGGAATTTGGCCCCCGAATGCATCAGAAGGTGCCGAATCTCATTCTCATTAAGGGAAGTGTCCAATGGGACGATTATGCCTCCGCTGGAAACCACCGCCCCGTATAGAACCGCCCATTCAGGTGAGTTATCGGCGATCAGGGCCACCCTGTCACCATTGCTGAGCTCTTCCCTTATCAGTCCCATACCGACAAATGATAAGAGGCGGGTCAGCTCCCCGTAGGTTATTGACTGGTAGCCCCAGGAGTGATGCTTTTTAAGGGCAACCTTTTCTCCCCATTTTTTTGATCCGAACTCAAATAGGGCTGGGAGCGTTTCGATGCCCTGGCTCTTCAGAGTTTCGGGTTTAGAGACCTCCGTCTTGTTCAGCATGTAATCATCCTCCCTGGATTTTCGCTTGCTATTTAAATATCTTCAATATCGCGGGCCGGGTCGAAAGGCGACTTTGCCTTTCACGCCTAAAAGCTTGGCTGCAATAATATACTGATCTTTCGGCCTTGCCACATTTTATTATAACGAACCCCCCGGTTCACACAAACAGTTTTTGTAAAGCCGCAGATTCCAACGGCCGAATATGTGGGTATGACCCAGCGAATTTAACCGCGGCTCGCCGGTTATCTAGATCCATTGATCCTATTAGCAGAATCGAGGGAAGGCCATCCATGATTGTCTTGCTGCTCATCGATTTACTTTATTTTCCATGAATTTCCTTCCGAAGGCTCTCTCCGCCTCCAGCCGGTTATGGGCCCTGCAGAGAAGGCGCAGGTTCTGCGGCGAGTTGTCTCCTCCCCTTGCCACCGGCACTATGTGATCTATCTCAAGGAGCCAGGTGCAGGAGCATCTTCTGCCGTCGCTTCCCACAAAGGCGCACCTTCCGCCGTCTCTGCTGTAGATGCTGTCTCTTACCGCCTGAGGGATATAACGGGGATTGCTGTTTTCGGGCCCGCTCCCTCGCCCCCTTCCGGGACTTATCTCTTCGCCTGAGCTTCCGGCGCCGCTTTTACCTTTTACCCCGGCGGCTGAGTCTTTTAAATCCAACGATTCTTGCTTCTCCGTGCCACAGGTACGCCTCTTCCCTCCCCTTGATCCGTCCCGCCTGTCGCCAGCCTGCTTCTCTCTCTTCTTTGCCCCGTCCTTTATCTTGCTTTCGGCTCGAGCTTCAGGATCTCTCTCTTTTTTAGATATATTTCTTGATCC
>CAZAUK010000019.1:0-50479 GCA_964488475.1 uncultured bacterium
ATAGCCATTTTTCCATTACCACCTTCTAAGAAGGTGGATTTATAAGTTGATTAAAGCCTCCTGGGTAATAGATAGCCCCGTATAAAACTATGTCACGCCGTCTTGCGGTATCTGGCCGCCGCCAGGCTCACAGAGGCGGCGGCGAAGGAGGCCAGAACGGCCAGCTCGCGCCATACGTCCGCGAAGCCGCTTCCCTTGAGCAGTATCATCCTGACTACCCGGATGAAGTAGGTCAGGGGATTGAGGCGGTCCGCCTCCTGAGCCCACCGGGGCATGCTCTCTATCGGCGTGAACAGGCCGCTCATCAGGATGAAGATCACCAGGAAGAAGAACGAGATGAACATCGCCTGCTGCTGGGTATTGGCGAGGGTGGATACGTAAAGCCCGAACCCCAGGATCACCGGCAGGTATACCGCCGCGAAGAGGAATACCAGAGGGACAGATCCTACCAGGGGTATATCGAAGAGGATCTTGCCCAGGGCCATTCCGAAGGCGAAGTCGGCCAGCCCTATCACCCAGATGGGAAATAGTTTTCCGATTATGAAATGCCGTCTTCCGATGGGGGTTACGTTTATCTGCTCGATGGTGCCCATCTCCTTCTCGCGCACCACGTTCATGGAGGAAAGGAACATCCCTATGATGGTTATCAAAAGGACCAGTATGCCCGGTACCATGAAAGCCTTGTAGTCCAGTTCAGGATTATACCAATAGCGGGTGGCGATGCTGATTCCGGCGGAAGCGGAGGGGGCCGCGCTCCTTTCCCCAGGGCACATCTTCAGTACCACATCCTGATTGAAATCGCTTACCACCGAATGGAAGTAGGCGTTTATCAGGCCGGCCGCGCTCTGGTTGATCCCGTTTATAAGAAGCTGGACCTGAGCGCTTCCCTTCCGCTGAAGCTCTCTCTCGAACCCTGAGGGAATCCTCAGTATCGCTTCCGCCTCATCCCGGTCAATGCTTCGGCGGGCCTCCTCCATGGAGAAGGTCCGGCCTGTTATTCGAAAGAAGGCGGAGCCCTCCAGGCCGCTTTCCAGGCGCCGGGAACATGTTGAGAGGTCGTGGTCGACCACCGCCAAATCGATGTTCTTGATCTCGAAGGTGGCGGCGAAGGCCAGAACGCACATCTGTATTATAGGCATGGCGAAGATTATCGGCAGCATCTGCCTGTTCCTGAAAATCTGAAGAAACTCTTTCTGAATTATGAAGATCAACCTTCTCACGGCTTAGCTCTCACCTCCCTATTCCAGCCTGATCTTGAACTTGATAACGCTGGCGGCGAGAAAGACCGCGGTCATTGCCGCCAGGACAGCTGTCTCCCGGGCCACCGCCGAGAATCCCGCGCCCTTGATCATCACATCTTTTATTATGGTTATCAGCCATCTGGCCGGAATGATATTGCTGATCACCTGAAGGGCGACAGGCATGTTGTCTATCGGATATATGAATCCGGAGAGCAGCATGGTGGGCATCATCAGCCCCACCATCGATATCATCATCGCCACCAGCTGGCTGCTGGTGACTGTGGATATAAGTATCCCCAGCGACAGAGCGGTTATGATGAAAACCGTGCACTCGGCCAGAAGAAGGGCCGGATTACCCCGCACCGGCAGTCCGAACACTGTGTTGGCGAGGATTATGATTACTATGGTGTTAACCAGAGAGATAACCACATACGGGACCACCTTTCCCAGTATTATGTGAAAGGGCCTGAACGGGGACACCAGAAGCATCTCCATGGTCCCCTGCTCCTTCTCCCTGGTTATGGAAAGTGATGTGATCATCGCCGAGATCAGGGTAAGAAGAAGGGCCATCACGCCGGGAACGAACATGAAAACAGATTTAAGTTTCTGGTTGAACAGCATCCTGGTGGCCACCGTCACACCGGAAGGAGCATCTGCCTCCGGGTTAAGCTCCTTAAGAAAACCCGCCACCACAGCGGTGGTATAGCTGTTCAGTATCCTGGCGGTATTGGGGTCTGAGGCGTCGGCTATTATCTGAATCGGCGCCTCTTCCCCCCGTGCCAGCTTCCTGGCGAAATCAGTACCGAATACTATCACTTCCATCACCTCCCCGGCCCTGAAGGTCTCCTCTACATCGCCGGCGGACGATATCTCCCGCTTCAGACGGAAATAGCCGCTGGATAGTATCTTTGAAGTCAGCTTCATGGTCATCTCATCGCGGGACTTGTCGTAGATTGCTATATCGGCGTCCTTTACCTCGTTGGTTATCACGTAGCCGAACAGGAGTATCTGGGCCACCGGAATGCCCAGGATGATCAGCAGGGTCCGGGGGTCACGGATAATATGAAGGAACTCCTTCTTTATGACCTCTCTCAGTATTCTCACCCCTTCACCGCCTTGACGAACACCTCGTTCATGTCCCCGGCGCCGTATTCGCTCTTCAGGTTGTCGGGAGTGTCCAGGGCCTTGATCTTTCCGTCCACCATGATGGTGACCCGGCCGCAGTATTCAGCCTCGTCCATGTAGTGGGTGGTGACGAAGACGGTCTTTCCTTCGGCGGCGATCTCGTAGATCATGTCCCAGAACTCCCGCCTGGTCACCGGGTCCACGCCGCTGGTCGGCTCGTCCAGGAATACTATGGGCGGGTCGTGAAGTACGGCCACGCAGAGGGCCGCCTTCTGCCTCCATCCCAGTGGAATTGCGGCCACCCTCCTGTTCTTTATATGCTCCAGCTTGAGCCTGCCGAGATAATAGTCGCCCCGTTCTCTGATTTCGCTGAGGTCGAGGCCGTATATGCCCCCGTAGAACCGGATATTCTCGAAAACGGAGAGGTCCTCATAGAGGGAGAACTTCTGGCTCATGTAGCCGATATTCTCCTTTATGGAGTCGGCCTCGGTGTAGACGTCGTAGCCGGCCACGGTGATATCCCCGCTGGTGGGGCTCAGCAGGCCGGCCAGGATCTTTATGGCGGTGGTCTTTCCCGCCCCGTTGGGACCCAGAAAGCCGAACACCTCCCCCCGCTCCACGCTGAAGCTGAGGTGATCATTTGCGGTGAAGTCGCCGAACTTCTTTACCATATCCCGGGCCTCTATTATATAATCCGTACTGCTCATCGCTCTTCCTTCCCCTCATCCTTCGGCCCGGCCCCCATAAGCTCTATGAATGAATCCTCTATGCTGGGCTGAATCGGCCTTATCTCTATATCTTCATGGTCTTTTTGATCAAGATACCTTTCCAGGACTTCAGGCATCCCCTCATCACTGCCGGGAGAAAAGTGTATGGAGCTTCCGAAACGGTGGGAGGTCCTGCAGAACCGGCAGGAACGAAGGTCCTTTCCCAACCTTTCCATGTTCCGGGCGCTGACTCGGTACAGCCTTCCGGGGTACTCGGCCACCACTGTTTCGGGAGTGTCGATGGAGAGGATCCTCCCATCCTGCATCAGGGCCACCCGGTCACACATCTCCGCCTCATTCATATAGGGAGTAGAGACCAGTATGGTGATACCCTGGTCCCTCAGGGAGAAAAGCATCTTCCAGAGCTCCTCTCTGGAGACTGCGTCCACGCCGGTATTGGGCTCATCCAGAAGAAGCGCCCGCGGCCGGTGGACCAGGGCGCAACTGAGCGCCAGCTTCTGCTTCATACCTCCCGACAGGGCTCCAGCCTTTCTTTTCTCGAACCTCTCGATATGGGAGTAGATTGGTTCAATAAGCTGATAGTTCTCCTTCACCGTGGTGGCGAAGACCGCGGCGAAAAAATCCAGGTTCTCCCTTACGCTGAGATCCGAATACAGGGAAAACCGCCCGGGCATGTACCCTATTATCTTGCGGACTGCGCTAAGCTCACTTACCACATCCAGCCCCTCCACCCGCGCTTCTCCGGAATCGGGCAGAATAAGAGTAGCCAGTATTCTGAGCAGGCTGGTCTTGCCGGCGCCGTCGGGTCCTATCAGGCCGAATATCTCGTTCCTTTTCACCTTAAAGCTTATGTCCTCAAGGGCGGTGATACTATCGTACGATTTCGAAACGCTATCTATCGAGATGGAGATATCGCCGCTGCCGTATTCACTGGCGCTCCCGGTCAATTCTTCCCGCCTTCGCTGGAGCCTGTGAACCTCACCTCAGCGGGCATTCCGGCCTTGATGCTCCCGTCGTTGGACACCCGCACCCTCACCGCGTAGACCAGGTCCACCCTCTCCTCCTTGGTCTGAATGGTCTTGGGAGTGAACTCGGCCTGGTCGGATATCCAGATCACCCGGCCCTCAAGCTTTCGCTCCTTCTTTCTGTCCTGGTCTATCAGCACATCCACCTGCTGGCCGATCTTAATGTGGGGAAGCTGGGCGCCGCTCACGTAGACCCTCAGATCCATCTCGGTCAGGTCCTCTATCTTGTAGAGGGGCGTTCCCGGCATCACCAGCTCGCTCTCCTCCCGGTAGGACTCCAGCACTGTGCCGTCCAAGGGGTTCTCTATGACTGAGCGGGAGATCCTGTACTCCACCATCTCGATACCGGCAAGAGCGCTTTTGCGCTTATTGGAAAGGGCGCTCTTCTTCGCCTTCAAAGCCTCGATGCCGCTTTTTGCCGCGTCCAGTTCTGTGGTCACCTGGTCAAGCTCCCGCTCGGTTGCGGCGTCTTCGCGGTACATCTTCTCGGTCCGCTCCTTATCCCTTTCCAGGTTCTTCATCCTGGCCTTCCGGGCGGCTAGCTCCGCCTCCAGGCTCTCGATCTCGTCAGCGGTGGCGGCCAGCCCGGCCGTATACTCCCTTCGCTGAATGGCCAGCGAGGTGGTATCAACCACCGCCACGGTGTCTCCCCGGTTCAAAAGGTCTCCCTCATCCACCGTGAATCTCACCAGGCGGCCGCTGGTCTCAGCCGAGATAACCGTTGCCACCGACTCGAAATTGCCGTAGGCGTCTGAGCCGTCGCCTCCTCCGGAGCAAGACACCAGCGAGGGAAGGGCGGCAGCCAGCGCAATGATCATAATCAACTTTTTCATAACTCTCCTTTTGCCATAAGATAATCAACCCGGGCTTTAGCCAGCTCTATCCTGTTCTTCTCCATGTTTATTCTGGCCCGTTCCAGGCGGTTTATCTCACTGATATAGTCCGCCGGGGTCAAGGATCCGTTTTCAAACCGGGCCCTCTTCTCCTCCGCTATCTCTTCTCTTAAATCGACGATCTCAAGGTCCTTCTCCACGATCTCAACGTAGCGGAGAATCGATTCCTCCGCCTTTATAACCTCCGAGCGGATATTCTTAAGCAGAGCTTCCTCACTCTTTTTGAGCAGGCGCCTGTTTATTTCCTGAATCTCCCTCTTCCTGGAGTTTATCCCCCAGTCAAAGAAGTTCCAGGAGAGATAAGCCCCTACCATGTAGTATGAGTCGTACTGGTCGCTGAGCATGTTCAGTCCCGGCCTTCCGTATCCCAGAGTGGCGAAGCCGCGCAGCTGAGGCAGGTTCTTTCTGAATGTGAGCCTGGAGGCGGCGTCCAGGCGCTTTCTCTCCAGGGCCAGAGTCTGAAGCTCCGGCCTCTCGATTCCGCTTTCCATCTCCATGGGTGAGATTCGAGCGGCGGGCGCCTTGAGAACGGCGGAGCGCGGAACGCTTGCTCCTATAAGCTCTTCCAGAACGCCGTAGAGCATTTCCATGTCGGATTCTATAGCTACTATCCGCTGCTCGTTTTCCAGGATCTTGGATTCAAGCTCCTGAAGGTCCGAGATCTTCAGCACCCCGTGATCGACCCCGGATGAGACCCTCTTTCTCTGCTCCTCCAGGTCGCTGGTTATGGTCTTTGAGATACCGGCCTGTTTCTGAAGAAGCATAATGGAGAAGTAGGCGTCCTTTATCCTCTCCCTTATCGACCTGAAATCACTCTCCACCCTTTTCAGGGAGACATCGCGCTCGTGCGAGGCCATCTCCTTCATCGACGATGTCACTCCAGAGTCAAACAGCAACTGGTCCACCTTAAGCTCCGCCCGGTACTGGTCCCTGGACGAGGAGGGAAAATCAAAGCCGGAAGATGTCATGGCCGCAGGAAGCTCAGCGTCTATCTCGGTGACGTCGGACTGGTAGGTTGCCCTTCCCTCGGCTGTGAGCCTGGGAAGGTATTGGAAATTAAGATTCTTCCGCTCCAGGGCGGCGCTTTCCTGTATCAACTCGGTCTTGGCCATCACCGGATGGTTTTCCGCCGCCATTCGGTAGCAGTCTGTCAGCGTTAGAGCCGTTTGAGCCGAATCAGCGGAAGACTGACCGGCTCCGAAAGCCCACTCGGCGCCAACTGAAATAACTAGAGCTGCCGCAATCCAGATCACCAGAATTCTAATTACTTTTACAGCCTTCATTTTGGGTCATCCTTTGCGTCAGAATTTGTTTATATTCTCTCTCGTTTTTATGGAATCGATCACGAAGCTCGAGACTTCGGTCTTCCTCTCCTCTAAAAACAGGTCATAGGCCTCATCGTCACCGCTGAAGGCAAGATTTTTAAGAAACGGTCTGATCACGAAAGGGAAGATCGTCATAGACATGATATTCACCATGAGGTGACGGGTGTCGATCTCTTTTATATTACCATTCCTTATCTCCCTTTGAACATCTCTGTCCAGGCGCTCGACCGGATTAAAACCAAGGTTCTCAAAGGTGGATAGGATGGTCTCGGCGAACCTGCCGGGGGAGCCCTCAAGGGCCTTGACCACGAACATAGGAAAATGGGGATGCTTCTGTATCTGGTTCATGTAGGAGGCGGTAAATCTCTCTATCTTCTCAAACAGGGGGATATCCTCATCCAGTATTCCGAACACGCCTGAGAACATCACCGGCACCACCCGCTTGAACACCTCGAAGAAGAGCCTGTCCTTGGACCGGAAGTAGTAATGCAGCAGCGCCTTGTTGATACCCGCCCTGTCGGCTATCTCCTGCATGCGGGCGCCCTGCATCCCCTTGCGGGTAAAGACCTCCTCAGCGGCGTGAATGATCTTTTCTTCGGTGGATTTAACATTGTCAGCTGACATGATATTTCCTGAAAATTTAACTAAATGGTTTAATCATTTGGTTAAATTTATTAATAATTCGGGATCATGTCAACTTTTTATTTTTCTTTTTGTATTAGGATAGGAAATTAAGCCTGAGTTTCACCTTAAAACGGGTGTAACTCAAGAGTTCACCCATAATCGGGTGCATTGAAACATATATCCGCAATATTCACTCGACTAGTTCAAAACGTCTTTTCAGATCAGAATGCACGTAATAATGGATGTGCTCATCATGATGCAGCCGGCCCGCTACTATTCCAGGTGATACGCCGATCTTCTCAGCAAAAGCTATGATTTTTGAACGGGGGAAATCCCCAGATGAATCTTTATTTCAGGAAAAATCGATCAGGTTTTCTTCGACCTGTTCATAGAGCTCGTCGATTTCATTCTGGATCTCTATGGTGTGATGTATTGCTGTTACAATCCGGCAGTACCGGCGCGGATTATGAATATTTCTGCCTTTACGGTCTTTGAGGTATTTACGCAGAACCTGGTAGCCGCCTATATGGTAGTTCCAGAGCTCTGGGGTTATGCCGTCGAAATATTTATCCCTGTTGATGATGACATGGCCCTTACTCTCATCGAATTCATATTTTTCTATCAGGTCGTTATCGCCGGAGCCCTGGTATCTGGATACTGGAGAGTCAAGAAGCGGGCTTTTGAGCAGATGCAATTCACCAAGCTTCCTGCCAAGCTCGCCCATCTCTCTGAAAACATTTCCGGATGCCGTGAAGGGGATTCTTGGGAAATCGATCTTTAAAAACTCTCTGTAAGTTTCTCGGTATATATTACTGTAAAATACTCCATAACTATAATATAGAACATCTTCAGGTGAGGGCTTTTGTCTATAAGCGGTTTCTAGCTTTTCAAATATGGGCGGCGGAATGTTCGGTTCCTTTTTTGTTTGATGCTGACTGAATAAATCTTTTTTATTTATTTCCGGATAAATATATAAAGGAAATAATCTGTTCACTTCCTTCAGAGAAACACTATGATGAGTGATAATTTTCTCGGAAATAAAAGCATGTTCCCAAGGTCTATTAGCCTCAACACGTTTACTCAAACCCATCCCAATATTATCTTCCAGCATATGCCGCATTACATCAGGACGCGGCCTACAGTGAAAACCCCTGCTGTGACCGGTATAATATGTATATCTGATATCAAACGGCCTATAAAGAATGGGAACAACCTTTTCTCTATCCGGCCCGCTCTTTTTTAAATCCTCCTGTGCAAGATTTACTTTCCAGTCTCTAGTGTCCTTTCCGAGATTGTATGCCCGCCTGGCCAGTTCAGGTTCCATAGAAGAGAAATTGACTACAGTATTCCAAACCTCATCCTCAGACCATTTTATAGTCAGCTTATCTCTCGCCGTCACAATCCCCACACTGTTTACAGGAAAAATCTCGTTTATCTTCTTCCAATCAAGGTACTTCTGTATGTTTTTGGTATCCCTTCTGATGAAGAAATAATAGGGGCTGGCTGGCTCGATATCTTCATATTCAGCTTCTTTAACCGAGTGCTCTTCAAGCCAGTTATATTTATCCTTCCTCAATCCATAAAGATCGAGCTGCCTGATTTCACAAGCCTTTTTGTCTTTTTCTTTTATGAAGAAAACAATAGCGGTCCCCTGTCTTATATCAAACACGTTCTCGTCTTTAGAGCCGTCAGGGCAGGTTTCGCGTTTAAGGCTGTTGCCATGAAGGTCAAGAATCAGTATCTCGTTGAACGTCTTCATAAGGCTCTGTCGCATTCCCCTGAAAGTGGGGTTATCCAGATAGCTGTGGTTAGTAATCATCCCCACCACCCCGAATCCAGCCTTCTGTACTTTCCACTGGGCGAATCTTAAAAACTTGACATAATCATCCTGCAGCCACTTAGGGTTCTTCTCTCCGAGGTCCTCTCCATCAACCCTGTAGAAGCTTTGAAGGCCGTCGATATCTTCCTTAAGAAGCCGCTCAGTCCATTCATTTCTATTAACGGAATGCCCGCTATAAGGAGGATTTCCCAGGATGACCAGAATCGGTGTCTTTTTCTTTACTTCCCCCGCTAAGTGGCTCTCTTCGCTCAGGGACGAAAGCCCCGGAATGTCGATCTGGTCGAGCTCCTCCATCTCCAGGGTATTGGTGAGATAAAGGTTGAACCTGTCGTCGTCCCCCAGGCGGTATCCCAGCTCCTCGAAGAGAAAGCTCATCTTAAGATGTCCCACCGCGTAAGGCGCCATCATCAGCTCAAAGGCATAGAAATGCGGGAGTATGTGCTTTCCGAAGAACTCGTTATGTACTCCGCCGGTTCCATGTTTCTCTATGTATTCCCCGTAGGCGGTCCTTATCGCCTCTGCGGGAAAGGTAAGCGTTCCTCCCGCCGGGTCCAGAAGGGTCACCTCGGGGCTGGCCAGGCCGTCAGCAAGGCCGAATCTGGTCTTGAGTATATGATGAATGGAACGGACTATATATCCGACCACCGGCTCCGGAGTATAATAGACCCCCCGGCGCTCCCGGATGCCGGGGTCGTATTCAGCCAGAAAAGTCTCGTAAAAGTGAAGCACCGGGTCCTTTCCCTTTCCTTCGCTGAAATAGCGGTGCAGTATCGCGTTTACGTCGGTAACATGAAGGACCTCAGCGATATCGTCCACTATGATCCTTAGCGGCTCCGGCGGGTCCTCCAGGGAGATGAACCTGAAAACATCCCGAAGAATACCTATAGTGTTGGGAATATACTTGAACGCCAGCTCCCTGTTGAACTCCCCGCCGGAGCGAGTCCTGGCGGCGAAAAGGCCGTAGGTCAAGGTCTGGGCGTAGAGGTCAGCGAACTGTTTCTCGGTGATGGTGCTTATAAGATACTTCTTGAACGCCTTGTAGAATCCTAGAAGTGTCTCCCTGCCCTCCTTTGCTTCTTCGGCCATCTCGATGCTTACCACCTCATCTCGAAGGAAGCGGGTCCTTTTGGCAAGGTCGAGGGCAAGCTGCCTGGCGGTCTTGATCCTGGGAAGCGAGAAAGAAAGGAACCTGTCCAGAAGTTCAAAGAACTTTTCCTCATTCTCCGCCGGGGGAGCGGTCCCGATATCGCGAGCTATGTACGAACGCGCGATCATGACCTGATCCACGCGAGTTCCGTCACGGTACAGCCTGAATTCATAGAAGTTGGTCAGAATCACATTGGGAAAAGTATTTATATAGCGCTGTATCTGTTCGGTGCCTTCTATTCTATCCAGGTTCGAGACGCCGGGATCCTTGGCTTCGATATATCCCGTTACATGATGCTTTCCGTCCCATACGCGGAAATCGGGATTTCCGGCTTCTGTCTTCTTGGGCAGTACGGTGACGTCCATCTTCGGAAGGCTGTTCTTCTCGGCGTAGTCATGAAGAAGTTTCTCCAGGCAGGTATAATAGCTCTCCTCGCGGGCGTCGCCACGGTTCATCACTTTCTGAAGCTCGGCAAGGTATGATTTCAGCATCGGAAAAATCTCCCTCTAATAAAAATCATTTTCATCTTATAAGACGAACCGCAAAAATTAAACAACTTTCATGGGTGTCCCCTACAGAGAATATGCGCTTAACCAAGATACCATATAGGAATCGCGTTTTTGAACCAACCGTAATCTTGCCTGTAATCTCCGTTCGTTTCCGCTCCAGCTGGAATTCATCAAACTCCGACCTCTATATAGCAATTACGCCTTTTTAATGATTTTTTTCTTTCAAAGAATCCCGCCGGACAGTTCAGCATCAGTATAAGCCATTTAAAAATCATTATACTCCGGATTAAGCGATTATACATTTAACATATCGTCTGGAAGCAATATCTTCTTCTAATTGTCTTTTAAAAAGACCAGTCCAAACACCGCAAAAAAAGTGAATTAAGTTCTTACTCGGGTAAAAAACAACAATTGCGCCTGAAGCCTCCGTGTGGAATAATAACCAGATAGGTGGAATCGCTTGCGAGATAATATAGATTCACTCTGTTTCGAGAAGGTATTATGAAATCTTGAATGCGGCAGATCTGCTCAAATTTCTGAGTGAAAAGGGGAGCATCGTGAAAAGAATTACAGCGTTGGTTATGTTGTTCGCAATATTTAGCCCGGTAGCGACGAAGGCGGAACCTTCTATTGGTACGGGATTTAACTACTGGCACGCTATCGATGACATTGATCTCAGCGAATTCGATAAGGACGGGGCCTCCTGGTTTATCTCCTTCCAGTCCCGCGGCGACTACTTGCTTGGATGGGAAGCCGACCTGGAAATGATGCCGAAGGGTTTCATGGCCTCCCCCAAGGCCGTCTACGCTCCCCAGGCTTATGCAGTGGTGGGAAAAACCATAAGTGGCGCAGTGGGAGTTGGCTGGTATTACTCCGACGGCGAGTGGGCGGATCAGCCTTTCTACGCCCTTAGGGCCGGAGTCGAACTGATGCTGGTGCCCAAGATCTCAATGGAGATTATGGCGAACTACCGGTTCACAGACTGGGGAGAACTGGAGGGTGAGGACATCAACACCGATACCATAATGCTAGGTGCGGCGCTGCGGATCAGTCTTTAGTCGGACGAAATAACTGGTTTTTTCGAAAATTTCAAAATAACGCCGAGTATGCCGCGGAACTTATTCCCCGTCCGGCTCGATCGCCGGGATTTTTCTAAGCCCCAGAAGTTGCTTTTTCCCGCTTTATGCTGCATCCCGGTACATTATCGTCTCCTGTCAGATGGATATCCGGCAAACAGCGTCTCCTTTCAGGTGGATCTACGGCACACGGTACTTTTCTTTAAGGCGGATATTTTGTTATGGAAATGAGCTGGCCGCTGGTTTATAAATAGCCGTAAAAAGGAGCGCCGATGTTATTTGATGATGATCCAAGAGATGTAAGGAAAAAAGAGTTTGTCAAGAGAATGAAGATGAAGAAGGTCTGGGACCTGATAGACCCGCTGGCGGATAAGATCGAGGCCCTCAGGCGGGGGGACGCCTCTGTGGAAGAAATCTTCAGCAAGGCCGGATACGTGGGACGGCAGGGGGAGAAGCTGATCGGGGATTTCAAGAAGAAGCCCGACGTGATACTGGCCGGCATCGCCATGGATGAGAACCTGATCATGACCACTCTGGGAGAGCTGGGGGTGAGCGTGCGGGTGGGAAGTGTGACCGGAGTCTTCTCTGACGCGATAATCGTTCCCGCCTCCGCCGATGGTACGATGAAAGAAAAAGCGGCGGCGATGGTCAGGGAGGAGGGCGGTGAGGAAATAGAGAAGGAGGCGATGTCAAAGGCCCCGATAGCGCCCGAAAAGCCGGTATATACCGAAGCGGGCGAGCTTACCTGTGAACATATCATTCATACGGTAGCGGCGGAGGAGGCCGGAGAAATCACTCCGGCGTCGGTTAAATCGGCCCTTTCGGCGGCTCTGTCCCTGGCCGAAGAGCTTGAGGCGAATACCGTGGCGGTTCCCGCTGCCGGAATGGGCGCCGATGAGCCGGCGGGCCCTGAGCTGGCCGAAGCCATAGCCGCGGCGATAAACTCTCACCCGGCTGAATCAATGGCCAGTATAATCCTTGTGGCTGAGACAGAGGAAGCCGCCCAGGCACTGGTGAGCGCCGTGGAGAAACTGGAGGAATAGATTTTCACTCAGGCCGGACCGCCAGGCTGGACCGCGGAGGAAAATATATATCTTTCGCCCGGGCCGGATCGCGGAGTGAGAGGTAGATCCTGCGCCCGATTATTTTGAAATGACCTGCTCGTTCATTTCCAGCCGCCCGCACCCCCTGCATCCGGGATACTCACCGTTCCAGCAGTACAGGCAGAGCTTCTCTTTGGGCAGGCCGATGGCGCTCACCATATCATCGATGGTCTGGTAGCGCAGGGTAGTGACCTCGATATCATTCCTTATCCACTCGATCATTCGGGCGTATTTCTCCGTGGTGGGATCTGTGTATTCGCTGATGTCCTCCACATCATGCCCCTCTATCGCCCGAATCGCCTTTCTAGCTGCCAGCTCGTGGATGCTGCGGGTTGAGAGGTTGAACCGGCAGGGGAACATAAGAGGCGGGCAGGCCGGGCGAACATGGATCTCCTCAGCGCCCGCCTCCCAGAGTTTCTTTACCGTATAGTTCTTCAGCTGGGTACCCCTTACGATGGAATCCTCGCAGATCACAGTTTTGTTTCCATCGATTATAGCCTGGTTGGGGACAAGCTTCATCTTGGCTATGTGGTCTCTCAGCTCCTGGGTTATCGGGGTGTAGCTTCTGCCGTACCCGGGAGTGTATTTTACCAGGGGGCGCCGGTAGGGCTTTCCGGACTCCATGGCGTAGCCGATGGCGTGAGCGGTGCCCGAATCGGGGACTCCCCCCACCACGTCCACATCTATATCGCTGTCCCTTCTCGCCAGAAACCTTCCGCAGCGCTCCCTTACCGCCTCCACGTTGATCTCCTCGTAGTCACTGGCGGGAAAGCCGGTGTAGATCCACAGGAAGGCGCATACTTGGGTGCAGCCGCTTTCGCTCTTCTTCTGCACCAATCCGTCTTTTCCAAGAAGGACCACTTCGCCCGGCTTGAGAAAGTTGGTGAACTTGAAACCAAGATTATGAAACGCGGCCGTCTCTGTGGTGACCGCCCAGTCGCCGCCGTTTCTTCCGATTGCCAGTGAGGAGTATCCGCAGCGGTCCCTGGCCGCGTAGACACCGTCATGGTGAAGCATCAGGAATGAACAGGAGCCGTCTATCATCTCGAACATATCCTCTATTCCGCTGATAAGGTCCTTTCCGCGGGTGATGATCTTGGCCACCAGCTCTGCCAGATTGACCGTGCCGTTACCGACCTCGCTGAATGTCACCCCTTCCTGGAGAAGCTGCTCGGCAAGCTGGGCGGCGTTGTCTATGAAACCGTCCATGACCAGGCAGAACGGACCGAAACGGGAATTGATATAGATCGGCTGCTCGTCGGAGGCGCTCACCACGCCGATTCCCATGTCACCTTTCATCCCGAATATGTCTTCGCCGAACTTGGACTTGAACTGGTCCGACCTTATGCTACGTATCTGTCTCTCGAAATCCTCTCCCAGAAGGGCCACCCCGCCGAATTCAGTGCCCAGATGGGAATGATAATCGGTTCCGTAAAGCAGATATTCAGAACAGTTATCCTTTGAAACAACGCCGAAAAGGCCGCTCATCTGATACCTCCGATGTGATCATTTCAGGTTTCCATGCAGCGTTTTTACAGACTTAACGCAGAAGAGAAAGAACGATTGTAACGCGGGCAGGGCAGCCCGGCAACCGATTTTTCGCTGGTAATGGGATTTTATCTGTGAACCCTTACTCCGGTGTGGATTCTGATTCCAGTGGTGGAACCGTTTTCAATCTTAAAACCTGGCCGGTGATCAGTTTCAGCGGTGAAACTTTCATAGTTTTCAGTTCCAGCGATGGAACTGAGGAAGGTTGAAATTCAACTTCGCAGCTGATCGGGGCTAGTTTCAATATTTAAAATCATAACCGAGATCAATCGCTCCGGCCCGGGTGGAGGCAGTTCACCGATTCAGGTGGCAGCCAGTCTCCGGCGGAGGCAGTTCGACAATTCAACACATTCTTGCCTGCGGTTTCCCCTTTTTGATTCCGCCGCACACTGCGCCCCCCTACTGCTCCTTGAGGTATTCCTCGAACCAGGACATCACCCTTCTCAGTACATCCTTCTGATGGGCCAGCTTCCTGAACGCGTGGCCTTCGCCGGGGTAAACCACCATCTGGGTCTCCACCCCGTTCTGCTGAAGGGCCCTGTAGAGTTCGTATCCCTGGCCTACCGGAACCCTGCCGTCCTCCTCTCCGTGAACAATCAGGGTCGGAGCCGAGGCTCCGGCGGCCGCGTATACGGGCGAATGGCCGCTGTACCTCTCTGGAATACCGTAGGGAACCTCCTCAAAGTACTGCTTTAGGAAATCCGGCGTGATGTCTGTGGTGCCGTGAAAGCTGAACAGGTTGGTCACTCCCGCTCCCACCACCGCCGCTTTGAACAGCCCGGTGTGAGTCGCCGCCCAGGAGGCCAGGTAACCGCCGTAGCTCCAGCCGCCGATGCCGATATGCGCCGGGTCGGTATAACCCTCCTCGACCAGGAATTCAGCTCCCGCCGCCACGTCCTCAAAATCGCCGCCCCCCCAGTCGTTGAAATTCGCCCGGGCGAAACCGGCCCCATACCCCATGCTTCCCCTGGGATTGGGAAGAAGTACCACAAAACCTCTGCAGGCGAGCGGAACCGCCCACTCGTGCCAGGAGCCGTGCCAGCCGTGCCACCAGGCCCACATCGGCCCGCCGTGAACGTTGACTACCGAAGGATACCTTCTTCCATCGTCATATCCGGGGGGAGTGAAGACCACCCCTTCTACCCTGGTTCCGTCCCTGCTCTTCCATTCGACTATCTCCGCTTCGGGAAGCTCCCGCCCGGAAAGCCAGCCGTTGTGACCGGTCAGTTTGTCCTCCCCCCCGAAGAAAAGCTTCTCCTCCACCAGCCAGAGCTGGGGGGGGAGCGTGTTTTTGCTCTTTAGGGTCACAATCCGCTTACCGTCTCCGGACACATCGAAGGAATTCCCGAGATAATATGGAATATTAAGATCTGTGATCTCTTCTATCTTGTCCTCTTCGATCGAGATATAGGACAGTTTGCCCCTCACGCCTTCGACGCCCACCGCGACCAGCCTTTTACCGTCCGGGTGCCAGCTGGGAACCGCGAAAGTCCCCAGGTGATTGCCGCCAAGCAGCCTCAAGCCATCTCCCTCCGCTCCAATGACAGCCACGAAAGGAGCCTCTACCGTATTGGGGCCCTGAATCTTACGGTAGGTGAATAGTATCCTTTCCCCGTCAGGCGACCATTCGGCGTTCCGGGAAGCGTTCTTCGAGATTATTTGGCGGCTCCCGCTTTCAATATCCAGGACCTCAAGCCTGGAGTGGTAATACGCAAAATTTGAGCCGGCGCCGTCCGATACGATAAGGGCCAGACTGCCGCCGTCAGGCGACCAGTCCGCCGCCTGGATGTGAACCTCAGCGCCGGTGACTCTTTCCCCCTCTCCGGTATGGGAATCGACCAGCCACAACCGGGCGTTCCGGTGCATCTCATCCACCTCGAACTCATCGCCGCCGAACCCCTCCTGAGCCGTGGAAGAGCTGTCCCGTTCTTCCCTGACTATCGCCGCCAGTCTTTCCCCGTCCGGGCTCCAGCTGAAGGAAAGAACCTCGCCGTTGAAAGAAGTCGCCCTCTCAGCCTCCCCGCCCCCCGGATCGATCCAGAATACCTGGGCCTTGCCTTGCCTGTCAGAGATAAAGGCCAGTCTGTCACCGGAAGGCGACCACCTGGGATGAACTTCCCTGTCGGGGCCGAAAGCGAAGGGGAAGGGATCTTTGCGCTTATCGGTAAAAGCCATCCAGATATCCTGATCCACCCGGTCGCCGGCGGCGGACTCCGGAAAATGAGACAGCACATATGCTACTCTCTCACCGTTGGGCGAAATCACCGGATTCGCTATAAATTCCAGCTTTTCTATATCTCCGCACTCGAAACAGGCCTTCTCTTCCGCCGGCGCACCAGAATTCCAGAGCGCCGTGAAAGCCAGGAGAACCACAACCGATACATATATTCTTTTTAACATCACCACTCCTTTGAAAGCGGGACCTTCAAATAATACTCAGAAAATAAGGATATCAGATTCAACCAAGCTTACAAGTGCGATTTAGATGATTGTAATAGCCGCAATACCATATTAGATTAGGAACATGGATACTAAAAGATTCAAAATATCCACCGAATGGAAGGACGCCCGGCTTGACAGGTTCCTCAGAGCTGTCTCCCCCGGGCTTTCCTTTCAGGCGGCTCAGATAGTTGCCAGGAAAAAGAGGGTCCTGGTAAACGGTGATAGAACAGGCGGCGGTTACAGGCTTCGCGAAGGGGACGTGGTGGAGGTGCCCGGGGAGATCCTCAGCGAAAGCGGGTCTCGATCCAAAGGTAAAGGGCCGAGGGGCGGACCGGCGAGGCCAGACGGACGGAAAGCCGGGAGTATCCACGGAAAGGGCTATGGCCTCGGAGGGCCGGCGCGGCCAGACGGACGGGAAGCGGGCAGCGATCACGGCAAGGCCGTAGGCCGCAGCGATTCGGCGGCTGGGCCCGATGCCGTTAAAGCCATAGCGGACCAATACGGAGAGGTCGGGTCGGGAATAGCTGTGGTATACGAAAATTCGGAAGTACTGGTTATCGATAAACCGGCCGGCCTTGTGGTGCAGCCGGGGAACCAGAAGGAAAAGGGATCGCTGCTGGACCTTCTGGCCGTCTACCAGCGCTATACCGGCAAAAATACGAGAGATCCCGCTAAGACCTTCCCCTATACTCCGGTTCACCGTATAGACAGGCTGACCAGCGGGGCGCTTCTGGTGGCAAAAACGCGCTCCGCCTCCAGAAAGCTGAGTGCCGCCATCAGAAACAGGGATCTTGAAAAGTACTACCTGGCGGTGTCGGAGGGAATACCGGAAAAAGACAAAGGAGTGATAAAAAAGCCGATAAAGACTGTAAAAGGCAGATCCTCCCGCTCTGTGACCGGGCGGGGCGGCCGCGAGGCCGTTTCAGAGTTCACTGTCCTTAAAGAGCTTTCCGGCGGAAGGGCGCTGCTCGAGATCAGCATAAAAACAGGCAGGACTCACCAGATAAGAGCGCATCTGGCCTCGATAGGGCATCCCGTCGCCGGGGATGCAAGGTACGGTGTAAGATACGGAAAGCGCGGCGGACATAAGGCGGCGGGCGGCTCTGAATCCGGCGGAAAACAGAGCGGGCGCGCCGGGCGGCTGTATCTACACTCCTGGCGCATCGTTTTTCCCAATCCCGCGACGGGAAAGAGAACAGAAGTAGCGGCTCCGCCCCCGCCGGAATTCGGGCTGGGCAACTGAAGACGCCGCGCCTCGATGAAGCTCCCTCCGGAAAAGATTTGATTTAAACGGAGCTTTGGGCTTAAATACCAGAGAGGCGGCTTCTAGTTATGCGGGGAAAACCCGGGGGCCGGCGCCGCCGGATAATTAGAGCTACATACGATTTAATAACCCCGTATGGAGGGATCACTATGGACCAGGAACTTTTCGACGCGGCCGTGATAGCCGTAAAGGACTGTCTTAAAGTAACAAAGGACGAACCATTTCTGGTGGTCACCGACACTGAGCTGAAGGAGATCGGGGAAGCGCTCGCCGCGGCGGGCGAATCGATAGAGGCTGACTCCGCGCTTATGGTGATTCAGCCCCTCAGCCGTAACGGGGAAGAACCGCCCGAGATGGTATCGGCCGCGATGGCGGCGGGAAAAGCGGTGATAATACCGACATCCAAGTCTCTGACACACACCGCCGCCAGAAGGAACGCCTGCGAGGCGGGAGCAAGGGTGGCCACCATGCCGGGAATCACCAAGGACACCATGGTCAGGTGCCTGAACGCCGACTACTACGCCATCGCCGAAAGGACCAAGAAAATAACGGCTATCCTTACCGAAGCCAAGACCGCGCATATCACCACCGAGCTGGGGACCGATATCACCATTCCTATCGATGGAATAGAAGCCATCGCCTCGACCGGCCTGGTGCACAACGCCGGGGGATTCGGAAACCTTCCTTCAGGGGAAGCCTACCTTATGCCCAAGGAGGGAGCCTCTTCCGGAGTGTTCATAGTGGATGGCTCGATGGCCGGAATCGGCGACCTCACAGGCAAAACCCCCATAACCATAAAGGTGGAAAAGGGCATGGCCACGGATATCACCGGCGGCCCCGAAGCCGAGCTTCTCAAAGAAAAGCTGGAAGCGGTTGGCCCGATGGCCTTCAATACCGCCGAGCTGGGCGTTGGCACCAACGACGCCGCAAAGATAATCGGAAACATCCTGGAAGACGAAAAGGTCATGGGCACCATCCATATCGCCCTGGGCAACAACATGTCGATGGGGGGGACGGTGGATGTTCCGATACACCTGGACGGTATCGTCAAAGAGCCGACCGTTGAGCTCGACGGCAAGACTATAATGGAAAAGGGAAAGCTCGTTGAAGAACTCGACGCGTGATAAGCGGGAATCCGGCGCATGAGGAGCGGAAAACAAACCGGCCTTCGGCTGGTCCTGATGGGAAAACCAGGAGCGGGCAAGGGAACCCAGGCGGAGAAGCTGGCCGGTGATTTCGGCCTTCCCCACCTCTCCAGCGGGGCCATGCTCAGAGCGGATATCCGCGAAGGGACCCGGCTCGGCAAAAAGGTGAAAGAGTACGTGCTCAAGGGGGAGATCGGGCCGGAAGAGCTGATCACCGAGGCGATCCTGGGATATATAGAGAGAAACGGGCTGGGGGACCGGTTCGTCCTGGACGGATTCCCCCGGACTATCTTTCAGGCCGCAGAGCTCGACCGTAAATACTCCCCTCATCTCTGTATTCTGCTGGAAATAACTGACAGCGAGGCGGAAAGCCGTCTCTCAGGCAGATACACCTGCGGTAGATGCGGGAAGGTATACAACCTGGACTACTCTCCTCCCGAAACCCCCGGCGTCTGCGGAAGGTGCGGCGGCAAACCGGCCAGAAGGAAAGACGACACACCACCGGCGATAAGAAAAAGGCTTCAGATATTCGAATCGGAAGCCAGGCCGGTCATCCGCCATTACGAAAGCGGCTCAAGGCTGGAAAGAGTGGACGCCTCACTTCCAACGGCCCGGGTCCTTCAAATTATATCCTCCCTGATAGAAAAAGAGGAATAGCCTTCTGGAGCGTTATCTCGCATGCTGCAACACAGGTTCGCCTTTTCCTGGTATGCTAAGCGGTTACAACCCTCCATCATGCGGAATTCTGGAATGTTCGCCGGCATAAGCCGCCATTGCAATACCCAACGTGGCATAATGAGAATACAAAACAGGCTCCAAAGGGTATATGTGGCTGGAGAATGCTCAATATAACTTGCTTTATGACAACAATTTAAAACCTTACAGCTCCGCGTGGACGGTTGTGGCACACGGATTGCTTTGCCAAAGACCCGAGGGGACAACCGGACTTTTAGTTAGAGAGAGAAGGAGGTCTCAACATGAGAAAAGTCTTTTTAGTCCTGTTAGCTCTTTCTCTGAGCGGTATGTTTATTGCCTGTTCGGAGGACGATAGCTCCACGATTCCGACCCCGGAGCCGGAAGCGCTGGATATCACGACTGATGCTAACTTAACTGGCTATACCTGTTCGCCGATCAACATCCAGATGGAAGCTGTCGGCGGAACCGAACCTTACACCTGGTCGCTCGCCAGCGGCTCCACCCTGCCCGCGGGCATGGAACTGACCGCTGACGGCTGGCTCACCGGAATGTTCGATAACACCGGCAGCCACAACTTCAGCATAGTTTGCGAAGACGCCGAAGGCGGATTGGACCAACTAGCGTTCAATCTGGATGTTTCAGTGCCTTCCAATCCTTCGCTGGCCATATTCTTCGACGAAGAGGCCAGCACGTGCTGCACTGAAACCCAGGCCTTTGCCACCCTGGATTGCTACGTTTATATCATGCTGGACGAAACCCAGTACGATTGCGCCAAGGGCGCTTCATTCAGCATCGACCTGGTAGACGCCGAAGGCAATTCAGTCGATCCGTCAAAGTACTATTACATGTACACCGACATCGACGAAACCAGAACGATTTCCCTGGGTACGATTTCCAGCGGTCTGGCCTTGACCTTCACCAACCCGATGCAGTATTACGGCCCCATAGAAGTCGTGAAGTTCGGTCTCATGCTCCTTGAGGATATCGACGAGCTGGCCTTCAGATTCGGACCTAACCCCGACGAGGTTCCGGAAAGATCGGCCCCGATCTTCATGAGCTGTGAAGACGGTTATCCTCTGTACGAGGTAACCGGCCGTGACGCGGCTGTCAACTATTCAACCCAGTAAAAGGGCAGCGAATAGAAACTGAGTCAAACCCCCCGGGAAACGTGAGTGATTCACTTTCCCGGGGGTTTTTCTAATCGAACAGGTCCTTGAGCTTGTCGGCCGCTTTCTTCTTCAGCTCCTCCATAACCTTCTCCTCCGCTTTCTTCCTCGCCCCGCTCTGATTCAGAGACACTTTGGGGGATTTCGCGGTTCCCCCTATATCCAGAGGAAAAACCAGATTTCCCGATTCATCCCTGAAAAGATCGGCCAGGTCGCGGTATTTTCTGAGATCCTTCATATCGGCCTGGACCGCGGGGGGAATAATGATCTTCGCGCGGCAGTTTAGAACACCGTCCAGGCCTATGTTTCCGGCGGCGAGGATATTTCCGCTTTTGGCCTCCATCTTCCATTCGTCGATAATGACCTTTCCGGCCGAAACGACAAAATCGCCTTTCCAGCTGTCGTAGCTGTAGTTCTGGTATCGCGAAAGATCCAGCCCGGTGGCCGCCGAAATAGATGAGAGGTATTTGGAGAAATCGACCACTCCGCTTTTCGAATCGACTGAATACCTGGCGTGGAGCGATTTAAGGGGATCTATTCCCGGTGCGAAGTTGACCCTGCCGGTGCCGCTGAGGTCCAGGACTCCCCTGATGATATTCCCCGCTTCGGTGAACCTCGATATGGCGCGGTCTGCTTTGACTTCGCTGGCCGAAAAACTGGCTGAAGCGGTTATCTGATCAAGGTCCTTAAGATCTACCAGAGCGGAAGAATTTATCTTCCCTCCCGCGTATTCCGCCTCCACCGGCCGGACCACGATCATGCCCCGGTCAGCCTTGACCGTGGCGCTTAACGAGCTCAGGTCGCCGTAGGGAGAGGACAGCTCGGCGAGCCTGACCTTGAGAACGGAGCTCTTCAACGCCAGCAGGGCGGCCGGATTGGCCAGAAGCGCCTGAGCTCCCTTTACTTCTTCCTGGTCTTTACCCTGTTGAGCGCCGGAAGCCGTCCCTTTTTTTCCTTCCTTTAAGCCCTCAGCCGGAAGGAACCCGCCGGCGTCAACCGCTCCCCCTGAAACATCAAGCGAAATCCTCGAATCGACCTTAAGACCATCAAACAGCCGCCCGAACCGGGAGGGGGAAATATCATCAAATCCGCCCCGTGAGTATATCGAGGCTATTTCAGCCAGAGCTGGAAGAATGTTATCCGCCGTGCCTTTCACCTTGAAGGGGGTTCCATCGAAACTGAATGAGGCTTCTATATCCTTTATGTCGTTGCCGGAGATAACGGAGCTCATATTGAGGCCGGTCATCGAAACCGGGGGTTCGATTCTCTTGAAGGATGAATTTTCCACTTCCAGCCGGCCTTCCAGACTGAAATCCTCCGGGATGGGGTTATCGGCCTCCAAAAATCCAGTGCTGGCAAAGCGTTCCGCCAGTCCGGCCAGGGGTGCAGCTTTGCCCTCCCCTCTGAGCTCGTAACTGATCCGGCCGGCAGCTTCGATCCCTTTATCCTCTATGAATCCAGCGAAGTCAGCCAGATCGATCCGGCCCGATCCTGCAAACTCCACAAATTCCGGAGCCATTCCGGAATCAAAGACCAGCCTGTAGGAAAGTGCCATATCCCCGTAATCAGAGGATATCCTTGTATCATCGGAAGATAGTTCCAGCCCTTTGATTCCGGTCACGCCGCTGATCACAACTCCCGCCTTCAGGGCTTCGCCGGACAGGACCAGCTCCGGTATTCTCAGCTCTCCCTCGAATGTGGTCTCCGGGAAGGCGGAGCCGATTGAATCGGCGAAATCAGCGGCCGTGTTGACTACGCCGCCGAGATATATACCCGCCGCCCCCCGCCTTTCCGTGATATCCTCTCCAGTGATAAGGAGCGAATCGGCCTTGAGCCGAATGTCCGCCCGGTACCCGGCAGGCAACGGATCGACCGACATACTGGAATTGACCCCCTTTAACTCGATCGCGCCGCCCTCTTTCATGACCGATCGCAGGGATCCTTCGGATATATTTACCGCGCTGAGCCTGGGCCGCCTTCGAATCAGCGAGACCAGGGACGCTTTTACATCGACCTTTGCAGATGAGAAGTGTATCTCTTTACCTTCTTCCAGGCCCTTCTGAAATTTCAGGTCCTCGATTGCGACACCGAATCCAAAGGGAAACTGAACGCTGACATCGCCTACCTCTATCTGCGCCCCCAGGGCCTTCTCCGCCCTGGGAAGGATCATCCCCACCAGCCTGTCGCGCGTGAACACTATTCTCAGCACGACAGCCGAGACTATAAGAACCGCTAATATGATCCCCAGCGTAATGATGATCCGCCGCCCCGTTCTTTTCATTGATACCCTCCCCGCTATTGATATAGACTTTTCCAGAACCGTATACTTCCAGCGAGCAATCCGGAAAGGAACTTCAATATGACCAAGTATATTATTACCATTTTTTGCGTTCTATGTCTAATCGCTTGTTGTTCCGCGCCGGCGGGGGCGGTGGGGGGAAGGCTTATGCGGCACCCCGACCTGCACGGCGACCAGGTGGTGTTCACTTACGAAGACGACCTGTGGTCGGCGCCTCTTGAGGGAGGTGCCGCCATCCGGCTTACCTCCCACCCGGGAATGGAAGTTTACGCCTCCTACTCTCCGGACGGCGGAATGATAGCCTTCACCGGAAGTTACGACGGCGGGTACGATGTGTATATTATCCCTTCAAAGGGAGGCGAGCCCACCAGGCTCACCTATCACCCCGCCTACGACAGGGTGGAAGGCTGGACTCCGGACGGTGAGGCCGTGATATTCGTGTCATTCAGGGACACCAGAAGAAGACTCTACAGAATCGGGCTGGACTCTTCCTTCCCCGAGGAATACGGCCTGGACATGGTCTCCCACGCGTCGATATCCCCCGGCGGGGGCAAGGTGGCCTTCAACCGGTATTATTCCGACAGGATGAACTGGAAGGGATACCGGGGTGGAAGGCAGCAGGATATTTGGACCGCCGATATCGACGGAAGCGATTTCGAGAGGATAACCGAATGGGAAGGGAATGATAATTTTCCGATGTGGCTGGGAGAGCAGATATATTTCAATTCCGATATGGGCGGCGGCAGGATGAACATACATGTATACGACCGGGCGACCAGGAAGATAACCAGGTGCACCGAGCATCAGGACTGGGACGTGGAGTTTCCCTCCGCGAGAAAGGACATGATAGTCTACGGCTGCGAAGGGTACCTGTGGGTGTATGACATAATCGCGGCTAAATCTCAAAAACTCGACATCGAGATTCCTACAGACCGCTGGCAGACCAGGCACATGTACATCCCGCCATCGAATTATGTGCAGGAAATCACCCTGGACTGCACCGGAAAGAGATGCGCCGTGCAGGCCAGAGGCGACGTATACGTCATCGAAACCGAGAATGAAAGAGCGGTAAATATTACCAGGACACCGGGATCCAGGGAGCTTCATCCATGCTTTTCTCCCGGTTCGGATTCCCTGGCCTTTTTCTCGGACCGCAGCGGTGAATACGAACTTTACACCGCGCCGGCCGAACCGGGCGCGGAATGGAAGCAGGTCACCACCGGCTCAAAGACTTACTACTACCACGCCCGGTGGTCGCCCGCCGGAGGCAGGATCCTGTTCGGCGACAAAGACTACGCCATATACCTGGCGGACCTCCAGTCAGGGGAGGTGGACAGGATCGACCGGTGCCTCTATCAGAAAGACAACGAAATATTCTGGGAGGTCAGCGATTACGCCTGGTCTTCCGACGGCAGGTGGGTGGTATATTCCAAGGTTGAGGAGAACCTGAACAGCTCGTTGTTCATATACGACGTGGAAAAGAAGAAGACAACCAGGCTGACCGACGACCGCTACGACGATTACTCGCCCGTATTCGGCGCCAAAGGAGATTACGTATATTTCCTGTCCCTGAGAAACTTCTCACCCGAGCTGGACTGGATGATGGATAATAACATAAACACCGACATGTCGATGGTGATGGCCATGCAGCTTCGAAGCGGGGAAAGGCCTCCCTTCAGCGATTACAGCGGGGACGAACCCGGCGAATCCAGCGGCGGCCAGGAAGATTCCGGAGGGAGCAAGGAATCCCATTCAGACTCAGTGGTAATAGACCTGGGCGGTATAAAACACAGGATTTTCACCGTGCCGGTGACTCCGGGAACGTACAGATCGCTTTCAGCCTATTCAGGCCATCTCGCGTACCTGTCCCGAAAGAGCTACGGGTTTCCGGGAATAGAGGAATTCTTCCATCCCCGCAAGGTCAGCCACTATACCCTTCACTCCTTTGACCTGGATTCGGAAAAGGACAAGACCGTGATCACGGATATAGGTTTTTACTCGCTTTCCGGCGACGGCTCGAAAGCCGCCTACATGAGCGGGCCGATCACCGGAGTGGTAAAGACCACCGAGACTTCGTCAGCCGGGGAGGGGCTCCTGGACTGGGGTGGACTGAAGCAGAAGGTGGACGTATTTAAAGAGTATCCCCAGATATACCGCGACGTCTGGCGCCAGATCCGCGATTTCTTCTACGACCCCAAGCTTCACGGAAAGGACTGGGACTCGATATACCACAAATACCTCAAGCTGGTCCCGCAGGTGGCCACCAGGGCCGACATGAACTATATAATAGGCCACATGATCGGTGAACTGACAGCTTCTCACGAGTATATCGTGGGATCTGGCGGGCCTCCCAGGACCTATTACAACAGGATCAGCACCGGACTTCTGGGGGCCGACCTGAAGCCCGACCGTAAGGCCGGCCTCTACCGCTTCGAAAAGATAATCAGCGGCTGCAGCTGGAGGAAGGATTGCCACAACCCTTTGCTGGCCCAGCATATAAACCTCAAAGAGGGCGACTACCTTATCGCCATAAACGGACGCGATGTAACCGTCTCGGAAAACTGCTACAGCCACCTGGAGAACAGGGCCGGGGAAAAGATAGAGCTGACCGTATCCCCGGCGGAAAACAGGGATACCACCATGACCTACCTGGTGGAAACCCTCTCCAGCGAATACCGCCTGAGATACCACGACGAAGTCGAGAAGAACTATGAATACGTTAATCGAAAGAGCGGGGGCAGGATAGGCTATATGCACCTCGCCGATATGGACGAGATGGGAATCAGCCAGTTCGAGAAGGCGTTCAGGGCGGAGCGCTACAGGGACGGGCTGATCATCGATGTCAGGGGGAACGGCGGGGGGTTCGTATCCTGGTTCCTTATCGACAAGCTCGAGAGGGAATTGACATATATGACCGTTACGAGGGACTTTAAGCCGATGAAATATCCTCACGGGGTGGTAACAGGACCGGTGGTGGTCCTCTGTGACGGGGGCACCGGAAGCGACGGAGAGGTATTCACCCAGCATTTCAAGGACCTGGGGCTGGGCACTGTAATCGGCACACCCACCTGGGGAGGCCTTATAGGAATAATTAACATGATACCGCTTACCGACGGAGGAATGGTTACCCAGTCAAACGTGGGATTCGCTAACCTGGAAGACGAATGGATAGTAGAAAACAGTGGCGCGCAGCCCGATATAATCGTAGAAAACCGCCCCGACGACCTGGTCAGGGGAAAAGATAAGCAGCTGGACCTTGCGATTAGCTATATTCTGGATAAAATTAGTAATAGGAAGAGCGGAGACCTCGATCCACCGGAATTTCCCGTGAAATGATTCGCGGGAGGAGGGTTTCTGATGAAAGGAAAAAACTTCAAGATAATAAGGGGCGCGGCTCTGGCGCTTGTGGCGGCCGCGCTGATAACCGCCGCGGTTCTTTTTGCCGGCTGCGGTGAAGAGGAACGAGTCACCGGCTCGAAAACAGCTGCCGGCGGAGGCCTGGTAAGCCACACCGGAACGTGCAAGGACTACTCGGACGCTTTGAATGATTTTCCCATGAGCAGTGAATGCGCCAGATTCGAGTTCGACGGCGAGACGCTCACTATCGCTCATATCAACGCTGGATTCAACTGCTGCCCCGGGGAGATCCTCTCTGACGTTGTGATATCTGATTCTACCATACTCATAAAAGAAGACGAATCAGAGGGACTCTGCGACTGCCTGTGCCTCTTCGACACATACTACCAATTCTACGGTATCGAACCGGGCGTATACACTATCACCTTTACCGGGCCCTGCCTGAATGAGGAAGACGAGCTTTTGACAGTGGAAGCCGATCTCTCAGGCCCGGCTTCGGGAAACCGGTGCGTCGACCGGTCTCATTATCCATGGCAGGCTGAATCTCCTTCCAAGGACCGGGGTACTTACACCGGCACCAAGTCGATTCCCCGCCAGCGCTATCAGCCCCGTTGAAAGTGGAAGGATCCCGGGTGATAGAGCGTCTTTTCCGCCCATAAAAAGCTGCTCTTCTTTTTCAGATTAATATTGACAAAGATCCCGAGCGTTAATAGAATTTATTCAATCAAGGGAGTTTCTTTTCTTTAGCGGTTTTTCATGGAGGGTGATATGTTTAAAAAGATACTCCTCGTACTAGTCGTTGTCTCGCTTACAGCGCCATCGGCTTTGATGGCCAAAGACATGACGGGCAAATTCGCGCTCGGCTACTACAACTCCGACGCGCCGGTAGCGGTCCGCTACTGGGCTACCGACAAAGTGGCGATCGACGGCGGTATCGGACTCAGTATGATCGAGGTTCCCGATGCCAGCGCGACCGATCCCGACGCTACTACGAGCACCTTCAGCTTCTGGTTTGACGTGGGTGTGCCGGTAAAGGTCTGGGACCACGAACGCGCTCATTTCTTCGTCCGGCCCGGCTTGCTTCTGGCAATCCTCGACGACCGTGAATTCGGTGGCATGGGGCTTGATGAGACCTGGACTGTCGTTACAGGCCAGCTGGCACTGGGCGCGGAAGTCTTTCTTACCGACAACTTCTCTCTAGACGCCAGTCACGGATTCAACCTGATCTTTACAACGCCTCCTGAGGACTACGGTGATTCGACAATGGACGTCAAGACCTTCGGAGACAGTGTCACCAACGTGGGATTTCATTTCTACTTCTAGTATTTCGAGCCTGATGCTTTTAGACTCGAACGAGAGGGCCGGGTTAAAAAACCCGGCCTTTTTTTATAATCCAGTCTCGGACCTTGCAATTATAAATGTCTAAAATATATCGCTGATTCCGGCATGACCCCGCCATTTTTTGATTCACGTCCAAAAAAACCGGCACAAGATCCAGGACCGGCACATCCGGCCCGGCCAGGTTTTTCAGGCGGCGCGATAGAATTCAATAAATATGGTCATTACCGGGGAGATTTACGTTGACAGCGTAAGCAAGACCATCTAGTACTGTAAGTACAGCGGTGAATAACCAACTAAAACTCAATCTCGCCAGAAGGAGGCTTTTTCCTATGAAACGGATTTTTGCCGTACTGGCCGTATTGGTGCTGCTTTGCCCTGCCTGGGCTGCGGCCATAGACTTTGAGAACCCCGACCTGTACAGCGCCGGCGACAGCTGCAAAGCGCTCTGCGTGGATGATTTCAATCAGGACGGACATAACGACATAGCGGTCACCAACAGCGGAAGCAGCGATTTTACTGTGTTCCTATGGAGCGGTGACTTCTCCAATTCCACGACGTATGATGTGTCCGGTTACAATAACAAGTCATATACTATCTGCAGCGCTGATATCTACCGCGACGGGAGCAGCGAGGGATACCCTGACTTGATTGTAGCCAGCTGGAACTCGGGCCAGGTAAGGTTGTTCAGAAACCTGGGGGATGGAACCTTCGATGACAGTTATCCGCTCCCATACAAGGTCGTCGGCCATAAACCTACCGCGGTGGTAAGCGGCGATTTCGACGGGGACGGGGACAAAGACATAGCGGTAGCGAACAGCGGCACTCTTACAAACGGCCATACGGTCTGTGTCCTTGAGAACACCGGTAATGGATTGAGCGACCCAGTCTACTATACCGTCTATGACCCCTACGACCTCTGCACCGGCGACTTCGACGCCGACGGCGACCTGGATATCGCCGTGGGAAAAAGATCGTGGTCCGCTGGAATAGGTATTCTCCTGAACGATGGAAGCGGGAATTTTTCCTCGGGCTCAGGGGCTACCGGCCCCGGCTACGACAGAGTCTCCGTATGCAGCGGCGATTTTGACGAAGACGGCTATCCGGATATCGGAGCGGTGTTTAACAACGGCTATGCCTATGTTTATATGAACAACGGGGACGGTTCACTTGCCAGCTATTCCACATTCTCAATAACTGAACAGGCTACACTGGATCCCCGGGGCATCTGCAGCGGCGACTTCTCCGACGACGGAGCCCTGGACCTGGCCGTTGCGAGCTTCGGCCATCCCGTTTCAATCATCTGCGGAATGGCGGACGGCACCTTCACCGATCCAGTCTTTTTCGGAACCAACGGGTACGGGAACAATGACATCTGCGGCGCGTTCCTGGATATCGATGATATGATCGATATAGTAGTGGCCAACTATCAGTCCAGTAATATCTCGGTCCTGATAAACGACACGCAACACGGCGGCTCAAAAAAGGTTCCGGTGGTCTATGCGAGAAACTCTAGCTCTGACGGCCTCTTTGGAACAAGGATCTGCTTTTCGGTTCCGGAACCCTGCATGGTATCGATCAACATCTACGACGTTACGGGGCGCCGCGTGGCCAACCTTTTCAATAAGCGCGTTCCGGCCGGAGAGCATCAGGCAACCTGGAACGGTTACAACAATGCGGGCACGGCGGTGGCCACGGGAGTATACTTCGCCAGAATGACCGCCGGCGCGTCGGTCGCGACCGCGAAAGTGATGTTGATCCAATAGGGGAATTTCAATTTTAATTTTTCGGGCATTCACCGCCGAGGGACGTCCGGTTCTGGAAATCCGGACGTCCCGGTTTTTGTTACGCGTAAATCCGGTAAAACTTTATGGCTGAAGATATTTTTACCGCTCAGCCAATACCCCGCGTCATATCGGATACTCAGGGAATCATATTTCAGGCAATCTGCCCGTTCGGCTCGAAACCGTTTGTATCAGGCCGGTTATTTTAATAAATTACCAATCAATACAACGCGCGTGCCGATGAAACCTCTGACTAGATAGTTCATTCGGGAAGAGGTATTCGCTGCGGCCTGAAATCGTAAGCCGCGCCGGACCGAACGGATAAGATCATGGAAGGTGGAAGCGTGAAAAAAAGGATTCTTTTTCTATGCACCGGAAACGCCTGCAGAAGCCAGATGGCCGAAGGCTGGGCCCGGCACCTCAAGAGCGATGTCATCGAACCGTATTCTGCTGGAGTACATCCGATCGGGGTGAGCAGCAGGGCTGTCGAGGCAATGGCCGAGGCGGGAGTGGATATCTCCGGGCAAAGGTCCAAGCACCTAAGCGAGTTCATAAACGATGAGTTCGATTACGTCATCACCCTCTGCTCTCACGCCGACAGGCTCTGCCCCTCGTTTCCCGGCAAAACGAAACGAGTCCACGTTCCCTTCGACGACCCCTATTCGGTAAGAGGCGACAGAGAATACGTAATGTCTGAATTCAGAAGGGTCAGGGACCAGATAAGGGACTTTGTGGAATCTCTTCCGGAAAGCGTTGAAAATTAGGGGTTTCCGGTGAAAGCGGCGTTGTAAGTACCCGGCCGATACTATTCCGAATCTCAAGGCTGTAAAGAAGGCGGTTTGGAATCTTCTCTTTTCAGAATTTTTTTACCCGGTTGTTCTCACCTCCTGTTCAACGTTGCCGGCTTCTATAATTCACGCTTTCCGCCGATTCCCTAATGTCCCTCTCCCATTATCATCCGGTGGGCGTGGGAAAGTACGGGAGCCAGGACCTTAGCGCAGAACCGGGCGCCCTTTTCGGACCCGGGAAGATTCACAATCAGAGTCCTGTGCTTTACGCCGGCTGCCCCCCGGGACAGAACGGCGTTCAGGGTCTCCTCCAGCGAGCGGTTCCTCAGGTATTCGGCGATTCCGGGAATCATGCGGTCGCAGAACTCCCCGGTCACCTCCGGAGTGATATCCCGCCGGGACAGGCCGGTTCCGCCTGTGGTGATTACAGCGTCCGTATCCAGCCCTTCGGCGTAGGCCTCCAGTATCATCTCCCTCTCGTCGGGCACAATCTTCCGTTGAACTTTCACCGCCGGTATCTCGGCCCTCAGGACCTCTTCCACCGCGGGGCCCGACAGATCCCGGTAGACACCCTGGTAAGCCCTGTCAGATATGGTAAGAACAAGTACTTTCATTTGTTACAACACCGCCTTTTATGACTCTGGCGAAAATCCCCCTTTCAGGCATCGCGCATTCTCCTGTCAGCTTCATTATTTCACAACCCCGGTGGCACTTCTTTCCTATCTGGGTCACCTCCAGGACCGCTTCTCCCATTATTATCCTGGTTCCCACCGGCAGGGATGGAAGATCCACTCCCCTGGTAGTGATATTCTCGGCGAAATCACCGGGCTTTAAGCTATCCAGTTTTTTTCTCATCTCATCAATGTCCTCGGCGCCGAGGAAGGAAACCTGCCTGTGATGATCACCCGCGTGAGCGTCTCCCTCTATTCCATGTCCTCTTTTCAGAATGATCCGGCCGACCGGACTCTTGACCGTACCCTTTTCCTTCGAGATATTAAGCGATACCAAGTTGAATCTTCTCTCATCCATTCGTCTTTTCCTTTTTCTTGCTTTCCAGCCTGATTTCACCGATCACCATATCTTTCGAAACGGCCTTGCACATATCGTATATGGTCAGAGCGGAGACCGCCGCCGCGGTCAGCGCCTCCATCTCCGCCCCGGTCCTGGCAGTGGTCACCACTCTCGATCTTATCCTGATATTTTCCCCCTCCACCTCGAAATCGACCGACACATGGTCCAGGGGAAGAGGATGGCAGAGCGGAATCAGCTCCCCGGTCTTCTTGGCCGCCGTAATGCCGGCTATTCGGGCCGTTGACAGCGGATCGCCTTTCTTGAGATCTCCTTTCTCAAGAGCGGCCAGGACCTCGTCCCCCACCCGGATGATCCCGGAAGCCGCCGCCGTCCTTCTTCGAACCGGCTTTCCCGATACATCCACCATTCTGGCCCTGCCTTCCGAATCTAAATGTGAAAACTTCATACTGTTCTTCCTTTCAGCCCCCTATGGGTTGGGGCACAGTTCCTTACGGCTTAAAGCCCGCTTTTTCAGCCACTAAAGACGAGGCGCGCCTCTTTCCGGCATAAAATTCATCCTATCCTCCGATCTCCCCCATCAATCTGGTATGACAAGCTGTTCCCTTCTCCGGCTTTACTTCCACCGCTTTTCTTATACTCCCCTCGATGTCGTTGAAATCCACCTTTATCTCCCGGTTGGAAAAAAGGCAGGGGAGCAGATATCCGTCCGCGGTAAGACGGATCTTGTCGCAGGCGCGGCAGGGCATCGGCCTGTCGAAAGTAAAAGGCCCGTCATCTATCTCCTCCCGGTCGTAGAGGGAAAACTGCTTTATGGTCTGAAGAATCAATCCCTTCCTCCGGCAGAAATCCCTCACCCTCTCAAGTTCTTCGGTAGTGGTGGAATCAGAGATTATCTTGTTTATCTTGATCGGAACAAGACCCGCTTCGGCGGCAGCGTCTATACCTCTTAGTACATCATTCACATTACCGCCCCTGGTTATCTTCTCAAAATCCTCATAATCCAGAGTGTCGAGTGAAATATTCACCCTGGAAAGCCCCGCCCTCTTCAGGGCCTCCGCCTTTTCCCTGCTCAGCAGAGAGCCGTTGGTGGTCATGGCGACCTCCTCTATTCCGGGAATTCGCGATATCATCTCAACCAGCTTTTCAATCTCTCTTCTCACCAGAGGCTCCCCCCCGGTCAGCCTTATCTTCCAGATTCCCAGAGACGCCGCCGCCCGGGTTATTTCAGCGATTCTCTCGAAGGAAAGTATCTGATCGCGGCTCTTAAGCTCGATCCCCTCCTTCGGCATGCAGTAGACGCACCGGTAGTTGCACTTGTCCGTGACCGAGATCCTGAGATACTCTATCTTTCTTCCAAACCTGTCGACCAGCATGGCCGCCTCTCTATATTATGGTCACCTGAACCCGGGTTCCCGCCTTTATCTTTTCGACTCCCACCGGAATCGCTATAAACCCGTCCGCCACGGTGTAGGCGTGAATATGCGCCGAACCGTGGTATTCCACTTTTTCCACCGAGCCTCGCTCGTCGAATCTCACCGGAACGTGGGAGAGCCGGGAAGATCTACCCCTGCTGACATCCGAGGCCAGAGGAGCTGTTACTTTGAGAGGCCGGTACCGCCCGCCCATCAGCGCGTAGCAGAAAGTTTTCACGAAGAGTTCGAAGACCACGAAAGTGGAAACGGGATTGCCGGGCATACCGAAAACGAAACCCTCACCGCCTACCCCGAAGACAGTCGGCTTTCCCGGTTTTATGGCCACTTTCTCAAATATAAGCCGGTAGCCCTTCTCCTTCAGGACTCCCGGCACAAAATCGTATTCCCCCATGGAAACCCCGCCGGAAAGAAGAAGGACATCAGCCCCTTTCCGGCTTTCCTCTATCACAGCAGCTATCGCTTCCGGCGAGTCGTACGCTATTCCCAGGTAGCCGGCTTCAAACCCCGCCCGCCGGGCCTGGGCCAGCAGCTGGTAGCTGTTGCTGTTTCTGATCTTCGCTCCGCCAGGCTTTTCTGACGGCTCGACCAGCTCGCTTCCCGTGGCCGCGACCGCCAGGACCGGCTTTACGCTCACCTGAATCTCGGCGAACCCCACGGCCGCGAGAACAGCGACCTCTGCGGGCCCGATAACCGTGCCTTTCTCAAGGACCGTGTCCCCCCCAGCCACGTCTTCGGCTTTATAGCATATATTATCCTTTTCACTCTTTCTGACAACTCTGACCTGTCCATTCTCTTCTTCCGTATGTTCCACCATCACCACGCAGTCAGCTCCTTCCGGAACCACCGCCCCGGTCATTATCTGGGAGCATTCACCTTTCCCGACCCTCCTGCCCGGCTCGCGCCCCGCCGGAATCCTCTCGATAATCCTCAGGGGAGAGTCAAGGTCCTCGCGCCTGCAGGCGTACCCGTCCATCGCCGACTTGTCGAAGGGGGGCATATCCACGTCTGATTCGACATTCTCGCTCAGAACGCGGCCCGGGGCCCGCTCGAGAGGGACGGTCTCCGAACCCAGAGGCCTGGCCTCTTTCAGCATCGATTCAAGGGCTTCTTCAAAAGTAATCATGGCGAATTTCCACCTCTCTATTGGATATCTTTACTCACCCTCTAGTTGATACGACGGGCGCGCTCCCGCCGCTCTTATGATCTCTTCCATGGTACGCCTGCTCACCTCAAGCCTTTCGGCCAGCCGCAGGGCTTCTTTCCGGCTGACCACACCCCCCCTGGTAATATCGGCCTTGTCAGCGGCGACCGCGGCTGATTCCTTGGGGTTATCTCCGGGCAGGTATATGGCGCAGCCGGGGGTCATTTCTTTAAGGACACTGTTGCTCTCGATTATAAGGAAAGAGGCTTCGCCGTTCTCCTTCTTGATTTTTCCGTACGGCGTTCCCCCGGGGTAAAAAATATTGTCCATTCCTTTCTTTCTCATGCCGTGCCCTATCTTTACGTAAACGGCTCCGGGAAGGATCTCCAGAAGTCTCCTGGCCAGGGTGGTCTTTCCCACGTCCGAGCGGGCTCCCGATACAACTATTGTCTTCAACGATTAAGACCTTCCTGGACCAAATATTCAAACTTCCCGAACTACTTGAAGCATCCCAGCTGGCAGGCCGCTATCCTGACTCCGGCCCTGTTGCAGCTTTTTCCGATCTCCATTTTGGGAACACCGTGCCGCTTGGCCATCTCAAAGGCCTTGGCGCAACTGAGTTTCTTCTTGCCGTTCGACTCGAAAGACGCTTCCAATACTATCCTGTCCAGCTCTTCAGGTTTCATCCGCCGTCTCCTTTATCCGCTATTCCCTTTAAATGCCTTTCGAAGGAGTCCTCCACGCTGGTGACTATCTCCTTCCTGTACTCTTTCCAGGCCTTGACGAACCGCTCGCCGAAAACGGTGAGCCTGGTGTATCCGCCCTCACTCCCCCCCCTGCTCTTTTCCACTACTTTCCTGCCCATCTTGTCCTCTATATCCTTTATGTCGCTCCAGGCTTTGCGGTATCCCCTTCCCAGGGCCTGAGCGGCTTTCAGTATCGAACCGGTCTCCGCAACCGCTTCCAGCAAGCGGCACCTTCCGTCTCCGAAAAAGCCCTCCCTGGAATCCGATTCGATATAAAGCTTGACGCCGGGTTTCATCCTAATCACTCCAGATATTTTATCGCGCCGGCTTTTATACTTACGTAGACCTTCCGGCCCGGTTGAAGGCCGAGCTTTCTAGCCGACCCCCTGGTGACCAGGGCCGCGATATCGACTCCTATGTCCACGATTACCTCTATTCCCATCCTTACCGGGAAAAGATCGGTCACTACCCCCGGAAAACTGTTCCGCGCGCTGGTTGAAACATTTCCGGCCGAGAGAGTGACATCCTCGCTTCTTATGATAACGCTTCCCTCCCCCCGGTCCGCTGTTGACAGCAGGAAAAATCTGACCCCTTCGGACACGAACCCCCTTACATCCCCGTTCTGACCTTCAGGCTTCAGCAGGCGGCCCTTGAAGTAGTTTCTGATTCCCACGAAATCAGCCACGAAACCGGAAGCCGGGCGCCTGAAGACATTTTCCGGGGTGTCTACCTGAATCACCGTCCCGTTCTCCATAACGGCTATCCGGTCGGCCAGCGACAATGCCTCTTCATAATCATGCGTAACATGCAGGGTGGTCATTCCACCGCGGTTAAGTTCTCTGAGAATCGCTCTAAGCCCGGAGCGGGCTCCGCTGTCCAGGGAGGAAAGGGGCTCATCAAGCAGAAGGCACCCCGGTTCTTTTGCCAGCGTCCTGGCCAGAGCGACTCTCTGGACCTCTCCACCCGAAAGAGTTGACGGTTTTCTTCCAAGGTGCCCCAGGAAACCGAGCCTTTCCGCGAGTTCTTCCACCCGCCTGCCCTTTTCCTTTCCTGTCACCTTCCTTGATTCCATCCCGTAAGCCACGTTAGCCCTGACGCTCATGTGCGGAAACAGGGCCCCGTTCTGAAATACCATTCCGATATCCCTCTTCTGCATGCTTTCCCTGGTTATGTCCCTTCCCCTGAACAGCACCGACCCTCTGTCCGGCGGAGTAAGCCCCGCAATGATCTCCAGCAGGACAGATTTCCCGACGCCCGAAGCGCCCAGAATGACGAAATACTCCCCCTCGGCCACGTCAAAGGAGACGTCGCTAAGGGAGAATCCGCCCAGCTTTATGGAAAGGTTTCTAACTTCAAGCATAACTTCTCCTTCCGGCCAGCGCCCGGAAGGCGACGAAAAAGACCAGGCACACCAGTATGAAAACCGCGGATACAGGCCGGGCGTACTTCAGGCCGAACGCGCCGAACCGTTCGTATATCATAACCGGGGTTATCATGGGGTGGTACGCGATTATCACCACCGCCCCGAACTCGCTCATACCCCTGGCCCACATAAGGACCAGGCCGGAGACCACAGACCGCCAGGCGACCGGAAGGGATATAGTGAAGAAGACTCTGACAGGGCCGGCTCCCAGGTTCCTGGCGGCTTTTTCAAGCTCCTCCGGGACGGAAGCGAACCCGTCCCTGGCCGAATTCACCAGGAAGGGCAAGCTTACGAAGGCCATGGCGGCCATTATTCCACCCACCCCCCCAACGAAATCGATACCAAGCCGGGCTCCAGCCTCACCGGCCAGGGTCCCCCGGGAGATTACTCCCAGAAGGGCTATTCCCGCCGCCGAATGCGGAATAACGATAGGAAGATCGATCACCCCGTTGACCAGCTGCTTCAGGGGAAATTCCTTTCTGGCAAGCAGGTAGGCCATAGGTATAGAGAGAACGGCGAAGATAAGGGTTGCTCCCATAGAGGCTGACAGGGTTAGCCAGATGCTTCCGGTAACCTCCGGGTCTCTAACTGTTTCCGAGAACTGCCCGGCAGAAGTATCCAGGAATATGCCCAGAAGGGGTGCCACCAGAAAGAGCAGCACCAATCCACCCAGAATCGAGAAAACCACATATGCAGGTTCCAGTCTTGTCTTCAAAATCCTTTACCTTGATTTACACCTTAACAGGCCCCGGCACTTCTCCGGGTCTCCGTCTGCTGCTTTTCAGCCGGCAGGGCGAACTTCTTTAAGTCTTCCGGAATGCTTTCGTAACTCTCAGCGGACATCGGCACCACCGGCGGCTGACCGTTCTCCTCCATGATCTTAAGACCCTTTTCCGCGCTCAGCAGAAAATGCACAAAATTCAAGGCTTTGGTGGGATTCGGCGCGTTTTCGGGAATAGTCACACCGTAGACCATGGGCGCTCCTCTTCTCTCTATATACTCTCCGGGTTTCTCGCCCGATATTCGAACCGAGACGGAGGAATAGAGAGACGCAAACTCGGGGTTCTTCAGATTTACCTGGTCGGGGAGCAGCAGGCATTCGAGTCCGTGCTGCTGGGCCACCGACCGGTAGATAAAGATATAGTCAATAGATCCCGCCTCCAGAAGACCCAGAAGATCGGTCTCTTTAGGCCGGATATACCGGTTGTCCTTACCGGCCATATTTTCGGCGAGATCTTCAACGCCGTAATGGACTTCCGCCAGCTTCATAGTCAGAACCGCCCGGTAACCGCAGGGGTCGGAATCAGGGTCTGAGCGGCCATAGGCCACATCCGGGTCCAGAAGTATCCCGTACCAGTTGTCAGGATCTATCTCTTCGGCCCGTTTGGAATCAGCAGTGTATGCTATTACCATCTCATTGGCGGCGAATTTTATGTTCCAGCCGGCGTGCTCGGGGATCAGCAGGGCGTCGATGACCGCATAATCAGCCGAGGCCATAACATCACACTGCCGCCCCAACTCGGATATCTTTCTGGCGCAGGTCCTGCTTCCCGCCGCCTCCAGGAGAATATCGACGCCGGGGTTTTCCCTCTCGAACAACTCCGCAATCCGGCTGAATGGTACAGAGAGGCTGCCCGCGTGAAATATTACCATTTTACCGCCCCTTTCATCGCCGCCGCAGCAGCTGGAAAAGAGAAACAGGGCGATAATCATAAGGAAAGTCAGAACCCTGGCCGGCGGGATCGCGGAATACGCCCGCCTCAAAAACTTTATAGTATCCGTGCAGGACGTTATACTTGGCATATGATTCCTTTCTGCCCTCATAGATGAAAATAACAGATATTCCGGCCGAGTCAACCGTTATGTTCTCTCATGCATAATGATGGTGAAACCTATAGACCCATGTAGCTTATTGCAATAGAATGAAACCAGCGGCTTCGGGCGGCCCGGATATCCGCGCCCGAGGCTATCCGGTGATATTGGTATTTAAATGATGGTAAAACAGGGAGTTCATGAAATGATCAAAAGACCTTTAATCGTCTTGCTTCCGGCCGTAATCCTGGTGCTTTCGGTTGCCGCGGCGGACTGCCGGCCGGCAGGCTTTCAAACCGTCGATTTTCTCAAGTGCGCGGGGCTTAAGGTCAACGCGGCGGGCCCTTTTCTCCTTGAAATGGACCAGGCTGGAAACAGGCTTATAGCCGCTAACACGCTGAGCAGTTCTATAACTATCATAGACTGCGGAAACGAAAGAGTAAGAAATATTCCGATAGGAGGAAGGGGGCTTCAGCATCTTAAATCCGAGGCGCTGGCCCTCTGCCGCCGAAGCGGCCGGATATGCCTGATAGGGACTAAAAGCATCCACATAGCCGATCCCGGTTCCGACCGGGGAATAAGTGTAAAAACATCCGCTCAGTTTGAATCGGCCGCCGTCTGCGCTGAAACGGGAAATATATTTCTGGCCGGAAGGGAGACGGGAAAACTAGGATTCTACCACGCTGAAAGCGGAAAGATGCGCGACCTGGCATGGCTGGACAGAAGCGAATCCCTGGGAAACCTAAACGCCACCCCTCCCCCTCCGATAAGAAAGGTGGTAGCGGACAATGTGCTCAAGACCGTGGTGGCCCTTGATGGATATACTTCCACCATTTACACCTTTGATTCTTCCACCGGCGACAGGATCTCATCCCGCGGGATACCGGTGAAGCCGGCGGCCCGCTGGCACCTTGCCGGGTACGATGAAGACACCCATTATCTTTACCTGGTGGTGGAGAATTCCGGCCGGGAGGTGGTAGCGGCCGCCAAGATCGACACGGACGGGTATGACGACACAGTGGTGGAGCTTCCCGGCTACCGGGAAGGGGTGGGAATAACTTATAACAGGGCCAGGGATGAGGTATACATACCATATGACAATCACCCTTCAGTTCACGCGGTCGATTTCAAAAGCGGAGGCGACCTTTTCGAGATAAAGATTCCGGCCTACGGAAACGACGCCAGCGCGGTTGACCAAGAGAGGGGAATACTCTATGTGGCCAGCTGGGCCCACGGCGAGATCGATGTCATCGACCTTGAAAAGAGAAAACTGACCAGGAGGATAAAGGGCCTGGGTATAATCCCCCATATGTTCACAATGGCCTTCAACCCTGATCAGAATACCCTCTACTTTCCAAAGGGAGCCACGGCGGTAAACGGAACCTTCGGGGCGGCGATGACGGCGGTTGACCCCGAAACCGGTGACACCCGGAAGATCAGAACGGGCTGGGCGCCGGTCGACCTGATAGAGATTCCCGCGAGAAACTCTTTTCTGGTGTTCAATTCGGAGGATATGTTTGCCGAGGTGGAAGAAGACGGGAATTACGATCTTATCTCCCTTCCCCAGGACTATCCGATCAAATCTTGCCCCGGCCCGGCCGGAGAGATATACCTCTCCTACGGCCCCCATCAGTCTTACTGGCCGGTGGTCTATATCTGGGGGGCCGGAAACGGAGTCCTGGGAATAGACTCGAAGACCCTGGAGTTTTACGACCGCAGAATAGTCCGCCAGGCTCTGGACATGGCCATGGACGAGAGCGGAATCCTCTACCTGACCCAGAATAACTGGGGAAGGGAAAACCAGTTCATAGCCCGCCTGCTCGATCAGGTCCGCCTTTTCGACCCGGGACAGCGCATCGAACTGGCTGACACCGTTCAGAGAGAGACAACCCAGAGAGTGCTGGAATACGATTCCGAGAAGGGCCTTATCTACCTGCTGAGAGCGGGAGAGACAGACGAGCGCTCCAGCGTCCTTCAGGTGATAGACCCGGACAGCTCGGCCGCAGTGGCCGGGATAGAGACCGGCCTGAACTCAACCGGCCTCGCCTTCGACAGCGAATATATTCTGGCCGCCTCTTTTGGCTCGGGAGAAATAACGGCGGTAAGAAAAAGCGATTATCAAACCGCAAACCTTTTGACCGGCGGTTCGCCCCTTAAGATCATACGCGGGGGCGGAAGTTTCTGGGCGATAGACCATACCGGCCGGCGTATGATCAGAATAGGCACAGATGAGATAAAGAAAATCTTTTCAAGGAGCCGGCGCATCGCCGGTGAAGATGAGATCAGATTCTATGATATCGGCTTTGAGGGCCTGCCTGACAATATATTCTTCTGGAACGGACGGCCTGTGATATCGGCTCACAGCGGCGGCGCTCTGAGGATTATAGCCTTCGACACTGAAGAAGAGGATTTCGAGACACTTATAAAGTTCGAATATCCCTTCGGAGAGACCTCTTTTGACACCGCCAACTCCTCTTTCTACATGCGGGGCCAGTTCGGAGACGCCGTTTTCTCCCTGTGCCGGATGAGGAAGGCTCGAAACGGAAGGCTCTGGATAACCGACTTTCTGGCGGGAAAACTCTTTATTCTGGATGATTGAGGCCGCCGGCGGCGATTCGGCCGCCGGCGGTCGCTTTGAGACTTTAGCGTTGCCAGGGGCAGGATTCTAAAACGCGTAGCCCACGTGAAGCCCCGGCCAGATGAAGAAATTCCCTTCCGACAACAGTCCGTAGGCGGTGCCGCGGAAGATAAACCCGCCTTCGGCTCTGAACTCGAATCCCAATCCCAGATAGGTATATGTATTGGATGCGCTTTCATCGAATGGCCCCGAATCCACGGAAGCGTTGATCAGGACCAGACCTCCGGTCACGAAGGGCGAACCGCTCTTCGGCAGAAAATAGGCCCTGGCTCCTATGGGAAAGAAAAGTACTGTGGTGTTAGCATCGGCGTCACCCGAACCCAGGGCTGAAAATCCAGCTTCAGCCCCAAAGTAATTATTGAACATTCTCTGATAGGTAAAGGTATAGATCAGTGATTTGCCCGCGAGCTCGATGCCGAAATCGTTGGGATACTGCAGCCTGCTCTGGGCGAAAGCCTCCGGATGGAAAAAGATTGACACAAAAAGTAAAACACACAAAAGAACCGCTACCCTTTTGACCATTCCTGTCCTCCCTGACGCTGAAGTCCGGACATTAAAACCGTTAATCATCTTCCGCGCCAAAATCTTTACGCGGAAGCCAGATCCTTACCCGTTTCGGCGGTATTGAAGGGGACCGGCTTTTACTTCCGTCTCGCCGGCTTTCCGCTAAAAAAAACCCTTTTTCCTGCTGATTTTGAAGAACTTGGGTATCACCATCACATTTCCTGCAAACTATTGCAAGGTATATTCCACTGGGGATCTCCACTCTCTTAAAATAAATGTTAAAATTTTAACACCATCTGAAGGACCGGAAAGCCCGTTCATCTCTTATTCTCAGCCATCGCGTACCTCCTCTATCTTCCTAATACTCACCGTGGACAATACAGCCCCGGTATGACAAATGTATAATACCGGCATTCGAAATAAATTATGCTTTATATCTTAAATTAAAGGTTGTATATTTGTACCTCGGGAATATTCGAGGGAAAAAAGGCAAGGAGGCCTTCAAATGCCGGAAGAATCTCTTAAAAAGATGAAAACAGCGCACAAGCAAATATCCGAGTTCACCTTTGAACCGGTTGAACTCAGGCACGGCTACGCGGACAGGTCGCTGAGAATAGATATCACCAAAAACCAGGTTTCTATTCTGCCGGTAAGCGAGCGGATGAAAGAACTCTGGACCGGGGGAAAGGGATTCGATCTCTGGCTGATGCTTCAGGAAATAAACAGGGATACAGACTGGGACAGCCCCGAAAATCCGATATGCTTTTCATCCGGGCCGCTGGGCGGGACCCTCTCCTTTCCAGGCTCGGGAAAGACCCTGGTCACCTCCATTTCTCCATCGACCCATTCCATAATGGACTGCAATGTAGGCGGTTACTTCGGCCCTTACCTTAAATTCGCCGGATTTGACGCTCTCTGTCTGGTGGGCAGGGCGGAAGATGACATCATAATCTTAATAGACGCGGTAAACGGCCGGGTTTCGATCGAGAAGGCCCCCCTGGAAAGCGTGGATTCCCACCTGCTGTCCGAAGAACTGACCGGGATGTACGCCGACGATGAAGAAGACAAAAGAAACATTGCCTGCGTAACCGCCGGAAGGGCCGCCGAGCACAGCAATATGGGAGTCCTGAACTTCTCCTTCTACGACTGGCGAAGGAAAGTGCCCAGGATGAAGCAGGCGGGACGGGGCGGAATAGGCACCGTATTCCGAAACAAGAATATAAAGGCCCTGGTCATCAAGGGACAGCAGGAAACCCCACCCTGGAGCATTCAGGAAAACAAGGCGGCGAAGTTCACCAAACCTAAGAAGATAACGGAGCAGACCTGCGAAAGCGCGGTCCAGGAGATAGAGAGAATAATACGGAAGTGGGATTCCGATCCCGAATATGTCATCGAGATGATGCAGGATATTCAGGACACCTTCCGCTACATATCCAAGACAGCCATCGACAAGATGTGCGGGATGACCGGAAAGCCGAAATCGTACCTCTACCATATCGCGACCTTCTACAAGGCTTTCAGCCTGGAGCCCAAGGGCGAGACCATAATCCAGGTATGCGTGGGGACCACCTGCCACGTCAAGGGAGCGGCCAAGATCCTGGACAGCTTCGAGAGGGTTCTGGGAGTGAAGCCCGGACAGACCACCGGCGACAGCAAATACACCCTGGAGGCGGTGGCCTGCCTGGGAGCCTGCAGCATAGCCCCGGTAGTCAAGATAGGTGAAGAGGTCTACGGAAACGTAAAATCAAAGGATATCGAAAAACTGCTCGGAATGGCGGGAAAGGGTGAGTCCGAGAAGTCCGAAAAAGCTTCCGGGGACGAACCGGTGGAGGCGAAGAGGATCTCTCCGGAAGACCTTGAAAAGATCGCCGGCAAGGAAAAGAAATCGATGGAGAAGTACCAGAAGACGCTGATGGTATGCACCGGCACCGGCTGCGTCTCCGCCGGAGGATTCAAAATAAAGGATAAGCTGGAGAAGGTCATAGCCGATAAGGGCCTGGAAGAGAAGTACGCGGTGGTGGGCACCGGTTGCAACGGATTCTGCGCGATGGGGCCGATAGTGGTGGTCCAGCCTGACGGCACCTTTTACCAGAAGGTCGGGGAAAAGGACATAGAAGAGCTTGTTGATTCTCTGCGGGAAGAAAAGCCCGTGGACAGGCTCCTGCACCAGGACCCGGTTACCGGAGATACCAATGAGAAGATGGAAGACATCTCCTTCTTCAGCAAGCAGCAGCTCATCGCTCTTAGAAACAAGGGGATAATAGATCCCGAAAACATAGATCACTACATCGCCAGGGGTGGATACAGGGCATTGGGGGAAGCCCTGGAAAACAGGTCGCCGGAAGAGATTCGCAGGGAGGTCACCGCTTCAGGCATCAGAGGCAGGGGCGGAGGCGGCTTCCCCGCGGGAGTAAAGTGGGAATCCGGCTTCAAGGCGGCCCGGGACCGCGAAGAGGAGATATACGTGGTCTGCAACGCCGACGAGGGAGATCCCGGAGCCTTCATGGACAGAAGCATCATCGAGACAGACCCCCACTCGGTCCTGGAGGGTATGCTTATAGGAGCCTACGCTGTGGGCGCCAGGGAAGGATTCATCTATATCAGAAAGGAATATCCCCTGGCCATGGAGAGACTGAAAAAGGCGATCGCCCAGTGCCATGAATACGGCCTGCTGGGAGAAAATATACTCGGTGAGGACTTCAGCTTCGACATTCATATACACCGCGGTGCCGGAGCCTTCGTCTGCGGAGAATCGAGCGCCCTTATGACATCGATGGCCGGCCTGGCGGGCGAGCCCCGGGCCAAGTACGTGCACAGCGTGGAATACGGCTACCGTGACAAGCCAACCGTTCTTAATAACGTGGAAACCTGGGCCAATATTCCGGCGATCATCGAAAAGGGAGCCGAATGGTTCTCGTCGATCGGTCCGGGGGACGTGAGCGAAGACCCGTGGGGCGGCTCTTCCGGAACCAAGGTCTTCTCCCTGGTGGGTGACATTCGAAACACCGGGCTGGTGGAAGTCCCCATGGGAATAACCCTTAGAGAGATAATCGAGGAAGTGGGAGGAGGAATCCCAGACGGCCACCGGTTCAAGGCGGTTCAGACGGGAGGGCCGTCCGGAGGATGCCTTCCGGCCGGCAAGCTGGACATGGAAGTCGATTTCGACTCCCTCACGGAGGCCGGGTCGATGATGGGCTCGGGCGGAATGATCGTGATGAACGAGAATACATGCATGGTGGACGTCGCCCGCTACTTCATCGATTTCCTGATGGACGAATCATGCGGGAAATGCACCGCCTGCAGGGAAGGACTGTTTCACCTGAGCCGGATCCTCACCAGGATATGCAACGGGGAGGGCAGAGCCGGCGACATAGAACGGCTGGAGGAGCTCTGCGAAACCGTGGCGGAGACCAGCCTCTGCCAGCTGGGAGGCTCGGCCCCCAATCCGGTCCTCAGCACAATCAAGTATTTCAGGGAAGAATACGAACACCATATCAGGGACAAGAAATGCGACGGCGGGGTATGCAAAGCGCTGATAACTTACAGCATCAACGCGGATAATTGCACCGGCTGCGCGGCATGCTTCAAGGCCTGCCCGGTGGGCGCCATATCAGGCGAGCCCAAGAAGCTGCATGAGATCGACACGGAAAAATGCATCAAATGCGGCATCTGCTACGAAGTATGCAGGTTCGACGCTGTGGAGGTGATATAATGGCGGTAGAGAAAATAACCATAACAGTAAACGGAAAGAGCATCGAGGCCGAGAAGGGGACCTACCTTCTGAAGATCCTGGAGGATAACGATATATCCGTGCCGACATTATGCCACCACAAGGATCTGTCCCCAACCGGGACCTGCAGAATGTGCATGGTGGAGATTCAGCGGGGGGACAGGAAGAAACTGGTCACCTCCTGCAACTACCCGGTACGTTCCGAAATCAGCGTGGAGACCGAATCGGAAAAAGTAAAGGCACACCGCAAGAGACTGGCCGAGATGTACCTGGGCCGCTGGCCCAACGTTCCGGTCATAAAGGATCTGGGCAAACGATGCGGAGCCACCGACAAGGAAAAATACAGAAGCGAACTGACCGATGAAAACTCCAAGGCCTGTATCCTCTGCGGCCGCTGCAAGAGGGCCTGTGAGACTTTCATCATGGAGAGGATACTGGACTTCGCAGGACGGGGGATAAAACGCTATATGACCATGCCTTTCGGGGAAGTGGATCCTCACTGCATAGGATGCACGTCATGCAACTATGTTTGCCCCACCAAGGCGATCGAGATTTCCGATGAAAGAAACCATCCCGACGACGCCAGAATGATCCGGGACTACGGGATGAAGATCAACGCGGAGATGGCCACCCTGGACAAGAAGCAGAACCGTATGCGGGAGGTGGGAACCGCCAACATCGTCGATGTCATGGACGCATATGACCTTCTTCCTGTTCACAACTACAAGTTCGGCTCGCACGAGGACACGCCCAAGATCAATTCGGTGGAGCTCAAACGGGCCTACTTCACCCAGGAGATGCCGGACGGCTGCTGGAAGGGCTGCTCCATGGCATGCGCCAAGACCATCGACGGCTTCAAGATCAGGACCGGTCCTTACAGGGGCGAGATAGTGACTGTGGACGGTCCCGAATATGAAACAGCCGCGGCCTGCGCCAACATGGGATGCTTCGACGCGGATTTTGCCGCCGAGTTCAACTTCTACTGCGACACCTACGGGATAGATACGATATCGGCCGGCACCTGCATGGCTTTTGTGATGGAATGTTATGAGAACGGTGTGATCACCAAGGAAGATACCGGAGGAAAGGAGCTGAAGTTCGGCGCCGTCGACGAGGTTCTTCAGTGCCTTCACGAGATGGCCGAAGGTGAAGGGTTCGGAGTCGAGGTAGGACAGGGCATCCGCCGGCTCAAGGAGAAATGGATAGAGGAGAAGGGGGCGGACCCGGATTTTCTCGGCGACATCGGTATGGAGACCAAGGGCCTGGAATTCTCAGAGTACATGACCAAGGAGTCTCTGGCCCAGCAGGCCGGCTACGCCATGGCGGTCAAGGGGCCCCAGCACGACGAATCCTGGCTTATCTTCATGGATCAGGTCAACAACCAGATCCCCTCCTTTGAGGATAAGGCCGAAGCGCTCTATTACTTCCCGATCTGGAGAACCTGGTTCGGACTTCACGGGCTCTGCAAACTTCTCTGGAACGATATAGTACCGGAGAGCAACCGGAACTACCAGCCCCAGGAAGCGGCCAAGATCCCCGAGCATGTCGAGGACTTTCTTAAATTCTATGAGGGAATGACCGGAAAACCCCTGGATGAAGAGGGAATGCTGGAACAATCAGCCCGGGTTCACACCCTGCAGCGGCTGATGTGCGTGATGCTCGGCTATGGAAGGAAAAAGGATGATTTTCCGCCATACAGGGCGGTTGGCCCGGTAACCGAGGAAGAATACGAGTCCAGAGCCGAAAGATACGACAAGCAGCTTGAAGAGGATATCGGATTCGATCCCGAAGGAAAATCAACCGCGGAAAAGATGAAAGTCCTGCGCGATTACCGGGAGGACCGGTACAGGAAGGTCATGAAGGCAGCCTACAAGAGAAAGGGGTGGAATGAAAATGGAATCCCGACCCTGGAGAGGCTCGAGGAGCTTGGTATAGACCTTCCGGAGCTTGTCAAGATAGTGAGAGAAAGTGCCTGACTCCACCCGGACTTCCGGTCGAAAATATGCTGATTCGCGGGGCCGGGCGGCGTTGCGCCGGTGCCGGCCGGCACGGTAACCACTTGCGGTGAGATAAAATGGGCCAAAAAGAATACTCGATATTTGAAAAGAACGTTCCCGGCTGCACGGAGGCTCTTCAAAGCTCGACAGCCGGGGTGGCCGGATGCGGCGGCCTGGGAGCAAACGCCGCCCTCGCCCTGGCCAGAGCTGGCGCGGGCAGGCTGATTCTGGCCGACCACGACAGGGTGGAACCTTCCAATCTCAACCGCCAGCCCTATTTTCTCGGTGACCTGGGAAAACCGAAGGTGGAAGTCCTGGGGGAATATCTCAGGTCGGTCAATCCAAAGATCACCCTGGATCTTCACCGAAGAAAACTGAAGCCGGAGGACATACCGAAGGTCTTCGCCGAAGCCGACCTGCTGATAGAGGCTTTCGACAGGGCGGAGAACAAAAAATGGCTCATAGAGTCATGGACCAGGGCTTTTCCGGAAAAGCCCATAATATGCGGAAGCGGCCTGGGAGGAATCGGGCGGACCTCATCCCTGAAGGTCAGATCGGGGGGAAATATATACTTCTGCGGTGACGGCAAGAGCGATTCCTCAATGGGGCTCTGCTCGGCCCGGGTGTGTCTGGTCGCCTGCATGCAGGCAAACGTGGCAATCGAGTTACTGATAAGGAAAACGGGGAAGAACGATGATAACGGTTAACAACAGGGACAGGGTGGAATGGGAAGAGGGTATGAGCGTTCAGGACCTTCTCGACAAGATGGGATACGACTACGCGCTCATAACGGTAACGGTTGACGGGACCCTGGTCCCGGAAAAAGAGTATGACACCTTTCTTCTTGAAGATGGATCCAGTGTCACCGCTTTTCACCTGGCCCACGGCGGTTGAGCGCTCTTGATAACGGCGGTTACGCGGCCACCGCGCCATCCGCGCCGCTTTCTACTCTTTATAATAAAGCATCCTGAAGCCCCCGCCGTATTAACTCTAGCTCCCCTCTTTTCCCAGCGGTTTATAAACGAACTCCTTTTTGGCGACTGCCTTTCCATCCGAGTCTAACACTTCCACCTTCCAGGTGCCGTCCCAAGAGTCCATCATCCTTTTCGAGCTCCAGGTCCGCCAGGAACCCGACTTCACTGGAAGCTCGACCCGGGCCATCTCCTCCTCCCCGTGATACCAGACGTGAAAGACCGACGTCGTATCGGAAGCTCCGTCTATCCTGGTAAAGCAGTAGATCCTGTCCATGGAACTGAAGAACTGGCTTTTCGCCTCTACCGGGGCCATCTCATCGATTCCGGAACAGAAGGCGAATTCAGCCACCTCGATACCGGATTCCTCCTGAGAGCCGAGCGCCTGAAGCGGAGCCAGGGCGAGAAGCAGAGCGACAACTACGAATCCTTTCATAACTCCCTCCCTTTATAAATGGGATCGAACCAAGTTTCTCCCGTTATATCTCCTCGGCGAGCTTTAGAAACCTCTTGTACGGTATGGCCATAAGGCTTTCCGCCTGAAACGCCCCGTTGGAAAGGCTTATCATGGAAACCTTGGCCGCGGTATCCTCGTCGGGAGCCTCGTAGATGTCGATAAAGTCATATTTTCCCAACAGGGCGTAATGGGCGATAAACTTCACCTCGGGGCATTTTGCCTTAACCTGCTCCAGCCACGCCCTTCCCAGCCGCGCTCTGTCTTTTATCTTGCTGCTTAGCTCCGGGGAGAATTTGGTAAGTAGAACATACGTCTGCATAACCGGCCTCCTTCAAATCAAAATCTCTAACCCAACCGGACTTTGAAAAGCTTGTTTCTTAAAGCCCAGAAGCCAATTTGAAACCTGTGGTCCAGAAGCGCCTTTCTCAACATGCAGCCCATCCAGTATTTTTTTCTTTCAGAGAGGCATTCCTCTCTGATCCTTTCACTCTTCCGGGAAGTCCATATAGTGTGGAAATCCCTCTCAGCGAGATTCCCCATGACATGGTCATGAAGTACGGAAGGATAAATATCCCCTCCAGGGTCGAGATAGAAAAAATCCTCCCCGGGCCTGGAAGAAAAGAGCTGGCGGCCTTCGTAAACCAGGGCGTAGATGCCGTAATATATAAACGCCTTTCCCCAGCGCTTTAAATTGAAAGAGGCCAGCTCGCTGTTGATTATTGTCTCAAAATCGCGTCTCAGCCTCTCCCCTCCAAGGCCTTCACCGCCGTTCTTTACCACTGTGGATTCATTCTCACCGAAAAAGAATCCGCTGTCATGGGAAACCTGCATGGTAAACTGGACTCCAAGCTCATCCGCCAGCCTGTATACCTTTATCATGTGATCAGGATTTTCATCGGTCAAGGTATAGGCGATCCTTATGTTGGTCACCCCCTCGCTTCTGAGCCCCTTGACCGCGGACATCACCGAGTCAAAAGCCCCTTCTACACCCCGCATGTAATCCTGCATCTCTCCCAGTCCGTCCACTGAAAAGGCGAAACCTATTTCGGAGAAGATCTCGATAAGTTCAAGCGCTCTTGGTATCAACCTCTTCCCCATCAGTCCATTCGTGGATACTACCATCCTGGAGCGGGGAAGCCGCCTGTGTATGACTCCCACCACCTCTGCCAGATCCTTTCGCAAAAACGGCTCCCCCCCGGAAACGTTTATGTCCCTGAGGGTCTCAGGAAGCCTGTCATATGCCTCCGGCGGCATCTCGCTGTGCTCCTCTTTCTTCCATATGGAGCACATCCTGCATCTGGCCTGGCATCTGTAGGTAACGCCGAGAACAGCGTCTATGGGATATCGCATAATCGCACCGTTATTTGATTATCTCCCGGTGTCCGCTTTTAAGTTCCAAACCCCGCGGCATCCAGGTAAAATTTTAATACTCCGGCTTGTCACAATGCTACCACAATAAACCTCCTCCAGCAAAACAAATGCCCGGCCCGGAAAACAGAAAAGCATTATTTAATTAAACGTCTGGCCTATTTAAGTTATAATCAAAACAGGCGCTTAAATGTGATTTCAGATATCAGAACGATTATGATTAAACTTCTTTACGCTATTTTAAGGCGGATAAGATCGGGGATAACCAGGCTGGGGCTTATATTCTCCCCCTCCACCAGGGCCGTTTTCGTAAATGCGGGAATTTCAAGAACGGCTGGGAATAAGGCCTGTATATTTCGCTTATCCCAGGGGGAGGAAAACGGACATTCGAGAGAACTCTCCCGCTATATTGAAAAGCAACGGGTTTACGGCAGCCTTCACTATGATTCCCGGATTTGCGCGGAAAAAAACCTGTGAATACATGGTTCCCCGTATCGGGGTAAGCCACGTGAATGACATGATCCCGTTCAAGGTTAAAACAATGGGGCTTCTCAGCCCCCTGATCAGGCTCAGAAATGCGTTGACTGGATGAAGCACGCCGAGCAGGTTCTGAATGGCCGGTTCAGCTGCCGCGAGATATGCTTCTCCGTTTATCTTCCACCACCGGCGGTTCCTTCTTCAGACCGCTTTTCTGCCGCGCCAAAATATGTTATACCTAAATTGAGCGATTTTATCCATGAAAAATCCCACCCGATGAGTTAAGC
>CAZAUK010000020.1:0-42957 GCA_964488475.1 uncultured bacterium
GTAGCGAAATTCCTTGTCGGGTAAGTTCCGACCTGCACGAATGGTGCAACGACTCGGGCGCTGTCTCAACAAGAGTCTCGGCGAAATTGAATTATCGGTGAAGATGCCGATTACCCGCAACTGGACGGAAAGACCCCGTGCACCTTTACTGCAGCTTTATATTGGGTTTTGGCAGGTCATGTGCAGGATAGGTGGGAGGCTTGGAAGCGGGAACGCAAGTTCCCGTGGAGCCATCCTTGAAATACCACCCTTGATCTGTAGGAATCCTAACCCGCGCCGTTATCCGGTGTGGGGACAGTGTAAGGTGGGCGGTTTGACTGGGGCGGTCTCCTCCCAAATTGTAACGGAGGAGCCCAAAGGTTCCCTCAGCGTGGTCGGCAATCACGCGTAGAGTGTAAAGGCACAAGGGAGCTTGACTGCGAGAGAGACATTTCGAGCAGATGCGAAAGCAGGGCTTAGTGATCCGGCGGTCCCGCGTGGAAGGGCCGTCGCTCAACGGATAAAAGGTACGCCGGGGATAACAGGCTTATCTCCCCCAAGAGTCCACATCGACGGGGAGGTTTGGCACCTCGATGTCGGCTCATCGCATCCTGGGGCTGGAGAAGGTCCCAAGGGTATGGCTGTTCGCCATTTAAAGCGGTACGTGAGCTGGGTTTAGAACGTCGTGAGACAGTTCGGTCCCTATCCGTTGCGGGCGAAGGAAGTTTGAGGGAAGCTGCCCTCTGTACGAGAGGACCGGGGTGGACGAACCTCTGGTGTACCAGTTGTCCCGCCAGGGGCATTGCTGGGTAGCTATGTTCGGAAGGGATAACCGCTGAAAGCATCTAAGCGGGAAGCCCCTCCCAAGACCAGACTTCCCGTAACGTAAGTTACCTGAAGGTCCCTTGGAGACTACGAGGTAGATAGGCCGGAAGTGTAAGCATGGTAACATGTTCAGCTGACCGGTACTAATAGACCGTGAGGCTTAACCATAATTTTGCAAAGAAGCTGTTTTGCTTCCCTGTTTCTGTTTGATATAAAACAGGGGCCCTGAGCCCCTAAGGATTTTCGGTGGCGATAGCGAAGGGGAAACACCCGTTCCCTTTCCGAACACGGAAGTTAAGCCCTTCAGCGCCGATGGTACTGCAGGGGAGACCCTGTGGGAGAGTAGGTCGCCGCCGGTTTTTTTGAGAAGCCGCTTTTCGAAAGGAAAGCGGCTTTTTTAATCTTTATTCCGTCTTTTACCGAACGGGGTTGTCTTCAGGCCCGTTGAGGCAAGATTCAGTAAGGTGTAAGTTCCTGAAACCGCTGATCTCTCGCCTTACCCACGGTCTATTTTATATGGATCAGTTTTATTACCTCTTCAAAGCTCTCGGTCTTTATCCTGCAGAGGTAAAGCGCCGGGGAGACCGACCTTCCCGACTGGTCTGTGCCGTTCCAGATAAAAGAGTTCAATCCGGCGCCGGCGTCAAGTGATTCCCTTCTGATCAGGCGGCCCGACGGGGTAAATATTTCGATGATGACCTTCTGAGGTTCCATAAGGGAATATTCTATGGTTGTCTGGTCACGGAAGGGGTTGGAAAGATTTCTGGTCACCCCCTCGAAGATCTCGATTTTGAAATCCTCGCTGAATACCAGGCCGGACTGCTCTGAGCCTACCGGATCGGCGAATATGGCCAGGTAGGCGTTTTCGATGTTCTGAAGGGGTACGGTCCAGGAAAGAGCCCCCGTGTCGGGGGCGTCGTCTGCGATATCGAGCGAGAAGAACTTGTCGTCCCGGTCAAGAAGCACTATGTCTATGAGGTAAGGGTTTTCCCTGCCGGTATTCCATTCGATAGTGTTCTGGGTTCCGGCGAAAAGCCTTCCGGGTGAGAGAGAGCTGGTCACATCTATCGCCGGCACATAGTCTATCTGGACGGTTTCCACCTCCCCTATGCTGCAAACGCCGTATTTGATGTAGAAATATCCGTCTATTCCCCAGTCTTCACCCCAGCTGTTCTTGCATATCCAGGCGCCCTGGCCGTCGCAGATATTGTCATCCCAGCCCACTATCAGGGCGGCGTGGTTGGGATCTTCCTCGCTGTCCGTATCATAACAGCCTCCGGCATAAGTATTAAAACCGGGGCCTATCTTAAACGCCGAGACCACCGGGCCTCTCTGCAGAGCGTCCTTGATATAGGGCACGGTGTTTATGACCTCATTCTTATTGGGAAGGCGGTTGTATCCGTATATCTTTGCTCTGACCGGGTACTGAGACTGCCTGCAGGGATATCCGTCATCGGCCAGATAGGGAATGCTGTCCTCTGAGACCGCGCCGTAATTTTCAAAAAGGTCATATGCGGCGACCAATGTTCCTCCCCCGCAGCCGTATGAATTCTCATTGCAGTCCATGACCTGCTGCTCTGAGAGGTCTTCGGCCCGGTTGTCGTAGATCCTCACATGCGCCTCGAGCTGGGCCACGGTGGCGAAGGCCCAGCAGGATCCGCACTGGCCCTGATTCCTGACACCGGTAGTGCCTTCGAGGTATCTCCAGTCGAAGACCTCGTCGCCGGGGGCGGCGGCGCTTTTATAGATTCCGGCCGCTTTTCTCTTTGGGCCAACGGCTGAGGGCCCTATATAACCGCAGTAGCCGGCCAGCTCGCTCTCTGAAAGGTGGCTCATCGATGTAACCCCGGCTTTCCAGTGATAGCCTTTTTCCTCTATCATCCGCTGAACAGCCTTGACTCTCTTCTGAACCTCCTCGGATTGGGCGTTAGCCGAGCTGGTGAAAAATGCCCCTGTTATCAGGAATAATAAAAAGGCGGCGGCGGTCCTGCTGTAAAGTCTATTCATTCTGACAGCCTTTCAGAGACCCCTCGAAGACATTCACCCTTTGGAAGGGTTTAACGACGGGGTGATTGGGAAAAAATGTTATTGTCTTTACTTTTTATTACTATCATTATACTAAATATACAGGAATTTGAACATAAAAGCACAAAAAAATAGAGAGGCGGGAGAAGCTTTAAAGATGAATGTCTTTGACGTACTGAAGGAGAGAGGGTTCGTAGAGCAGGCCAGTGACGAAGAGCGGGTCAGGGAGATGTTTTCAGTCCCGGTAACATGCTACATAGGATTCGATCCGACCGCAGACAGCTTTCACTGCGGCAGCCTGGTTCCCATAATGGCGCTTTCTCACATGCAGAAGCACGGCCACAGGGTCATTCCCCTCATGGGAGGGGGGACCGCCATGATCGGCGACCCCAGCGGGAAGAGCGAGCTGCGCAAGCTTATACCGGCTGAGAGGATAGACAGTAACGCGGAGAGTCTCAAGAAGCAGTTTTCCAGGTTTATCGATTTCGAGGGCGGCAGAGCCCTGATGCTGAACAACGCCGACTGGCTAAGGCCCCTGAACTACATAGAGTTCCTCAGGGATATTGGAAGGCATTTCAGCGTCAACAAGATGCTGGCCGCAGAATCCTACCGCCAGCGCCTGGAGACCGGCCTGAATTTTATAGAGTTCAACTATATGCTCCTTCAGGCCTACGATTTTCTTCACCTATACAGGCACTACGGCTGCACCATACAGATGGGCGGTAACGACCAGTGGGGAAACATCCTGGCCGGAACCGACCTTATACGAAGGGTGGAGGGCGGAGACGCCGAAGCCCTGACCTTTCCCCTTCTTGAAACGGCATCAGGCGCGAAGATGGGTAAGACGGAGAAGGGAGCCATATGGCTGGACCCCGCGAAGACCTCTCCCTATAAATATTACCAGTACTGGATCAATACCGATGACCGGGACGTGGAGAAGTTCCTGGCTCTCTTCACCTACCTTCCCATGGAAAGGATCAGGGAGCTGGGCGCGCTTAAAGGCGCGGATATCAGAAAGGCCAAGGAAGTGCTTGCCTATGAAACATCCAGGATACTTCACGGCGAGGACGAGGCGGAAAAGGCCCGGGAAGCGGCAGAGGCCCTGTTCAGCGGAAAGGGTGAAGGGGAAGTGGACGCTGTTCCGGCCTACCGTCTTCCGGAGGAAGCGCTTCTTGAGGGCATACCGGCTTTCATCCTGATAGCCGATACCGGCATGGTAAGTTCCAGGGGTGAGGCGAGGAGGCTGATAAAGCAGGGAGGAGCCTATCTGAACGACCGGAGAATAGAAAAGTTTGACCAGATAATAACCGGTGAAGACTTCGAAGACGGAGCCCTTCTTCTGCGGTTGGGGAAAAAGAGATACCTGCGGGTGCTGACCACAGGTTGAAATCGAGCTTTATGGCTTCGAAGATGATCTGATCAATATGACCGAGTCCGGTTTGTTGATTTTGACCTTGAGTATTGCCGAGTTCAAGAAGAATTGAAAGTCACGGGATTTAGCAGGACCGGCGGCTATTAGAGGAAAGGCTGGTGTTTTAATGGCCAAGAAATGGGATAAGGAGTTTTTCAGCGAGAGAGAGAGGCTGAACGAAATAGTTTTTTCCAGTGAACACCTCGGCATAAAGAGATTCTTCGCCTTAGACGATCAGGCGTACCACGCCGGAGCTCTTGACGAGAAGACCAAGGAACTCATAGGTCTGGTCGCGTCGCTGGTTTTAAGGTGTGACGACTGCGTCAGCTATCACCTCAAGAAGGTCTTTGACGCGGGAGCTTCCAAGGAGGAGATCTACGAGGCTTTGAATATCGCCCTGGTAGTGGGAGGTTCCATCGTTATTCCGCATCTCAGGGAGGCGGCAGAAAAGCTGGAATCACTGATCTGAGCGAAAAATAAAGAGCCAGGAAAGAGATCCGATCGATATTGAACCGGCCGTTGAAATAATGTAGACTGCTCAGAGCGCTTCAAAGACCGAGGACGGCCTGGATGATCCTGTGATTCTTCAGTGACTCGAGACAGAAAGAGGTGACGGGAAATTTCCTCCGGGATTGACTTTCGTCTTCTGTATAAAGTAATAGTATGTCTTTGAGATCCGGTATTTAAAGGGAGCGGAAATTTATGCTGATGAGGCTTCTGCGTTACGTGTATTTGCGAAAAAATATTGTATTATGGGTGACTCTGGCCCTCGCCGGTGTGACAATCATATTCGCTCTTATTACCGGACCCAAATATGAGACTCAGGCCATGCTGATGCCACCTCTTGATGAGGGAGGGGAGGGTATCCTGGCGGCCTGGATGGCCCGGCTGGAACTTCCGTCGATGATAGCCCCGATGTCGGCCGGAAGGACCACCGCGGCGGTTATGGCCGATATACTGGAAAGCCACCGTCTGGCGTCGATGCTGGTGGATTCTCTGGATCTGATGGATTGGTACGGGATAGATTCCATGGATGAAGCGATAAAAGAACTCAGGGGCGCTACAGATATTCGGACTTCCGAAACCGGTATAATTATGATCTCGGTAAAGGATAAAGTTCCCGAGATGGCGGTAAGAATAGCTGGACTTTACGTAACAGGCCTGGATTCGCTCAATAGAAGGCTCGAATTCACCAGGGCCGGCAACACAATGCGATTCATCGAAGAACAGCTGGAAAGATACGGCAGGGAGCTTGAAAGGACCAGATCCAGGATAGCCCGGTTTCAGAAAAAGAACGGGGTAGTTGATTTCGAGGAACAGGTAAAGGGAGCGATAGATGTCGCGGTGAATCTTAAGATCCAGCAGGTCCTGGCTGGAATCAACATGGAACTTCTGGATGAATACGCCAGAGAGGGCACCCTCGAGCTTAAAAGAAAGAGAGCCGAGTATGCCAAGATCTCCGATCAGCTGGAGAGTATGATAAAGGGGGATGACAGCTCCGCGGTCTTCATACCCTTTGAACGCCTGCCGGAGCTCAAACAGGAATACGCTTCCCTGCAAAGAGATCTCGAGGTGCTGGAGAGGATCTATTCCTTCCTGATGGAACGCTATGAGGAGAGTGGAATAGAAAAGGCCAGGACGACTCCCAGCGTCCAGGTAGTGGATTATCCTTATCTTCCCGAAAAGCCCGCCGGTCTTCCGCTGTGGCTCCTGACTCTGATAGTTGCGGCAGTCGGTTTCGTTTGGATTTTGGCGATACTGGCTGGCTGGGGCTGGCTCGATATGAGAGAAAAGAATCCGCGGGAAGAAGAAGCCTACCGAAGTCTTATTGAACTGATCAAAAAAGACATCAGCAGAATAAGACAGTTACTGAGAATCTGATAACGGTTGAAAAAACGGCCGCCAGGCTGTCCGGGGCCGGTTTTTCCCATCATTAAGCAGCGCGTGCGGTTTAATCAACTTATAAATCCACCTTCTTAGAAGGTGGTCGTTGACTATTATCCTTTCCGCTCTTTAATATTATCGAGTATTCGGGGAAGTATCTCCCCGGACCTTCCTTCAAGATAAATATCCACGTAGGGAGTAAATGCGGATTCTGATACGTTGACTTCGATGACCCGGGCCCCTTTCTGAATCGCTATGAAGGGAAGCTGGGCGGCGGGCTGGACCAATCCCGAAGTGCCCACTATAAGGAAGGTGTCACACCGGGAGGATTCTTCGAAAGCCCTGTGGAGTTCTTTGGCGGGAAGGGTTTCCCCGAACCAGACTATATCGGGCCTTATCAGGGAACCGCAAACCGGGCAGCGGGGAGGTATATCGCCCCATTCCGGATCAAAAGGGGCGGGATGGGAGTGATCCAGACATTTGAACCTCTCGATATTTCCGTGAAGCTCTATGACATTCCGGGATCCAGCCCTCCGGTGCAGGTTATCGACGTTCTGAGTGATAACCGTAAAATTGGGAATGAGTTTTTCCAGCCCGGCAAGGGTTACGTGGCCTGGGTTGGGAAGTCTCTCCTTCGCTGTAAACAGTCTCTGCCTGTACCATTTCCAGACCAGTTCGGGATCGGAAAGAAAACCTTCCCTGGAAGCTAGCCGCTCCGGATTGTGTTTTTTCCATATACCTTCTTTGCCTCTGAAGGTCGGGATCCCACTCTCTTTTGATATGCCTGCTCCGGTGGAAACGACCATTCTGGTGGAACCGAAGATTATTCTGGCTGCTTCCTCAATAAAGCTTTTCATAAGTCCCCTCCTCTCTTGCTATTTTATAACTCATTACTGTAAAGTATTTTAAACAATCACATATAAATATCCAAACGGGCGCGGCTTCAAAACGGGTTAAATCGCCGGGAACGGCGATTAAAATCCTGTGGCTGTCAAGCCTCCACTGGAATATACCTTGCACCACTATTCCCAGTCAATCGACGAGGGAGAAGACCATCATGCGCCGGGCCTGGAAAAGATTTTTGTCGCTGAAAAGCCCATTTTTACTATTTGCTGAATTTTTCTGCTGCTTAGCGATATTCAGCAGTTGTTCTCGTTTCCAATCAGGCTCAAACCCGAACACATTTATAAGCTACAGGATAAGTCTTAAGGACAGCATTCTAAACGTGATGACCGTCGAGATGGAAATTCGTGGAATCGACGGTGATTTTGCTATTCAATCCCCGAATACCGGTTCGGGACTTTCTGTCGAACCTCTGGCAATAGAGTTCACCTCCCGCGAAGGAGAACCACAGAAGGTGGATAGATCGGAAGGGCAGTGGAGAGTAAAGAGTAAAGGGTCTGATATAATAGTGACTTATGACCTTCTACTAATGAGAGAGGACAGATTTTCGGCGGATATAAGAAAGAAGCTTTCGTTTATGGCCCCGGGCCGCCGGCGTCTTCTCGGCAGGGACCTGTTTCTGATTCCCTCCTCACCGGTACGGGAGGGAATCATAGTCGATCTTTACCTGGCAAGCGGTGCAGAGGTCTGCTCTAATTATCCGAGTGTCGGTAGCAGGGTGGTATTACCTTCAGCCGCCTCACTCAGCAGATCTCTCTTCGTGGCCGGCTCTTATCTGAAGCGCAGAGGGGATATCGGTTCCACCAGGATAACATTGGCCTGTTCTGAGGGCTGGAAGTTCAGGGAAGATGAGATGCTGACCTTGATCAAGGATATCGTGTCACATGAGATCGGAATGTTCGGTTTTTCTCCTCACAGCAGCTACCTGTTCGTTGTGGACAGGAATCCGGTCTGCGGCGGCAAAGGATTCGATAATTACGGAGCGCATTTCAACGGGAACGTAATCCTTCTTCTGGACCCTGAAATGGACAGAAGCAGCCTTTTCGGAGTACAGATGTCGATAGTCTCGCATGAATTCTTCCATACCTGGAACGGGGAGGCTCTGCGTCCCGCTTCGCAGTCCTTTCAGTGGTTCACTGAAGGGGTCACAGTTTACTATTCATACCGTGTTTTGCTTGACCTTGGCGTTATAGACGAAAGGCAGTATCTGGAAGAGACCAGGGAGCGGGCGAGACGGTACATGGAGAATCCTTATTCAAAGAGGATACCTGTGGCAGATTCGGGCAACAGGGACATGGATGACAAATCGATGGTAAGGCTTCTGTATGACGGAGGATTTCTGGCCGCGGCAATACTCGAAGGAAGGCTGGATTCAGTTTCTGGCGGGCGCGTTGGGCTGGTGGACGTTATGAAAGGAATCTACCAAAAGGGGGGATACGGCTGCCAGTTCGACGAGAAAGCCTTAGTCAGGGAAGTCAAAGAGATGGCCGGGATTGATATTTCGGATTTCCTGAACGATCTCGTGCATACCCCGGCTTCGGAATTGATGATCAGGTATTGTTCTGATGTTGCCTCGTCGGAAAACGATCCTGATTGAACCCGATTGTTCGATTCAGAGGAATCTGCTTTCAATCTTCTTGAAATTTATTCGGTCATAAACTAAAGTTTCAGCATCCCGGCGTTTTTGACCACGATGCCGGGCGGGTTGAGCCGAAAAGGATTTCTTATGAAATGGTTGAATTTTGTATTGTTACTCTTTTTTATTCCGGCGATGGCAGGAGCAGGTTCAGCCTACCAGGGTGATTCGGAAGTATCCAAGCACCGGCCGGAGGCTGCCGGATGGATCGAATCCGGAAAGACCTATAAAATTGATTTCAAAGAAAACGGAAAGGGCAATGCGGGCGGAAGATTTGCCAGACTGACCTCTTCAAGGTATATCAGCGCGCTTTTTACCCTGAGTGATACTCTCTGGATCGGATCAGAAGGCGGGCTCTACTGCCGGGACAGGATCACCGATTCCCTATCCGCCGACCGTCATTTTCCCGCCGCGTCCGTCAGAGTGATCACGGCCGATGACGATGGACGTCTCTGGGTAGGCTGCGACGAGGGGATCTGGTTTCGTGACAGCTTCTGGAGGCGGTATGACAGCTCCGTGCATCCATTCTTCAGGAATATTCGTGATATTACTCCTGGAGACAGAAAGATATGGATCGCTACTTTCGGGGGCGGGTGCGGTTATATATCAGAAGATTCGCTCACTGTGTTTACCGAAGAGGATTCTCTCCTTGACGACCGGGTTCGGTGCATAGTTGAAGAGACTCCCCACCAGATCTGGTTTGGTACGGCGAGTGGAGTCTGCAGGGCGGATAGTTTCAGCTGGCAGGGTATGCGGTATGGAGCCGGAATACCTATAGGTTCGATAAACGATCTTATCTTCGACGAAGGCAGAAGCCTTTTTATAGCGGTGGAGAGGAACGGAGTTTCCAGGTACAAGTTCGGAGGAGTGACGAATTTTACAGGCGGCGATGGCCTTCCAGGCTGGAACATAAATCAATTCAGCCTGACGCTGACCGGGAAACTGATGGCGGCAGGGGAAGGAGGAGTCAGCTATTATGACGGTTCCGGGTGGACTCCGCATAGATTGACCGGAACCCCCCTGGAAAGATATTCTTTCATGTCAATCCATCACGATATTTCAGACAACATGTACCTGGGGACTGACGAGGGCCTGATCCTGCTGGAAGAGCGCGAAGCGATAAAAAAGATATTATTGCCGCAGGCCTTTCCCTCCAGAAGGGTTATGAAGATAACCTCCTCGGGCGGAACGCTGTTTTTTATTACATCCGACGGAATCTACACCATGAACAAAGGCTATTCCAGGTTGGAGATGCCCCAAGAATGGTATACCACTGCAATAAACGGGGTGGCTGTGGGCACCGAAGGGGAATTGTGGGTTTCAACCAGGTTCGGCATTCTTCGTTATTCCAGTGGAAAATGGGAGGTGTTCGACAGACGTAACGGATTGCCGACGGAACACATGACATGTGTGGCGCAGTCTCCTGAGGGGGATCTTTGGTTCGGAACTTTCGAAAACGGTGTTCTTCGTTTTGCAGGTGACAGGTGGTTTCATTTCACCATTGAAAACGGCCTTCCCGATAACAGGGTCAAAGATATATTATTTGATCTGAGTGGAAGGCTCTGGCTACTGACAGATTCCGGCAGAATGGCTTATTTTTCAAACGGTGCCTGGGTCAAGGGCGGTCCGCCGGTTTCGAATAAATATCAACAGGCCGGAAACGAGGGGCCGGAAGGATTTACTGAAGGTGAAAAGCCCGGACTCACCTATCTTTCACCTTCAAGAGAGGGGGCCGGAAAATATCTGGACGGAATTTGCCTGGGAAGAGGAATATCGGGGAATTGCGCAGTGGCCACCAAGGGAGGGATATACATCAATTACGGTGGAAAATGGTCCAGAACAACCCTTCCGGACACCGGCAGAAAATTGATTCCCACCGCGGTTATGGGAACGGCGGAGGCCGAAATCTGGCTGGGGACCAGGAAAAGCGGCCTGTTCATTCTAAGGCGGGGTGAATGGGTGAGACCGGGGAATGCCTCTGGGTTTTCCGCAAAAAGGGTGATGACTCTATTGCAGGAACCCGCCGGTTCGATATGGATCGGAACGGGGGCCAGCGGTATTTTCAGGTTTTTTCGCGAGAAGGATGATCAGGGGCTGTTGAACGAATAGCAAGATATCCTCGATATTATTATTTATCTATAATATTGACAGGCGATATCAATAGTAATATCTTTTTAGAAAGAACGGGTATTCCAAGGTCATTCCTGTTTGAATACTTCCACCAAATGAATAACCGTTTGAGCTGAAGGAAGCTAGCAAAAGGGGTTATTAAATAGGATATACGTTACTGTTTTCTTTTACCTTTTTAAAGTTCATTGACTTTTGTGAAAGAAAACATGTAACGTATTTTTGTGTTATGACATAATATGTTGTTTTATTGTTACTTGAAATATGTTATCAATTTACAGAAATAACCGGCCGATGGGATAAGAGATGGAATCTATAATGAAAATCCTGTTCTTTAGTCTGATTTCTCTGGTCGTCTATTCCTACGCCGGATATCCGGTTATACTTTTCCTGTTGAGCCTTTTCAAGAGAAAGAAGAAGATCGAACAGCCGAAAGAATTTCCTTCTGTCGCTCTTATCATATCCGCTCATAATGAAAGCAGGATCATGAAGGACAAGATCCAGAACAGCCTCAGCCTGGATTACCCTCAGGATAAGCTGCGGATAATCATCGCCAGCGACGGGTCGGACGACGGCATGAACGAAATCGTAAGGGAATACGCGGGCCGCAACGTGGTATTGAAAGCCTTTAAAACGCGGAGTGGTAAAAGCGCCACCCTTAACAGAGCGGTTCTGGGATTGGACGAGGAAATACTGGTATTCAGCGACGCGAACGCTTTCTACAGAAAGGACGCCATCAGAAGGCTGGTAAAAAACTTCGCTGACCCGGAGGCTGGCTGCGTGGTGGGTAAACTGGTTTATATGGATGGAGAATCGAACGTCGGTAAGGGTGAAAGCCTGTATTGGAGGTATGAATCTTTTCTCAACCGTCTGGAGGGAAGAATAAAATCGGTCCTGGTAGCGACCGGAACGATATTCGCTATTAGAAGGCAGCTTTACCGTCCAGTGTGCAGTGATGTGGCCAACGATTTTCAGATACCGGCCGATATATCATCACAGGGTTACGGTGTGTTGTACGAAAGAGAAGCCGTAGCTTCTGAAAAGGCTTCCACCTACTTCACGGAAGAATTCAAAAGAAAGTACAGGATAATAGTAAGGGGCCTTACCGGATTCAGCCATTTGAAGAGTGATTTTGGCGGGGGAGTCCGGATTTTCCAGTTTGTATCCAGGAAACTCATGAGATGGTGGATAGGGCCGATACTTCCGGCTCTATACTTTATCAATATCTTTCTGCTGGATGACTTGTTCTTTCTTTTTTCATTCGCCGTTCAAACTCTTTTCTATCTAATGGCCGCGGCGTGGCTGGTAACGGGCAGGGAAAGCAGGCGCAGCAAATTCCTTTACATTCCGTTCTACTTCGTTATGGTTAATTCCGCCGCATTGCTGGCGATTTTCAGTTATCTTTCCGGTAAAAGATTCTCCGCCTGGGACAAGGCGGAAACGACCAGGAACCTGGGCGAGATACCGCACGAAAGCTCATCCCTCAAGGTGCTGAAGGGCAAGGAGACCAGGGCGGATCTCGGAAGCAAGAGCTCGAAGCGAAAGAGATTGGAGAAGATCACCTGATCCTTGGGCAGATGGATTCTCTTAGAATTCTATTTTTTATAAGTTCCCTGGTATGCGGCGGGGCGGAGCATCACCTGCTGAGTCTATCCCGATATCTACTTTCCAATTCCAATCAAGTGACTGTCTGCGCGGTCTCCGGAAAAGGCGACAAGCTGGAGAGCCGTTTCAGGGATTACGGAATCGACCTTCTTAATCTGGAGCTCAATTCCCTGATGTCGCTTATTAAACCTTCCCGCCTTGAAGAACTGCGTGATATCACATTGCGGGATGATTTCGACGTGATACACGCTCATCTTTATCACGCCGAGATGGCAGCCTCGATAGCGTCCTGTATGTCAGGGACGCCCCTGGTGGTGACCAGACACAGCACGGGCCTTGAATTCAACGGGACCAGAAGACTCCTGGCCAGACTGGCCGCTGGGAGGATCGAGCGGCTGATTGCGGTCAGCCGGCAGTCCGCGGATGAAGCTTCAGCCCTGGGGGTTGATGAATCAAGGATCTCGGTAATAGAGAACGGGATCGATACCTCACTGTTCAGCCCCCTGCCCCCGGACCAGCTGAGAGAGAGAAAGGTCCGGTTTCTCAGACAATGGTTTGGCAGGGACATCCCGCCAGAGACGGTAATCGTAGGGTCTCTGGGAGGGTTGAAACCTGTCAAGAATTACCGGTTATTTGTCGATATGGCAGGGCGGATCACGGGTGACCCGCAATTTGGAAAAGACCGGGCGGTTTTCGTGATTATAGGGGAGGGCACCGAAAGAGACGTTCTTGAAAGCAGAGTCAGTGAGAGGGGCCTGGAAGGAATAGTATCTTTACCGGGATGGGTCAATTTCCCGGAGGAAGTCCTGCCTGTTATGGATGTTTTCGTTCTTCCCTCCAATACCGAAGGAGTTCCGCTGGCTCTGCTTGAGGCGATGTCCTGCGGATTATCCTGCGTGGCCAGCCGGGTGGGGGGGGTTCCTTCCATAGCTGGTGATTCCTGCATAATGGTAAGCCCCGGTGACCTTTCGGGATTTGTGCGAAGTGTGAAATCACTTATCAGGGATTCCCGCATGCGCCTTAAGTACGCCCGCGACGGACGTTCCCGGGCTGTCCGATTATATGACCTGGCCACCTGGGGGGCAAAGATCGAAGACGTCTACAGAAAGGCTAGCCGGACCGGGAAGCGCCAGTCCTAAGCTGTTCCAGATTTTTTATCCATAAGATTGAAACTTTTTTGCTCTACGGTACTATACAGTTTGGAGGTAAAGGGACGGCGTTATCAGGGTAAAGGAATCAGCAAGGAGGAGATTCAGGCCATGAGAAAATATATTCTTACTGCGGCCATTCTGGTTTTAGGGCTTTCTGTTTTCATCTGCGCTCAAGCAAAAGGTCCGAACCAGCCGGTACTGGAAGAGAAGCAGGAAGAGGAGCGGTCAAGAGCTTTTCTTGGGGTCTATATGTCCGACATCAACAGGGAGATCATGGAGGATAAGGATTATCCTCATGAAATGGGGGTTCTGGTAATTGAGGTTATAGAAGGAAGCCCGGCCGAAGAATCGAACCTTATGCAAGGTGATATCATATATACCTTCGATGGAGAACCGGTGGATGATTCGGAAGATTTAGCGCGCATGGTGGGAGGCAGGGATCCGGGTGACAGAGTCAAGATAATCTTTTTCAGGGAAGGTGATCGGAAGAGAGTAGATGTCGAACTGGCGGAGAGGAAAAAGGAGAGTTATACCCTGGAGTATGACTGGCAGGAATACGCCGACAAGATGGGCGAGATGGGAAAGAAGATCGGCAGGTCGGTCGGTTCCATGTTCGATCGTTACCTATCAGGAAAGAGACTGGATGGCCTGGAACTTTCCGAGCTGGATGAAGATCTCGCTGAATATTTCGGCGTTGATGAAGACGAGGGGATTCTTGTCACAGGCGTCCGCGAGGACAGCCCGGCCGGCGCGATCGGAATCAAGAGCGGTGATATAGTAATAACGATCAATGAAGAGGAGATCGGATCGCTGGAAGAGTACAGGGATGCTCTGGAAGATTCGAAGGGGGAGGTTACCATAAAGGTCATCCGCAGGGGAAACAAGATCGAATTCCTGCTGAAACCAGAGGATTTCGATGAATCGAGGATATTTCTGGTACCGGACAGGAACATCTACAGGCTGGAGGTGCCCCTTAAGAAAAGGGATATAGTTATCAAAAAGAGAGACAAGGAGATGGAGAAGAAGTTCGAGAGACTCTATTCCGAGGAGATGTTCGACGAAAGGGAGTGCATGATCCTTAAGGAAAAGGCCATGGAGGAGGTCGAAGAGACTCTCGAGAAATTGGAGAAAAAACTAAAGAAACTGGAGGAGCGCCTGAAAGAGGTCGAAGAGGATTAGAATCCTAGGTCCAAGCGCAGAATCGGGGGCCTGCGGGTCTTGTCGGCCTGCGGGCCCTTTTTCTTTCTCAGCAGTATCCCATAGACTCGAGGTCAGGCCGGAATCAGAACCCTGATATAAAAAATGATTCTATGGCCGTCCGGCGCCGGGCTCTGGATATCGGGTCTGCCGGTATACTTTGGTCGATAAATCCTTTCCATCGATTGGAAGTTCAAAATCCTTTGACACCGCTGATAAAGTAGTCTATGTTTTAATCCGTTCATATTATAATCATATTCTTTATTCGGCTTTGTTTTCAGTCTTTCGATTCAAAGGGGGCAGGGAAGATGAATAAAACTGAAAAAGACGGCGGTGCTGAGATCACCCAATCAGTCGAGCAAGGGAATGGCGGGGGTTTTTTCGCATCCGTTATGGACATATTCGTGGATCCCAACAAGGTTTTCGGCAGGATCGACAGGGGGATCGAGTGGTGGAAGCCATTTGTCCTCACAGCGGCGGTCATTTTGATCATCACATGGCTGAATATACCGGTTCAGAAGCAAATCATCTCTCTTAATGAAAGGGGATTAACCGAAGAACAGCTGGAAATGGCCTTTGAAAATGTGGACAGGTTTTCTCTTGTGGGAGTCATTCTGGCTCCTATAGGGATTCTGGCTTTATATCTGGTGGTGGCGTTCATCGTCAATCTGGGCGCCAACCTGCTAAGCGGAAAATCTGATTACCGGAAGTCCCTTGCCCTGGTGAGTTTCGCGGGACTTATCTCAATCGTAGAGCAGATTCTGATTATGTTAATAAACAGGCTCAAGGGAGTGGAGAATATTTCTTCCGCAGAGGAGGCCCGGGAGCCGATCAGCCTGGCGGCCCTCTTTCCGGATCTGGAAGGTTTCTGGGAGGTCTTCCTGGAGAGCCTGAGCGTTTTCAGTATCTGGTATTACATCATATTGGCCCTCGGAATCTCTGCCATATTCAGAGTGGATATCAAGAAATCATATATTCCGGTGGTTATTCTCTGGATAATTTCTCTGGGATTCTTATATTTAAGCAAGATGTTCGGAGGGGGGTAGGGTCAGACTAAAGACGAAATAGTAAAGAGTTAAGATCGCGCTAAAAAGGCGTGATGAGGGGGAAATCTGTTTATCTAAGGTCATTATGTTTCGATATGGAAAAGTGAGAACTGGAGGTAGAGATCTTGAAAAAGTACGATACCGAGAATCTGAGAAACGTCGTTTTTGTGGGGCACCAGGCGTCCGGTAAGACATCTCTGTGCGAGGCGATTCTCTTCAACGGCGGGGTGACCAACAGGATGGGAACAATAGAAGCCGGGAATACCGTTATGGATAACGACCCGGAAGAAATCGAGAGGAAGATATCGGTTTCATCCTCCATAGCCGCTTTGGAATATGGCGAGAATAAGATCAACCTTCTCGATACACCGGGATATGCTGATTTTGTCGGGCAGATGCTGGCCTGCGTCAAGGTGGCCGAAGGCGGGGTTATAGTGGTAAGCGCGGACAGCGGCGTAGAAGCGGGAGCGGAAAAGGCCTGGAATTATCTTGATGACTCCGGTCTTCCCCGCATAGTATGCGTAAACAAGATGGAAAAGGAACACGCCGATTTTGATAAGTGCGTCGCGGATGCGCAGAGGATACTCGGTAATTCGGTAATGCCTCTGATGCTTCCCGTCGGGCATGGCGATGATTTCAAAGGCGCGGTCAATATTCTTAAGAAAAAGGCATATATCTACAACGATTCCAGCGGAAAATTCGATGATGAGGAAGTGCCGGAAGACCTCGCCGGCAAAGTGGATGAATGGAGGCAGAAGCTTCAGGATTTCGCCGCGGAGACAGAGGACGCACTACTGGAAAAATTTCTGGAAACTGGAGAGCTCTCAGACGAGGAACTGGTCAGAGGTCTGAGCGCCGGGTGCAGACAGGGAACACTGGTTCCTCTGGCTGTCACCTCGGCCCTTAAGAACGTGGGGGTCCAGCAGCTCGTCGATCTGATGGCCGAGATGCTGCCTTCACCGGCGTACCGGTCGGAGATGGAGGTTATATCCCTCGCTACAGGCGAAAGAGAGAAGGTAAAGACAGCCAAGGATTCACCCACTGTGGCTTTTGTCTTCAAGACCTTTTCGGAAAAGAACGTTGGGGACCTGTCATATACAAAGGTCTTCGCTGGAGAGATTTCCAGCGGCGACGATCTCTACAATTCAAGCGCTGAAACTGGAGAGCGGATCGGACAGCTTTTCCTTATGCAGGGAAAGAAGAAGATAGATACGGATTTGATTACCACGGGTGATATAGGAGCGGCGGTCAAGCTGAAGTCGGCTACCGTCAACCACACCCTGTGCAGTAAAGACCATAAGGTCGCTGTTCCCGGCATAGATTATCCCACGCCCTCTATCCGCACCGGCATAGTGCCCAATGAAAAGGGCGACATGGACAAGGTCGGCATGGGGCTTAACAAACTTGCCGAGGAAGATCCCAGCTTCAGTATAGAGATCAGCCAGCAGCTCAGGCAGACCATACTTTCCGGGCAGGGAGAACTGCATTTTGACGTAATACTGAGCCGTTTGAAAGACAGGTACAGCGTGGATGTGGATATGGTCCCTCCCAAGGTCGAGTACCTTGAAACGATCAGCTCCTCCGCATCCGTCCAGGGAAAGCACAAGAAACAGAGCGGAGGCAGGGGGCAGTACGGTGATGTCTGGTTGAGGATCGAACCACAGCCCAGGGGCGATGGTTTTGAGTTCGTCGATGAGATTGTGGGCGGCGTGGTCCCTTCCAAGCATATTCCAGCCGTGGAAAAGGGTATTGTCGAAGCTATGGAAGGCGGTGTTATCGCGGGCTACAAGATGGTAGACATCAAGGCAAGCCTGTATGATGGTTCCTACCACAGCGTCGATTCTTCCGACGCGGCTTTCAAGGCGGCTGGTTCAAAGGGGTTTAAAGCCGCCGTGAAGGAAGCGAAGCCGGTACTGCTCGAGCCGATAATGGAAGTCGAGGTTTTCGTTCCGGATGAATACATGGGAGACGTAATGGGCGACCTTTCGATGAGACGGGGGAAGATACAGGGAACCGAGCAGGAAAGAGGAATGCAGAAGATAACCGCTCAGGTTCCCCTGGCTGAGCTTTACAGGTACTCCACTTCGCTTCGTTCGATGACTCAGGGCAGAGCCGGCCATTCCAGGAAGTTTTCTCATTACGAGACTGTTCCTCACGAACAGGCCCAGAAGATAATCGCCGAGGCCCAGGCGGAGGATGAAGATAGCGATTGATAGCTTAACTGGAGGCTTAAAGTGTCAGGGCATTCAAAATGGAGCACGATAAAGAGGAAGAAAGCTAAGGCCGACGCTCAACGCGGGCGTATTTTCACGAAATTGATAAGGGAGATCGTGGTAGCCGCCAGGGAAGGCGGCGGTGACATAGAGACCAATCCCGCACTGAGAACGGCTGTTCAGAACGCCAGAGATAACAATATGCCCAGCGACAACGTCGAGAAGGCCATAAAACGGGGGACCGGTGAGCTCCCCGGGGTCCAATATGAGGCCTGCGCCTTCGAAGGATACGCCCCGGGTGGAGTGGCCGTTTACGTAAGATGCCTGTCCGATAACAGGAACCGGACGAGCGCTGAAGTAAGGCATCTTTTCTCCAAGTACGGCGGGCATCTGGGAGAGCCGCATTCAGTTTCCTACCTGTTCGAGACCAAGGGACAGATAGTTGTAGACGCTTCCGAGGTTGAGGAGGAGAAGATATACGAGATCGCCCTGGAGAACGGGGCCGAGGACATAACCCTGGAAGAGGGCACTTACGAGATCATATCCCCTCCCGAAGCATTCGAATCTCTTCACCATAAAGTTATGGAAGAGGGGATAGAGTGTGAAGTAGCTGAGGTATCGCTTCAACCGAACACTACAGTAAAGCTGGATAAAAAAGAGGCCCTCAGTGTTTTGAAACTTGTCAACGCTCTCGAGGATCACGACGACGTCCAGAATGTGAGCGCTAATTTCGATATCTCCGACGAAGTCCTCAGCGAGATAGAAGATGAGATCTGATATTTTTTCCCGGGCCTTCTTTTCTAATCAAAAGAAAATGGCGGATCGGGGCTTCGGTGTAAGAACAGGACTGGACTTGTGCCACTCATACTCGGAATAGATCCTGGAAGTTATATAACAGGGTACGGTCTGGCCAGTGTGGATGGACGTAAAATAAACTATGCCGGCTCCGGGATAATAAAGGTCAGCAGAAAGAAGCCCAAGGCGGTCCGTCTTATGGAGATCAAGGAGGGGATCGACAGTGTCATCAGGCGGTTCGATCCCGACGAAATCGCGGTGGAGAGTATTTTTATGGCCAGAAACCCAAAGAGCGCTCTAGCACTGGGAGAATCCAGAGGAGTGATATTACTTTCGGCGGTTCAGGCGGGCAAGAAAATATTCGAGTATTCTCCCAGGGAGATAAAACGCAGCGTGGTCGGCAATGGAGCTGCGCATAAGAGCCAGGTGGCGGGGATGATAGAGAAGCTGTTCCGCTTTGAAAGGAAGCCGAGTTCATCTGATGAATCCGACGCTCTGGCTGTCGCTTTCTGCCATCACCTCAGAATTTCCAGCAAACTGGGGGAACTGACTTGATTGCTTCGATTGAGGGAATACTGATTTCGATCAAAAAGGAAAGCGCGGTCATAGAGACCGGCGGAGTGGGAATGGAGGTATTCATTCCCTCCAGAACCCTCTTCGAACTTGGATCGGCCGGCCAGACAGTAAGATTGTTCACTCATATGCATGTTCGTGAGGATGCCATAGTCCTTTATGGTTTTTCGAGTGAAGAGGACAAGTCGATGTTCCTTTCCCTGATCGGTGTCAATGGAGTCGGCCCCAAAGTAGCCATGGGAATCCTCTCCGCCAGCACTTCACCTCAGCTGGCCGGAATCATCTGTGCCGAGGAGACAGGAGCGCTTACCTCCTATCCAGGGGTGGGAAAAAAGACCTCGGAGAGGATCATTCTGGAGCTCAAGGATAAAATCGATATAGCTCAGTTCGGCGCGGTAGGTAAAGCCTCGGAGGGAATTATGGACGGGGAGCTCGTGGACGAAGCGGTATCCGCGCTCTGCTCTCTGGGATTTACCAGAAATGCCGCTTTAAAGGGTGTCAAGGGCATATCCCTCGCCAACATCAAAGAAAAGCCGAGTATAGAAGATGTTGTAAGAGAAGTTCTTAGGAGAAGCACTTAACAATTTGGCATAGGAGATCCTCTGTAACATGGAAAGGCCCATCACAGATTCGGAATCGACTCCAGAGGAGATTAAAGCGGAGTCTATGCTCAGGCCGCGGACTCTTGAAGAGTTTATCGGCCAGAACAAACTCAAGGAAAACCTGGCAGTTTTCATAGAAGCGGCCCGGCAGCGCAACGAACAGCTTGACCACGTGCTTCTGCACGGCCCCCCCGGCTTGGGCAAGACCACCCTGGCCCATATCATAGCAAGGGAATTGGGAGTCAACATAAACGTTTCTTCGGGGCCGGTCTTCCAGAGTCCGGCGGAACTTCTCTCCATACTTACCCAGCTGGAGGGACGGGACGTTGTTTTCATCGATGAGATTCACAGGCTTAACAGAGTGGTTGAGGAACATCTTTATCCCGCCATGGAGGAATTCAGGTGCGAACTGATAGTGGACAAGGGTCCTCACGCCAGGCATTATTCACTTTCCATAGAACCTTTTACCATAGTTGGCGCTACCACCAGGGCAGGTATGATAACCCCACCGCTTAGAAGCAGGTTCGGAGTTGCAGCCAGACTTGATTTTTACTCCAGCGAAGACCTTGAATCGATAGTAACCAGGTCGGCTGGAGTCCTCGAGCTGGATATAGATAAAGAGGGGGCCAGGGAGATAGCAGCCAGATCCAGGGGGACTCCTCGAATAGCGAACCGTTTGCTCAGAAGGGTAAGGGATTTTTCCCAGGTCAAGGGCAGCGGCCGGATCGACATGGAGATAGTAAGGTACTCCCTGGAAAAGCTCGGCATAGATAAGTTGGGGCTGAACGAGATGGACAGAAAGATCCTCAAAGTGATATCTGGAAAGTTCGGGGGAGGTCCTGTGGGAATAAATTCCATAGCCGTGGCGGTTTCGGAGGAGCAGGACACCCTCGAAGATGTATACGAGCCTTTTCTTATCCAGAAAGGATTCCTGCAGAGGACTCCCAGGGGAAGGATTATAACCGAAGCCGGCCTTGATCATATCGGCCGGGAAGCTTCGGGTTCACGCAGGGTTCAGAGCAATATATTCGACGATTAATACAGAATAGATATATATTTATGAAGCTTACCGATTTTGATTACGAACTTCCCGACGAACTTATCGCCCAGTATCCCGCCGAGAAACGCGAAGACAGTAAACTGATCGTGTTTCACAGGGAGACCGGTAATATGAAGGAGACCAGGTTCGCGCGTTTCGCCAGGTACCTTCAGCCGGGGGATCTGTTGGTAGTCAACGATACAAGGGTGATACCGGCAAGGATATTCGGTAGGAAGAAAACGGGCGCTCGAATAGAGATTTTCCTGACCGGTCGGATAGCTCCATCGCGGTGGATGGCGCTTTTGAGGCCTTCCAAAAGGGTCAGGGCCGGGGACGACCTGCTTGTAGGATCTGAGGGGGATTTCATCCGGGCGGTGGAGGAGATCGGCGCAGGTAGTTGGAAGGTCGAACTGAAAACGGGCCTGCCGGAGAAAGAGTTCATGGAACATTACGGGAAGGCGCCCCTTCCTCCATATATAAAAAGGGAGAGCGAACGGATGGACGGCTCAAGATACCAGACCATTTACGCTTCCCGGGACGGTTCGGTGGCCGCCCCCACGGCGGGGCTACACTTCACCGGGAAGATAATGAGGGAGATTCAGCAGAGGGGGTGCTCGGTGTTGCCTCTGACATTGCACGTGGGTCCCGGGACTTTCAGGCCTCTTGAGAATGAAAGAATCGAGGGAAACAAGTTATCCACCGAATCTGTAATGATTAAAAAGGAGGTATGGCGGGAAGTCTCTTCGGCCAGAAGGGACCGAAGAAGGGTGGTAGCGGTCGGCACCACTACAACCAGGGTCCTTGAGTCACTGGCCCACCGGGCGCTAATCGGCGGAAGGGAGGAGGAGATGGACGGAGATGTGTATATCTGTGGTGAGACGGATCTTTTTATTTATCCCGGTTTTGAGTTCAGAGTGGTTGATGCCCTCTTGACCAACTTTCACCTTCCCAGATCCAGTCTTTTCCTTCTGGTCTGCGCTTTCGGGGGAAGGGAAAATATGCTGAATGTATACAACTGGGCGATAAGGCGGGAGCTTCGTTTTTACAGCTATGGAGACGTGATGTTCATTCAGTAGCAGGGAGCGGACCCGAGTGCCTTTCGAATTTAAACTGGAAAAATGCGATGGTGGAACGAGACTCGGCAGGCTGAAAACCGACCACGGTCTCATCAGGACCCCCGCTTTCATGCCGGTAGGTACCATGGGAACAGTTAAGAGCCTTTCCCCGGAGGATCTCAGGGCTATCGGAGCCGATATCGTTCTTGCCAATACGTATCACCTCCATCTCAGGCCGGGAGAGGAGGTGGTCGCCAAAGGTGGAGGGATCCAGCGTTTCATGGCGTGGAACGGGCCCGTTCTGACCGATAGCGGCGGCTACCAAGTTTTCAGCCTTGCCGACCTTAACAGGATCAGTGATGATGGAGTCGAGTTCCAGTCCCACATCGATGGTTCCAGGCATATGTTCACTCCAGAAAGGGTCGTTGACATACAATTGGATATCGGATCGGACATCATGATGGTTCTCGATCAGTGCGTGGAATACCCCTGCGATTACCAAAAAGCCGCCGAAGCGGTCGCGCGGACGACTCTCTGGGCGGAGAGGAGCGTCGAGAAATACGGCTCCAGAATAGATGAAGGGGGCTACGGGCGGGTTCTTTTCGGCATAGTGCAGGGCTCGGTCTATCCCGAACTGAGGAAAAGGTCGGTCGAAGAACTGGCCGGAATCGATTTCCCGGGCTACGCCATCGGGGGGCTGTCGGTCGGCGAGGAAAAGAGAGAGCTTCTGGATATGACCGAACTTGTCACGGGAATGCTGCCCGAAGAAAAGCCCAGGTATCTTATGGGAGTGGGATATCCTCACGATCTGGTGGAATGCGTCTCCAGGGGCATCGATATGTTCGACTGCGTCCTGCCGACCCGCAACGCCAGAAACGGGACTGTCTTTACTTCGCGGGGAAGAGTTGTTCTTAAGAACGCGGTTTACCGTGAGGATCAGGGACCACTGGATCCGGATTGCAGGTGCCGGGTCTGCAGAAATTATACCCGAAGTTATCTGCGGCATCTCTTTATGGCCGGCGAGCTTCTCGGACCGCGGCTGGCCACTTACCATAATCTGTATTTTTACTTGCATTTACTCGATGAGATGAGGCAAGCTGTAAAAGAGAATAAATTCCTGGACTGGAAGGAAGAATTTTATAATAAAATAAATAGTTGATTAACCAGAAAGAGGGAGGAAAGATGTCTTATCTTTTTTTCGCGTTCAGTAGCCCTTCGGGGGCCGAAGGCGGCGGCTCTTCAATAATGATGTTTATTCCGATAATCGCCATCTTCGTTATTTTCTATCTGATTCTGATCAGGCCACAGCAGAAGAAACAGAAAGAACACCAGAAGATGATATCGCAACTTGGCAGAGGCGACATGGTGGTGACAAACGGCGGGATGTACGGGAAGGTCGTTGACGTAAAGGAACATATTATAGTTCTGAAGATATCGGACAATGTAAAAGTGGAGTTGATTAAGAGCGCGGTGGCTACGGTAATAGAGAAGAAAAAGGGAGAATAGCGGGCCGCGCTTTCGAATGTGGGAAGAAGCAGGGACACGGTCCGGAAAGCGTTTTAAAGCGGTGGTTTTATCATGAAAGATTTCGATATCCAGAAATACGGCAAACGGGTTCTAAGAAAAAAGGCCGAAGAAGTGGATGGTTTCGATAACGGCCTCGCTTCATTCGTCGATGAGATGAAGAGAACCATGGTAGCCGAAGAAGGTGTCGGCCTGGCGGCTCCCCAGGTGGGGGCCAGTACGAGGGTTATAGTCTTATTCATCGATCCGGGTGAATCTCCCCAGATTGTTGAGATGATCAACCCCCGGATTACTTTCTGTTCCGACGAGCAGGAAGAGGTGGAAGAGGGGTGCCTCAGCGTTCCGGGAATAAGGGGGGTGGTGCCCAGATCCGTGGAGGTGGAAGTAAAATATCAGACTCTGGACGGTGTTGAACACACCAAGAGGTTCAGGAATCTGACCGCCAGGATCATTCAACATGAGATAGACCATCTGGAAGGTGTTCTTTTTGTCGATCGCCTCTCCTTCGCCAAAAGAGCCATGATACGGGGCAAGCTAAAGAAGCTGGCCAGGGAAAACAGTTAAGGGTGCCGTGATGATTGTATTCTTCGGTTCTCCCGATTTCGCCGTGGAATCACTTAAGAAACTCATAAAGACAGATTTCAGGCCCGCACTGGTGGTTACCCAGCCGGACCGGCCTTCCGGAAGGGGGAGAAAAACAGTCCCTACTCCGGTCAGAGTGGAAGCTGAACGCAGCGGCATACCAGTAAAGATAATAACAACTTTCAAGGACGAGGGGGTTGTGGAGCATCTTCGGGCACTTCAGCCAGATTTTTTCGTGGTCGCGGCTTTCGGACTGATATTTCCGGAAAAAGTTCTAGCCGTTCCCTCCAAAGAGTGCCTTAACCTTCACGCTTCTCTGCTGCCCGCCTACAGGGGGGCGAGCCCGATCAACGCGGCGGTCACCAACGGAGATTCTTTTACCGGAGTCACTACCATGAGAATGGTAAAGGGACTGGACGCCGGCCCCGTCTTTCTCCAGAGGGTCATTCCCATAGATCCCATGGAAACAGCGGGAGAACTCTTTGTCCGGCTGGCCCGGCAGGGCGCGGAGCTTCTACTGGATACCATGAGGGGCATAGCCGATTCAGAGCTTCAATGCCGGGAACAAGGAGAAGAAGGGGTCAGCTTCGCACCGATGCTCAAAAAGTCTGACGGGCTGATTCCGTGGAGCAAGAGCGCGCTGGAAGTCCATAATCACATAAGGGGTATGAATCCATGGCCGGGAAGTTCTACTTTTTACCGGGGTTCTTATATCAAGATACACAGGGCGGAACCGCTGGACCTTATGCTGAGGGAACAGCCGGCTGGAACTGTGTTGGAATCATCAGGCGGGAATCTGCTGATTGCCTGCGGCCGGGGAGTAATCAGGATCACCAGGCTGCAGGCGGAGGGAAGAAAGGCGCTCGGCACCGAAGAATTCTTAAGGGGATTTGAAATAGAAAGGGGCGGACTCTTTACTGTTGATAAGGAGTAACCCCTCGAAAAGCCGGTTCAGCTCGGCGGTGACAGATCGGGATAAAGGCAGGACAAGGATGAAAGATTCTATCAAGAAGGCGACCATCTACACGGTTATAATCATCGCCGCTTTTCTGGGAGGAGTTTTTATCTTCAATTCATTCGTGATTCCGGGGCTGGTGGGAAGGGGGGATGTGGTTCTGGTCCCCGATTTGAGGGGATTGTGGCTGGATCCGGCCAGATCCAAGTGCGAAGAGGCCGGATACAGACTGGGAATAGCCAGGCGGGAAAACTCTAATTCGATTCCGGAAGGGCATATCATCAGCCAGGTCCCGCAGCCGGGGGAAGGCCTGAAAGAGAGAAGGACCATAAGAGTGGTGGTGAGCGCCGGAAAAAAAATGGCGCATATTCCGGAGCTTAAAGGGTTATCGCTGAGGCAGGCTTGGATAACCCTGGAGGACGCCGGGTTGAGAAGGGGCGGCGTTTCAAGGATCTTCAGCAACCTCTCGGGAGAAAATGCTGTCAGGGCTTCATTCCCGGGCTCCGGCACGGAGATACCCGCCGGTTCCCGGGTGGACCTGTTATTCGTTATATATGATCATCCCAGGATGTTTATCATGCCGAACCTGGTCGGAATGGATCTGCCATTCGTTCAGGACCGGCTCGAAAAACTGGGGTTTCGCATAGGCAGATTAGTCAACAGGGAATCTGAGCGGGATTTTCCCAACACTATCCTGGCACAGAAACCAGCTGCAGGTTCTTCTATCAAGGAGGGAGGCACGGTTGAACTCACTGTATCCACTCTTGAATAGCAAAGGTAAAGTCTCGGTGGCTCCTTCCATTCTGGCCGCCGATTTTTCAAAATTAGACCGGGAGATAATGGATGTCGAAAAGGGAGGAGCAGATTTTCTTCACGTCGATGTCATGGACGGCCACTTCGTAGAAAATATCACTTTTGGCCCTGTTATAGTCAAAGCGGTGGCTAAACTGGCCGGGATTCCTCTTCTTACCCATCTGATGATCTCCGACCCCGCCAAATACGTATCCGAATTCATCGAGGCTGGCAGTGATCTGGTATCATTTCATTATGAGGCGGTCAGCAGTGGCCACCAGGATATCATAGAAAAAATCCACGGAATCGGTTCCGGAGCCGGACTGGCTGTAAATCCCGACACGCCTCTGGATTCCGTTCGGCATCTGCTCGGCAGTATCGAGCTGCTTCTTATCATGAGTGTTTATCCGGGATTCGGAGGAAGAGGTTTCATCGAAGACGTTCTGGGAAAAATCAGGGAAGCGGCATATCTGAAGAAAGAGAACGGGTTTGATTATGTCATCGAGGTAGACGGCGGCATAAAGCCCCTGAACGCCGTCAAGATCAGGGATAGCGGCGCACAGATCCTGGTCGCGGGAACGGCGATATTCGGCAGCAGCGATTACGCTGAAACGATATCCATGATAAGAGGATAGGATCCTGGTAATCGTTTTATTAATCCTTGCTTATGACTTTCATTCCTGTTATTTTTTGATATTTGTGAAGGTTGCGAGGAGGCTTGATTGTTTCAGAGCCTTACCGATAAGTTCGCCCGCGTATTCAAGCAGTTGCGCGGGCATGGCAAAATACGTGAAAAGCATGTCGAAGAGGCAATGAAAGAAGTCAGGCGGGCGCTGCTGGAAGCTGACGTAAACTACAAGGTTGTGAAGGGTTTGGTCAGCAGGCTGGGTGAAAGATCGATGGGCCGAGAGGTCTTGCAAAGCCTGACGCCTGATCAGCAGATAATAAAGATAGTTCACGAAGAACTTCAACTTATTCTGGGTGGAGAGCCCGCTTCTTTCAACCTTTCCGGTTCCCCGGCTTGTGTTATGGCATGTGGGCTTCAGGGAGCGGGGAAGACAAGTTTCGTGGCCAAGCTGGGCGATTTCCTGCAGAAGAAGGGGAGAAAATCCCTTCTGGTCGCAGGGGACGTTCACCGGCCGGCGGCCGTGGAGCAGCTCAGGGTGCTGGGCCGGGAAGCGGGTATTGAGGTCTTCGCTCCGGGAGCGGATATGCCCGCCGAACGTATCGCCGCCTCGGCTCTCAAGGAGGCCAGGAAAAACCTGTATGACACCGTTATCGTAGACACGGCCGGAAGACTGCATATAGACCGGGGTATGATGGAAGAGTTGAAAAGAGTAAAAAAGGAAACAGAGCCCGAAGAGATACTGCTGGTTCTAGACAGCATGACAGGGCAGGAAGCGGTCAATGTCGCTTCGGAGTTTAAAAAATCCATCGAATTTACCGGCATTGTGCTGAGCAAGCTGGACGGAGACGCGAGAGGGGGGGCGGCCCTGTCGGTAACGGCGGTGACCGGGGGACCGGTAAAGTTCGTCACCGTCGGTGAAAAGATAACGGACCTTGAAAGATTTTATCCCGACAGGATGGCTGGACGGATCCTGGGTATGGGAGACGTACTATCTCTGGTTGAAAAAGCCCAGGACGCCATGGATGAAAAAAAAGCGCTTGAACTTGAGCGTAAATTGAGAAAAGATGCTTTCACCCTTGAAGATTTTCTTGATCAGCTTCAAAATCTAAAGAAGATGGGACCGATTGATCAGCTGGCCGGAATGATTCCTGGAATAGGAAAGGGTTTCTCGGGGCAGGATCTGGATGAAGGGCGGATCAGCGTCGTTGAGGCGATAATAAGATCAATGACCCCTGAGGAAAGAAGGTCGCCCAACATTATAAACGGCTCTCGCAGAAAGAGGATAGCAAGCGGGAGCGGTACGGATATTCAGGATGTTAATCGGTTGCTCAAGCAGTTTAAGCAGATGAAGAAGATGGTGAAGAATTTTTCAAAGTTGACAAAGGGCGGAAAATCTCTAGGTTTTCCTTTGAACTGAAGTTCAATTTTAATTTTATGGAGGTAGAATTTGGCTGTTAAAATAAGATTGAGAAGAATGGGTTCCAAGAAGAGGCCTTTTTATCGGCTGGTAGTCGCCGACTCGAGAAGGGCCAGAGACGGGCGTTTCATCGAGATGCTGGGATATTATGACCCTTTAAAAGAACCGGCAGATATTAAGCTGGATGACGACAAAGTATACAATTGGCTGGACAAGGGTGCCAAGCCGTCCGAGAACGCCGCGGCCCTGCTGCGAAAGGCCGGGTTATTGGAGAAATGGCAGCTTCTGAAAGAGGGAGTTAAACTCACCGAGCTCGAAGGTGTGATAGAAGAGCGTAGAGTCAAGCAGCCCCAAGCCAAGCCCAGGGCTCAAAAAGAAAAAGAGCTGAAGGAGAAGGCGGAAGCGCAGAAGGATGAAGAAGCGAAAGAGCCGGAAGAAGCTTCTGAGACCGGACAGGCCGGAGAAAAAGAGGAAGAGAAAGCGCAGAAACCCGAAGTAGAAAAAGAGGCTGAAGAGAAGTCGCCGGCCGAAAAGGATGAAAAACCTGAAGAAAAGCCCGCTGAGGAACAAGAGCAGGAGAAGGCGGCCGAAGAGAATCTAGAGGAAAAGAGCGAAGATAAAGAAAAGAGCGACGATTCGAAAGAATCGGCCAAAACGGAAAATGATAAGGATAAAAAGGAGTAGTTTTATTCTTGGCAAAAGGTAAGATCTTCTTTTTGAAAGGAAGTCCCGATTAGATGAGTGTAGACAAGATAAAGACTATGGTTCGCGAACTAGCCGCGATGCTGGTGGACAGCCCGGGTGAAATCAAGATTACCGAAGAGAGCAGAAGTGACGCCATAATCGTAGTTATTTCAGTGGCTAAAGATGATGTGGGAAAGATAATTGGAAAAAACGGCCAGACGGCAAAAGCGCTCAGAGCCCTTGTGAACGCCGCTTCGACCCGAATGGGAGAAAAGGTCCTTCTTGAAATAAGGGAATAGGGCTGGAAGGGAGTGGTAGAGATGAAACAGGCGGACCTGGGCGAGATCGTGAACACCGTTGGGTTAAAAGGTGAGATCAAGCTTCTTCCGGGCCGGGACTTCTGGCCGGAAGCCCTGGACACCGGGTGCCTCCATCTTCTGTCCCTGGAGTATGGGAAGAGAGGTGTTAAAGTAGAAAGATTCAGGAAAAAAAAGAAGACATACGTCCTTAAATTCAAAGAAATAAATACGATCGGCGAAGCCGAGAAGTTGATTGGAGAAAAACTGCAGTTGACTCCGGAGGATCTGAAAAGGGAAGAATTTCCCAAGGAGATCCTTCCGTTCCAACTGATCGATATGGAAGTGACGCTGGCCGGAGGAGAGAAGGTCGGAAAGGTCATCGAGTTGATCAAAGGACCAGGCCAGGATAGAATAATAGTCGGTTCGAAGGAGAGAAAACATATCATACCCCTGGTCGGCGAGATAGTTACGGATATAGACCTTGAATCAAAAAGGATACAGATAGACCCGCCGGAGGGGCTTTTGGACCTGGAATGGTGACCAGCCTGATGATGGAACTATTTTTTATAACGATATACCCCGCTATGTTTCAGGAAACACTGGATGCAGGAGTCCTGGGCGTTGCGGCGCGAAAGCGAGCCGCGAAGTATTCTGTTGTCAACCTTCGCGATTTCGCCGTGGATAAGCATGGATCGGTAGACGATTATCCTTACGGGGGCGGTCCAGGCATGATAATGATGGCATCCCCAGTGGTGGAAGCTGTGGAATCGATTACCGGTGGTCAGCCCGGGGAAGAAACAGCCGTTATTCTTCTGTCTCCGGCGGGGGAGCCCTTCAATCAGAAAAAGGCCCGCCGGTTTTCAGTCAAAAAGAGGCTCATATTCATATGCGGCCGCTACAAGGGAGTAGACGAAAGAATAAATGATCTGGTGGTCACCGATAGAGTTTCGATCGGTGATTATGTGGTCAGCGGGGGAGAACTTCCCGCTTTACTAGTCGCGGATTCGGTGGTTCGTTATCTGCCCGGTGTTCTGGGTGATGAACTTTCCAGGGACACCGATTCGTTTTCCAGGCCTCAAGATGACAAGGCGCTGGACAGCGCGTACTATACCAGGCCTGAAGAGTTCAGGGGCTTGAAGGTTCCGGATGTGCTTATGTCGGGTAACCACGCCAGGATAGATGAATGGAGAGAGAACTCGGCCAGGGAAAGGACATCGCGCCGGAAAGGAAGTTGAGCGGCTTCAGACGGTATTGTGATTCCGGCTTCTGCTGTATTGAGAGGAAGTCTCAGGTCAGGTAAGATTTTAGTTGTTTGAGAAGCTATTTTGGATAAAATAATTTTTGAGGAGGCATCATGGATATTCTGAATCAGGTATCAGCCAAGCACTTCAAAGACGATATACCCGGATTTGAGGTTGGAGACACTGTAAGCATGGAAATCATGGTCCGGGAAGGAGATAACGAGAGAAAGCAGAGATACCAGGGCATAGTCATTCAACGCGGGGGGGAGGGTGTCGGAGCGACTTTCACCGTGCGCAAGGTAAGTTCAGGAATAGGCGTAGAAAGAGTATTTCCTCTTCATTCTCCCAATATCATTACCATCGAGGTGGTCCGCAGGGGTAACGTCAGAAGGTCGAAGCTTTTCTATCTAAGAGACCTGAAGGGCAAAGCCGCCAGAGTGAAGGAGAAGAAAAAGTAATTCTATGGTGGATATCTTCGGCAGTCCGTCCTGTGAAGAACTGGTGGAATTCGACGCAAACATCAGGGGTGGTTCTAATCTTCTTCTAGCCGGAGTGGATGAAGCGGGTAGAGGCGCGCTGGCTGGTCCGGTCGTGGCGGCTTCAGTTATGTGCGGATTCCATCGTGATATGCGCGATGTTCGAGACAGCAAGCTTATAGCCGAGAGCAAACGCGAACAGATTTTTGAGACTATCTTGAGAAAAAGCGCCGCTATTAACGTCGGGGTAGTCTATCAGGAAGAGATAGACAGAATCAATATTCTTAAAGCTACTCTAAAGGCCATGAAGTCAGCGGTTGAAGGGCTGCCCGTAAAACCGGAGATGGTTATTGTCGACGGCAGGGACCTGCCCGATATAGAACTTCCGGCCCTGCCGGTCATCGGAGGGGACAGAAGAAGCTTCGTTATAGCGGCCGCGTCGATAATAGCCAAGGTTTTTCGTGACAGGATGATGAGAAGGTTTCATCTTGAGTTTCCCGGGTATAATTTTTTTCGAAACAAGGGCTACGGAACTGTGGAGCACCGGGAGTCGATCAATAAGATCGGCCTTGCCAGTATTCACAGGAAGAGTTTCAGGTATCAGGTGTGATTGAGGCGGGGAGGTTAGAATGGGCGGCGGGGAAAAAAGGGACGGTTCTACCGGTGAAGAGATCGCGGCGGGATATTTGAAACTTGCCGGATACAGGATACTGTCAAGGAACTACCGGGCAGGCCCCCTGGAACTTGATATAGTGGCCCTGAATGAAGGATGCCTTGTTTTCATTGAAGTGAAGACGAGAAGAAGCAGGTCTTTTGGAAGAGCGGCCGAATCGATCAGCGTTGAGAAGAAGCGGAATATGAGAAAAGCGGCGAGGCGCTATCTGCGGGACGTGGTAACCCGCGGAACTATAAGAGAATTCAGGTTCGATGCGGTCACCATCGACATCGAATCTTTTAAGGGCGAAATGGTTCTGAGGCATATAAAGGGGTTCCAATAGAAAAAGCTTGATTTAATACGCCGCCGTTTCTATTTTTGTCTTACATACTTATGAATAACCTACAAGGAGGATCTTGGGTGAAATCGCAAAGGATACTGCTTTTACTGGCCATTCTGGCCATGACCCTCGGCGGATGCAAAGCGGTCAATCTTATAAAGAAGGATATGCCGATAGAGGATATGGATTACCTCGAGGAAAAGTACAGGGGTGAAACAGCTTGGACAAAAACATATTTTGTCGATATCGGGCAGAATGGAGTCCTGGAACAGGACACCAAGGTCGAGATCGTGGAGCTGGATCTGCACTGGAACGGAGCGATCGGGGTAAAAGCCCCCGATAACCGCAAGTACAGACACGCCCTTAACCTGGAAAGGCCGCTTACCAGGGAGAAATATGAGGACGCTATAAACCGCCTGCTGTGGTTCAAGAGCCCGGAGAAGAGGTACAGGGAAAATCTATGGGAGTACGGCAAGGAACTGGCAAGAGCCATTCTAAATCACGAGCTGGTAAAAGGCATGAGCAGGGAAGCGGCCCTGGATTCCTGGGGGCCTCCCGATAAGAAGGAAACGAACCAGATCGGCGGTGTGGACGAGGAACAGTGGATATACCGCGATCCCAGAGATGAAACCAGCAAATCCTACATAGTATTCGAAGACGGTATCGTGGCGGATTGGAGCGAATAGCCCGGCTGGGCATTTACCTGTAAGAGGGTTCATCGATCTGACCGGTTTTTCTCTCTTAAGCGGAACTGATTCAAAGCACGCCCTAAAATCGTATTTGTCAATAAGAATAAAGCCGGGTATGGACCCGATTTTATTCTTAAAAGCCCCCGCGCGAAACGTGGAGCCGAATTCTTCTGAAAACTCAATTAAATATGAGCCCGCGATTCTTTTCAGAAATATCCTCCCACCATTTCAGCAGGGACTTCATTAGAATTATACCGAACTTTTATTACTATGTCAATCTTCCCGGCATATATTGTTAAATATTTTCTTCGATATCTGACGGAATTATGTTCACGGAGCAATAACAGCAGTGAAGATAATAAATATTCTCTAATCGATAAAAAGAGCAGAAATCGATCTTATCAAGGCTGAAAAGCTCGGATTTGCAATTGTAATGATCGCCAAGTGAAAAAATATCTATTTGAAGCGGGTAAAGTAATCTTTGGCCAGAGTCCTTGCTTTTCCTGAAAGCACAAGGATGGCTATCAGATTGGGTATTGCCATAAGGCCCAGAGCCGTATCCCCGAAACCCCATACTATTTCCAGAGAAAATATGGCGCCGAGAAAATGCATGACGCAGAAGGCGATCCTGTAAGGCATAATCGCTTTGCTCCCGAAAAGGTACTCTATGCTTCTGTCTCCGTAATATGACCAGGAAATGGCGGTTGACAAAGCGAACAGAAAGACTGCTATGGTAACCAGATAGTTGCCTCCTTTGAACAGGGGGGCCATTCCCCTCTCGAACGCCCAGGCGGTGAGGGGGGATCCGTTCTGCAATATCTTGCCACCCAGGGAGATTTCACCGGGGTCTACAAAATCGCCGGAATGGTCGGTAAAGATTACCTCACCTTTCAATCCGACCCGGACACGCCCGGTAAATCTTTCCTCACCGATAAAGAGGACAGGGTTGTCTATTGTGCTGCTGTTCTTGGCGAATATCACTCCTTCAGCGCGTCCTCCGGTCACCTTGAAGATGCTTTCTTCGACAAGTTCCGAATCATCGATGATCCCGTCCCTCTTGATCTCGCCGTCTTCCTTAAGGATAATGATCTGAGATTGTTCGATGAAAGGGATCTGTTCGTACTTCTTATCCTTCCAAACCCCCACGGTCACTATGGTAAGACCGGTCAGGGTGCATATCAGAAGAGTGTCTATGTAAGGCCCAAGCAAAGCTACCAGGCCCTCGCGGACAGGTTCCCTGGTCTTGGCCGCGGCAAAGGCTATCGGCGCGCTTCCCTGCCCGGCCTCATTGGAGAATATTCCCCGCTTGATTCCCCAGATAAGCATGAACATAAAGCTGGAACCGAAGAATCCGCCCACTCCGGCCTTGGCACTGAATGCGTCCTGTACTATGGTGACAAAGGCGGCGGGGACCTGCCTGGCGTGAATTAAAAGAATAGTCACCGCTCCCACGAAGTAAAGGCAAGCCATGAAGGGAACCAATCTGCTCGCCACTTTGCCGATTCTTCTGATTCCTCCAATGATCACGATCCCTATTAGAGTGGCCATTACCGATCCGGTAATCCATGTAGGTATTCCGAAATCACTCCTGAAAGAGTCCGCCACCGTGAAAGCCTGGACGCTGTTGCCGCTGCCAAAAGATGATATTACCGCACAGGCGGCGAAGAAGAGGGCCATGAATTTCCATTTTCCGCCCATACCCTTTTCAATGTAGTACATAGGTCCTCCTGAGACCACTCCTTCGGGGCTGACATTCCTGTATCTCACGCTGAGGGTGCATTCCACGAACTTCGATGCGGTCCCCAGAATGGCCGTTACCCACATCCAGAATAAAGAGCCCGGCCCCCCGTAATGTATGGCGGTGGCGACTCCCGCGATGTTTCCGATACCTATAGTGGCGGATAGCGCCGCCGAGAGAGCCTGAAAGTGATTGATTTCTCCCTTATCCTCCGGATCGTCGTATTTGCCCGCTATTACCGCCAGACTGTGCCTGATTCTTCGAAGCTGAATGAATCGGGTCCTGAATGTGATGAAGATTCCCGTTCCCAGCAGCAGGACAAGGAAGTATGGCAGAGCTTTGGGAAATTCCCAGACATATTGATAAACTGTATCGACAATAGATTGAACGGTGTCCATTTTCTACCATCCTTTGAATTTCTATTATCCGCCTTCGGTGCCGGGTGGATCGTCCTCCTGTTAAAAGATCAGGAAGAAGATCAGCAACAGTATCACCGCCGGACAGAAATACTTGAGCAGTATATTGAAAACCGGTTCGATTCCGGCAAGTTCCGGCCTTTTCTGTGTTATCTCTTTCATCGCGTTGCCGGTCTTCCAGACCCATCCTATGAATACAGCCAGCAGGAGCGCTCCCACGGCCAGCATCACGTTTCCGAAAAGCCAGTCCATCAAATCCAGAAAACTCATGTTTACAAGCGGGAGTTTTTCCAGCCAGGGAATTATTCCCTGGGATAATGCCGAAGGCAGGCCCAGAATCAGAACGATTAAGGCTATTATCCAGACAGCCTTTCTTCTGAGCCAGCGTTTTTCATCCACGAAGTATGAGGTGACTACCTCAAGCAGGGAGATAGTCGAAGTCAGCGCGGCTATGGAAAGAAGAAGGAAAAAAGCGGCTCCAATAATATTTCCTCCCGGCATGAGGGAAAATATTCTGGGGAGCACTTCAAATACAAGGCTGGGGCCGGCCGCCGGATCCATTCTCATGGCGAACAGGGCGGGAAATATAAGGAGTCCCGCCATAACAGCTATCAGAGTGTCGAAAAGCGCCACGGAGCAGCCGTTGGAGAGAAGGTTGGAATCCTTCGGCAGGTAGCTGCCGTAAGTGATCATACATCCCATTCCCAGGCTCAGGGAGAAGAAAGCCTGGCCGAGGGCCGCCAGTATGGTGTTTCCGGTGACCTTGCTGAAATCGGGTTTGAAATAGAAAACCAGACCCCGGCCGGCTCCCTCCAGGGTCACCGACCGTATTATAAGGATGATCATCAATGCCAGGAGGACCGGCATGAGGATCTTGGCCCATTTTTCTATTCCGTTCTTTATTCCACCCTGCACCACTAGAACTGTAAGTACCGTAAATACAGCGAACAGAATCAGTGACAGGGGCGCGTTCGATGAGAAATCCGCAAAAGATATTCCGCTGCCATTGAAGGTCTTGAATATGTATCCGAGGGTGTACCCGGCCATTACGGCGTAATACGAAAGTATGGAGATCCCGGTTATAACACCCAGATAACCGACTAGTTTCCATGGACTTCCAGGCCTTATACATTTGAAGGCACCCACCGGGTTTCTTCGGCTGTGCCTGCCGATGGTCAGTTCGGCGACCATTACGGGCAGTCCCAGAAGGATAATGCAGAGAAGGTAGAGGATAAGAAACGCGCCGCCGCCGTTTTCCCCGGTAACATAAGGAAATCTCCAGATGTTCCCCAGGCCTATCGCCGAACCGGCGGCCGCCAGTATGAATCCTATACTGGAACCCCACTGGCCGCGCTCTATTTCGTCGCATTCCGCCATTTCTTCCCCCCGGAGCTGAAGGATGGCCTGATTAAGAAGTTAACCAACATAATTGTTAGCAACTTACCCTAACAGAGGATTCAAAATCAACGGTTTTTTATTTATTCTCTCTCTTCTGGGTCAAATAAAGACCGAACAGGATAACAGCGCTTCCCACCAGAAAAAAGGGCGTTACTTCCTCACCGAAAAACAGCCAGCCGAACATCGCCGCAAGCGGCGGATTCAGGTAAATGAATGAAGCCACTGAAGTGGCGGAAAGGTATTTCAGGCCGGTGTTCCATATCCAGTATCCCACAATGGTACAAAGCAGACTTAAGTGGGCCAGAGCGATCCAGTGAGTGGCCCCCATCATCAAGATGGAATGGAAGAAATCGGCGTCCGCCAGAAAAATGAATGGTATGGTTCCTATTACCAGAGAGAGCGCGCTGATAGTTATCGGTTCATAACTCTCAGTCAGTTTCTTTCCTATTATGGTATAGAGAGACCAGCTCACCGGCGCGAGCGAAGTTATCAGGGTGTATTTTATCTCCGAATTTTCAATCAGGGCTGCTTTCTGAAGGCCTATCCCACCCCACTTTACCACGGAGTACATTCCGGCCAGAGCTATGAGGATGCCGAATATTCTTTTCAGAGGCACTTTGACCTTCAGAATAAAAATTGAGAATAACAGGGTAAAAAGTGGAGCGAGGGTAGTTATGAGAGCGGCCGCTCCGGGTTTTATTCCGCTCTGTCCGGAAAACAGGAAGAAATTGTAGCCGGCGATTCCAAAGGCTCCCATTCCGACTATCCTAAGAGGATTATCTCTGATTATCCGGACGCTCTCTTCTCTTCTGTCTCTGCTGGCAAGTAGATAAATAACGCAGACCAGCAGAACTGGAGCGAAGCGCGCGGTAACCAGCCTGGGGGGGCTGAATATCTCTCTCAGGTGCAGTACCGCCGTGAAGGCGTTGGACCAGATGATAAAAAGAATAACAAGAAGAGACCTCATCAAGTTCAGAGGCATACTTCTATCTTTTGAATTACCGGTCATAATAGGATATCCTGGGGAACTTCTGCTACCTACTTGTAATAATGAGCAATTTTATGGTATAATAAAGCACGGCAGGGTCGATGATACAACAACTTTTGATTAGCATCGAAAGGAAGTGAGAGAAATGGTCAGGCGAATAATTTTTGGCTTGGCTGCATTAGCCCTGTTATCCTCGGTCTCAGAAGGCGTTACGGTTAGAGGGGTGAAGGGACGGCGTCTTCTCCGCCACCAGTATCTTATAAGCAAATGGGAAAATGACAAGCTGGAAATCTACAAGAAGCATGGATTTCCCTTGCACCGCTGGAGGGAATACGGCTACGGCAGGGTGAGGGAGCACTGGAAGTATTACGAACTGGGCAAGGAGTTTGTTTTTGACAGCGAATCTAACCTTGTGGAAACTCACCGGTTCTGGCCGGAGGATAGAAGAGAAAGATTCAAAAGGTTCTGATCCCCTGGGGGGATTATAAGTTGGGGACGTGAAGAGGCGAGGACACCTCGTAAGGTGAAGGGGCGAAAGCCATACCTTCTTGATGGTATGTCATTTTTGTCCCTTTACCCTTATTTACCATACCGGTTATCTTTATCGAGTATTTTCCTTAATTTGGTTGATAAAATACGGTAAAGTTCATATATTATTGTGTTTGTGGCCGGATTAATACGGAATCGTTCTTTTAGGTTTTTGTCAATAAACCAGTTACCTAAGCGAGGTGTCTCATGGGTGAGAAGAAATACGGTAAGGGTATTACAATTGAACCCGCTGATGTTCACAAGACTCTAGAGCGCTATATGCTGACTGACGGTTATTCTATAGTTCTGGACATGGAAAACAGTCACGGCACCTGGGTCCGAGACGCGGTCAGCGGCAGGGAATATCTCGATTTTTTCACATTTTTCGCATCATGCGCCATCGGGCATAACCATCCCGCCCTGCTGGACAGGGAATATTATGATCATCTGGCCAAGGTGGCGGTCAACAAACCTTCAAACTCAGATCTATACACCACGGAGATGGCGGAATTCGTCGCGACTTTCGCCAAGATAGCCACTCCCGACTACCTTCCGCATCTCTTCTTTATAAGCGGCGGGGCCCTGGCTGTGGAGAACGCGCTTAAGGCCGCTTTCGACTGGAAGGTGCAGAAGAACAAGAAGAAGGGTGTCGAAGGTGAAATCGGGCACAAGGTGATCCATTTCAAGGACGCCTTTCACGGCCGTACCGGCTACACCATGTCACTGACCAACACTGATCCAGCTAAGATAAATTATTTTCCCAAGTTCGACTGGCCCAGGATTGAAAACCCAAAAGTCACTTTTCCGATAGAAGAGCATCTTGATGATATCATAGCAGCGGAAAAGAGAGCCGTTAAGGAGATCGAAGAGGCCATCAGCAAATACGGTGACGATATCGCGGCGATGATCATCGAGCCGGTTCAGGGAGAGGGAGGGGATAATCACTTCCGCAAGGAATTCTTTCAGGAACTGAGGAGGATCGCCGACGAAAACGAGATCATCCTGATTCTCGACGAGGTTCAAACAGGAGTGGGCATCACGGGTAAGATGTGGGCTCACCAGAACTTCGGCCTAAAACCAGACATCCTGGCTTTCGGAAAGAAGAGCCAGGTCTGTGGAATAATGGCTTCCCGAAGGCTAAACGAAGTCGACAGCGTTTTCAAGGTATCCAGCCGGATCAACTCAACCTGGGGAGGCAACCTGGTTGATATGTACCGGGCCAAGAGGATCTTCGAAGTTATCGAACAGGACAACCTGGTCGAGAACGCGGAGAAGATGGGAGCGATACTTCAGGACGGTTTGGGAAGACTTCAGGAAAAGTATTCGGGAATCATTTCCAACGCGAGAGGACTCGGGCTGTTCTGCGCCTTCGATCTTCAGGATTCCGAGACAAGAGACAGGCTTATCAGCGGTCTCTTTGAAAAGGGTCTCTTCGTTCTGAAATGCGGCTGTCTGACTATAAGATTCAGGCCTCCCCTCACAGTAAGCGAAGAAGAGATAGAGAAGGGCTTGAGCATTCTGGATGAGGCCTTAAAGGAGATGCAGTAAAAGAACCGTACCTTCAGCTTGATAATGCGACGGCTTCCCTGCCAGAAGCGGGGAAGCCGTTTTTTTATTTAGATACTGCTCGGTGGTCAATAGATAAGGATCACTTTTATTTTTTATTGGTTTCCTTTTTCTTTTCAGGCGAATCCTTTTTCTTCTCCGCTTTTTCTCTCTTGGAATAGTCTTCATCCCTGTAGTCGGTTCTGTAGAAACCCGAACCTTTGAGAATGTGGCCCACCGGATGAATCACTCTGAATACCTTGCCTCTGCATTTAGGACATCTTTTTCTGGGAGGATCTGTTATATTCTGGAAAACCTCGAACTCGTATCCGCATTTTTCGCATGAGTAATGGTATGTAGGCATGATACCGGCCGTTTCTGTTTCTATGGTGCAACTGTATTTGACATTTTGAGATATATAATATTAGGGAGGCGGCATAAATCAAGCAAAAAATTACCGCCTTACTCTGCTTGAAAAACAGGGCGATTGAGGATAAGATTCAGAATAGTCCGGGAAATTATATTTTCTTAAGTGGCTTTTTGGGTGGAAGGAGTCCAATTCATATGATCAGCGTTACAACCACCGTGATTCTGTGTATTATCTCCTCAGCGGTATTCACGGTAATAGCCTGCCTCATTCAGAGAAACAGGGCCTCGGATCTGAGGAACAATCTGAAAAGACTGGAAGAGGAAAGGGGAGAACTGATCAGTTTCAAGGAGGAGAACGAGAATCTCAAGCTGGAGAATGTGAGGCTGATACAGGAAAAAGAAGCTGATAAGCAGAGAATTGAATGGGTGAAGAAAGCAGAGGGGGAGTTGCGGGAAGCCTTCGATTCGCTGGCCTCCAAGGCGCTCAGGCAGAATACCACCCAGTTTATGGAAAGGTCGGAAGAGCAGATCAAGAGTTTCGTGAAACTTCTTCAGGGGGACTGGAACACTCAGCGAGAGCAGATGAAAAACCTGGTGGAGCCATTGGGAAAGGATCTGGACAAACTGGACAGCCAGGTTCGCGAGATGGAGAATAGGAGGGAGGGAGCGTACAAGAGCCTGCTGGATCATGTCTCCGGCCTGGCAAAGGCAAACAGGGAGCTTAACAAGGCTACCACCACTCTTTCCCAGGCTTTAAGATCCTCAAAAGTAAGAGGCAAGTGGGGGGAAGTCCAACTCCGAAGAATAGCGGAGATGGCGGGAATGGCCGAGCATGTTGATTTTGAGGAACAGGTCTCATCTGAGACCGGAAGGCCCGATATGGTGGTCCATCTTCCCAACGGCGGGATCATTCCGGTGGATGCAAAAGCCCCCATGGAAGCCTACCTGGACTCTGTCGAATCGGAAGACGAGGAGAAGATCAAGAACGGACTGCGAAAACACGCATCTTCGATAAGAAACCATATCAGGGACTTGGCAAAGAAGCAGTACTGGGCCCAGTTCGAGGAGAATATGCCGGAATTCGTGGTGATGCTCATACCTTATGAATCCGGACTGGGCGCCGCATTTTCACAGGATCCGGCGCTTCTGGAGGAGGGCTTGTCGAAAAAAGTAGTGGTGGTTTCACCAGCCACCCTTCTCGCTCTTCTGAAAGTAGTCGCCTTCGGCTGGCTTCAGCTCAGTCTCGCTGAAAATGCCCAGGAGATAGCCAGGCAGGGCAGAATTATGATGGAGAGATTCGGAGTGTTCGCGAAACACCTCTCCCAGGTCGGAAAGAAACTGAACGATACCCTAAACAGCTACAACAGGGCGGTCGGTTCCATGGAGAGCAGACTGCTGCCTTCGATGAGAAGGCTTCAGGATATTGGAGCCGGTAGTGAAGAGCTTGACGCTCCGTCGCAGATAGAGAATATGGCCAGGAATGTCGAGTCCGAGGAATAGGGGCGTCTAATCGGCTTAATTTTCATTTTGCTTCCGCTTATACCTACGCCGGATAAGGTGGAGGGCGCAGAATCCGGTCCCGGCATCGAAAACCGGGATAATTATGAGAAGAATCCTTATTTACATAGGGGTGTTGATCGTGATGGCTGGTTTGCTGTGGCCCTGGCTGGCCAAGATTCCCCTGGGAAGGCTTCCGGGGGATATTTATATAGACAGGCCTAATTTCAGGTTCGTGTTTCCCTTGACTACCATGATACTAATAAGCATCCTGCTGTCATTGATGCTGTGGCTTATAAAAAAGTGATTATGGAAGTGCAAAATCCCCAGCCGAAAACGAATCCAGAATCCGTAGAGTACTACTCGGCGGATTTAAACCGGAAAATGCGGCTGCTGAGGAAAAGCGGAAGGGTCTTAGCGGGGAGTCTGGTTTGGAGCATTTCGATGTGGTAGTTATAGGAGCGGGCCCGGGCGGCCTCAAATGCGCCGAGATTCTGGGAGGGAAAGACCTCAGGGTCCTGGTTCTGGAGAAAAACCGCGAGATAGGCCCCAAAATATGCGCTGGGGGCATTACGGCCGGCGTAGTTATCCCTCCTGAGATGGAAAGACTGTGTTTGTCCTTCAGACGGCAATACGTCTTTATAAACGGCAGAGAGTACGCTGTGGATCTGGACAGGCCTATACGGACCATTGAGCGCCGGGACCTGGGAATCTACCAGCTTGATCTGGTAAGGAGATTCAGCAACATCACCGTGGTTAAGGAAGCCGAGGTAAAAAGTATAACCAGTTTGGGGGAGGCAGAACCCGCTTATTCTAAAAATGCGGGGTATGTATCTACAGCCGACGGAAGTAAAATATCTTTCGGTTTCCTGGTGGGAGCGGACGGCTCGCAGTCGGTGGCCAGAAAGCATCTCGGGCTGGAAAACCGTTCGCATGTGGGAGCCCATTTCCGGATCGATAAGGTTTATGATAGAATGGTTTGGTTCTTTCACCCTAATATTCTGAAGAACGGGTACTGCTGGATATTTCCACACAGGTCTTATTCTTCGTGCGGTGTTTTCTGGGACCCCGGCCGGGTTCCGGCTACCACTTCAAAATCCCTTCTTAAGTCATTTTTGGAGGAAAAAGGCCTGCCTTGCCAGGGAAGCGTTCTGAGAGGGTTACCTGAGAACTACATTTATAGAGGGCTTAAGTTCAACCGGATATATCTCTGCGGCGACGCCGCTGGAGCCGCATTCCCAGTCACCGGAGAGGGAATATACCCGGCCATGGTGTCAGGCGAATGTGTGGGCAGGGATATCCTGGGAGAAAGTAATTCCTTCTCCACCATGAACAAGCTTCTGCGGAGTAGAAGAAAACAGGTCTGGGGAATGAAATTATTAAAACGGTCCGCTTTCGGGCCGGCGCAGTCTATGATAATGCACCTTGTAATGTCATATATTCAGCGTTACTTTAACAATATGAACGAGGTCTGATCAAAAAAGCCTAGAAAATTATGGAAGGGTTAATGATATGGATATCAAGGAACTGATAACCAGCAGCAGGAGCCGACGGCGTTTTTACCAGGAGGAGGAACTGGATTTCGATACCCTTAAAGAACTGGTAGATCTGGCCAGGCTGTCGCCTTCCGGAGGCAACAAGCAGCCGCTGAAGTACATTCTTTCACACCGGAAGGATATAAACCAGGAGATATTTCCCTGTCTTTCGTGGGCCGGATATATAGAGGAGTGGGAAGGTCCCGGGGAGGGGGAGAAGCCCTCCGCTTACATAATTATTATGAATGACAAAAGAGTATCGGATTCGCCGGGATGTGATCATGGAATCGCGGCCCAGAGCATATTGCTGGGCGCTGCCCAACTAGGTTTGGGCGGCTGCATAATAGGCTCGGTGGACAGAGCAAGGCTTAGGAAGGCTTTGAAGATCGATGAAGAGTACGAAATCCTTCTGGTGATAGCTTTGGGAAGGGCAAGAGAAGAAGTAGTCATAGAGGAAGTCGGGCCGGAAGGAGATATTAGGTACTGGCGGGACGAGAAAGGAATTCACCATGTACCCAAACGATCTATCTCCAGTATTATACCTAAATTGAGCGGTTTTCATTTATTGAGTACATTTTATCAGTGTTGAGAGTAT
>CAZAUK010000021.1:0-38722 GCA_964488475.1 uncultured bacterium
ACTTCGCCAGTGAAACATTGCCCTTCAAGCGCTTCAACCAGAATACAGCCTGGTATTACATCATGCTTCTAGCATTCTTTCTGTTCGAATCTTTCAAGGAGGATGTGGCCGCGCCGGTGGCGCCGGTGAGCTCATATCCGACAACCGTTCGCCGTGTGCTTATCGACGTTGCCGCTAAGATAGTATGTCATTCCGGGAAGATTATCCTTAAGGTTACCCGTTCCACATGGGAAAACCTCAGCTTCCCTGCCCTCTGGATGCGCTGCAACTCCCCGCCTGTTTTTTCCTGGGCTTAAGATCCACTAAAAATGTCAAAATAGAGGCAGAAGGGGGATTCGTCTGTCCAGAATGCGCCCGGTTATCAGGAAGATTCCATTCTCCACTGATATTTGTCTTTCCAAAAAGCATTCTGACGCACCAGCGGGCGGTCATTACTGAATCTGCTTGTTCAATACTCTCAACACTGATAAAATGTACTCACGAAAGGAAAATCGCTCAATTTAGGTATAACTAAGATAGAGTTCCCCCGCTCCGTCCATGTAATCAAAGATATTCGTTTCATCGATTCGACGGGGAGGCCCTTCCAGGTCCCACCCATTGACCGTATCTGGAAGATTTATTTTATCCGATTGCATAATATCCGCTTTCATCCCGGCAAAAAGAAGAAAACCGATCAGAAAAAGATTAAAAACCATTGAATATCGACCTGTCCTGTATAAATCGTCCTTTCCGATCCAAACCTATAAGAATCTTTCAACTCTTACAATAAATTATTGGAAAAATAAGAATACCGGCGATTATAGGACCTTTGCACCTTGCTGAACCACCCTGACTGAATCCGGGAAAGTGCCGGTTGACATTTTATTCCATACCATTATAATTTCTTTTTATCTTATGAATTACAGGGAGAGGGCTGACTTAATATAAATGACGGGAGAAAAGCTAATGGGAATCGAACGTTTGAAGAACGCCCTGGGCGCCGAGCTCGACGAACTCTTCAACAAGGGAACGGCCAAGGGAAAAGAGGATATATTTGCGGGGGTCATAAAACCCGATGGCGAGAAGGGCCCCCGTTACCTGCTTAAAGGACACGGGGAAAAGGAATTCCTCAGAATGAACTCCAACTCCTATCTTGGAATGTCCCTTGAGGACGATGTGATAAAAGCGGAGGAGAAAGCTTCCCGGGAGTTCGGCGTGGGCCCCGGCGCGGTGCGTTTCATCAATGGGACATTCAAACCCCACAGGGACCTGGAGAAAAAGCTCGCCGAGTTCCACGGGCGGGAAGACGCCATGATCTACAGCGCCGCCTACGCGACCATAATAGGCGCTATCGCGGCTCTTACCTCCAAGGAGACTATAATCATCAGTGACGAGCTGAATCACAACTGCATCATAAACGCCATCCGCCTATCCAGGCCGATGGACAAGAAGATCTACAAGCACAACGATATGGAGCAGCTGGAGACGTACATAGAGGAATCGGTCAGTTCGGGGGCCAGGCGGCTGCTTATCATAACGGACGGGATCTTCAGCATGCGAGGGGACTTCCCTCCCCTGGACAAGATCACCGCCTTCGCCGATAAGTATGAGAAAGAATTCCCCGAAGGCATCGTTGTGATGGTGGATGATTCACACGGAGTGGGCGCCTTTGGCGAGACCGGACGGGGAACCGAGGAATACACAGGTGCGGGCAAGGTGGATGTCCTTATCGGTACCCTTGGAAAGGCCTTTGGAGTAAACGGCGGCTATGTCGCCTCCAGCGAGACGGTGACCCGCTACCTCCGCGAGAAGGCCATCACATACATCTATTCCAACCCCATAACCGCCGGCGAATCGGCCGCCGCCCTCAAGGTCCTGGAATTCCTCGACAGCGAGGCCGGCCGCGAACGTCTGAAACACCTGCGCGGGCTGACCAGGAAGTTCGAGGACGGACTTAAGGAGATGAGCTTCGAGATCATCGAGAGCGCCCATCCCATAGTGCCCCTGATGGTCCGCGACACTGAGAAGACCACTGATATAGTGAAGTTCCTCAAGGAGAACGGCGTGCTTGCCACAGGACTGAATTTCCCCGTGGTCCCGGAAGGAGACCAGACCATCCGCTTTCAGGTAAACGGAAACCACACCGGCTACGACATCGAGTACGCGCTGTCGGTTCTGGCGGATTACAGGAAGAAAGCCTCCTGAACGTTCCTGCGCGATAAGGACGAGATGTTAAGTACGGTCCGTCAGCTGCGTCAGCGGATGCGATGAAACTGCTGGCTAAACCTTCCATCCTTTTTAAAATGTTCGCTTTAAAATACCCGGCTGTTTAATAAGCAAAGGACTCGGCGGCCGCTTTTTTTATGGTTGTAATCCCGCCCGCGCCGCTTAACATCCGCCAGCAGCGGCCTTTCCGCGCGGGATTAACGCCCGCGCCGCTGAGGAGCCTCCCGCCGCCGTTTTTCCGCTCGGGATTACGGACAAACCCTGACCGCTTACGCGAGCGCTATAAAATTCGCTTTACAAATGGGTACGGAATATTATATAATGTTTCTATGTGTAGAAACGAAAGACGGAGTTTATTGAAATGAGCACCAGATTGGAACTGGCGGAAGCCTTCTGCCGGATAAAAGATCCACCAACGATGAGTAAGTTCTTCTCGGAGATATTTACTCCCGCCGAAATCGACGATTTTGTCCTTCGATGGCGACTGATGATAATGCTCCTGGATGGCGTTCCCCAGAGAAAGATAGCTTCTGAACTGGGTATAAGCCTGTGCAAGATCACCAGGGGCTCCAAGGTTCTTAAATCAGCTCGCTCTGTAACAAGAAAAATACTGAAGGACAAGATCGGAGATACATGATGGAAACAAGGAGAAAAATAGAAGCTTCGCCTGACCTGGACGGATACTTCGGAGAATACGGCGGAGTGTTCGTACCCCCCCAGCTCGAGGAGATCCTCTCAGAGATCAACAGTTCCTACCTTTCACTTCGTGAAGACCCCGAATTCAGGGAAGAACTCGCCTCCCTCCGCAGAGATTACATCGGCAGGCCAAGCCCGGTCTACTTTGCCTCCAATCTCACCGAGAGAGTGGGAGGAGCCAGGATATTCTTCAAGCGCGAAGACCTCAACCACACCGGCGCCCATAAGATAAACCACTGTCTTGGGGAGGCCCTGCTGGCCAGGAAGATGGGCAAGAAGAAGCTTATCGCCGAGACCGGCGCCGGCCAGCACGGAGTGGCTCTGGCGACCGCGGCGGCTCTGACCGGACTGGCCTGCGAGATCTATATGGGCACGGTCGATATAGAGAAGGAACACCCCAACGTGACCAAGATGAGTATACTGGGCGCGGAGGTCATACCTGTAAAAGAAGGCCTGGGAACCCTAAAAGAGGCGGTGGACGCCGCTTTTCAAGCCTATCTGAAAGACCCGGTATCACAGTTCTACGCCATCGGTTCGGTGGTGGGCCCCCACCCCTTTCCCATGATGGTCAGGGATTTTCAGCAGATAGTGGGAGAGGAGGCGATGGAACAGTTCACCCGGCTCACCGGAAGGGTTCCAGACAATCTGGTGGCCTGCGTGGGAGGCGGCTCCAACGCCATCGGCCTTTTCACCGCCTTCCTGGATGAACCGGCCGTGAATATCTACGGAGTAGAGCCCGCCAGCAGGGGTTTCAAGGACGGAGACCACGCCGCCACGCTAACTCTGGGAAAACCGGGTATAATCCACGGTTTCAGGTGCTACCTGCTTCAGAACGGCGACGGCGACCCCCTTCCGGTTCACTCGGTGGCTTCCGGGCTGGACTACCCTGGAGTGGGGCCCCAGCACAGCTATCTTAAGGATATCGGAAGGGTCCGATATGAGACGGTAACCGATATCGAAGCGGTCAGGACATTCTTTCTGCTCAGCAGGGTTGAGGGTATAATCCCGGCCCTGGAAAGCGCCCACGCGGTCGCGTTCGCCATGAAACTCGCCCAAATCATCTCGAGGGGCAAGACCATTCTGATCAACCTCTCCGGAAGAGGCGACAAGGACATAGATTACATTATCGAAAACTACGGAACGAGCTTCGGAATCAGAAACTGAAATCCCCCTTCCGTTCACACGCGGGGCTGCCGGAAACAGGCGGCAGCCCCGCCCCCCCTCAAACAGAAACGGACACATACTCTGCCAAAAGAACCCGCTTATTTTTAAAAGGTATATTCTAAAACCCGGGTGATTTCTGGGCGGAGATAATAAAGATCTGGACTACTGTCGAACCGGGAGACGTCCATATCTTCCGGGACGGTGAATGCTGTCCCAGCGCCCTCTTCCTGGACCACCCGGTCGACGCGGACAGAGAGAGCTGGGGAGGAATCAAGCACTTGTACAAGTAGCGGGCAGGTTTGCGCTTAAAGCGCGGACCGAGTGAAATAGAGCCGGGTTCCGGAACCCCGAGTATTCAGGAAACCGGATTCGGCTCTCTCTCGCGGGCTATGGTGAAGTGAAGGGCGAAATAAAGCAGAAGATACTGGGCCAGCCCCCCCAGCCCCGCGAACTGAGAGTGATAGAAGACAAATATCTGGGTGATGTAGATATTTATGAGCACCGAGCGCTTGAACCATATATACGCTTTAAGCCTTGATTTTCTGAGAAACCATATACCCACCCAGATGCATGCCAGAGCGGCCGTGGAGGCGGTCATCTGAGCCAGGGAGACTCCCGGATCTATACCGGGACGATCTATGACCGTGCCTATCACCGTCACCAGCCCGCTCACCCCGATCGCGATGAATCCCACGGTAAGCACTCTCTTGAACCATCTGTTCAGGACTATGGTCCGATAGGCCGAAGCCAGGCGGTTCTTGATCCTGAAGTAGAAATCCATCTTGGACTTGAGTGACGAGACGGTTTCGGGAAAATAGCTTCTCAGGCTTCTGTTGACTCGTTTCTCATCCTGGTCGATGGGACGGCTTCCCAACAGGGAACGGGCTCCCAGGAATACCAGGATGAAGACCGTGTAGATGATCATGGCCGCGGGCTTAAAGAAATAGTCGCTGTCGTGGGTGAGGAACTTTCCTATCTCATCGATAAAAGTCCCGAATCCGAGTCCGGAGAGGAAAGCTCCGAACCTTCGGGTACCCGGATTCCACCATATCAGCAGAACCATCACCGCGATCAGCATCAGAAAACCGCCCCAGAGCACGTGGGCTATGTGAAGACTGTCCCCTCCTATCTTAGGATAACCGGCCAACTCCAGGTAGGAGCGTATGGACAGAACGGAAATAACAGCCGAAATCAGGAACAGCTCCACGTTATCCCAGGCTTCGCTGTCTCGTATCAGGTAGGATCTGTCCGCCATAGATCATGCCCTTCGGTTCTGTTTTTCCGGAATTCCACCGCCCAATAATAAAGGCAGCCGCCTCTTTTGTCAACGAAAGGGGGGGGTGAAGCTCATTCACGGAAGCGGCCTCCCTCCTGGTTGAACCGGCATGATACCCTCAGGGCGCGAAAACACGAACCATATCGGGACATGGAAAATCGTCAATTAAAAGGAGAAGCAGGCAATTGCCCATTCCCGCCTCTATTGAGATGGTTATGGTAAATAAAATGCTCAACGTGAATGGCTTGGAGGCGTGCATGGTCAGGGCCGGAGAAGAAAACAATGAATGATTCCGGAAAAAGAGATCTGGTTATAGACTTTGACCGGTATGAAGCGGCGATTTTCGATCTGGACGGCGTAGTCACCGATTCGGCCAAAGCCCACGCCGAGTCGTGGAAGCGGATGTTCGATGAATACCTCAAAGAGAGGTCCGAAAGAGAAGAAGAGAAGTTCATCCCATTCGACGCCCGAAGCGATTACTTAAAATATGTGGACGGGAAACCGCGCTATCAGGGGGCGGGCAGCTTTCTTGAATCCAGGGGCATCTCGCTTCCCTTCGGGGACCCTGAGGACCCTCCCGGCAAGGAGACCGTTTGCGGGCTGGGAAACCTTGAAAACCGTTATTTTCTTGAGCTTATAAACATCCGGGGAGTAGAATCCTACCAGACCACGGTCGACTTTGTTCAAAAAATCCAGAAGGAAGGAATAAGAGCCGCGGTTATCTCATCGAGCCGGAATGCCGCGGAGGTGCTGGAGGCGGCCGGTGTCACCGGGCTCTTCCAGGTGATGATCGATGGAGGGTACGCGGCGGAACACGGTCTTAAGGGAAAACCGGAACCTGATATCTTTCTTGAGGCCGCCGGAAAGCTGAAAGCCGATCCCGAAAGAGCGATAGTCATAGAGGACGCGATCTCCGGGGTAAAGGCGGGTAAGGCGGGAGGATTCACCCTGGTGATCGGAGTGGACCGTTCCGGCAAGAACAGGAATCTTGAAAGATACGGAGCGGATATATCGGTAAGCGATCTGTCTCAGATCAGGAGTGAAAGAGAATGAACCAGAATAATAAGGATATACTTCCCTCCGCCCTTGAGCGGAAAGACCGGATCATCAAGCGTCTTAAGAGAGGCAGGCCGGCGATCTTCCTGGACTATGACGGTACTCTTACGCCCATAGTCGATGATCCATCCGAAGCTGTTATTCCGGAGAGGGCCAGGCGGCTGATCAAGGAATTATCCAGGCACTGGACCGTTGCCATTTTGAGCGGAAGGGCGCTGGACGACGTAAGAAATATGGTAGGCCTGGACAATCTGGTCTACGCGGGAAGCCACGGATTCAACGTGGCGGGCCCGAAGGGATCGTTCCACAAGAAGCCGGGAAAGAAGTTCCTGCCGGCTCTGGACAGCGCGGAATCCGCGCTGAAATCCGGCGTCAAGGACCTGGAAGGGGTAAGAGTTGAGCGAAAGCCCTTCGCAATAGCCGTGCATTACCGTCAAGCCGATAATAGTGCCGTTCCCGAACTTGAAAAACTGGTAAACCGGGTAGTAGCCAACCACAATGATCTTTCCAAGAGGGGGGGAAAGAAGATATTCGAGCTTCGCCCCAAAGCCGATTGGGACAAGGGCAAGGTCCTGCTGTATCTGCTGGAAAAGCTTCTTAAGGACAGTTCGCGGGCGGTGCCGTTGTATATCGGGGACGATACAACCGACGAGGACGCATTTAAGGCTATAGCTGAAAGCGGCATCGGCATACTGGTGAGCGAGAGCCAAAAGAAAAGCTACGCGAGTTATATTGTCCGGAATCCTGAAGAGGTGCAGAAATTCCTGGAAGAACTGGTGGTTGTCGCTGAAAAAGAATCTTCCGCGGACGCCTGGTCTCTTACCTATAGCGGATTCGAACCCGGGGAGGAGAAACACAGGGAAACCCTTTGCGCGCTGGGTAACGGTTATTTCGCCGCCAGGGGGGCCGCGCCGGAGTGCAGGGCGGGAGCGGTCCACTATCCCGGAACCTATGTAGCGGGCCTGTACAACCGCCTGGAAAGCCGGGTAGCGGGACACACCATTGAAAATGAGAGTCTTGTCAACGCGCCCAACTGGCTGCCCCTGACTTTCAGGATCGAGGATGGGGAATGGATCGAGCCTGAGACGATGAATATCCTGGAATACGAACAGAAGCTGGATATGGGCAAAGGGGTCCTTCGAAGGTCCATGGTGGTCGAGGATGGCAAAAACCGCAGAACCAGGGTGGTTCAGCGCCGGTTGGTCCATATGCGTAAATCCCATCTGGCGGCGCTGGAGACCACTATTACCCCTGAGAACTGGTCGGGCAGGCTCCATCTGCGCTCCGCTCTGGATGGAAAGGTCGAGAACACCCTGGTGGAGCGTTACCGCCAGCTCAACAACCATCACCTGGAACAGCTGGACAACGGAGCGGAAGAAAATATCATATGGCTCCAGGCAGAGACAACCCAGTCCCACATAAGAATAGCGGAAGCCGCGCGCACAGAGATCTTCCGCGGGGATGTTCCTGTCGACGCTTCCCGGCATGTTGTCCGGGAGCCGGGATATATCGCGCACGAATTCGTCATCGATGTTGAAAAGGGCAAAAGCGCGCGTATTGAGAAAACAGCCGCCCTTTATAACTCCAGAGATCGGGCCATATCGGAAAGTCTGCTGGGGGCAAGGAAGGAGGTCCGGCACGCTGAGAGGTTCTCCGGGCTCCTGGAGAGCCATATCCTCGCCTGGGATCATCTCTGGGAGCGCTGGAAGATAGATCTTCACGCTCAGAATCCCAGGATAGAACAGATCATGAACCTGCACATATTCCACCTGCTTCAAACCGTTTCCCCCAATACGGTGGACCTGGATGTGGGAGTTCCCCCCCGCGGCCTTCACGGGGAGGCCTACCGGGGCCTTATCATGTGGGACGAGCTTTTCATCTTTCCCCTGCTCAACCTGCGGATTCCGGACATAACCCGCGCTCTGCTGCAGTACCGGTACCGCCGCCTTCCCCGGGCCTGCAGAGCGGCTGAAGAGGCCGGTTACGCCGGAGCGATGTTTCCGTGGCAGAGCGGCAGCAATGGGCGGGAACAGGCTCAAACACTTCACCTTAACCCGGCTTCCGGACGTTGGGTCCCGGACAGCAGCCAGCTGGAGCGCCATATAAATCTGGCCATAGCGTATAATATCTGGCAGTACTACCAGGTGACCGGGGACAAGGAATTCATCTTCTTTTACGGAGCCGAGATCCTGATCAAGATCGCCCGCTTCTGGGCGGAAAAAGCGCGGTACAATTCCTCTATGGACCGGTACGAAATCCTCAAGGTAATGGGTCCCGATGAATTTCATGACAGCTATCCGGATTCTTCCGAACCCGGAATCGATAACAACGCCTACACCAACGTGATGGCGGCGTGGTTGTTCTGCCGGATAGACGAGATGCTCCGGATGCTTCCCGAAAAGCGCCGCAGATTTATCATGGAAGACCTGGACCTTGACCAGGGAGAGCTGGACCGCTGGGATGAACTCGGCCATAAGCTAAGAGTGCCATTTCACGGTGACGGAATAATAAGTCAGTTCGAAGGTTACGAAAAGCTTCAGGAATTTGACTGGGAGGGGTATCGCAAAAAGTACGGAAACATCCAGCGTCTGGACAGGATTCTCGAAAGCGAAGACGACTCTACCAACAGATACAAGGTCTCCAAGCAGGCCGACGTCCTGATGCTGTTTTACCTGCTCTCCGCCGAGGAGCTGGCCGAGCTGTTCGAAAGGCTCGATTATCCATTTGAACGGCGCACCATTCCGGACAATATCGATTATTACCTGAAGCGGACCTCCAACGGCTCCACTCTCAGCAGGGTGGTACATGCCTGGGTCCTTTCCAGGTCGAAGCGTGAGATGTCATGGCGGCTTTTCCAGGACGCGCTGGAAAGCGATATAGAGGATATCCAGGGCGGTACCACAAAGGAGGGAATCCACCTGGGCGCGATGGCCGGCACTGTGGACCTGATGCTGAGATGCTATTCGGGTATAGAGAGCAGGAGGGATATTCTGCGGTTCAATCCCGAACTTCCGGAAGAACTGAAGAGTGTCCGGTTCGAAATAACCTACCGCCGAAACACCCTCCAGGTGGAAATTACCGGCGATCATATAAAGCTTGCCAACCTGCCCGGTCCGGCCAGTCCCGTAGAGATAGGGGTTAAGGGGGAGACCTTTGAACTCGCTCCGGGCGATACCAGGAAGCTGGTCCTTTAAGATCGCCCCGAAAACGTCATGTAGTCCGATTATTTTAACTGGTGGGCGAAGTAGGACTTGAACCTACGGCCCCCTGCTTGTAAGGCAGGTGCTCTGACCAGCTGAGCTATTCGCCCACTAATTTCGAGGTGTGCTATACCAGCGCGATCGGAACGAGAACGCAGTAGCCGAGCACGAGAAGGGCCGGGGCCAGCGATATGGAACCCCTGGCCAGGAAGACATACCCCAGCACTATCGATACCAGTCCCAGGGTTACTATTACGCCCTTGTGTTTTCTTATAAATTCCATATCTACCGGCCTTTCCCGGCTTTTTTCCGATTTATCTACCCTATAAATGATATTAACCGCCGCGCCGATGTCAAGAGATACATTCCGGCGCGGGCTGTTTAATTTCCGGCGGGAGAGATCAACCGCCTTTGAGCCCGGCCGGCACCCGTTCTTTCTTCCCCCCGCGCGGCCACTTTCCAGCCGCCCGCGGTCATCCGTTCATGCTTCCCGGCCTGTATCCCTCCATGTCCACCGTGACATACATGAATCCCAGCTCGGTGAAACGCTGGTCGATCTTAGCGCGGATCTCATGATCCATCAGGCGTTCGATCTCGCCCGGGGCGACCTCTATTCGGGCCAGGGCTCCGTGATACCTCACCCGGGTCAGGCCGAATCCCAGAGAATGAAGGAACTCCTCGGCTTTCTCCACCCGCTCCAGCTTCTGGCCGGTAATCTCCTCTCCTGTCCCGATCCTGGTCGCCAGGCAGGTATTGGCGGGCTTATCCCAGTTGGGAAGCTTCCGCTCCCTGGCAAGCTCTCTTATCTCCTTCTTGGTAAGCCCAGCCTCCGCCAGGGGACTCTTCACCGACAGCTCCTCTATAGCCTTGAGCCCGGGCCGGAAATCCTCCCGGTCGTCTGCGTTGGACGCCTCTATGACAGTATCCGCACCCCTCTCGTGAGCGAACTTTATTATGCGTTCCAGCATGTGCTTTTTGCAGTAATAGCACCTATCCGGCGGATTCTTTCTGAAACGCTCTATATCATGGAAATCTATCCGTATCACCTCATGGGGGACTCCAAGAAGGGCGGAGATACCGCTCGCCTGGTCCACCTCGCTCTGAGGCACGAAACCGGCGTCGGCTGTAACAGCGGTTATCCTGTCCTTCAGTACCTCTGCCGCGGCGCTGAGAAGAAAAGAAGAGTCCACCCCGCCGGAAAGAGCCAGCACCACCCCGCCTTCGTATCCTTCGAGTACCGTCTTTAATTTGTTAAGCTTATCTTCAGCCGTGGTCATTATTCCTCTCTTGAGATCAGCGTCCTCCGTCGCGGGAACCGCCTTGACGGATCTGATACTTGGCCCGGTTGTGCTCCCGAAGGGTCCTGCTGAAGGTATGCCCGCCTGTTCCGTCGGCCACAAAGTAGAGGGCCTCAAAATCCTTTTCGGGTCTGGCCGCGGCCTTCAGTGCATCTTTTCCCGGGCTGCATATGGGCCCGGGTGGCAGCCCCCTGTGAATATAGGTGTTGTAGGGAGAATCTATCTTCAGGTCGTTGTACCAGAGCTTTCTTCTTACTCCTCCCAGGGCGTAGGCCACTGTGGGATCCGCTTCCAGCTTCATGCCCCGCTTCAGCCTGTTATGGTAAACCGCCGATATCTTGGGCATCTCCTCCTCCACGGCCGCTTCCGCCTGGATTATGGAAGCCAGGGTGACAACCTGGTGCCTGGTGAGCGGAACCGATTCAGCGGCTCCGGATATCTTTTGGTTGTAGATATTGTCAAAGCGCCTGGCCATCCTCCTTACTATACTGGACGCCGAATACGGCCAGGAAACCAGGTAGGTGTCCGGAAAGAGATAGCCTTCAAGAAAGGGAAGATCGTATCCCAGCTCCCTGATAACAGACGAATCTCCAGCAGCGCCCATGAATGCCGCCGAGTCGACTTCCGCCTCCCTTCGGAATATAGAGGCGATCTCGCTGGCCATAAGCCCCTCCGGCACCACTATTCGCCTGTATTCAACCTGTCCGCCGGCCAGTTTGTCCAGAACGGATGCCACGCTCTCTCCCCTTCTGAAAAGGTACTCTCCCACCTTGATCTTCCTCTCCTTCCTCTCAAGGTAGGCGGCCCATCTGAACAGGCCGGGATGAAGAAGCACCTCTTCTTTCTCCAGCTTTCTCTGTATCTGGTTCAGGGTGGCCCCGGGATGGACTTTTATTACCACCCCGCTGCCGCCCGGTTCGATGTCGCTGTCCACATACAGAAGCCCGGCGTAAAGAACCGCCAGAAACAGCAGCGCTATAACCAGCGCCGGCACAGCCTGGTATCTTTTCATATCGAACCAGCTCCATCCAGGTAGCTCTGAAGTATCAGCACCGCCGACAACCTGTCGATATCCCCCTTGTCCTTGATCCCCCCGGCCTCTCTAATCACTCTTTCCGACTCCAGGCTGGTCATACGCTCATCCACCAGCAGCACTTCCACGCCCGCCCTCTCTTCTATATCCTTCTTGAGCCTTCGCGACCTCTGTGATCCCTCTATCTCCTTTCCGCTCATCGAAAGAGGCATCCCTATGACCACCGTTTCCACACCGTATTCGTTGATCAGGTCATGTATATAGTCTATAAGTTTTTGCCCCTTTCCTGAATAGAAAGTCTTCAGGCCCTGGGCGGTAAAACCCAGCGGATCGCTTATCGCCAGGCCGGTTCTTCTGGTCCCGGGATCTATGCCGAGTACTCTGGGCCGGCCGATTTCCTCTTTTTCAGTCATATCGTCAACTATTGCGTTTGATAATCAGAATGGTCATGTCGTCCCTGGCTCCCACGCCCCTGGAAAAAGCGGCCACATCCCCGACCAGGGCGTCCTTTATCTGCTCGGCGCTGCCCCGCCGCTGATTGGCCAGAAAACCGTGCAGCCTCTCTTCCCCGTAAAACTCCCCCCTGCTGTTCTCCGCCTCCAGCACACCGTCGGTGGTGACCACCAGGACATCCCCCGGCCTGATCTTCAGTGCCAGGCTGTCATACCTGAAATCCTCCTGAATACCCAGAACCAGGCCGCTGTAATCGAGCTGCTCGACCTTTCCGTCCGCCCTGACTATAACCGGAAAGAAATGCCCCGCGTTGCTGTAGACCATCCTGTTCTTCTTAAGGTTAACACATCCGTAGAAGAGTGTCGCGAATTTATCTATCGTGGTGATATCGACCATCACCCGGTTCAGGCTGCTTACCACCGAGACCGGGTCCTCCATCCTGTCCTTGAGCGACCTCAGGCTGGCCTGAAGGGAGGCCATCAGCAGGGAGGCGGGAACTCCCTTTCCGGCTACGTCCGCCACCGCGATGGCCAGAAGGCCGTCCCCCTCCAGGTAATCGAAATAATCCCCGCCCACCTGCTTGCTCGGGACGCTTACCGCCGCCGCTTCGTAACGCTCCAGCACCGGAGCCCGGGACGGAAGAAGGTTGACCTGAATGCTCCTGGCGATATTGAGCTCTTCCTCCATCACCCTCTTTTCCACTACCTCCTGCAGGAGCTCGATTCTGGAGAGCGAGGCGGCTATCTGGGTGGCAAGCATGGCCAGAAGAGCGATCTCCTGCGCTGAATAGCGGCTCCTCTGCTCGTGGGCTCCCATAAGAAGGAGGGAGGCGAACACTTCGTCCCTCATCACCGGTACTATAAGCTGATAGCCGGCCAGCCATTTCAGGCCGGGAGGAAGCTGCTGAACCGCCGACTGGATATCCTTCTCGGTAGGCCGGAGAAAGGCTTTACCCCTGGGCCTTTCAAATCCCATGGCCTCTATGAAATCAAGCCTGCCTATAGGATCGGGGTTCTCGCTGAAGAACTTTTTCATCCTTTCGGAGTACTCCTCCTCGAGCATCGTTTTCAGTTCATCTCTCATCACGACCTCCGGGCCGGCCGCCTCAAAGAGGTCGGAAAGTATTTCGCTTATGGTTTTTTTCATGCTTTCTATGTCAACGATGGAGAGAAGCTCGTTGCTCAGAGTCTTGATCCTTTCCCTGGGATTCTTGCCCTCCCTGGTGGACATCCTCTCCAGCCATTCCTCTATCCTTCCCATCAGGGTAAGGTAGACCACCACGAATATCACTATAAGCCCGGTCTCTATAACATCTATGCTGATGTCGGAAAATCCTTCGATGAAAGATACCAGCTGCTTGATGGTGATGAGATATACAGCGGCGATTATGGTGGTGATTCCGGTAAAAAAGATGCCTCTTCTCGCTATCATCTTGATATCCAGGAACCTGTGCCTTACCACCGTGTAGGCTATAGTTCCGCCGCCTATCACCAGGGAAGCGTTGATGAAAGCGACTACCAGGTCGGACATCTCGGCGGCCCCGGTAAAAATCGGGAAAAACCGGGCTATGGAGTAGGTGATGACGCAGAATCCCAGGCCGCCTATTACGAACCAGGTCTGCCGCTTGACCCTGGGGGTCAGTTCCCGGCGGCTCGAGCGGATCAGAAGGGCCATAGAAAAAGCGGCGTAGAACACATTGACCAGAGAGAACAGCCTGGAGTGGGCCTTGAAGGTGATATCCAGCATCACCCCTAAAAGATCGGCGGCCCGGCCGGTGTATCCGCTTAGCGAATCGGGCAGAAACGAGATATTCCGCAGAAAGGAAAAAGTATCATAGGTATCCACCCTGTCCAGAAGAAAGATGACCAGCACAACGTGGAAGAAGTGGGGCACGAAAAGCAGGAAAGATATTTTCTTTATATATTTCCATAATCTGTTCCGTACGGGATAGACCAGGGCGAAGAGGACCAGGGAGGGAAAGAAGAACTCCCAGATATAATCGAAGCTGTTTATCAGCGACCTGAAGAGATAGGCTCCCTCCTGCAGGTTGCTTTCCAGAACCACGCCCAGGGCTCCCAGAAGAGGCCCGGTACCGGCGAAGAGAAGTACCAGAACTGTGGCCCATCCGACTATGTCTCTGGATGAATAACGAAGAATGGTGATGGCCACGAAGAATATTACTGCGCCGCATATGAAATAGAGAGAGGCGAGAAATGAAGATGCGACCATACTATCACTCCGCTGAAAATCCTTACCCGTTCCGGGGGAGCGCTCCTTTTTGATTCGGACCATAACCCGATCCGAGCGATTAACTTTAAACGTGCGCGCGGACTTTTTAGTTCCTTGTTTTGTCTTAATTGAAGCGCGGCGGGAATACAGCCCCGGAACAGAGAGTTCAGTTACCGATATTTTTCTCCAGCACCACTTTCATGCCACCCTCGCCCATAATCTCGAATTTGAGGCTGTCCATCATGTTATTCATGATATAAATACCTCTTCCTCTGAGCTTTTCGATATCAGAGGGATCGGGGATGTGGGTAAGGTAATCCTTATAATCAAAACCCTCGCCGCGATCGAAGACCTCGACAATAAACTTGCCCCCTTCCTGCTTTACGGTCATTCGCACGCTCTTTTCGGGGCAGCATTTGTTACCGTGCTCTATGGCGTTGGTGGCCGCCTCAATCACCGATATCGCGATTTCGTTCACCGCCTTGGAACTCATACCGATATTTCTAGCCATCTCTCCACACACCATATCGACAATATTAAGATATTCGTACTTGCTGGGAAATTCGATCGCGACACACTCGGACACCATCCACCTCCCTTTCTATTGTGGGATTATTTGTAGCTCTCTACGGCTTTTTCCTCGTCATCGAAACACTCAAATATCAGATTCAGTTTGGTCACGTAAAGAACGCTCTGTATCTTCTTGGAAACATTCAGCAGTTTGAGATCACCACCGTGTTTTCTCAGCGTGGTGTACCCGCTGATAAGAATACCCATTCCACCGCTGTTAATCCAGGATACTTTGCCCAGATTTGCCACTATTTTCTTTTTCCCCCTTTCCAGAAGCTGGCAGACGCAATCCCTGAATATCTCCGCGTCGGGCCCTCCCATCAACCTTCCCGATATATCGATTATTACAATCTCCTCTTTTTCTCTTAACTTATACTTCATACTCATCCGCCGACCAGTGCCAGGACTGATTGAAAATCATCGGGAGGGGATGCTTTGAATCGCATCTTCTCGCCTCTTCCCGGATGAAAAAAAGAAAGCTCCGCCGCGTGAAGAGCCTGCCTGTCTATCAGGGACAGAGCCCCCTGGGCTATAGCCCGCTCTTCCGGCGACAGGGTCCCCTTTCGAATCCTTCTGCCGCCGTAATCGTGGTCTCCCAGAACGGGCCGTCCCGCGTGAGAGAAATGTACCCTGATCTGATGTGTTCTTCCGGTGCCCAGTTTTACCTTAGTATACTGAAAGGGAGGAAAAGTGTCCAACACATAGTAATAGGTGACCGCGTCCCGCCCGCCCGAGGTAAGCACCGCCATCTTCTTTCTATTCCTGGGCGACCTTCCCACAGGCTCCTCCATCACACCCTCGCGCGACGGCATCTCTCCCCAGGTTATGGCCAGGTATATCCTTTCCACCTGTCTCTGCATCATCTGCGCGCTGAGCGCCAGGTGGGTCTGGTCGCCCTTGGCCACCACCAGAAGGCCGGATGTGTCCTTGTCCAGCCTGTGGACTATCCCGGGGCGAAGATCGCCCCCGATTCCTGAAAGATCACGGCAGTGGTAAAGAAGGGCGTTCACCAGAGTGCCGCTTCGATGGCCGGGCGCCGGGTGCACTACCAGCCCGGCCGGCTTGTTGACGACCACCATGTTCCCGTCTTCGTATATAATATCAAGGGGTATGTCCTGAGGAACCGCTTTCATCGGCCTGGGCGGGAAGAACTTAAGAAGAATCTCCTGATTCTCGCGGGCAGGGCTAGCGGGCTTGACCTCTCCTTCCCCGTCCACCAGCACTTCGCCGGCCTTTATCGCTTTCTGTATCCTGGATCTTGAAAGTTCCGGAATATGCTCGCTCAGGTAGACATCCAGACGCTCTCCGGCGTCTTCCTCATCCACCACGAACCGGTATTTTCTCTCTTTTACCATAGATTCTCCGGCCTGAAGCGGGAGCCCCCGTCCGCCCCGGCACAATAGGTACGCGGGGTGCCGGAAAAGTCCTGTATCCGGCCGGATCGCCGAATCCCTGATTCTAAATTCACTCTTGCGCTTCCTCGAAAGAGCCGGATTCGTTGAAGATGAATCCGCCTATCAGTATAACGGCCCCTATGGTAACGGCGGCATCGGCGATATTATAGGTCGGCCAGCGGTAGGTCCCTATTCCCATATCCAGAAAATCCACCACACTGCCCGTGGCCACCCGGTCTATCAGGTTGCCGAAGGCTCCTCCCAGTATCAGGCCCAGGGATACCCTCTTTAGAACAGGGGCGTATCTCATCTTGTAAGCGAAATATATCAGGGCGGCTATTGATACAGCGGTAACCGCCAGAAGTATCGGTCGTGAATTGGACAGAAGGCCCAGGATCGCGCCGGGATTGTGGCTCAGCCTGATTCTGAGCAGGCTGCCCAGAAGCTCTCTCCCCTGTCCCGTTGAATAGGCCTGAAGAACGATCCGTTTGGTGGCCTGATCGAGGATCACTATCAGGGCGGCGACCGTAAAATAAAGCATTTACTGATTTCCCCGGCGGCCCTTTTCCTCCTCGTTCTGGCACTTTATGCACAGCCTGGCGGAAGGCACCGCGTTAAGTCTTTTCTTTGGTATAAGTTCCTCGCAGGACTCACACTTACCGTATATTCCCCTCTCTATTCTCTCCAGGGCTTCGTCGAGCGCCCTGAGATAAAAGCCCTCCTGGCTGGCGTAGTAATACAGTTTTTCCTTCTCCATGCCATCAGTTCCCTGGTCCGCCAGGTGGTTGGAGTAGGTCAGGTTCACACCCTCTTCCACCGCCGCTTTCTTAATAGATTCGTTTATCCTGCCGAGCTCCTCGATTATTCTTTCACGTTCGGCGAGAATCTTCTTCCTGAAAGACTCGAGTTCCCTCTTGGTGTATTTCTTCTTTTTAGAAGGCATGTGATTCACTCCTTACCAGGCGCTATCAGACAGTTTGCGTCCAGAGCTCCACGCTGTGTTCGTTGAGTTTGAACTCCGTTCTGAAAGGCCAGTCCTTGCTGCCGGTTTCTATCTTTTCGGTCAGAGTCTCGGCCTGAATATAATCGCCGAATTCTTCGAATATCTCCTTTATTTCCTCCGACCCTTCAAATGAAAGCATTATCCTGTCGCTGACTTCAAATCCGGAATTTTTTCTAAAGTTCTGGACCCTGTTTACAAGATCCCTCGCCATTCCTTCCTTGACCAGTTCGGGAGTAAGGCGCTTATCCAGGACAACGGTGATTCCGCCTTCGCTCTCCGACTCGTAGTTCTCGGCCGTTTCACTTACTATATTCAATTCTTCTGAGTTAAATTGCTCTTTTTTCCCATCAACTTCAATAAAAATCTCGCCTCTGGACTCCAGTTTTTTCAGAGTCTCCCTGTCCAGGCCCTCCACCGCCGCGGCCACTTCCTTCATCTTACTGCCGAATCTCTTTCCAAGAAGTGAATACTCGGGTTTGGCCCTGAGGCTGATAAATTCCTCGATGCTTTCGACCCGCGATACCTTCTTGACGTTCAATTCATTGGTCACCAGGGCGGTGAACTTCTCCTCATCCAGCCAGTCCAGCTCATCAGCCTCGGGGCTGTGGACCAGCAGCTCGGCGAGCGGCGTCCTGGTTTTGATCTGGGCCTTGTTCCTGGCGCTTCTTCCGCAGGTGACCACCCTGAGGACTTCCTCCATCCTTTTCTCCAGTTTCCGGTCGATACTGATCTGATCCGCTTTGGGCCAGTCCTGAAGGTGAATGCTTTCCGCCGGCCCTCCCTCTTCCCGGTAGCTTTCCAGCCTCTGATGGACCGCTTCGCTTATAAAAGGCACTATCGGCGCCATTAGCCGGGACACACCGCTCAGCACGTGATGGTAGGTCTCGTACGCGAACATCTTGTCGCCGCTCATCTCGTTCTTCCAGAATCTTCGGCGGCAGCTTCTCAGGTACCAGTTGCTCAGCTCGTCCACTACGAAACCGGAGAGTGTTCTGCCGGCGCGGGTTATGTCATAATTCTCCAGGGCGTCGGTAATATCCAGGACTGCCGAGTTGTATCTGGAGACAAGCCACCTGTCTATAAGGTTATCGCTCTCGAAATTCCCTGACGGCGCAAACTCGTCGATTCGGGCGTAGAGAGCGAAAAAATTATAGAGATTTCTGAAAGTCCCTATAAACCTGTTAGCCCCGTCGGTCAAGGCCTCCGGGTCGAACCGCTTGGGCAGATGCGGCGCGCCGGATGTCATAAGGAACCAGCGCAGGGCGTCCGCCCCGTGCTTTTCCAGGGCGTCGCTCGCGAAAACGGCGTTTCCCCGGCTCTTGCTCATCTTCTGTCCCTCGGCGTCCAGAACCATGCCGTGAGGCAGACATCTTTGGTAAGGGCTCTCCTTGGTCAGAAAGGCCCCGATGGCCAGCATTGAATAGAACCACCCCCTGGACTGGTCCACACCCTCACTGATGAACTCGGCGGGGTACTGACTCTTGAAAAGCTCCATATTCTCCATCGGATAGTGATGTTGAGCGAAGGGCATCGCTCCGCTGTCGAACCAGCAGTCGATCACCTCCGGCACCCTGGTCATCTTGCCGCCGCATTCGGGGCAGCCCACGTCCAGGTCGTCCACGAACGGCTTATGAAGATCAAAATCATCGCCGAAGGGCTCGCTTATAGATTTAAGCTCGGAGAGATCCCCGATACAGTACTTCTCCCCGCAGGAATCGCAGATCCATATGTTGAGAGGGGTCCCCCAGTATCTTTCCCTGCTGAGCGCCCAGTCGACATTACCCTCCAGCCACCTGGCGAACCTGTTCTCTCCCACCTCGGGAGGATACCAGTGGACCTTTGAATTGGCCTCGATCAGAAGGTCCTTGTAAGCGGTGGTCCTTATATACCAGGACCGTCTGGCGTAATATAGAAGCGGCGAGTCGCATCGCCAGCAGAATGGGTAGGAGTGAGTTATCTCCTCGCCTCGATAGAGGATGCCCCGCTCTTTGAGATCTTCTATGATCTCCCCGTCGCAATCCTTTACGAAACGGCCCGCCCAGGGCTTTACCTCAGCAGTGAACTTCCCCTCCTTGTCCACGGGCTGGATAAAGGGCAGATCCTTCTCGGTGCCTATACGGTAATCGTCCTCTCCAAAAGCGGGCGCGGTGTGTACTATTCCCGTACCGTCGGTGAGGGTTACAAAATCGGCCTCGATAACCCTGAACGCGCCCTCGGCGTCCTTGAAAAATGGAAAACAGGGCTCGTATTTCTTTCCCACAAGCTCGCTTCCCTTGAACTTCTCGATAATATCGTACTCTCCATCCAGCACTCCCAGAAGCGCCTCGGCGAGTATCAGCTGGTCGCCGCCGTGCAGTACCTTCACGTAATCGTAATCCGGCCCCACCGCCAGCGCCACGTTGGAGATCAGGGTCCAGGGAGTGGTGGTCCATGCCAGGAAACAGGCTTCCTCGCCTTCCACCTTGAGCTTGAAATATATCGAAGGGTCCTCCACATCCATGTATCCCTGGGATACTTCGTGGCTGGACAGGGATGTTCCGCACCTGGGGCAGTAGGGGACGATCTTGTGGCCTTCGTACAGCATGTCCTGGTCCCAGAACTGCTTAAGAATCCACCAGACCGTTTCTATATACTGGTTTGTGCAAGTCACATACGGGTGGTCCAGATCGAGCCAGAAACCCAGCCTCCTGGTAAACTCGTGCCATTCATCCAGGTACTTGAACACGCTCTTTCTGCATTCGGCGTTGAATTTATCCACGCCGTACTTCTCTATCTGGTCCTTCCCCTCCAGCCCCAGCTTGTTCTCCACTTCGATCTCCACGGGCAGGCCATGGGTATCCCATCCGGCCTTTCTCTCGACCCGGAATCCCCGCATGGTCTTGTACCGGCAGATAATGTCCTTTATCGTCCTGGACATGGCGTGGTGCACGCCGGGCCTTCCGTTCGCGGTAGGAGGCCCTTCGTAAAAAACAAAGGAATTCTCCACCGGCCTCGCTTCCACGCTCTCTCTGAAAACCTCCTGCTTGTCCCAGAACTCCAGGACCTCCATCTCCATGCCGGCCGCCTCGCCCTGGGAGTGCAGATCGTGATAGATATCTTTGGATTTCTTTTCAGACATTACAGCTACTCCGGTTCAAGAGCCGGTGTTCATTCATCGCTACTCTAAACTCCGGCCAGGAATTCACATACCAGCCTGCAGAGTTTTTTCTCGGCTTTCCTGGCCGTTTTTACTATCTCCTTTATGTCGGCGGGCTTAAGGCAGTCGGGCAGAGCTTCATCGGTAACTATCGATATTCCCAGCACTTTCGTTCCGCCGTGCACCGCCGCGATATTTTCGGGTATCATCGACATACCAACCACATCCGCTCCGATCCGCCGCATGAACCTGTATTCGGCGGCCGTTTCCAGATTCGGGCCGGCCACCGCCGCCAGCACGCCCCTGCCGACCGGAATCTTCAGCTCCAGCGCGGTCTTTTCCAGCTTCGCTATATATTTCCTGTTATAGGGTTCGCTCATGTCAGGAAACCTCGGCCCAAGCCTTTCGTCGTTGGGCCCGATCAGGGGATTATCGCCCATCAGGTTTATGTGGTCGGTTATTATGACGATGGCGCCCGGCTTGAGCTGGGGATTCATGCTGCCCACCGCCGAGGTCAGAATCAGCGAGCGGGCTCCCAGAGCTTTCATCACTCTTACCGGAAAGGCCACTTCCTTCATGGCGTATCCCTCGTAATAATGCACCCTACCCTCCATTGCCACGATCTGCGTGCCTGAGAGTTTGCCCAGTATGAGATTGCCCTGATGAAGGCCTTTCACTGTTGAAACGGGAAAGTTGGGAATCTCCGCGTAATTGATTTTCGCTTCCACTTCGATCTTTTTGGCAAGTCCTCCCAACCCGCTGCCAAGAACAAGGCCGAACTTGGGCCTGGCCTTGGCCTTCTTCCTGACGAAGGAAACGCTTTCCCTTATTTTTCCGTAGAGATTATCCAAGATTCTCCTTCCCGGCAACTCAGCCGGCTCCGGAATTTTCGCGCCAAAGATCAGAGAAACATCTTAAATTATTAATTTTTAGCTTTGCTTCGGGGCCGGCATTTGAATCCTTATACAATCTCCAATTATTTCCGGCAAGCATTATTTAAGGGTATATAACAAAAAATCGCTTCCAATAAAAGCATATAATTGAGTGAAAGGGGCCGGGCCAACTTGCAGCCCAGCCCCGGACGCGGCTTCCAAGCCGTTGTATTTCTAACAGCTTGGTTTATTTTATACTATCTCTTTAGCCCCGCGGCCTCTATCCTTAATCCCTGTCCTCGCTGATATTGGTAAGATTCTTTCTCAGATTCTCCATCGACCAGCTGGAATCCTCCTCTTCCTCCCGCTCCGCGTCTGGTTTTTCATTTGGACGGGCGGGGCCGTCGTTTTCCGAAACACCACCCGCATTCCGCGGCTCCCGCTCGGCCCGCTCCTCTGAAGGCGCCGCGGCCGGCGGCCTTGCTTCCTCAGGGGGAGGGGAAGCTTGTTCTGTCTCCCGAAGACCTGAAAGCGCTTCTTCCACTTCCTTCTCTTCGGGCTCCTGGGCGCTTCTTCCGGCCGAACGCTTCTCCGGCTCCGGTATGTCGTAACTTCTCCAGTCGGTTTTCCCTTCCTCCATCTCGTAGCTCTTCCAGTGGTCGCCGGTTTCTGGTTCCTCCCCGGTAGCCTCTTCCGCTGCGCCCTGCGTATTTGAAACAGAGCCGGACCATCTTTGGCCCTCATTCACTTCCGGCTCGTTTCCGGTATCTTTGGCCTCGTCTTCTTTCTGCTCTTCTATATCGGGATAGAGGTTGCGTTCTATGTTCTCGACCACCTTCTGCTGAAGTTCTACCGAATCGGCCGCTTCAGCCGTCTCGTCCTCCACCTGCACGTGATTGGCGTCTATTTCGCCGATCGGGACATTGGGATCGAGCGTTCTTCCACCTGTTTCGGGCCTCTGGGCCTCATCCCGGGCGGAAGGAGGGTATTCTTCCCGGGAGGGAGCGCTATCCCTCCCGGCACCTGCGGATTCTTCATTTCTGTCTGTCGCCTGCCGCTTCGCTTCAAACTCAAATTCAGATTCGGACTCCGGAGCTGGGTCCTGTCCAGCCCGGGGTGTTTCTTCACCGGCGCCGGGCTGGGCGTTTTCCTGGCCGGCCTCCTGCTTTCCGGCGAACTCCTCGGTTATCCTTTCCCTGGTCATACGATGATGGGAAACGGCCTCCCTGGAATCCTGCTCTATCTTAGCCTCCAGCTTTTCTATCTCACGGTCGGTCTGGCTGAAATCATCCTCGAAACCCTCTATCATGTTGTGATGGCTGTCTATCAGGGTCCTCAGCCTGGTCAGGTAGTTGTCCTTCTGCTTTTTCAGCTCCAGAATCTCCCTTCTCAGCTGCATGGTGTGGGCTCTTATGCTCTCGGCGGCCTTTTCAGCCTCCACCTCAGCCTCCCTCACGATCAGACCGGCCTCCCGGCGGGCGTTCTCCTTGGCCTCGGAGGTGATCTTCTCGGCCGTAAGCAGCGTATTTCGAAGGTTAGTCTCCATGCTCTGGAATTCCTTCAGCCGCTCCCTCAGATCAACGATATGCTCTCTGAGGCGCTTGTTATCGCTGAGGGCGGCTTCATACTCATCGGCGACGGTATTAAGAAAAGCGTATACTTCGTCCGCATCGAAACCGCGCATGGATTTCTTGAATTCCTGCTTTCGAATATCCAGCGGTGTGATTCTCATCGTACAGCCTCCTGATTTCGGCTCTATGCCGGTTTTCAATCGATCATTTCAAATCTTTTAAACAAAATCAAATTCAAATCCGCCCACCGGTCCGATTATCTCCCCTCAAAAAATACCGCCCTTGATAGTAAAGGCTATAAGCTGCAAAATCAATATCATAACAACCGCCGCCAGGTCTATCCCCCAATCGGGAAGGATTCTTCTAAGGGGCCTTAGGGCCTCGCCAAGCGTTTTTTCCATAAGGGCGAACACCTTTCCCCTCCGCTCGCCCGCCAGCTGAAGCAGAAAATAGATCAGCAGCAGAAAGGTGCACACATTGAGAAGAGCAATTATTAATCCAAACCCGCCGTTTACAAAATAATTCATAATATATATCCATATATGGCTTTATATATCACCCGAATCCAGAGTCCGCCCCGGATCGACCGGAAAATCCCGGCTATGATCGCTCCTCCCCTGCCAAAAATCCTGCCAGTGAAGGTAAAATATCAGCGCCTTCGAGGGCCGAAGAGGACTCTTCCCAGCCTCAGCATGGTCGACCCCTCGGCAACCGCTATCTCAAAATCGTCGGTCATTCCCATTGAGAGCTCATCCATCGAGATATTCTCGATCTTCCGGCTCCCTATCTCATCAGCCAGCTTTCTGAGCGCTGAGAAGGAGCGAGCGATCACTCCCCGGTCTTCCACCCAGGGCGCCATGGTCATCAGCCCCCTCACCCTGACACCTTCAAATGATGAGACCCGGGCGCAAAGCTCCTCAGCCTCATCGGGTTCGATACCGTATTTCGATTCCTCCCCGCTGGTATTCACCTGAACCAGGACGTTGGCCACCGCCCCTGCAGCCAGACTTGATTTGTCGATCTTCCTGGCCAGCCTCAGCGAATCAAGCGAGTGTATCAACTCGAAACGGCCGATAACCTTGTTGACCTTGTTCCGCTGAAGGTGCCCCACGAAGTGCCATCTGCAATCTTCCTTCACCATCCGCGCCTTGTCCAGAAACTCCTGCACCTTGTTTTCGCCGACGTCCACAAGGCCCGCCTTCACAGCCTGATCGACTACTTCCGGCTGATGAGTCTTGGTAACGGCGACGATTCTGATTCCGGCCGGGTCGCGCCCCGCCCTGGCCGCCGCCCGGTTTATCTTTTCCTTCACGATCTTAAGATTATCCTGAATATTCACTATCCAACTCCTATTTATCTTCCTCCAGTCTCTATCCTAAACCCTGCGCGACTCGATTTCAATCCTTATAAACTGCGACCTTCTCCTGCCTTCCCTATACTGTTTTTTTTGCAAAGCGGCCGTTATTCCCTATAGAGTTACAGGTTAAATATCGAAAAACATCATGAACAATCGATTTTCAAGGAAAGGAAACCCATGAATGAAAAGGTGACGGAATTCAGGCCGTATGTTCCGGCTGAGACTCAAATGCCCGAGTTTACCCTTCGGGGTGGGGCCCAGGATCCTGGGCGGCCTCACCGACGCGAGCTGGTTCAGCGTCATAATCTTCGCGGTACTCCGCTTCATGCTGGCCAAGACGGCTACCAGGAGGATGGAAAGCTGAAGCGGGCGGAAAAGCACGCAAAGCGCGGGGTAAAAAAACACTCAGCCAGAAAAAAAGCCGGTCCCCGCAGCGGGGCCGGCTTTACATGTCTGAAAACAGCCGCGGCGTCTCTTAGTCCACCTTTATCTTTATCAGCTCCATCTGCTCTTCACCCGCCACCACCACTTCGCCGTCCAGAGTGATAAAGCAGTCTATCTCGCTTCGAACAGCCATCTCGCCCTCGAGGTAGATTCCCGGCTCGATCGAAAAGCATATGCCGGGGACCAGCTGCCTCTCGTCCTTGGTCTCGAGGTTGTCGATATGAACACCGTTTCCGTGAACCTCTTCTCCTATCGAGTGCCCCGTCCTGTGAACGAAGTAGTCACCGTAGCCGGCTTCCACCACTACGTTCCTGCAGGCGTCGTCCACCTCCCAGCCATAGCAGGGCCTTCCCTCTTCAAAGGACTTTCTTACGAAATCGACCGCGGCGATCCGGGCGTCTCTTACGATACCGAATATCTCCTTGTATTTCTCGGGAGGATCTTCTCCCACGTAGCCGCACCAGGTGATGTCGTAATATATGGACCCGGGCTCCTTGAACTTGGCCCAGAGATCAATAAGAACGGTGTCGCCCTTCTTGAACTCATAGGAGCCCTCCTCCTTAGGCTCGAAGTGCGGATTGGCGGGATGGTCGTTGATTCCCACGATCGGGACCTCGTCGTCGGAGGTCATCCCTTCTTCCTCGAACCTGTCCAGGATGAACTTCATTATGTCGTACTCTGTGACCTTTCTTCCCGCGTTGAGCTCTTCGGCTATCTTCGCGTAGGCCTGGTTCTTTATCTGGTGGACCGCCTTTCCGGCTTTGATGTGGCTCTGATAGCCCTTCTCATCAATGACCGCTTCGAACCTCTGGACCAGATCCGCCGATGTCACTACTTCGTGTCCAAAGCTCCTTATCAGCTCCAGGGTGCCGCCGTCCACTATCGAAACATAGGGAATGTTGTTGAAAGGCGAATACTGCATGGCTATGGTCTTTGGCTCGCCCAGGATCTCCTTGAGGTTCTCGTGAAGCTCCTCCCAGGGGTGGTAGAGTGCCTTCCTGCCGGGCAGAGAGTCCAGCTTGGAGGACTCGACCCTGTGAACCAGCCTCACCGGCTCCCCCTTGGCGGGTATGAAATAGAACCATCTTCTAGAGGTCATCTTATTAAAATCCATATCAAGTATTCTGTAGGACAGGTGGTCCCTATTGTGAAAATCGTAAAACAGCCAGCCGTCTACCCCCTGCTCCTTCAGCGCTTCCTGAATCGCGTTTACATCCATTTATTCTGCTCCTTTCCGGTATTCATTGTGTAAATGGTAACGCTAACACGACCCGGCGCCGGTGTCAAGATATGCCCCGCTTAAGTGTCCCCGTGAAGGAAGAAAACCGGACCCCCCGGAAAATATCAGTTCATTCTTTTTGAAAAAAGTTCCAGCCGGGCCCGCTGGAACATATCCCCGCGTCCTGATTTGAAAAAGTGTTCGATTTTGAATTTGAAGTATGGCCGGTATTGAACGATAATGGGAGCGCCAGGAGGAGCTAATACTTAACCGATGAGACTTTATGGGTGAACTGATAAGCGATAGACTGCTGGAAATAATCATCTGCCCCGACTGCGGGAGCCGGCTCAGTGAAAACGGGGAATCACTGGTATGCACTGGATGCGGAAGGAGCTTTAAAACCGAAAACGGCATACCCCTTCTCTATCCCGTCGACGTTGACCCCGCCAGGCTGGAGGAGGAGAAGAAACTCGGCGGAACCATGAAGAGCCCCGCGGAAGGGAAAGAGGAGAACCTGAGCGAGAGGCAATGGCGGCTCTCCAAACGGGAGTTCTGGAATACCGCCCGGCGGGCCTGCCAGGGCTTTGAGGATGGAATAGTCGTTAATATCGGTTGCGGGGTGGACCGGGGTTTTCTGGCTCTGGCCGGCGAAGGGAGAACCCTGATCGGGTTCGATCTGATGAGCGATCTGGTCACTTTCTTAAGAGACGGATCGGTAATCGAGGAAGGGGCCGGGGGGGCCGTTCACGCCCTTCCATTCGCCAGGAACTCTGTAGACTGCGTCTGCTGCGTTGACCTGATCCACCATGAATGGGAGAGGGTTGAAGAGATCCTGTCCTCTTTCAGGGATATTCTAAAGCCGGGAGGCCTGCTGTTTTTAGAGGATATAAACGCCTGGGCTCTTTTCCAGTTCTGGAAATCGATCCTTCTTCCCAAAACGGTACACGGCCGGCTGAGGACGGCCTATCACCGGCTGAAGGGATCCTCGGCCCCTCCGGCGGAGTATGAATTCCCCACCAGCGTTTTCAGGACGAAAAAACTTTTGGGCGAACTGGGATTCGTAGATGACCGGGTGGTTGCCCTGGAAAGCTATCCCAACACCGGAAGGGCGGGCTTCTTTATCTACAAGCTGCTGAGCCGGTTCGAACGGGTCAGAAGATACCACAATTTCCACTATATGATAACCGCCGCCAAAGAGGGCCGGTAAGCCGGCTTTTCAACTTTCGGAGAGAATCCGGGTCTTCCATCTGGACACTTTCCGGACTACCTGCCCGAGGCCATCAAAACCACTCCCACTACCAGCCCCACCGCCAGATTGATGAACTTTATGACGAAGAAGGCCTTTCTCGATTCGGCCACCAGGGGAATCATCCCGTGGCCGTCCTGAACAATCGAATTGGCCATAAGGACGCTCACCGGAATCACACCCTGTGCGTAGAGAGTGAGAAAAACCAGGTGAGGACCCGACTGCGGCAGGAAACCGATGAGGGCGGCGGCCAGAAGCAGAATCCACCTTCCCCATACGTGGGTCCCTCCAAAATCAAAATCGAAATAATTATTGAGAAAGAAGACCAGGAGAAGGATTCCGAAAGTCCAGACAAATATTTTGGGAAGGTGCTTCTTTGCTATATGCTCCCAGAGGTGCTCCTCCAGAAAGTGCTCCTGCACGGTAGAGACTATGAACAGGGCTCCGGAGCAGGCAACCACCAGCGTCACCCTCACCCAGTTCCACCCAGCCGGGCCGACCTGCCCTCCCAGTACCGCTAACAGTATGCCGGCAAGAAGCACGGCCAGAACCGCCCTGGCCAGGGAGCAGTTTTTCCATAGCCGGATGATTCCCGGCCAGGAAAGTGACACCGCCTCGCTGAACTCCTCGTGCACCTCCAGATTGCAGCATTCCTCCATATTGATAACTTCCCGGTTCTTGAGAAAAAGATCCACCACAAAGCCCGCGATTATTCCGATAACCAGCAGCGCCCCGAATATCAGAAAGGCCCGCTGGGGAATCATGGCCAGCATCACGAAAGACTCGTCTCCGCTGGTCGCGATCATGGCCGTGACGATAGCGCCTATGCTGATATAACCGTGGGAAAACATGGCCACCGCCACAAAAGCCCCCAGGCATCCGGGCAGTACTCCCAGAAAACCGGCTACCAGATACTGCCCCATCCTGTTCGCGGCGAGTTTCCGGTACCATTCACCACGCGACAGCACGTTTAGATACTCTATGATGAGCATCATAACGAAAACGAAACCGGAAATCATGACCGCGTGCTTTAAAACGTTTATTATGCCGTAAGCCATTCTGCCTTTACCCCATCAAAGAGCGGGGCTGTTCCTATCCCCGGTGTATTGGCCTATCCCTCATTCAGTTTCCTGGGTCTACCCGTTCTCAAAATACTCGCGCCTGTCCCTTTTGCGGCTACCTGGGCCTATTCTTCCTCCAGAAACTCGCGCCTTATATACGGGCAGTAGAGAGCTCCCGCGGGATTATGCGCCAGGACCCGGTCCTTGGCGAAAAGAGTAGTCACCGGCGCCTCGGATTTCATGGTGAATACCGAGTCGTGCCCCACGCAGAGCCCGCATATGATATTCAGATCGGTTCCCGCCTCGTTCATAAGATCGGCCTGCCCGGCCGGGTTGCAGATAGATTCCACATCCCTTCCCCGTCCTATCCTCTCCAGATCGAATTCATCCTTCTCTATTCCGCCCACCTTGCAGCAGACCGAAACGACTTCGAATTTCCGGCTGAGTATCTTCTCCGCGATTTCAGCCTCTTCGGCCACCCCCACACAAAAGGCCAGCCCCAGTTTCTTCATCTCCATCTCCTCGGCAAACAGGATTATCTCCCCCAGCCGGTTCTCCCGGCAGTAGTGCCTTCCCTCGATCGCGGTCGCGGCCCTGTGAATCCTGGAGACGACAGGATCTTCATAGAACTCTCTGTGCCTTTCGGACGTACCGAAACAGTCTTTGCCCTGGTAGCAGTCCTTCGATCCGCACCTGGCGCATCTTGCCTTTCTTTCATTCAAAATACTACCCTTCCTCGCGGGCCCAGGGGGCACCGCGCCCCCCGCGCCTCACCACAATCGCCCGCTTCATCTCTCTTACCGCTCTTGCCGTGTCGCGCCCTTCGATTCAACGCGCGGCCGTCTCAAACTGTATATCAGAACCGGGCCGATAAATGAAGTATAATATTCGTTGAACCGGCCGGCGGGCGGGAGTAAAATCGGACTTGACAGACTATCTTACCAGAAAACGCGGGGAGGGAAGTGAGATGATCAAGAAAATAATCGCCGTCGCGCTTGTTGTTCTTTTCATATCCGGCTGTTCCGGAATCCGGGTCAAGACCGATTATGACCGGGACGCCGACTTCAGCGTCTACCAGACTTACGGCTGGCTTCCCGATCCCAAAGGAAGCCCCCGCCACAGGCTGATGAATAACAAGCTGGTTAGAAGAGAGGTCCACGCGGCTGTCGACAGGGAGATGGCCGGAATGGGATTTGATAAAGCCGGCCGGATGGAAGCAGACCTTCTGGTAACATTCTATATAGGAGCCAAAAGAAGAGTAGATGTGACTCACCATGGATACGGCTACGGCCCATGGGGCATGCCCCGCTACGGGGGTGTGAGCGTTCACAGGTACAAGGAAGGCACCCTGATCCTCGACTTCATCGACGCCGAGACAAGGCAGCTGGTCTGGAGAGGCTGGGCGGCCAGTGTCCTTCACGGCAAAGAGAACCTCTCAGAGGACATCCGCCGCTCGGTGGAAAAACTGATGCTGAGGTATCCTCCGGAGAATTAAATTTTTTTCATAATCCGGTTTGAACCGGCCGATACCGTCCTGCGGACGGCGAAGCCGGGCGCGTGAGAGTCCCGCGCCCGGCCTTCACCCAAAGCCGTTCGAACACTAGCCTTCAATTGAGTCTTCGAGAAAAGCTCCCCGGTCCACAGCGCCTTCTCCAAAACGATCCACAATACAGTCGATGGCTAGCTCTGCCCTTTCCCATTTATCATCGTCGCTCCTATCGTCGAAGAGCCCCAGCTGTCCACCCCGGCCCCCAGGCTCGAGGTTGGAGACTCCCACTCCCACCAGCCGGACTCCCTCCTCCGGAATCTCCCCGGCCAGAAGGCCGGCGGCCTCCCGGAATATGACCCTTCCCAGCTGGGTCCTGTTTTCCAGGGTCACGCTTCTGGTGATCTGCCTGAAATCCGCCCCCTTCAGTTTCAGGGTCACCGTCCTTCCCGCGTACCCGTGCTTCCTGAGCCGTGCTCCCACCTTGTTGGAGAGCATGAGAAGATGCTTTTTGATTACTTTATCGTCCCTTGTATCCGCTGCCAGGGTCTGCTCGTTGCTTATCGATTTGGGTTCGCTGAAAGGCGTCACCGCCGATGAGGTTTTTCCGCTCGCTATATCAAGCAGCCTCCGCCCGGATTTGCCGAATTTTTCATAAAGGAAATCAGGGGAAAGGCGCTTTATGTCCCCGAGACGCTTTATTCCGATATCTATAAGGGCTCTTTCGCTCTTCTTCCCCACTCCGGGAATCTGTCCTATTGGCCGGGAATCCAGAAATTCTTCCACCCGCCCCGGCGGTATCACGGTAAGCCCGTCCGGTTTATCCAGGTCGGAGGCTATCTTGGCGGCGAGCTTGCAGGCGGAAAGCCCCACCGAGCATGTGAGGGATGTCTTTTCCAGAATTGCGGTTTTTATCGACCGGACGGCGTTTGAGGGGGGACCGCTGATCCTCTCCGTTCCGGTAAGGTCTATATAGGCTTCGTCGACGCTGACCTGCTCGACCAGGGGCGAAAAGGAACGAAGTATTGCCATCACCTCCCCGCTGACCCGGGAATACCGCTTCATTCTGACCGGCCTGACGATCAGCTCCGAGCAGAGCCTTCTGGCCTGAAAGAGGGGCATGGCGGAATGGATTCCGTACTCTCTGGCCGGATAGCTTGCCGCCGAAACCACCCCCCGCCTCAGGTCTCCCCCCACCACAACAGGCTTCCCGGCCAGCTCGGGAAAATCCATGACCTCCACGGAAGCGTAGAAGGCGTCCATGTCTATGTGGGCGATAACTCTGCTGTTATTCCATTCCTCTGTCACGCTCGCCTCCCGACAACCGTTCCGCCGATGACCCTCTACGACGGTCGCGCACGCCTCCCAATGATCCTTCCACCACGATCCCCCCCCTCTATGACGGCTCCGCTCTTCTCTCTATCTGCTCTATGAGACCTTTGAATATAAACCTGTGAAAGGGCAGAAAGACATACCAGTAAATACTTCCCAGCACGGAATCGGTGTCATACCAGGCCCTCACCGAAACCTTCCTCCGTCCCCCCATATCTTCTATTCTGAATTCCAGCCAGCCCTTTCCCGGCATCTTCATCTCCGCTCTCAGCAGGAGCCGCTGGTTCTTTACTATTTCCTCCACCCGCCAGAAATCGACCACGTCGTTGATCTCCAGCCGGGATATCTCTCTTCTTCCCCTGGAAGTCCCCACACCCAGAAAGATCCTGTCTATCGCGCCCCTGAGTCGCCACAGCCAGTTTCCGTGAAACCATCCTTCCGGCCCTCCTATCTGGCAGATCGACTTGAAGATGGCGCCGGCTTCCCTGTTGGTCTCAAGCTCCGAAAACGCGGAGTATTTGGGCTCTTCGTCCAGCTCGCACAGTCTGATTGCCAGATGGTGCGCCGGCGGATACGCGTTGGACCACCTGGTCCGCACCCTGTCCTGCTCCTCCCTCGACATCGCCCTCACTATGGCTTCCTCAAAACCTATGGGCTCGAAATGGATGTGCTTCCTTATGGAGTTTCCCCTGCAGACCACGTCGTTCTTTATCCCTTCCAGAAGACATCTGGCTATCGGGCCGGGAACCGGAGTAAGAAGACTGACCAGGTAGGAGTAGAGAGGCGCGTTAAAAAAATATACCGGCACAAACAGCCTCTTCTTTCCCAGCACCCCCGCCGTTTTCTTAAGCATTTCGACATAGGTCATGATCTCGTTCCCCCCTATGTCGAACATCTCTCCGGCGGTCCCGCCGGTTTCCAGGACACCCACCAGGTATTTCACCACATCCCTTATCGATATCGGCTGGCAGAGGCTTCCGGCGGTTCGCGGAACGGGTATTATGAAGAGTTTATTCACCAGATTCTTGATTATCTCGTAGGAGGCGCTTCCCGAACCGATTATAACAGCCGCTCTCAATATGGTGGCCTTTGCCGCCCCCCTGGTCAGTTCGTGTGCCACCTCCATCCTGCTTCTGAGGTGCTTGGAAAGTGAAGCTGTCACATCCCCCAGCCCTCCCAGATATATTATTCTTCTGACCCCGTTTCTGTCGGCGGCCCTTCTGAAGTTGGAAGCGGCCCTGATATCCGCCCTGGCGAACTCCTCCGGGCCAAGAAGCAGGGAATGTATGAGATAATAGGCGTCGGTAACATCCTCAAGGGCGGCGTCCAGCGTATCCTCTTCCAGCGCGTCCGCCACAACCACCTCGCTTCCCGGCCAGAGGTTCTGATACTCCGGCGAATGCGCCCTGACCATCACTCTGACCCGGTATCCCCTGGCCAGCAGTTCCGGGACAAGCCTTCCCCCTATATATCCGCTCGCTCCGGTCACCAGGATTCTGCCCATACCAGGTTTGGGGACGGTGGGAAGATCGTGGCAGAACAGGCTCTGCTCGTCTTGATTTTCACATGACTCTATCATTCTTTACTCTCTGAGTAACCGGCCTCTTTAGACGGAAGACATACTGATTAATCATAATGCGGCCCGAACACTCGAATTTCAATATGAGTTTTCATGTGAAGGCCCGGCAGACCGGTGAGGCCCCGGCGCCCCAGCCGAAACTTCTTCCTGAAACTTTAATGGATATAACGGCCGGTCCCCGTTTTAATCCCTTATACTAAGCCTCTCCGCAACGTCCTCATAGCCGGGATCGGCGGAGTAGAGCTTTTCAAACTCGGATCGGGCTCTGGATTTTTTCCCCATCTCCTGGTATACCCGGGCGCGTTCGTAGCGGATGGCTTTCAGAAGCTCTTCGCTTCTGTCTCTTCTCTTCCGGCAGGCCGCGGTCAGGGTGTCCCTGGCGGCTGTAGGAAGCCCCAGCCCCCTGAGAGCCTTGCCTTTATAAAGCATAAGGGCGGCGTGTATGTTGGAACTGTTTTCAGTATCCCCGGCGAGCCTGACCACTCTGTCATAGATTTTTCTGTCCTTTGGAAAAGCCTCTATCAGAAGCTCGGCCAGGGAAAGCTTGACCGCTATGTCATCCGGAGCCGAGCGGCGCAGCCTTTCCAGGACTTCAACCGCCTTTCCATACTCTTCCATCTCCTGGTAGGCCTCCACCAGCCCCAGCAGCAGGCCCCTTCTGGTGGGACCTATATGCGCCGCTATCTCCGGTGTTATCGGCATCACCAGCGATATCGAAATGCCGTATTTGCTGAAATACCGCCCCAGCCGGCGGTGGTTACAGTCGGCGGCTTGAAAGGCCTCAGCCGCCTCCTCGAACTTTTCCATTTTCAGAGCGGTGAAGCCGGCCATAAACGCGGCGTCAGCCAGGTGTAGAGATTTTTTGAAGTACCCCAGGGCGGAGTTTCTATGGCCCTTTACATACGCTTTCAGGCCGTCCACCAGGTCTTCTTCCTCCTGAGGCGTAAACAGCCGCTTGAAAAATCCCAGGGTGAGCTTCTTTTCCACCGGGACCGGCCGCGCGGCCCGGGCGCCTCCCGTTCCACTCCTGGCGCGCCCGCCTCGGCTCCGCTTCGAAGAGCTGCGGCCGGATTTGCGCTCCGTGTAATAGAGACCCGTTCCAGGAACTCCAACAGTCTTGCGCACGCCCGATGTTCCTGCGCTCACTCTGGTGCCCCTGGGGCCCAAAGATAGGGAACCGCCCCCCTTGCTCAGGTTCAGGGTGATCCCCGGCGCGATCTTTTTTCTTCGAATAAAACGAAAACCCATGCGGCATCCCCCCATAATGAAAAACGGTGTTTATTAGATTAACGCTTTAAAAAAACATATAGATATAGTGATTGGTCAAAAAATATGGACAACCCCAAAGCGGAGCCAGAATCATCTCGCTGATCCCCTTTCAGCTACTCAGTATATCAGTAAACGCAGTCCATATCAAGCCCGCGTGAAAAAGGGCACCGGAAACCGGCCCGGTTTATCAAGCGAGCGCTATATAAACATTGAAAAGTTTATTAATTTATTGTATAATAGTGCATTATGACTGAAGTGCCCCCTCTTCTGATTTGTTCTTTCAGCTCCCGATTTCCCGGAGGATTATCATGATACGGCAGTACGCCAGCCTTCTTTGTACGTCTTTTATTATTATACTCTTTTCCTCATTGATCTTCCCCGCCGCCGCTCAGGAAAGCCGCAATAAAAACGACCTGATGCTGCGGGCTGAGCCGATCTTCCAGCTTGAGTCGCTGGAAAAGATCAGGCAGCGTGTCGAGGAGAAAGGTTATCACTGGAAACCCGGCCGGACCTCACTATCCGGTTACACCGCGGCCCAGTTCAACGCCCTTCTCGGGGCGGAGGTCCCACCCGAGGTGCTGGCCCGGTCCCGGTCCATCACGGCGGCTTATCAAGAGCAGCAGCTCGATCTTCCCTCCAGCTACGACTGGCGTGATTACAACGGAGTGTCGCCGGTCAAGGACCAGGACGGCTGCGGAAGCTGCTGGGACTTCGCCGCGGTGGGAGCCCTGGAGGCTATGGTGAAGATAAACTCGGGAATAGAGTTTGACCTGTCCGAACAGCAGGTCCTTTCCTGCGCCGCCTTCGGTTGGGGTTGCAGCGGCGGTTGGATGGACACGGCCTGGGAGTTGTTCAGGGAGGAAGGCGCTGTCCTGGAATCCTGCATGCCCTATCAGGCGGACGATTCGGTGGCCTGCACGCAGGATGCCTGCGATAAATACGCCACCACCGATGGATGGGTGGATGTTCCGAATAATGTAGAGGCGATCAAGGAGAAGGTGCTGAACCACGGCCCGGTGGCCACCACATTTACCGTGTACAGCGATTTCTCTTCCTATACCGGCGGCTGCTACGAGCATGAGGGGGACGACCCGATCAATCACGCGGTGGTCATAATAGGCTGGCAGGACACCCTCTGCGGAGGCGAGGGCGCCTGGCTGGTCAAGAACAGCTGGGGAGAGGGCTGGGGAATGGACGGCTATTTCTGGATCAAGTACGGCTCATGCAATATCGGCACCGCCACCCAGGCGGTAAACTACTATGAAGCCCTCGATATCGTCTACGCGGGCCACTCGGCCGATGACCCCGGGGGCGACGGCGACGGCCGCATCGACCCCGGCGAGACTGTGGACCTTTCCCTGAATCTGCGAAACGATGTACTCTCACCTGACAGGACCGGCGTCTCGGCCATCCTGTCCTGCTCCCACCCGCTGGCCCAGGTCATAACAGACAGTTCCAGCTATCCCGATCTTCCGGCGGGTGAAGAGGGAGCGCCGGACACCCCGTTTGAAGTATCATTCGACCGTCTGCTGAGCGTCGGAGAGAAAATAGTGTTCCAGCTGGATATCTCCGCTTCCGGAGGCTATACCAATTCCGAGACAATAGAGATACAGATCGGGGACCTGCCGGTACTGCTGGTGGACGACGACGGCAGCAGCTCGTACCAGACCTACCTGGAAGCCTCTCTGGGAAACAACGGATACCTCTACGACGTCTGGCACGAAGACGTACAGGGTGAGATAAGCTCCTCCGAGCTGAGCAAGTACTTTACGGTCATATGGATGACCGGTACATCCGGCAGGCTGAACTCGGACAACCAGACCGCTCTTTCGAGCTACATGGATTCCGGTGGGCGGATCTGCTTCACGGGCCAGGACATAGGATGGTACATGAACGACTGGAGCGGAGCGACTTCCGCCGATATGGCCTTCTATAACGACTATCTGCACGCCGATTATATCAGCGACGATTCCGGGTACAGGTCTCTTACCGGAATCGCGGGGGATCCGGTAGGCGGCGGTATGGCCTTCGACATCGGAGGAGGCTCCGGCTCCTGCAACCAGGACTGGCCCAGCAGGATCAGCGGCCGTTCAGGCACTTACGACGTATTCCAGTACTCCGCGTCCAATATCGCGGCAATCCGCTGCGAGACGCCGCACCGTATGGTCTACCTGGCCTTCGGGTTTGAGGCCGTAGACACTGAGACCGACCGGGACACTCTGATGTCCCGCATGCTGGAATGGCTGGGGCAGGATGCCTGGCCTGATATCGTTCCACCGGTCATCGACCTCTCCTCCCCGGACGGCGGAGAGACATGGGGCACCGACGAGACCGCCGAATTCCAGTGGTCCGCCTCGGATGATTCAGGTCCCTGCCTGATAGATATTCTTTTGTCCAGAGACGGGGGCGTCTCTTTCGACGACACTCTGGCTACAGGGGAAACTAACGACGGCAGCTACCTGTGGCCCGTTTCCGGCCCGGCCTCCGCGGATTGCAGGGCCATGATCGTGGCGTGCGATCCCAGCGGCAACTGCTCCGCCGATACCAGTTCCGCCGGCTTCTCGATTGAGGAACCGGCCTTGGGAATACCGGTTCTCGGTTCATGGGGATCGTTCTTATTAGCGCTGTTCAGCCTTTCTATCGGATTATACGTGATGAGCCGGAAAAGGCGGCTCGGCTGAATCGAATATTAAAAAACTATTCCCTCTGAAGCCGGGGGAGCGATAATAAATAACCATGCCAGGTGGAACCGGGGAAACACCGCGCCGGATCCTTGACTGAACTAGTAAATAAAATTATTAAAATTTTTTAATATATATGTTGACATTGTAAAGATTACAATGTTATACTCATTACAATAAATTCGCCAGGTACCGCCATAAGGCGGCACACAATCCTAATCGAGGGGAGTTCACAATGAAACGTTACCTGCTTATCGCTATGGGACTCGTATTCGCTGTCAGCTTCATATCCTGCTCCGAGACCTCAACCGGTCCGGAAGAGTACAGCTCACAGAACGAGCTGGCTGCTATGGATGAAAGCGTTGAGATCACGGGAAGAATGAATGAAGGCGCAATGGAGCGCCGAATGAACAGCATGAAAGGCAAGGCCCTTCCTCCCGGCGACATGACCATCGCCGAAATCGCGGAGGACGCCGGCTTCACTCTGCTGCTTGCGGCCGTAGGGTACATAGCCGAGATGAATCCCGACAGCCCGCTCATAGCGGGACTGCTCAACAACGACCAGTATACCGTGTTCGCGCCGACCGATGAAGCGTTCCTCAACCTGGTCGCCGCGGTCGAAGATCTGCTCGATCCGGACATCCTCGCTGAAGAGGGTCCGTTCGCGGCTATAGACGACCTGCTCGGCGCCGGAACGATAGAGGCAGTGGTAAGTTACCACGTTACAGAAGGGCGCCGCGCCGCCAACAGCGTCGTTCCGCTCAGGCGTGACAGGGTCATTGAGACCCTGCTCGAGGGAGCGACATTCTCAGTGTCGCCCGACGCTATGATCACAGCGGTCGGCAACACCGCCTATATCGTCACCCCTGACATCTCCGCCAGCAACGGTATCATCCACGTGATAGACGCCGTAATACTGCCGGTAGACCTCGGCCTGTAGACTGTTTGGCCGATATTTCACAACAAGGGCCGGATCCCTCGTGGACTTCGGCCCTTGTTATTGGTTCAGAAAATAATTAAACCATAAAATGTGGCACAACATCTGTGACTTTCCTTATAAACTGCGCGACTTGACTTATATACCAAGGGCTATGGCTGTGCTTATAGTCTCATCGTCATCGGAATATGCCCCTGGAAGCAGGGTGCTGGTCAGCTATGATGGGACTGAAGGCGTCCGTCGCCCTTTCCGCGTTGACAGAAGAGTTCTTTCTTCTTAACATTCAGCTCGATCTGTTCCGTGGTTGGCGGACTTGAAGGAGTTTCAGCATGAAAAGCCGGTACTAAGGAGTTTCAGCATGGGAACCCGCCGCTTATGAAAACGATCCGCGAAAATACGATGCTCGTTCTGATTATGATTTTTTTCCTGCTTTGGCCTGGATGCGACCGTTCCAGGACTCCGGGTGAGGGCAAGGACGCGGTGGACCGCTGGGTGCTTGAACAGATGAGAGACCGTCATATTCCCGGACTTTCGCTGGCGGTGGTCGAAGGGGGAGAAGTGGTTAAGCTACGCGGATACGGCATGGTTAGCCTGGAACTGGATGTTGCCACATCGGACTCGACGGTGTATCCCCTGGCGTCGGTTACCAAATCTTTCACAGGGGCCGCGGTCATGCTTCTCGCTCAGGAACAGCGGTTGTCGCTTGATGATTCCATCGGCCGGCACCTTGACGGCCTTCCGGCGCGATGGCGGGGAGTTACCGTCCGCGGGCTGCTTACGCACACCTCGGGACTCCCGGACATAATAGAGGAATCCCCCTTCGAGCTGATACCGGTCGCCTCCACCCTCCCCGACGCTATAGATATCCTGTGGGAGAAACCGATGCAGTTCGCACCGGGAACCGAGTGGCGCGTCGGCCAAAGCGCAAAGGTTTTCTTCCACACGCAGAACGGCC
>CAZAUK010000022.1:0-24376 GCA_964488475.1 uncultured bacterium
TATTTGTCTTTCCAAAAAGCATTCTGACGCACCAGCGGGCGGTCATTACTGAATCGGCTTGTTCAATACTCTCAACACTGATAAAATGTACTCAATAAATGAAAACCGCTCAATTTAGGTTTTGGTTAATATCCTCATGGAATGAACTCCCCTTCGGAAGCAATTTAAATAATCTCTATTATGCCTTACTTCGTGCAACAATACTTTTATGGCTACTTGCTTATTGTTTTCTGGATGCTCCGCTTCATATACTTTACCAAACGCGCCCCTTCCCCTTTCTCCCAGTATTTTGTACCCATGCAAAGTGCCGAATTCGGAATCGGGTTTTACTAACCATGCCATATGTATTGATTTTAGATGTTCATTATAGAATTGCTCTAATTTATCTAAATCTTCAAGTGTAGGTTTTTCCTCAGGAGGAATAATTCCACAAATAGCACTGTTCAGAATTGATCTCGTTTCATCAATTGGTTTCTTAATCAAAACCTCATCATCCGGCACTTGAGTATAGTCTGTTTGCTCACCTAAGAAAACGGACGCAGAGATTCCATCTCTTGGCATAAATGATAGAATATCTACGAGAGCTTCCTTTATTTCCCTATGCTCTTTTAAGTTGTCAGGTCTATATGTAATTACCGATATACCTTTATCATCTAAAGCTCTTATAATCTCTCTTGGTGCACTAGCAAGAAATGCAAAATGCCTTGGTCCAGAAGTATTTGGCTCATATAACGCATTTTGCAACAAATAGTTAAAAGAAAAGTCATTAGGATTAAAACCTAATATTAAAAGATGTTTTGTATTGCATACGTTCTCCATAAATTGTATATATGGTTTTTTGCTTAACAGACTAGTCAATTGCCTATTTGTTAAGACCCACGAGTTCGAATCGCTAATATGCCCATGCGGCTGAAATACGAAATGCTGTGGTCCAGCTAGAAATTGAAGAAATTTTGATGGAGAATTCGCAGTCGCTGTATCTACAGCATACTTGAATACCCTAGAGAAAGAATCAATTGCACAAGTATCTAGGTTAAAAGTTATTATACCTTTTATATTCAATTTCCAGAGTAGATCATAATTCTCAGGAACCTTATTTTTATTCCTTAAGACCAATTTTTTTCTAATAAAAGATTCGCGTGCTTTTTGGGGTAATATTTCTGTTAATTCTTCAAAAGAAATCCACAAATTTTCCTGATCAGCAATCCTTTTTAATCTGCTCTTGTACCCATTACGTTCTTCTTCCGGTTGATCCTCTAATCGTTTATATGCATCCTTGATTAATTCATCGCGCAGTTCTTTCCAATCTGGAAGGCCACATTTTTTTGAAAGACCAGCTCCAGTAATAGCTACAAACTCCTTAGGATTTTCACGGATAGTGTTCTTCAGATCGATATAATCAGGGTGTTCCATTGAAATAGCCACTTTGATGCCTCCTAAATAGAGAGTCTAAATTATTAGATATAAAACACAACTGTTTGTTGTGGTAGTAAATACAATGCTTCGTGTACCGCTCACAAATATAACTGTATCTTTTTGTTAAATAATGTCAAGATGTAAAATATATCTATCTTGTGAGGAAAAATTATAATTCAAATAATTGAGGTATATATTAGAAACATTTCTATAATTTTTCATTATCATTTTTTTCTTTGTATTTGACAAATTATAGCGAAAATAATAGTTTATCGATGAAATGTGGGGGTGTGTTTGGGGGGTTGATCGAGGCGCGGGCGCTGTATATGGCAGCCCGGTAGAAATTGGTTGATTTTTTTGAGCTTATCGTTAAAATATTGAGGCGCGTTGTGAGCTTCGGCCGGCGCGCCGGATTGTTCTTGGAGCTGGGGCGGCGGGGCGTTAACTTTGTTTCATTGATATGTTCATTATATGGACTGTTAAATCAAACCAGGGAGGCAAGTTTTGAAGGGGAACGTTTTAATCATAGACGACGAGGCTGAAATCAGGCGAAATCTCACCGTGGGGCTCACCCAGGAAGGGTACAGCGCGGTGGCCTGTCCCGACGGCATATCGGCTATTCACGAGCTTAAGAACGCCCGTGAGCGCGGCGCCCAGTACGACTATCTCATCACCGACATATTCATGCCCGATATCGACGGGCTGAAGATCCTCAAGGTCATAAAGAAGCAGTACCCCGACCTCCCCGTGCTGGTCATAACAGGCTACGGCGATGTGAGCCTGGAGCTTGAGGCGATCAGCGAACATAACACCGGCTACCTGGACAAGCCCTTTGAGATGGATGAGCTGATAGGGGCGATGGAGGAGCTTAAGCCGGGCACCACTGAGCACCCCAAGGCGGCGGAGGAGGCTGAGCCTGAGATCCGCGAGTCTGTCAGCGCCTACCTTACCATCCGCATTCCAGAGGAGGCGGACAGCGTCGAGATCTACAAGAGGCTCTATCACATGGAAGGTGTCCAGCGCTGCGAGGCGGTGCGGGGTGACTTCGATATCATCATACTGGCTCAGGCCGAGTCGCAGGAGAAGATAGAGAAGCTCTTCAGCGAGATTGCCAATATGGACGATGTGGAGGTCGTCTCGATGAGCAGGGTGGAGAGGCCCAAGCTGGACCTAGACGTAAGCGATTTCATCAACACCTACGCCAAGCTGGTCAAAGAGACTGAGAGCGAGACGGCGGCCAAGCATCCCGGCACCACCAGCTATATCATAGTCGATATCGACAAGGACGCCATTCAGCAGGTCTTCACCACGGTCTTCTTCATCGACGAGGTGGTCTTCTGCGACATCATAGAGGACGGCTCCAAGCTGGTCGGAATGATCACCGGCGATACCGCGGTGGGCACCAAGCCGCGCATCGTGGAGAAACTGAACGAGATAGAGGGCGTCCTGAGGGTCCGCGAGGCCAAGGTCATCAAGATAATGGACGAGTAAATTCATATTCGATAACGCTGGAGGAGGGCGCCGGCCGCGTAAAAAATTTTGCCCCAAAACGGCGCGCTCCCCGCGCGAGAAACGGGAGTTAACAGGTGTTTTACTGAAAACATCACTAAAATAGAAGGAGCGACTGGATTAAATGAATGAAGAATTCACTTACAGCCTCTGGCGCTACGACGGCACTCCTGGAGAGTTAATCCCCCTTCTGCAGTCCGCCCAGGACCATTTCGGCTACATTCCCCGAAGAGCGATCAACTACATCTCAACGGTTACAGGCGTTCCCGAGTCTGAGATCTACGGGGTCATCACCTTCTACAGCCAGTTCCGGCTGAAGCCGATGGGCAAGCATGTGATTCGGGCCTGCGCGGGCACCGCCTGCCACGTCTCGGGGGCCCAGCTGATCCTGGAGACGATACAGGACGAGCTGGGAATAGAGGAGGGAGAGACCACCGAGGACGGCCTCTTTACGCTGAACACGGTGGCCTGCATCGGGTGCTGCTCGCTGGCTCCTGTCATCATGGTGGACGACAACACTCACGGGCGGCTGACCCCGGCCGAGGTGAGAAAGGTCATCCGTAAGTACAAGAGGGGCGAGAAGGCCAAAAGCGACAGCGCGGGGCCGGCCTGCGAGGCGGGCGCCGCCGAATAAACTGAAACTGCGAATGGAAGAACCGAATAGAAGAACGGGAGTTCTCCGATGAAAAAGATAATCGTGGGGATGGGAACATGCGGGCTTTCCGCTGGCGCCCAGGAAGTCTACGACAAGCTGGAAGAGATTCACAAGAGCGGTGGGGAGAAGTTCGAGCTTGAGAGGACCGGCTGCATCGGGATGTGCTACCTCGAGCCCCTGGTGGAGGTGCGAGACGGCGATGAGCGGACAATCTACAGCGAGGTGGGCCCCGGCACGGTGGAGAGGATAATCTCTGAGCATATCGAAAAGGGCAGAGAGCTTGAAGAGAACGTCGCCCTTAAGATCGACAAGGAGGGCAACTTCAGCGGCGATCAGTCCGATTTTCAGAAGCTTCAGACCCGAATAGTCCTTAGAAACTGCGGCACCATAAACCCTGAGGTGATAGAAGAGTATGAGGAGGTCGGCGGTTACAGGGGGCTTAAGAAGGCCCTGCTGGAGATGAAGACGGAGGAGATAATAGAGGAAGTCAAGGAATCGGGCTTGAGGGGCCGGGGCGGCGCGGGATTTCCTGCGGGGCTTAAGTGGTCCTTTGCCGCCGGCAACGAATCTGATGTAAAGTACGTTGTCTGTAACGCCGATGAGGGAGACCCCGGCGCCTTTATGGACCGCTCGGTCCTGGAGGGCGACCCCCATTCGGTCATAGAGGGCATGATAATATGCGCAAGGGCGATAGGCGCCTCATTTGGATATATATACTGCAGGGCGGAGTATCCGCTCGCGATAAAACGCCTCACCCTGGCCCTTGGCGCGGCGCGCGAGAAGGGTTACCTGGGTAAGAACATCCTGGACTCCGGGTTTGACTTCGACATAAAGATAAAGCAGGGCGCGGGCGCCTTCGTCTGCGGCGAGGAGACAGCGCTTTTCGCCTCCATCGAAGGGGAGAGGGGTATGCCCAGGATAAGGCCGCCATTTCCGGCGGAGAAGGGCCTCTGGGGCAAACCCACCAACAACAACAACGTTGAGACATACGCCAACGTGCCCTGGATCATCTCAAACGGCGCCGCCGAGTACGCAAAGTACGGCACCGAGAAGAGCAAGGGGACCAAGGTCTTCGCCCTGGCCGGCAAGGTCAGGAGGGGAGGCCTCGCCGAGGTCGAGATGGGTACCAGCATAGAGGACCTGGTCTTTAAGGTCGGCGGCGGCATCAAGGAGGACAAGGAGTTTAAGGCCGTTCAGATGGGAGGCCCTTCCGGGGGCTGCATTCCCGCCAAACTCGGCGACACCCCGGTGGACTTTGAGTCGATTCCCGCTACCGGCGCCATCATGGGATCGGGCGGCATGGTGGTGATGGACGAGAACACCTGCATGGTGGAGATCGCCCGTTTCTTCTTAGACTTCACACAGAAGGAATCTTGCGGTAAGTGCACCTTCTGCCGAATCGGGACGCTTCGCATGCTGGAGGTGCTCGAGCGCATAGTACAGGGCGAGGGCGAGGAGGGGGATATAGAGAAGCTGTCCAGGTGGGCGCCCAAGATAATCGAGACCAGCCTCTGCGGGCTGGGCCAGACAGCGCCCAACCCGGTGCTCACAACGGTCAAGTACTTTAGGGAGGAGTACGAGGCGCACATAAGGGACAAGAAGTGCCCCGCCTGCAGCTGCCCCTCCCTGGTGGACTACAATATAGATCCTGAGAAGTGCACGGGCTGCACCCTGTGCGCCAGAAACTGCCCTGTGGACGCCATAAGCGGCGAGCCCAAAAAGGTACATAAAATCGATAACTCGATATGTGTCAAGTGCGGCAAGTGTATAACCAGCTGCAAGTTCGACGCCGTATACAAGAGCTGAGGAGCGGAATTAAATGCAAGAGAAGATCAAGCTGAAGATCAACGGTCAGGAGATAGAGGCGAAGCCCGGCTCGACCATTCTGGAATTGGTAAGAGAGAACGAGCTCGACGACATTCCCACCCTCTGCCACGCCGACGACCTCGAGCCTTACGGCTCCTGCTTTGTGTGCGTTGTGGAGATCAAGGGAAAGCGCAACCTGGTCCCCTCCTGCGCCACCAAGGCGGCGCCCGGCATGGAGATAGAGACGCGCAACGATAAGGTCATGGCGGCGCGAAAGATGGCCTTTGAGCTTCTATGCTCTAACCACTACGCCGACTGCGTCTCCCCCTGCATGGAAGGGTGCCCGGCGGGCGTTGACGCTCAGGGGTATATCGCTCTTAGCGCCATGGGAGAGCCTGTCAAGGCGGTGGATCTGATTCGGGAAGTCAACCCGCTTCCGGCGATATGCGGCCGTGTGTGCGTCCGCAAATGCGAGGCGGTCTGCCGGCGCCAGGACGTCGATGAGTCTGTCGCTATAAATAATGTGAAAAGATACGTCACAGATATTCCCGGCATCTATGATAAAGACCCCGAGAGGAAGCCTGACACCGGAAAGAGCGTGGGCATAATCGGCTCAGGCCCGGCGGGGCTTACCGCCGCCTGGTTTCTGGGAAAGGCCGGCCACAAGCCGGTAATCTATGAGGCGATGGAGCGCTCCGGCGGAATGCTTCGCTACGGAATCCCCGAGTACCGCCTGACCGGCGAGTTGCTCGACGCCGAAGTAGAATATATCGAGCGGGCGGGAGCCGAGATAAAGTACAACACCCGCGTGGGCAAGGACGTTCGCCTGGACGAGCTTCGCGGCGAGCACGACGCTGTCTTCATAGCGACCGGCGCCTGGCGCGGCAAGCCGATGCGCGTTGAGGGCGAGGATGATACAGAGGGCGTGATAAGAGGCGCCGAATTCCTCATAGAGAAGACCGGCAACCCGGAGCCCCTTTCCGGCACGGTGGTCGTGGTGGGTGGCGGAAACACCGCCATGGATGTCGCCAGGACCTCCTGGCGGCTCGGCGCCGACAAGGTGATAATCCTCTACAGGCGCACCAAGGCGGAGATGCCCGCCGACGAGATGGAGATCGAGGACTGCCTGGAGGAGGGTATCGAGATAATGGAGCTCGCCGCGCCGGTGGGCATAATCAAGGACGACGGCGGAAAGCTCAAGGCCCTTCGCTGCATCCGCATGAGGCTGGGCGAGCCGGATGACTCCGGCCGCCGCAGGCCGATTCCCATGGAGGGCTCGGAGTTTGACCTTCCCTGTGACCTGGCCGTACCGGCGATAGGCCAGTCGCCCATAATAGAAGGACTTACCAAGGCGGACAGCGATGAGGTGGAGCTTACCCGCTGGAACACCTTCGTCGTCGACACCGGCACCATGAAGACCAATGTGGAGGGCGTATTCGCCGGCGGCGACACCGCCGACGACGGCCCCACCGTGGTGATAGACGCTATCCGCGACGGGCAGAGGGCGGCAAAGGCTATTCACTCTCATATCACCGGCGAGCCGCTTCCCGGGAAGGATTTCCGCATCGAGAAGGGTTTCTGGGCCGATCCCGGAAAGCAGGAGCTGGGCGAGGTGCGCGAAAGCCCCCGCCACGGCCTTCAGATGATAGACGTTGAGGAGCGCAAAGGCAACTTCGATGAGGTCGCTACCGGTTTCGACTATGAGGACAACGTTCACGAGTGCGAGCGCTGCTTAAGCTGCGGCTGCCTGAGATATTACGACTGCGAGCTTCGCCTGCGCGCCGAGGAGTACGGCGTGGATATGAACGAGTTTAAGGGCTACGCGAGAAAGCACAAGGTGGACGAGCGCCATCCCCACATAGTATACGACCCCAACAAGTGCGTCCTCTGCGCCAAATGCGTCCGCACCTGCGACAAGGTCCTTCCCATATCGGCGCTGGGCCTGGTGAACAGGGGCTTTCGGACCGAGATGCGCCCCGCCATGAACGACGCGCTTGTAGACACCAGCTGCGTGGGATGCGGAAGCTGTGTGGCCGCCTGCCCCACCGGGGCCCTTACGGTGAAATACCCCTTCCCCGGCCGCTCGCCCTTCATCACTCAGGATGATAAGAGCTACTGCGGCTTCTGTTCTCTTACCTGCCCTGTAAAGGTCCGCAAGGTAAGCAACAACCGCTACTTCATAGAGCCTTCCGATGAGCCGGGCGAATACCTGTGCAGGTACGGAAGGTTCGGCAGCGAGATATTCATAAAGAAGGACAGGATAGGCGAGCCTGAAGTAAGGACCATTGAGGGATCAAGAAAGACATCTCTCGATGAGGCGGCAGAGGCGGCTGTGAAGGGCCTTAAGGACGCTGCCGAAAGGCACGGCGCCGGCAAGGTGGCCGTCTTCGTCTCCCCCGATCTTACCAACGAGGAGCTCTACCTGGCCTCCAGGATAGCAAGAGAGGGGATAGGCACGAATAACATCGCTTCCCTCTCCATGCTGGCCGGCGGGCGCGAGGCGGGAGCCCTGGACAAGGCGTTCGGCTTTACCGGTTCCACCGCGGACCGAGGCTGCCTGGATGACGCGGACCTTGTCATCTGCAACAACACCGCTCTTGAGTCCGACCACCTGATCCTCAGCATGAAGGTCATAGAGGCGGTCAAGAAGCGCGGCGCGAAGTTCATCGTTAGCAACTCAACGCTGAACAACACAGACCGTGTGCTTTCCAACCTGGCGATGGATCCCATGAGGGGACGGGCGGCGCTTCTCTGGAAGGGCGTGATAGATGTTATGGCTGAGCACGCCGTCTTCGGAAAGGACTTCATAAAGGAGATAGAGAAGCTGGACGACTACGACAAGGGCGACACATTCGACATGGAAAATATCTCCGGGCTTACAGGCGTGGAAGCTGATGACATACGAAAGGCCGCCGATATAATCGCCGCCGCCCAGAATGTGGTCATCATCCACTCGCCCGACCGGCCCCAGGACAGTGCGGAGGGCGATTTGGAGATTCTGGCCAACCTCACTACACTGCTCAGGCAGTCGGGCAAGAGCGCCGAGCTGCTGCTTCCCCAGAACGCCTCAAACAGCGTCGGGGTGGAGCTTATGGGCGCCGACCCCGTTTTCGCTCCCGGCCGAGCGCCGGCCGGCGGCGGGGCTGAGATTTCCGGCGGGCCTGAGGGCGCCGAAGGCGAGGCCGAGGGTTCCGGCAGCGGAGCTGAGGGCGCCGCGAGAAGGACAGAGGGAGCAGACAGCAGGGGCGCGCTTGCCGCGCTTCTTAAGGCCGGCGATATAAAGGCCGCCCTGGTGCTGGGAGAAGACCCAATGTCCTGGATGGAGGCTGAGTCCTGGCTCAGCGGCGTAGAATTCCTCGCCGCCATGGACTGGACTCCCACAGAGACCACCCGTATGGCCGCGGTGGTGCTTCCCGGCTCGACATATCTTGAGACCGAGGGGACCAGGGTCAACTTCGAGGGCCGCCTGATTGAGTACGGCCGTGTTATTGAGCCGCCGGAATGCGTCTCAGGGCGGGACTCGCTTGAAGCTCTGGCCGGGGCGATGGACCTTGAAGTGGCAGAAGACCTGACCGCTGATATCGCCGCTCTTATGAAGGAGAAGCTGAACGAGAAGGTGCTTCCCTACTACTGGAACACTGGGGAGGAGCGCCCCGCGCCGCCCAAACAGAAGCTTATCAAGGCTCATATAGGCACCAAGCCCGCTTCCATTCCGCCGCCGCTGACCCAGCAGAGAAAGTACAAGCACGAGCTGAGCAGCGTCGGCATAAAGCGCTATAAGGTCATATAAGCAGCCACGCGCGCCGCCACATGCGTACTGCGCTGTTCATAAACCCACTGCCTCTATAAAGAACACTAAGTTCTTATAAACTTTTATATTAGATCTTGTTCAGACGCTCGAGCTCCATCTTCGCTCGGTCGCCAAGTAGGAAAGAATCTTCGCAGTCTTTGCAGGAATCAATACATTTGGTGAAATACTCACGGGCCTTTTCGTTATATACTGCCGTTGAATCTTTATCCGCCCAGATATTAACAGCATATGACATTGCTATGTAATAATAGAGGGAACACTTTATCATTTTATCCTTATTTTGGTCGTTGCCATCTGAACTCACACTCAGCACTTCTTCTAATGACTTATTTCCGGTGTAGAAATCCAGTGCGGCATCTTCTTCTAGAACAAGCCATTTCAAATCAATCGGTTTATACCTCTTGTAAATATTATCAATTAATGAATCAGCTTCACTATACCTGTTAAATCTGCATAATGATAAAAAGTAATGAAGGTTATTCAATATTCCGAGCTTAAGACTGTCAGCCGATTGAGCCTTCGCCCCGCTTCTATAATCAACAAGAGCTTTATCCCAATTGCCCATTTTTTCATGAGCAAAACCTGAATAATAGTAGTACAGATCTAAATCAGAGCCGCTGGCGATTCCTTTCTGAAATTCCATCAGTGCTTCATCATACATTTCCGTTGATAAATAATTATACCCCATAAAAAGATGAGATAAATCTCCAAAAAAATCCTCTGAATATCCATAGCCCTTTTGGAAAAGCTCAACCGCCTTTTTTCTATTCCCTAATTTATCATTTATTCTGCCCAAGGAAAAATATACTGAAAAATCCTCCGGCGATAGCTCCTTGACTTTCTGGTAGTATTTAAGGGCCATATCATAATCGCCCTGTGCACTATAAAAGTTGCCCATCAGAATAAATGGCCAATCATAGGAAGGATCGATCTCAGCGGCTTTTTTATATTGATTTAGCGCCTCTGAAGAATCTCCCTCTGATTCATATGCCTTCCCCAATGAGCATATATATCCTGCGTTTCCCGGTTCAAGATTAATGGCTTTTTTGTAGTATTCGATGGCCGATTTATAGACTCCGAGCTGATTAAAGACATAAGCAATATAATTATAAATCGATGCGTCTTCCTCCTTGAGATCTATAACTCTTTCAATTTCCTTAAGCGCCGATTCCTTCTTGTCAAAGCCGCTGTAAAAATAGGCCAGATCCAATCCTGCCCAGGCGTAATCCGGCTCCAATTCTACCGCCTTTTTATACTCCTTAAGGGCTTCATCGAATCTGTAAATATTTTTATAATGATCGCCAAGATAAAGATGCGGCCGCGCTTTGTCGGGGGCCAAATTTATTGCGGTCTTGTAGGCCTGGTTGGCATCTTCTTTTTTTCCCATATTAAATAGAATTTCTCCCTGGATAATATATCTCTCTGAATCTGAATCTGGAAGTTTTTGAACCAGAGAAAGCGCCTTGCCGGGATCTTCATTCTTGAAATATATAGCTGCGGTGTACAAAATGGAGTTTGTTATCTCAGCAGCTTTCTCCTTTCTTAATTCCAGCTGGTTTTTATCCGCCATGCCGAATCTTACGGGTTTTTGAGAATCATCTTTCTGGTTTTCTCTGGGCTGCAGCATTGATATATACGGCTGAATCTCTACCTCGCCCTCATAGATCAATACATCTCCCCAAATTACCATCATCGCGCCAAGTTTTCTGCCCACTCGCCTGGCCTCGGAGTGTGAGCGGGGAATCTCTTCAGGGTCTACGGCTAAGATATTATCTCTTTCCTCCGGGCCCATTATTTGGGCTAATTTGCGCATAATCAGCTTCTGGGTGACAAGGCCTTCCTGGGATGCTTCCTCATTCTGGCCCCAGAACGGGGCAACCGCCAAAGCTAAATTCTCTTCTTTTGCTTTGAGGTCTTTCCTGGATTTGCCTTTGAATATTTCAGTTATTGAGAAGCGTTCCCCCCCTGTGGTATAGCTGGAATATATGATATAACCCGCTGATAAAACAATCAGTGCCGCTACTGTAAGTGCCGCCAGTATCCTTTTCCTGCCTTTAGTTTTTCCGGAAAGAGCCCCTTTACCGCTTTTGTGGTCGTTTCTAACTTTCTTCAAGTCCTCTGCCAATATTGCCGCATCTTTATACCTGGAATCAGGTTCCTTGGCTAAAGCTAAAGCCAGGATCTTTTCAAATGCTCTTTGGATATCCTTTTTCAAGGATTCGATCGGCTTGGGCTCGTCAAACAATATAGAGTGCATTATCGCCGCTTCGTACTCACCCTTGAAAGGATGCACTCCCGCCAGCATCTCGTATAGAATTATTCCCAGGGAAAAGATATCCGTCCTGTGGTCTACCTCTTCACCCCTGGCCTGCTCCGGGGACATATAAGGGATTGTTCCTGTGGTTTCATTCGTTTTTGTCACCCTTGTAAAACCGGCGAGTTTTGCAATGCCGAAATCGATGATTTTTACTATCCCCTCCTTCGTAACGACGATGTTAGCCGGCTTGATATCTCTGTGTATGATCCCCCCCTGGTGGGCTCTGGCCAATCCATCAGCTATCTGTATAGCAATATCAAGTGTTTCCTCGACATCAATACGCCTCTTATCCAGAAGTTCTTGAAGCGTTAATCCCTCATAGAAAGCCATCGCGATGAACATCTGCCCGTCAGGAGTCTCGTCGATCTCATAGATGGTTCCTATATTGATATGATCAAGCGCTGAAGCCGCTTTCGCTTCGTGCTTGAAACGCTTTTTAGCGTCGGGTTCAAATTTTCTGTCCTGAGAAAGGAACTTGAGAGCCACCAAGCGGTCGAGTCTCAGATCCCGGGCTTTATATACATCGCCCATTCCACCCTCGCCTATTTTATCAATTATCTTGTAGTGGGATATTTTCTTGCCAATCATAAGCGACTCCCATATAGATTCTCTGCGGTAAGTAAGAATTTATCTATTTGGATTATGTTTTAACTATCAGTCCCGATTAAACTAATCGTTAAAATCATAAATGATAATATTTTATTTATCCAATACTATTATTCAATATTACCAATGAGCGAACAACGGTTATAGAGCCGCGATGTTCATAAATCCACTGACTGTATAAAGAACCAAAAGTTCCCATATGAGATTACGTTTGCGCGTTCTTATTATTAAAACCAAGTGTTTTAGAATGTAGCGTCTTGACACTATAACGTCATAATGTTATAATTCAAACATGAAAAATAATAACAAAAGGTCGACAATCTACTTTGATCCGGAGCTTCACTACGCTTTGAAGCTAAAGGCCGCTGAGACTGACAGGTCGGTCTCTGATCTGGTAAACGAGGCGGTGAAATTATCGCTTGCTGAGGACTCAGAAGACTTGGCAGCTTTTGAGGAGAGGTTGTCGGAACCGGAAATGCCATTTGAGGACTTTATTAAAGATTTGAGAGCTCGTGGCAAAATATAGGATTCTAATCAAGAAGTCTGCCTCAAAGGAAATCGAGAGGATTCGCACGCAAAAAGACCGTAGGCGGATTGTAAGAAAGATTCGCAGTTTAGCGGACGATCCAAGGCCAAAGGGATGTGAAAAACTTTCTGGAAAAGAGCTCTATCGAGTCAGACAGGGTAATTTTCGTATTGTTTACTCGATTGAAGATGACAAGTTGATCGTGCATATCATCAAAAGTAGGGGATAGAAAGAACGTATATCGCAGTTAAGAAGGGTAACTGGCTTAATTCAAAGATTAATGACTTGTTACTCTGGACTTGTTCTTCATATAACAGGTTTCCCCTGCTTTGTTTGGCATCTGGGCTGCAAGGCATCCCGGCCGTCGGGCCCCGCTCAAATCGTTTTCCTTGAGTCATCGCTTTCTTGAGAACTTTCAATACTAAGTGCCGCCGATCTGATAATATATAAACATGGAAATAATCTACATCACGCTTCTTACCATATTGGCCAGCGGGGTGGGAACACTCACAGGGTTTGGAACATCCACGATTATGGTTCCATTTCTTTTACTTTATCTGCCGCTTTGACTGGAGGCGGATTGTCGGGATTCTTCGCCGGGATTTTTGGAGTGGGAGGGGCGGTCCGCGGGGTTTTTCTCTCAGCTTTCGATCTGCCGAAAGCCGTTTACATAACCCTCCGCAAGGCGAGCGGGCAAGGATTTCTGCCCCGAAAGGGGCAGAAAGAGCGAACCTGAGGACCGGGAGCGGAAGATTTCCTCGACGGGGAAATCGATGCGTTTTCGAAAATATCAATCAGCCGCACACACTACAGATCATCCAATTATCGGACAGGGAATGAAAATTGGGGAAACTCCAGCCATACAATCCTCTTGACGGCTAACCCTGAAGCGGTTATAATTGCGGCGGGTTAGGACTCAATAATCTAAGAAATCCAAAAAGGGGGAGAAGATATGCTCGTTTCAAATATTCGGGGCGGCGTTGCTATATTGACCTGTATTATCCTGATCCTGGTCAGCTCAAGCGGGATATCAGGAGAGAATCGGGATACCCGGGACATACTGAGTTTAAGTAAATTCAAAGGGTTAATGACAGAATCCAACCAGGTATCTGAGAGTGGGGGGCAGATACTAGGAGCTTCCGGCGACAGCGAGAATGCCTGTCTGGTGGCAAAATGGGCTGATGGGCCCTGCATGACAGCCGAATTGGACGGTAATATTGCTTATTTCGGAAAAGGAGGCAGTTTAATTATACTGGATATTGCAGATCCTTCCAATCCGGTAGAGCTCGGGAAGCTAGATCTTCCTGAAGTAATAAAAGATATTGATTTGAGCGGTTCATACGCATATGTAGCCGTGAAGAGAGGTTTGTGTGTAGTTAAAATATCTGATCCAGGGTCACCTGAAAAAGTGGCCAGCATGGAGATAGATGGTTCTCCGATCGCGCTGACCACAAACGGGTCATTCGTATATCTTATCGATATATATAATTCTAGGCTCAGGATAATAGATATTTCGTATCCCAGATTTCCCACTGAAGTTGGATACTATGATTCAGAGGGGTTGACATCAGGGATTGACCTGGCTGGTTCCTATGCCTATGTTTCGGACCTTTACAATGGACTGTTGATTATTGATGTTTCTAATCCCAGCTCGCCAGTCGAAGTGGGTTCAATAGCACTGGAACACGCCTATGATGTTGCTGTGGAAGGCAGCTATGCTTATGTTGCCAATGGCAATTATGGGCTTTGCGTGGTTGATATATCAACACCCGCCTCGCCTGATTCTGTAGGGGCGCGGGATACAGACGACTTAGCATTAGCTATCGATCTCAGCGGCCTGAGGGCATTTGTCGTCGCCTACAGAGCCGGCCTTTACATAATGGACATAACCTCTCCTGAGTCTCCAGATTCTGCAGGATTCTTTGATATGGATGGACGCCCAAAAGATGTTTCGACTGACGGCTCCTATGCCTACGTTGCCAATATTTCGGAGGGATTGTTCATAATTGATGTCGCAACCCCCACATCACCGGATGAGGTGGGAAATTATGATACCAGCCAGGATGCCTACGGCGTGGACATCAGCGGCTCTTATGCATATCTGGCCTGTTATGACGGCCTCAGGATATTCGATATATCGGACCCGGAGCTTCCTGATTCTACAGGGTTTTACTCTATAGGCAGCATCTCCTGGGAAGTTGCTGTATCAGGCAGCTATGCATATCTTGCCAATTCAAAGGATGGCCTCCGTGTTATAGATCTGTCCGATCCTTCAGCCCCGGCAGAGGAAGGATACTTCCTGACCGAGTACGCGTACGATGTGGATGTAAGCGGAAGCTATGCATATATAGCTGATGCAGACAGCGGGCTGCGAATAATTGATATCTCAGACCCAGCTTCACCGTCGCAGGTGGGCCATTATGTCACCGGTGGATATTCTTACGGCGTCGTGGTAAGCGGGGGTTATGCCTATGTTGCCGACGGGGAAAACGGCCTCAGGATAGTGGATGTATCGGTTCCGGAATCTCCTTCAGAAACCGGATTCTATGACGTAGGGGCATCTTCACGGGCTGTTGCCATAAGTGGTTACTATGCTTTTGTGGCCAGCACAAACGATGGTCTCAGGATACTTGATGTGTCAGATCCGACCTCTCCCTTAGAAGTAGGTAGATATGATACAGACGGGATTACCAGGGATGTGGATGTCAGCGGCTCATACGCATTCCTGGCCGATGATACCTCAGGCCTCAGAACTATTGATATTTCGAATCCCGCCTCACCGGTTGAGGCTGGTTATTATGACACAGAAGGAAGGTCATCGGGGATATCGGTAAGCGGCCGCTACGCTTACGTTGCCGATGAGGGGAGGGGGCTTCGGATAATTGATCTTTTCACTTCTGCGGCACCCAGCCAGGCCGCCTATATCATGGCCGGAGGGCAGACCAGGGAGGTCGCGTTAACCAATTCACTTGCATATGTAGCGAGGGGGAATAAGGGCCTCTACATATTGAATTTCAATACCCCCTCAATTGAGCTCATGGGATACTGTGATACAGGAGGCGACGCGTATGATGTAAAGGTAAGAGGCAATTACGCATATGTGGCCAATGCATATTATTATAATGGGCTTAAGGTGTTGGATATTACCGATCCTGAAATCCCTTACGTAGCCGGAAGTTTGTACACCGACGGAACCTCAGTGGGTATTGCCCTGAACGGCGGGTATGCCTATCTGGCTGATTCGGAGAACGGGCTTCGAATTATAGATATTTCAAATCCTGAAGAGCCCTCGGAAGCTGGCTTCTTTGATACCGATGGCACAGTCTGTGATGTCGCCATTTCAGATTCCTGTGCCTGGGTGGCGGACGGAGAATGGGGGCTTCTGGCTATCGATATCACTGAACCCGAGTCACCGTCGAAGCTTGGAAACTATAACACAGGTGGGTATGCTTATGATGTGGCGCTTGACAGCACTTATAATTATGCTTATGTAGCTGACGGAAACTCCGGGCTTCGCGTTATAGATATATCAGATCCCGAGTCGCTGTCCGAAGTAGGATCTTACGATACCGGCGGGCAATCTTACACTGTTGAATTGAAAAGTAACTATGCCTACCTGGCTGACGGGTATGAGGGGCTGAGGATTATTGATATATCAATCCCATCAGCGCCGGCAGAGTACGGGTATTATGATACTGGCGATGAAGCGCTGGGGATAGGTATAAGCGGGGGATTCTGCATGCTCACCGATGGCTCTCTCGGTCTCTATGTATTCGATATTCCGGTTGTTACCGGGAACGATTCACCTGAAGCTACCGCAAGGACAACGCTGTTTCAGAATATTCCCAATCCTTTCAATCCTTTCACCGAGATCCGCTTTGAATTACCGCGAAGGATGAAGGTCAGGCTTTCAATTTACAGCGTCACAGGAGAGATGATCAGGGTACTTCTGGATGAAGTGGTGGATGGGGGCATAACCCGGGTTGTCTGGGGCGGCGAGAACAGTAAGGGCTACAGGGTTTCTTCAGGAATCTACTTTTACAGGCTTGAGACCCCGAAGCTCTCCCGGGCTAGGAAGATGGTCCTTTTAAGGTGAGCGCCCAGGGAAGGGGTGTCTTTTCTAGCCGGCTGAGAGGAAAGCTTAAGAACGTACTCGACCCGCATTATCCCATCACCCTCGACGAATACATCCAGAGGACCAACCGGATGCTGCGTGGTTGGGTCAACTATTTTCGAGTCGGTAATGCCAATCGTGTCTTTCATGATATCAGGTATTACGTGGAGGTTAAAGTGCGGCGTGTTCTTCAGTATAAGGCCAAGGGCCATGGATGCGGATGGAAGAGATATGATTATGACTATCTGTATAACCGGCTGGGCTTATACTCGGATTATCGTGTCCGGTGGAGCACGTAGCGACTCACTTAATTCTCGCAGGAAAGCCGTATGAGGGAAAACCTCACGTACGGTTTGATGAGGGGAGACAGGAGAACGGGTATGGTTGCCGGGACTGAAGGCCCGCCCGAAAGGAAGCGGGAATTGCCACCCGGAACCTGCAGCAACGGCGCCTGACTCCTACTCTACAGGCAGACCTGATTCACTAACTTATCAGGGGCTGCCGCGCTTTCGGCAGCGGCCGCCTCCATATATTATCTCAGGAACCGTTTATTGGAGAAGGCAAAACATACCAACTCTCGCGCTAACAGCTTACAGCAAAAATAAATAATTGCCCTGTCTCACCCGTTCATGGTATAATGAAGGCGATAAGGGCTAATTGTTAAAAAAACTAAGGGAACCGGTTTAACCGAACTTAAAGGTTACAGTGCTCTGAATCGCTCAACAGACGTGAAAAGAATCAATCACACCTGAAGGCGAAGATTAACGCGTAATGGACCAGTAACCTCAACTCTTGAAAGGGGGTGATCGAGAGAAGTTCGTGCTACTATAAATTGTTGTTTTCAAACCGCACCCACAGCTCAAAGGGCGGATTTATGCCCCAACACCGGAGAATTCATTTTTCGGAGGGGAAAAAGACAGAAACCATGAAAAAACTTACTGCTGTTTTCTGCGTTCTGATCATTGCGCTTCTGGTATCAGGCGTCCGGTCTGAGCCGATTACGGATACTTTCTGGTTCGATATGCACCCCGAGGGGATGGGAGGAGATGGCGGGGGATCCGGATATAACTGGGGAAAGTGGTATATATACGATTCCGGATGGATTAACCAGTGGTTCTACGACCATCCGTTCGATACCAACCGAGCAAAGATCATACACATTGAATTCGATGTAAGCCATTATGAGTCCGGCTGGCCCAGTGTCCTCGAATTCGCTGTCAACTGGTCCACGCCGGAATGGTCGTACCTCGGCTACGGAGATACCACTCCGCCGACTCCCGATCTGGTGGGACAGGATGAAGCATTCTATATCGAGAGAGTCACTCTGGAATACTTCGATCCGGTTCCGGATGAAGTAACACACTATTCGTTCGATTACGTCATCCCGGATTACAATCCGGAATGGGTATCCATCGACGTCAGAGGTGACAACTTCATCATCTTCAACGGAGTGATCGAACACGAATGCGTCGAACAGGGGAGCGATACCGAAGCAGGCAGCTGGGGCGCCGTGAAGTCGATATACAGATAAGCTTAACGCCTGCCCCTGTTCGCTTCTGAAGGCGAAAGCCTGATAGTACGTGATCATTCAGCCGGGAAGGCCGCTCAGCCCGTTGGATGATCCCGCAATTTTCTTGTTACACCCCCGTCAGGGTTTCCACTTTGCCAGCGCCAGATCCGACTCAGGGTGTTTCAGCACAATTATCATGTTATCTATTAATTTATTCAACACCGGTGTAGATTCTTCAACCAGCTCCTGATAGCTCGAGCTGCAGCTGCCGCTCTTTGCCACTCCCTCGAATATCTCGCCCAAGCTCCTTCTGTTATCGATTCTCTTAATTACTTCAACCGTGTCGGGATTAAGGGTGAGCTTCAGATTCAGCTCCTTGCCGTAATTGTATTTCACATCCCGCTCTCTGAGCGGAACCAGGAGCTCTTTCTTTTTGCCCTTCAGCGAGATGCTGTAGTCATCCGTTTTTCCCAGATATTCAAACAACTGTGCGCACTGGTTGTAATCCAGTCCGACCCAGACGGGTATATTTTCCTGGTTATCTACGGAGGCGGTCGTATCCGAAGTCCCGGATACGTAGAAGGTGTGCTTGAATATATCCCCGAAATACAGCTCGTTTATGGCGCATCTTTCTATCTGCCCAATTCCTGTATAATCTATGTTCGGTATTCTATATTTATATTTATCCCTTTCAAGAATCCCGAATTCGATGAAATTCAGCCCGCATTCCTCTATCCAGTCGAAAAGCTCCGGGATGGTATACGCCCGGTCCCGAGGGTGCAGCAGCATATCCGCGATACCGCTCTCTGAGGCCTTGTGATCCGGGGTGATATCCTCATTCTTCCTGAAAAGATTACTTTCGGGCAGGTGATTGTAGACGACCTTGAAATTATTAATCTTTTGCTTGATATCATCGACGTTCCTGTTCACAAGCCTGAGCAGATCCTGCATCTGATATATATGTGTTCTGCCGATCTTTCCATAGACCATCAAGAGCATCGATCCATCGCTCTTTAGAACATTCTTCAGGGCGGTCAGCCCTTTGGACGGATCTTCCAGGTGGTGAAGTACACCTCCGCAGAGAATAAAATCAAACGGCTGGAAGGCTTCGGGAGTCAAATCCAGCAGGCACATCCGGTGCAATTCGACATTGCCCAGGCCGTAAAGCTCTGCCCTTTTCCTGCTGATTTCCAGGCTGCCGCCGCTGAGATCTATTCCTGCCACCGAAGTGTTCTCATACAGCTCCAGCTGTTTGGTCAGCCAGACCAGATCGTCCCCGATCCCGCAGCCGGCGATCAGTACTCGAAAATTGCGGAAGCTTTTCCTGCCCTTAAAACAATAGTGATTAATCACGGAAAGGGCTTCATCGGGATTCCATCTGAGCGGAATGGGGCATTTGGAGTCCCACTCCTTCCGGTATTCCGGATAGGGATATTCCTCGTAGAATTTCCTGACTGTCTTCTCTATTTCAGGACATCGGCCCTCTCTGGTCTCCCCCCCTGATTGACATAATTCATATACAGCTCACCAGGGCAAATACGGGGCATGAAGCCAACGTAAAAGATGATTTTCATATCCCTCACTGAATTCTTCATCCTTTCCGGACCCTGAGAAACCCCGGGAAACTGCTACTTAAGAATTTTAATGATTATAGCTCTTTCGATTCAACCTGTAAACTGTGAACTGCCTTACCCACCGTATTTGCACATTGCCGCCGTCCTGATTCAGCCGGGCCTGTTTCAGAGAACCTGAGCTTTTCTCCGATATATCAACATATTGCTATCGAAAATGGCCGTTACGGCAGAGTCATGCCTTATGAATCAATCCCGGTTCGGAATATAAAAAAAGCGGGAGAGACGGTGAGTCCCTCCCGCTTGCCGGAAGCTGCAGCTGCTGAATTCTACCTCAGAACTATCATCTTCCTGGTTGCCACGAATTCGTCGGCCTGAAGCTTATAGAAGTAAGTTCCGAAAGCGATATTCAGCGCTTCGAAACTAACCGTATGCTTTCCTCCCGACCGAACTCCGTCCACCAGCGCTGAAACTCGATCTGCTGAACCGATCTTTCCATCCGCTTTTAAGAACATAAGTGTCGGTATAAGTTGTTTTCAGAGCAGAAACTCGAATCTTCTGGCCGCATAAGAAACTGATTATTTTGGAAAAATCTGATTGGGATAATCAGTTTCATCGCTGAAACTAGATTTTGGGAATCGTGTCGGCGAATCAAGTTAGTGTGCTAAGCCGCGTAGCATAGCCAGTTTCATCGCTGAAACTCGATTTTTGGGGCCGCTGCGGTGGAAGAATATGGTTTCGCGGCCGCTCCCCTTTATATAGTCCCCCGCCGGTGGATTCTGAATACTCCAGCCGCCGGCCGATTCCGGATTAATTCTCACTGCGAGCTTGAAATAAAGCGCCCTGAAAGGTTACAATATATCCGTCGATAAGACCGGCGGCCTGATCTTCGCCGCGCTTCCATGTATTTGTCACTAAAAATCATTAAGCTGCCCAGTGAGCAACGCCGGGAGCAGCGCTTATGGAAAAGCAGACAAAGCACATATTTTCATTTCTGGAGAACAACTTCGACTATCTTCTGGCCGTAGAGGAAAGCGGCCGGATAGTGCGGGTCAGCGAGCAGATGCTCGCCGACGGGATCGGGGCCGAATCCCTTGACGGCGAGAACCTGGAGGACATTCTCACCTCTTCTTCGATGAACACCTTCCGCTCCGCGATGGGTCAGGCCCGCGACGGAAGCAGGGGAGTGGCCGTCTTTGTAAACAAGGATATGCGGGGCCATTCCATTCCGCTTAAGTCCGGCTACACCGAGAAGGGCGAAAACGGCCTGTTCATCTTCTTCGGCAACAAGCTGGGTTCTCTCAGCAGGGACAAGGAATGGGAGAAGGACGAGCGGCTCAAGGAGCTCACCTGCATCTACAACGTGGCCGAGCTGATAGAGTCTTCCAAGACGGTGGACGAGTTCTTCACCAAGCTTCCCCGCTACCTCAGCGCGGGCATGCTTCACCCCGAGGACGTGGTGGTCTACTCGGTCTATGACGGAAAGAAATACGGCAACAAGCCCTCCAGCGACAACTACCTCAGCGTCACCCTGACCGTGTGGCACCAGGAGAAGGGCGAGATAAGGGTGGGCTACAAGGACCCCTCCATTGATTTCCTTCTGGAAGAGCAGAAGATGCTAGACGAGATCGGCCGAATGCTCAACCTGGCCCTTGACCGCAAGGACCTCAAGGATAAGCTGGCCAGGATGGAAAAGGAGGAGATAGATTCTCACGCCCGCCTCAAGGAGCTCTCCGGCGATATCGCCGAGCGCACCATAGAGCTGGAGAACCAGAAGCAGAAGCTCTCCATAGTGAACTCCTATCTGGGAAGGGTCAACGAGGGGTGGACCAAAGCCAAGAGCCGGCTGGAGACCATCTTCGAGGCGATTCCCGACGATGTGGTCCTTCTGGACCGCAACCGCAGAGTGGTTATGACCAACCGCGACGACATCGAGCCGGGAGACTACTGCTATTCGGCTTTCAACCGGGACAAACCGTGCGATGACTGCCGCCTGGAAAGAATCATGAAGAACAAGACCCCGGTCACCCTGACCATCAAAGACGACGACCGCTACCTTCAGGTCCACGCCCTTCCGGTGTATAACAAGGAGCACGAGGTGGACGGCATTCTGGAGTTCTACCGCGACGTCACCCTGGAGAAGACATACGACCAGCAGCTTCAGCAGGCCGACAAGCTGGCCTCCATCGGCGAGCTGGTAAGCGGGATCGGCCATGAGATAAACAACCCCAACCAGTTCATCCGGGGCAACATAAAGATAATAAAACAGTCCTTCGAGGACGTGCTTCCCATACTGGATGAGTACTACAAAGACCATCCGGATCTTAAGATAGCCCGCCTTAAATACGAATTCTTCAGAGACCACATAATGGTCCTGGTCGACGACATGGCCCACGGCTCCGAGAGGATCAAGGGAATCGTGGAGGGGCTCAGGGCCTTCACCAAGAAGGACGAGGGACTTCTAACCGACCAGGTGGAGATCAACACCCTGGTGGAGGCGACCACCCGGCTGGTCCACAAGGAGGTCCACAAGCGGGCCAAGATCGAGCTGGACCTGGGAGAGGACCTTGCCTCCTTCAAGGGTAACGCGCAGAAGATCGAGCAGGTGCTGGTCAATCTGATAGTGAACGCCGGCCAGGCCATGCCCGACGACCGGAAGGGAAGGATAGTGGTGAGGACCAGGGAGGAGGAGGGCAGGATCGTGGTTCAGATAGAGGATAACGGCTGCGGCATGAACGAGAAGACTCTCAAGCAGATATTCGACCCCTTCTACACCACCAAGAGGGCCAAGGGAGGGACCGGTCTGGGACTGGCCATAGCGTACCGTATCGTGGAGGAGCACGGCGGCAACATATCGGTAAACAGCGAGCCGGGCAAGGGAACCACCTTTACCATAAAGATACCGGTATCCCATCCCGAAGAGCACAGGGAGGGCATGAAGTGAGACACGCGGATTATGAGAGAGCGCTCGAAGTGAGCCGTATCGATTTGAGGGAGGCATGAAATGAGCCCGCAAGTTATGATGGAGGGCATGAAATGAATCAGCACGTTCTAATTGTAGACGACGACGTTGCGGTGACCAACTACTTCAAGGTGTTCCTGGCCCAGACCGGCAGGTTCGAGACCAACGTGGTGAACGATTCGCGCGAGGTGATGGACCTTCTGACCCAGAAGGACTTCGACATAATCCTTCTCGATATGGACATGCCCAACGTCACCGGGATGGATATACTAAAGAGCATGAAAGAAAAAGGAATAGACATACCCGTGGTGGTCCTTACCGGCGTCAACGACGTCGACCTGGCGGTTAAATCGATGAAGCTGGGAGTGTTCGACTATCTGATAAAGCCGGTCGATGACGACAAGCTTCTCGAGGTCATGGACGACGCCCTCGAGCACAAGGTCCTTCACAGAAGCATAGAGGAGCTTCCCAGCAAGCTCAGCCGTAAGGAGCTGGTCAACAAGTACGCCTTCGACTACCTGCCCACCCAGGACCTGGAGATGATCCGCCTCTTTCACCAGGTGGAGAAGCTTGCCGCCAGCGATCTCAGCGTCTTCATCTGGGGCGAGAGCGGCACCGGCAAGGAGGACCTGGCCAGAATAATCCACAACGCCAGTCCCCGTCGGGATAAGACCTTCATCGCCGTTGAGGCGAGAGACTTCGAGCCGGAGCAGTTTTCCGCCTTCTTCTTCGGGCAGGTGCGGGGCTGGAGCGGCTCCAGGGAGGCCAAGCCCGGTTTCGTGGAGGAGGCCGACCAGGGGACCATCTTTCTCAATAATATAGAGTATCTGAACTACCCCATGCAGAGGCGCCTGAGGCGGCTCATTCAGGCGGGAGAGTATTACCGGGAGAGCTCGGCCAGGATCCGCTCCGCCGATGTGAGGATGGTTGTTTCCACCACCAGGGACCTTACCTCCCCCGAGTACGAGGAGAGCTTCAGCAGGGACCTTCTCTACCATCTTATGATAAACTCGATAAGGATTCCGCCGCTCAGAGAGCGGGTGGACGACATTCCCCTTCTCGCGAACCATTTCCTCAAACAGGAGGCCAAGAAAGCGGAAAAGGATATAGAAGGCTTCTCGGGAGAGGCGATCCGGGTCCTTCAGAAGTACAAGTACCCCAACAACGTTCAGGAGCTCTCAACCATCGTCGCGACCGCGGTGGCCAAGGAGGAGACAGACACCATTCGGCTGGAGTCCCTGCCCCCCGCGGTGAGAGGAGGGAGAATGATGGAAAAGGCCGCTGAGAAGCCGGAATTTCAGCCCAGAAAGCTGGACGATATCATAAAGGAGCAGGTTCGGCAGACCCTGGAGTTCTTCGGCGGCGACAGGCAGAAGGCCGCCGAGAAGCTGGGTATTCCCGCTGAGAGTATAGATCAGATAATAGAGCGAAACGCCTGAGATTTAGGCGCCCGGCCCTGTTTGAGGCAAGGTTCCCGGCCCTGTGGGGTAAGGCGCCCGGCCCTGTTTGAGGCAAGGCTCCCGGCCCTGTGGGGTAATGCGCCCGGCCCTGTTTGAGGCAAGGCTCCCGGCCC
>CAZAUK010000022.1:24476-38479 GCA_964488475.1 uncultured bacterium
TCCCGGCCCTGTGGGGTAATGCGCCCGGCCCTGTTTGAGGCAAGGCTCCCGGCCCTGTGGGGTAATGCGCCCGGCCCTTTGGAAGTGAAAGCGCCAACTCCCCCTATAGGTTTTTAACCCCCCGGCTATCTTCCAAACACAAGGCTGCAGCAGGTAACGCCGCCTTCCGCTTTCCTGAGCTCGGAGAGATCGACCGGTGTTAAACAGGCTCCTTCAGCCTCCAGCTTTTCAGCGGTCCGTGGAAATCCGCCGGTGTATATAACAGTATCAGGCAGCATCAGGGCGTTGGCGGCCATGGGCTCCTGGGGCGCTACCTCTATGATCCTCATTCCTTTGAATACGCCCGGGTCCACCCACTGGGGATTGACCAGAAGTGTTTCCGGCAGGACCCGGGTAACGGCCGATTTAAGGTGAAGACAGCCGGCCACCATGACTTCTTTCACCTCATAGCCGAGGGGTTTGAGCTTCTCTCTCAGCTGGGCCGCGGCCTCCGGGTTGGTCCTGCTGGAGAGCCCCACGTAGACGTTCTTTCCGGTTACCAGTACATCCCCGCCGTCCAGCAGGGCGGGAGGCTCTATAAAATAAAGCTCGCGAAAGGGTTTCAGCGCCTCGGCGGCCGACTCTGTCTCCGCCCTTCTCGATTCGGCGCCGGGCCTGGTTATCACGGCCAGCTCGTCGAGGACCACCGCGGTATCCTCTATGAAGACCGAGTCGGGAAGGTCTGGCTCCTCGTGAAGGTGATGGACCAGGCACCGGAAGGCCTCCAGGGTTTCCTCATATGCGGTGTGCTGACGCCTGGCCGTGTTCAGGTCTATAGGCTGCCGCTCTATGCGGCTAAGCTCGCAATCGGCTATGGAAGAACTAACCTCTCTGGTTATCGCTATAAGCATTTGAGAGCTCCTTTGGATTTTAATCTTACGCTTCGATTATACACCCGCAGGAAGCCGCGGGTCAAAGGGAAGAGGAGTAGAAGTTCCGGCGGATGAGCGTGGAAGCCGGAAAAGACCAAGCCGCGCAGATTCTGCGCTATGCTGCGCAGCGGTTGCGCGCCCAAACGCTTTTCAGCAGGAATCGACTAAACGTTTAACTTATTGTTAAAATTAACAATATAGGCAAATTCACCTATCTTTTAAAACTGGCACGTTTGATGCGGTGTATAGAGCGAGAAAGAAATTTCTCCCTTTAAAGTGCCTGAAACTCAGGCATACCACAAAGCTTTGTTTATGGTGCTAAGTGGTCTCAAGTGCTGGAGGGGACTCTTGGGAATGGTAGCGGTCATCTGTGCGTGGCCGCTACCTTCGTTTCATTTGGTTTTAATATAAAAACAATCGAGGAAGTTAGCTTCCTTGAAGCGCCGGCCGGGTGGGAAAGGCCGGCGTTTTTAGTGCTGTCCTATCAAGGTATTGAAGGGCGGCTTTAGCGTTGGCGGCGCCGAAAGCTCAATCTTCTTTTGATTCCGAGTACAGCTTCAGTTTGTTCTGAAGCGTCCGCCGGCCGATTCCAAGGGCTTTCGCCGCCTTTGTCCTGTTGCCGCCGAATTTGGCAAGAGCCGCTTCTATGGCCGTCCTTTCGAGGTCTTTCAGGGGGCGGACGGGCGGTTTTCCGCCTGGGGGAAGACGGTGGTTCAGCAGAGTCGCAAGATCTTCTGAGGTTATCCTGTTGTTCTCGGCCGTAAGAACCAGTCTTTCCATACAGTTCTTGAGCTCCCTTACATTTCCCGGCCAGGAGTGTTTCTGAAGCTCCTTCTCGGCGCTTCTGTCCAGTTCTATATCTCGCCGCCCAAGCTTTCGAGTGTAGAGTTTTATGAAGTGATGGGCCAGCAGCAGTATGTCGTCCTTTCTCTGCCTCAGCGGCGGAAGATTTATGGGAAAAACGTTGATCCTGTAGAAGAGGTCCTGCCTGAATTTCCCCTCTTCTATCAGCTCTTCCAGGGGCTGGTGGGTAGAGGCTATGATCCTGGCCCTGTTGTAGAGAGCGGTGTTCGAGCCTACCTTCTTGAAAGCTCCGTCCTCCAGCACCCTGAGGATCTTGGCCTGAAGGGCCATGTCCAGGTCGCCTATCTCGTCCAGAAGGAGGGTCCCTCGGCCGGCCGACTCGAAAAAGCCGGTGTGGTCGCTAATCGCGCCGGTGAAAGCTCCCCTTACGTGGCCGAACATCTCGCTCTCCATAAGTTCGCGGGGGATAGCGGCGCAGTTCGCCACCACGAAAGTGCGGTCCGAGCGGTCGGACATAAAGTGGATCGCCCTGGCCATCACCTCCTTTCCGGTGCCGGTCTCCCCCCTGAGCAGCACAGTGGTATCAGTCGGCGCCACCTGCCCGGCAAGTTCCATAGCATCATCCAGTCCGGAGTCCTGGCCTATCATACCGCCGAATGGTTCAAAGGCGATCTTACGAAGGTAGGAGACTTCGGATTTGAGTTCGAAACTCTCTATCGCCCGCTCTATGAGGACGCCCAGCCTCTTGAAATCTATCGGCTTGGTTATGAATTCGTATGCCCCCTGCTTCATCGCCTCGACGGCCAGGTCTATGGTGCCGTGAGCGGTCATAACTATCACGGGGATTCTCGGATATGCCTTCTTGATCCTCTCCAGCCCTTCAAGCTTCTCCTGGTCGGGCAGGAAGATATCCAGAAGCACAAGCTGGTAGTTCTCTGCCGCCAGCATCCGCTCGGCTTCCGCTATCGACCTCGCCTCGGCGGGCAGATAGCCGGAGCGCCGCAGCCGGTCCGAGACGATCATTCGAAGGTTATCGTCGTCGTCTACGATCAGGACGCTGGCCTTCTTAAACCTTCCAGAATCGATTGTATTTTCTCCTTTTTCGCCCCGGCGAGATTAATTATCAAGGCGCTGTTCGATAAAAGCCGCTTACTGGATAGGTGTTGAATACCGGTTTCCAGTTGTGCTATTAAAGATTTACGCAAGAATAGAACCATTTAGCATAAATGAGGCTTTAAAATATAAGTCCCTGTATCTATTAATCTTATCCGCCTGGTTTTCAGTACGCTGACCTTTTGGGCCTCTAAGGCCAGCACAAAACCGCGCAGATATTGCGCAAATTTCTATTATATTCAATACCGACGCTATGGCAAGCTGATTTTTCTTTTCAGCTGAGTCGTGTCCGGTTGCCGGAAGGAGCCCGGCCGGAGGGAATATAAACCGGCAGGGAATGTGAGGTTTAGCCCGGAACGTCAGAAAGGTGGTAATCACTCGGCAGGGAGTGTGAGGAAAAAGGCAGTATGAAAGGAAGCCTGGCGCCGCCCGCGCGGGCGGCAATCACGCCGCGGGAAGTATAAAAAAGCCCAGCGCCGCCAGCGCGAGCGGCAATCACGCCGCGGGCAGCGTGAAAGAAAGTCTCGCGCCGCCGCCCTCGCTATTTTCAATGGTTACTATTCCGCCGTGCAGCTCTACCAGCTGGCGCACGATGGTAAGCCCCAGCCCGGCTCCGAAGTTGTTTCCGGTAACCCCCGGCCTGGAGAAGAACGGCTCGAACAGGAGTTCCCTTTCCTCTTCGTCTATTCCGGGCCCCTGGTCGGTGATGCCGACCATGATAGAACTCTTTTCCGCGACTTCGGATTCAGCGGCCTCCCCGATTTTGTCTATCTCGATCTTTATGGTACCTCCGGAAGGAGAGTATCTGACAGAGTTTGAGAGGGCGTTGTTCAGTATCTGCCAGATCCTGGTCCGGTCAGCGTAGATGTCCGGGTGGGAAGTGTTCGTGATTATTCTTGTTTTAAGTTCCTTTTTATCCAGCAGGGGCTGAATAGACCTCAGCAGGTTCTTAACCTCTATCTCCATATTCAGTGTTTCCCTCTCGAGAGCCAGGCTGCCGCTCTCTATTCTTGAAAGGTTGAGGATGTCGCTAAGCATACGCTGTAGGTTATCGCTGCTGGAAAGGATCATCTTGAGGTATTTTTGCTGGTGTTCGCTAACCGGGCCGGCCACTCCTTCCATGATATTGTCGGCGGCGCCTTTTATGGAGGAAAGAGGGGTCTTAAGATCGTGACTTACCATCGATATGAAGCGGCTCTTGAGCATGCTGATCTCTTCTACCTTCTTCTTTTCAGCCAGTTCCGATACAGTCCTTTCCAGGCTTTCCGCCATACTGTCAAATGCCCTGGACGCACTGACGACCTCCGCCTGGCCTGAAGAACTGCCCAGACGGTATTCCAGGTCTCCTGTCTCCACCTTCTGGATACCATTCAGCAGCCTGGCCAGGGGACGGCCGGTCTTCTGAAAGGTATAGTAAGCTCCCAGGAAGGAAAGCGCGAAAGGCATCATGGCCAGGAGCGCCAGAGCCAATATCACATTCCATTTTTCGCCTCCCGGCGGCAGGAAAGCGCTGGCCCGGTATGAGATCCACCTTCGCTTTCCGGTTTTCCAGTCCCTGGCCGGAATTATCAGCTCGGCGCCGAGGGGAAGGCGGGTGCCGGAAGGCGGGCGGGCTTGCAGAGGGACCATCCAGGTCGGTTCCAGATGGACCTTGGGTAGAAAGGGAAGCAGCCTGAGGCGTTCCTCCAGGTCGCGCCTGATATAATCGTCGATTGGAATGTGGGATACCAGGACCGCTTCTATTTCGGGAGTTTTCATGGTATGCATAGCCCGTACAAATGCCCTGTTCGCTTCCAGAAAGACTCCCCTGGGATTGATGCCTTCAGCCCAGGCCGGTTTTTCCCGGTATAGTTTTTCCCTTCTTGGCGCCCTGTACGAAAAACCTGTGAGATAGCGTCCGGGAGGGTCCATTTCGCGAATGCCGAGTGTGATATACGCCGAGGGAAAGCAATAGGTGAAGAAGCTCTCTTCCTGCCCCACAAAATTTACCCAGGTGCTCTCGGGGTGCTCGGAGAGCAATTCCCTGGAGGCGCTGGTGAGTAAATCCCTCATCATATAATCACCCTTGTACCTCATCACCATATTATCCGCCCGGTCGGTAAGCTCTTCTATTCTGTTTTGAGCTATCTTGTTTTGAGCCTTCCTGATTACTCCAGTCAGTAAAATCAGGATAAGGGTCATGGGAAGAAGGCTTACCAGAAGGTAGGAGCCCATAAGGGTGTAGTTGAGCCGCTTCAGCCTGTCTTTGGTAAGGGAAGAATAGACCGCCAGAATTATTCCGGTTAATCCGGCCATGTGAAGGGCGACCTCAGTGAGATATCCCGCTATAGGGGCGGGTTTCTCTCCAAAGCAGTGGGTGGAGAGTATGAACCAGCTGGACAGGTAGATCAGGATAAATAGAAGAATCCAGCAATAACCGATCCTCTTTTCATAGGCTCTTCGCCCTTTTCTGGAAGTTATTAGAATAACCAGGATGAACGGAAAGATTATTACTATCAGAAAGTCCGCCCACCCCCCCAGGGCCATCCGGTAGCTGTCGTCGGCCAGGGTTACGGTAAGCCCTCCATCTTCTTCCAGGGTTTTCAACTCAATATTGGTAAATGGCGATATGGTGCTCTCCCAGGGGTATAGATCATTAGATGAAGATCCGGCTCCGGAATAGGTCAGAAGCCTTCCCCTGAGCCGAAGATAGTTCGAGTAACCGGTGGAGTCGGTGATAAGATTGGGTATATTTTTCCTGAGGCTTGAGAGCAGGTACAGCGCTCGGTATCCATTGGCGGGGCCCAACGGTACTCCGCTGGCGAATACCGGCAGGCCGTTCAGTATGGTGATGACGGTCTTGTCTTTAAGCCGGCCTTCCCCGTTGCTGATTCCGGACAGGCCTTTTGCCAGCCCAACCGACTGTATCACCTTTCCCGTGCTGTCGGTTACGGCCAGACCGTCATAGCTGCAATCAAGCCGGTAATGATCGGCAAGCCTCTCCAGTATACTGAGTATCAGCACAGGATCGTCCCCGGGTTCAGCCTCAAGGCGGACGTCAGCGGCGATCTTTTGAGATAACCGGCGTACCTTCAGTTCCTCTTCGCCGAGAATATTTTCTATCTCGCTCCGGGCGGCTTTGACCTCTTCCTTTGTACCGGCATATCTCTTTATCTCGAAACCGAGATAGACCAGCCTGGCCAGGATCAGGACCGAGAAGATCGCCAGAACGGCGTACTGCCAGTTTCTGGGCTCGAATTCCCGTTTCAGCAGATCTGTTTTTCTGAAATATCCCGCGATGAAAAGAATCAGCAGGATGATCAGTATGATACTTACCGAAAAACAGAGATTCCATTCCACTGTTCCGAATAGAGTGCCTCTGTCCTTGGTCGGGAGGACTTCAGCTTTCTCTTTTCCGCCGAGATGAAAGGCGAAGAGTGTTTCCCCGCCCTGGGCCACCACCAGTTCACCGCCGTCCTTGCCGTCAAGCTCTGCCAGGGCCACTCCTGAGATGTTCATGTCTCCCAGGGTCATCGGAAAACTGTTTAAAAGTGTGCCGTCCTGTCCGAAGCAGTATAGGTGCTGGTCGTAGGAGGCCATCAGTATCTCCGGTTCTCCATCCTCGTCAACATCGTAGGATACGATCGGCATGTGGACTTCGTGTCTTTCATGCTCCGCCGAGATTCCATAAATAAAACCGCGCAGGCTTACCGGCCAGCCGGGAAGCGGGGTTCCGCCGTTATCCCATAAATAGACGTATCCTCTGATGGATGCCGCGGCCACCAGATCGGGCGGGCTTTCTGCGGAACTCCCGGAGTGGATAAGACAGGGTGCCCGAAAGAAATTATCGTCTTTGCCGAGAGGCGATATCTTTTTCAGGATTTTTCCTTCGGTATCAAGCATGAGAAGATCGCGGTCTGTGGTACAGGCTATCAGGGAGGGATTTTCAGGATCATCGAACGAAAGTCCGATTCCCTTTTCATCAACGGGCAGTTTCACCGGAAAGCCCGCCGCCGGGGAGCCGTCCAACTCCCAGCAGTGAAGAGTGGTGTTTTCGCGGGAAAGATTTACTATTTCCATAATCCCGTCATGGTCGATATCGGCGGGAAGGGTAGCCCGGGTGTCCCCTCTCGCCCACCATGTATCCGTTTCGGTCCTGGGCCATCCGGGGGCGATCGTTCCGTCTCCGTGAAACAGGAATATCATGCCGTCCCTGTTGGCTGTCAGTATCAGGGGCGCTTCGCCGGCCCTTCGCACCAGCCTGGGCGCGGAACTTGGGCCGGACCCGAGCTCGACCGGCCATCCATCGACCGGAGTAGCGTCGATATGCCATGCGAATACGGCCCCGTTGAGAGAGCAGACCAGTATTTCAGGTTCTCCATCCCCGTCGATATCCGCGATCAGATTTCCAGTATTCACCGGCGAAGGTATCTCACGGGGCCATCCGGGAAGATTCTTTCCCTTGTAATTGAGCAGAAACACCCTGCCGTCGTACATCCCTACCGAGATCTCGTCTTTTCCGTCGCCGTCTATATCGGCGATCGCGGGAGGTTGAAAGATCCTGCTTCCCACGATGACCGGCCAGCCTTCAACAGGTCGTATGTGATTAGAATATTCGAAGATTGACTCTTGAGAAGAAACGAGGGCCGGGGTCGCGATGAGAGAAAATATAAATAAAATAATGGGGAAAAAACTGCCGTTCCCGCCCCGGGCGGCCGCCGCTCCGCCGCGGCGGGCGCGGATTGATTTTTTCGCGAGAGCTTTCCGCATTTTCCCCTCCAGAGTCGCTGTTAAAGATAACGGGTCTGCCGGTATGACCGGCCCGCGGGCATCTTTAACATTAAAGCAGGTAGGCGCCTTTCTGTGAAGCTGAATCTGACTTGAACGGCGGATTCCGGAATGAATTCCGCGCCGGGGTGTTGACAGATTCGGCTGCCTGGTGTACAATAATAATGTGACAGGCACGCGGGAGAGAATGAAAGAGGAGAGACCTTCAAGGAAGGTTCAATTAGTCCCGAAAGCCTGAATCACATATCTTAATCGGAAGCGCCACGGATTCTCAATCGAAATGGGAACCCGTGGCGTTTTTATAAGGGGATGTGCTCCGCGTTCGCGGAAAATCGACGGCGGGCCGGCATAATATCATTACGAGTTCGATCCAAAGCTCTCTCAAGCGGATTTTTTGATTGAAAAAACACCGGTTTTGAAGTTTATTTATAGACCTTGCCCGGTATTTAAGCCTGGGGCGGGGGCTGCCGTTTTCTGACTTCTACCCCGGGGTTTTTATTATTCTTTTAGACAGGGCATAAGGAGGTTTATGTCATGTTCGCCAAGGGATCAACTTTCAGAAGAGGATTCGCCGGCCTGGCGGCATTGTTTCCGGCTGTGGTTTTATTTGCCGCCGCAGCGGTGTTTTCTTCATCGGCCGGGGCCGGCCAACAGCCGCCCGAGACCAAGAGGAAAGCTGTAACCGACACTCTACACGGAAATGTCATTACCGATAATTACAGGTGGCTGGAGGATCAGGAAAGCCCCGCCACCAGAGAGTGGATCGAAAAACAGAATGAATACACCCACTCTTTTATCGGCGACCTTCCCGGCCGGGAAAAGATGGTGGAGCGGCTGACCGGGCTGATGAAGACAGACCGGATAGGAATTCCCAGGGAGCGCGGCGGGAAGTATTTCCTGTCCAGGAGAGCTGCCGATCAGGAGCAGTTCATAATATACATGAGGGAGGGCCTGGATGGAGAAGACCAGGTACTTATAGACCCTCATCCCTTAAGCGAAGACAACTCGGTAAGCGTCAACATCCTTGATATCTCCAGGGACGGCAAGTTTCTCGCCTATGGGGTCAGGGAGGGCGGCGCCGACGAGGTCACCGTCAGGCTCTTCGACGTGGATGAGAGGGAGGACCTGGAAGACGAGCTTCCCAGCGGGCTCTATTTTGGAATATCGATAGCCCATGATAACAGCGGGTTCTATTACTCAAGACATAATATTATGACCGGCTCCAGGGTCTATTTCCATAAGATGGGGACCCCGGTGGAGAAGGATAGGGAGATCTTCGGCGAGGGCTTCGGCCCTCAGGCCGGAATCGGGGCCGGAATAACCGACGACGGGCGATATCTCACCATCGTCGTCTTCCACGGGTCCGCGGGACAGAAGAGCGAGATCTATTACAGGGACCTGAAGACGGACGGTCCTGTCACTCCTCTGGTAAATGATATAGACGCCAGGTTCAGCCCCAATTACGGCGAGGGCGAGCTCTTTCTCGAGACCAACTGGAAGGCGCCCAGGGGCCGGGTCCTGCGAGTGGACATGGAAAATCCCGGCAGGGAGAACTGGGAAGAGGTCATATCCGAGACAGAGTCGGTCATCGACGGATTCTCTCTGGCCGGCGGGAAGATGTGCGTCAAGTACCTGGAGGACGTGGTCTCCAAGGTGAGGATCTACGAGCCGGACGGCGAGTTCGTGCGGGAGATATCATTCCCCACCCTGGGAACGGTCAGCGGTATCATGGGAAGGTGGAGCAGCGAAGAGGCCTTCTTCGTCTTCACCTCATTCCACGTTCCCACCACCATTTACAGGTATGACGTGAAAAGCGGCAAGAAGAGCGTCTGGGCCAAGCTGGACGTTCCAGTGGACAGCGACAAGATGGAGGTGAAGCAGGTCTGGTTCGAATCGAAGGACGGAACCAGGGTTCCGATGTTCGTGGTCCACGCCAAGGGGCTTGAGCTGGACGGTGACAATCCCCTTCTGATGACCGGATACGGCGGGTTCAACGCAAGCCTCACTCCGGGCTTCAGGGCCACCGGCGTGATGTGGACCGGGTACGGCGGCGTCTTCGCGGTTCCAAACCTTCGGGGCGGCGGAGAGTTCGGGGAGGAATGGCACCGGGCCGGAATGTTCGCCAACAAGCAGAACACCTTCGACGATTTTATCGCGGCCGCCGAGTGGCTGATCGATAACGGCTATACCTCTTCCGACAGACTGGCGATAATGGGAGGCAGCAACGGGGGGCTTCTGGTGGGAGCGGCGATGACCCAGCGCCCCGGCCTGTTCAAGGCGGTGGTCTGCACCTATCCGCTTCTGGATATGCTGAGATACCACAAGTTCCTTCTGGGGCGGTTCTGGGTATCGGAGTACGGCAGCGCCGACGATCCCGACCAGTTCAAGTACATATACGATTACTCGCCCTACCACAACGTGGAGAAGGGAGAAGAGTATCCGGCCACCCTGTTTGTGACCGGGGATTCGGACACCAGGGTGGCTCCGCTTCACGCCAGGAAGATGACCGCCAAGCTTCAGTGGGCCAACGCCTCGGACAATCCGATAATGCTTCTATACGATACCAAGGCGGGCCATTCGGGAGGCACGCCCCTCAGCAAGCAGATCGAGGATACCGCCGATGAGATGATGTTCGTGATGTGGCAGCTGGGAATGCTGAAATAGACCTCTCGGTGCGGGGTATTATGAAAGCGCCGCGTATTCGGGGCTTGTCCTCGAGTCCGCGGCGCTTTTTATGCCGCCCGGCGGGTTTTCTGTGAGCCATGTCCGGGAAAGGAGGCTGGCTCCCGGCGGCCTTTCTGTGTGGAATAACAGTCCCGGGAAACCCCCGGCGGCCTTTCAGATCAGAAAAACAGCCCCGGCTGATCCTACCGGCGGGAGGACTCGCCGGCGGTCAGCCGTATGGCCTCAAGCTCCATTCTGACCCGCTCTTCCCAGTCGATGAAATGCTCTTTGGCGAACAGGGCCGCCTCTTTTCCGAGGGATTCGCGAAGACCGGCGCCGCTTATCAGCCTTTCCAGCTTGGCGGCGAACTCTTCGGTGTTCGAATCCTCCACCGGCAGGCCGGTCACTCCGTCGCGGACGTTTTCAGCGGTTCCGGCGACATCATAGGCGACCACGGGAAGGCCGCAGAGCATCGCCTCGCAGGATGGCATCGACATATTGGTCAGCATGCCGGTTCCGGCGAAGATATCGCAGGCCTTGAGAAGCCGGGGGACGCTCTGATAGGAAATGGCGCCTGTGAATATAAATTTCTCCTTAAGGCCCGCTCTGGCCGCTTTTCTTATCAGGTGGTTTTTCCTGGGGCCGTCGCCGGCTATCACGAAGCTCGTCTTGCCCAGGACGGCCGGGTCCATGCGGGCGGCGATATCGATCAGGTCGCCCACCCGTTTGAGCTTTACGAACCGGGCCAGGGTCACCACCAGGACGTCTTCTTGGGGAAGGCCGAACTCTCGCCTGGCTTCGAGCCTGTCGACCTCAAGGCCGGCCCAGTCCAGGTTCATCCCGTTCTGAAGAAAGGTGATCCTGCCAGCGGGAATTCCTCTTTCGATGAGGGCCTCTCTTCCCAGGGTCCCGTCATTCAGGACTATGTAGCGGTCAACTGGATACCTGAGAGAGTTTATCTGGTCGAAGTTGTAGTAATAATATTTCCAGGCGGGCAGGTCCTTCCTTCCCAGGTGCATCACTCCAAAGAGCTTCACCGCCGACGGGATCCGCTTTTCCCTTCCCACCCTGCTCACCGGCTGTATCGACTGGTGGCTGAATCCCAGAATGAGGTCGGGCTGAATGGAGGCGGCCAGGGCCTTCAGCCTGTGAGCGACCTTGTAGGGAAAAATCAGGGCTATCAACAACCTGGCCGCCGGCCCGGGAAGGCCGGAGAGAGACCTGAATATATTAGGGTAGGTATAGCTTGCAATGCCTGCCCGGGGTGCGGAGCCGCCGCCCGGGCGGCCGTTTTCGGGTATCAGGTAGTGAACCTCTACTCCTTCCCGAACCAGCCCGTCTATGAAATGCATCTCGTCGGGAACGCCGCATCCTTCCCCCAGAGACCAGATATCTTCCCAGATCGAGAGGATGAGTATCTTTTTCAGACCTTTTCCTTTCGCTTATCCACAATCAACCGGGCCCGCGCGGCTCGCGGGGCTTCTTGACCGGAACCACCGCCGAGCATTTTTTAGAATCCGGCCGGCGGTTCAAGAGGGCCCGGCCGGCCCTTCGCCAGCATTTTGACAATCCCGGGACCCCTCGGCTAACGCACCTTCTTCATTCTTTCAGCGAATCTCTCGGGGCCCATATAGCCGGTGATACGAAGGCGCCTGGCCTCCCGGCCCTCGCTGTCGAAAAAGATGATAGTGGGTACGCCCCTTATTTCAAACTCTTTTTTTATCTCCCGGTTCTGGCTGGTGGAGCCGGTCAGATCGACCTTAAGAGCGACGAAGCGCCGGGCAAGCTCCATGACCCGCGGGTCATCGAAGGTCTTCTCATCCATCTCGTGACAGGGGATGCACCAGTCCGCGTAAAAATCTATCATCACCGGCCTGCCCGCTTCTGCGGCCCGGTTGAGTTCTTCGGGGCTGAACCGGGTCCATTCGATGCCGGTCTCCTCCCCGCCGCTTCGAACAGGGCCGCCCGGCCGAAAGGCCAGTGTCAGGGCCGCCGCTATAAAGAACAGGCCGACAGCCTTCTTGATTATCCTGAATCTTCTGTTGTCCTTTCCGGCCTTGTCGACCCATCCCAGGTATATTCCGGCGGTCAGGGCGGTGAGGGCGTAACCGATTCCTGTCACCACCGGCCCCAGAAGCAACCTGGCGAAGTAAACCGCCATGGCTATGAGGACGAAGCCGAACACCTTTCTTACCCAGTCAAGCCACTCCCCGCTTCTGGGCAGCCGTGAGATGCTCCCCGAGACGGTCCCCAGGATTATAAAGGGAACGCCCATTCCCCAGGCCAGGGTGAAGAACATCAGAAATCCCAGCACCGGGTTTCCCAGGTTGCCCACGTAGGCTAAGAGTCCCCAGACGAACGGGCCGATGCAGGGGGCGGCCACTATACCCACCGTCAGTCCCATGAACAGGGCCCCCAGAGGACCCTGTTTGGCGGATCCCGTCCTTCTGGTCAGAAACAGCGGAACCCTTATCTCCCAGAGGCCGAACATCGAGGTGGCCAGAGCCAGCAGCACCAGGGATATGAAAGCTATTATCCAGGGGTTCTGAAGCGCGCCTCCCAGCAGGCTTCCCGTTGAGGCCGCGATAACCCCCAGCACGCTGTAGGTTATCGATATTCCAAGGACGTAAAGCAGGGACAGCCCGAAAGCGCGGGATGACTTGCCCTCGGACTGGCCGCCGAAGAAACTTATGGTTATCGGTATAATGGGATATATGCAGGGGGTGAGGGTAAGGGCGAGGCCGCTGAGAAAGATGAAAACAAAAGATATCAGAAGCCCCCTCTTCTCGAACATATTGCCGACTCCGCCTTCTTCTGGGCGGTCCCCGATATCCCGCTCTGCCGGAACCTGTTCCGGCGCCTGAGAGCCTGGGCCGCCTGGAGAGCCGGCGGCGCCCGCCGTTTCCCCATCAGGCCCGGCTTCCTCATAGCGCCCGGCCGCTTCGCCTGTTCCGGCTTCCCCTGCCACCGCCCGTCCCTTTTCGTCGACGAACGGGGGGGCTGAGAAGATAGCGGTATTTGTATTCTCGGCGGGTGAGCCCGGGGGCGCCACGGCCAGCTCTATCCGGATGGTGGCGCCGGCTGGCTGAAGGCAGGTCATGTCGTTGCAACCCTGGTAGTCGAGTGTTGCCGATATATCGTATTTTCCCTCAGGCGTATTTTCCCCGATCTTAAGAATCGCCCCGAAGACCGTCTTCCCCTCGTAGAGAGGCAGGGGGTTGTCGCTTATATCCAGGACCTTTTCCTCGGCTTCGGGATAGAGGATCCTCAGGACCTTTATGCCTTTCGGGGCGAGGATCTTGAGCTCGGTCGGTATCATGTAAGCGTCGGGAGGGGAGGAAGAGTTTATATGCCAGCCGGCCTTGATTTCCGCGCTCACCGCCAGGTAGGCCGTGGAGCCGGGATGAAACGCGCTGGCCGAAAGGTGCCCCCTGGCCCGGACCAGTGATTGGGGAGTGGAAAATAAGTTCTGTCCCTCAGCTGGCGCGGCCATCGCCGCGCTGAGAATAAGAAACGCGGCTGTCAGAAGCTTCAGATGGTGTTTCCTGCCCTTCATTCGAATATCCTCCAGTTTTGTCTTTATTTTCCCCCTGTTTTTTGAATATCTTGTATCTATACGGTATCTAAAGTATATCCGGGGGACGATGTATTTAGTTTTAACCTAAATCGAGCGGTTTTCATTCATTGAGTACATTTTATCAGTGTTGTGGATATTGAACAAGCCGATTTAGTAATGATCAGGTA
>CAZAUK010000023.1:0-26167 GCA_964488475.1 uncultured bacterium
AGAGCTTAACTCATCGGGTGGGATTTTTCATGTATAAAATCGCTCAATTTAGGTTTAACATAAAAATCGGTGAAATTTACCGTGATGTCCAGGACCAGCGGTGTATACGCCCGTTGCTCCGCCGGGGTATTTTAATGCGGATTTTCACACACTACTACCGCCCGGCAACCGCTTCCACCTCTTCAAAGGCCCTGAGAAGGTTGCCTCCCAGAATCTTTATGACATCCTCCTCCGTATAGCCCCGTTTCAGCAGATGGTAGGTTATCAGGGGATAATCGCTTACGTCTTCGATACCCTGGGGGAAACTACCCGCGCCATCGAAGTCGCTGCCCAGGCCGACGTAATCTGCTCCAGCAACCTGGACCGCGTGATCGATATGGTCAATAAGCGTTTCAACGCCGGGGGCCGGAGGTGAGTTTTTCTTCCATAGAGGTAAGGCTTTTGCGTAAAAGGCCTCCCGGTCGTCGCCGGTCTCTTCTCTTATTTTCTCGAATTCGGGCTTCAGCTTCTCTCGGGCCTCCTCAGCCTTTTCAGCGTATTCTCCTGAAAGAAAACCGGAATAAAACACAATCTGAATCACACCGCCGTTGCCGGCCAGAGCCTTAAGCATATCGTCGTTAAGATTCCGTGGTACGTCGCAGAGGGCCCGCGAGCCCGAGTGCGAGGCTATCACGGGAGCTTTCGAATGCTCCAGAACGTCATAGAACGCCTCGTCCGAGATGTGAGAGACGTCTATCATCATTCCCAACCGGTTCATCTCCCCCACCAACTCTACTCCGAAAGGGCTCAGCCCGTTCCACTTGGCCTCGTCCGTGGATGAATCGCATATGTGGTTATTGCTGTTATGGGTCAGGGTTATGTATCTGACTCCGAGCCGGTAATAAGTCCTGAGCATTCCCAGGCTTCCCTCCACCGGGCCGCCGTTTTCCATTCCGATCAGGACCGCCCGTTTGCCGGTCTCGTGGATCCTCCTTATATCGCCGGCGGAAAAGGCCATTTCGGCTATATCGGAATGTCTGTTCAACTGGTTATGAATAACGTCGATCGTTTCCAGCGCGTTTTTGGAGGGATCTTTTTCATCCAGCTCGTTTGAGACGAATACCGCGAGGAATATCGCATCAAGCCCACCCTCCTTCATCCTGACCAGGTCCACCATCCCTATGTCAGAACGCTCTCCTATGTCCAGCCCCCGGCCGGCCATCAGCATCGGCGTGTCCACGTGAGTGTCTATGACTATGGCTTTATCATGCAGTCGGGAGGCCCTTTTCCATAATTTTTTATCTACCTGTTCGGGCTCTTGCGACCGGGCGGCGGGCTCAGCGGGCGCGGCGGTCCTAACGGTGGAAGAAGCACCGGTGACCGGCGGAGCCGCGGCCGCGGGAACCCCGGCGGCCCTATCGGCGGAAAGCGCCGCGGCTTGAGCGGCGGGCTCAGCGGGCGCGGCGGTCCTAACGGTGGAAGAAGCACCGGTGACCGGTGGAACCGCGGCTATAAAGAGCGAAAAAACCGCCAAAATCGTAGCGAGGATCCTTAATCTCATGAGGTTTCTCCTTCTATATTGAAAAAGCGTTTTTAATGACTATAAAAAAATAAGGCGGCGGAGGGGATCCTGTCAACGATTCCCCATAAATATTGATTTACATCGATATCCCTTTCGAAACACCGGAATTAAAAAAGCCTGTGTTTCAACGGCCTCGCGGCGGAAGGCACCTTCGGGCAAATTCCCCGGTGCGGCAGACGAAGCCGACTATGTTCATTGACAAATTTCGCTCTTCGGCTAAAATCATTCCCTGTGACTCAGTTTTCAGGTCCGGCTCGCGGGAGCATTTTGAAACCGGGCGTGTTTTTTTCAACCAACGGCGAATCGCGAAGGATTTAAATGCGGGAAAAACAGGGCCAAAAACACAGGTTCATTCCGCTGCTGCTCATAGTATTCGGGGCGATAAGCCTCTTTTTAATATTATTCTTTACCGACGCCTTTCTCTTATTCATTACCAGACGGGGCTGGCCTCTTTCCTCGAGGTTTCTGACAGGCAATCTCGGCGATATCAGATTCGGTTTGACCGCTTCCGGAATCATCCTGATTATCCTGGGCTTGATTTCGTACCGCATGGATCTTTTCAGTTTTCTTCATGACAACCGAAGCATCAACGCGGCCCTTTTGATTCTGGCCCTCGGATGGATAGTCCTTACCGCGGAAATCGCCCTGAAACTGCTCCCCCTGCCTTCTTCTGAGACCTACATCTCCTACGCCCCTTCCAGTTTCTCGGTGCACCAGTTCTCAAGGGAGGCCAGGGACCTCGAGAACTTCGATGGGGAGCTTCAGGCGGTTTTGAGAAACGGGTACAGGGGAAAGTCTTTCCCCGTGGCCAAGGGTAAAGGCGAGACCAGGATCGTATTTCTGGGAGGGTCTTTTGTCTTCGATTACAACGCCGGTCCGGGAAAAGACTGGCCTCACAGGATAGAAAAGATACTGAGAGAACGGGGATATTCGAATGTAACCGTGATAAACGCCGGCACCCCGGGACACCATACTTTTGACTCGGTGGGAAGGCTGTATTCTGAGATTCACTGCTTTGAGCCCGACTATGTGGTCATCTGCCACTCCTGGAACGATATAAAGTACTTCAGGGAAGTATCGCCGGACAGCACGCTTCTGGAACTTTTTCCCGGCCTGGGAAAGAAAAATTACTCTCCTGGACCTTTGGGGAGATTACTTGAAAAATCCAGGATCTACCTTCTGCTGAAATGGACTCTGTTCAGCGAAGCCTTCTGGAACCGGATGACCGGCCCGGAGGGAAGGCTTCCGGAGGGAAAATACTCGGAAAGTTACAACCCCTGGGCGGTCCGGCAGCTGAAGTTGAACTTTCGAATGTTCGTCGACGCCTGCCATAATATCGGAGCGGAACCGGTGCTGTTCACTCAGCCCAGGCTGGTCTGCCCTTCCAACACGGAAGAGGAAAAGAAGAGGATCTGGCACCGTATTCAGCTGCTTTCCCATCCCGCTCTCTGCCAGGCCTTCAAAGACTGCGACTCAACAGCCGGGAAGGTCGCCCTTGAAAAGAACGCGCGGTTTTTTGACCTGGCCGCTCCGTTCACCGGCAAGAGCGAATTCTTCTCCGACCACGTCCACTTGAGCGCCCTGGGCAGCTCCAGGGTGGCCGATGCGGCGGCCGACTACCTGCAATCACTTATAAATGAGGATTTCAAGGCGGACGATTAGGCCGTCAGTAGCCTTGTTTTCCCCTTATAACGCCCCGGACTCCGCCTTTGGGCTTCTCATGGTCTCCTCTGTATCTTGGAATAACATGCACATGGGTGTGCATTATCGACTGCCCGGCCGCTTTGCCTGTATTGATCCCCACATTGTAACCATCCGGATGATATTCGCTGTCCAGGTAATCCTTTATTCTTTTCAGCAGAGAAAATAGGGCCAGAAACTCTTCGTCGTTCGAATCGAATACGCTCTGGTAATGCCTTTTGGGGATTATGAGAGTATGGCCTCTTGAGACGGGGTGGCGGTCGAATATAGCGAAAGCCAGCTCATTTTCCATAACTGTATCTTTCGCATCGCAGAATACACATCTTTTTTTCATAGGGCTTGATCCTTTCATAGGCCCGGACTTGCCGGGGACGATGTCCCGCGTAGAGCCTGGGGGTGTGGAAAACGTATTTTAAGGACTTGCGGGTTCGCGAAACGCATTTTAATCGAATCAAGCGCTGGGTTCAACCATTCCGCGAACAGGATATTCTGCCCGGTAATTTCGAGGATGGGAATAAGGATATTCTGCCTGGTAATTCCAGGTATGAGAATAAGGATATTCTGCCCGGTAATTCCAGGTATGAGAATAAGCATATTCTGCCCGGTAATTTCGAGGATGGGAATAAGGATATTCTGCCTGGTAATTCCAGGCCCGTGAATATAGAATGTTTCCGCGCCGGGTGGGTGTTACTCCCGGGGGGTTACACCCGCCGTAAAACAGCAGATGTTTTTCACTCCTAATAAGGAGGTTCTTTCCGATGAGAAGATACTTATCAATTTTACTGGCTATAACCTTTATTATCTCAGCGGCCGCCCTGGCGCCCGCAGCCGAAAGACGGGAAGAGGGAAACCTGGTCATCGAGGGAATCCCGGAAATCCCCCAGGATATAATGGACAGGACGCTTCAGTACCAGAACATCCGTGGAGCCTCTGTCATCGGCTGGGACGCGGAAGGTGAAGGGTTATACATATCCACCAGGTTCGCGGAAACCCGTCAGATCCACTATGTCTCAAAGCCCGGGGGAATGCGCGGGCAGATCACATTCTTCAACGAACCGGTAGGAGGCGCCGCGGTATGCCCCGACGAGGAAAAGAACCTGCTTCTTTTCTCCAAGGACATCGGGGGCAGCGAGTTCTACCAGATATTCTCTTTCTACGTCGATACCGGAAAGTACGAGATGCTCACTGACGGAGAGTCCCGCAACGGCGGGGTTTCCTGGTCCAACAATGGCGGGAGATTCGCCTTCTACACCACAAAGCGTAACGGCCGCGACTGGGACCTTCACGTCATGGATTACTCCAAAGGCGTTTCAAAACCGGTTCTGGAAGAAGGAGGTTTCTGGTTCCCGGGAGAATGGTCGCCGGACGATTCCAGGATGCTGGCCGCAAGGTACGTCTCCGCCAACGAATCATACGGCTACGTCATAGATATTGAAACCGGAGAGATGGAGATGATCAGCCCCTCGGAAGAAAAAGTCTCCTACGGCGGCGCGGTCTGGGCCAAAGACGGAAAGGGCCTCTATTATACTTCGGACCAGGGTTCCGAGTTCAAGCATCTGCTCTACTGGGACCTCGGAAAAAAAGAATCCAGGATGATAACCGGAGAAATCGACTGGGACGTTGGCGAGTTCAACATATCGCATGACGGGAAAACACTGGCCTTCACGGTCAACCAGGAAGGGATCGAAAAGCTCTACCTGATGGACTTGAAAAGCGGGAAGTACGAGCAGGTATCCGGCATCCCCGCGGGTAGGATCGGCGGGCTGGATTTTCATCCCGGCGACACAAGCCTGGCCATCTCCATAAGCACTCCCAAAACATCCGGGGACGCGTACGTGCTGGACCTGCGAGACCACGGACTGACCAGGTGGACCTTCAGCGAGATCGGCGGCCTCAACACCGAATCCTTCGCCGAGCCGAAGCTCTTCCACTACGAGACCTTCGACAAGGTCGACGGCGAGCCCCGCGAGATCCCCGCCTTCTACTTTGAGCCGCCGGGCGGGGAGAAACCCTATCCCGTGCTGATCTACATACACGGAGGTCCGGAAGGGCAGTACGTCCCCTATTTCTCCCCCCTCTGGTCCTACACCATGAACGAGATGGGAATAGCGCTTATCGCTCCCAACGTGAGAGGGTCGAGCGGATACGGAAAGACATACCTCAAGATGGACAACGCTTACAAGCGGGAGGATTCGGTAAAGGATATAGGAGCGCTGATCGAATGGGTCAAGAAGCAGCCAGATCTCGATTCAGACCGGATCGCGGTCTACGGCGGTTCCTACGGCGGCTATATGGTCTACGCGGCCATGATCCATTACAACGACCATCTCAGGTGCGGAATAGACAATGTGGGAATAAGTAATTTTGTGACATTCCTGGAGAACACCAAGGAATACCGGCGGGATCTGAGAAGAGTGGAATACGGGGATGAACGGGACCCCGAAATGCGCGAGTTCCTGCAGAAGATCTCTCCCACCACCAGCGCGCACAAGATCACAAAGCCGATGTTCATAATCCAGGGACTAAACGATCCGCGGGTGCCCGCCAGCGAGGCGGAGCAGATGCTTGCGGCCATCAGAAAGAACGGCGGCGACGCCTGGTATCTCCTGGCAAAGGACGAGGGCCACGGATTCAGGAAGAAATCGAACCGGGACTACATGGCTCACGCGGTAGTCATGTTCCTGAAAAAATACCTGGTGGAATGATAAGAGCGGGGAGAAACGGTCTCCGCTCGAGACGGTCCCTTATAAATGATAGGAACGGAGAAAATCAGTCTCCGCTCGAGATGGCCATTTATAAATAAAAAGACTGGGACCGATTACTCTCGAAACGGCTTTTTATAAAAAGGAGCCGGCGTTTGTTCGCCGGCTCCTTTTATATACTGCTGTTCGCTGGATCTGGACGCGGGATGCCAGATTAATTGTCAAAAGCGCCCCGCATTGGATCCCAGGCGGGAAGGACCTTCGGTTCGGTGTCCAGGATCTTGACTACCTCCTTGGGAACATGGCGCTTGTGAACTATGACCGCGAACACATTGCTGCCGAACCACTCATCGTACATCGTCCACATCCCCTTGTTGCCCACGTCCGTTCCCCAGGAGTTTTCGACCAGCCATTTCCGTGGGCGGTCGTCCCTCAGGTCCACTCCGCTGATGACCATGGCATGGCCGGGCGCGCTCTCCCGGTAAAGCACCCGCTCTTCCTTGGTCATATCAGTTTTGCCGCCGAAGATCGAGCGGTAGTCGTAAACCCTCGAGGAAAGGATACCGTTTTCCTTGTCGTTGCCGCTTCCAACGTCGGCGGCGAACCATACCGGCTCGTCATTGAGGACCGATCTCAGAGTGTAATCCCTGAGCTTGTCGATTCCGATGTTGATAAAGGTCATATCGGCGGCGTCCGGCATGTTTCTACAGTAACGGATCCGGTACAGCTTGCCGTAATCGTAAGCGGGATAATCGAAAAGGCATAGATACTCTTTCAGGTCTACCTCCACTGCTTCCCGGTAGAAAGACATTGGTGTATATTCGTCTTCAAATATCTCCCCTTCCTTATTCTCCACCCTCCAGGTGAAATTTTCCGGTGGAAGGCCCATACTGAGAACCAATACCCGGTAGATATCCTCCAGCATCTTCTCCTTGGTCTTTCTGAGCTCCAGCACACCCGCCCCTCCTGCCGCGGCTTTTCTGAGATCGGCCGCATAGGCCCTGGCCATGAGGCTTATCCTGCTGTTCATCCTTCTGGTGTTGGAGGTATTTTTGGTCTCCGGCATCACCGATTTTGGAACCGTACCGTATTTTTCGATAAGGCTGATCACGTAGCTCCACCAGCCGCCGTCCGGGACTGGATTCTTAAGAAGGGTCTGAAGTTCGCGGTCGTCGATATCTCTGTCTCTCGTCTCTATGACCGCTTCCATAAAATTGTTTGACTTCTCCAGCTTGTCCCAGAAGAAGAGGTAATTTTCCGAGAACTCGAATTCGGCGAGCTCATATTTTTCCATCACCGCCGGCCTCATCACGTTGAATCCCGCGAACAGCCAGCATCTTCCGCTGGATTTCTGGTCTGTAATTCCCTTGGTCTCGATCTTGAAATTGAAAAGGTGGTCGTGCCCGTTGAAAAACTCCCTGTCAAATGCCAGCTCTCTGATATCGTTGTTGGAAACGGCATTGATCAAGGCTCTGGTACCGGAATCCACCGTCAAAGAATTCTCGAGTCTTTCGATCAGTCCGGGGGTCAGGCTTCCCGAGCCCTCCGCCCATACCGCCGGGGCCTGAAAGACCGCGATCGAAGCTAGAAATATTACCGTCGCGACTTCAAGTGACTTCATCTTGGCACAGCTCCTCTCCAAATGTGGTTAAAGACCTTTTCATCAGGTACGGACTTTAAATAACTGTTTCGGCCGAATCAGCCGGTATCCAGCACCTGGCGCCGTCCTCGAGTTCCACGTGCCACCAGCCTCCCCTTCGTTCCACCACCCTCAGCTCGGTCCCGGCGCTGAGCGGCTCTGTGAAGCTGGGTTGGTACGTCTCGGCGTCTCCCTTTCTGGCTATTACCTTCTCCTGGATTATCACGCCTTCGGGGTTTCTTTCCATGGCTATCTTTTCAACCGTTACCGAAACCAGAAACGCCGCGCTGATTATAGATAAAACAACTATAATGCTCTTCAATCTCGCTCCGCCGGCGAAGAGGTATACCGAAGAGACCAGCCAGATCAGGGCGAACGAGATGGAGAAAATCAGGAACCTTACGCTGTAGGGTAGATCGTAATGCAGGAAAAAGAGGGTTCTAAGGACTTTCTCTCTCTCCTTTTCCTCCACCACGTTTTTTCTTCTGCCCCTGGCGTATTCGAGATTCGTTCTAAGATTGTCATCGTTGGGCATGTAAAGAGAAGCCCTCTTGTAATTGAGGATAGCGCGGCCGAGATCGTCCATTCTGAAATAGGCGTTCCCTATATTATAATACAGCTTTCCGTTACTGATTCCGCCTTCCTCGATCAGCTCGCGGTAGTGCAGGATCGACTTCATGAAATATTCCGAAGCCGCCCCCGGTTCTGATCTTTCAAGCTCCAGCCCCCGGCGGAAATCGCGCTCAGCGCTTTGAAGATGCCCGCGGGCTTCTTCTTTCCCAAGCCCACCAGCATATGCCGGTGAGAGAATACATGGAAAAGCAAGATACAGGAATAGAAGCGGCGCCGCCGCGGCTGTAACGGCAATACGCCGGCAGTATTCCAGGCCCGGGCCGGCCTGCCGCGGGGCCTCCAGGCCGCCTTTTTCAATATTTTTCAAAAACCTTCTTCCGAATCTCATCTCAGTTCCCCGTCCAGTTCCCCGGCCAGTCTTCTAACCTCTTCCACGACAGCCTCCACCTCATCCATCTCTCCGGAGGCGGAGCCCGCGTATGTTCCCGCTTCACAGACCTCAAAAATTTTCTTCGCCGATTCCACTATCCCCTCCGGCACGCCCTCTTCAGCAAGAAGAACCCTTACATCATGCGCGGTAAGGGCCGATCCCGGCCTCCTCAATTTGCTTCCCAGAAATTCCTTGAACGCCTCCAGCAACTCCGCATATACGGCGCGATCGCCGCCCGCCACGCATTTCTCCATCCCTTTAAGCCTTTTCAAAAAAACCTTTCGCGCTTCTTTTGCCTTTCCGGACAGGGGATCGGACCTTCTCTTATTGATAACCGCTCTCCCGGCCAGAAGAACCGTGAAAAGAACCGGCGCAAGGACCAGGAAGAGCACGTTCCACCACCGTGAAAGCTGAGCCTCGAACCCGTATTCGGAATCCGCTAGAAGTTCTTCTCCTTCGTAATTATAGGCGATGCCCTCTTTCCACTGCTCCAGAGCCGACCGCCCGGAAGGCGAGTCTATCCCTTCGGCGTCTCCGGCCGTGACCACCCTGGTGGGATTGACCTTCAGCGGTATGGGTTGGGAACTCACCTCAACGTACTCGCCCTTTCGAGTGTCAAAGGAAACGAAACCGACCGCCGGTATTCGATCTATATCCTCCCGCTTCGCCCTTATAGTCTGGGTGAAAACCTTCTTGTCACCCTCTACCGAACCGGACGCTCTCTCCTCGGGGATCTTGAAATCACCGGCGAAGCCATTCATCGATTCCAGCGGTGGAAGCTTTACGTTTTCAAGGTAATCCGGCCCGCTCAGAACTACGGTCAGGGTAATCGGATCCCCCACGTTCACTTCCAGGGGGGACGCGGAAACCGATATATCATATTGGCCCACATGCCCCGCGAAATCCCGGGGCCTGCCCTTCAGGGGAAGTTCTTTCACACTTATGGTGGGAGTGTTGGAGGGGACAACATACTTTCTTCTTCTCTCCCGCCGTCCGAAGCCGCGAGAGAAGAAATTGTCAAAGAAATCTCCCGTGCTCAGGCCTCCTCCGGTCTCGCAGGCGACTATGAATTCAGGCATGGTGAACACTCCCGGACGGCGGGGAATAAGGGCCACGGAAAACTCCAGGGTCGCGTAGCTTCTTCCCTCCAGAGTACCTCTTCCCTTCTCGGCTATGAATTCGCGCTTTCCTATTGGCACCCTGAAATACTGTTTGTCCCTGGTAACGTCTACATCGGGCACTTCCACGTCAAAATCTTCGCCATCCAGCAGTGGAGCGGTGAAATTGAATGAATTGACATCCTTTCCCAGATACCATGTGACATCAAGAAGGACCGGTTCGCCTACGTAACATTCTTCCCTGGAAAGCCTGATCCTCAACTTGAAATCTTCGCTCTCTTCCGGATTCCGGACGTTTACAGCGACTTTATTTGTTCTGAGAACCCTGCCTTCCACCTTTACATCCACAGAAGCAATGGTAAGCACGCCCGCCCTTAAGGGCGTCAGCCTGTATGAGAATACGTACTCCTTCTTTACTGTTCTGCTGACCTTGCCGTTTATGATCGATACCGAGTGGCTGCTGTTGTTCGATCCCCCGGCGAATTCCACCTCGCACCCATCCAGAGAGGAAAAATCAGGTTTCTCCGCGTCAGTCGATCCCATGACCGTTACCCGCATAAGGAAGGGTTCCCCAACATATACATCTTTGGATTCGACACTCACCCGGGCCATGAGCTGTTCTTCAGCTTCGCAGTAGCCGCTTAAGAAAAAGAGAGTAAATATAGCCGCGGCAACGATCCTTCCCTTTATCCCGGCGTTTAAAATCATGATCATTCGGTGCTACCAGTCCTTCTCCACCCGGCGGTAGCCGGAGCTGGCCTGTCTCCTTCTCTTCTCCCTGTCTTCTTTTTCCCGCTCCAGTATTTCCATGGCCGTTTGCTGTTCCGGTCTTTCCGTGGATTCTTTCCTCTGCCCCTGATCCGGAGGCGATTCCCCCGGCTGCCGCTGCTTTTCATCGCCGCGTTCCCGATTCTCGCCGCTCTGGTCCTTTTCTCCCTGGTTCCTGTTGTCGGAGAGTGACTCTATAGCTTTTTTGATCTGCCTGAGAGATTCTTCCTGTCCCTTGCCGGCGTTCTCCGGCCTTGACTCCGAAAGCTCCCCGAGCGCCGCATCCTGGGCTGTGAGGGATGAATCCACGTGGGAAGAGGCTTCCTCAAGGGGCGGGGCGGACCGGCCTGAGCCAAGCTCCTCCAGCTTTTCTCGAACTTCTTCCGTTCCTTTCCGTATATCGTCCTGTTCCCGCTCAAGCTTCCTTGCGCTCTCGCGCCAGTCCGGTGAGCCGGAGGCTTTCCCGCTGGAGGTTTTCTTTCCCTCCTGAACCGCCTGCTGCTGCCGGCGGGCCAGAGACGCCAGAGAATCCAGGACCTCCTTCATCTTCTCGCGCTGCTGCTCCATCTGCTCCTTCCGCCGCTTTATCTTGTCCAGCATGTCCTTTATCACCAGTCTGGCCACCTCCATGTTCAGGGCCGCGTCAGTTAAGGTGGAATCCTTTTCCAGGGCGGTCTGGTAAAACCCCACGCTCTGGCGGTAGCTCTCCAGGGCCTTTTCCAGGTCGCTGTCGGACTGCCTCTGTCCTTCCATGAAGGAGCAGTTTCCCATGTTATACCAGGCCCTGGCTTCAAGCCCCAGATCCCTGGTCTTCTCGGCGGCAATCCTGAACTGCTCGGCCGCCCCGCCGTAGTCGCCGGATTTGAACAGCGCCCCTCCCCGGTTGAAATGGATCACAGCCGATTCCGGCTTTTCCACCGACGCTTTATCATAGTACTGGATAGCCCGGTCGTAGTCACCCTTTTCAAAGTTCCGGTTCCCCTTCTCGACCAACTTGCCCGCCTCACCGGCCGCGGCGGGGGAAATCCCGGCCATCAGGAAACAGGCCGATGGAAGCGCTAACAGAATCATCAGGGTTTTTCCGAACTTCAACTTTCCTCCCTCCTTCTCTCCGAAAGGAAAAGCTCGATGACCAGGAAGAGGAGCCCGGCGGCTAGGAATATCTGGAATTTCTCCTCGTAAAGTTCTATAGTTTTGGCCTCCACCACCCGTTTCTCCTCACCCGCTATGAGCTTGCCGTAGACCTGGCCCAGGTCTATCGCGCCGGTAGCGACGTTGAGATACCTTCCGCCGTCTGTCGAGTTGGCCATCTTCCTGAGCGTTTTGGCGCCCAGCCTGCTCCAGACCTCTCTGCCCTTGTACTTGAGGAAGGTCTTGTTTCCCTCTTCTCCGGTAACGGGGATCCGTTTACCCTGGTTCTCGTCTCCCAGGCCTATGGCGATTATCCGTACTCCCGCTTCCCCCGCCTCCTTCGCCGCTTCCACCGGAAAGGAATCGTGGTCCTCCCCGTCGGTTATCAGGATGATATCCTTGTACTTCTTCTCCTGGTCGTCGAAACCCTCATCCAGGGCTTTTCTGACCGCGTCGCCGATCATGGTCCCTCCGCGAGAGACGCTGCGGACAGAAACATCGTCGAGCATCATCCTGAAGAAACCGTAGTCCACGGTCAGAGGGCACTTCAGAACCGCTGTCCCGGAAAAGACCACCAGGGCCACCCGGTCTCCCTTCAGGCTGGATATCATGTCCCCTATGGCTAACTTGGCCCGCTCCAGGCGGTTGGGCGCGAGATCCTCAGCCAGCATGCTTCTGGAGACATCCAGCACGAAGACTATGTCCCTTCCCCTTCTCTTTACCTCCTGAGACTTGGGGTTCCAGGCCGGCCTGGCCAGGGCGAAGACTATGAAAACGACCCCCAGCGACACCACGACCAGTTTCCAGATTCGAGCGGATTTTTTTACGGTCATCGATATCCGGTCCACCAGATTTGAATCCACGAACTTCAGCAGGGCCCGGCGGCGCTGGTGAGCGGCCCAGATATAGGCCGCGGCCAGAAACGGCACCAGCCATAGAAGGAGCAGCATATTCACGTTGCCAAGTCGCATCCTGCCTTAAGGTATCCTCCTGAGCCATGTCGCGGAAAGCGCCCTTTCCACGGCTATCAGAACCAGAGCGGCCAGGGCGAAGGGAACGAATATCTCCCTGTAATCGACGTACCTGACCGATTCCACCTCGCTTTTTTCCAGTTTGTCTATCTCTTCGTATATCTTTCTGAGGGACTCGGCGTCCTCCGCCCTTCTGGAAATCCCCCCGGTCTCTTCAGCCATACCATCCAGGGTGTTCATATCGACCCGGGTTCCGGTGGGGACCTTGAAGCTGCCCAGCAGAGTCCTGACCGTGCTTACCCCCTCGCCCCCCACACCTATCGCGTATATCTTTATACCCCACTCGGCGGCCAGCCTGGCGGCGTCCGCGGGGGACCTCCTGCCGAAGTTGTTCTGCCCGTCGGTAAGAAGAATGATTATCCTGCTCTTTATATCGTATTCCCTCTCAGCCGAATCTTTATCCTCGCCGCTCATGTTGAGCCCAGCTGTCTTCAGCCTTGCCGCCGCCAGGGCTATGGCGTCTCCGATTGCGGTCCCGTCCTCGCTTCTTCTGGTGACCACCTCGACCTGGTCCAGGAATCTTAGAAGAGCCCCGTGCCCCAGGGTGAGAGGGGCCATGGTGTCGGCGTACCTGGCGAAGGATACCATTCCCACAAGATCGTTGGGCCTTCCCTTCAGGGTCTCTCCGTTTCCCATGAGGAATTCTCTGAAGACCTTCTTGACCACTTCCAGGCGGTTCATCCTTCTGCCCCCGTATTCCATCTCGGCTCCCATACTTCCCGACCGGTCCACCACCATCTCAATAGCTATGCCCCTGGTCACATCCCTGACCTTTTCGCGGCCCATCTGGGGCCGGGCCAGAGCTACGATCACCAGAGACACCGCGGCTATCTTCAGGATCAGCGGAAGAGCGGCCAGCCTCAACCGCAGAGAACCTCCCGCCCGGGCCGCGTTTACCAGGGACGAGAATCTGACGCTGCCCCTTCTTCGGAACTTGAACTCCACCAGAAGACAAACCGGTATCACCAAAAGGAGCAGGAATATCCAGGGTGAATAGAATCTCATATCAGGCGGCCGCCCCGGTGGCGGCTTTCCGGTTCACCTCCTTTTCGATTCTGGTCGCTTCGATAAAATCCCGGCAGGAATCGAAGGTGCACTGAACATCATCGGAGGTGGGTTGAAACGCCGCGAATTTTACCAGATCGCAGTGCCTCATGAACCTCTCCAGCACCTCCTTCTTGCCGGCGCCGATATTCAGCCCCGCGCGGGCCTCCTCGAGAAATTCCTCGGTGGTTCTCTCCGGCGCCCTCAGCCCAAACCTGTCCTCTATATAATGCCTGAGGATATCCGATATTTCGACAGTCAACTCGACATAGCGCTGCTTGTCAGCCAGGCCGCTCTCGATCAGCCTTTGAAGCCTGGCCAGGGCTACTTCGTGGGCCGCGGGCGGAGGCACCACCCGCTGTTTCCGCCTTCGAACCCTGATCAGGAGAATTACCGCCGCGGCTATGACCACCGCCGCCCCTATCAAGACCGGAGTAAGGGGAAACTCCCCTGGCAGACCAACCGGAGAAGCTATGTCCCTGATCTTAAGATCGGCCTTGTCTTCCTCCAGAAGCGAGGTGACCGTGACCTTTATCGAATCGGATTCAATAACATGCCTGGTGGTATCGCCTTCCGCGTGGAACTCCACCTCCATCGGGGGAATGATGTACTCACCGGAGAGGAAAGGCTCCAGGCGGTACCTTCTTCTGGTTATGATCTTGCCGTTCTCACCCAGCTCCGGCTGGAAGGTCCTGTAATCGACGATTCCGAACCGCTCCAGTTTTTCTCCGAAGGAGGGCAGACTCGCGGAGTAGCCCTCTTTCACGCTGGTCTCCAGAAGCAGGTCGAGTCTCTGCGCTATGTTTATTTCCTTTTCGCTTACCGCCACCCTGAAATCAACCGGGCCCCTTCTGAATACACGGTCGATGCCGTATTTCCGCTCTTTCACTCTCTCTTCCTCCGTATCGCAGGAAAAAAGCGCCAGTGCGGACACGGCTATCAGAAGAACAGCCGCGGCGGACTTTTTATTTCTGGGCAGCGAAACCATAATATCTTTCCAGCGGTCAGTTATTTTCTCCAAACTTCGAACTGTGTATCACCACATCGTACAGGCTCATTAGATCTTCCATGATCCGTCCCTGGACCTTTCTCTCCTCTTCCGCTCTAAAGGCGGCGTATACCCTATCCTTCACCTCTTCGAAGGGAGGCGCCTCACCGTCATCCTCGGCAAACCGTTCCCGGTGATCTTCGTAGTAATCGCGGAGGTCCTGGAGAGTTATAGAGATTTTCGAGTCGTATTCCCGCCTGAGAAATTCCTGGACCAGAAGCTCCCGCTCCATCCTCTCCCGCGTATCCACATAGTTCTTTTTCTGGTAAAGTCCAAGCTCCATCGCCCTTCGATATATCAGTTCCTCGGCTATGTAGTTCTCCAGCCACTTCCTCATATTCTTACGGTCGGCCACGCTTTCCAGAAGCTTTTCCTTCTGGGCGTTCCTGTTCTCCGGAGTAAGGCCGGGCGCGGCTTTAGCTATGGCCATCTCCACCTCTTCCTCCATCAGCATCTTCAGGCGGGACTCTGTTATCTTCCAGTCGCCGATCTCGGCGATGATCTCTTCATCCTTTTCAACCCCCTGCATGGAAGTCCTGTCCTTGAGCTCGTCGTCCAGGGAGGAGAACATACCCAGTCTCTGGTAGCATTCGGTAGTCCTTCTGGAAAGCTCTCCCTGAAGGCTTTCGATCGGAGCCGCGCTCTCGGACCTGTAATAGGCCTCTATGGCCCTGTCGTAATCGCCGGTGTCCTGATAAAGCTTGCCGATCCTGTACCATATTCTGGCCGCTTCCCCTGCCTCTATGCCGGCTGCCTTAAGGTAATCGGTCCATATCCTGGCCGCCGCCTCTGAAAGGTCCCTTCGCTCCAGCTTAAGCGCCAGATCCTTAAGCTTTGAGCCGGTTGGATCTCCGGCCGCCGGCGAGCCCCCTCCCCTTCCGGACAGCAGAAAGCCCACGCTCACCGCGCCCAGAAGTATGGACAGAGCCAGTAGAAAATATACCAGCGAAGCGTTGATCCCCTTCTTTTCCTTTTTATCCAGTCTTAAATCGAGTCTGTCATTCATCGGTACCCCGCGTTTTTCTCCGCCCCTCAATCCGAGGCGGATGGTTGATCAATACCTTCTCTCCCTCATTCTGAAAAACCTTACCAGCTCGGGGATGTAGTCTTTGTCGGTCCTTACCTCGATCTGGTCGATGCCCATCGACGAAAACATCTCCCTGAACCTTCTGGACTGATCCCGTCCAAGGCGTTCGTAATTCCTTCTCACCGCAGCACTTCCTGTGTCCACCAGAACGGTCTCGCCGGTCTCCGCGTCCTCCAGCTCGATGAGCCCGACGTCAGGAAGCGAGACCTCCCTCGGATCTACTATGGTGGCCGCTACCAGATCATGCTTTTTGCCTATGATCCTCATCGGTTTCTCGAAACCTTCCGCCAGAAAATCCGACACCAGGAAAACCACGGCCCTCTTGGTGGCCACCTTGCCGAAAAAATCAAGCGCTCCTGAGATATCTGTCTTCGCCATCCTTGGCTTGAAGTCCAGAAGCTCCCTTATCACTCTAAGGACATGTCTGGTACCCTTTTGGGGCGGTATATACTTCTCCACCTGGTCGGTAAAAAGGATCAGGCCGACCTTGTCGTTGTTCTTGACCGCGCTGAACGCCATAAGGGCGCACAGCTCGGCGGCCACCTCGTTCTTGAGCTTGTTTACGCTGCCGAACTGGCCCGAGGCGGAGAGATCCACGATAAACATAACGGTCAGCTCCCTCTCCTCCACGAATCTCTTGACGTGGCAAGTTCCCGTGCGGGCTGTAACGTTCCAGTCTATCGACCTTATTTCGTCACCGGGGATGTACTCACGCACCTCGTCGAATTCCATTCCCCGGCCCTTGAAGACACTGCCGTACTCACCCGCCAGTATCTCATTGACCACCTTCCTGGTGGTTATCTGAAGAATCCTTATCTTTTTGGCCAGTTCTTTCGGAATCATTCAAAAGCCTCACAATTCAAGAAAAACCGCCGCCTGGTCCATACCTTGCCGCACGCGTCAGGGAACCGGAACATTGTCGAAGATCAGGCTGACGATATCCTCCGGACTCTTCTCCTCCGCTTCCGCTTCGTAGGTAATTATCACCCTGTGTCTTAGAACATCCATCCCTATCGATTTCACGTCCTGGGGCGTTACGTATCCCCTTCCCTGAAGGAAAGCGAAAGCCCGGGAAGCCATTGCCAAAAAAAGAGTAGCGCGGGGGGAGGCGCCGTACTGGATCATTCCTTCTAAATCAAGGCCGTACCGGGAAGGATTCCGGGTGGACTGTACTATATCCAGAATGTAGTCCTCTATCTTTTCGTCCATGTATATCTCGTCGTTTAGCTTTCTCAACCTTCTGATGTCTTCGGGATTGACCACCGGATCGACATCCAGGCCGGGCTCCGAGCCGGCCATCCTCTTTAGAATATCCTTTTCCTCATCCCTGTTCGGATAGCTGACCTTCAGTTTGAGCATGAACCTGTCGACCTGGGCTTCCGGAAGGGGATAGGTCCCCTCCTGCTCTATCGGATTCTGGGTTGCCAGCACCATGAAAGGGTCATCCAGGAGGTAGCTTTCATCCCCTATAGTTATCTGCCTCTCCTGCATAGCCTCAAGAAGGGCGCTCTGAACCTTGGCCGGAGCCCTGTTTATCTCGTCGGCGAGGATTATATTGGCGAAGATGGGGCCCTTCTTGGTGGTGAATTCTCCGGATCTCGGATTGTATATCAGGGTTCCCAGAAGATCGGCGGGAAGCAGATCGGGAGTGAACTGCAGCCTGTGGAATGACGCCTGGATGGTCCTGGAGAGAGTGGTCACCGCGAGCGTCTTCGCCAACCCAGGAACTCCCTCAATAAGGACATGGCTGTTACAGAGAAGCCCCGTCAGAAGACGGTCGATGAGATACTCCTGTCCCACTATCACTCTTGCGAACTCGGACTTGATCTTATCCAGAAGGACACTTTCCTTCTTTACCTTCTCCCCTATCTGTTTAACGTCGATAGCCATGCGCTACTCTCCTTGAAAAAAAGAAATCACTCTCCTGTAAAACGAATTGAAATTGGCTTTTGGAAAATAAGTTCAGGCTCCTCAGGCGCCACGATTGCATTACGATGAACCTGACAGACCTTTATATACAATATGAAAAAATGAGTTCCAAACTCAAATGATATTTCATCTTCCAGCGGGAAAGGCGCCGGACCGATTTGGCGGAATCGGCTCCGGTCTATCTTCAGCATAGGCTTCGGTGAATCAGGCAAATCTCTTAGAATACAAAAAAACAACCGCACCCTAAATCGCGGGTGGAACACAGTGGCAAACCGCCGCAGGTTAAGCTCCTCTGAGACTGGCGCTTGAATGGGGGCGGCTGCTAGTCCCTGGCAACCTTTTTGATAAGGTCTCCCTTCAGGTCCCTGAACTCTACGCTCAGAGGCATCTGGCCGGGCAGGGTGTGAGTTGCGCATGAAAAGCAGGGATCGTAGGCCCGGAATGCCATCTCGATCATATTCAGTATTCCCTGATCCACCTCCACGCCCTTTTTGATCAGACCCTGGGCAGCTTTCTTTATTGACATGCAGATAGCGGCGTGATTGTTGGTAGTTCCAACGATCAGGTTGGCCTTTTTGACAATTCCGTCCTGGTCGGTCCAGTAGTGATGGGTAAGGGTTCCCCTCTGGGCCTCCACTATTCCGACACCCTCGTCGGGAGTCTGGTCGGGCTTGACCTGAATCTTGTTGTCGGTTATCTCCTTGTCCCTGGCCAGCTCAAGACATCTCTCCGCCGAATAGATCAACTCGACCAGCCTGGCCCAGTGCATCGCCAGAGTGGCGTGAACGGGTTTTCCTCCCAGGGTCTCGAACATCCTCTCGTATTCCTCCTGGGCCACAGGTGTGGCCATTCCGTCGGCGGCGTTCAGCCTGGATAGAGGGGTGGCCTGGTAGACCCCCGAATCCTGCCCATCTACAAAGCCCTTCCATCCTATCTGCTTGAGATAAGGGAACTTGAGGTAGGTCCAGGGCTCCACTCTCTCCGCCACCACGTCCCGGTAATCCTCGGGGGAGTATTTGATAATCTCCTCGCCCTCGGTGTCCACCACCCTGACCTTGCCGTCATAGAAATTGACCTTGTTGTTCTCGTCGACCAGTCCCATGGAGTGAAGGGTCAGCGAGTAGGGGCCGTTCAGAATCAGATCGACATATTCTTCATTGCCCAGGACCACGTCGTTGAACAGCTTCATGGAGAACTTCCCGAATTCCACGAACCCTTCCGCCTTCTCCTCCAGGTCCCTCCTCTCCTCTTCGGTCACACCTCTTTTGACTCCGCCGGGAGTATTCATCACGCAGTGGGTCTGGTGCCCGGCCAGGAGGGCCTGGACCTCCTGAGCGCGTCTTCTCTGCTTGATTACCTCTTTTCCTATTTCCAGCCCGACCTTCTCTATCACTCCCAGGATGTTCCTGGTGGCCGGATCCGCCGACGGGCCCAGCACGAAATCGGGGGCGGCCAGGGCGTAGAAATGAGCCGAATGGCTGTGGATGAAATGGGCCATGTAGAAGAGTTCCCTTAGCTTTTTGGCGGCTGGTGGAGGATCCACATGATATACAGCGTCTATCGCCTTGCCCGAGGCCATGTGGTGACACCCGGGACAGACTCCGCATATCTTGGTCACTATCTGGGACACCTCCTCCACCGGCCTGCCCTCGCAGAACTTCTCGAATCCCCGAAGCTCGGGAATCTGAAAGTAGGCGTTTTCCACATCCCCTTCATCGTTAAGAAAGATCTCTATCTTTCCGTGTCCCTCCAGCCGGGTGATCGGATCTATGGTGATTCTCTTCATTGTATCTTCCTCCGAAGCATCGACGCCGGCAGGCTGAACCGGTAAAAGGTCCCCGCGACGTCTTTGATCTGATCTATTATCTTCTCAATCTCCTCGGGATCGTTGGCGTCGATCATGGTGGCGATTGCGGACATCATCTTGGCACCGGGATCGACCGCTTCCGAGGTGGGCCCGTAGCAGCCGCGGCAGGGTGAGTTGGCGTTGAGGCACCTCACTCCGCATCCCGCCCTGGTGGCGGGCCCCATGCATATGACCCCCTGCTCCAGCAGGCAGGTTTCGCCGTCATCCTCTATCTCGAACGGCCTGAATATTCTTTTTATCTTCTTCTCTTCCGTCTTCTCCCGGGGGCACTCCTCGCACTGCGCCTTGTCCATCGCTCCAACCACCGAACCCTTGGGAGGAAGCTCCTTTCCTTCCACTATGGCGGTGAACACCTCTACCAGCCTTTCGCTCTGGGGCGGACACCCCGGAATGTAGTAATCCACCTCAACCACCTGGTCCAGAGACATGACGTCATTGTAGAATTCCGGTATTTCCAGCACGCCTTCAGGCATCTGGTACTCCGGCTCGGGCCTGACCTGTTCAGGGTTTTCGGTAGACTCGGTCTCCTGGTAGACCCGGCTCAGCAGGTCCTCCCGGTTGGTGAAATTCGCCAGCCCCGGGATTCCGCCCAGGTGGGCGCATGCCCCGTAGGCTACCAGTATTTTCGATTTCTTCCTGAGAAGCCTGGCCAGATGCTCGTTCTCGCTGTTTCTCACCGAGCCGTTGTAAAGGGTAAGGTCTATGCTGCCGTCGGGCATCTCCTCCACGTCGCTGTACTTGGTGTCGAGCGCTATGGGCCAGAAGACAAGATCGGCCGCCGCTGAAATGTCCAGCAGCTTCTCGTGTACATCCAGCACCGAAACGCAGCATCCTCCGCAGGCGGCACCCCAGTAGATTGCCATCTTCAATTTCGGATTATCTTGGTCAGCCATCGATTACTCCTACTTCTCTATGTTTTCAATTACCTGCTTCGCTCTGCAGGGACCCAGCTCTCTGACCTTCTCGGTGTGTTCATCCACTACCTGCGCGAACCTCTTTCCCTCGCTGGCACTGACCCATTCCAGCCCGATCCTTTCCTCCTCGATCCCCATCTGCTTCAGATATTTTTTTAGTAGATTGTATCTTCTCAGCGCCTTGTAGTTCCCCTCATGGTAATGACAGTCCCCGGGGTGACACCCGCATATCAGAACACCGTCAGCTCCCTCCCGGAAAGACTTTATCACGAAAGTGGGGTCCACTCTTCCCGAGCACATTACCCTGATCACCCTGATATTGGGCGAATACTTTATTCGGGAGGTTCCCGCCAGGTCCGCTCCAGTATAGGAACACCAGTAACACAAGAACGCCACTATCTTAGGCTCAAAACTCATTATTTCCTTCTCCTATGCGCTCAATAATCCCTCTATCTGAGAGAGAATCTGCTGGTCAGTAAAATGCCTGCTCTTTATCGCCCCGCTGGGGCAGGTGGAGGTACAGGTCCCGCATCCCTTGCAGAGGGCCTCGTTTACCACTGAAACGCCCTTTTCCTGATCGAACTCGACCGCCGAGTAGGGGCACACCCTCACGCAGGTCTGGCATCCGCAGCACAGGTCCTCGTTCACCACTGAAGTAATAACCTCTATCTGTACCTTCTTCTGGGCGATGGTTTCCAGCACCCTAACCGCCGCCGCTCCAGCCTGGGATATGCTCTCTCCGATCGACCGGGGAGCCTGGCAGGTCCCCGCTATGTACACCCCGTCGGTGGTGGTGGCCACCGGATCGAGCTTGGGATGCCTCTCTATATAGAAGTCGTTGCCGCACATGCTTATTCCTACCATCTTGGCCACCTCTTTGGCCTCCGTCTGGGCCTCCAGGGCCACCAGCAGTATAACCATGTCGGCCGGCACTTCCACCGTTTCCCCGGAGAGCGATTCGTTCATCTCTATCAGCATGGAACAGTCGTCGCCCGCGGGAGCCTTTCTTATTACGGGAAGGTCCTCCTTCTCGAACTGAAGAAAGATGGATTTCCGGGTGGATGTGCGGTTGTAGAACTCCTCACAGGCCTTTCCGAACGACCTGAGGTCGCAGTATACGTTGTATACATCCGCATCCGGCAGGGCCGCCTTTATCTGGTTGGCGTACTTCAGCCCGCTCATGCAGCAGACCCTGGAACAGTACTCGTGGTAATCACGGTGCCTGCTCCCCACGCAGTGTATAATGGCCACGCTGGATGGCTCCTTGCCGTCTTTGGTCTGTATCTCGCCTCCGGCTGACATTTCCTCGAATTCCAGGGAGGTTATCACGTCCGGCAACTTACCGTATCCGTACTGTTCGATTTTAGAGGGATTGAAGGTTTTGAGCCCGGTGGCTACTATTATGTTGCCCACCTTTATTTCCTTCTTTCCGCTGCTTCGGGAATTCACGGTAATATCGAAATTTCCGATATAACCGGCCAGTTCCGCCACTTCCGATTCCAGGAAGATCTCTATATTCTCATGGCCTGCGACCCTTTCGACCCTGGCCCGCAGAAGGCTCTCCGCCGAGTTCATAAAAGGGTAGGTAAGATCCAGATCTTTCATCCGGCCGCCAAGAGCATCGGTCTTCTCCACAAGGTAGATATGGTTGCCGGCATCGGCTATATCCAGGGCCGCGCTAATTCCGGTTATTCCACCCCCGATTACCAGGGTGGCCGGGTTGATCTCCACCTCCCGCTTTTCCAGCGATTCATCGTAGCGGACTTTCCTTATCGCCGCCCGGATCAGGTCCAGGGCCTTCTGAGTGGCTACCGCCCTGTCGGTGTGGACCCAGGAGACCTGCTCCCTGATATTGGCCATCTCGAAGAGGTATGGATTCAATCCGGCCTTCTCCAGCACCTTCCTGAAGGTGAGTTCATGAATCCGGGGAGAACAGGAAGCTACCACCACCCGGTTCAGATCGTGCTCCTTGATGTCCTTGTAAATCAGCTCCTGGCCGGGATCGGAGCACATATACTTATAGTCCTTGGATATCACCACTCCTTCCAGATCCTTGGCCTTCTCCGCCACATCCTCCACGTCAACCATCTTGGCGATATTAGAGCCGCACCAGCAAACATAGACTCCAATTCTGGGTTCTTCCATATCGTTCTCCTCTTATCGCTGCCTTTGAAGCTTTAAAGCGGATTTCTTCAGATTGGCGAAGTAGACGGCGAAGGGCCTGTACGCCAGATGCGACCACTTGGAGAAGGGGACCTCCACCATCAGCATAGGAACGAGGACCGCCAGATGCACAATAAATGTGTAATAGGTCAGCCTCACGTATCCGGATATTCTGAAGTAATGAAGCATAATTCCGGTCAGGGTGGTCAGGAAAAGCATAATCAGAAAAAGCCAGTCCGAAACGTGGGAGAATTTCTGTTTCTCGTCCTTTCGGGTGATTCTCTTGACCGACCAGATGATTATCGCCAGCAGCAGGCCGAAGGTGGCATAATACCCCAGGAATCTCTGCGGATGGGTGACCGGGTATATCTTCTCGGTCTGAAACCAGGGAAGGTAGACCACGATCATGGTGAACATTATGGTGTAGGCGGACATTATCAACCAGTGGAATCCCCAGAAGGCCTTGTCCTCGCACTTGGACAGCTTGATCTGGGTGGCGAAATGGAATATCAGGTTCCAGGCCTCCTTGACATACAGCTTGAGCGGAATCTTGAGCTTCTTGTCCTTCAGGATTGTAAGCCTGTACATGTTGAATATATTGGACAGCAGGAAAAACGACACTATCGCCGCCATGGTCCAGTCGCCGTACTCTATGACGGTAACAAAGGTCTCGCTCTCCATTCCCTGAACGAAGCTGTTGATCTTGACTCCGCCGTCCGCGTTTATCAGGCCTGAGGGGTCGGCGCTGAACGGCAGGAAGGTAAGGAAGAGGAAAACCACCACCGCCGCTATAACAGCGATCGCGCCAATCTCCCAGACCTTGGAGGTGTAGAATTTCCTGGAAAGGCCCGTCCAGTCGTATGCCGCGGTGAGGTAGCGCCTGAGAGACATCATCACCTCACCGGGATTGGCATCCCGGGGGCAGTCCTCGGTGCAGTCGGCGCAGTAGTAGCACAGCCATGGATCGAGGTTCTCTTTTACCCTGTCCTCCAATCCCATCTGAAGGTACCTGACCGATTTTCTGGGAAAGAGGAAATGGTCCTCGGACAGCGGGCAGATAGCCGTACAGTTGCCGCAGTGAAAGCAGGCGTTCCAATCGCTGACTCCGAACTTCCTGAGATCCTTCATCAGGTTTGGATTTACTCGGTTGCTCATTAATCCTCTCCTCTGATTTCATTAGGCGCCCGGGGAGGGAGAAACCTCGGTCTTCGGGCCCTCAACCGGAGCGTATTTACGCCGGCTCAGGCGCCGGCGGATAATTCCTTCGCCCTGGATTCGATCCTCTCCAAGGGTAAATCCTTTATACCTTTTTTAACGCGGCCCTTCATTATAGTCTGCAGAACCCTGGATGCGGCGGCGGAGGCTTGAGCCACGGTATCGGGAATATCCTTGGGCCCCTGGCAGACTCCCGCCAGCATCACTCCCCCGGTAAAGGTTTCAGTGGTATAAGTGGTGCTGTTCCTCTCCATGAACCAGCCGTCCCCGCTTCTGGATATTCCCAGAAGTTCGGCCAGCTCCCCGGCGTCGGCGCGCGGCTCCAGACCCACCGAGAGAACCACCATGTCGAATTCTCGTTCGTCTATTCTGCCGGCCACGATGTCCTCGGAGCGAAGACGCAGTCTGCCATTCGATTTTTCCACCTTGGCCGTCCTTCCCCTGATCACATTCACTCCTTCGGACTTGATTCTCTCATAAAACTCCTCATAGTCCTTACCGAAGGCCCTCATATCTATATAATACTCGGTGACTTCAGCTGAAGGCAGCTTTTCCTTCACCAGGTGGGCGAACTTGAGCGAATACATGCAGCAGACCCTGGAGCAGTACTTGTTGTAGTTTTCGTCCCTGCTTCCGATGCAGTGGATGATCGCCACACTATCCGGATCGGGGCCTTCGTCGGAGAAGATCCAGCTCCCCTTCTTGTCCTGCTTTTTCATCTTTAGCACTCCCCCGGTGGGGCCGGAGGCGTTTACCAGCCGCTCGAATTCAAGCGAAGTGATGACGTTGGGAAAAACACCGTAACCGTAATTCTCCGCCCTCGCGGCGTCGAAAACCTGGAATCCCGTCGCTGCTATTATGTTGCCCGCCTTGATCTTGACATCCTGATCGCTCTCCTCGAGATTTATCGCCTCAGTTGGGCACTTCTTGGCGCATACGCCGCATTTGCCTTTGGTGACGTAAAGGCAGTTCTGTTCGTCTATCAGATACTTGTTGGGCACCGCCTGCGGAAAAGGTATGTAGGCGGCTTTCCGGAGGGATACTTCAGCGTCGAACTCGCTCGGCACCCTGGTGGGACATACATCGGTGCAGATTCCACAAGAGACGCACTTGACCATATCTATGCGCCTGGCCTTGCGGTGTACCGTGACATCGAAATTCCCCGCCTCGCCCTGGATGCCGGTAACGTAGGAATAGCTCAATATCTCTATATTGGGGTGCTGCCCCACTTCCACCATTTTAGGAGTGAGAATGCAGGCGGCGCAGTCCAGGGTGGGAAAGGTCTTGTCGAACATGGCCATATGGCCTCCTATGGTTCCGGTCTTTTCTATCAGGTAGACCTTATAGCCGGCAGCAGCTATCTCCAGGGCGGCCTGAATACCGGCAATTCCCCCACCGATCACGACTGTATCCGGATTCACCTCAGTTTCATCCGCCTCCGCGGCGCTTTCAAAGGGAACATCGTATATCGAGCAGATAAGCAGCGCCTTAGCCCTCTCGGTGGATCCCGGTATGGAGGCGCCGTGATCGTCGAAACAGGCTAAACCGATATTACGGGGATTCTTGCCGGCCTTCTTCAAGGCTTTACTGAAGCTGTCCTTATAAACTCCCGGGGAATCGGCCCCGATGACTATCCTGTCTATATTCGAATTTTCTATTTCCCCGACTATTTCAGAGATATCTATACGCGGGTTCTCTCCCATATTCAGGACCAGTTCAACGCTTTCCAGCTCCTTTAAGTAACTTTCTAAATCCGAATAGCTTACCGCACCAGGTGCCGAGGAACCATCCCTAAACAGAAAAACGGCGACCTTATCTCCTATGGACATGCGGTACCTCCATTAAAAAAAATAATTCATGGAATTTATACCTGAACTAAGCGATTCTGGCACTGCAAAGGGTAATTTAGCAGGGTTATTTATAATTGGCAAGCCTTATTTTACAAAGCTTTCCGATTCTAAACCCCATGAGTGAATAGCCCGGAAGAGTATTGCTGGATAGGCTTCAGCAGGATCCGCCCCTCGCCTTACCCGGAGTTTTTATTAAATGATGGTGAAAATATTCAGGTATGGTATATTCCCCGGACTTGACCGTACCGGCTGGGGATGGGGCTGCCATCCAAACATGAACAAAACTAGTACTATATTGACAAATATATATATTATACCTAAATTGAGCGATTTTCCTTTCGTGAGTACATTTTATCAGTGTTGAGAGTATTGAACAAGCCGATTCAGTAATGACCG
>CAZAUK010000024.1:0-26074 GCA_964488475.1 uncultured bacterium
GGACTTCCACCCGGCAAGAATGCGCCAAGCTTGCTTGGCGCTCTAACATTTCGAGTGTTCGCGAAATCGCGCCAGCGATTTGCGCGAGCATTGGCGACCGGGGTGCTCTGCAGCCCGGGTGCCAAGCACAGCCGCGAACACCTTTGTTATCTGCCGTGCACAATTTAGTTCTAAATATTACCCTATATAGATCTTGCCATATTTATGAAACATATTTGTAAAATTTTGTCTAAGGTTATCTTTATCATCGCACAGGTCTTTGTAATATTCATTTATTGATTGCTTGAACTTTTTATAAAGTATCTGAACATCTATTTGATAATAGTTATCTGGCTGTTCTTCTATCAAAACATTATGGTTCTTACTTAATCTAAAATGATAAACATTGTTACTATCCTCGGAATAAAGGCCAAATGAATGGAGCAAAGCATTTCTTAATTGATAAATTATGGTCGCATCATTTTCATTATCCAATTCGAAATATTTATTAACATATGATTTAAAACGCGGTCCTACACCTCTTCCATCATTGCCAACAAAAAACTTTGCCAATAAATCGATACCAGCAAGGATACCCATTATGGCAGGAAATATAGCTTTGCCCTCATTCTGATTTTCTCCAATACAATATGAAATATCTCTGAGCAAAAGATACAATACACTAAATTGTCTAGGTGGATTGTGATATTCATTTGGATCTTCAAAAAACAACTCAATATCTTGGTTAGTCGAATTCATTTTATGTTTCCTTATTGCATGGCAGATAACAGTTTATTTGGGGGTGGTTGTTTTTTTGTACGGCACTAGGTGTTGTGTATGCGTGTGTTTGTTTCGTGATAAACTTTGGGATTTTTGGGGCTGAGATTCGGTTCTGCATATCGTATCCAGCGGCGAGACGATTCTCGCCAGGTCTCTTTTTGTTACATGGGTGTATATCTGGGTTGTCCGTGCGCTTTTGTGCCCTAATAGTTCTTGAATATACCGCAAATCTGTGCCTTTTTCAAGCAGGTGTGTCGCAAATGAGTGCCGCAGCGTGTGCATGGTGACGTGCTTTTTGATCTTGGCCTTCCGCGCCGCCCTCACCACCACCTTCTGGACAGACCTCGTGGTGATATGCCTTCCCTCCCTTCCCCCGGGGAAGAGCCATTTCTTTGGCCTGTGGTAATAAGCGTATTCCCTTAACACCTCCAGGGCGATCTCTGAGAGCACCGTGTAGCGGTCCTTTTTGCCCTTGCCGCTTCTTACGTGTATCATCATCCGGTCGGAATCTATGTCCTGGGTCTTCAGCCGCACCACCTCGCTCACCCTCAGTCCCGCCGAATACGCCAGGATAAGAATAGCGAAGTGCTTCCTGTTGGGCACCTCCCTGAGCAGCCTTCCCAGCTCGCCGGAGCTAAGCACGGTTGGCAGCCTCTGCGCCTTCTTCGGCCTGGGAAGCTCCTCCACGATGAACGGCTTTTTCAGAACGTATCTGTAGAGGAACTTGAACGCGCTCACCGCCTGGTCCAGGTAGGAACAGGAAACACCTCTGTCATCGACCAGATAAGAAAGATATCGCCTGATTTCCCCGCTCTCTATCTCAAGGGGACTCTTGCCGTAATATCTGACCAGTCTTTTTACATGATCCGCATAGGCCCTGATCGTTATCCTGCTGTATCCGCCCAGCTTCATCCGCTCCACCATCATCTCTCTCAGCCTTCCCATCATCACACCATCCCTTCGATTCCAGGCCCCATGAACCCTTCCCGGCTGAAGGCCTGCCTGTATGAAAAGTTCTCCCCCCGGCTCAAGCCTCAATATATTCTAAAATCAACGGGCCTTAAAATACAAGTGTAATCCCGGCGGGGTATGGATCTTTGGCCGTACATGGCTCTTTAGCTGGACCGGCTCTTTTGACGTGCCGGCTATTTGGCCGGGCCGCCCCGAAAATTTTTCATTTTTGTTGAAAATGCGTGTCCAGTGGTTTACACTGATTCTGCAGCCTACTTGCGACCACTAACCTAAAAATTGATGTTTAAGGTATGAGTTGAATAGCAGGGGGCAGGTTCAACGATGTATCACACAAGCATGATTTCCTGGTTAAAGGGGAAAGCTCTGAGGCTTGGCGTTATGTCCAATCCGGTCCAGTCTTTAATTCGGGACGGAATACAGAAGCTGATATACAGGGACATCATGCAGACCGCGCTTCCCAACACTCCAAAACAGGTACTTGAAGACAAATACGCCATGGCGACAGCCATCATGGAAAGCGCCAGCAATGCCTTCGACCGCGGCATCATAGGAGACAAGGCAAAGGAACGGCTTATCAACATTCTCTTTAAGAAGGGTTTTCTCAAGGAGAACGAGCGTCACGAATCCTTCAAGGAAGAACACGGAATATACCCGCCCGGTTTTCTGGTCATATCGCCCACCATGAACTGCAACCTGAGCTGCAGGGGATGCTACGCGGGAAGCTCCTCTGCCAACCTCGCCACTCTTCCCATTGAGATATCGGACTGGATATGCCGGCAGAAGGAGGAGCTGTGGGGAAGCCATTTCACGGTTATCTCAGGCGGAGAACCTTTCGTGTACAAGAGCCGGGGCAAGACTCTGTTCGATCTCTTCGAGAACCACCCCGACCAGTACTTCCTGGTCTACACCAACGGCACCCTGCTGAACAGGGAGAACGCCGAAAGGCTGGCCGAGCTCGGCAACGTCACCCCGGCTGTTTCCGTGGAAGGGTTCGAGAAGGAGACGGACGAAAGAAGAGGCAGGGGGGTTTACAAAAAGATACTCAAAGCCTTCGAGAACCTCAGGGAGGCCGGAGTCCCGTTCGGCATATCAACCACAGCCTTCAAAAATAACGCCGAAGTAATATCCTCAGATGAGTTCGTCGAGTTCTACTTCGACAAACAGGGCGCCATCTACCAGTGGATCTTCCAGTACATGCCGATAGGAAGAGGCCGCCTGCTCAAAAACATGCTGACACCGGAGCAGAGGATGTATCTCTACGAAGACACCTGGAAGCGGATAAGAAAAGACAAAAGATTTATAGCCGACTTCTGGAACTGCGGCACTGTAAGCGACGGATGCATAGCCGCGGGCGGCGGCACCGGGGACGGCTACCTCTACATAGAGAGCAACGGGATCATAGCTCCCTGCGTCTTCAATCCCTTCAGCACCCACAACGCCAAGGATATATACAGAACGGGCGGAAATCTCAATGAGGCCTACTTCAGCCCCTTCTTCAAGAAGATCAGGGAATGGCAGCGAGAGTATTTCCACAATAGGCCCAGGGGGGAGCACGGCAACCTCATCGCTCCCTGCATAATCCGCGACCACCACGCCGATATGAGAAAGATAATAGAGGATATGAAAGCGGCTCCTTTGGACCAGTACGCGGCGGAAGCCCTGAAGGACAAGGATTACTACGAAGGTATGGTCAAGTTCGACGAGGAGCTGATAGAGGTATCCAATCCCTACTGGAACGCCGGTTATCTCAAGAAGGAAGTAGAACAGCCGAGAGGACGCAACGCGGGCCGGGTATGATCCAGAGTACGAAGCTCCTGAGCGGGGTAATCCCGTTAAAATCATTCAGGCCGGTCAGGCCGGTTGAAATATAATCCACCCTTGATGTCGGTATTCGTTCCCGCCGGCGGGCCCCCGGCGATCTATCTGTAGAAAAAGTACAGGGCCGCGTAAGCCGCTAGTGTAGCGGCCAGGGTGAAGGGAAGGCCTATCTTTACGAACTCGACGAAGGAGACGGCTCTTCCCTCCTTCTTCAGAATCCCCACCGCGGTGAGGTTCGCCGCCGCGCCTATGGGGGTTATATTCCCCCCCATGCAGGACCCGATGAGAACTCCCAGGATCAAAAGTTCGGGGTGCACACCGTCTATCTTATCGGCAAGACCCTGAACCACCGGTAGCATCGCGGTGATATATGGCACATTGTCGATGAAGGCTGAGACCAGCACGGAAAACCATACCACCGCGGAAAGGGCAACGAATGGACTGGCGCCTTGAAGAAAACCCAGCTTGCTTACCAGGGCGCCTATGACTCCCCTTTGCTCCAGCATATATACAAGCGCGAATATTCCGGCCAGAAAAAGGACTGTTTCCCAGTCGAACTGACAGCTCTCCTCTATCTCGCAGTGAAGCCTCTTTGCTCTGACGTAGAGGAATGATATCGTTCCAGTTACCAGGGTCGCGGCTCCCCCGAACCAGATGAAATCGGGGTCTATCAGGTTTGCTATGGAAAGCAGCGCTATGGTCACTATCAGCAGGAAGACGGGCACCAAGCTCGAGACAGGGGTCACCGGCAGGCGGTCCGGCTTGGTCTTTTCGCCCTTGAAATAATGATACAGCACCACGAAGCCCGCCACGGCGCCAAGCTGCACGAACCAGAATATGCCGGCTTTCACACTGCCATAGGAAGACCACTGGCTGTTGTAGAAGAAAAAGTCCAGAAAATCCATCTTTGCCTTCGCCGCCAGTATCATGCTGGGGGTATCCCCTATCAGTATCGCCATGCCCTGAAGATTCGACGAGATGGCCAGGCCGATGATTACCGGCACCGGCGTGACTCCGGCCTTTCTGGTGAGCTGAAGGGCTATGGGAGCTGTTATCAGCACCGTTACGACGTTATCCATGAATATGGAAAACACCGACGCGAAGGCTATGATCGAAATCAGGGCCCAGCCGAGATTCGGAGCCCTGTTTATCAGGTGGTCGGATATCGTCTCGGGGACCCGCGAATATACGAAGGCGTCGGCAAGAAGAAGAGAGCCTACCAGTATGCCGATGACATTCCAGTTTATTCCGGCCGGTATATCGCCGAAACTCAAAACGCCCAGCATAAGGGCCGCCGCCACCCCCGCCCAGGCGATCAGCCAGCGGTAGTGCTTGGAAAGCACGAACCCGGCGTAGACTATGATGAAAATAAGAGCCGCTTTCCACATAAACCCTAACGACCCTCCAGTTCCCCTAAAATAGCTTCGGCCGCTTTCACGGGAGAGGGCGCCTGGTATATCGGCCTTCCGATCACCAGAAAGTCCGCTCCAGCCTCGACAGCCATAGCGGGCGTAACAACCCTCTTCTGATCTCCGGCGGCTGAGCCGGAAGGCCTTATTCCCGGCGTGACTATGACAAAACCCTCTCCCATCGCCGATCTGATTCCGGCTGCCTCCCTGGCGGAACAGACCACTCCGTCCAGGCCCGCTTCACGCGCCTTCTCCGACAGCCTCAGTACCACGTCGTTCAGATCTCCCTTCACCGGCCCTATCAATCCCAGGTCGTCCCTGGTCAGGCTTGTTAGAACCGTGACCCCTACCAGGACCGGCTTGCCGCCGGAGCCTTCGCCGGCGTATCTTTGGGCTTCCTGGGCGGCGGCCTTCATCATCTCGTAACCGCCGGTGGTATGAATCGTCATCATCGACACTCCCAGCCCGCAGACAACCCTGACCGCCCCCGCCACAGTGGCGGGAATATCGTGGAACTTAAGGTCCAGGAACACTTCCGCTCCCTCTTTCCTTATCTCCTCTATAAACGGAGGGCCCAGAGCGGTAAACAGCCTGCTTCCCACCTTGAAGTAATCGATCCGGCCACTTAAAGCCTTGACCAGCTCAAGAGCGGAGGGCCGGTCTTCCACGTCCAGGGCCGCTATTATTCGGGGTTTTTTTGTTGTTTGGTTCATCTTTTTCCTTCCGGTCACTATTTACGTTCAGCCGGTGCTTAGATCGAGCGCGCGATACGCTCCGGCAGCCCCGGGTCATAGAATATGGCGGTTCCCACCTGGACTCCCGCGGCACCCGCCGCGAAAAACTTTCTGGCGTCCTCCACAGATGATATTCCGCCCGATCCCAGAACCGGAATCTCCACGGCCCGGCTCACCTGCCAGACCGCTCTTAACGCTACAGGCAAAACGGCCGGCCCGGAAAGCCCGGCTACCCCCCTTTCGAAAACGGGCCTGCCGGTCGCAAGGTCGATATCCATTCCTAGAAGGGTGTTTACGGCGGTTATGCCGTGTGCGCCCGCATCCTGCGCCGCTGCCGCCAGCGCGGCTATGTCATCGCAGTTGGGGGTAAGCTTTGCGATCACCGCCGCTCCTTTCAGCATTTCAAGGGCCTTTCGCACGTACCAGGCAACGCTTTCGGGCTCGGTTCCCGCCCACATGCCTCCCTCCTCTACATTGGGGCAGGAAAGATTAAGCTCCACTATATCAACCGCTTTCTGCTTCGCGCTGAACTCGAGAAGCTCTGCGAACTCCTCCCTCCCCTCGCAGGCCAGGCTCACCACCGGCTTGACACCCGCTTCCAGCAGAGCGGGCAGTTTTTCCCCATAAAATACCTCCGCGCCCACGTTCTCCAGCCCCACGCTGTTTAGAAGGCCGGCGGATGTCTCCCAGAGCCTGATGCCGGGGTTTCCGTCCTTGGGAAGCAGGGATATCGTCTTGGTCACCACCGCGCCCACCGCCGTAAGGTCCAGCAGGTCCTCGTACTCCATTCCGTAACCCGCCGGGCCGGAAGCGAGCATAACCCGGTTTTTCAATTTCACCCTGCCTATATTCAGATTCATTTCCTTCATGATATCCGCCTGAAAAGGCCGCGGCTCAGAGCCGGCGGCGATCCTCCTACTCCTTCCAGTCCTCCCAGTCTATCTCCTCCGCCATGAACACAGTGCCCTCCTGGCAGACCGACCTGTAGCGCGGTCCGCTTGATACCTTCACCGGCACCACACACCCTCTGCAGGCTCCCACTCCACAGGCCATCATGGTCTCAAGAGAGGTCTGGTGAGCTTTAAAAGCCGTTATCTTCTTTTTGACTATCGCCCTGACCATAGCCGACGGGCCGCAGGTGAAGAGCCACCCGCCCTGCACGGCCCCCCTTCTGACAAGCCCTTCCAGAAGCCGGGCCACGTCGCCTGAGTATCCGGCCGAACCGTCCATGGTGGCCTCGTGTATATCGTCGAAGTCTTCTCCGCATATTCCGATTAGAAGCTCATCCCGGCAGGATGAGCCGAACAAAAGGGACGCCTTCCCCATCCTTCCCTCCGACCTCCACTTTCTGGAGGCGAAAACCAGAGGGGCCAGCCCGGTGCCGCCCGCCACGAAGACGGCGTCTTCTCCTTCGGGAAGCTCGAATTCGGTTCCTCCCAGAGGGCCTATCAGGTCTACTATGTCACCCTCTGCGCCGGAAGCTATTATCCGCGAGCCCTCTCCTACGACCTTGACCATAAGCTTCAGGCTCCATTCGTCCGCGTCCATTATGCTGTACGGTCGCCTGAGAAGCGGAACAGGCCCCGGACCGGGCTTTATGGATACGAACTGCCCTGGGCCGGGCTCTGCGAATTCGGGCGGCCTGGAAATGGTGATAACACGAGTGGTGGAAGTTACCTGATCGTTGGATAGTATCTCAGTCCGGAAAGGGCCCCTCGCTTTATCAGGCAATTATTTCTCCTTTTCGTCCTGTTGAGCCGCAGCGCTGTCAGGTGGCGCCGCGGGCGGAATGGCTTCTACGCTGTCGGGCGGGAGCGCCGAAGGTTCAGCCGCCGTACTGTCAGACTGCTCCGGGGCAGCTTCCACCGCCGCCGTATCGGGTGGCGCCGAAGGTTGAGCCGCCGCGCTGTCAGGTGGCGCCGCCGAAGGTTGAGCCGCCGTACTGTCAGACTGCTCCGGGGCAGCTTCCACCGCCGCCGTATCGGGCGGCAGCGCGTTTATCGAATCTACATAGGCGCTCAGGCTGTCGCGCAGCCTCCCGGCTCCCAGAACCTCCATCTGCTCCAGAGCCCCGGCGGCCTGCGCGGAACGGGGGTATTCGCCCGCCAGCCTGCTGTAAACTACCAGCGCGCTGTCCTTCCTGTCCAGCTTCTTCTGGTAGATCCATCCTATGGCGTAGGCCGCCCTGGGGGCTGCCTCCGTGCCGGGAAAGCTGTCCAGAAGAGCCTTGTAGTTTTTCAGGGCTTTTTCTGTCTGCTCGAACTGCTCCAGCTGAATCTCTGCGGAGTAGAATATCTTCTCCGCTTTCTGCTTATCCGTCGCCTCCCCATCCTTCATACTCTCGAACTCCAGCAGCCTTCCTATGCTGTTGGCCTTCTTGAGAGCTTCGTTGGCGTACTCGGACTCGGCGGCCTCTTTTCCCACTCTTGAAAAATAATCTTTGGCCTTCTGAAGGGAATCCACCTTTTCGTGGTAGACGGTCCCCAGCTTGTAGCTCGCTTCGGCGGAAAATAACGATTGGGGGAATTTCCCGAGCACCTCTTCGTAATATTCGATCGCCGTATCCAGAGAATCCATGCAGACATAGGCCCCCGCCATTCCAATCAGTACCGGCGGCTTCTCGGCCCTTTCCGTCACGCCCTCCAGAAGACCCCTGTATATGGCAAGAGCGTCACGGCATTCTCCCAGCTCCGTGTAGCATCTGGCCAGCGGAAGAGAAGTGTTAAAACGCCTATCCCAGGTAATGCCTTTTTTCAGTATGCTCTCGTAGTATCCCGCCGCCTCCTCCCACTGCTCAAAAGAGTAATGAAGCCCGGCGGCTTCCAGCATCGCCTCTTCCACCAGTTCCTCCTCTTCCGATTCATCTATCACCCTGGAATAATATTCCAGGGCGTCTTCTCTGCGGTCCATGGCGAGACTGATCCTTCCGGCCATCAGCATGACCCTGAATCTATCTTCGTGCTTGGGATATTTGTCCAGGAAACGCGCCGTCTGCTCCAGCGCCTCGTTGTACTCCTCTGTATCAAAATATACCTTGCTGAGCCAGTAATGAGAAAGCGGAGCGTACTGCTCCTTGGGCCAGTTTTCGATTATCTCCTTGAATTTTCTCTCCGATTTTCCGTATTCTTCCTGCCGGTACAGCGCCTTTCCCAGCAGAAAAGCCGCGTCGTCCGCCCACTTGCTGTCAGGGTTGTTCTGAAGGATCTTGGAGCAATTAACCACCACCTTCTGGTATTCGTCCTCCAGGGCCCTTCCAGAGGTTCCCTGATCCAGCTTCTTTTCTGCGGCGTCGAACGCCCGGCGGGCGTTGTAAAGGGTATTGAAATACACACAGGAGGAAAAAGTGAGAGTCAGTAAAGCCGTCGCGGCAGCGACAACCGCCAAAATATCTTTTCCGCTTTTAATATTCATCGTTCCTGTCTTGCGCTGACGTCCTGTTTTTTCCGGCCGCTCAAAGGCCGGCCTTACGGGGATAATCGGCGCCGCTGAGGCGAAACACTATCAGATTCTAATCTCAAGCCCGGCCAGCCAGCCGCCGGGCGGTTAAAAAGCTGCGATCAGCAACGGGGTTATTATCCGATGCTTTTCCCCCTTGTTAATTATATGTTCCGCCGCCATCTCAGACCATCTTTTTCCACTTTCCGCCGATGAATATGCCCTGAACCCGGCTTTTGAGCTTTCTTCCCAACAGCGGGCTGTTGGATGACTTGGACCTGTTGTTTTTCTTGTCATAGACCCACTCCTCTTTTGGATCGATGACGGTAAGATCCGCCGGCGCCCCTTCACGAAGAGTCCCGCCGGGCAGTCCCAGCGCCTTCGCGGGGCCGGAGGTTATAGCCTTTACCAGCGCAGCCAGCTCCAGTCTGCCGGTCTCGACCAGCTCCGTGTAAAGATGGGAAAAAGCGGTCTGCAGCCCTATCATCCCCGGCGGAGCCAGATCGAACTCGACCTGCTTGTCTATCTCGTTGTGGGGGGCGTGGTCGGTCGCCACACAGTCGATAATCCCCTTCTTCAATCCATCCAGCAGCGCTTTTATGTCATCGGAGCTTCTCAGAGGAGGCCTGACTTTCAGATTACTGTCATATTCCTGAAGCATGGAATCATCCATGGTAAGATGGTGGGGAGTGACTTCCGCGGTTACCGCAATCCCCGCCTTCTTGGCCCTTTTGACCATTCGGACAACTTCGGCTGTGCTCACATGGGCAATGTGCAGCCTCGATCCGGTCAGCTTGCAAAGCGCTATATCCCTCTGGGCCGCTATCTCCTCTGATTCCGAAGCCACGCCGCTCAGGCCCAGCTTTGTGGAATAATAACCCTCGTTCATCAACCCGGCCTCGGTAAGATAGGGGTCTTCGCAGTGCGATATCACGGTGAGCCGGAGCATTCCGGCGTATTCCAGGGCGGACCGCATCACCTTGCTGTTTTTGACAAAATTCCCGTCGTCGCTCAGGGCGACCGCTCCGGCAGTCTTGAGCAGGTTGAACTCGTTTATCCGTTCGCCTTCCAGATTTTCGGTGACCGCTCCGGCCACATACAGGCGGCAGCTCCCCGCCTCATCGTTTCTGTCAAGGATGTAGCGGACGACGCTGGGATCGTCGATCACCGGGTCGGTATTGGCCATGCAGACAACAGAGGTATACCCTCCCGCCGCGGCGGCGGCGGTTCCGGTCTCGATGGTCTCCTTCTCCTCGTTACCCGGTTCCCGAAGATGGGTATGGATATCTATGAACCCGGGCGTAAGAACAAGGCCCTCCAGGTCAAGCGCCGGCAGACCGGTCTTGACGTCCTTCTTCCATGCGGTCTCGGCTATCTTTCCCCCCGCCACCCGGACACAACCCGTTCTGACCTTGCCCGCTTCCGGATCCACAACCCTGGCTCCCTTTATCCAGAACTCTCTTCTGTTTCTCCACTTGATCATTTAAACTCCTCGTCTTTGTCAATGTCGAACCGGCCCTACTGGTTTTTCGCTTCTCCGCTCTTTCCTCCGGCGATCAGAAACAGGACCGCCATCCTGACGGCGACCCCGTTAGTGACCTGGGGCAGGATTACCGACTGGACTCCGTCCGCCACGTCCTGGCTTATCTCAACTCCCCGGTTCATGGGGCCGGGGTGCATGATGATGCAGCCCGCCGGAGCGTTCTTTAAAACATCCGAAGTTACCCCGAAAACGTCCAGGTACTCCCGCCTGCTTGGAAAAAGCCTGGTCTCCTGGCGCTCCAGCTGGATCCTTAGAATATTTATCGCGTCCGCTTCGCTGATAGCTTTGCCAAGATCATACTCCACGGTCACGCCGCCCTCTCCCATACTTTTCACTTCGGCGGGCATCATGGTGGGAGGGCCGCACACCGTCACCTTGGCTCCCATCTTGGTCAATCCCCATATATTGGAGCGCGCCACCCTGCTGTGCATTATATCGCCTATTATGGTGACCTTCTTTCCCCCCAGCTTGCCCCACTTCTGCCTCAGGGTGAGCATGTCCAGAAGAGCCTGGGTGGGGTGCTCGTGCTGCCCGTCGCCCGCGTTGACGATCGAGGCGTCCAGAAAATCCGAAAGGAATCTGTGAGCGCCCGAGCTGCCGTGCCTCATGACCACTATATCAACCTTCATCGCCTCTATATTCTCGGCGGTATCCCGCAGGCTCTCCCCCTTCTTAACCGACGATGTGGCTTTGGAAAAACTAATTGAGTCGGCGCTGAGCCTTTTTTCGGCCAGCTCGAAACTCATCTTGGTCCTGGTGCTGGGTTCGTAAAACATATTAGCCACTGTGATACCCCTCAGGGCGGGCACTTTCTTGATCGCCCTCTCGGATATCTCCTTGAAATTATCGGCGGTGTCCAGGATCAGCTTGATCTCTTCAGCTGTGAGCTCCTCCAGTCCGAGAAGATCCTTGTGTCTAAACTGCACTTTAACCCTTTCTGGCTGAATTTCTTGAACTCTTATTTCTTCTTGCCCTTACCGCCGCCCCCGGCGGCTCCGCCCTTTGAGTCTTTTACGCCCTTTCCGGCTCTTCTCTTTTTCGAGGTTTTGCTTCTTCCGGAGGCCTTCGGTTTCGCGGAAGTTCCGCCTTTGCCTTTTCTGCTTTCAGCCGGGCCCTCTTCTGCCTCCGGCAGCACCTCTCTTAATATCACCTTTTCCTCCCCGTCGGTCTCCTTCAGAAGCACCTTGACCGTCTCGGTGCTGGCGGTGGGGACGTTCTTTCCCACAAAATCGGCCCGAATGGGAAACTCCCGGTGGCCCCTGTCCACCAGAACGGCCAGCCTTATGGCCCGGGGCCTTCCAAAATCGATCAGCTCGTCCAGAGCGGCCCTGACTGTTCTGCCCGTGAACAGAACGTCATCGACCAGCACGACCACCCTGTCGCTGATATCTGTTCCTATGTCCGTGTTGCCCACCACCGGATTAGAGGCGATCATCTGAACATCGTCCCGGTACAGCGTTATGTCCAGCGCCCCTGTGGGCACCTGGATTCCCTCGAATTCATCTATGAAGCCGGCGATCCGCTCCGCCAGCGGAACCCCCCGCTTCCTGATGCCCACCAGGATAAGGTTCTCGACCCCCTTGTTCTTCTCCACTATCTCATGCGCGATTCTCATTATGGTCCGCCTGATCTGGGCCTTGTCCATGACAACCGCTTTGCTTAGAAACTTCAAAAGCCAAACCTCCTCGGGCCAGCTGCCCTTTAACGCCCGTCCTCGGGGGACAGGCCCGGTTCCCATTAGAACCGCCCTGAATTCCGCCGGGCAAAAAAAATCCTCCCGATCCGGGAGGTAGAATTATTCTCCTTGGTTTTCTTTTCCTTTGCCGGCCTCCCGGACCGGATTAAAAGGATTTAGAATATACTAACCTCGATGGAGAAATAGTACAACCCCTTTTTCGATTTTTTTTCCGCGCTCCGCCTGAAACGGCTTCGCGCCGGGCAAAAAATAGTTTGCCGGCCCTGGTAAAAGTAGGCGTGAATGCGGCTCCCCCGCCCCGGCGGCAGTTACTACCCGGATGCTTCTTTCTTTCGCCTTTCCCTTATCACGCTGTACTGTGACGACAGCATCGCCGCGAACATCATCGCGCAGCCCAGAATACCCCTCGCTGAAAGGGTCTCGCCTATCATCAGCCAGCCGCCCAGGACGGCGAACACCGCCTCGAAGCTCATTATTATCGAGGCGTGGGCGGCAGGCGCGTGCCTCTGAGCCAGTATCTGAAAGGTGTAGGCCACCCCCACGGAAAAGACTCCCCCGTATATTATGGGAACAGCCGCGCTGTAGAGCCCCGAAACCGTGATCTCCTCTGTGGCGAAGGCCACCGCCAGGCTGAGCACGGAGCAGACCGAGCACTGCGCCAGAGCCAGCGCTATAGGATCTATTCTCCTGCTGAACCTTCCGATTATCAGAACGTGGCCCGCCCAGAAGAAAGCGCTTATCAGGACTAGAAGATCCCCCCGGGCTATGGAAAAATCCCCGCCTATCGAAAGAAAATACATCCCCGCGGCCGCCATAGCCGCGCCCAGCCAGGTCCCCAGGCCCGTCCTGTGCCTCCAGAAAAGCGCTATCAGGGGAACTATCACCACGTAAAGGCCGGTTATGAATCCAGCCTTTCCCGCGGTGGTGTACACCACGCCTATCTGCTGAAAAGAAGACGCCGTAAAGAGAAAAAGGCCCGCCAGAAGCCCGCTTCGAAGAAACGCCCGGGCTTGGCCTCTCCAGCGCCCGGATTTACGTCTTCTCGCCTCCACGAACGGAATCAGGACCAGGGCGGCCAGCGCGAACCTCACCCCATTGAAGATAAACGGGCCCACGTACCGCATCCCCACCCGCTGGGCGACGAAGGCGAAGCCCCATATAGCAGCGGTCGCCAGCAGAAGGCCGTCCGCCCGGGCTGTCTTGCTTTTCACATCCAAGTTAACAGATCTCCCCCGGCGCTATTTCAGTCCGTCCCGGACCGAAAGCATGTAAACGGCGAAAGAGGCAAGCCAGTGCTCTCCCTCGTAATTTCCGCTGGCCACGTGAGCCAGAGCGTCGTCGGCGTGGGCGTCTGCCGCCTTCAGGATCACATCCCTTACCGGGTCGTCTTCCGCCAGCGCGCCGGCGATACCGTAAAAGCACCACGCCCTGCTGAGATTAAGTCCGTCAAGGTGCACGATCTTGGGATCGCTTCTGTCCGCCACCACAGCCGGTTTCAGAAGGCTCGCCGGCTTTCCGCTACCGAGCCCCGGCAGAAAGGAGTGAAACCAGCTTCTGAACTCCTCCGCGTCCAGCACCCTCCTCATCAATTCCGCCTCTATCAGGCAGGGAGAGAGAAAATCGTCCCCGCCCGGTTCCCAGGAAGCCGGGCAGCCGCGGTCCTCACCGTAATAATCGACAGACCTCCGGACTATCATCTCCTCCAGCTCCCTGTTCCCCGCCGCCCGGGCGTAATCCAGAGCGAAGGTAAGCCCGAAAGCGGTGTTTTCATGAACGCCCCGCCTTATGGGGTAGGTCTGTCTGGGTAAAAATTCAATATACCTGCTCGCCACAAGATCAGCGAGAGGCTCCAGTTTAGCGCTCCATTTTATCGCCCAGTCGGAGGGATACTCGAACAGCTCCTGGGAAAGTTTCAGCAGCCAGGCCCAGCCGTACATCCTCTCAAACGACGACCGCCCGGGCCTGTCCATATACAGAACCTCCGCCATGATGTTCTCCGCGGTAAGATTACTGTCCAGGGCCCGCCTGATCTTCCCGTTTTCCATGTTGCCGGGGAAATCCTTGAGGAGCTTGACCAGCATCCAGTGGCCGTGAACGCATGAATGCCAGTCGAAGCATCCGTAGAAGGCGGGATGCAGCTCGGAAGGGCCGGCGATATCGGTGCTGTCCTCCAGGACATGCGACAGCTTGTTGGGGTATTCCTTCTGAACGCAGTTAAGGGCTATTCGGGAAAAGGCGCTGGCTGTTTTCCAGTCCAGGCTCTTTTCGGCCCCGGCAGCCGGCGGAACAAGAACAGCCAATAGCAGTGCCGCAACCGGTATTGTTATTCCGTTTCTCATAAATTCGCCTCCATTCGCAATGCCCGAATAAGCGTCAGGCGTCATTCTCCTGTGATCCCGGCCGGAGCCCCGTTTCGTTCTCCTGTGATCCCGGCCGGAGCCCCGGTTCATTCTCCTGCTCTCCCGGCCGGAGCCGCGGTTCATTCTCCTATTATCTTGACCAGCACTCTTTTTTTTCTTCTTCCGTCGAACTCGCCGTAGAAGATCTGCTCCCAGGGGCCTAAATCCAGTTTGCCCCCGGTCACCGCCACCACCACTTCCCGGCCCATCACCTGTCTCTTGAGATGGGCGTCTCCGTTATCCTCCCCCGTAAGATTGTGCTTGTACCGGTCGATCGGCTCGTGAGGAGCCAGTTCTTCCAGCCATCTCTCGTAGTCCTGGTGAAGGCCGCCTTCGTCGTCGTTGATGAAAACGCTGGAAGTTATGTGCATCGAGTTTACCAGCGCCAGGCCCTCGGCGATACCGCTCTCTTGCAGGCAGCGGGCTGCATCACCGGTTATATTTACCAGCGCTCTTCTTGTTGGTATCTCGAACCATAGCTCTTTCCTGTAACTTTTCATCATCAAGTTCCTTCCTCTTAAAAAGTTGTTCGATTCTAACACAGGGGCGGCCGGTGAAACGAAAGGATAATTTTATTTTGACAAAAAAGAACATTGAAACTATTTTTTAACACTGGTGTATGACAGATTCGTAGAGGGATTGCCGCGTTTGTGGCGGCAAATGGGCAACGGCGTATTCGCGCCGTATTTTCTGATTACACAATAAATCATAATTTGAAAAGGAGCCTTATATGATTGAGTTTCAGAAGCTGACCAAATATTACGGAGACCTGAAGGCCCTGGACAAAGTGGATCTTACCATTGAAACAGGGCAGATCCTGGGGCTTCTGGGTCCAAACGGAGCGGGGAAGACAACCGCCATGCGCATACTTACCGGATACCTGTCCCCCACTTCCGGAACCATCGAGGCCGGGGGGCTTTCCATCGACAGCGACATGCTGAAAATAAAGCAGATGATCGGGTATCTTCCCGAATCGGCCCCTCTATATGAAGACATGATAGTGTACGACTACCTCAACTACGTAGCCGATGTCAGAGGACACGAAATGGAACCGATGGACAGCAGGCTGGAGGAGCTGGCCGATACCTGCGGTTTGAGAGAAGTGATGCATCGCCCCATACATGAGCTCTCCAAGGGCTACAAGCAGAGAGTGGGACTGGCCCACGCCATTATGGGCGACCCCGAGATCCTGGTCCTGGACGAGCCGACCACCGGACTGGATCCCAACCAGATAAGGGAAATCCGCGAGATAATCAGAAAGATCGGCAGGGAAAAGACCGTTATCCTATCCACTCACATACTCAGCGAGGTGGAGGCCTCCTGCGACAGGGTGGTTATCATCAACAAGGGCCGCATCGTCGCCGACGGCAGCACCGACGAGCTCAGAGAATCGACCGAATCGGAATACACCGTCAACATGACCCTCAAGAACGCCGGCTGGCAGGATGTGGAGAAGGAGCTGGGCGGGATGCCGGAGATAACCGGCGTCAGGAAAGCGGGAGAAGATGACGGCATTCTTTCGGTGGCTCTTACCTGCGGCACAGGCCGGGACATCAGGGACTCGATTTACATGCGCGTGAAAAAGACCGACTGGGTCCTGCTCGAGATGACCAGAGACATAAAGAGCCTCGAGAGGATATTCGCCGAACTCACTAAAGAAGAAAATACTTTGGAAAACCAGATATAAGAAAAGGAGAACAGATATGGTGAGCGCTGGCAACATCTCCCAGATCTTCAAGAAAGAGTTCAAGGTATATTTTATATCTCCAATCGCCTACATCGTGATCGCGATATTCCTTGTGGTTACGGGATGGTTCTTCTTCTCCACCTTTTTCCTTTACAATCAGGCGGAGCTGAGAAGCTTCTTCTCTCTTCTTCCCGTAACTTTCTCTTTTATAATACCGGCTGTCACGATGCGGCTTTTCAGCGAGGAACTGAATACCGGCTCCTACGAGATACTCCTCACCCTTCCGGTGACCGTTAAGGACATCATCGCGGGCAAGTTCCTGGCCGCCCTGGCGTTTGTCGCCATAATGATGGTCCCCACGCTGAGTTACGCCCTGTCGGTGACCTTCCTGGGCGATCTCGACTGGGGCCCGGTGGTGGGAGGCTACCTGGGCTCTATCCTGCTGGGAGGCATGTTCGCTTCGATCGGACTCTTTACTTCCGGATTGACCAAGAACCAGATCATCGCGTTGATCACCGCGCTGATCATTTGTTTCGCCCTGACCCTGATCGACAGCCTGCTCTTTTTCCTGCCCGAATTTCTTCTGGATTTCTTCCAGCAGATCGGGGCCGGCTACCACTTCAGGAATATCGCAAAGGGAATAATAGACTCAAGAGACATTATTTATTTTCTCAGTTTCATCTTTGTGGCTCTTTATGCCGCTTACCTGGTAATGCAGGAGAAAAAATAGAGGGGGAAAGAAATGAACTCTAGAAGAGGCACGGGAAAGTACTACAAATTCATAGCTTATATAATAGTAATCGTACTGGTCAACATCGTGGGAATGACCCTCTTTTTCAGGGCGGATCTTACCTCGCGCAATATCTATTCCCTTTCGGAAGCCAGCAGGGAAGCGGTCGCGAACCTTTCCGAACCCCTGACCATAAATGTCTTCTTCACCAAGAACCTTCCCGCTCCGCACAACAACACGGAGAGATACCTGCGGGACCTTCTGGAAGAATACTCGGTACACTCCAACGACTACTTCAATTACAGGTTCTACAACGTCAGCCCGAAGGAGGGGGATATCGACGATACCGCCAGGAGAAACCAGCAGCTGGCCCACAGCTACGGTGTCTACCCTGTTCAGATAAGGAGCATCGAGCAGGATGAGGTCCAGTTCAAGAAAGCCTACATGGGAATGGCCATGATTCACGGCGACGTCATAGAAAAGATACCCTCCATAACCGGCACCGAGGGGCTGGAGTACAAGATCACCTCCAAGATAGAGATGATGAACAGCAAGATCAGCGCCCTGCTGAACCTGGAGCAGCCGATCAAGGTCAAGCTCTATTACTCCCCCTCGCTGGAACTCATAGGGCCCAAACTGAGGATGGAGGGCCTCAAGGAAATCCCTTCGCGCATCGAATCAGCGGTGAACGGCCTGAACGATAAGTACTACTCCAGGCTGGAATACCGGGTTATAGACCCCTCCGCCGATCCTTCCGCCGCCGAGGATATAGAGCGCCACAACGTGATGACCCTGCGCTGGCCGGATCTTGAGGACGATTCGGGCAATATCGCCGTTCCCTCCGGCGAGGGAGCTATCGGCATAGTAGTGGAGGGAGAAGAAGAATTCAGGTCGATTGAGCTTATAAATGTGATAAAGCTTCCCTTCTTCGGCACGCAGTACCAGCTGGTAGACATCAGCACGATAGAGGAATCTATCGGCGAAGCGGTCGACGACGTAATAGACATAAACAAGAAGATCGGATATCTGGCCGATCACGGCACCATCCCCCTGACCTCCACGCAGGGTTCGCGGACTCCTTCTCTGGACAACTTCAACACCCTGATGTCAAAGAGCTACTCGGTCACTCCGGTCAACCTGGGCGAGGAGGGGATTTCTGACGGCATCGACTGCCTGATAATCGCCGGGCCCAGGGAAAAGTTCAGCGATTACGAGCTTTTCGAAATAGACCAGTTTCTGATGAAGGGCAATTCGGTGGCTTTCTTCCTGGACCCCTTCAACGAGATGACCCCTTCGCAGGAGCAGATGGCCTACAGCCGCGGACCGGTCTACTCGCCGATAAAAACCGGCCTGGAAGAGCTTCTGGCCGGATACGGAGTCCAGGTGGACTACTCCTACGTACTGGACGAGGAGTGCTACGAGCAGAATATGCCCCAGATGTACGGAGGAGGAAGGCAGAAGATCTATTTCGCCCCCATGATCCAGAACGAGTCGATAAACAACCGGCTGGATTTCATGAGGAATATCAAGGGGCTGGTCACATTGAAGGCCGCTCCAGTTGGTATTATCGGCGACAGCCTGATGAACAACGACCTCAGCGGGGAGGTCCTGTTCTCTACATCGGACCGGGCTTGGACGATAAGCGAGAGGATAAACCTCAACCCGTTGATGACCAGGCCGCCCGCCGATCCTTCGGAATTCGACAGGTTCCCGCTGGCGGTCTACCTGGAGGGAGAATTCCCCAGTCATTTCATAGGCAGGGAGATACCGGTAAAAGCGGCCGAAGGAGATTCAACCGCCGCGGCTTCCGGCGACAAGAGCCAGGACGTAAGCGGAGAAAGGCCTTTTGTACAGAAAGGAAGGGCCGGAATGATCTTCGCCACGGGGTCTAGCGAGGTTCTGAAAAACACCATAATGGACGAAACCGGCGAGGCTCCCACTTCCACCTTTATACTCAACCTGGTGGACAAGCTCAACGACCGGGAGGCATACGCCAAAATGCGGAGCAAGACCCAGCGTTTCAACCCGCTGAACGAGACCACCGCCGGCGTCAAGACTTTTGTAAAGACTTTCAACATGGCCGGCCTGCCGGTGCTGGTGGTGATTTTCGGCATCATCGTATGGATGCGCCGCGAATCAAGAAAAAAGAATATTCAGAAGATGTTCGAAAGGTAAAGACCTGAAGGAGTTTCTGAAATGAAGATAAAGTTCGAATACGTCGCTCTGGCAGTCATAATAGCGGCCCTGATAGTCTATATCGCGCTGAAGAGCCCTGACAAGACCCACTACGAGCTTCCCCGGGTAGAAGCGTTGGAAGACGGGGAGATCACCAGGGTCAAGCTTGAAAAACCCGACACTTCAAACTTCTCCCTGGTAAAAAGCGGAGGCGGATGGAAAATCATGCCCCAGGGATACAAAGTCGATGATTCGGGGGTGAAGAGGCTTCTTGAGGAACTGTCCGGATTCAACATCACCACCCTGGTCTCGGAATCAAAGACATACTCCAGGTACGGACTTGAAACCGGTGAAAAGATAGGGATCACCGCGTACGTTGGAGATGAGATCGTCAGGGATTTCGATCTGGGCAAAACAGCCTCGACCCGGCGGCACACCTATGTGAGGCTTCACGGTGATTCAAAGGTCTACGAAGCTCAAAACAACCTTCGCAACATCTTTGACAAATCGATAGACGACCTTCGGGACAAGAGTGTGTTCAGCTTTGAAAACACGGCTGTTACCGGCCTGGCCATAATAAGCGGAACTGACTCTGTAAGGTTTGACAAGACCGCTATACCGGCGCCTGTCACTACCGTCGGTGAGGAAGGGGAAGAAGATAAACCGTCGCCCCTTCCCGAGGTCACCTGGAAGAGCGCGGCCGGCGAAGAGGCCAAGCCCGAATCTGTAAAAAGCCTTCTTAACTCACTCAATAATCTAAAATGCAAAGGCTTTATAGAGGGAAAGACAAAGGCGGATTTCAAGGACCCTGTTTTTTCGATCACAGTCATCGAAAACAAGAACAGGTCGATCGCCATATTCGAAAAAACGGAAGAGGGCGAGTATCCGGCCATTTCATCCGAGAGCGAGTTTCCGTTCCTTCTTACTGAGTGGAAAGCAAAACAGATCATGATGAAGCCCGATGATCTTCTGGTTGAATAGATAGCGCTTGAAGCAGCCGCGGACGGGCTCCGCGGCCCGGCTTGCCATCCGGCTCTAAACCGCCGATACCGGCAGCCTGGCCGTAATTATATCTTCCGGATGCTGCCCGCGGCCGGCTATTCTTTTCCTGCCAGCTTGGTCTGTTGCCCGCTCTTATTCAAACCGGCCAACTTTGCCCGCTTCCGGCCTTTGTCCGCTGCCCGCTCTTATCTGCTCCTGCCGGCTTTCTTAATGACCCGCTCCAGGAACAAGAGAAATGATAGCGCGAATCTTACGTGCGGCACACGCTCTCTGTCCCGCAGAGATTCCCTGCTTCTCTCTATATCCTCTATTTTCACGAACCCGGTAACAGCCAGAAGTAGGATATAAGCTACGGTTCCTGCCACCGCGACTATCACCAGCTCCGGCAGATAGCCCATCTCGGGCAGGAGGAACTCGACCAAAAGATAAACCAGCGAAAGAAACAGCGGAATAGCGGCGTGCGAGAATCTGATTCCTGCCCCCGAGATTCTTCGCGTCATGATATGCAGGGCCAGGGCCAGAATGACAAAGCTGGATAGCGAGGCCACGGCCGCCCCCTCAACACCCATCCTGGGAATAAGTATCAGGTTCCATATTACATTCCAAATCGCCGCTGAGATGTAACTTGCCGCCATCACGCCGCTTCTGCCGTCGGCCACCAACGCGGCCCTGCATATCCTGGAGGTCAGGTCAAAGACACCTATAAATGTAATTATCTGAATCAGGGTTATAGCCGGCTCAAAGGAGGGAAGTACCAGCATGATGATATTCTCCGAAAGAGCAAAAGCTATCACTATGATAGGGCTTATCGCTATAAACCCAAGGCGCGACGTGTTACGTATCTGATTTCCGAAAACACGCTTGTCCCCCATGGTGCGGGCCGCCGCCAGAGAGGGGACCAGGGCCTGGCCCAGCGTTGAGGAAAAAGCGGCCAGAACCGTTATGAACAAAACACTAATAGAATAGAACCCCAGATATTCAGCGGGCAGGTAGAATTTGACCATGATCCTGTCCAGCGAGTTCATGAGGTTCCATCCAAGAGAGGTGAAAAAGAACAGGAAACCCTTGCTGAACAAAGTCTTTACCATGGACAGTATCTGCTTCCCGATTCTGGCCGCCGCGGGAAGCACTCTCTTTCTGAACAGGATTGTGAATACGGCGCTTCCGGCCATCTCGGCGATAACGAACCCTGCCACCACCACCGTTACGTCCCTTTTCCACAGGACCGCCGCTATGGGAAGGATTACGCTGAGCACCCCGTAAAAGAGAAATATTTTGGCTCTGAGCTTTCCTCTCTGAAAGGCTATGAAGACGGCCGCGTAGAAGGTGTTCACCACCAGAAAAGGGGTTATCAGGGTGTACAGCCGGAAGGGCGCCAGGGCGTCGGGCTGATGTGCCCAGTGCTCGAGAATCGGCCTCGAGAAGATCAGCAGAAGGATGTACCAGAGGGAACTGAGAAAGACAACCAGCATCTCGCCGGCCAGAAAGAGCGCGCTGGCTCCATTTTTGTCTCCGTCCTGCATCTTCCTCGGTATCAACATCAGCAGGACGTCGTTGAAACCTATATTTGAAGAGAGGGTCAGAATCTGAATATAGGGAGTAGCTATATTCATTATTCCGTAAAGGAAGGGTCCCAGGGCTCTTCCCAGAACGAAAGCCCTTATCGGCTTCAGCAGGAGCACCAGGATCCTGGAACCAGAGACGAAGAAAGTCTCCGAAATCACCTTGGCCGTGGAGAGGTCTACGCCCTCGCGCTTTCGCAGATCTTCAGAATTCTCCATAGATCACTCTCCAGCTTTCCAGCGGCTTTACCGCCCGCCGCATGTCTTCAGCTCATGCCCCCAGCGGCCCCTCCGGCGCCACATCATCCCTCCGGCGCCACGCGCTCCGCGGCAAATCCAACCAACCTATTCCTCTGATTCCTGCAGATGGTAGGCCATCACCCTGTCGTCCATGAAAGTCGGAATAAGCAGAAGATCCAGCTCGACGATATATTCGATATCGGCGGAGTTGATCTTGGATTCCGTGGTGTCCAGCAGGGTCTTGACCTTTCCATCCGGGCCGACCGAGCTGGTTCTTCCCCGCCAGTCCGATACGATGAATCCACCCTCTCCGTCCATTACCAGTCCGTCGATTCCAAAACCAACGTCGGCGACGGTTTCCACCTTCTGTGTCGAGATATCAACGGCCTTGAGCGCGCCGTCTCCGGTGCTGCCTACATACAGTGTTCCATCATTGTAGAAAAGGCCGTTGGGCCTTTTGATCTCCTCGCTGTCCAGCCAGACGGAAACCTCTCCTTCCTTCAGGGCGTATATCACGCTGACCTTTGAAGCGTCCGATACATATACGGTCCCTGAATCGTCCACCGCCACATCATTGAGAAATATAGACCCTTCGGCGTGGTATCTTGCTGAAATCTCTCCCTTGTCTATATCTATCTCGACCAGATGATCTATATCGGAGACGAAAAGCTTGCCGCCTTCGAAATCCATTCCCTTGGGAGCGTCCAGCCCGGTGATCCATTTCAGATTCTCGATCTCTCCGCCGGTCGTTATCTTCGATATGAAACCATTTCCGTCCTTTTCGGCGGGCCTTCCATTTATGCTGGAAACATATATGATATCCCTTTCGGAGTCATACCTGATTGACTCGGGAGTCTTCAGCTCCCTGCCCGTAGACCAGGCTTTTTCGGCGCAAACGCCGCTATCGAAACCTGAAAGAGCGACGGCGCACACCAGAAGAAGCGTAGTGATTTTCATGGCAACCTCCTTGTTACCAGAGCTTCGGTCAATCCCCTTCTCCCCCGCTCAGATGGATCGTCTGGGTGGGGAAGGCGAACTCGATTCCCCTCTTTTCGAATTCTTCCTTTATGTAAAGATTTATCTGGTGTTGAATCTCCATGTACCTGTTGTAGTCCCTATCCAGAATATAGTATACCGTCTCATATATCAGGCTGAAATCACCGTAGGACTGAAAATGGGATCTGTCGAACCTGGTGCATTCAACCGAATCTATCACTTCGCGAATTATTCCCGGAATCTCCTTCAGCCGCTCCAGCCCGGTGTCGTAGGTGACTCCCAGTTTGAACAGGACCCGGCGGGTGTCCATTGTTTTGTAGTTCTTGAGGCGGGAACTGGTTAGATCGGTATTTGAGAAAACCAGCTCTTCGCCGCCCAGGCTGCGAATCCGTGATGTCTTTATTCCGATATGCTCGACTGTTCCCATAAAATCGTCCACGATGACGAAATCGCCGATCTCGAAGGGCCTGTCGAAGAATATTGTGAAATAGCTGAAAAGGTCGGTCAGAACGGCCTGTGCCGCGATAGCTATCGCGACGCCGCCGATACCGAGGCCGGTCACAAGTGCGGTGATTTTTACTCCGAGATTATCCAGGATTATCACTACGGCGACGGTCCATAGGATGATCCTGGATATTGTCATCAGGGCCCCCGGAACCTCCTTCCCCTCTTCACCCATTTCCCTTTTCTTCCAGACGGTTTTAATAGCGTAACTTAGAAGAGCCGCCATGAAACGCACGCCCATGATCACCACCGCTATTACCACTATGGTCTTTATCCAGCCCTGAACCGACTCGTTGAAATCAAGCTTGTCGATACTGATATAGAACGCTAGAAAGTAAAAGATCGGCAGGAACTTGCTGGTGAATGAATCAATAAGAAAATCATCGATTTCGGTTGATGTTTTTGCGGCGATCTTCCTTATCCTTCTCAGTATCACCGCTTTGAATATCCGTATTATTATATACGCCCCGGCGAAGAGGGCCAGGCTGGTCAGGTAATCGTACACGGTGTTATTGAAATATTCCCGTCCTAGAAACCCTTCAAGCACGTCGCCTCCTTTCTATTATGTAACCGCTGGCATAATCACCGGGCTCTCAAATCCGCCAGGCTAAAATGTCCCCGATTCCGAATCGCTCCCGCCCACAGCCTCCGTCTTCAAATCAAACCGCCGCTTTTCCGGAATCCGTTTGTCTATTTCAAGGTCTCGATATTATCCTCGCATGGCCCGAAGTAACTTCAGGCCCGTTCTTCTATCCCGCGCCACCGGCCTTTTATTGCTAAAAGCCCGATACAGCGCCTGGCCCCTCTTTCTATCCCATGATCTCTATCTTTTCCTCGTAGAACACGCCCCGCTTCCGCAGCCCCTCCATCATGAAATCCACACACTTTGAGGATTTTCCGATATATTCGGGAGGGGACATACCCTTTCTGTCGTAAAGTCCCTCCGCTATCATCCGGAGCGCGACTGTCGCCGTATAACCTGTAGTCCTGGCCATGGAATGAACTCCCGATTCCCTGTCAAATCTGTCGAACAGGTTATAGATATATTTGAGTTTCCGTTCCTCCTTGAATCCTTCGACTATAATCTTCATCACTGTCAGGTCCTCGTCACCCTCACTCATCTCCCACATCGGAAACAGGAGTTTGGCGGTAAAGTCGATCGGCCTGATACTGGTTCCGGCTATTTCCACCGGTTCTTTTTCGAAGAATCCCGTCTTTCTCAGGACGGCCATCTTATCAATATGGCCGGGGTACCTGAGAGTCTTTTCCTTCATGTTGGGGGCTTCTATCGTCCTGGCCAGCGTTCTGAGGCCGTCGCTGTTAAACGCCTCCAGCGTCCCAATCCCGGGAAAATCGATATATTCCGGATCTGACAGGGCCGGGCGGGTGACCAGCGCGCCGTTTTCAACGTATCTTGCCGGCCGGGTGTATTCCTCTATCACATCGACGGGAGAGAAAACCGCCTTGTACTCATATGGCCATTCCCTCTTGAACGGAAGCCCGCCCACGTAGATCTCGCACCTGACCGTCTCGTCGAGCTGGTGATCGGCGTGCCCTATCAATATGTTACTCATTCCCGGAGCCACTCCGCAATCCATCACCGCCACTACGTCCCTCTCCTTTGCGAGATCATCCAGCTGAAAGGGATCCTCGGCGAAAAAGGCGATATCCACAACGTCTTTACCGGCCTGTATGATCGTTTCAAGTGTATCGTAACCCATGAATCCGGGAACTGCGCTCGCCACCATATCAAATCCACTTACCAGTTCTTTAAGATCGTTCGAAACGGAGAGGTCCCGCTTTATCTTCTCTATGGAGGCGCCGCCGCCGATATTTTCCAGAGCCTTATTACTTATATCGGCCACTGCGACATCAAACCGGCCGTCCGCCGCCAGGTCGCGGGCCATCGGTCCACCTACCAGTCCGGCTCCTAATACTAAGACCTTCAATATCGACCTCCGTTTCTCAACTCACCCCGGCCGGGCATAGCAGATTAAGCTTGTTAAATACATAACTTTAGTACAAACCCTCGCCGAGACGTAAACATTACCCAAGCCATAAGCACCACCAAAACTTTAAAATAACGCATACCATAATTACACCGGAGCTATAAACATAACGCAAACCCTAAAAACACCCGGGGCTTTAAACATATACTTAAAACCATGAACACAACCGGAGCTGTAAACATAACTCGAGCCATAAACATATACTGGGGCTGTAACCACATAACCCCGCTCAGATATATCAATGCAAGATGATACGCTCTTTCATGATACAGGTCAACGGTTGGTGTAGTCGAGCCCGAATTACTAACTTCTGCATTCTATCCGCAAATTTTACTCTCCATGAATTCTTTTCCGAAGGCTCTCTCCGCCTCCAGCCGGTTATGCGCCCTGCAGAGAAGGCGCAG
>CAZAUK010000025.1:0-25766 GCA_964488475.1 uncultured bacterium
ATAGCCGGAAACAACCCCAAAATCCTGTCAAGGATAAATCTGGAAAAAATCAAATTGATATTGGAATAATTTAAAAACTCGCGAGTACATACTCAAGTATCCTGAACAGAGCAAATACAGGTTCAATGTTTAAAGATAAACCATAACAGGATTACCTCGGGAAATCGCTCTTAGTAAGTGAGATCAAAAGCCGAATTCCGAAGCGAAGTTACTTATTCGCAGGAGCTTAAAAGATAAAATAAAAAATACTCTCATCACTATTTACATTTTTTTCAAGCTGACGGATGCTAGCGCAACAGTATCATCTTCCGGTAAAGTTTCCGCAGTTTTACGGGATTTATTCTGGCTGGAAATCTACGGTGGCGCTCTCTTGCCACTGTTGGAACAGCCAGTCTGTAGTGTTGATTCCGAACAGATATTCTGGGCCGGCCGTGTGGCTTTCCCAAGCCATGCCCGATCAAATTCTGACCTTAAGAAATAACGCGCCTTATTTACTTCCCGGCTTCATTTAAATAGGCAGCAGGTGGAATCGGCATGCCCGCCCCTTTAAAGCAAAGCGGAACAAACAGATACCGGTTCACTCAGCAGGAAACATTAACAACATCGTCTCTTCAGACGCGATTCCACAGTCTGCTATTGAAGTCTGGTGAAAGTCATTTCTGTCAGGTGCCGCTTATCTATATTTGTACCACTTTCAGCATGTAGGGTCAAGGGTTTTGAGGGATTCGGGCCGGCTGCGGAGTGGAAGCGGGAGGGGGATCAAAAAAGCGGATTCACCGCGTGCCGCTCACCTGGCTGAGATGGCGTATAGGATTATCCACCGTTCAACAGGCAAGGTGACGCAATGCCCTTTTTACGAAAAATCAATCTCCGGGTTCCAATTCCTGAATCAATACAGCGGGCCGCACACTGGCGGATTCATAAAATCGGGCCTGAGTGGATGAACGTCTCACCGGCGGCCGGCAGGGCGTTTGTGACGTCTTTGATTTGACCGGGGATTCTATTATTACCTAGCCTTGCGAGCCCGCTTTCCCTGATAAACCCGGCGCAGGGAACAAAGCTAGCTACCAGCTCCGCCCTGACAGCCCGGGCCTTTTCGATGTCATTAACACCTTCATAAAATTCCATGAGCTTGACTGAATATTCCGGCCTGGACGGATCGACTTTTACGGCAGCCGATTCAATGTAAACGGGAATAACCCGGTATCCCTCATCAAACAAGTCGCCAGCCTTCCCGTGAAGGGTTTCCGCCACGTAGTCTTTTTGAAACATGGAGCCGAAAGCTATCAGGGAAATCAAAAGCATCACCGCCGCTATATCCCCTCCCCTTCGAATATTTCCAGCCGCTCCCTGTCCCGCCAGGCGGGCCCCGTCCAGGGACTGAAAAATCCAGAAGACCACCCCCAGAAACCCCAGGGCGGCGGCCGACATGAATATATATTCCAGGAAGCGGCCCCCGTATCCGTAGGATTCCGCGCCCGCCAGGGAATCCCACAGTTGGCTGGAGTAGCAAAGAATTATCGCCGATAGAGCTATGAACGCAACAGGCCATACCGCCGCCGCCGCCCGCCCCCTGCGGCCATTGGAGTAAAGCCCAAAACCGGGAAGCGCCATTCCGAGCATTCCGGCGCCCCAGGGACATTGAGCGAACCGTGGAAAAACCTTAGAGGCCGTACGGCTTCGTCTTCCCGCCAGCACCAGCCCCCGGGACCAGGCCGCCACACCCGTTATAACACCGACCGCCGCCGATGCCAGCCATGCCGGAATAACCCATGCGCCGCCCCCGGCGGTATCGAGCCGGCCGACAAGCCCGGCGGTGAACACCGCCAACCCCAAAACGAAAATGCATAGCGTCGAGAGCCAGAACCTGCTTTTTCTTCCATCCTCTACGGCGAGGATCGAGAAAGGGCCCAGAAAATAGGAAATTACAGCAACAAAATTGAAAGGTGTCCTTGCGGAGCCGCCCGCCTTTTTATCCGTTCCGGCTCCCCCGTCTTCCATCAGACTTGCCGCTACGTAGCGCAACCGCTCTTCCAGTCCGGAGTCGACGGCCTTGTCCACTTTTTTGGAACTAGAACGCTTCCTGGAAGAAGGTATTACCCATACTTTCCCGCTATTGCCCATTGTTTCCACCCCTTTCCGGTGGATACCCTTACGCCGCCATCACATGCCGAGATTTCCCTTGCCGCTTTATTTTCTCTATGAATTATTGGGGCAAGTTCCATGCCCGTAGAAGAGCCGCCGGCGCCGGCACGGACGCGCTGAGATCACCTCAAGAGAATGGCGGGACGGTTAAATTCTTGGACGGACGAAAACGCTCTCTGTTTATAGAGGGAATGAGACCTGTTTAGAAGGGCCAAAATTCCGGTACCGGCTATTTCTTCTCCCTGTCCAGTGCCGCAGCCGAAGTCAGGAGGCTCTGTATATACATGGCGAAAGGCCTGTAGGCGAGGTGGGACCACTTTGAAAAGGGAACCTCCACCATTATCATGGGGACAAGAATGGCCAGGTGGATGACGTACATATAATAAGTCCAGTATACCATTCCGCTGATTCTGAAGAAATGGACCAGTATTCCGGTGAGGGTGGTAAAGAACAGAAGGATCAGGAACAGCCAGTCGGAAACGTGTGAGTACTTGTGTTTTTCTCCACTCTTTCTGAGTCTCTGGACGGTCCACACGACAATCGAGAACAGGATCCCAAAAGTGGCGTAATAACCCAGGAATCTCTGAGGATGGTAGATAGGGTGGATCTTTTCAACCTGGAACAGGGGCAGAAAAACTACGATCAGCGTGAACATTATGGTATAGCCCGACATAAGAAGCCAGTGAAGCCCCCAGTAGGTCTTGTCCTTGCATTTTGACATCCTGATCTGGGTTCCGAAATGCCAAAACAGGTTCCAGGCCTCCTTGATATATAGATATAGCGGGATCTTTATATCTCTGTTTTTGATCACCAGCTTGTAAAACATGTTGAACATGTTCGAAAGAAGGAAAAAGGATACCACCGCCGCCATCACCCAGTCGCCTATTTCTATAATACTTACAAAGGTCTCGCTTTCCATCCCCTTCACAAAGCTGTTTATCTTCACTCCCCCGTCTTCATTTATCAATCCGGCCGGGTCCGCCGATAAGGGCAGAAATGCCGCGAATAGGACTATCACCAGGGCCGCGAACAGCCCAACCGCTCCCAGCTCCCAAACCTTGGAGGTGTAGAATTTGCGGGATATTCCGGTCCAGTCGTAAACGGATGTCAGATAACGCCTCAATGACATCATGATCTCTCCGGGGTTGGACTGGCGGGGGCATGTCTCGCTGCAGTCGCCGCAGTAATAGCAGAGCCAGGGATCCAGGGAACACTTTATATCATCCTCCATTCCCAGGATAGTGCTTCTCAGCATCTTTCGGGGAAACGAGGTGTTCTCCTCCACCAGGGGACAGACCGCCGTGCAGTTTCCGCAATTATAACACGCGGTAAAATCAATCCCTCCGAACTTTTCTATTTCGGAAGCAAACCCGGGATTGACCCTAGTCATTTTCACCTCCCGTCACCTTATAGAAATAATATTCATCCATATCATCTAGCCTGTCCACTTCAACCTCGCCATATTTCATGAGGGTCATAAGATAAAACACTACCGTATCGTCGGGAAGGCCTGTCTCGGAAGCTATCTGGGGTATCGTTTTCGGTTCATCGCCGATGGAGTTTTTTATCATCTTTTTAATTCTATTGAATTCCTTGACCCCGGCCCGGACCCTCTCGGAAACTTCCCGTTTTTCCTTCATGACCCTGACCGTCTGTTTTTTCTCTTTCATGCATCCGCTCCGATTATTCTGCTATGGCGTCTATCAGGCTCTCTATCTGAACGTCGGTATATCCTATCAGCTGTATCGCGTTTACCGGGCATACCGGAAGGCACATGCCGCAGCCCTTGCAGCTGGCCTCCCTGACCACGGCGACATCCTTCCCTTCAAAGGTGTCCTTTCCTATGACGTCAAAGGGGCAGGTCTGCCCGCATTTTCCGCACCACTCGCATATTGATCTGTCTATCTTGGCTATGGTCGGCTCGAGCTCGATCTGCTCGCCTCCTATGAGGGCATTCGCCTTTACCGAGGCAGTAAGGGCCGAGTTCATAGTTTCTGTCACGTTCTTGCAGAAATGGCACGTACCGGCTATGAATATTCCATCCATAACTATTTCCACCGGTTTCAGCTTCGGGTGTACTTCGTTGAAGAATCCATCCAGGCCTGTGGGGACTTTCAGAATCTCTATGAGCTTGCCGTTTTCCCTCGGAACCATTCCGGTGACCAGGACTGCCAGGTCCGTTTCCACCTCCAGCTCACTGCCCCAGGTCAGTATATCCTTTATCTTCACCAGGGCCTTCTCTCCCTCCTGCTCCACCCGGGGAAGGTCTTCATCGGCGCACTGGAAATATATGTCGCCCCCGGTTGAAGATTCTGTGTAGAGGTCCTCGAGTTTTCCGTAACTCCTAATGCCCCTGTGGAAATGATAATTCCTTATGTCCGGATAGCGGTCCCGCACCAGGTTCGCCGTGTGAATCGCCGCCGCGCAGCAGTATCGCGAACAGTACTTGTTGTCTCCCTCCAGCTGCCTGCTTCCAACGCAGTATATATAGGATATGTTTTTTACCTGTTTACCGTTATGAATCAGATTTGCTCCGCCCGCAAGCTCCAGCATCCTTCTAAATTCCTGAATAGTAACCACATTATCCATCTCACCATATTTAAACTCTCCCTTTTCCGGCTGGTAGGGATCGAACCCGGTGCAGAGAACTATCGCTCCGGCTTTGATATTGATGGATTCCTCCCGCAGGCTCAGATCTATCCCCTCCATGATTTCTGCGCACTTTCCGCATCTCGAACATATCTGGGGATCGATGCAGGGCACTTTGGGGTACTCCCCGGAGTGCGCCCTGTATATGGCCTTTCTCCTGGTCAGCCCGAAATTGAAGAGGTCGGGTGTTTCCTCTGGGCAGACCCTTATGGCCTCGTCCAGCTTTTCTTCAAATTTTCTGGAAAGCTTAAGATCCGGTTTCCATTCAAAGAGGCGCGGGGAGACCTTGAGGGCCACTTCGAAATTTCCCACCCCCCCGGAAGCGGATTCGATCTCCGTGCTGGTGAAAAGATTGATCCGTTCATTATCAATGATCTTTTCGTAGAGGCGTTCAACCAGCTGGGCGCCTTTTTCCTCGGTGGTGAAAAGCTCTCCCCACTGGGAAACCCTGCCTCCGACGTAACAGCGCTTTTCTATAAGATAGACGTAAGAGCCCATTCCGGCGAGTTCGAGCGCTGTTTTCATTCCGGCTACTCCGGCTCCCACCACCAGAACGGCATTTTCCGCGGATATGCTGGAAGGAGTGAGCGGCTTCGACAGCCTGGCCCTGGAAATCGCCCCCCGGACGATTCTTATCGCCTTTTCGGTAGCCTCATCCGGCTTGTCTGAGTGAGCCCAGGAACCCTGCTCCCTGATATTAGCCTGAACATAGTTGTATGGATTCAACCCCCCTCTTTCAGCGACGTTTCTGAAGGTATAAAGATGAAGCTTGGGAGAGCAGGAGGCAACAACCATGCCGTCCAGATCGTTCTCCTTTATATCCTGGATGATCTCGTTCTGGGCCGAGTCGGAGCAGGCGAACATGGTGGTCTTGGCCAGAACCACACCTTCCTCTTCGGCAATCTCGTTCTTTACCGCTTCCACGTCCACGTAGTCCGATATGTTCGAACCGCAGTGGCAGATATAGACGCCGATCCTGTTCCTCACTTTACTCCTCTCAGGTAGCTCGCCGCTTCGGCCGAGGCCGCCCCCGCCGATGATATAGAATCGGGGATATCCATTGGGCCGCAGGCGGTACCGGCAACGAAAACCCCTTCGATGTTTGTCTTTGAAGGATCGGCCAGCACATCGACCTGCTCTACGTAACCATGTTCGTCCAGCCGCAGAGCTCCGTCAGCGAACAGATCCCCGACCGACGGATTGGGGAGGACTCCTACAGCCAGGATAGCCATGTCATGAACAGCTTCCTTTTTCAGGCTTGTCTCAACATCCTCATACTTGAGGATCACGTCACCGTTTTCGGCCTCCTCTATTTCGCCTATCTTGCCCTTGACGAACTCGACTCCCATGCTTCTGGTCTGCTGGTAGAACTCGTCGAAACCCTTTCCGAAAGCCCTTATGTCTATGTAATAAATGGTTGCGTCAGCCATGGGGAGAGCCCCCATTACAAGCTGGGCCTGCTTCATCGAATACATACAGCAGATCTGAGAACATATCGGATTGCCAAGGGTTTCATCCCTCGACCCCGCGCACAGGACTATCGCTATATTATCCGGCATCTTGCCGTCCTTTGGCCTGAGCACGTTATTGAAAGGCCTGGTCGGCACCAGCTGCCTCTCCATCTGCATGGATGTTATGACGTTCCTGTACCTGCCCTCGCCGTATCTTTCGAAACCGGACGGGTCGAACAGTTCGAACCCGGTGGCGATTATCACCGATTTTACCCTGACCGGCGTCTTCTCCATCTCCTGGGTGAAATCTATAGCGTCGGCCGGGCAGGCTCTCTCGCACGCTCCGCACAGGATACAGTTTTCCAGATCTATGGCGGCTATTCTAGGATTGGCGATACTGAACGGAATATAGGCGGCTTTCCGGCCGACCAGCTCATACTGGTACTGATCACTTACCACCACCGGGCATACCTCTTCGCAGTCCTGGCAGCCCGTGCACAGATGCTCGTCCACATAGCGGGGATGTTTCACCAGGGTTCCTTCCAGGTGGCCGCCGCCCGTCCTTCTTATGTCGCGTATCTCACTGTTGGTGCGGATGGTTATGTTGGGATGGCGGGCGGTCTCGGAGACCTTGGGAGTTGCTATACAGGCGGCGCAGTCCAGGGTGGGAAAGACCTTGCTGAGCTGGAGCATCTTCCCGCCTATAGACAGATCCTTCTCCACCATGAGCACCCGGTAACCAAGGTTGGCCAGATTAAGGGCCGATTCCTGACCCGAAATCCCCCCACCGATTACCAGAACATCGAAATCTTTTCTTTCTTCCGGTTCTGCCATTTTCCGCCTAATTGGATTTTTTGTCTTTTATGAGGTACTCCAGAAAATTTTTCATGTGCCTGACGAACGGCTCCGAACATACTGAACATATTGCCGCCATTTTCAGCTTGGCCGCGTCGATGCTTTTTTCCTTCATCATTTCATGGGTCCTGGTAACGATGTCCGCCGTGAGTTCTGAGCATCTTTCGCTGTATGGACAGTCAGTGCCGTCAGCCGCTATAAAAACCCCGTCGAAACCCTTGTCGAAGGCGTGCATGATCCAGGCCGGCTTTATCGAGCTGGAGCACGGCACGTTGACCACGTAGACTGACGGAGGATAGTGCATCTTTAGAAGCCCGGCCAGATCTATGGCCGGATCCGATATCTTTTCCGTCGAAAAAACCAGTATCTTCGGCTTGGTTCCCATATCCTCCCGGCCGGTTTCAGGCCTTCTTCATGAACACCCTGAAATACCCGGATTCTTCGATCGTCCCCAGAAATTCGTGCCCCTTTTTCATCGCCCATTTCGGAATGTCTCTCTTGGTACCTTCATCCGAGGAAAGGACTTCCATTATCTCACCGGACTCCACTTCTCCCAGGGACTTCTTGGCGGCCAGCAGGGGGCCGGGGCAAGCAGTTCCCCTGGCATCTACCGTCTTGGCTACTTCCAGATCTCTCAGTTCTTCTTCTTCCACGATTCAAACCTCCTTCATTTACCGCTACCAGCAATCTCGGGCACATAGCGGGGTACTTTTATATAAACAGATTGATATCCGCCTCTTCCGCAGAGGAGACATACTCGCCGATTCCGCATATATCGTCGGCTATGTCAACAAAATCCTCCAGTTTTTCTCCCCCCCACACCTTTCCAGCCAGCCCGCATATATGAATCTTCACGTTGGTAAGCTCTTTCGCTTCCCTGAAAAAATCCAGCCACGGCTTTACGTTGAGTTTTTCCAGCGACGCCAGGAACTGTTCCCTCAGATGCGGGTTCTCCGCCATCTGCAGCTCATCCGGATTTTCCGCTATCTCCTTCTTGAAAGCCCTGGCCCCCTGTAGAAGCACAAAAACCTCAACGTCCAAATCGTTAGCCGCCGCGCCGCTCAGTATAACACCGGCGCCCGTCAGCTTGTCAAGGCTGCCCGAAAAAAGAGCGATAGTCATCTTTTTCGCCACATTCTCCTCCTTGTCAGTAGCTGCTTCCCCAAATAAGAAAGCTAGATACTAACAAAGTTTTTTAACAAATCACAACCGCTTTTTGGTACTTGCCCGGCGTAAGGACTCTGGCGCTTTTCTGCGCCGGCGGCCTGTTTCGCCTCTGATACCAGTCGCGCAGGAACTGCTACCCGGCATCCTTGCCAAACATTGCTTCAGCCTGTCTATAGGGAATCCCGGCGTAAAGCCTGTCGCGGTAGACGCGGCCGAATGTCCTGGAATCATCACATCCGAATGATATCGACATCTCCTGGGTCTGAATCGCCTTGACCACTACGTTGCCACAGGCTGAAATAACACTTGATATCTCAGTCCTGAACGACTTTTCCAATCTCTCCTGGTAGATCTTTATCAGGCGCATGACCTGGACCGGCTGAAGCTGGGCTATGAACACTCCCGGTTTCTCGCTGAGGTTTATTCCCACCCTTTTTATTCCATCCTGGCAGTGCGGGGTCCTCTCTATCAACTCCCTGGCCCACTTGGCTGAAACCCTTTTGGTATCAGCCATTCTCCTTATCATTTCATCTTTCTGATCCGCTCCGCATCCGAAGGCGTAACGAGCCCCCGGGCAGGTAAAATCTTTTGGGTCGACCAGGATCCTGCCCGTTCTGCCCAATCTCAGTGCTTCGCAGAACCTGTCTACCCTGGGACATTTATAGCCCTCTTTACACTCCACCGGCACCGCGTATATAGAAACGGAGAGCCATCGTCCTCCTATTTCCTTCTCCAGTGTGCTGATCGTTTTCTTCATGACTCTATCTTTACATCTTTCCTTTCTGAAGGGGACCCTCTGAGTCAAAAGGTGTCAACCCCTCTTTTTAAGAGAAACAGCGCCCTGGGGGCACTGCCGGACACACTGCCCGCACCCGTTGCAGGCGTTCTGGTCAACATGCGCCACGGCGTTAACCGTGACCGCCCCCTCGGGGCAGACACTTTCGCAGAGGGCACAGCCCACGCAGCTACTCTCATCAACGACGGCGACCATGGACCCTGAAGTCTTTTCGCTTCGAAGGCGGACAAGTTTTTCCTCGATGGAACGCAGACGATTTTCGATCTCCATCTTTTCCGCGTTCAACGTTTCTATTTCACCCTCTCCACTGGAAGGCTTACCGGACAACTGTTTTTCACCCAACACTTTTCCCCCTTCACCTGAAAACCCCATTCCCATACCTCTGCCCATTCCCCTTCCGGCGCCTCCACCCATACCGCGGCCGCCGCCCATCCCTCCGCCACGTCCGCCTAAACCAGCCCCCGCCCCGAACCCCGAGCCAGGGCCCATGGTCCGCCGCGAAGCCCCTAACCCGCCTTCCGATGGCTTAGGGCCATCTCCCCCCATTCCAAAATGACTCTCCACATTAGGGGCCCGGGTGGATTTAAAAGATCCCTCCCTGAAACGTTTCACGGCGTTTCTGACAGTACCCGAAACTCCAGTAATAACATCGATTCCCGCCGCGCTGAGAGTCTGGTAGGCATTCGGCCCGCAATTCCCCGTAAGAACGGCACTCACTCCCCTTTCGGCCATCAACTGTGAAGATTGGATTCCCGCGCCCCCGCCGAGGGCCAGATTGGGATTCTCAAGCCCCTCGAATTCCATGGTATCTATTTCCACGACAAGAAAATACGGACAACGCCCGAACCGGGGATCCACCTGGTTGTCGAGACTGCTTCCACTCGCTGTTACGGCGACTTTCATGCTCCCCCCTTTTCCTAACTCTCGCTCAAAAAAACCCGCCCCAAGATCATAACGCAGAGAGCTCTTTCTTCAGATTCTCCCAAGCTTCCCTTATAGCGGCCTCGGCCTTTCCCCTTCCATAATCTATCACTGTCCTGCCCTCCATAAGGGCGTCGTTAACAGCTCGGTCGAAAGGAATCCGGCCTATGATCCTTGAGCCGTGATCTAAGGCTATTTTTTCTATCCGCCGGGCCATATCATCATTGAGATCCGTCTTGTTTATTATGACCGCGGCAGGCACCCCGAAATGCACCGACAATTTCATTACCCTTTCCATGTCATGCACTCCGGAAACAGTCGGCTCGGTGACTATTACCACCAGATCTGTTCCGGAGACCGACGCTATCACCGGGCAGCCGGTGCCGGGCGGGCCGTCGCCGAGAATCAGTTCCTGCTTGAGTTCCCTGGCTATCTCCTGGGCCCTGTTTCGAACCTGGGTTACCAGCCTCCCCGAATTTTCCTCGGCTATTCCCAGCTTGGCATGGGCCATGGGGCCATAATCGGTAGCTGAAACGTACCAGTGCCCGGTGACATTCTTCACACCCTCTATCGCGCCCACCGGACAGACCATCGGGCACAGCCCGCAACCCTCACAGGCTAGAGGTTCTATTCGATAGGTGATATCCGTGTGTTCGTTTCCGGGACCATCGTCCCTGATCGCCGCGAAATGGCAGGCCTGGGCGCATAACCCGCAACCGGTGCACTCTCTCGGATCTATGGTGGCTTTTATGCCTCCGATAAAATCATGGCTTTCCCGCACGGTGGGAGCGAGCAGAAGATGAAGATCGGCGGCATCCACGTCATTATCCGCGAGCACCTTTTCGCCGGCAAGCTGGGCCATAGCTCCCACCACGGTCGTCTTTCCCGTGCCGCCTTTGCCGCTGATCACTGTTATTTCCCTGTAATCGGATGCTGAGCCCTTCTGAAACGGTTCAGGATCGTCTTCGGACTCTTCAAACAGGTCCATTTCCGGCTCGGGCGGCTGGGCCAGTTGAAGATTATCGTAGATATCGAGGAGATTCTGCCTCAGTTCCGGAAAGCCGTCGACCAGCATATCCCCTCTCGAGTAAGCTTCGGCGTACTCTCTCTTGAACGGAATACGGCCGGTTATGGGCAGCCCCGCTTCCCTGGCGTAATCGGCGATTATGGCGTCTTCCCCATCCGAGCGGTTGACCACTATTGCGGTCGGAACACCGATCTTCAGGGCCAGGCCGGCCGCCAGCTTAAGATCGTTCAATCCAAACGGGGTAGGCTCGGTGACCAGTATCACCGCGTCGGCTCCCTCCACCGCCTCCACCACCGGGCAGGCCGTTCCGGGAGAGGCGTCTATTATATTTATCGCCTTCGAGTCGACATATTCTTTTACTCCCCTCACCACACTCGGGGCCAGGGCTTCTCGAATATTCAACACTCCATGGGCAAAGAAAAAGGGATGGTTCCCGGGAGCGGCCTGGACCTTCCCTATAACGGAATCCTCTTCGGTAAGCGCTCCTTCAGGACACACGTGAGAACACACTCCGCATCCGTGGCAAAGCTCATTGAAAATCAGGACCTTTTCTTTTACGACGGCTATCGCGTTGTAATTACACTCTTCGGCGCATTTGCCGCAAGCGGTGCAGGCCTCCTCGTTCCAGACCGGCTTGAGTATGGAGACATCCTTTTCTTCAGTGAACTCCGGGCGTATGAACAGGTGATCATTCGGTTCTTCCACGTCGCAGTCGAGAAGCCGCACATTTTCTCCCCGTTGGGCCAGAGCGCTGGCCAGATTTACCGCGAATGTCGTCTTACCCGTTCCGCCTTTGCCGCTGGCAACTGTGATTACCATATGGTCAGCCTTCCCTCTTTATTTCCTTTAATATTTCAAATTCCATGATAAACTCACCACCAGACTCCCGGCTTATCGCAGCCGTGCCTGAAACCATTTCGCTTGACGATGTTCGAGTAATAATATATTGTTAGATTGATGAAACATCAAGGAGCTTTTTGTGAAATTTGAAAAAAATCTTACATCTACCCTGGAAGATTACCTGCTCACGGTCTACAGGCTGGAGCGCGAGAAGAGAGTGGCCAGGCCGCGTGACATAGGACGGCTTCGAAAGGTGGCCAAATCTACGGTCACCTCCGCCCTCAAAAGCCTGGCGGGAAAGGGCTTGATAAACTATCAGCCATACGAGGCGGCCACTCTTACCCCAGAAGGAAAGAAAACGGCTGAATGGTTGATAATAAGAAACCGGGTTCTCAGGGATTTTCTCCAGGAGGTACTGGGGCTCTCCGCCAGGAAAGCGACCATTACCGCCTGCGGAATGGAGCACGCTCTGGATTCGGCGACGGTGGAGCGATTCGTGCGCCTCATGGCTTTTATCAAGACTTATGGCCCCAGTGGTGTCGATTGGCGGAAAAAGCTTCGGGAATATGCCTCAGGGAATGGACTGGAGGGCCCCGGGGAAAGTTATGTCCAAGATTATCTGAACGAGTTGAAATCCAATTATTTTAAATCCGGCGGAGAATAGGCCCGAGTCCTTCCTTACTACCGGCGCGGGGAGGTTCGGCGTATTCGTCCACTGTCACAAACAGAAGGAATCGATCATGTCCAAATTCTCTTTCGACGTGCTTCAAAGGAGGGTTTTCCCCTTCACCAAAAATATTGACGACGATGTTGTCCTGGGAGCCGCTTTTGGTGAGGACGTGGCCCTGACCAGAATCGGCGGGGACATCCTGGCTTCCCACATCGACCCGATAGTGGGCGCCGTCGGAAATATCGGCCGGCTGGCTGTCCATGTGTCCTGTAACGACATTGCCGCCAGCGGGGTTCCTCCGCGCTGGCTTCTGTTGCTGGTGCTTATTCCCGCCAAGGAGCAGGAAGACCTGCTCGAAGAGATAATGCGTGACGCTTCCCAGGCCGCCGAAGAGGTCAGCGCCACCATCATAGGCGGCCATACCGGTTACTCCGCCGGCCTCTCAAGACCACTGGTGGCTGTCACCGCCCTGGGAACCGCCTCCGGCAGAGAGCCGGTTCGTACCAGCGGCGCCGGGCCCGGTGATTCAGTCCTGGTCACCAAGGGAATAGGCCTGGAGGGTACGGCTATTCTGGCTGAGGATTTCGCGGACGTGGCTGTAAGCCTGGGGCTGAGTGACCGCGACCTTCAGTCGGCCGGGGAACTGATCGGTTCGATCAGCGTCATGCCGGAAGCTCTTCTTCTGGCCGAAAGCGGAGTCTCATCCATGCACGACGTCACCAGAGGCGGCCTGCTGGAAACACTGCTTGAAATAGCTTACGTCTCCGATGTTATGATAGAAGTGGACTCGGCCCTGCTTCCCGTGCCCGACACCGTCTCAAGATTCTCCGAGGCTTTCGAGTTCGACCCTCTGCAGATGATATCTTCCGGAACACTGGCGGTCACAGTGCCGGAAACCCGGCTCTCCGGCGCTGAGAATGCCCTGAAGAAATCCGGGACAGACTTCGCGGTCGTGGGCAGAGTAAAGAGGGGCGCCGGAGTCAGGGTTTTCCGAGAAGGCAAATCCGAACATTACTCGAAGCTTCAGGCCGAGCGGGATGAACTAGCCCGCCTTTGGAAACTCTACCCAAGGAATACCTGATCCTGAACCTACCCATCACATAATTAATCCGGCTCATCCCCGAGCCGCGAAAAGTTCCGCTTGAAAATTCCGGAAAAGCCGTTATCACCCCGGCCTGTACTGTGAATTTTCCGTCTAGATCGAAAAATCGCAGCCATAGGGGGAAGGGTTGGTGTATATGGAGCAGCTGAAATCGCCGGATACAGCTACCGGCGGCATTCCAGAAAGCTCGCTCGCCAGGGTGGCGTCGATCGAGAAGCTGATTTCCACCGGCGGCCCACAGCTGAAAGATTCGACCGTAACGGTTCCGGTCGATTGGGGATGATCGCTGCTGAGTTCGTTATCATCGCCAAAATTGATAACGAACATCGTAAGGGGCAGTCCTGATTCGGCAAAGGAATAGGAAGAGCCGGTCGCGATCTCGTTGACCACAAAGAAGATCTTCCACGCCGCGTCCTGTTGTTCCAAGTCGTAGAAAAATATTTTGAGAGTGTATTTGTCGTTATACCCCGGCTCCCAGATTCCGCAGCATATGGCGTATTCCCGGCCCGTTTTTATAATGCTTCCGGCGTCATAGCTGAAAACCAGGTTGTTGTCGACACTGTTGGCGCCAGGCCCGGCGGAAGAGCCTCCGCCATCATCGGAACAGCCGAAGACGACCGGCAAAACCAATAAAAGAGCCGCCGCCGTGACAGCTCTGTTCAGCTTTAATTTCCGATTTCTAAGACACCCGATCGGTATCCAGCTCATTCTTCCCTCCCATTACCGGACGGGGATCAAGGCCGCCCCCGGCGGACAGAGGCGCCTCCGGAATAGTCGCATCACTACTTAATGACCGCGTAGCCGGTGGCCGGGTACCGGTCCTTCCACTCGCTCCAGACAGTCTTTTCAGAGCTGAATTTCTCCAATCGGCGGTCTGCGTAAAACCCGCTTATACATGTGTAAGCGCAGGTGGAGTCCATACAGAACCACATGCTTTCGGTCTGGTAATCATAGAGGACGAACCTGGTCCCGTAGGTCCATCCACTGGCGCTGAGGGTCAGGATTTCGTCGTCTATCTCGCGGCCGCTCACGGCGGCCAGATCCTGAAGCGGTCAATAGGTGACAGCGATAAAAGATCCTCCCAATGAATCATTCACCACCTCGTGTGCGGCAAGAGGGGTAATCGGATAAGCTCTGACATCGCCGTTGATATCCAGGCCTATGATTTTCATAGAGGATGTCTCATCGGGATAACCTTCCTCTCCCGGCTCGAGTATCTCCGGAAAGTTGACGGGCGTTATCGCGTTAGGGCCCAGACCGTAATTAAACTTGTCCTTATCCATGCCGTACCGCTCCACCGCGTGGGTAATATCCCACTCCTTACCGGTCCTGTCCACTATCACTATTGAGCTGTCGCTTTGCGAAGGGTCGGTTCCGCCCCCCTGCTCACAGGCCAGCAGCCCGATAATGGCCAGTGTTATCAAGTTTATTTTCAAAAGAGTGAGCATAGTAAAACCTCTTAAGCAAAAATATATCGATTTTCGAAACATCTCTTCAGGCCTTCGCTATCTTACCACATTCTGAAGGTTTTATCATCCCTCAGAAAAAAAGGGTGTTATCGAAGCTGAAAGATGTTTTATAAACAGTCCTTTTTTTCCGGAGTGTAAACGGCTTTCCTCCAGTGGTATATGTTTGACAGGTTGTCCGCCATGATGTAGTATTCCTGCTAACTTAAGCTCTAAAATAAAGTTATAATAACACCCCCACGCGAGGAGGAGAGAATCCAATGAAAAAAAGCGGCGCAAACCCCGGCGAGACCGGCGGGCTGTATTCTATAAGCCCCGGAGGCGAAAAATTCCAGCTTCCTTCCAGAAAGCAGTACCCGGCGGAATACCGGAAAGTGGCGCGAAGGGTCAAGAAAGCTCGGGAGCAGGGAAAAGAGATAGTGGTGGTGATGGGTGTCGGTTTCGTTGGCGCGGTGATGGCAGCGATTATTGCCGATACCACAGACAGTAGAGGGCGCTGCAGTAAATTCGTTATCGGATGCCAGAGGCCCAGCACCAGAAGCTACTGGAAGATACCGCTTCTCAATCGCGGCGAGACCCCCGTAAAGTCCGAGGACCCCACGGTCGACGAACTTATAGCCAGGTGCGTTCTGGAGGAAAAGAGCCTGCTGGCGACATATAACAACGACTGCCTGAAACTCGCCGACTGCGTGGTGGTGGACGTACAGTGCGACTATTCGAAACAAGAGTTGGGCAACATGCGAAGCGGCGAGGCCGACATGGCGGCCCTGGAAGCGACCATGAGGACGATCGGGGAAAAGATACCGCCCAAGTGCCTTACTCTTATAGAGACTACCGTGGCTCCCGGCACGACGGAATTCGTGGCCTTCCCGATTCTGAAGAAGGCTTTCGCTCAAAGGGGTATAAAATCCACTCCCCTGCTGGCTCACAGCTTCGAAAGGGTGATGCCGGGAAGAGATTACGTCGCCAGCATTCGTGATTTCTGGCGGGTCTGCTCAGGCTGCACCGCCGGAGCGAGAAAACGGGTGGAGAAGTTCCTGCGCCAGGTCCTCAACACCGAAGAATATCCTCTCACCGTCATGGACCGCCCGATAGAATCGGAGACCACCAAGATAGTGGAAAACTCATACCGGGCGAGCATCCTGGCCTTCATGAATGAATGGAGCCTGTTCGCGGAACGTAACGGGGTGGATCTTATAAAGGTGATGAAAGCGATCAAGATGCGTCCCACTCACAGCAACATAATATTTCCCGGACCCGGCATCGGGGGTTACTGCCTGCCCAAGGACGGGGGGCTTGGATACTGGGCCTACAAGCATATACTGGGATTCACGGACGGTGACAGGGTATTCAAGATCACTCCGGCCGCTATAGATATCAATGATACCCGGGGCCTTCACGTGGCGGAGCTTACCCGGGACGCCCTGCGTAACATGGGCCGATATATAGCCGGCGCCGATGTGCTTATCTGCGGAGCCAGCTACCGGCAGGACGTTGGCGACACCAGGTATAGCGGGAGCGAACTGGTGGTTCGAAAGCTTACTGAGATGGGCGCGGAGATGAGGGTGCACGATCCGTACGTCGCCCACTGGTATGAGCTGGAGAAGCAGGACACTTACCCGGCGCCGGGCCATTCCTGGAAGCGGTTCTTCCGAAACCAGGAAGGGCTGAAGGACACCGAGGTCCTAAAAGATCTCAAAGAGGCCCTGAAAAAGACGGAGGCTGTGATATTCGCGGTGCCGCACGAAGATTACCTCGATCTTAAACCGTCGGATATAGTCAAATGGGCCGGAGGACCGCTGGCGGTGATAGATTGTTTCGGCATTCTGACCGACGAGCAGATCAAGGCCTATTTCAAGCTGGGCTGCGAGGTCAAGGCTCTGGGCCGCGGGCACATACAGAGAATGAAGAAGGAGCTGGGAAAATAATCTCTTCACCGGCCGGAATGCCGGGCGACCGTTCTCTGATGCTCCTGTATTATGGAAAAGGCGGAATCCGCCCCGAGCGCCGTCAGGCCGGTAGAATGCCGGATTATTCAGACAGGCGAGAGACCGGGAAGGATGGCTGAACGCCGACGCTGTCCTGACTATCGATAATTTCTATAAGCGAATTTTTTCTAATGGCGATCCAGCCGCACCACTTCGAATCAGATCCGGTAAGGATCCTTTCGCAGACTTTGCTCAGTCTCTCGGGCGGGGTTTTCAGAAATATCGAAAGGATCTTGGAATGGTCAAGTATGATGTCGATCTCTTCATTTTTGATATAATCCTGAAGCTTATCCCTTTTCAGAGCTCCCAGAGCTTCACGGTTTACCTTTCCGTCAAGATTGATGGTCTTCCTGTTGGAGAAGTAACCGATGGTTCCGCACTGAAATACACCCACACATTCGTCCCTGGTGGTGTTCTCCCTTACCCACCGGGCTATATCGTAAAACGGATAGACCGGCTTCGCCCTGAAGACCTGGAAATAGCTAAAGGAGATGAATAACATCAAATAGGCGGCGGCCGCCGTAACGGCGGCTCTTCTGAGAGTTGCCCGCCTTGCCGATATCCAGCCGAAAAAATCCTGGAGGAAAAATGCGAGGTATACGCATGCCGCCAGATAAACAGGATAGAAATATCTCATAAAAAAGAACGCTCCAAAGATATAGAGCGAGTAAGATAGAACCAGAAGAAGCGAAAAGAGAACAAGAAAATCGAGCTCTCTTCTTTCTTTTCTGCCGGGATGTTCCTTCCACCTGAAGACCTTGTAACCTGCCCATCCCAGAGCGGCTATGCCGAAAATGTTCCCCGCCGAGTGGAATAAATCGTACATTCCCAGAGCCGCCCCCACCTTGTCTACTCCCCTGAAAACGGCGTGCAGTGGTGGAATGACTTTCATGGTGGAAACCGCGTGCCTGACCTGTTCCCAGATGAAAGAAGCGTCGGGGCCGCTGGCCGCCAGCCCCGCCTTTCCGTTCTGGAAATATGTGGCGTAGGCGAGGGAGAGAAAGCGGGTGGCGCTTCCGCTGTCCTGCAGCGCGGTTCCGCTCTGAAGTATGTTGACGGCCAGCCAGGGGCCGTACAGAGCGGCTACTCCGGCTCCCATGAGCACTACCCTTGAGACGGCTCCCGCCGCCTCCTTCCTTCTTTTAAGCAGAACAAGATAATCGAGGGCGATCACCAGAACCAGAAATATCCCGTCTATCCTGGTAAGGACAGTCCCGCCGAGAAGAGCGCCCAGGACCAGGAACTTTGACAGTCCGGGATCTCTTTCGCCCCGAATCCTGGAAAGATAGAAATATACGGAAAGCGCTATCATGAAAGTGGCCATCGCCGTTTCAAGGCCGTTGGTCCCCTGCCGGGCTACAACAGGGGATAGAGCCCAGACGGCGGCCGCCGCCAGCGAGGCGGCGAATCCGGTGTAACGCCTGCAGATCCGGTAAACCAGATATGCGGTAAGTGTAGTGAAGCAGGCCAGCATGGAAAGAGCGAAGTAAATCGGCAGGGTCGCGCTGCCTTGAGATATCATGAAAACAGGGACGAGAATAAAGACATAGAGAGGCTGGAATCCGGTGGTGGGATGAACGCCGTCAAAGGTGAAGCCCTTTCCCGCGGCGGCGTTCCGGGCTATCTGGAAGGCGTAATAGCTGTCATCGTACAGAAATCCGTTTCGGGATAGAGTGCCGATATCCTGCCACGCGATACTAAGATGTAATGCCAGCGTTGCCAGCAGCACAACCGCGATGAGTGCCGCTTGTTTTTTTGGGGACATTTGATACGCCAGTTCCTTAACAGATTGCCTGCAGCTGTTTCCTCTCGATTGAATATTTAATAAATCGGCCGTAAGAATGAATTCTACCGCAAAATTGCCGGTAAGTCAAGCATGGCTCATGCTGAGGCGGTAAAAATCAGCGAAAATATTATACTTCTAGCGGTAAGTAATCCTGATAACGGAAGCTTGCCCGCCCGTTCTCAGCAGTATGAAGGGAACCGGATCATCCAGGACCCGGACCGGGGAGATGGAGGCCGGCGGGTCCACACTGAGGCCCCGGTCGTAGTGGTAATGGAGAGTGATCTCCGCAGGAAGCCTTCCTCCCTCTTCGGCAGGGGCGATTTCGATAACTCCATACCCGGCCTTTATTCTGTAGCCCCTTGATTTCTCATCTTCCTGAGGCGACCGCACCTTAAAGAACCTGAAATGACCACTGGACCATACCCTCTCCGCCACCCCGGACCGCTCTATGAATCCGCCGCATTCTTCCGTGGCGGTAAGAACCCATCGGACACCGTACAGGGAGATGTATTCGGCCAGCATTTTCGAATCGATTTTCTCTATATCCTTTCCCATCATGCGGGATGTCGTAAAATTGGCGAAATTATGCTTAATAAAGGCAAAAGGATACAACCCTCCTATCTGCTCCGCCCCGGTATACAGTGGAACAATCGAAGGCAGGTGAACATCGCCGTACCGCCATCCGGGGCCGTCTTCGATCATCAATCTTCCTGGGGGTTTCACCCGTTCCCTCAGCTCATCTATCATGGCGGAGACCTCCGGCGTGAAAGTGGTGCTTACCGTATGCCGGTAATACTCCCTGGCCGAGACAAGCGAGAAGACGGGCGATGCTAAAATCAGAACCACGATCAGAGCCGGCCTCGCGGCCGCAAAGGCCCCTCTTCCCAGCTTAAGTTTTTCAACCCTTTCAAATAAATCTTTCAGACCCGCCCCGGCAAGGGGGGCCATAAAGAAGAAGGCCGGAAGAAGGAAGCGCCCCGGCTCCATCTGATCGAATAGGGGTATTCCGGTACCATATCCAGATATAAGAAGGGGGAAAAGAGAACCGGCCGCCGGAGCCAGTGCCGCGCGCCTTCTTCCGCGCCGAATGAGCGACGCGCATCCGAACACCGCTAGAGCCATCAGGCCGAGAGCGGGCAGATTGCCGGGCCTGAAGAGAATGCCCGCCAGCTGGCCGAAGCCCCGAAGCTGGAAAAATGTCTCCGAGGGGACCTTTATGTCGATATACCTGAAAAACGGCACCAGCCAGACCGCGTTGGCCGCTATGACCAGAAGGCACCACCCGGCGAGCTTGAGCAGAAAAGACAGGTCCATCGCGGGTCTTCCCGGCCTTCCGGAGGCTGGATCCCGCCGGAGAAGCAGAATCATTATAAAAGGAACCGGCAGAAGGACAGCCGCGGTCGGATGGACCAGGAAGGCCAGCGGCCCGATGATAAAAAACCTCCAGGCGGACTTGCCGCCGGCAAAAGACCTCAGCAGGCCCGCGACATAAAGAGAAAGATGGCAGATGAAGATATATGAGAACATCCCCGCGAACCTGAAATCCCCCGCGTATGGCCTTCCCCAGTGCCAGAAAGCCATAAGGAGGATGACAGCGCAGATCGATTCAGACTGATCCATCCCCAGCTTCCTGCTTCCGGCGAAGACAGTAAACACCATCAGCAGGTGGGCCATAAGAATAAACGCCTTGAAAGACCTGGATGTATCGACAAAGCGGAGAAACGCGCACCATAGCTCCAGGCCCTTGGAATCTATATCGAATACGGTGCCGCCGGGATATCCCGCCATAAAATACGGATCATACGTATGAAGACGGAATGATTCTTCGAACACCTCCCTGGCCCTATCCGCCTGGTAGTAGTGAAGGGCGTGGTCAAGGGTGAGGACCGGCCTGTCGTTTAGAATATCCTCCGGAGGCAGGAAGAACAGCGTTCCGGCCAGGTGGACGAAGAATATAACTGTCAAAATCATCTTTGCCGAGCCATTCCGCATATTATCCGGGTGAAACAGTCTGAAAAGGGGCCGGACGGCCAGCAGGGCCGAGACTGCCATCAGTACTCCGGCCGGCGGCGATATCCCTTCCACACCGAACCGCCTGAGGGAAGCCGCGGCGGCGGCGGCGAAAGCCAGGACAAGAAGCAGGATGTCCGAATTCTTTATTCTCATTTACCGCGCTCCATCCTCATGCCTGCCCCTACCTGGTTTGCCTCTTTAAAATATCCTATTATAATGGCAATAAAGGGGCATGATAAGAGATTTCGAATTGAGAGGGGCCTGTCCTCGAGCCGGCCGCTTCAGGAAACGCCCTTTCAGCAGCAGGCGGAATACTTAAGCCTTTCCGGACTCTCTTCCGAAAACCTTCCGAAGAAGTTCGGTGGTCCGGGCCATAGGATCTCTTCTTATCCTCCTCTCCTCATCTTCCAGGACAGTGAACAGGCCGCCCAGAGCCCGGTCGGTCACGTACTCGTCCAGGTCCACCAGGGGCGCCGCGTCCGCCAGAGGCAAATTGTTGTAGGCCTCCGCGAAACGGGCGTAATCCCTGGAAAGCCCGATCGTCTCCATTTTCATCTCTACTATCGGATGGAATCTGGCCCTTAGAGCCGTCCCGGCCCTCTCCCTGAAGTATTCGGTGGCGGCGGTATCTTGCCCCTTCAGGATTCCAAAGGCGTCCTCGATGGTGATTCCCGCTATCGCTTCCGCAAAAACTTCCCGAGCCTCTGCCGCGGCCAGTTCGGCGGCCCGGTTCATCCCCACCTCAAGCTCATCCACCATACTCCCAAGGCCTATCCGGCGGAGTGCCGAGGCGGCCTCTTCGAGCTGGTCCGGAACAGCGATCCTGATCAATTCATTACCGAGAAAACCGTCCAGGCTTGAAGTGGATTCCACCGTATTCTCAGCGCCCACCCGCAGGGCTTCCCTGATTCCGGCCGCTACGGTGGGCTCATCCAGCTTGCTCTTACCCCCGGGGCCGGATTCCAGAATGCCTCCCAGATCTTTCGCCAGCTCGGCGCATCCAAGGCCGATAAGAGGCAGCACAACGACAACCCCCAGGAATACCATGATCGAAGACCTCATAAGATCCGCCTTTCCTAATTCCCTATCCTGTCCAGCAGCTTCTTCGCCTTCGCCGCGCCGGATTTCTCCAGATTCTTCTCGATGATATCCTCTACTTCGGACCGGCCGATCGCATAGGCTGTCCTCTGAACGATCTCTTTCAGTATTACGCCCGCTATATCGGCGGGATAGGCGCCTTCTTCCCCTCCTATCCGGTCGAGCCTTATCCCGGGAAGATCTATCGTCCTTTTCTTCACACCCAGGGCCGATGCGTCTACTTCTATCCTTCCCTTCTCGAAAATGAATCTTCTGATGGCGACGCGCTTTCCCTCTTTGCCGCCGCCTTCCGAAGCCTTGCCCCGGGAACGCTCTCTTATATTCTTCTGAAGCTTTTCGATATTGGAGCTTCCCGATTCTGTGATTTCAGCGAAGACCACGGGGGCGCTAACGCGGATCTCCTCTATCACTATGGGATCCTCCCTGATGGTGTTTACATCTATATCCAGTGTTATATCATCGAGGGAGAAAGCTTCACCCGGGCTGAACCCTTCCGGATTGCCCACGGTGAGGTCCATCACGGATCCGCGGCCTTCCTTAAGCGAAATATCGACCCCGGCCACACTGACCTTCGTCCCTGTCGCCTCGCTTCCGCTTTTTTCTATCATTTGCGCTATCAGAGAATCCAGATTTGAAATCAGAAGATACACGCCGGCCACGACAAGGACTATCACTACAGCGGAGATTATCAGAACCTTTTTCATGTCAACTCCCCCTTTCAATAGTTTTTACCGCTGGCATAATATGGACGGATTTCAGTATAGACAAGAGCGGCGGCTGAGCGCAAGACGTTATCTTTACGCGCCGGTAGAGATTTCCGGAAGTTCCTGAATATCAATCATCAGGCCCCCGGTGGGAGGTTGCGTCTTCGTCGACCCAGTCCTCCTCGGTGTAGGACATGCCCTTGCGCCCCGGCACCTTGCGTGCCGGTCCTGCCCGGTAAAACGCGCAGCTTTTCGGGCCGTAACAGAAGGTCTCGAACCGGTACCGCTTCCTGGACGGGTTCCAGTGGTCTATGATCATCTCCACCGGCATTAGGCATCCCCAGATACAGGCCGTGCACTTGGCGTTATAAGTCCGGGGGTCCAGACGCCGGTGGCCACGGCCGCGATAGGTTTCCAGGTCGGGCGGAAGGCCAAGGAAAGGCGGGCCAGCCGGGGGGTCGCCTCCGTTATCTTTCAGCGTCTTCAAACCGCTTGCCCTGTAGAATCCAGCCGTCTCAAGCCGCGGGTCAGGAACGGGAACCGCCTGCCCGCTTGCCTCCATGCCTGAGCGGAAACGGTGCTTCGCTTGTGCGGCCTTTCCAATGGCGATTATGAAATCGCCGGGTTCATCCGCGATTGTTCCCTCAACCCGAAGCACATATCCCAGGTAGCTGTGGCTCCGCTCGTCAAAAGACCGCATCAGCCGGATGCGGGGCTGGACGGCCTGAATTCGTCCCGCCCATTCTATTTTGTTACTCGTTTTCATGATACTCCCAGGCTTTTTTCGCCTTCACCTCATCAATGAGAAATCGCACGCCCTGGTTGTCCAACGGGTTCAGCCAGAGCATCTTTTGAAATATGCGCCCCGCCTCGTCGAACCGCCCGAGACGCCAGAGACACAATCCATAGCCATGCATACATCGCAGAAACGGGCGATTGCCGATAAGGCCCCACGGCAGCACGCCGGTAAAGTCGCCGCCCAAAGACAGCTCGCCGATACGCAGACCTATTTCATAATGTCTAACGGCATCTTGCGGACTGCGGTCAAAGGCGAAATTGCCCAGATGCGAATGGGCATCGAGGCATCGCAGGTCCGCCTGGCACAGCTCCATCAAGATCTCAGTCGCCTCAGCCCGCTTGCCGGCATCCTTGAGATCGTTGGACCGGGTGATGGGGTCATTGAAAGGATCGTCAGGGTTCTCGCCGGGCAGCACCTGTTCCATTTCGAACATGGGGCGGGGGCCGTGAGCGATGATCGGCCCGGCCCATTCCTCGATGGGTTCGTCATCCACTCCCCAGTACTCTTCTTCCGGATCCCACATGCCCAACTCTTCAAGCCCCAGGGGCACCAGACCGAGGGCATTCACGTCGATCCGAATCGATTGAATCTCGCCGGAAAGATATGGATGGCCGCCGTAACGCCACTGTTTTCAAGGCTTGACCGTGATAATCGCGCCGGGAACCACCTCCCAGAGGCCACTCGCGCGAAGGATGATGATCCGGTCGCTTCCCGGCAAACGGCACCGGGCGGCCCGATCCTTGACCGCTAGAGCAACCAGCTCGGCCGGCTTGCTCAAGTCGATCTCATCGTTTGTTGACTTGTGCCGCCGCATTTATTCCTCCTTCCAGATACCGGCCTTCACCAGCCGTTGAATCAGCGCCTTGCGCCGCATGCGGCCGGCCATGAACTTTTTCAACTCTTTTCGGAATTGCATTTTGGTCGCAAACAGGTCATAGGCTTCGGCGATGTCGACGAGTATGTCGCGGGCTTCGTCATAGCCCCGTCCCGATCCGCGCTCGACGGGTTCACGAACCGACGCCCAGGCGTTGGGAAAATCTCTGGAAAGGTTCTTCAAATACTTCCTGCGTCTTTCGCGGCGCTTGACCTCCCGTTGCTTCCGGACCTGTTTTTGCTTTTCCAACCGGATTAGGCGGGCCTTTTCGGCGTTCTGCCTCAAATCTCCCACCATACGTCGGGATGCGCCGGTCTCGCCCGCCTGAAGGACGCGCCGCCATGCCGCGAACCGGTTCTTGACGGACCGTTCGGCCTGCTGCCCCTTGCCCTCCAGCAATTGTTTCAGGATCGAGTCGACCTCATCCCGCGGCAGGGCATCGATCCACTTATCCATTTCCCGTCGCGAAATTTCCGGCTTTGGCGTAGCCGGACTGCACATCCCGGCGGCTTCCAGCAGATCCGGATCCACCTCGAGAAATTCGGCAAGTGCCTGCTGGGCTGCGGTCAGGCTTTTCAATCCGCTAACTGATAACGGCTCCGTCTCTTCGTCATCCATCATTTTTCCAACGGCTGCCGCCAGCCATCCGATGTACAGACTGCGCAGATCCCCCCGAAGCAGTTCATCCCGTACAGGGGCCAGACGCGCCATCCAGCCGCGGCCGTCCTCCACCCCAAAGCGGTTGTATTCTACCGACTCCTCCAGGCTCCAGGTAATTATCCAATGGGTCCTGGTGGCCTTGATATCCAAAAAGTGAGGCACGGTCACGGCCCTGACGGTCTCTTTGGTCAAAGCCTCGACGGGCAGGCGCACCATGAATATGGCCGTCATCCAATTCGCCACATAAACATGGGCGTCGAAATAACGCTGCATCAGCTTGCCGGGGTCTCCCTTGAAATCGCCCCAATGGTATTCATTAGTGAAGCTGACAGGCGTAATCGTGGCCCTTGTCGATAGCGCCCGCAGCCCGGCCATCTCATCCGCCGTCAACGGACGGTCAATGGCCAGAAATTCGTAGTATTGATATTCGCTCATGCTTCCTCTGGATTTTGGAAATCAAAGACCGCATCATGCCGCTGCCCACTCTTTACAAAGAACTTCCGCCTGCTCCAGAACGGTTTGGGTTGCTTTTTCCTGTTTGTCGGGGGGGTACCCGTATTTGCGCAGAATCCGTTTCACGATCACGCGTATCTGAGCGCGGGCATTTTCACGAACGGCCCAGTCTATGGTCACACTCCGCCGGACCGCATCAACCAGCTCGTGGGCAATCGTTTTCAGCGTTTCATCACCCAGAATCTTTACCGCGCTGTCGTTAACCTCAAGCGCATCGTAGAAGGCGATTTCATCATCGGTCA
>CAZAUK010000026.1:0-21178 GCA_964488475.1 uncultured bacterium
GGGAAGAACGGGAACGAGAGCAATTTGGTTTATTTTAGGAGGGCTATGCCCTCCCCCTTCAGGCCACCTTCTTATAAGGTGGCCGTTGACTCTGATTCCTTTACTCGGAGTAGATCGATTTTATAGCGCCCCAGCTTCCCCGCTCCGAGTCCACCTGGCCGCAGTCGCCTTCATCGGCGATAAAAGCGCTCCCCTCTCCGTTTTCATCGGTGCCCTGGAATTTTCCCGCGAAGGCGGAAGCCTGCTGCTCGTCGCCTTGAACGATCGAGCAGAGAGAGAGAAAATCATCAGCTGAATCGAGCGTCGTATCCAGATTGCCCAGGCTGATGGTAAAAGCGACCGGTCCCGCGACAACCAGCGGGGAGTAGATATCTCCCTGGGGGACGCAATCGGATAGAACGTCTATGTCGATGAAGCCGCCCTTTACGCCCTCTTCGGTCTCCAGGGAATTGGTGAAGATGCCGTAGGCGCCGGTTGCTTCCATCTCGGTCAGCTCATACCAGCCGGAATGGGTCTCATCAGTGGAAAGAGTAGTGCATCCGGGTGGAATCGTCATTCCGTCAATAGTAGTCCCTGTGCTGTAAATCGACGATCCGGCCAGGATCCTGGCTTCCGTGTAAGCCACGCTGGCGGCGGCAGGAACATTGAACATGAAAGCGGTCATCACCGGATTTCCCATGGCCGGGGACTGGAAAGGATAAAGGCCGGAGATGTTTTCAAGGGTGAACTGAACATCGGCCGTTCCGGTTCCAGCGCTGAAATCGCCTCCCGTCTGGGTGAAATCTACATCAACCTCAAAGGCCAGGTACTGTCCGAAACCGGTCTCTCCGGTCACGGTGCGCTGCATAACGTCCGCCTGAAGCAGGGCTGGACATAGCAACAGCGATATAACGAGAATCAAAAAGTTGTTCCTGATCATTTTTACCCCTCCAGAAAATCTTTAAAAACAGAAATCCAATCTGCTTCATTCTAGCATAAATAAGCTGTTTATTCAAGGGCAGTTATAAGGCCGCGCCTGTATTCAGCCGCATTCGGGCTCTGTTTTTCGGCCCGGCTTCAATATACACTATTTCATGATAAGGACCTTGCGCGTAAATGAGCGCTCTCCTATTCGAACCATCACAAAGTAAACACCGCCGGCGAGAGAGCCCCTGCAGCCGGACGCGGGATTCCACTCCTGAACAAACTGGCCTTTTCCGTGGATTCCTGCTGGAATATCGGACACTTTCCTTCCGGCTACATCGTATATCCCTATGTTTACCTCTTCCCTGTGTCCGAGAATGCAGTTAATGCTGAAACCGGCGCTGGTTGGATTTGGATAGATCTCCACTTGGTGCGGGAAACCTTCATCCGGCGGGCCGGAGTCTGTCACCACGACCTCCTCGCCGTACAGCAAAGCCGCGCCTTTGCCTCCTATGTTCCATCCTCCAGCCGCCAGGCTGCCCCCTCCGCCCGAATGCATTGTAAATCTTCCCGCCCCCGCCACCGAAATTCCCAGACCTGAAGTGGTATCAGTCCCGACATCGGTGAAGGCCGCGGTGGCGGGCAGAGGATAGGTACCGGTGAACAGGTATACTTTTCCGAGCTGAACAGATGCCCCTCCATATCCGGGAGCGCCAATTATCATATCGCCGGTTCCATCTCCGTCCACGTCCGTGCTGGATATGGAATACCCGAATTGCTCTTCCATGAATTCTCCCACCAGAGCGTCATCAGGTGTTCCGTCGACTATAGCTGCGCCCAGGAAGAAATACACCTTGCCCACATCGTCGCCGAAGAGGGAGTTGTAGTACGGGGCTGAGACTATATAATCATCTATCGAATCCCCGTTTATATCGCCTATGATTTTTGCCGCCGAGCCGAAAGCGTCTCCTACTGATACTCCTGTCATCTCAGCGTCGGCAACGGTGTCCATGGCCGCTCCGCACAGGTAGGCGTAAGCCTTTCCCGCCCATATGTCGGATTCATCGTTGCGGGGAGCCCCCACCAGCAGGTCATCCTCTCCGTCACCGTTTATGTCGCCTCCACAGTCTACTGTATATCCGAAAAAGTCGCCGGCGCCCTCACCGTAAAGAATTAAATCAGGATCCTGGTCCATGGGATCGCCACCAAAATATATGTATACCGCTCCGGTTGAATCCGCTTCGCAGGCTCCTACCACCAGGTCGTCGAAGCCGTCGGCATTAAGGTCTCCATTTAGGCACAGACCACGCCCGAAGCGGTCTCCGGAAGCTGATCCCTCAAGGACCAGGTCGGGAATCCCGTCCGGTGAGCAGCCGCCCAGAAAGAGGTACACGCGGCCGGGATCTTCTGACGCTCCAGAGGCGTATACGGCCACGTCGGAAAACCCGTCGTTGTTGATATCCCCCCCGCCGGCTACTCTTGTTCCCATCCTTTCGCCGGGGGCTCCGGTAAAGGTAAGGTCGGGAATCGAATCGGCGCTCATCCCGCCAAAATAAAGATAACACCGCCCGGCGGCGTCACCGCCGCTATCTTCCAGGTTGGCTCCCACCAGCAGGTCCTGGTATCCATCGCCGTTGAAGTCTCCGGCGCCGCAGAGCGAAATTCCGAATTGGTCGCTGATTTGCTGTCCTTGAAAGGTGGTGATCTTTTCCACCGATTGGGCAGGAAAGCTTATAAAAGATATCAGGAGAAAAGACGCCGAAAAGATCAAGAAAGATATTTTGAAGTAGTATTTCATATTGCTGCAAAGAGCTCTCTGCTTAAACTATTGAAGAAGCTGCAAGAAAAAATCATTGGTTCTCGTGTCCGGTGCAGAAAAGACAAGAAGCGCTCTTCAAGAGCGCTTCTTGTCAGATTCAGACAGCTGTAACCTATCTGTATATAGATTTCACCTTGCCCCAGGTTGACTCGTCCGCGTCCACAGGGGAGGTCAGATCGAATGAGGTCACAAGATTTTCCTCATTAAGATCGATGGTAGCGCAAGAAGTATCAACCGCGGTGCCAAGCTCGGCTGTAACGCAAAGGGTGTATTCACCGGGGGGTACTTCGTCAGGCAGAGGAAGTTCAAGTTCCTGAACGAAGATTTCGCCGGCGGGCATATATACCTGAATCATGCCGGTTCCGATTTCCTCTCCGTCTACGGTAAGTGCCACGGTAAGGTCTACCGTTCCTGGTTCGGTTCCGCAGTTCTCAAGCGAGAAGTAAAGCTGCAGAATATCAACAGGATCGCTTTCCACTACTTCCGCTCCAAGCTCCACATCGACACAGTCTTCGGCGCTTGCCGGGGCGGCGAAGAAGGCGACAGCCAATACGCTGAAAAGTACCAGTAGATTCTTCATAAGTTCACCCCCTTAGAAGAAATTATCGTAAATCGATTCATATTTCTAATGCGTAACATATTCTAACATAAAGAGATAAAGCTGTCAAGGCTGGAATCGAGATCTTCGGCCCCGGCTGTTCCATCGCGCAGAGATGTAATCGGGCACATCGACTGTAAGCGCAGTTTCCAGCGGATGGCGAAGTGGACCGTAAAGTCTCTGTGGTTGAAACTTGGAAAGCATTTAAAATCTTCTTTTAAGATCTGGACGCATGGTATAAACCCGATTCCCGCCGGAAGCTTCGGGAAAGGAAGAACGAAGCTCCGGCCGGTGCTTATTGTCTTTTTAAGGCGCCGGGTATCGCGGCGCCTTTGAACGGCGCGGATTTTAAAGATGGAAGGAGAGAGATGTCAGTAAGAAAAATTACGGTTTTATTTCTCGCTGTTATGGCGATTGTCCTATTCGCCGCCGACATCTATCCCAAGTGCGAGACCGCGGAATATATCGAGAACAGGGACAGGGAGAAGGAGGAGAATAAGGTCAGCGCGATGGTGCACGAGAGCCTGATGTACAGGCATTGGAACACCTACGACGACGGAAAGAGCCAGCACCTGTTTCACATTCCAGCCGGTGGAGGTGACTGGAAGGACCTTACCCCCGGCTTGAAGTTCGACGCTCTCACCTACTGGCTCGCCTCGGCGGGAAGGGACTTCGATCTTTCTCCCGACGGCAAGACGATATATTTTTCAGGCAAACAGGCTGAGGACCAGGCGGTCTCCTACAACGAGGAGATCTGGATGGTATAGCACAAAATCAAGCCGTTGTTTCTATATCAGTCTGAATTCTGTTCTTCTGAGTTCTTCAGAGACTGCAATGCCTCCGCATCAGCTAAATCCTTGGTTCTTCCTGAGGCCTTCTTATTTCGAATAAGGTCATCAATTAATGGAATGCGCACATCGATTCCTTCAATCTTCAGAGGCATGGACCGGTTATAGACTTCTTTAAATTGAAGCCCCGACGCCGTAGTAATTATGTCGATTCGCCTTGGAGCGACTCCGATCTGAAAAATGGTACCATCTGTCTGGAGGTCTTTCCTTGTTAAATTATGCAGAGGAGAACCGAAGCGGCGCAGTGCCCGCATCACGGCGTCAGCGTTTTCTGGTGATGGCATAATCCAAATGTCAATATCCATGGTGGCCCGGGGATAACCGTGAGCTGCCATTGCATAAGCTCCAACAAGAAGAAATTTAACCTTCTCGTTGGACAAGGCGTGTAACATTTCTTTGTAGTCTTCGTTCAGCATCGTATTTTTTGCTGAGAGACGTTATCTCTCTTGTCAGAATCCATACAAGTTTAATGCGGTCTGCCGGATTGCCGGGAACAAAATCATCATCCCTGATATCCGACATCTGGTATAAAGATGTTTTTTTTCTATCCATAATTTTAATATACCAGTTTTAACCTGCAATATCAATCGGATAGCTGTTTTGTGGACTTTCCCCATTTTTTCAGGTGAAGTCGAACAAGTTCCCTTGATTACGTTTTGAGACGGCCTTCTCCTCCCTTTCTCTCCGTCAAAAATGATCCGTTTTCCCGACGAGAACCATTGGATCCTTCAGCCTCATAACCAGAGGTTCTGGTATGCCTCTATCCTGGACTGGTTCGACCAGTGGCTGAAGCGGGGGGGCGAGCCGAAAGAGCAAGAGCCCGAGGAATAGGTTTTAGCTCTTTTTGCCGGTGGGTGGAAGATGAAAGATGTCATGGAGCCCGAGGCGCTTTATGCTTAGTGCCGGCATACCGGCCGCGGGCTCAAAGCCGGCGTTATGGGTCCAGCGCATTGGGGAGGGCTGGTCATTCCAGGCCCTCCCTGAAGTCCTCTTCGATGATCTCCTCGATTCGGCGGTCGTCCTCGTCGGTGCGGATAAGTTCCCGGACCCGCTCGAACTCCTCCTCCACTTGCTTTCCAAAGGTCTGGACAGTGATGAAGGTCCTCTTTCCGCTGTTGATCCTCTGAAAACGAAGCTTTCGAAGAAGGGATTCGTAAGTCTTGTTGGAAGTGTATCCGGATAGAGTATAACGGGTTACGAACTTTCCGCATTTGGCGCATTCCACGTAGACCTTTATGTTCTTTCCCTTGCAGAAGTACATCTTGTTCTTCATCTCGGTAGACCCGCAGTGCTCGCAGCGTTCGGTGCGGGCGGTTTCCTTTTTACTTCTGCAGTCCATGTCTCTCCTTTCAGCGGGAGGATGTTCCCGCGGTAAGGTTAAAAGAACAGGTATATGAACATAACTATGATTATTATTGATATGGAGGTAATCACAGAGCCCGCCCTTATCATGGTTTTAACGTCTACCAGGCCGGAGCCGTAGGCGATGGCGTTGGGCGGGGTGCTGATCGGAAGTATCATCGCCGCCGAGGCGGCCAGGGCAACCACCACCGCGCTGGTCTCTGGCGCGAGGGCGGTGACTCCCACCACTATCGGGAGGAGCAGGTTGGCGGTGGCGCTGTTTGAGATAAAAGTGGTCATAACCGCCGCCGCCACGGCGAATATGAACAGTATCGCCAGTATGTTCATACCCTCGAACGGGATAAGACCCACTATCCATTCGCTGAGGCCGCTCTCTCTCATAGCGATTCCCAGGCTCATACCCCCGCCTATTATGAAGAGAATCCCCCAGCCGAGGTCGTTGAGGTCGTTCCCGCCCAGCAGCCTCAGGCCGAAAAAGACCACCAGAGGTATCAGCGCCACTATCGAGGAGGGTATTCCGTGGTATTTGGAGGTGAGCCAGAGAGCTACCACCACGCAGAAGACGGCCAGGATGAATTTTGATTTTCTGTCCATCTTTTCCTCTTCCTCCAGCCTGATACTTATCCGTTCGATTCCGGCGGGGTAGATCCTGCAGAGTACGAACCAGCATATCGCTATCAGCACGACCACCACCGGCAACCCGCGAATCATCCAGTCTATAAAGGAGATATCAGTTCCCATCTGGTTCAGGATCCCCATCGCAATCGCGTTGGGGGGAGTGCCGATAGGTGTTCCGATCCCGCCGATATTGGCCGCGAAGGGGATACCGAGTATCATGGCGTGTCTGAACCTTTCCCCCTTGGGAAAAGAGTTTATCACGGGAATGGCCACCGCCACCATAAGAGCGGTGGTGGCTGTGTTCGATATCCACATGGAAAGGAAGGCGGTGGTCACCATCATGCCCATAAGGACCACCGTGGGCCTGGTCCCGACCCGTCTCATGATTCCCCTGGAAATCCTCTCATCCAGCCCGTAGCGCTTTACCGCCCGGGCCATTACGAACCCTCCCAGAAAGAGGACCACCACCGAATCGAAGAAGGGATGAAGGAATATGGTGTATCCGTTTCCGGAAAGACCCAGCGGTCCGCCCTCACGGGCCAGGAAGATCACTTCCATGATAACGATGATGAATGAGGTAACATAGAGAGGAAAAGGCTCTATGACCCATAGGATGGCTGCGGTGGTGAAGATTCCCAGTGTGATCCTGCCCGCTTCCTCGAGGCCCGGGAAGTCGATCTGGCTCACGGCGAAACCGGCGGCGAGCGCCACTGCCAGGATGATTATGGTCCTGACGTTTGAGGGGGTAAGTATTACGAACTTCATTCAGCCTCCTTGGTACCTTCATTGTCCCGAGCAAAATAACCCCGGGCCGTTTAAAAGTAAAACATAATCTCTAAAAACAGAGAATCCACGGAACGGAGTCAGGTTTTGCGGAAAAACCGGCTTTCATCCTGAGTATGGTGGCGGGCTCTGCGAAAAGCAAAACCGGCCTACGACCCCTTAGATGCCTCATCCGTAGGAGCGTATTTTCTGAAAACAAGATAGGCCCCGGAGCCCAGAGCCGCGCCCAGCGCCATTCCCGCGGCTACGTCCAGCGGCCAGTGTGCCCCGATATAGATTCTGGAGATGGAGACTAGTATGGCGACTATAAATAGGGGAACTAACAACTTTCTGTAGACCAGGCCCAGAAAAAGCATCGCGGCGGTGATATTGGTGGCGTGACCGGAGGGAAAGGAGAAAGATGATTTGTAGCTTCTGGTGACTTCCAGGGGGGTGGTCATCCAGCCCGAGTCTTCGCTCCAGAAGTGGACCCCGCCCAGTACCTCCACCGGCCGAAGCCGCTCGACTGCCTGTTTCAGCAGACTGCTCGATATCTGATCGGAGGCGACAATAAGCGGTATCAGGGCCAGCGCGGCCCATCTGCCTCTGGTCTTCCCGAATATTACCAGCGCGGACCAGATCAAAAGCACTACAACTCTCAATCTGTCAAAATCAGTCACCGCCGGCATCAGGGTGTCCAGGAATCCGGTCTGAACAGTCCGGTTGAAAAATCTGAAGATCCGTTTGTCCAGGTCCGGTTGACCGGCGGCCAAGCGGCGGGCCGCTGACGCCGGAGAATCGGCTTGGCGTCCTGATGGAAAGGCGGGGGCGGGCCGGGCGGCTGGTACTTGCTTGCCAATTGGCGCGGCCGAGTCTTTCTCATTGCTCGATTCAAGGGTCAGGACGGGTTTTGGGCGGCCTTCAAGCGTGTCGCGCAACGAGTTTCTTTTATAGTTTGCAGAAGGGCCGGCCCCGGCGCACTGGCTTGACCCGGAAGAGCAGATCCAGCAGAAGGCGAAAACAGCTGCCGCCGCCAGAGAGGAAAATTTGCCTGATATATTCATCCAGTCCGCGCCCGCGCTTTAGAAAGTGAATCCTCCAAGCAGGGAGAAGTACTTGGTGGAACTGCCTTCGGTAAAGATTATATGGAACAGAGGTTTTATCTCCCAGGTCCACTTTTCAGACTGGTGTACGGTCACCCCGCCGCCCAGATTTAATCCCGGCTTGAACTCCGAATCCTTGTAAGAGGTTGTAGTGCCCGAGACGGTGGTCTCGACATCCCAGGAGAACCTGTAGAATCCGAATCCGGCCTGGCCGAAGAAAACGGCAGCGCCCATCGTATTGGGATTGAATATGAATTTCGCCTGAGGCAGGAATTCCATCACCGAGCCGGACCCGTCGATATCGGCCTGGGGAACCGCCCATCCGCCCTTGTCCACTCCCCATCTGTTGTAGGCGATCCTTCCGCCTAAGTGCACCCAGTCGTTATAGGGATAGAATCCGTCCAGTCCCAGGCACAGGCCGGTGTTGTAAAAATCCCCCGCGTCGCCGACCGGCATGGACAGTCCCGCGCCGGCGCTGAATTCGAGCATATCCAGTTTTCCCTGGGCCTTGGTGTGTGAGATCGGGAGAATAATAAGAAGCGCGAAGATCAAAACAGCGACTTTCCGCATTCGATTTCCTCCTTCGGCAATTTGTTCAGACGCTTTTCCCTCGTTCAGAGGCTGATAAAACCGGCGGGGCCCGCGAACTCGATTTCCGGCAATTCGGTTGAGCGTAGAATGCCAGCTTTCTTTTTATATTACAAGAAATGAATGATGTTTCAGCCGAAGATTCATGGCCCCGTTAGTTCGATAAGGCGCCTGGAAAAGTTGAATCCGCCTATTTGAGATACGATTGACCTTTTTCCAGCTGTAAAGGGAAAGTTTATCAGCTCCGGCCTGCCCGCCGGGCTCAGCGAAACATTCTCCAGAAATTCGCCACACTTCAGGATAGAGGACGGCAGGGTAGCGAAGAACATGAAATCTATCAGCCCTTCCGCTTCCCTCTGGTCGACAGAGCACATAACGGACCTTCCGGGAATAACAGAAGGATCTGTCTTAAAGACGGGCTGGTTCTTGGTAAAGAACCTTCCGGCCTTAAGATACGCGAAAGGATTGCGAGCCGGGAATGCCGGGACATAGACTCTGAAAGAGCCGGCTGATTCGATGCTGGAAAGAAGCGTTTCTATCTCCCTGCCGCCGGGGGCGGCTTTCCGGTTGGAGAGGCCCGCGAGCATTCTCAGCCTTGCCGTTCCAGAGCCGGATTCAGTAGCGCTCGCATCTTCAAGTTCCCCGCCATTTTCGATCCTGCCGGCGGCTATTTCTCCAACTGTTTTCCTGATTCTTTCCAGGGATCTCAGCATACGGATTCTGAGCTGAACCGTGTCTATTTCAATCGACCAGAAGGGGAGAAATATAGAATCATCACTGATTCCGTCATTCGGAAGGGCGCCGCGTATTCTGATTTCTTTAAGGCCGCTTCGGGATATTATGAAATAGTTATAGCAGCCGGCGCATTGAAAGGTGATGCATTCCGGGTTCCCTTCCAGAGCTGATCCGCATCTTGGGCAAACGAGTCTTTCTATGGTAAGGGATCCGTTCATATCAACTTCCTTCAAACCATCTGCTCAGCCTGTGCTTGAGCCAACGGTGCGGGGCAATGACTCCGCCGCTTTTGACCTGGTCGGCCGTGTAGACAAGGGCGGCGGCGATGATCACCAGGGGAAACCAGGTGCCCGCCAGAAAGGCCAGCGCGGCCGGCACGAAAAAAAACGGAGCGGGATTTATCGTTTTTCTTTTGGGGACGTCGGAGCGGATAACAGCGCCGCTGGAGCCGTCTATTGTTATAACGTGTATGATATCCCTGAACTTGTAGCGGATCAGGTAGACCGGGTAATAGTAAAGGGACAGGGATTTGCCGAACAGGTTGAATCTTCCGGCGTGGATTCTGGAGCCGGAGGGCTTGGCCAGGTTTATTGAATGTTTCAGGCAGTCGGCTTCCGCTTTCTTTTCTCCTGTCATGGGAATAGCGATATTCATGGAGGCCTTGAGGTCGTGGTTGAATACCTCCCATTCAAGAAGGGAGGCTCTGAGGGCTATTCCCTGAAGCCCGAGGTATCTTAGAACGCAGGCCGGGGCGCTCCAGTCCACGCGCCTGGTTATGAATTTGGAGAAAGGATGTTTGACCTCCCTCACCGTTGTCGTGGTCATCTCTCCGTTTGGAGTGGCTACCGGCTTTTCGATCTTTTTAAGCTCGACCCGGTCTCCGCAGATCCATCCCATGAATCTTCCTCTCATCTTCCAGAAAGGCACGTAGACCAGCTTTTCCTCCATGATGGAAGTGTGTTTGGCTTTTACCAGGTCACCGCTCTCCTTGGAAATATGACGAATAGCGGTGAGCCTGGCCTTGCCCCCGGTTATTTCAGGCTTCAGGTAGAAGCTTCTGACTCCTCGAGGATCAGAGACGTACAGCCCGGCCCCGCAGTATTCACATTCCAGGCTCTTTACCCCTTCCGAGACTCTCAGCGATCCTCCGCATGACGGGCAGAGGGCTCCAAAAGTCTCCCGGGCAGCCGGCCGACCGGGGTCAGGTTCCTTTCCCCGGAACCGGCTTTCCGATACTGATGCTGCTACAGGGTCGAAGGCCGATTGAAAACCTTCAGCCAAGCCGTGGCCCGGAACGCCCTTCTGGTAAAGAGTATGGTCATTCATTGGAGGCCGCCAACTTGCCGCGAAGCTTGAAAAACAAAAATCCGGCCGCCGCGGCCGCTCCCAGCAGCACCAGCCTCGGCAGGGTTCCACCGGCCAGCCGGCCCAGAAAAAGGTAGCCGGCAAAAAGAGCGCCCGCGGCGATTATTCCGGGCTTATCCAGAGGTTCGGCTTTTCTGGGAGGCAGGCGGTCAATCTGAACCCACCAGCTTTCCCCGATGACCGCAGCTTTCCAACGCCTTTTGGACAGGTTAAAGGAGACGTCATAAACCGGCAGGTATATTATTCTGGAAGCGTCAGGGTCGACGGCGGAAGGCCTGATTATTTTTTCTCCCCCGGCCAGTTCCTGGTCAAAGTAGCAGTAATCGCCGGCGGGTGGATCCGGCATAGGCCCGACAGATGAAGGAGCGTCCCCGCTGGGGCAGGCGCTGTTGCCTCCATCCTGATCTTCTATGATGAAGAATGGGGCGAAGGCGAATTTAATTCTGATGTTTTTGGCTCGTCCCATGTTTCGTTTCAGAAGAAACGACTCAAGTACATCTTCCGCGGTGCGGTCGTTCCTCTGGTGGGGAAGAATAAGCTGTTCCCCGCGGCCGCCGTCTTCCACGGTAAGGGCTGAACCGCAGTAAGAGCACCTCATCATGCTCTGTCCTGGATGAACCCTGTTTTCGCCGCCGCATAGATCGCACTTGACCAGCATTTCTAATCTCCCTGAACCCTTTCACCACAGTTTGTGCAGAACTTCGTGCCGGGCGGCAGCTTGGCCCCGCAATGCCGGCATTTCAGATCCTCGCTCAGTTCTTTTCCGCAGTTGGAACAGAATCTGGCTTCCCCGGGCAGCTCCGTATGGCATTCGGGGCACCTGTTCATGGAGATGAGCTGGGCGCCGCAGTTTCTGCAGAACCTCGAATCGGATGAGACCTCATTGTGGCAGCGGGGGCAGTTCAGTTGCCCGGCCGCTGCTTCGCCCTGTCCGGCCGGCCGCCCCGTGACCGCCTGGGCGAGCATTCCGGGCATCATCATTCCCAGACCGGCTCCCACTCCTATTCCCATTCCGCCGGCCGCGGCGCTTCCCGCGCCGCCGGTCCCGGCGCCGGTTGCTGCGTCCCCCATCGCTTTGGCCGCCTTGAACTTGAAGAAACTGTCAAGATTTCCCACCGCCTGAAGCCCGCTCCTCTCGTCGATCATCTTCTGCACCTCGGCCGGAGGAGTAATGGAATTTATATACAAGTCCACCAGCTCCATGCCGTACTTTGAAAAGTCGTTTTCAAGACGGTTTCTTATTTCCACGGCCAGCTCGTCGTAATTCTGCGGAAGCTCGAATATGGTGTCGAGCTGCTCGCCGAACAGATCATTGATTCTGGAGACGATCACGTCTCTTAAATAGTTCCCTATCATCTCGCTGGTGTACACGCCCTGGGTCCCCACCACGTGGTTTATAAACAGGACCGGTTCCCTGATCTTGAAGGTATAGAGCCCGAAGGCCCTCAGCCTTACCAGACCCAGCTTGCTGTCCTTAAAGGCCACGGGATCCTTGGTCCCCCATTTCTGGCTTAGGAAGGTCTTCATGTTTACGAAGTAGACCTCGGCCCTGAAGGGACTTTTGAACCCCCAGGGAAGTGAGAGGACCTTGGTGAGAATGGGAAGGTTTTTAGTGGTCAGAGTGTGGCGGCCGGAACCGAAAATATCCAGTCCCTTACCGTCCTTGAAAAAAACGGCGCTCTGGTTGTCTCGAACCACCAGCTGGGCCCCCATCTTGATTTCGGCTGATCCTTCAGGGGGCAGCCGGTGGACGATTTCTTGCCCGCTCTGGTCGAACCATTCCAGTACTTCCATAAACTGAGACATCTTTCCTCCATTCACTGTGTTTGTTATCTGTTATAATCACTGCGCTTAAGTGCGCCGGCGGCTTCATCCGCCGGGACTAGCCATAAAAATCATCGTTGCTTATTTTTTCGGGTATATTCCATTTGAGCAAAGGGAGTGCCAAAATTCACCCTGCCCTGGAGTTATGGAGGAAAGCCCGGCCGCCGCCGGGCAAAATCTGTCTGGACAACCGATTTATATATTTTAATATATATGTAGCGCCACCGGCGGCCCGGTAAAGAATGATGAATATCGGTCTCCGCTGTGGGTCAGCCGCTTGAAAGAAGCAGCCGCGATGGCTGGGGGCAACGGTTTTAACAGGGAAACGGCCTGAGATGAAATCATATATTCTGCCTTCGATCGTTCGGTATTTCATATATCCCTTTTACCGGGGTTTTAGAAAGGACAGGGTTCTTTCCATACTGGATGAACTGGAGCGGAACCAGTGGCTGTCCTTCGAAGAGATAGAGGATATCCAGTGGCGGAGGCTGATAGGCCTGCTCAAATACGCCGTCCTGCACGTACCCTATTACCGGGACCTCTTCAAAAAAAGAGATATTATGGCGGACCAGATTGAAAGTGCCTCCGATTTCAGGAAAATCCCTTTTCTTACCAGAAATCTGATCAGGGACAACAGCCGGGAACTGGTAAGCGGGGATCCCCTGCGCAAGGGTTACGTCGCCAGCACGGGCGATTACGCCGGAGAGCTTCTTGATGTTTTCTGTGATTACTCGGCGGGGCCGGTCCGGCGTGCCAACACCTTAAGGCAGCTCAGGGCCGCAGGTGTCGACATAGGCGAGAAACAGCTGTATCTGGTAGGGTTTCAGAGTGACAGGCCGCTCAAAGAGCGCTTTAAGGAAGGGATCAAGGATTTTTTCTATAACAGAAGATTCCTTTCCGCTTTCGATATGTCGGAAGACAACATGAAAAGGTACGCTTCGGTGGAGCGTTCCTACAGGCCGTCTCTGGTAGTGGGGATTCCATCGGCCCTCACCCTTTTCTCGAAGTTCTGCCTTAACAATTCGATAGAGCTTCATACCCCCAAAGCGATCTTCACCAAGGGAGAGACTCTATACCAGGATCAGAGGGAAATGATCGAGAAAGCGTTCTCGGCGCCGGTGTTCAACCGGTACGGATCTAGAGAGTTCGCCGAGGTAGCCTGCGAATGCGAAAAACACGACGGAATGCACCTGTCAAGCGATCTGTTCTACGTGGAGGTTGTAAGGCCCGGCGGCGGGCCCGCCGCTCCCGGGGAAGAGGGGGAGCTGGTGATCACCGATCTTTCAAATCTATATATGCCTTTTATTCGATACAGGACCGGCGATAAGGCCGTTCAGTCGGACAGGCAGTGTTCCTGTGGAAGGGGGCTTCCTCTCCTGGAAGGTATAGAAGCCCGAACGGTGGACTCGGTGAGGACGCCGGGGGGAAAGGTGGTTCCCGGTTTTTTCTGGATGTGGCTGTCCAGGACAGTACCCGGAGTCAAAAGGTTCCAGGTGGAACAGATGAAGTTGTCCTCCATAAATTACAGGATGATTCCCGGAAGGGGCTGGAAGGATGAATACGCTGAAGAGCTCAAGAAAAAAATTAGAGCTAACTGCGGAGAAAACATGAGCGTTAATATGATGATCGTTGATGAGATACCGGTATCTGAAAACGGCAGGGCCCGGTTCATGATTTCTAATATAAAGGATAGGCTGGTAATAAAATCAAAGATTCACAAGGCGAACGTTACCGGGGTAGAGCCCGGCCTCAATGACTGTTTGCGGATCGACGCCGAACTCATGGATCTGGCGGACATATCTGAATACGAGAAGATACTCATAGTCAACAGCACCAACGGTTCCCGCCTGGAGACTTTCGCTGTCAGGGGAGAAAGGGGGACCGGGGAGATAGTCTCCTGCGGTGGAGTTTCAGCCCAGGTTTCCAGGGGAGATGAGATAGGCGTCATGGCATTCACCTGGTCCAGCGAACCGGAAAGCGCCTTCAGCAACATTCTGGTGGATGAAAAGAACAGGTTCTCGCGTTATCTTACCGAGACGGCTGGAGATAAGATTTAGACTGTCCCGGCCCCGATATAAATTTCAACCTGTATCAGGAGGGAGACAGGTTTTATTTCATCCCGGCCCGGCATTAGGATCACGTGCCGCTTTGAAACCGGTATAGGATTCAACCAGCATCCTGCGGTAGTCCGGATTCATTCCATCTCGCCCCGGGAATAAAATTCGCCTCATCCCTGCCGGTATTTTTTTCTTTGCCTTTGTTTTTAATAATTATTAAATATATTTTATACGAAGCCACCGTTATTCAGAATTACCGGCCGCCGATTTAAGCTTGGAGGTTTTCCGGCTCCCGGCGATAACCGGCGGCATATTACACAAGATGTTTTTAAAGGGAGCGCTTCTATGAAAAGGCTTCTTCTCAAATCGATGATATTAGACGCCAGGGTTACCCAGGCCGACCTTCGCTACGTGGGAAGCATAACCATAGACGAGGATCTTCTGGAAAAATCGGATCTGTCCGAGCATGAGAATGTTCATGTCGTCAACAGGACTAACGGCAACAGGCTGCAGACTTACATCATAAAAGGGGAGAGGGGTTCGGGAGTCATATGCATGAACGGCGCGGCAGCTCACCTGGTCAACGAGGGCGACCATATAGATATTATGACCTTTTCCTGGTCCGAGGATGAGGCCCGGCCGCTTTTTATAAAGCTGGACGGGAAAAACCGCTTTCTGAGGTACTGCGGCAGTGATGAGATCTGACACCGTCTTCCTCTGATTCCCGGAAAGGAAAACAATGCTGAAGAAGAGCCTGCGCCTGTTCCAGCTGTGGGGGATACCCGTAGAGCTGCACGTGAGCTGGCTGCTCATCCTGGTGCTGATAACCTGGAGCTTCGCCACAGGGTTTTATCCCGCCAATTATCCCGGGCTTTTTTCGTCCTTGCAGATTTGGGCCATGTCGCTTCTTACCGCCGTTCTACTTTTCATTTCAATCCTCCTTCACGAATTCAGCCATTCGCTGGTTGCCAAGCGAAACGGCCTGCCCATAGGAAAGATAACTCTGTTCATGTTCGGAGGGGTGGCCCAGATGAAAAACGAGGTGGAAAGTCCCGGGGTAGAATTGAGAATGGCCTCGGCCGGCCCTGTCATGACCCTGGTGCTGGTGGGAGTCTTCTATCTGCTTTCCCGGCTGCTGTATGGGGTCACATGGCTTTCCGTGCTGTTCCAGGCTCTTTCCAGTATCAACGCCGTCGTTTTCATATTCAACATGGTGCCTGGATTCCCCCTGGATGGGGGCAGGATTCTGAGGGCCTTGATATGGTACAAAAACGGAAATATTCTTAAAGCCACCAGATTCGCCAGCATGATCGGCAAGGGTTTCGCCCTTCTATTAATGGCATTCGGAGTTTTCAGCGTGCTGGTTTACTCCAACTTCATAGGAGGGATATGGCTGGTGATAATCGGTGGATTCCTGAGACAGGCGGCAAACAGGAGCTACAAGATAGTTCTCTACAGACAGGTGCTGGAAGAAATGGATCTGGAGGATATAGTAAGGCGGGATGTGGTCACGGTGAATCCCTCGATGAATCTGGAGGCTCTGGTAAACGAATACTTCAGAAGATACCAGTATTTTTCATTCCCGGTCGTGGAGAACGGATTCCTGATAGGACTGGTATCGATAGATGACGTAAAAAAGGTAAAAAAGACCTCATGGGCGGATACTATAGTGGCGAGGGTGGTCAACACCAGGCTGCGGGAGTTTGTCATTCACGGTTTTAATTCTCCGGGCAGGCTTTTTCAGCTGATCAACTCGAACAAGTACGATAATTTTCCCGTAGTGGACAGCACCGGGACTCTGCGCGGAATCATAAACAGAAGCGATTTCGAAAAAGCGGTCAAGGTCACCCTCTCCCTGAGCAGATAGGCTGGCAACCACCCTCACAGTATAGCGGCGCGATACGGTATAGCGGCGCGATACATTATAGCGGGCCGATCCGGCCGACTATATGCCTCAAAACGGTTAGCAATGCCTGCCATTTGATTTTCGTCGGGCGGCTGCCGTAAAGCCGCTTCATGTTTACCAGCGGCTGATACGGGCCCTCCCAACGTTACCCGCACTACTCTTCAGCTTCAGGTTCCGGCTCCGGTTCTGGTTCCGGCATATTCTCTTCAAAGATCGAATCATCTATGTTGACATCGAAAGAGATATCCTCCCATATGACCTCGCTGTATTTCGCCCCGTCCGTGTAAACGGTCTGCCTGAAAGGATACAGGTATCCGTTTACTTCCCTGAAATCTTCCAGAAGAAGCTGGCGGTTCCCCTCTTCTATAATTCGAATCGGCCGGCGTGTCTTTCCGCTGATATCAAAATAGACCGTGTCGCCTTCCATCACGCAGCCCACCCTGTCGAAATCCACCTCGGTGATAAGCGAATCCGGGGTGGGATCCTCCACCACGAAGAAGGTGTCGCAGCTGGTCAGATAATAGGTGGGAGCTTCTGTCATCTCCTTATAGCTCTTTTTGACCGTAGAGGTGTAACGGGGGCGCTGGCGCACGTTCATGTTTACTTCTGCCCAGACCATTCCGTCGTTGTAGTAATAGGTGTAGTAGAACGGATGGTCGAAGGCGCCGAAATTCTGATCGATCTTCATCTTGTCCGGTTTCTTGACATGTATCGTGTATTCGGCCCTGAGTGTTCCCCAACCTGGATTGTAATTGGTGAGGAGCCCTTTCTGAACACGGGTTTCCCATTGGGTGGCGTTATTCTTTCCGCCCATCTCCTTAACGGATTCCGCCAGGATCTTCTCCGCCGGGCTGGAGTACTGTTCTTCGCAGGATGAAAAAACGGCGCAAAGAGCGGCCGCGGCAAATACCGGAATCAATAATACTGCGATTTTATCTCCAATGGAAAAATTATGCATTTGTCTCCTCCATCAAACCGTTAGGGTAGAATGCGCGTCGATCATCTTAGACTTTACGGGCAGCCCAAATCCGCATGAACTTTCACAGACACCCGTGCAAGAAAGGCAACGCGAAGCCATCTTGGCCCGGGGAAGCGATGCGTAACGCTGCATCGCGTATTTCTCCCGGCCGTAGTTTCTGAAGTACAGGTCGTAGCGGAGAATGTCATGAATGGGCACATTGTAGGGGCATGCTTTCAGGCATCCGTCGCAACCGGGGCGGCAGTAATCATGAGCTAATTTTGCTCCATATCCCTCGAGGACTCTTCTTTCCCTCAGTGACATCTTGGGTCGGCCCGAGACTTCGACAAACTCGTTGATCTGCTCGAACGACCTCATGGTTATTGCTATGGTATCGATGTTCGGTTGGGCCAGAAGCCATTTGATCAATGCCTGCCTGGCTGTTCTGCCCTCTTTCATGTACTCGCTGTAGTCGATTTTACGCGCCGCCGACAGGGATTTCATGGCCACCACGGCAACGCCTTTCTTTTTCGCCTTGGCGAGCACTGGTTCTATGCCCTTCGTCATCATGTTCATTCCGGGCATGATCATACCTATATCAGTGTTCTCGATCAGCCAGCCCAGTTCCTCCGCCATCTTGGGACCGTGGGAACTTGCTCCCCAGCAACGGATCTTGCCCTGCGATATCGCTTTCTCGAAGGCCTTATAGATATTCTCATTCTCTAATCTGGCCTGGCCGCCGCGGCTGGGATCGCCCACCGAGTGAATCAGGCAACTGTCTATATAGTCGGTGTTCAGGCGCTTGAGACTTTCTTCTATTCCGGCCAATACCTCATCCACTGTGACCTCGGCGGTGATCAGCTCCGGCATAAGTTTGGTGGTCACGAACAGTTTGCCGCGCTTCTCGGGAAAAATCTGTCCGACCACTTTTTCCATCTCATAATACTGACGGGCCGTATCGACGTAGTTTATACCCCGCTCCATGGCGTATTCCAGGGTTGAGGGATCGGTCATTCCGGCGTTGCCGAAAGAGATATCGCTGACTTTCCAGCCGGTACTCCCCAGCTTTCTGTATTCGTTTATCTGGGGCGGTTTCTTTTCTGCGCCGGCGGCGTTACCCGCGCTTTTCTTTTCCTGAGCGCCGGAAACGGAACCGGCCAGGCCGGATAATCCCAGTCCAGCGCTTACTATCGATGCCGCGCCGGTTCTCAAAAACGACCTCCTCGAGATGTTCTTGTCGGAATCTTTCATCTTTCCTCCTTTTACTGGCGATCTTCTGGGTTATGTTTGTTCGCGGTTTTCATCGCGGAGGAAACTGCAAATCTTCTTCGATCTATTTGTTACCTGTTACCGGACCGATGAAACTGGTAAGATTCAGCCGTTACGCTTAATCAGAATCCTCCTCACTCTCCAGGCCGTAGTGCTCGTCCAGAATCAGATCCGGCATGGGGCCGTCCAGTGGTCTGGCCTCTTTAACGTACCAGTCGTACCACTGCAGGTGTCTATAAAGTACGTCTATCCTGCCGGGTTGTTTCCTGTTTCCATGTCCCTCCCCGGGATACCGGACCATCCGGACGGCGGGGTGTTTGTTCATCTTCAGTCTTCGGTAAAGCTCCAGACTCTGTCCCGGATGGACTCTGGGATCTGCGGTGCCCCCCAGGATCAGCACCGCCGTTTCGCTCCGATTGGCGTAGTAGACAGGGCTTCTCTTAATACTGTATTCCCACATCTCCCATGATTCATCCAGCAGTTTTCCGGAGTGGACGTAAAGCTCTTCGTAGGGGATGTCGGTGGTGCTCCTTTTGCTTACCAGGTCGCTGATTCCCACGAACACGCAGACCGCCCGGACGTAATCGGTATAGTAGGTGCCGAACCAGGCTGAGGCGTAACCTCCGTAGGAGCCGCCTCCCATTCCCACCCGTTCGGGGTCGGCTATTCCCCTGTCTACCAGGAATTCGATTCCATCGGCCAGGTCGTCGAACTCTTTTCCCGCGGCGTCCATGTAGCCCTGCATTCCAAACTCCACCCCGTAGCCGGTGCTGGCCCGGTAGTTGGGATAGAAGACCACGTATCCCCGGGAGGCCAGGACCTGGGCCGGGTTGAAATAAGAGCCGATCCAGCCGTTGGTGTAGTGCGATTCGGGCCCGCCGTGGATTCCCATGACCAGCGGATACCTTTCACCGTTTTCGTAGCCGGCGGGATAGACCAGGATTCCTTCTATCTCGAGCCCGTCGCGGGCTGTATATCTGACCACTTCCTGCCTGCCGAGATTTCTTTCTGATATCCATGGATTAAGCTCGGTGAGCCTTTTCGGGTCGCCGGAGCCTTCCTTCCAGTAGAATATGTCACCGGGAATCCGGGGTGATTGGCAGACCAGAGCGAAATGCTTGGAATCTCCGGTATGGTCGTACGAGCCGATCACCAGCCCCATCCGCTCCCCGTCCAGGATCTTCTTCCTGTCATCTCCATCGGATTCGATGGCATATATATTATTCCAGACTCCCTCGGCAGCCTCGTAGATTATGGTGTCGTCGTCCTTCCATCCGACCCTGGTGATATGCCCTCTGAAATCCGGTTCGGTCAGGTTCTTGGGCTTGTCGCCGTCTGTTTCGATGACATATGCCTGGCTCACCGCGTGGTCCTTCAGGTTCAGCGACGCTGCGTAGGCGATCTTTGACCCGTCGGGGCTGAACATGAAGTTTCCCATTTTACCCTCATGGGTTGTGAGCTGTCCGGTATCGCCTGATTCAGCATCTACCAGATATATGTCCTTGAACATATACCGGTGGTCGACCAGATTCTTCGGCGATATCATGGCGGCTATGGTCTCGCCGTCCGGGCTGAACTGGAAGTCCCATACCACCTTGTCTCTGGTTATCCGATGGGCTTCCGCCGGAGGGTCTTCGTATTTGAATGGGACTATGTATATGTCGCGGTGCTTTAGGTTTTCTTCAAAGTATATAAAATCATACCCTTTGTCTTCGAGCGTTTCTTCTGTCTCGCTCTCTGGTTCGGTGGCGACGAAGGCGATCTTCTCTCCTGAGGGATGCCACCTGAAGAGAGGAACACCTGTATCACTGCTGGTCACCGGCATAGATTCGCCGCCGTCCACCGGAATGGCCCAGACCTGCCGTTTGGACCCTTCTCCCCGTTTCATGAGAAAAGCGATGTGGGAGCCGTCCGGGCTGAAGACCGGTGAGCTTATGTTTACCTTTCCGGTTATGAAAGGGTGCGTATCACCCGTTCGGGTCGATACCAGGTAGAGCTCGGTGTAGCCTCCGCCAGGCTCATCATCCGGCTCGCGCCCGGAATAGACGATATAGGCGATCCATTCTCCATTCGGGCTGATCCTGGCGTAGTAGCTCCGCTCGATCTTCATAGCGTCTCGAGGAGTGAACTCTGTCAGATTCTGAGCCCAAACGACGCCTGCTAGGGCGGCCGCGGAAACCGATAGGGCCATAAAAATCATTAACGACTTTATAACTGAGACTTTCGGGATTGACATCATGTCCTCCTTCTGTGATGAGGGGGTGTATATGCGTGCTCAGAAGATTATAGAGGAGGCGGTAGAATTATTCCAGAATTAATCAAAACAGTTGTATATCCTGAAATATTTATAAATTTCTCAATCCACAAATAATTATAAATTTCTTGTCTCTGAAATAATGTAATTTATCTTGATTTTTTCCAGATTTATCCTTGACAGGATTTTGGGGTTGTTTCCGGCTATAT
>CAZAUK010000027.1:0-21041 GCA_964488475.1 uncultured bacterium
TCCACCTTGGTCAGATAGGCTTGTTTGTGGAGATAAAGCAACTCCGCGTCCTGTGTTCTGCTGGGCTTAAGATATACTCAAAAAATCAGAATAGATACAAAACAGTGGACTCGTCTGTCCCAAATGCAGCTGGATATCAAAAAGACACCACCCCCCCCTTTATATCTATCCCTCCAAAAAATCAATCTGATACCCAGGGGGGAGATCATTATTAAATCTGCTTGTTCAATACTCTCAACACTGATAAAATGTACTCAATAGATGAAAACCGCTCAATTTAGGTTTAATAATGAAGGGGTGCCTGGCCGCTTCAAATCAAGTAAAGGATGGTCTCCCTCAACAATAAGCCGAATTCTCAAAAACACCAAATATATAGGTAAATGGATCTGGAACAAGACAGAATCCCGAAAGGATCCGAAAACGGGCCGATTGAGACGATTTCCAAAGCCGGAGTCGAAGTGGCATATACATAAGGATGAAAACCTGAGAATAATTCCACAGAAGCTTTGGGATAAGGTACAGAAAAGGCTAGAAAAAACACGAAGGACATGGCCAGGGGGCAAGAATAAAAGAGGATTCGAGGGACAAAACGGAAGCCGTGTAACTCATTATCCACGAGAGCTTCTATCTGGTGCCATGGTGTGCGCCGTATGCGGTGGAGCTATCGGCAAGAGAAGCGGGAAAGCCGGAGGGTATTATGGATGTCTCAATGCTGGAAAAGGATCATGTGATAACAAACTTTTAGTTCGAAGAACAGTCGCTGAACGGATTATTATCACAGCCCTGGGAGATAAGTTAGCAAATACGGACAATCTGAGTTTTGTTCTTAAACGGGTAGAAAAAAAAGTCAGAGAGATGCATTCTGAAGTGCCGGAAAAAATTCATCTTAAAGAAATAGAATTAAGCTCCGAGCAGCGGCGTGTGGACAATTTTGTAGCATATATCTCTGAAGGGCGAAGAAGCGAAGCGATAGCTAAAGCACTGGAAACGGTTGAAAAAAGAGTTAAGGAGCTTTCATTCGAACTAAGAATTCTTAAAGGATCCAAGGATCGGATGTTTAAGGCGCCACCATCGGAATGGATAGAGTATCGGGTTAAGAGAATCCAGAATATTCTCGAGCGGCGAGTCGGAAAATCCGCAATTATTATGAGAAAACTACTTGGTAAAATACGGCTCGAGCCTGTGACGCCGGATATCGGAAAACCATATCTGAGAGCCGTATCAAACCTTCAACCTCTTGCCTTATTTGAAATAAAAGCCGGCTCTGATAAAGCAGAGCCGGACGATTCCAACGAACCGGAAGACGGTTCGAATTCTTTGCGATGGTGGAGGCGGCGGGAATCGAACCCGCGTCCGAAGATACCGCAACAGGGCTTCTACGTGCGTAGCCTATTGCTTGTGTTTCGCTTCCCGGTCCTCCAACAGGCAGAGGACCCGGAAACTAGCTCCGACGTGTTTCGCCCGCTTTCCAGGAGCAAGGTCCGCAGGCTAGCCATCAGTAAACGACGCTCGACATTCAACCCTGATGACTCGGATGAAGCGAACGAGCTACCTGTCTATTAGGCAGCCAGTGCCAAGTTATCGTTGGCAATTGTGTTTTGCCACCTTTTTACGAGGTGGGCGACAACCTCGGCACGCTTCCCCTGCTTCATCTATCTCCGTCGAATCCGTTCGCCCCCACAACAAAGAGCTATATCTACTACAAGTATACTCCCAAAAGCGGCCGTTGTAAAGCTCCTGAGATGAAATATTTACTCTTTTCAGCCGCTCTCGGGGTATTCATATTTTATACTACTCAGTTAGAGAACAGTTCCATTGTCATTGCGACTGTTCCCTGGTCCACTTGAAAAGAATAAAACCGGGAAGTCCTTTTATCGGATTCACCGTTGGGTATTTCTTCTACCGGCTGAGACATTTGCCCCGTTTCCCTAGATATCCTCGCCCTTCATGATCCTCCAGGCCTTGAGATACCTCAGAAAAACACTGTAGGCGGCCATATAGCAGAGAATAAATCCAACCTTGCCGTCCAGTATCCCCAGTTTGAGGATATACTGGCGGATAAACCTGAAGGCCGGCTTCAACATCAGGTGATAAAGGGTGACCTTTCCGGTCCTTTTCAGCCTGTCTTTCGCGGACCAGGTGGTATAGCGCTCGAACTTTTCGGCGTACTGCCGGTAATGCCTGTAAGTAAAATGATCGATCCTGTTTTTCAGCTTACCGACGCTGCCTTCGGTAACGATTTCAGCGTGTACCCGAAGATCCTGGTATTCGCAGTCGTCGCGCCTGAAAAGCCTTATCACCCTGTCATTCTGCCAGCCGCAGAAACGTATCCTCTTGCCCATGAAATGATTGCTGCGGTGAATCCAGAATCCGCTGTGGGTAGTGCCTTTTTCCAGAACAGCCCCGATTTCTTCCGCCAGCGGTCCGGGACATGCCTCATCGGCGTCCAGAATGAATATCCATTCGTTTGCGGCCTGTGGTATCGCCCAGTTCTTCTGGGCGGCTGAATTTTCATACTCGTGCTGAAGGATTCGGCAGCCCATCCGCCGTGCGATCTCGACGGTCCGGTCCGTGCTGAAAGAATCTACCACCATGACCTCATCCGCCCAAAGGACTGACCGGATGGCCATTTCGATATTCGATTCTTCATTGAAAGCGGGAATGATCGCCGTTACTTTTCGCATGACAGCGAAGGTTAAAAAACCAGCCTGTTTCTGTCAATGAAAAAGGGCCGCTGTGAAAAACCGCCATTTTTTAAAAAAATTGCCCCCCTCTCGCACGAACAATAAATTTATGATATAATTCTATATATAAATCAGAGGCGACTTGTATCAAAACCGTAAAAAAGGAGAACTAAATGAAGAAATTAGGATTTCTGTCGCTGGTTTTATTTTTATCCATGGCCGTCGGCACCCCCACCTGGGCGACTCATTTTCAGGAGGTGACAGCTTACGCCGATTGTGAAGGTTGGAGCATAGAAGGTGGAATACTGTTTGGAGCTTTGAGCACTTACGTCGACATCAACTACAATGTCCAGCTTCTTCAGGAAGGCTCTGTCATCGAGGAATATTCCGAGACCGGCCTCAAGGTCTACGACTACGCCCCCACCTTTATGTACGGATCGGCCTGGACGAGCGAGCTGTGCGGTGAATACACGGTAAACGCCACCATCGAGATGAACGCCGAGAGCGGTCATTACGACATAGCGACTTACTCCACCACTTTCGTGTGCGACTGCCCGCCGCCTCCCGATGTCTGCACGGGAACGCCCGGTTACTGGATGAACCATCCCGGCGCCTGGCCGGTCGACGAGCTGGAGATAGGCGGAACGACCTACACCAAGGAGTACCTGCTCGAGGTATTCCACTGGGCGCCTAAGGGTGGAAACCTCATAATCAAACTGGCCCACCATCTGATCGCGGCCAAGCTGAACGTGCTGCGCGGAGCGACGTATATGGGCATAGATAATGCCATCGACGCCGCGGATGAGTTCCTGTATTATAATCCGCTGGGAAGCAGAGTTCCCAGATCTGAAAACGATTTTATCGGAGAGCTCAAAGATCCGCTCGTCGAGTTCAACGAATCGATGCCTTGCGGCGAAATGGGTGAAGAAGAAAAGTCAATTATGCTTGGCGGGGCCCCCACGGAGAATATAGAGGAAAAATCCTGGGGAGCCATCAAGAAGATTTATAAGTAAGGCGTAAGCGCAAAAACCGGCCGCAAGGCCGTATCATCGGCCAAAGACCAATCCGGTTTGACTGCTGATGATTCTCTGGGAGGGAGCACCGATGCTCCCTCCCTTTTTCTTGGGCCCGCTGCTGGCCTCCCTGGATATCCCCCAGAATATATTTGCAATCCATCACTTCAGGAATTAATATCCCCTTGAATTAGAATACGCTCTCATGTACAAGAAAGGATGAAAATGAAAAGGCCGTATATATTCATTTTACTGGCTCTGGTCATCTCCTCCACCCTGTCCGCCGGGGAGCTTGCCTACCTGGACAAACTTCCCCCGATGATAGACAGGGAGATCTTCTTCGGCGACCCCGAGATCTCCGGGGCGAAGATATCTCCGAATGGAAAATTCATCTCATTCAGAAAACCGTACCTGGACGTTATGAACATATGGGTCAAGGGCGTGAATGAGCCTTTCGAGAAGGCCCGGCCAGTTACCGCCGACACAACCCGCCCGGTCAGGGGATATTTCTGGAGCGTTGACAGCAGATACATCCTGTACGTGCAGGACAAGGGAGGAAACGAGAACTTCCATATCTACGCCGTCGACCCGATGGGAAAACCTTCCGGCGAGCTGGACGTCCCCACAGCCCGCGACCTGACCCCGATGGACAGCGTCAGGGCCGCCATATATTCTCTTCCCGAAAACAACCCGGATATAATCTATATAGGCCTGAACGACCGCGACCGGCGCTACCACGACGTCTACCGCCTGAAAATATCGACCGGAAAAACAGAACTGATAAGAAAGAATACCGAAGAGATGGCAGTCTGGGTCTTTGACCAGCAGGGAAACCTGAGGCTTTCCACCCGCAAGACATCCGACGGCGGAACAGAGATATTCAGAATCGACGATGACGGATTCACACCCATCTACGAGTGCGGCAACAGAGAATCCGCCGCTCCCACCGCGTTTCACGAGGACGGAAAGCGTTTCTACATGATAACGAACAAGGGAGAGGATGCCGATCTGACCAGGCTGGTCCTCTTCGATCCAGCAACCCTCGAGGAAGAGCTGGTGGAATCCGATCCCGAAGGAGAGGTGGATTTCGGGGGAGCTATTTTCAGCGAGAAGACCGACGAGCTCGTGGCCACCTATTACGTGGGAGACCGGCTTCGAGTCTATTTCAAGGACTACGATTTCAAGTGGGCCTACAAAAGGCTGAAGAACAAGCTTCCCGACGGGGACCTGTACTTCGGCTCGATGACCAGCGACGACCGCTACTGGATAGTGGCCGTCACCAGGGACACCGACCCGGGCGCCAGATATCTATACGACATGGAAAGGGACAACCTTGCCTTTCTTTACCGGTCACGGCCGGAGCTTCCCGTGGAGCACCTGGCAAGCATGAAGCCCATAACATACCAGTCAAGAGACGGACTCGCCATTCACGCCTATCTCACCCTGCCCAAAAACGTAGACCCGGAAAACCTGGCCGTGGTGGTAAATCCTCACGGCGGGCCTTGGGCAAGGGATTACTGGGGATACAATTCTGAAGCCCAGTTCCTGGCTAACAGGGGTTACGCGGTCCTTCAGATCAACTTCCGGGGATCATCCGGCTACGGAAAGGATTTCCTCAACGCCGGAAAGAAAGAATGGGGAGACGCCATGCAGGACGACATAACCGACGGCGTCAACTACCTGATCGAGAAAGGAATAGCGGATCCCGGCAAGATCGCCATATACGGAGGTTCCTACGGCGGCTACGCCACCCTGGCCGGCCTGGCCTTTACCCCGGACCTGTACGCGGCGGGAGTCGATTACGTGGGAGTGTCTAACATAATCACCCTTCTGAAATCGATACCTCCGTACTGGGAATCTATGAGATCCTTCTTTAACGAACACGTGGGCGATCCGGACGACCCTGAGGACACGAAAAGGATGCGGCGCCAGTCACCCCTGTTCAGCGCGGAGAAGATCGAGGCTCCTCTGCTGGTGGTGCAGGGAGCAAACGATCCCAGAGTAAAGAAGGCGGAATCAGACCAGATAGTCGTAGCGATGCGCGACCTGGACCGGGATGTAAAATACATCGTGGCGCCCGACGAGGGGCACGGTTTCGCCGGGGAAAAGAACCGGATGGCCTTTATCGTGGCTATGGAGAAATTCCTCGCTGCGCATCTGGGAGGCCGTTTTCAGGAATCGATAGATCCTGAGGTGGAGAAAAGGCTGGATGAGATAACGGTTCCGGTAAAGAGCGTTACCATGCCGGAGCTTCCGGCCGGTTACGAAGAAGCCAGATCGGCCGGGATGCCCGAACTAGATCCCTCAGCTATTGAGGCCGTGGAACTCGACTACAAGGTCACCGCCTCTGCGGCCGGCCGCGAAATAGAGCTTAACGCCAACAGGAAAATAGAAGAAGCTGAGGTTGAGGGAGCGCCGGTATGGAAGGTGACTACCGAGCAGAAAAGCCCCATGGGCACAGCCGTGGAAAAGGCCTCCCTCTTCAGAGAGACACTTCTTCCGGTAAGCTCAGAGATCAATCAGGGCCCGGCAAAAATCGTAATTGAATACACGGACAAAGCGGTAAGCGGCACCATATACATGAGGGGAAACGAGATTCCCATGGAAACAAAGCTCGACGCGCCGATTATGGGGACCAATTCGGCGATCGAGGTGGTTTTCCCCGCCCTTCCATTGAAGGAGGGATATCAGACCACTTACCGTGTCTTTGATATTATGACCCAGAGCGTAAAGATCTATTCGCTCAAAGTCGAGGGGACAGAAGAAGTGACCGTCCCGGCCGGCACCTTCGATGCGTTCAGGGTGGTGGTGAAGCCGATGGAAGAGGGACCGGGAGGGGGAACATACATGATAAGGACGGATAAGCCCCGGGTGGTGGTCAAAGCTGACTTCCAGCTTCCCGCCGCCTCCGGAGGCGGAGACGCGACCATGGTGCTTGAAGCCGTAAGATAGACTCGTGTCGTTAAATTTTAGTTAGATCCGGGCAATGCTACACTATCTTAACGATCAGCATCACAGCGCCTATGAGCAGAATCACCAGCGTAATAGGAGCTAACGCCGCCAGGATTCCAGCTCCGAATATCACGCCGATCAGGGCCGCGGCTATAGCTATCACCGCTCCGAATATTCCCGCCAGGAAACCGGCTATGGCTAAGAACAACCCACCCAGGAACTTGAGTAGATGCAGGCCTAAAACCAGCGAGACAAAACCCATGAAGATCAATATCAGTATCGCTTTCATATTAACCGCCTTTTGCAGTCCCATATAATATACGAAAATGTCCGATTATTGTTCCTTTTTCATGGCGGAAAATTATTTTCTGAGAATATTATGATTCTGCGGGTAAAAAAAAGAGGGCCCCCGGTCTTGCCGGAGGCCCTCGGCGTGCGGGCTCCTGTGTCTTTCAATCCGCCGGCCCTGATGAAGCCAGCGCTCAAATTCTAGTTCCTCTTATTGGGAGCCTTAGGCGTCTTGGGCAGGCTGGGAGACTCTTCCTTGATCTTCTCCCTAAGATACTCGATAGCCTTTTCCAGCTGGGGGTCGGCTCCCTCAACCACCAGGTCCGGCCTGTTCTCAACCTCGATATCGGGATAGACCCCGATATTCTCCACCCCCCATTCGCCGTTCATCTCGTAAAAACCGATTGTCGGGACAGTGACCATTCCCCCGTCGATCATGGGAATCCGCCTGTTCATCCCGACCAGTCCTCCCCAGGTCCTCTTCCCGATCAACGGTCCCAGACCGGCCTGGCGGAAAAAGTACGGGAAGGCGTCGCCGCCCGAACCCGCGTATTCGTTGATCAGCATGGCCATATGGCCCTCCGGCGCCATTCCCGGGAACTTTCCGGGCTTTCCGTAGCGCTGGGCCCACATGCTGCCCACCTTCCTGGCCAGCCTCTCCACGAAGATCGTGGGAATCCAGCCGCCGCTGTTGTACCGGTCGTCGATAATGAGTCCTTCCTTGTTGGTCTGCGGATAGAACCCGCGGGCGAATTCCTGAAGGCCCCAGACGTTGGTATTGGGGACGTGAACGTAACCGATTTTACCACCGGAGGCTTCCATAACCTTCTTCCGGTTGGATTCCACCCATTTATGATAGCGCAGGAAGCGATCGTTTCCGGTTGGAACAACGGTGTATTCTCTGGCGTCTTTTCCGGATGGATCTTCGGCAACCTTTATGACCACCTGCTTTCCCGCCATGTTCTCCAGATAGGCGTGAATATTATCCGGATACTTGACCTCTCTTCCGTTGATTGCAATTAGGTAATCTCCCTCGTGAACGTCAACCCCGGGCTGGTTCAGGGGAGCGACGTATCTCTTGTCCCAGTTCCTTCCACCGTAGATAGCGGCGAACCTGTATCGATCCGCCTTGTAATCCACCTCATATTCGGCGCCCAGAAGGCCCACTCCGACCTTATCTCCACGTTCCATATCGCCGCCGCCCACGTAGGCGTGGCCGATGCACAGCTCTGCTATCATCTCGCCTATCACGTAGTTGAGATCATCCCTGGTGGTCAGGTATGGAAGAAACACTTCGTACCTCTTCTTGATACCGTCCCAGTCCACTCCGTGCATGTTTTCCACGTAGAAGAAATCCCGCTCCATTCTCCAGGCTTCCTCGAATATCTGCTTCCATTCGCATGAAGGGCATACCTTGGCCTGAAGATCCATCTTGAGAGCTCCGTCGCCGATATTCTTGCCGGGAGCGGCGTCGATGATGCCGTACTTGCCCATGGCGCTGTAGATCACCTTTTTGCCGTCGGCGGAAAGCTCGTATCCGTTGACTCCGCTTATCACCGTCTTGACCTCACGCTCTTTGATGTCATAGTACTTCAGCGTGGCTCCTCTTGGGTTGGGCATACCGGTGATGACCGAGTTGGGGAAATCAAAGAAGAATACCTTGCCCTCGGCGGCGCTGAGACCTACGAAATTGCCGGTGCCGGCGGGAAGCCCGACCACCCGGCCCTCGATTCCATCAAAATCTATCTCGATTCCCTTATCCTCTTCCTCTTTCTTCTCGTCATTCTTCTCCTCCTTGTCGCCGTCCTCCTTCTTCTCCTCCTCCTTGACCTCTACTTCATCGCTCTCGGGGGCCAGAAGCGAGGGGGTGTCCTTCTGAAGGGACACGGCGCACAGGTCGGAAGGGAAAATGAACTTGTAGTTGAACTCGAATCCCCCTCCCATGGTGAAACTGAAATTGCGGTCCGAGAGGAAGAATATATACTTTCCTTCGGGGCCGAAAACCGGATCGTAATCGTTGTAGTAATCGCTGGTCAGCTTGTGCGACTTGTCATCGTCAAGGTTGTAGACGTAGACCGAACCGTACTGGTTTTCGCCCTTCAGCACGTAGGAAACCCACTTGCTGTCGTGCGACCAGGAATAATCGTTTATGTCTCCCCAGTCGTCCTGTGCGATACGGTGAAGCTTCCTGTCCTCTATGCCGACATAGTAGAGAGAATGTGTCTGGTCATGCAGCAGCAGCTTCTTGCTGTCGGGCGACCATCTTAATTCGAAGGGATAGTTCTTAAGCCCCTTGGTGACCCTCTCCTCATCGCCGCTTCCGTCGGACTTGGTGATATAGACCTCGTATTCTCCGGTCCTGTCGGAGAAGTACGCAACCCACTTGCCGTCCGGAGAATAAGCGGGGCTGCGTTCGCGAACTCCCGAACTGTTCGTTAGGTTGCGTACTTCTCCCTTTTCAGCCGGAACCGTGAAAACGTCTCCCCTGGCGCCGAAAATGGCTCTCTTTCCCGATCCGGAGAGCGAGAAATACCGCACCAGCTTGGAGGCGTTTACGAAGTGGAGCCTCTTGGGTGTATGCTCGGCGGGTACTGAAACAGATACCTTCTGGTAGTCCCCGGTATCCAGGTCCAGCACGTAAAGAAAGCCGCCGTTCTCGTAGACTATCCTGCCGTCGCCCAGGCTGGGCCACTTTACGTCATATTCTTTGTGGTCGGTGATTTTTCGAATCTCTTTCGACTCCAGATCCATCCTGTATATATTCATCGTGTGTTCACGGTCCGATATGAAGTAGATGGCGTCCCGGTACCACATGGGAAAGGCGTCGGTGCCCTCGAACTCGGTGAGCTTTTCTGACTTGTTATTCTCCAGGTCATAAAGCCACACGTCCTGTGCCATTCCGCCCCGGTACCGTTTCCAGGTCCTGAACTCCCTGCTGATCCTGTTATAGGCGATTCTCTTCCCGTCGGGCGAATAGCTGGTCAGCTCACCCTCGAAAAGCGGAAGCACTTCAGGGAAGCCGCCTTCGGTGTCCACCAGGAAGAGCCGGTTGTAACGCGGGCCGGGATTTGTCTTGGAAAGCCTGGCGCTTCGCATAAGAACCTTTTTCCCATCCGGATGCCAATCCAATACCAGGTCTCCCAGGGGATGGTAGGTGAGTCTTTTCGGTACTCCGCCGGCGGCGGGGATAGTGTAAACATCAATGTTCCCGTCGTAGGAGGCGGTAAAGGCGATGTGCTTTCCATCGGGGGAAAATTTTGCCATACCTTCCCCGGCGATATGGGATGTCAGCTGCCTGGCGGTTCCCCCTTCGGAAGAGACCAGCCAGAGGTTTCCTCCATAGGTAAAGACTATGTTTTCCCCGTATATATCGGGAAAACGCATAAGACGGCTCTCCTCCGCCGCGAGCGAAGGAGCCGCCGCCATCAGCAAAACGACCAAAAATAACGGTATCAGTCGCTTACTCATGCGAAGCTCCTTTCAGACTTTTCAGGGGAAAGGCAATTCCGGAAAAACTGTCCAGCTCTGACTTCCCACAACCAAATTAAAAAACGGTTTGCTTGAACCCGGCCAAATTTTTCTGAAACAGGCTGCGACTCATATGATTTTCTGGAAAATCGAAACCTGCCTTAGTTTCTCTATATAGTGGGAGTAATCCGGAAAAAAAGCTTCCCGGAACCTCGAAACCCACCCTTCGCCCGTCCCAGTTGAACGGACAGATATAAATTAATACTCCTCAGAAGCTTGATTGTTTCAAATTAAATAGAAAAAACTGAAAAAGAAACCAATTCCAATACAGTCTATAGCCGCGCGCCGCTACTCTTCTTCTGCCACGCCCTTTAAGACGTAGCCAGCCTCCTCCACAGCCCTGCCTATCCTGGCGGGATCGAGAGCCGACCCGGAGACCTGCGCTATTCCCCTCTTGTGGTTCACTTCCGCTGATTCAACTCCCTCTACATCCAAAAGCGCCCTTCTGACCGTTTCCGCGCAGTGGTGGCAGGTCATTCCCTCGATCCGTATCCTCAACTTTTGGCCTCCTTCCTCATCCAGCGTCCCGGTTACCTCCTTCGGCCTTCTTAACGCCGCCACGCCCAGCACGGCAAGAAGCGCTATCGCCGCGGCGGTCTTGATAAAACCGGGAATCATCCAGGGCGCTGATGATGGCGCCGGAATCGAACCGCCGCTGAAAAAATAATCCAGCAGAAGACCGGCCGCTACAGCGCTCGCTCCCACCGTCAGAAGGTAGATCAGAGCCGTTTTCCTGCCCATTATCTTCCAGACGGTACCTATAGTCGCCGCGTTGGTGGCCGGCCCGGTCATAAGGAAGACCAGAGCTGCTCCTGGAGAAACCCCTTTCGCGATCAAGGCCGCGGCTATTGGAACGGAAGCGGTGGCGCACACGTAAACCGGAATACCAGCGGCCATCAGGATGAGTATCGATACTATTCCCCCTCCCAGGATCGGCGCGAAAAAGTCTTCGGGAACCAGCGCCGATATTACTCCCGCTATCAGAATTCCAATTATCAGTGCTTTATAGAGATCGCCGGGAAGGGTCATAAATCCGTATTTGAGAGCGCCCTTAAAACCCCTGCTGCCGCCGTCCGCGCTGCAGCAGTCGGCGTGACAGGAGGGCCCCGCGTCTTCTTCGCCGCTTTCCTTCTCCCCGAAGTAGGAGACCAGCGTTCCGCCCAGCAGGCCACTCAGAAACGAGACCGCCGGCCTGACCACCGCCAGCACGGGCCCCAGCAGGCTGAGGGTTACCATTATGCTGTCGACCCCGGTCTGGGGGGTCGATATCAGAAAGGAGGTGGTGGCTCCGGAGCTCGCTCCGTGCTTTCTGATAGACGCCGATACCGGAATGACCCCGCAGGAGCAGAGGGGAAGGGGGACTCCGAAGAGAGCCGCCTTGACCACCTGCGAAAACCCTTTTCCTCCCAGGTGCCGCTCCACCACTTCCGGCCTGACATACACAGAAAGCAGGCCCGCCACAAAAAACCCGAACAGCAGATATGGCGACATTTCCCTCAGTGTCTCCCACGCCGAAAGTCCCAATGTGGAAATATAATCCAATGATTCCATGCTCTATTCCTCCACCGGAAAGGGCATTCTTCCCTTCCATGAAATTCGGGGAGTTTCCTGGTTTATATATTCTACCAGCTTAATGGCCACCTCCACTGTCTGTACAGTGCTTTCCAGCTCCCAGGACGGGTCGAACTCGTCATCCACCGTGTGGTATTCGCCCAGAAAAAATTCTCTCAGGCGGTTCCTTCCTTCGGGGTAATCTTCTCCGGCTGACAGCCAGACTGAGGGAACGCCCTTTCTGGCAAAGCTGAACTGGTCGCTGCGATAGAAAAAACCCTGGTTCGACATGGAAAAATACGCATACTCCAGTTTCTTTTCCTTCAATATCCCCTTTATCATATCCTCCAGGTCCGAGTACTTCGCCCCCACCGCCACAAAATCCCTGGAAGCTTCCCATACCGGAGTGGATTCAAAATTTATATCGGCCACCAGGTCGGCGGGCTCCACGCTGCCGGCGAAATACCGCGATCCCAGCAGGCCGGCCTCCTCCGCCTGGCAGGCCAGGATTATCACCGAATATCTAAGCGAGTTTTCTCTCTCCTTCAGCGCCTTGCACGTTGCTATCATCGACGCGACCGCCGCTCCGTTATCGATCGCCCCGTTGAATATACCATCGTTCTCGATAGAATCGTTCTTCCCCAGGTGATCTATATGGGCGCTCAGAACCAATGAACGGCCGTTGAGTTCTTCGTCGCCGCCCTCGATATAGCCCACCACGTTTCGAGTCATAAATCTTCTGAAATCAGTGGAACCGGAGATTTCGGCGAAAAGACCCAGCCGCACGGGTTTGAAATCCCTTCTCCCAGACCGGGCGTAAAGTTCGTCAAGATCGATATTTCTCTTTTCGAGGAGTTGGCGAAGCCTGGCCTCCCTCACCCAACCTCTGAATTTCAGATTGTTTTCCAGCATGGAGGGGAGATAAAGCTCCTCACCACCCCAGGAGTTCTGGACGACGTGCCAGCCGTATCCGGCCGAATCGCCGGTATGTATGAGAAGTATCGCCCTCGCTCCCCTTCTCGCGGCTTCCTCTATCTTGTAGGTCCACCTTCCGTAAAAGGTCAGATCCGGCCCCTCAAAAAGCTCCGCGTCCTCTCTTCCAGGTTCGTTGACCCTCACAATGACTATCTTGTCCTTTAGGGAAAAGTCCCCGTAATCGTCCCAGTCCCAATCGCCGCAGGTGATTCCGAACCCCGCGAATACCACCTCACCCTCAAGGTAAAACTCATTCTTATCCTCAACACATGTTCCCACTACATCCTCCATATAACCCAGCTCCATACCTCCTATTCGTGTGGTGAGACCTTTCAATGTGAATCCCCTAAGTTCAAACTCCTGAAAGTAGTCACCCTGGTAAGGCTCTATCTCAAGAAGTTGAAAGACGCTCTTTACATAGTCTTCGGCCAGCTCGCCTCCCCTGGTGCCGGGCGCTCTTCCCTCCAGCTTATCGTCGCTCAGAAACTCGATCACAGTTCTAATTACCTTCTTTGAAACCGGCTTAGAGCCCACCGCGGTGTCTTTAGAACAGGAAATTGAAAAAAGAACAGAAAAACCTAAAAGCAGTGAAATCGATCTTGATACCATTACCTGGACCTCCATTTCCTAGCATTCTCCGATATCGAGTCCGGCCGGGCAAGAGATTTGTTGCCGGCGGACCGGGCTTGGATGAAACCGCCGGATGGCCTGACCGCGCTGGAAGTTCCCTTCCGGACTGACCGCGCCCGAAGCGGATATTTTCCTTTACATCCGGCAGAAGCTGAGATTAGCATTCAACCGTAATCTTTCTTGAAAGGCAGGTGATAGTTTATGGCAAGGCTTCTAAGACGTCTAAAGAAAAAACCCGGCCTTCCTCCGGGCACCCTTTACCACGACGAATCCATGGAGACGGAGAAATCGAGAATAACCATATTCAACTACGGTGAAGTCGAATCCCGGGAACTAGTCGCAGGCAATATAAAAGACTGTTTCCCGATCATGGGCGGCCCCGGAATCAAATGGATCAACATCGACGGATTAAAGGATTTCGAAACCGTAGAAAAACTTGGAAAGCACCTGGAAATTCATCAACTCGTCCTGGAGGACATCGTGAATGTGGGGCAACGGCCAAAATTCGAAGATTATGGAGATTATCTCTTTGTTGTCCTAAAGATGGTCTCCTATGACCAGTCCTCGGGGAACATAGACATAGAACAGGTGAGCCTTATCATTGGAAAAAGCTACGTTGTCTCTTTCCAGGAAAGGACGGGCGACGTATTCGAACCGGTAAGGCAGAGGATCAGGAACGGAAAGGGGCGTATTCTGGGCCAGGGGGCTGACTACCTCGCCTACGCTCTGCTGGACATAATCGTTGACAACTATTTCCTGATAATGGAGAAGGTGGGAGACCTGATCGAAGAAATGGACCAGGTGATAATCGAAGACCCATCTCCCGAAGTCCTGAGTAAAATCAGATCGATGAAGAGGGAAATGATCTTTCTGAGAAAGTCGGTCTGGCCGCTAAGAGAGGTCATCAGCGGACTGCAGCGGGTTGAATCGGACCTGATATCGGAGGCCACCGGAATATACTTCAGGGATGTTTACGACCACACCATCCAGGTCATCGACACGATCGAAGCGCTTCGGGACATGATCTCCGGAATCCTGGATATTTATCTGACCAGCGTGAGCAACAGGATGAATGAGGTCATGAAGGTCCTTACCATAATCGCCACCATCTTTATTCCCATAACATTCGTAGCCGGAATTTACGGAATGAACTTTGAGTTCATGCCCGAACTCAAATACAAGTTCGCCTATCCGGCTGTCTGGGGCGTGATCCTTATCATGGCCCTGGTGATGATATTTTATTTCAGGAAGAAGCGCTGGTTATAGCGCCGGCGGGCCGCGCCGGGGGTGAAGTAACCGCCGGGCCGTGCCGCCATAGAAGCTGCCGGCGAGCGAGAACTCTGGAGAAACCGCCGGCAGGCTGGCGCGAGGAAAAATATTGGGGGAACCCTTTTACAAAAAGGACTCCCCCGAATTGCCTGAAAAAATCGAAGCGGACTCCCGAGCCTGCTTGAAAGTCGCTGATTATTTTCATTTCAATTAGCGCCCTCCGCTAGAATCTGCGTCTGGGGCCTCTTCCTCCCCCGCCACGGGAACCTTCACTTCTGGGACGGGCTTCGTTTACGTTCAAAGTCCTGCCCGCCATCTCCGTTTCGTTAAGGCCTTCTATGGCAGCTTTCGCTTCCTCGTCATTGGACATTTCCACAAACCCAAAGCCTTTGGCTCTTCCGGTATTGCGGTCGGTTATAATCGATACCGAGTCAACCTCGCCGTAGGCTGCGAATGCTTCGCGAAGTTCATCTTCACTGGTATCGTAGCTCATGTTGCCAACATAAATCCTCATTCTGACCTCCTGTCAGTACTAAATGACAACATCTTCTGTCAGACAAAGGTTTTTAGGAAGAAATGTAAGTAAATCCCCCATAGACGATCAACGAGGCAGGCTCATCTTTTCTTCGCAATCCGGGTTCCTAGTTCAATTCACTCCTAAACCTTCAATCCTGCATAATTTTATATCTAAACGGCAAAAAAGCAACTGAAATCTACCGTTTATTTGCCGGCGGCGGAATTTTTATTTCTTTCAGATAGACGCCTCCATTTTTCCATCTCGCTCTGGACGCCTGAGGGACCCCCCATAATCATTCCCCCGGGGTCCGGCTGAGCGGGAAAACGCTCTCTGCACGCCAGTGAGGTCATGTTGTTGTTGATGATCCCCAAAGAAACCTTCTTGCCGCCGGGATGGTCCCGGAGAACGGCCGGGCTCGACCCCCAGGCCCGACACCAGATATGGGACAAGGTAAGGGAGCTTAAAAGGTCCGGCACGACAGTTATACTCACCACCCATTACATGGAGGAAGCCTCAGCGCTTTGCGACCGCCTGGCCATTATGGACGGAGGCCGGATCATTGAGCGCGGCTCTTCCGGCGACCTGATAAACCGGTACATAGGCAGCGGAGTTATTGAGATCGATGATTTTACCCCGCGGATCGAGGAATCCCTGTTGGAGAACGGGATCGCCCACGAGACCTACGCCGGAAGAATCTACATATACACCGATAACGGACGGGAACTGCTGGAGACAATATCAAACGGGACAGAAACGGGGAACATCATAATGCGGCAGTCCACCCTGGAAGATGTCTTTCTCAAACTCACCGGAAGGCAGCTGAGGGAATGAACCCGCTAAGAAACATAAGCTACCGCAGCGTCTACGTTTGGCGGCGCAATCTGGATGTCAACCTGGTTACCTGGCAGACCAATTTTCTACCCCCGGTCATTGAACCGGTGCTTTACATCGTCGCTTTCGGATTCGTTCTTGGCCAGTACGTGGAGAAGATGAGTTTTGGCGGAGTGCAGCTCGATTTCCTGAACTTCGTCGCTCCCGGAATGATATCGGTGGGCATCCTCTATCACGCCTGCTTCGAATGCATGTATGGATCTTTCGTCCGAATGTACTTCCAGAAGACATTCGACGCCATCATCACAACACCCCTGCTCATTGAAGACGTCATAGCGGGAGAGATTCTGTGGGCGGCCTCAAAAAGCTTTTTCTCCGCCTCTATAATGCTGGTTATAGTATCCCTGTTTGGATTGGTGAAGTACCCGGCGGGGTTGATCATAGTGCCTCTGGCCTTCTTCGGCGGCCTGATGTTCGGGTCTTTCGGAATGATATTCGCCGCGGTCTGCCCAAGTATAGACACTCTCAATCTGCCGGTTTTCCTGGTGGTCACCCCCATGTTTCTTTTCAGCGGGACGTTTTTCCCGGTGGAAGGCCTTCCCCTGTGGGGAAGGGTTTTCGCCAATATTCTGCCTCTGACCCACGTGGTCGCACTGGCCCGGGCGTCTTCGCTATCCATGCTTTCACTGAAGTGCCTGCCCCATCTGCTCTATCTGATCGTGGCCGGCGGCGGCCTGTTGGATCTGCACCCTGTCAGAACTGGTTCGATTAAGAGCCGGAATATCCTGCCGCTCAGCAGCGTCCTCAGATATGGCTGTAGCTGTACCCGTTTCTTGTTATAACCCCCCGCCGAACTGTAAACAGGGATTCGGCGGAGTCGAGGCGGCCCATGATCTCGAGCGAGAGATTCAGATAATCCTCCATACCATGGCTTCTAGGGCGGTAGCTGAATATATCCTTTCCGAACCGGGGAGACTCGGCGAGGGCGATATTTTCCCTTATCACCGTATCCATCAGCAGTGCCCCGTAATTTTCCCTGAGATTCTCCAGTACGGTCCGGTTAAGGACCTTCCTGCTGTCGAAACGGGTTGCTATCAGGCCTCCGATGACCAAATCATCGTTGAGCTCGGTCATAACCGATTCTATATGCTGGACCAGGTTCTCCAGGCTTCTGAGAGCCAGTTGTTCCGTCTGGACGGGTATAAAGACCTTTCCGGCGGCGGCCAGGGCGTTGACCGAGATTAGTCCCAGGCTGGGTGGGCAGTCCAGAAGTATGTAATCGAAATCCCCTCCCAATCTGTTCAGGGCTTTTCCAAGGATCAGTTCCCTGTCGATGGCGTGGGACAATGTCATCTCCGCCTCAGCCAGATCAGGCCCCGAAGACATCACGGAAAGATTCAGCCGGGATTCACTCCCGTTTACCGTAAGTCGCGCGCCCAGAGGCTTTGTCCTTATCGCTTCGGCTGGATGCGCTGTCCCCCTCATTACGTCATAAACCGTAGCGCCTATCTCGCCGGGCTTGATATCCAGAAACTCCGTCAGATGACCCTGAGGATCCAGATCCACGATCAGAACCCGTTTTCCCAGTATGGTAAGGCCGGCGCCAACGTTGACTACCGATGTGGTCTTGCCCACGCCGCCCTTCTGATTGATGAATGCCGCTTTTTCGGTGCCAAGCATGTTACCTCCCTTTGGATTAGCCGCATTGAAAAAAAACCGTTCTGATTAACACAATAAAGCTGGGATTCTCCAATGATTCGGAGAAAATTTCAATGATTTTTTAGAATAATTCTATGAGGTGTTTGAGAATTATCCTCAACCGCCGTTAAGCGGCCCAAAAACGCTAGAATCTTAGGATCGCCGCGGCGTGCTCGCTGCCTTCGGGCATCTTTTCAGACTCGACTGCGTAGACCGTACCGCCGTGAAAAATGGTTTGAACAGCGGCGAGATCTATAAGATCGTCGTTGAAAGTCGTGTCCTCGTTCTCGATTTCCACCTCGCCGGATTTTAGATCGAAAGTGCCCCAGACATGCTTTTCCACTGGAACAAACATTGTCTCCACCCTGCTGAAATGAGCGTCGGCCACAACCTTTCTGATGTCGGTGGAAGTTCTGTCGCCATCTTTGGCGGAGAGGGCCAGAAACGACTCTGCCGCCTCTTTCTGCTTGGCCTGGAATATCGGTTTTACCAGAGCCCAGCTCTGACGGTGAAGTTCATCTATACTCTTGTCCTCGGGATTGCCTCTGAGGCTTCCATCCAGCAGAAAGGCATAGTTATTGACCTGCCTGTAGATGGCGCCAAGGTGATCGATTCCGGCCAGAACCAGGGGGCTGTTCTCCCTGCCCAGGAAAGACTGAATCCCTTTATCCACCTTCTGGAAAAATCTGGTTATATTATTCTTCTCGGGCTCCTTGGTCACACCCTGCCCGTGAAATGTGGGCTTGTACTTTACCCTGCTGCCGGTAGAACTGACCCCGCTGTGGAACTGGATGTGCCTTTCCGGATCGTCATATTTGAGGACTTCCTTGAGGCTCTCGGGAACCTGCTCCAACTCAATCTCGCTTACGCTGAAATGAGTTCCCTGGAATAAGCGGACCCTGTTCAGATTCAGGGTCAGAAGAAAGAATCTGCCGTCGTCGCTCAACATGGGAAGAAGGGGCTTTAGGTGAAACCGGTTACCTGTCACCGCGAGAGGCTCGAACCTGAGGGGAAAACGATGGTAGCTGAAGCCATTCTCTGAAATAAAGGCCGCCAGCCCGTCGCTCTGATTTTTCCAGAAGGCGGTGTTTTGCAGCAGCCGCTCCGGCTCTTCCAGAAGTTCCTCGATGTGGTGCTTTCGAACACCCCCGTTTTCCAGATCCTTCTGAGCTTTCCTCAGCAGGTTCTTAAAAGCTATCTGGTTTTGCTCTATCTTGTTTCCTTTACTATAGGTAGGAAGATATATACTCGCGCAAACACCCTGCTCTTTATTCACCAGATCTTTGATGTCATCTTTTGTCAATATGTTCATCGCTATATCATCTCCTCTCTGAATTCAAAAGCGAACTCTAAATCATAAGGGAGCAGCTTAACGGAACCCGGAACCGCTCCCCTTCCGGGGGTTCCAATATGTATTTCTAACACTTCAACGCTCCCCTTCCGGGGGTTCCAATATGTATTTCTAACACTTCAAAACCATCTGTCATTTCTGGCATTTAGGGCAAAAATAAGTGCTCCTGTTGTTGACCTTTATCTTCTTTATAGTCCCCCCGCACCGCGGGCAGCTCTTTCCCTCTTCCCGCCGCGGAATAATATAGCTTCTGGGAAAACTGTCGGGCTCGGCCTTTTTCTCAACGGTCTTTTTCAGCACCCTTCTCATAGAACTGTAGATCTTGTCTAGTTTTTTGCCTGAGAGACTCTGAATATTCTTTCTGGGATCAACCCCTGCCTGAAAGAGAATCTCGTCTGAATATATGTTTCCGATTCCGGCTATCACACTCTGGTTCATGAGGGTAGACTTGATCATTCCTTTACGCTTACCAATGATTTCTCTGAACCCGTCGGCGTCAAGATCGGAATCAAGCGCGTCAACACCGAGATCCTTTTTCTGCGCTATTGACTCAACGCTGCCGGCCAACATGACTCTTCCCAGTTTTCTCTGGCAGACATAAGCCAATTTATAACCGTTTGAAAAATTGAATAGTATCCTTTCGTGCCCGGGGGATTTATCCTCTTTTTTAAAGTACTTTAGATACCCTGTCATTCCAAAATGCAGGACCAGGTAATCGCCGTTATCGAGCAGGACAAAGATATATTTTCCCCTTCTGCTCGAGGACTCGAATTTCCTGCCGGCAAGGGACGATTTAAACCTTTTACCACTTATCTTTTTAAGAACAGCGGTATCATTGACTTCGACCGATTTTATTTTCTTGTGAAGTGAAGTAGCGTCAAAATATCTTCTGAATGTCTCAACGTCCGGAAGCTCCGGCATATTAATCCTTTCTCGGTTTCAGCTCTCCGGGTTTCCCCTTATAAAGTATTTTGGGTATACTAGTACCGGCATCCTCATACACCTGGGGCTTTTTGTTATATTCTGGATATCTGGAAAGTCCGTTTCTGGAGGGCAAATTAACGTCTTTTCTCACTCCTTTAAGCGATTCTTAGAACGTTGAAGCAACTGAACCGTTGCCGCGCTATTACGCTTTCAACTGAATTATACAAGATTTCTACCAAACAATCCAGGAAGATATCTTTTCCCAAGTCCACCCACCAACCGTATATATTCCCCGCAGCACCTATAAATTATATTTTCAGCACATTCTTCTAGGTTAACTATCCCAGGCATGTGCATTTCTTCATCACCGCAAAGTTTCCCGGCAGATACTCGTCTGCCTATCCAATAATCCTATTTTCCATGAATTCTTTTCCGAAGGCTCTCTCCGCCTCCAGCCGGTTGTGCGCCCTGCAGAGAAGGCGCAGGTTCTGCGGCGAGTTGTCTCCTCCCCTTGCCACCGGCACTATGTGATCTATCTCAAGGAGCCAGGTGCAGGAGCATCTTCTGCCGTCGCTTCCCACAAAGGCGCACCTTCCGCCGTCTCTGCTGTAGATGCTGTCTCTTACCGCCTGAGGGATATAACGGGGATTGCTGTTTTCGGGCCCGCTCCCTCGCCCCCTTCCGGGACTTATCTCTTCGCCTGAGCTTCCGGCGCCGCTTTTGGCTTTTACCCCGGCGGCTGAGTCTTTTAAGTCCAACGATTCTTGCTTCTCCGTGCCGCCGGTACGCCGCTTTCCTCCCCTTGATCCGTCCCGCCTGTCGCCTGAAGA
>CAZAUK010000028.1:0-20822 GCA_964488475.1 uncultured bacterium
TTAATCTCGAAATTTGACTTTTCGGGACGAAACCTAAAAGAAGACCGATAAAGATTATAATAATGAAAACCATTGGAAGAACGCGGACAAAAGACTTCTTCGCTACTCTCAGGGACTGTTTGGTCTTCTCCTTATTCTTGAGAAGAGATATGAATAAGCAGGCAAAAGCGAAAAGATTTATCACTATAGCTGTCGAGTTCACTATCAATGACCTCCGGTTGAGCTTGTAATTGTTCCGCCTAACGATCTTCGGTTCAGCCGCGGGCGGGGCTGGCAGGCCAGGTGCCCCGCAGCCGGCGTAACAGGCCGGATCCGCCAGCTGACTAGTTAGACCATGCTTCGAGGACCCAAACTATTCTGAAATATCTTCCCTTTCGATAATCGACATTATTTCTTGAGCTACGTATACTCGGTTTCTTTTTTTACCAGTAACCTCTTTGAGTATCCCTGCAGAAACAAGTTTTTCAATATTATTTTGTGTAGAACGAGGTGTGACGGACAACCTTTCAGAAGCAACTTTATTAGTTAAAACGGGGTGCATAAATAACTGATCAACTAATTCAAGCAACAACGCAGATGCTCTCGCTTCCTGGACTCGAGCCCTGTAACTTCTCCAGAGAGCAAGAAGTTGGTCAGACCTCATGATTGCATCCTTTGACTGGTCAGCTGTTGCTTCAAGAAAGAAGCCGATCCACTGGTTCCAGTCTCCTTTTCGGCTCACATCAAGAAGATATTCGTAATATTCACGGCGGTGCTTCTCAAAGAAAGCGCTAAAATACAATAATGGCTGGGGCAGCAGACCTTCTGAACATAATAACAATGTTATCAGCAGGCGCCCTATCCTGCCATTGCCGTCCAGGAAAGGATGGATGGCTTCAAATTGATAATGGATAACCGATAATCTAACCAGTGGGGGAAGAATCGATTGCTCATGGAGGTATTTTTCAAATAGGTCCAGGGCTCTTTTCATCTCCGGTACAGGAGGCGGAACATAACTGGCTTCCATTAAGGTACATCCTGGTGGGCCTATCCAGTTCTGCGACCGCCGAAATTGCCCTGGGGTCTTATTCCTTCCTCTCACACCACTCATCAGCCTTTCATGCAACTCTTTAATCAACCTTATCGACACAGGAATATCTTCAAGACGCTTCAATCCATACTCAAGAGCGCCCACATAATTTGCTACCTCTCTAACATCAGGCTGGTCTTTTTCCTTCAAGCTAGCGGCTTCAAAAAATAGTAAATCAGATAAAGATGCTTGTGTTCCTTCAATTCTGCTCGAAAGAACTGCCTCTCGTCTTAAAAATGGTCCAATCAAAAGATGCGGATTCGGAAGTGTCCTGCCGATTCCAGCCAATTCGCTCAGAGAACGATCTGCTTCGGATAATTTATTAACAAGATCCATTCGTGTTGAGATTTGGGGCTCCAGAGGCGGCGGGGAATATGCCAAATAATCTTTCTGCGCTTTGACTAAATGCTTCCGTTGCCCTTCAGTAAAATCATCTGGGTTCATTATTATACTCTACTTCGGTTAACAGGCGCACTATTATACTTATTGCCGTTATAGTATAACAAGAGGGGGTGTTTTGTCAATACCTGTATATTTCTCCAAAATTGGCGCAACTACATCGCTCGCATCAGCGGCGAGCTGTGCTCGCCCGCTTAATCGAGCAGTTAGGATAAACACCGCATATTTACTTACCGGAAATAGTTCTATCCCCAATTATGACAAAAGAGAACTGAAACTGTCAACGAAGTTAACACCTCGGCAGTCGATCTCGTTTCTTAATCAATAATATTCCTGTAATTTAATTTTCTGCCTCATAGAAGTTTATGGAAAACTTTTTCTATCTCAAAGCTTCCGGGTATCAGCCTTGCATTAAGTTCTCGATTAGAGTTTTTATCTGCAGGGGTGAGGATGAGGACGATGGGCTACAGGAAGAGCAAGTTTGGAGATAATCCTCTCTATAAAATCCTCAGTGACCGCTGGCAGAACTTTCTTGATGCTTATGAGCATCGTTTCCAGAAGGGTCTGCGGCGCTTTAAGGTTCGTAGCCTGTAATGTGGTAAAGCGCTTTCTCGACTGTGGAAATCCCATGAACGGATTTGCCGGCAATCAAGTGCGAAAGCTGCGGGGCTGAGAAGCTTCTGTATTTCAGCTGCAAGACCCGTACTTTCTGCCCCGGCTGCCGGGCAAGTAAGGCTGAAGAATGGGCCAGGTGGTTTGCAGGCGATCTCTCAGAGCCCGCCGGCCATCATCAAATAGTTTTTACCATCCCAAAGATGCTGCGCCCCTGCTTCCTTGTGCGACCGCAAGCTTATTACCGACCTCTCCAGAGCCGCAAACAGGGCTGCGGTGAAATTCATACAGCAGACAGCTGGAAAAGAGATAACCCCGGCTATGGTTGTGGTAAAATACACCCATGGAGAAGGGTAAGGTTTCATCCTCATCTTCACACTTTGCCCGCAGCAGGAGGCTGGGATAAAGAGAGAGCCTGGCGCGCCCTGCCCGCCTGGAACCAGAGCGTGCTTCGCCAGCTTTTCCAGATAGAGGTCTTCCGCTTCCTGAGAGAGCGGGAACTACTGAGCAGGGAACGTATGAAAATGATCCTATCCTGTAAGCATTCGGGGTTTAATGTTCATATCTCAGAAGCCATCCCGGCAGGTGACAAAGCGGCATTCACCCGTGTTGCCAGATACATGTTGAGAAGCCCGGTGGTGATCTCACGGCTGTCCTATGACAGGGAAGGCCAGAAGGTGAGGATTAAAAAGCGTAACCCCGCCAGCGGTGATGATATTGTCCTGGATGTACTCAGGTTTATCGCCAGGCTTTCGGCCGCAAATCCCGAATTCCCATGAAAGGATTGTCTTATACTACGCCCTCTACTCCAACGCCTCAAACCGGTGCAGTGTGTTGGGAGGTAAAAAAGAGCTGACACCACCGGTAACCGGCTTCTCGAGATCCGGTGGTGATAGATAGGATCCTGCGGACGCTTTGGCTGGAATTACCGCTATCACCCTCCTCCCCGGCTCTGCAGCTCGCCGCTAACCTGAAGCGGCGCGGCTCATACCCCGGTCACGCCCCGCTCTTTCATCTTTGACCCTCCCATGACGATTTGGCCCCGTTTACATATAACGCTTTATATGATATAATTTATTCATTAGGGACATGACTTGATGCTGGCAGAATCCACTGCCTCGCGCCGTCTTCGCGCGGCATCAGGGATCTTTATCCATACCGGATCCAGCCGGAACTCCCGACCGAGTATCCTGAAAGGGGATATGTCATGATAAAACTTCTGAAAACATCGCTTCTGACGGCTCTGTCTCTTATGATCATAGGGGCTCCCCTGCTGCTCGCGGACTGGATCGAGTCGGGAACGCCCGTATGCACGGATTCGAGCCTGCAAAAGAGAATACGGATGACAACCGACGGGGCGAACGGCGCGGTCCTCGCGTGGGAGGATTACAGGGACGGGGACTGGCACATCTATGCGCAGCGGATCGATTCATACGGCAGCGCGCAATGGACGGTCGACGGGATCCGTGTCTCCGATCCCTTGTACGCGTACGAATCGATCGAGCTGAACCATGATATCGAGGCGATCGGATTTAGTGGATCGGTAGTCCTGGCGTGGGAGGATCATCTTTCACAGGAAACAGATTTATATTGCCAGATCCTGACCTCCTCCGGAACTCCCCTGCTCATAGGCGGTGAGACGATACTATGCGATTATTCGGGTGATCAGGTAACACCGCAGATTCTTTATAGTCAATACGACAGGATAATCATCACCTGGTTCGACAATCGATCGTCAGGCTGGGCTATCTACGCGCAGCGCCTGACCCCGTCAGGGAGGCAGCTCTGGACCGGCGGTGGAAAGCTTGTTGTCAACCTCCATACGGATCATCTCAATTCGGATATAACTTTCGGGGGGGGAGGCGAATCGATAATCGCGTTCGAGGACTACCGCTATGCTGATGTCGACATCTTCGCCGAGAGGTTCGATACCACGGGCACGGTCGAGTGGAGCGGCGGGATAGACGTGTGCACCGCTGCCGGAGACCAGACAGAACCGCAGGTGGTGTCTGATGGAAAAACCCTGGGAGCGATCTTCGCGTGGCTGGACTTCCGCGACGGTACGGATCTCGATATATACGCCCAGAGAGTGGACCAGTCCGGAAAGCCCCAATGGACTACCGACGGGGTCGTGATATGCGCGGCGGGGCAAGACCAGCTCTCCTTGCAGTTGATCCCGGATGAATCAGGTAATCCCTCGGGAGCTATCATGGTATGGGTCGATTGGCGAAATTATCCCGGTAATGGAACCGACATCTACGCCCAGCGGATAGACGGATCGGGGACGGTGCTCTGGACCGCACACGGAGTTCAGGTATGCGGCGCCTCCGGATTTCAGACAGACGTACATGCAGTCATGGATTGCAGCGGTGGAGCGATAGTTACCTGGAGAGACCATAGAAACGGGTCCGATGATGAAGTATACGCCCAGCGGATAGATCCTTCGGGAAACATGCTGTGGGAACCCGACGGCGTCAATCTGTCGGTCGAGGCGGCAAATCAGTTAGAGACGCGGGTAGTCTGCGACGAGAACGGTCCCGCTATCGTCGCTTGGGAGGATTTACGCAGCGGGCACGAGGACGTCTACGCCCAGATGATCGACTTCGAAGAGCGGGTCGGGTACCTGCCGCCTGTGATCCTTTCGGCCTCCGATATCCCCGGTGACGAGGGCGGGCTCGTCCGGCTTACGATCGAACGCAGTACGTGGGACGCCGCCGGATGGTACAGCCATCCCGCGGCGACGTACAACGTGTGGAGGCGTGTGGACGACCCCGTGCTTCTCTCGGCGATCGAAGAAGGGACATACGATCCTATAAAGGGCGAGGTATCGCGGGAGTTTCTGCAGGCCGCCGACTTCCCGCCCGGCACGTGGGAGATCATCGGAAGCTTTGCCGCCTGCCAGGAGACGGAGTACATCTACGCCGCGGGCACGCTGGCCGATTCTACCTCCGGCGGCATCCCGTGGTCGGCATACCTGATCAGCGTCCACACTACTACCCCCTCGATCTGGTACATGAGCGAGCCCGACAGCGGGTACTCGGTCGACAACAACTCGCCCGCCCCGCCGATGGCTCTGTCGGGCGAACAGTCGCAGAGCCCCGAAGGGCTCCAGCTCAGTTGGGACGAGAACGAGGAGAACGACCTCTGGTACTACGCCGTCTACCGCGGGACCGAAGAGACCTTCACCCCCGGCACGGGCAACATGCTCGCCACTCCGACAGACCCGGAATACTTCGACGGCGGCTGGGAGTGGGAGACCGGCTACTGGTACAAGCTCTCCGCGGTTGATATACACGGTAACGAGAGCGGGTATGCGGTGCTCGGCCCGACCGAAATAACCGGCGACGATATGCTCCCTGTGCCGGAGGCAAGCTACCTCAGCCAGAACTATCCCAATCCCTTCAACCCGTGTACGACGATAAGTTTCGGTCTGAAGCAGCCCTCGCGCGTGATGCTGGCTGTCTACGATGCTGCGGGCAGGCGTGTGAAAACCCTGCTCGACGGGGACCTTCCGGCCGGCACATACGAGGAGAGCTGGGACGGCCGCGACGACTCGGGCTCAATAGCAGCGAGCGGCGTGTATTTCTACAAGCTAACCGCGAACGATTTCTCGAAGACGAGGAAGATGATCCTGCTCAGATGAGCGCCCGGGGAAGAGGGCGTCTTTTCTAGCCGGCTGAGAGGAGCCGGCCGGGGTAAATGCCTGGCAGCCCCGTAGCGAGGGGCCGGGTGCATACCGGTAACGGATGCGGCTAAGCGGCCCGACAAAGTCTCATTAAGGAGGCGACGCGAACCGGCAGGTCGCAGGCGTGAGTGGACCCATCGGGGAGATTGAGCGGGAGGGAGCTGAAGTGCTCCTGCAAGAGATACAGGGTCAGCTCAGCGTAAACCGTTTTACCTCCTGAGAGGAGGTAGGTGAAATATACTCTGAGACGGCCTTATCCCCCCACACCACATCCAATTTTGCTCTAAGGGCCCGGAATATGGCTGAAGAAAATTCCTCCATCCCTGAAATCAGGATAATGGCGGCGAAGCACAGCATAAATGGGGAGTAAACCCCCCTTGTCCGCACTTCCCTAGTTGAAAGAAAAAATTCAATTTCTTATAGTTAGTTCCTGTTGCGGAAAGGTAAATATGCCGAAATATATATAGAAAAAACATGCCTGCCCTTTAGAATTGAATTGTACAACAAAAAGAAAGGAGCAGGCATGCGAACAAAAAGTGCACCTCAAATGTACCTCTGATTCAGCGGCGAGTCAACCCTGAAAATCGTAAAAGAATATAGAGCGAAGTACATGGTGATCGATCAGGCGCGCCGGCGCATCTTCGGTGGCGAGAAGTTGTCTGCGGCTGAGAAGCTCTACAGCATCTTCGAAGAGCACACCGAGCTGATCAAACGCGGAAAGGCCGGCAAAACGATCGAGTTCGGGCACAAGATCCTCCTGGGACAGACAGCGGAGAAATACATCAGCCAGTATTCGGTCATGGAGAGCAGAAGAGAGGACAAGGACCTGATCGATGAGTTGCTCGAATCTCATGAAGAGACGTTCGGGGTGAAGCCGGGAGTGCTGGCGGCGGACAAGGGGTTCTATGAGAGCATGAACAGGATCAGGGAGCTCGAGGAAGACAAGGTTGTAGGCAAAACGAGGTTTTGAAAAACGAAATACATGATCACCGTGGATAGGTGTCTCCGAAATATGGTATTATCAGCAAGCGAAGACCGGAAAGAAGAGCGATGTACATGGTTCTCTGCATTTTGTTTTAGATATCAAGAAACGTGAGATGCGGACACTCGACTTTTGGATTTTCCGCAACAGGAACTAAATACCTCTGTGCCAATCAAAAGACATTTTCAGCTATCTTTTTTACGTTGTCCCACACCCCTATTGTGAAAAAGTGAATAGCCGGAACTCCAAACTCCTTTAAACTTTTGGCCTGCTCAATCCCCCACTCTATTCCCACCTCAAAAGCGGCGTCATCATCCTTACATTTCTGAATCTCACGGGCTAGTTCCTCCGGTATGTCTATATTGAACGTTTTGGGAAGGGTTTTAAGATCCCGCTTGGTGTTAATTGGTTTAATACCTGGAACGATGGGTACTTCTATTCCGATATCCCTACATCTGCGCAAAAAGTCAAAGTAATACCTGTTATCAAAAAACATCTGGGTAACCACGTAATCGGCGCCCGCATCCACCTTTTCTTTGAGATATTTTAAATCAGCTTCCATATTGGGCGCCTCGACGTGCTTTTCAGGATATCCGGCCACTCCTATAGAAAAATCCGTGGCCGTCCTGTTTTTCAGGTCGTCGTCCAGGTAACTGCCCTGATTCATGCTCACCACCTGCCTGACCAATTCCACCGCATAGGAATGCCCCCCCTCCTCAGGTTTGAAAACCTTTTCGGATTTGCGCGGATCCCCCCTTATCACCAGTAGATCCTTTATTCCAAGGAAATGAAGATCTATCAGGGCGTATTCGGTCGCGTCCTTAGTGAATCCGCCGCAGATCAAGTGAGGAATGACGTGAACCTTGGGATACTTGTACTTTATCGCCGCCGAAATAGCAACCGTTCCGGGCCGTTTTCTTATACTCTTTTTCTCCAACAGCCCACCGGAATGCTTTTTATATACGACCTCCTCCTGATGATAGGTAATATTGATATTTAGAGGATTGAATTCTATTAGATTGTCTATGGTTTTATATATAGAATTGATATGGCGCCCCTTAAGCGGAGGAAGCAGCTCAAAGGAAAAATGAACCTTTTTGTTTTTTTTATGGTGTTCTATTACTTTCAATTTTCTAGTTTTTCCCGTTTATCTATTCAGCGCCGAGAAGCATTCCCTATCCTAAACTTCCAAGTTCCATGCTAATAGTTTAAATTGACGCTGAGCAACCTTTCAACCTCTTTTGTTTTCAAACCCTTGCGTTTCACGTAATCTTCAACCTGATCCTTTCCAATCCCGCCCACCATAAAGTACTTTGAATCGGGATGAGCAAAGTAATATCCGCAGACCGAAGCGGCCGGGCTCATAGCGAAGTTCTCGGTCAATACACATCCGGTACTCTTCTCGGCATCCAGAAGATCGAAGATTTTTTTCTTCTCGGAGTGTTCAGGACAAACGGGATAACCGGGCGCCGGCCGGATGCCCCGGTACCGTTGCTTTAAAATGTCCTCGATATCCAGTTTCTCATCCGCTGAATAGCCCCAATACTCCTTCCTGACTCTCTCATGTATCAGCTCAGCGAAGGCTTCGGCCAGTGTGTCGGCTAGCATTCTCATCATTATGGAATGGTAGTCATCTTTTTCGCTTCCATCTTCCTCTATCCACTTATCCAGCCCCACTCCGGCTGTTACCACAAACAGGCCGATATAGTCGACCAGGTCTAAACCTTCGGGAGCCACAAAATCAGAGAGGCATAGATTGTGCCGTCCTTCCCTTTTCCTGCGCTGATTTCTGAGAAAATTCAAGGTTACAGTTTCTTGGGAGGGATCGACTGTCAGAACAATATCGTCCATCCGGCTATTACAGGGATAGAATCCGATAGCAGAATTGGCCGTCAACCTTCTTTCTGATACAATCTTATCCAGCATAAGGTTGGCTTCATCGAACAACCGGCGGGCTTCATCCCCCTTTTCACGGTCATCAAATATTTCCGGGTATCTGCCTCTTATCCTCCAGGAACGAAAGAACCCCGTCCAGTCCATATACTTCCTAATCTCTTCCAGGGGATAATCAATAAAATGCCTGCTGCCCGTAAAGGAAGGTCGATGAATCACAGAATTGGAGAATTCAAACCGTCCCCTGTTTCTTCTAGCCTCTTCAAGGCTCACATAATCATTACCGAACCTGTCCGGCTGATAACGCTCCCTTATTTTCCTATACTCTTCCCTGATTTCATTCACCAGAGCCTGTTTATCTTCAGAAAGCAACCTGCTTACCACAGGCACAATTCTGGAGGCATCCTTTACGTGAATGACCGGATGTTCATACTCCGGTTCTATTTTGACGGCGCTATGCTCTTTTGAAGTGGTCGCACCCCCAATTAAAAGGGGAATTTTAACTTTCCGCTTTTGCATTTCTGCGGCTACATGGACCATTTCCTGAAGAGATGGAGTTATCAGTCCACTTAATCCGATTATATCGACCTTCTCCGCTTCGGCCGACTGAAGTATCTTTTCCGTCGGCACCATAACCCCAAGATCTATCACCTGGTAATTATTGCAGGAAAGCACCACCTCAACTATATTCTTTCCAATGTTATGAACATCCCCCTTTACCGTGGCCAAAAGTACTTTACCCGCCGATTTCCTCTCTCCCTTTAATTCATCCTCCTTCTCAATGAAAGGAAAAAGAGTAGAAAAAGCTTTTTTCATAACCCTGGCGCTTTTAACCACCTGCGGAAGAAACATCTTTCCCGAACCGAAAAGATCTCCCACCTCTTTCATGCCATCCATCAGCGGCCCCTCTATTACTTCCAGGGATCTGCCTAACGCCTCCCTGGCCTCCAGAACATCCTGGTCTATATAATCGGTAATGCCCCTGATCAAGGCGTGAGAAAGTCTCTTCTCCACCGGCAGTTTTCTCCATTCATCCTTTTCTTTCTCCGGCATTTTCACCTGCTTAACCTGCTCGGCGAAGGCTACCAGCCTTTCAGTAGCGTCCGGCCTCCGGTTAAGAACTAGATCTTCCACCAGCTTCAGCAGATCCGGAGGTATTTCATCGTAAATCTGGAGCATTCCGGGATTGACTATGCCCATATCCATTCCGGCGTTAACTGCATGATAGAGAAAAACTGAATGCATCGCTTCTCTAACCAAGTTGTTGCCGCGAAATGCGAAAGAAAGATTGCTGACCCCTCCGCTGACCAGAACGTGGGGCAGATTTTTCTTCATCCATTTCACCGCTCTGATATAGTCTACCGCATAATTATTATGCTCCTTGATACCGGTTCCGATGGTGAGAATATTTGGATCCATTATGATATCTTCAGGCGGAAAATCGATTTTATTGGTTAAAACATCATAAGCCCTTTGACAAATTTCGATCTTCCTTCGGTATGTAACTGCCTGGCCTTTTTCATCGGAAGCCATTACCACCAACGCCGCGCCGTATCTTCTAATTTTGCCGGCTAATTCTATTAACTTATCTTCGCCTCCCCTTAGACTTACAGAATTTACGATTGGTTTTCCCTGAAGGCACTTCAGTCCCGTTTCCAGCACCTTCCATTCAGAGGAATCTATCATTACCGGCGCCCGGGCGATCTCCGGCTCAGAAGAGATCAGATTAAGAAACTTCCTCATCTCATTCTGAGAATCCAGCATGGCGTCGTCCAAGTTGACGTCCAGAACCTGCGCTCCTCCCCTCACTTGGTCAAAGGCCACTGAGAGGGCCCGCTCATATTTCTTCTCCCTGATCAACCTGGCGAATTTCATGGACCCGCTTACATTGGTCCTCTCCCCCACATTAATGAAGTTGCTTCCCTCAAATACAGTCAACGGCTCCAGCCCCGAAATCTTCAGCCGGTGGCCTCTCTGGGGTATCTTTCTGACCGTCGCGCCTTTAACCAGTTCGCTGAAATGCCTGATATGATCGGGAGTGGTGCCGCAGCAGCCCCCGATAATATTGGCAAGTTTCCGGTCTGCAAAACTCTTCATTTCCGCCGCCATAACCTCTGGTGGCTGGTGGTACCGCCCCAGTTCGTCGGGCAGACCGGCGTTGGGATGTACGCTTACGAAAAAGGGCGCCATAGCCGAAAGCTCCTCCAAATAAGGCCTTATCTGCTTGGCGCCCAGCCCGCAATTAATGCCCACGCTCAGAAAATTCATGTGGGAGACTGAATTCAGGAACGCCTCAATGGTCTGGCCCGAAAGGGTTCTTCCGCTGGCATCGGAGATGGTAACAGAGATCATCACCGGAACGCTTTTCCCCAGCTGGTCGAAAACTTCCCTGATGGCGTATATGGCCGCTTTGGCATTAAGAGTATCGAAGACCGTTTCTATTAGCAGCAGATCGACTCCACCCTCCAACAAAGCTCCGGCCTGAATCGAATACGCTCCCACCAAAAGATCGAAATCGACCGCCCGGAAACCGGGATCCTCCACATCAGGCGAAATGGAAGCGGTTTTGCCCGTAGGCCCCATTATACCGGCCACAAAACGATGAGTCCCCCCTTCAATCCGCGAAAATTCTGTAACCGCCCGCCTTGCCTGCTCAGCCGCCGCCCTGTTGATTTCAGCGGAGTATTCAGCCATCCCGTAGCCCGCCAGGGAGATATCGTTGGCGTTGAAAGTATTGGTTTCGATAATATCGGCTCCCGCTTCCAGATACCTTGTATGGATTTCCCTGATTATCTCGGGTTTAGTCAAATTAAGGGCTTCGTAGTTACCCTTTAGGTCTATTTTCCAGTCGGCGAATCTCTCTCCTCTGAAATCTTCCTCAGGCAAGTCGTATTCCTGTATCAGAGTGCCCATCGCGCCGTCCAGCACCATTATCCTATTTTGAAGTATCTCTCTTATATCAATTGCCTGTTTCACCTTCATAGTCCTTTGCCGGTTTTAGCTTTGAATTGTCCCCTCACTAGGCAACCGGGTGGATGCTGTAAAAATACCTTTCATAAATTTCCATGTACCGCAATACGATCAACCAATTCACTACGTTCAATATAATATTTATAATTGCTAAATTTAGAATGTATTATCCCTTTGAATTTTTGTATAACTCTTTTCACAGAATCCGGGAGGAATGGATGATGAAATGAGAAGTCTCAAGGAACGCTTATTATTTCACATTTCAAGGGCTGACCCCTCTACTCCTTTCGCTTACGATGCGCTACTGCAAGTTACTTCGGCCTGAAACTATTGCCCCAGAATGGTAACACTCAGCGGAACCATTCCCTCATCGGTGCGTTCGACTTCTACACGGACTGACTGTCCCTTCTCCAGAGCATCGAACGTGGTCTTTAGCTCTCCGCGCAATACCGTTGTCTTTTCAGAGAAATAGAGCTCGAGCACACGTTTTTCATCAAGGGAGACGTAGATTTCGCTTTCATCGGGGTTAACCTTCAAAATGGACCCTTTGTAGGTTCCAGAGTCCACTATTACCTCCCGGCGGCCGCAGCCAGCACACACCAATACAGCACACACAATTAAAATGATCAACCTTTTCACGATCCACCTCCATTTTGGGTTGTTTGCTTCTCTCTGTACTATTTAACAGCAATCCCTGCAGAGAAAGCAAGATCAGTGATCGCAGTGCCATTGCATCTCAGTTTTCACTTTTTGTGATATACCCGGTGCTGCCGGAACTGCGCCTTGATCCAACCCCAATTGAGCGCCACATGCACGATGACCATAGCTGAAAGAACGAATCCGCCCCACTCGTGAAGTATCGTAAAAGCACGGTTGGAAAGATACAAGTTAAACATACCCGTCAAGGCTTGATTGATCATGAGCAGGGCCAGCAGCGGGTTCACTATTTTTAATAACGTTTGTTTTGTCATAATTCCATTTCGATAGGCCTAACGGGATGCGGATCAGCGGCGGGAGAGGCCTTGCGCGGTTCTGGCCGAATGGCCGAGCCGTTGCCAGCCTGCCGCAGCCCTTTGCCAGATCCGTGACAGGACAGATCCGCCAGCTGCATGTGATAGTTAGCTTGCCATATCATGCTTTCTTAGCATATTTTACACCGCTGATGTTCTCAAAGTCTGAGTCCTGGGTCCAAAGAATAGCTTTGAATGCCTTTGAAGTAGCTAGAATCACACTATCAGCAAGCGGCAGTTTTTCGTCAATACTCAGTTTTGCCGCCTCGAGCGCTAACCTCGATGTCAACTCCACTACCGCACCTTGCTGCATAACTGCAATAGCTTGCAAAGCTTCCCCTTCTTTCCTTTGCTGTATGATTCTCTTGAAGACTTCGAAAATGCTCAGCGATGGAACAATCAGTTTTTTTGTATCCTGAATCGCGTGTGAAAAGAAATCCGCGTTTGGTCCGTCCGCGAAGAATTCAAGCCATCCCGATGAGTCGACCACATTCATACCCTGTCTCCCTCCCTCTTGACCTCTGTGCTTATGCCTTTGATGAATCCCCTCATGCTCTTTGCCGACTTCACTGGAATGAGTTCAATCCTGTTTTGATAGACAATCGCTTGAATCTTTTGACCTGGTTTAAGTCTGAGAATTTCTCGGATTGTTTTCGGGATAACAACTTGAAATTTAGACGAAAGAGTAACTGTATTCATACTATACCTCCATCGATAATGTATGTATCATACGTATATTATATCGATAGACAATATGTTTTGTCAACAGCACGCAAAAAATAATTTAAGCCGAGCTGACATTCCTCGCATCAGCTGCGGGCGCGGCGGCGCGGGCCTTGTCCCTGCAAGGGCCGTGACGCCGAAGATCCGCCAGCTGCATGTGTGTTAGGCTCATTCATAATATGTAAATAATGATTCGACATTCAGATTGCGTATCTCTTCCTTCAGCATATCGTATACATTGTATACTATCGGGCACACTGAGCAATTCGAATACGCCTGACTGATCCTGAACACAAATTCATCCTTGTGAAGATGCGGGTAGGATCTACAAGTCTCAGGACGGTTCGAATATACTGTGCATGAGTTCTTAGACAAGAAAGGACATGGGACAGACTTGAATACATATCCTTTTTCATCATCAGCTTCAATGAGGTATTCAGAAATGAATTGCTTGTCAGGCATATTAAGAAAGTTTGCAAGACGCTCAATATCAGAATCTAGCAATATAGGACTAATGACTTTGCAGCAGTTCCCGCACTGCAAACAATCGATTTGCGCTGATACCTTTTCGTACAATCTATGAACAATGGCATCTATCTCTTCGATTTCAAGATTGCTTCCCTTCAGAAAACACCGGAACCGCCAATTGGAGTCTTCCTGTTCCTTTGAAAGAATTTCAATTCTGCTGATATCAGTTTCCAGTTTCATAGTATTTTTGTACAGAACCTAACATTACCAGCATCAGCGGCGGCCCGAGACTGGCGCGCCGGGTGCTCTGCAACCGGCGTGACAGACACGTCTGTCTGGTGCAAGCGGAAGTTAGACCGTAATCTTAGCCTCTATTTTCTCGGCTTCACGTTTTAAACTTTCTAAACCAAAATGAATAGATTTTTCAAGCATGGCAGAAAATAATTTTCTAAAAAGACGGACATGTATGCCGTCCCATGATTCTCTTGTAGTCAAATTTGTACTTCCAGAAGCCTCACTAAGCTCCCATACATGAATTGCATGTATCCCAAATGTTTTCCCAACCCAAGCTATCTTTGTGGGTTTTTCAATTTCTTTCAACTGTGATTGGATTTTCCCAGGACCTGCTTTCCAAAAGAATTTAGCACCCTCAACAATTGGGCCATCAAGTCGAACCCATTGTATTTCGTTGTTCCAATTTGGCCAATTCTCAAAGTCGGCCAAGATATTCCAAATGCTCTCCGAATTGGCATCAATGGATATGCTTTCCTCATATACTACCGGTGCTGATCGGTTAATATCCATCATTAACTCATTAAAATCAGTCTAACTATAATTAGACCGCCGTTTTTAATTAACTGTAATCTTTTATCTGTACATTGCTTTCAAAGCTCCCCAGCTGGTCTCCTCAGTGTCAAATCCCATATTTACCTTTGTATGATTAAATTGAGAAACTTCATATAAATCGCTTGCCTGATATATTATGTACTTATTTTGATCCTCTCTATCGGGGCCAATTATGAAATGCACAATAAAATCCCCTACGTAATGTTGGCCATCTCTAAATCCCATATCTAAGTAATAATTCCTTATACTTTCCCAGCAATTTTCGCAAGATTGACCCTTAAAACTATTAATCTTTTCCCAAGAACCTTCATATATATTTAGAGTACCAGAGTAATACATGTCGAATATTCCTAGTGTTGCAAGTGAGTCTTCCTCGTAATCGTAAGATGCTCCGTATTCCACAGTGTCACGTGGTTGGTTATACCAAATATATCCTTCAGGCCACTTTTCAGCACTGTTATCAGGCTCAAGAAGCACTTCGCAGTACTTTTCTATATTCTTTTGCTCGTAAGACATCAGTATTATATCAACGCAATCTTCCATCTCTGTACGATCTGGCCAAGTATCAGAAGATTTATTGCCGACAACTCTATCCTCACTGCATGCTGGCAAAACAAGACAAAAGGCCAATAATAAAATCATATATCTCAATTTAATTCCCCCAAAGCGGTCTAACGATACTCGCATCAGCTGCGGGCGGGCCGACAGGCCAAGTGCCCTGCAGCCGGCGTGACAGACGCGTCTGTATGGTGCAAGCGGAAGTTAGACATCAATTGTTCGCTTTCCCCTTTATTATTTCCCAAAATGAGCGTGGGCTGATGATATCAATATCCTCATACTTCTTCAAGGACAATAAGGCTTTGTCTCCAGTAATTATATATGATGAACCAGAAGCCGCTGCCACTCCAAGGACCGGCAGATCCGACTCATCCTCAAATACTCCCTCTTGCACAGGAATAGGATTCTCAATCAAAGTGCTTTCCCTAAGATAAGATTCAATCTCGGAAATCAGTGACCCAGGAACCTTGATCTTCTTTCTAAGATTCCGCGCAACCTCTTCTATGATTTCCTCACACAATATGATCTCATGGCCTTCGAGGCAGTATTCAAAGAGAGCGTGACAGAGTCCACGAACCGCAAACGCCGCTATGATGACGTTTGAATCAAGCACCAGCCTCATTTGAGATCCTTGAATATGTCTTCATCGGTGAGAAGCCCCTGGGCTTCTGCAAACGGAAGGACCTGGTTCCGAAGTTTCCTGAACCTGTAAACTGAAACATACTTTCGGATGGATTCCCTTACAACATCACTGACCGGCTTGTTCTCGCTCTTGCTGATTCCTTCAAGAACCTTTCTTAGGTCTTCTGGTAACCTTACTGTGATGGGACGATCCATGACGCACCTCCTGTATTACATTGTAATACATTTGGTGGTTTTGTCAAGCTCTTAAGCGAACCATTTTAGTATGTCTAACATTACCAGCATCAGATGCGGGGTGGCCTGGCGCGGCTCTGGCCGAATGGCCGAGCCGCTGCCGGTCTGCCGCAACCACTTGCCAGAGCCGTGACAGGACGTTCCGTCAGCTGCATGCTGCAGTTAGGCGGTTTCTTCCTTTTTGAACTGGCGGATGTACCACATAACCGCAAGCACTGCACCCAAAATGAATCCAGCTCCAAAGACAATTCCTAAAAAGGCGACATGAGGCATTGTGAGCCGCCAAAACAATACATTCGTTTCAACGCTCTGGAAATTCTGCAAGACGATTATGACCCCAAGTACGCCTATTACGATTGCAATAATCATCTTGGCACGTGATGGTCCAGTCATTTTCTGCTCCTTTTACTATTACCCTGATCAAGACCGAGTAATTATAATTAGGTAGCCAATTACCTATTAACTAACTTTGCTAGTTCTTTCCACAAATAAGGATCCCATGTTTTATTAGCAGCGCCGCTTGTTGATGGTGCTATATATATTAATGTGGTGCCAATTTTATCAGATTGTAACCCAAATTCAACTGTCTTCTTTCCATAGTATGCTTGTGCCCCACGCTTTCCGTTGAAACACAATACCTTGGGCTTCAAACTTTCAATCTTTTGGCGAAGCACTTCAGGTGTAGCTCCTCTGAAATCTATTTCACCATCCATCCCTGATTGTTCTTTAACTATATCTGTCAACCCAATCCTATAATCAGATAACCGTTTGTATTGGCTAGAAGTTAATTTTTGCGGTGTTAATCCAACCTCATGTAGAATATTCCAGAATTTGTTGCCAGGCCCTGCATAATACTCCCCTAATTCGGAGGATTTACGCCCAGCAGCTGTACCACAGATGACAAGATCAAGGTTGGGTGACAGCAAATCCTTAAGCATGTGGATTAAAGCCCCCTAAATATCCACCTAACGCCAGCATCAGCTCCGGACTGAAGCGGCGTGGGCCTTGCCCCTGTAAGGGCCGTGAAGCCGAAGAGCCGTCAGCTGCATGCTGCAGTTAGGTTCCTATTATTTCGTTTAGCCCCTCAACAATAGTTGCTACTTCCACCGGATCAGCCTCAGCTAGTTTCTTCCCGATTCTCTCAACAGACAGAGTCCTAATTTGACTGATCTTTACCCGGGTCCTCTTAGGCAATCGCTTGGACTTTAGCTCAAATGTCAATGGGAATCCCGCTCTTTGAGCTTTACGTGTCAAAGCACCCGCTATCACTGTACCTGATCGCTCATTAAAAATGTCGTGACTCAATATCAAAACCGGCCTCAGACCAGCTTGCTCTCTTCCCCTTGTTGGATTAAGATCTGCCCACCTGATCTCTCCCCTTAATATTCTGGCCATTCGCTCAACTCCTCACTCAACCCTTCCTCTGCCATCGATTTTTCGAACCCAGGATCCAGTTTCGCGCATTCAGTAGCTAATCTCCTGCGATTAAGCCTGCTCAACTTTTCTCCCAATGCTTCCTGAATTGCCTGGCTACGATTCTTGAATACATGCTCTTTGATCAGATAATCAAGTTGCGACAACATTGCTTCATCAACTGTGATTGCTATTTTCGAACGGGCCATATCACACCTCCAAGTATGATATTATATCATACTATCGCGGCCTGTCAATACTTAAAATAAGAAATCTAACGCTCTCTCGATAAGCGGCGAGCTGTGCTCGCCCGCTTAATCGAGCAGTTAGGATAAACACCGCATATTTACTTACCGGAAATAGTTCTATCCCCAATTATGACAAAAGAGAACTGAAACTGTCAACGAAGTTAACACCTCGGCAGTCGATCTCGTTTCTTAATCAATAATATTCCTGTAATTTAATTTTCTGCCTCATAGAAGTTTATGGAAAACTTTTTCTATCTCACACCTTCCGGGGATCAGCTTCGCTAGGATGAGACGGAGGTCAATACCGTTTCAGAATCTCCTCCACCGTCATATCGCTTTGGATCAATTCGGAGGATTTGCCGGTAAAAATCCAGTCCTGCATCAGCGTTTCTAAATCCGCATCTGCCTTGGCCTGGAAAAATTCGACAAATTCACCGGCGGTTGCGCCGCTTCCGGCATATTTTTGATAAAAATCACCCACTGTTTCCAGAAACGGTTCTTCCCCCATGATTTCATAAAGAAGATAGAAAAACAGCATGCCTTTGGTATAGGCCAGGCCGGTCATCTGCTTCTCTCCCAAATCTATCATGGGGATCCCGGCTGCCGAAGGATTTTTTGCGAATTGGTCCTGCAGCCGTTTCCGTATTCGCTGCACCGCTTCCTCCACCGCTTTGTCTTTTCCTTCCAGCTTTTCCTGCACCAGGTACTGGAGAAACGTAGCCAGGCCTTCGCTTTCAAACCGCGGCGGCATAGGATCCTGCGGCTCCACATTCCATAAATGCGACAGCTCATGATAAAAAGCATAGAGATTATCCAAATTCTCAAAAGAAGACGCTTCCTGAAGAATCACCGCCGCGTCCGCCTGGGAGCCGTAGCCGTTGGGAATTTCAATCACCGTCAATCCCTTAAACGTTTGCAGGGGGCCGAACCAGTCCCGGTAAAGCGCCATGGTTTCATCCAGGGCGGAAAGGAGAGATTCAGCACCGCTCTTGTCTTTAGGGAAATGAAAAATCCGGAAGGTCTTATCGCTGTCTCGAAGGACTTCATAATCCGCGATCGCGAAATCCATGCGCCAGGTCGGCATTTTGCTGCGATACACATAAACAATTCGTCCATCTGTGGACTTTTTCTCCACCAGCGCTCCCCCGTTCGCCACAACCAGGCCTTCCGGAACGGAAATTTCCACGCAGTAATCGAATTCGGAAAAGCCGGCCGCCCGGTTGCTGCGCCAGGAAGGAATGCCGACTTCCGGATAAGTCCGGGCATCCGGCCGGATAACTGTATATTCCTTATTAATATGGTCCTTCACATAGCGCATAACTTCAGCATAACCTAATAGATGTCCTTGGTAACCGATTTTGAGCGTGGTGCTTTGGCCGGAATCCAAAGGTGGATCCAATTGAATGCGGATGGCGTTCACCTGCAGCTTTTCCCAGTCCTCGTATTTCTCGACCGATTGGGTGAAGGCTAAAGGCTTTCCTTGTTCATTTTGGACTTGAGTCACATCAAACAACCGGTATAAAAGAAGAGGCACTTCATGAATGGAATCGGAATGGGGATTCTGAATGGTAAGAAAGCAATCCGCGTATATTTTTTCCTGTTCGTAATCGACTTTGATTTTTAGATCATAGGCGGTGGTTTCGGGCAAAAGAATCCCGGTTTGAGGGAATACAAGAACGGGTGACAGGAAAAGGATCAATCCCATCCAGGTGTATATTGTTTTTATACTAAGATATTTCATGGGTGACTCTCCTCTGTATTCTCTTCACTCTTCACTCTTTACTCTTTACTTGTACGAGGCAGCACAAGATCCTCACGGACTGCTGCCGCAGTCCTCAGGATGACAACTAAACCCCTGCTACCACAATATCCTCAAACACCAGGCTCGGGAATCTCTGCTGGGAATAAATCCAGGGATCATCAGCGGCTTCCACCAGCTTGTTCCAGAACTCCAGGTGATTGCTGGCGATATTCATTTCCGTGACCGGATGAATGATTTCACCATCGTCGAAGAGATGCCCGACAATGCCGATAGAAGCATCACCAGTGGTCGGATTGGAATTGCCTCCGATAAAGCCGGTGATAAAGATTCCGCGGCCCAAATCCTTCATGATGTCCTTAGCCGAACGTTTACCGGGAGGAATCACCAGGTTGGATGGGCTGCCGGTGGTGGGCTCCATTTCCAGCTTGCGGCTGTAATACCAGTCGATATAGAAATCCTTAAGCACCCCGGCATCGATCATGGTTCGTTTTTTTGCCGCGAATCCATCGCCGTCGAACAGCCGGCTTCCCAAAACTTTTTTGATGAAGGGATCATCCACCAGGGTAAACACCTGGCTGCCGATCTTTTTTCCTTTTTTATCCGCCAGGAAAGACTGCTTCTGCTGGATACTGCGGCCGAACATGGCCGTCATAAAACCGCCAAAAATCCGGGGGACGCTCTGGTTTTCAATGATAATGGGCAGGGTTTCCGTTTTCAGTTTCTTGGCTCCCAGCAAGGAAAGTGTTCTTTTAGCGGCCTCGGCCCGATTTCTTCTGGAGACGGTAAGTCTTCCTGGGCCATGATCACAATGTAATGGTATCCATTGGGGCGACGGTCACCTTCTCCCTGTGCAGTCATGCTGGCGCCGGCCACATACACCGTGGCTTCCGAAAAGCCTTCAAATCCATTGCTTGTCATCATCAGGGAACAACATTCCTTCATCAACTGTGATTGCTATTTTCGAACGGGCCATATCACACCTCCGAGTATGATATTATATCATACTATCGCGGCCTGTCAATACTTAAAATAAGGAACCTAGCGATCACCTCTTCACCAGCAGGCGAGGTGCCCTGCAGCTGGCATGACAGACGCGTCTGGCTGGTGCAAGCGGCAGTTAGATTTCCTTTTTGTAAACGTCCCGCCTGTCCCCAATCCTCAGGATCCGTACATCGGGTTCTACTATTGCATAAATGACTCTATAATCCTCTATGCGGTATTTTCTCAAACCTGCAAATTTGCCCTTCAAAACCGGACAAGAAGTTGCTTTCTTTGGCAACTCCTTCTCAATTTTATTAAGAATCCGGC
>CAZAUK010000029.1:0-19759 GCA_964488475.1 uncultured bacterium
AGGCAAAAGGGGGATTCGTCTGTCCAGAATGCGCCCGGTTATCAGGAAGATACCACCCGCCCCTGATATTTATCCCCTACAGACAGCAATCCGACACACAAGCGGCCGACCATTACTAAATCGGCTTGTTCAATACTCTCAACACTGATAAAATGTACTCACGAAAGGAAAATCGCTCAATTTAGGTATAATTAACTATTGGAAAATAGTAGTTGCATAAGAAACAATTTAATGATATATTGTTTTTTATAGAAAACAATTGGGAGCTTTTATGCCTGAAAATAATATAAAATTACTTATTTCAGAATGGCTTGAGTCAGAATCGCTACCTGAAATGGTTGAGCGAGAAACCGGGGATCTGAATATAGACGAACTTTCCTCTATCCTTGCCATTGTGGGACCCCGCAGAGCAGGAAAGACCTGGTTCATGTATCAGATTATAAGCGATTTAATGGAAAGGGGTGTTGAAAAGAATGATATTCTTTTCATTGATTTCGAGGATTACAGATTAACTGGTATGGAGCCTGCAGTTATAGATGCTATTCTATCTGTATTTTATCAATTAACTGATCGGTATCCGTCCTACTTATTCTTCGATGAAGTTCAACACCTGCCTGAATGGAGCCGCGTTCTCCGTACCCTGCATAACCAGAACAGGTATAAAATAATTGTGTCGGGCAGTAATTCAAGTTTGCTGTCAAGGGAGATTGCAACGGAGTTGAGGGGCAGGTATGAGGATCTGCTGATGCTACCATTCTCTTATTCAGAATTCTTGAAATACAGGGAGATTTCGTATGATAGAAGCACTTTTTATACTCCCCGTAAGGGGGGGCTGCTGAAAGTGTTCGACCACTATTTGAAAGAAGGTGGATTTCCCGAAGTAATTAAGAAAAAGAGTAAAAGGGAGAAACGCAGTATCCTGCAGAGCTATTATCAAACTCTTTTCTATAAGGATACACTGGAGAGATATGACATTCGCTCCAATCATCTTCTGGAATCGATGATGAGCTACTGTATTGATACCATGGGGGACCTGTTTTCCATATCCCGTTTTGCCAGGATAATTTCTGAATCTGGCCTTCCAGCCAGTAAAAAGACCATATCAAATTTTCTGGATTATCTGCAGGAAGCTTTCTTTCTGATCGCTAATCAAAAATATGATTTTTCTCCACGTAAGCGATTGATGAATCCAAGGAAAATTTATCTTCTCGATACCGGATTCAGCGCCTTTTCATTGAGCTTCTCGGAGAATAGGGGAAAATTTCTGGAAAATGCGGTAGCCATACACCTATTCAGAATGCGCAAGGATATGTTCTACTACAGGAAGAGCCGGGAGTGCGATTTCATTGTTAAAGATAGCAGAGGGGTTCAAACAGCTATCCAGGTCTGCTGGGAATTGAACGAGCAGAATAAGAAGCGTGAGATAAGAGCTCTTCGTGATGCTATGAACGCTTTCAGTGTTAATAACGGTTTAATACTGACCTATGACCAGGAAGAAAAAGAAGAAGCAGATGGGAAAAACATCAGGGTATTGCCTGTCTATAAGTGGATGCTTGGGATGGAGTAATATGTAGGTCCCATCTGTAATTATGCATTCGAAATGCAAAATCGTGAATATTTGTTGATAACATTTTAAGAATGAAGCCCTTGACACATTAACTAAAATAGACTATACTCCGAAATAGTAACACTATTATGGAGCTTATTCCTAATGAGTAAAATAAAAAGGATACTTGAGTTAGAACTTCCCGAAAAACAATCGGCGTTTCTATGGGGACCGAGAAAAACGGGCAAGACAACCTACCTTAAAGATAATTTCCCGGATAGTATATTCTATGATTTTTTAAAAACGGATCTTTTTCTGGAGATATCGAAGAATCCTGCCCTGCTCAGGGAGCAGCTTCTTGCACAACCTGACCGCAGGCTCAAGTTCCCTGTAATACTTGATGAGGTCCAGAAGGTGCCCCGGGTTCTTGACGAAGTACACTGGCTGATAGAGAACAGAGGGTTGAGATTTATTCTCTGCGGCTCCAGTGCCAGGAAGTTGAAAAGAGGAAATGTAAACCTTCTGGGCGGCAGAGCATGGCGCTACGAGATCTTTCCGCTGGTTACTCCAGAGCTGGAAGATTATGACCTTTTACGTATCTGCAAACATGGTCTGGTGCCCGCACACTTTTTACAGGGCGAACGGGAGTATCTGCATTCGCTGGAGGCATACGTTCAGGATTACCTAAAGGAGGAGGTATTTGCGGAGGGATTGACCCGGAAGGTTGCTGCATTCAGCAGATTCTTTGAAGCCTTCGGATACAGTCACGGGGAACTTACCAATTATTCCAACATAGCTCGCGACTGCGGGGTGGATTCAAAAACGGTAAAGGAATACTATCAGATACTCATAGATACATTGCTGGCGATAAGGATCGATCCTTTTAAGAAAAGGCAATCACGACAGGTTATAACCAGGGCTCCTAAATACTATCTTTTTGATGTTGGGGTGGCGGGATTTCTGACCAGACGCCGTCTGGAAGAAGAGAAGGGAGAGCAGTTCGGAAAAGCTTTCGAGCATTTTATTCTCATGGAAATAGTGGCATACAGAGGTTATAAAAGGAAATATTTTGATATAAATTTCTGGAGGACAAAGACAGCGCTTGAGGTTGACTTCATTCTTGACCGGGGGAAGGTAGCTATAGAGGTAAAAGGGAAAAACAGGGTGGACAGAAGAGACCTCAGGCCGATTGCCGCCTTCAAAGAAGATTATTCTCCGGACAGGGCTGTAATGGTGTGTAATGAGCGAGAGAAAAGAATTCATAGAGGGATAGAGATTATCCCCTGGAGAGAATTCCTGAGCGAGCTCTGGGCCGGGAAGATTATTTGATCTATTACGTGCATTAAATTGCATCCTGATCTCAGGCCGCTCGATTCCTGCTTCAAGCCCTCCATTTGCACTTCATTACCGCTCCAATTACGCTTCGCCAGGCCATTAGCTTTTAGAAGTGGTTACTTGGCCAGAGAATACCTGGTACCACGTTCTCTGCCCAATCGCTCCAGAATGTTAAAAAGATCATAGCGAAATGGCATATCCCCATCCCGGGTTTCCATCGGTGCCTGAGATAATACTACGCGATCTTCTCCAAGTCCCTGTTAAAGTTACGGCCGAATCTATATTCGAGCTCAGCCGACAGCCATTTATTATTATCGTATTCCAGAATAGACCTCTTCCTGAATATTTTCCATGATACATATTGAATAAAAACGATTGATTTGAGCAACAACTAAAGACGAATATCGTATGGTACCACTTTTGTCTTGTCAAATTTTAAGTTTATTGCTATTCTTTAACCGTTCATAATTTAGAAGGAGCGTATTTATGAATTCCCATTTTATAGCAGGGAAACCGGTAACGGGGAATGATCTTATAGGCCGAGAAAAAGAAGTATCATTGATAATGAATCACGTGAAAAAGGGCCAAAGTGTTGTTTTAACCGGACCAAGAAAATTTGGCAAAACTTCAATTATTTTAGAAGTTATAAACCGGCTTGAAAATAAAGATTTTTTCACTGGCTATATTGATTTTTTTACTGTCACTGAAAAAAGGGCATTAGCTTCAGAAATCACAAAGGTCGTTCTGTCTAACAAAAAACTGGACAACTTCTTTCAGAAAACAAAAGAGAAATTATCAAACATCTTAAAGAATGTTGAGTTCAGACAGACAATTGAAGATTTTGAATTCATATTGAGTTTCAAGGATAATTCTTCTGATGATATCGATCTTCTGAAAAATAGTATCGGGTTTATAGACGGATTCGCCTCAAAATATAATAAAGATATGATTATGGCTTTTGATGAATTTGCTGATGTTCGAAAATTGGATGGTATTGAAATTATTAAACTTTTCAGGTCTATAATTCAACTGCAGGATAACGCCTGTTATATTTTTTCAGGGTCTCATCAATCGATGATGGACGAAGTATTCGTCAATAAGAGTTCACCTTTTTACAGGTTCGCCAGAATAATTCGGATTGGTTTTATCCAGCCCTCAATTTTTGGTGAATTCTTAAGTAAGAGATTTAAAGATTTGAATATCAACATTTCCCAAAAGGCTATTCAGGTAATTCTGCAATTAACAAAGGGACATCCATACTATACTCAACTGATAGCTCAATCAATTTCCATATCAGCTGAAGACCGTATTGATGAGAGCAATATTGATCATTATATCGATGAATCTCTCTGGAATGAAAGAAGTTATTTTGAAAATGTCTGGAGCGAGTTATCACGTTCAAAAGAGATAAGGCAGGTTTTAATATGCATGGTGAAAGGGCTCAGTCCCTACAGGGAATTGGATCCAAGAGTTGTAAATATATCGAGAGCAATGAACAAGCTGGACAGGAGAGGTTTAATTATTAAAGATAATGTTAAATGGCAGTTTACGGACCCCATGCTCAGATATTGGATAGAGAAATATATTATAAAAAATTAATAAGACGCATTTAGTATGGTACAATAAGTGTCTTGTTGTTTTATTTGTTTTATTGCAATTTATTACGCTTATTCCGGGCAAAACCTGCCACTCATTCCGAAATTACCTGCCGGGGATTCCGGGTCAGCGGTTGGAGCAGGAGCCACTTTTGTGCGGCAGGTTTCGGATGGCGCCCGTAAGTAAAAAAGGAAGGCGAGTACAATATGACCGGCAGAGATTCAAAGCATGATAAATTCGCCTCTCTGAACTGGGGCGACCTCAACAGCTGGGCGGGGAGCCGGATTGTAGCAAGGGGGCGAAAATACCAGCAGGAAGGACGTGTTTCCGGTCTGGCGCGAACAGAAAACGGTGACCTGATATCGTGGGTGGACGGTTCTGAGCTCTATGCCACCAGGGTGACAATTGATGACGAGAGGGTGCTGGATTCTGTCTGCACATGCCCGTACGGGATCGACTGCAAGCACGGGGTGGCGGTTGTTCTGGAATACCTGAAAAAGATAAAGAAGAATACTGAAGTTCCCGGGGTGGAACAGGAAGATGAACGGCTGGAAATGCTGAAAGATGAACTCTGGTATGAAGAAGTGGAGGAAGATGAGGATGACTTGCCGAATGAGGATTTAATGAAGGATATCGCCGCATATCTGAAAGGCAAGAGCAGGGAGCAGCTTGCTGAGTTGATCCGGGAGCTGGCTGGAGAGTATCCAGGGATAGCCTGCGAGCTGGCCGACCGGCAGCGGATTTCATCGGGGGATGTTGAATCGGTGCTCACACGCCTTAGCCGGGAGATTGAAGAGACCAGCGCAGAGCCCGGCTGGCAGAACTACCGGGAGGGGGAGGGGTATACTCCGGATTACTCGGATATACGCAGCACCATGGAGGAGTTGTTGAAGGCCGGTTATGCCGACGAAGTTTTATCTATCGGCGAGGAACTTATAGAGGCGGGAAACAACCAGATGATGATGAGTAATGATAACGGTGAAACCGCTGATGAAATAGATAGCTGTATGCCCGTGGTGTTAAAGGCGCTGGAGAATTCATCCCTGGATACTGCGGATAAGCTGACCCTTGCCCTGAAAGTTGTGCTGAAGGACAATTATGGTATCTACCGGATTTTTGACAGATATCTATTCCGTGAATTTCCACCGGAAGGCTGGAATGTGCTGGCAAACCGGCTGTTGGAGCAGTTGAGCGGAAAGAAAACCCTGGGAAGTATAAGAGATTTCAGCAGCGACTACGCGCGGGACCAGCTTACTGACTGGACCATCCACGCTCTGAAATGTGCCGGAAGAGAGGAAGAAGTGGTTCCTCTTTGCCGGGCCGAAGCGGAAAGGACGAACTCCTACGAGCGGCTTGTCAGGATTCTGATGTCGGAGCATCGCTGGGAGGAAGCTGAGCAATGGATCCGGAAAGGTATCCGGGCCACCGGGGACGCTCTTCCCGGCATTGCGGCGCAGCTCCGTAAATATCTTGAGAAGATCCTCACTCGCCAGAAGGACTGGCCGGCAGTTGCGGCAATGAAGGCTGACGAATTCCTGCGGTATCCCTCCGGAGCTGCCCTCGCCAGTTGCAGGGAGGCCGCTGAGAAAATCAGTTCGTGGCCGAAGGTGCGCGGCTGCCTGGTGGAATACCTGGAAAGCGGCCGGCTTCCGTGGAAACAGAAAGGCTGGCCCTTTCCGGAATCCGATATCAACCCTGCGGAGGATTTCAGGGGAAGGCGTTACCCCATGATTCGCGAGCTGATCGAAATCGCCATTCTGGAGAAAGAGCCCGCCGTAGTGCTTCGCTGGTATGACAAGATTCCTGAGGTGCGGTCCGGTTGGTATGTTGTTGACGAAGACTCGATTGCCGCGGCGATACAGTCTCACGCGCCGGATAGGGCGGTGTCGATATGGAAGGCCAGGGCGGAAGGGCTAATCGACCGGGTAAAGCCCAGCGCATACCTTGAGGCGGCTGAATACCTGCGGAAAGCGGGAAGAGTGATGAGCGGGGAGGGCAGGGAAGAGGAGTGGAACAGGTATCTGGAAGAGCTCAGAAAGGAGCACCGGCGCAAACGGCGTTTGATGGAAATAATGGATGGGCTGGAAGAAAAACCTATTGCTCAAAAGAATGACTGAGCTTTTCGGCGGTAGTGCAGGACAAAAACGATGCCCGGGTGAGACCTCGTCAACTCTCCGGATAGATCCCGGTTTACAATAAGGATATATCTGCTACTCTGGTAACATGGCCCTTGGGGATATTCCCTGAAAGCAGGGGCCGGATTATGTTTCAGCTTTTAACTGAATTCAAGCTTACGTAGAGAAGGATGGAAGGGAAGAGGTAATGGATAAAGACACTGATGGAAATTCTTTCCGGAGAGATAGATCAGGGGCGGCAAGAGAGTGGGTGGGGGGCAGATTCACCAGCCCTTTCTATATCATGGAGGGAGGCCCGTACCGGCCTGAGATGGACATTTGCCTGGAGGTGCCCGGGGGCATGGTGGTTGGATATCACATTATTGATCCGGACCAGCCCCGGTGGTCTTTCGCGAAGACACTGGAGAAAACAATGGAATCGCCGATAGAAGGCCCGCCCAGGAAACCGGCCAGAATTAGGGTTGCCGACGATCAGCTGGCGGCTGATATCCGCGAGGCGATGCCGGAGATGGATGTCCATGTTGCTCCCACCCCCGAGCTTGATGAGACAATCATGAACATGAGAGAAGACCTGACGCATGAAAAACCTGCCGATATGAGCTACTGTGAGGGGGGGCGGATATCGCAGGATACAATGGAGTTCCTGTTCAGGGCAGCCGGGCTGCTTTATAAAACAGCCCCCTGGAAATACATCTACGAAACTGATCTGTTCAGAGTTGATATTCCCGAACTTGAGGTGGAGGGAGCGTGTCTTTCTGTTATCGGAGCAGGTGCGGAAACTGCGGGATTCCTGATTTTCCCTTCCCGCGGGGGCTTCCGGAATTTCCGGAGCCTGGCAAAGGAGGGAATACCACCTGCTGGGCCTGTTGATCTGGGAACGGGATTACTTTCGCTTAATTATGAGCGCGGTGCTGATCTTCCCGACCCGATGCGAAAGGAAGCGGCCAGGCACGGCTGGCCCGTTGCCGGCCCCGAGGGCTATCCCAGTATCACGAGTTTAGAAAATGATGGTTTGCACAGGCCTCTTACAGAAGAAGATATCCGGATCGTAGCTCAATGCGCGCTCTCTCTGAGCTCATTCTTTGAAAAGCACGGGGACTTCTCCGAAATAGAAGTGATCGAGCCGATATGCGAATCCTATTTTGACGAGAATGACCTGGAGGTGAAATTAACCTTTCCTTACCCGTAAGCTGGTTCGATTTTTTAAGCCGGGCAATGCCTCCTGCCGGAAAGAAGGCGGAATGCCGAATGCAGTTCCCTGAAAAGAGGTGTCGGAATTTATTGAGGAAGTTGACCGGTTCATTAAAATTACCAGAATGGATATTATTACACTATATTGGCGGAAAGCTATAAAAGAAGTATTATTTTTTCCGGTAGCGGTTTCATTTACTGATCGTTTTTGAGTATATTTGGAGGGAAGAGCCGGATCTGCACGGGTGAGTTTAAGAGGTTTCTTCAGGCTTTTCAGGGAGTACAGGGGTGAAACTTGCTGAACCGGAAATCCGTGAAATGGTAGAACGTATTCTGGGTGTATCAAATCCGAACCGGATTATTCTATTCGGCTCCGCTGTAAGAGGCGAAGTGTCGGGGGACAGCGACATTGATCTTCTGGTGGTAATGAATGAAATCGAGGACCGGCAGGGAGAGTATGTTCGGATCCGCCGGTCCCTTAGTGATTTGCCGTATGCTTTCGATATAATACTTGTATCGGAAGAATGGTTTGAGCAGAGCAAGAATGTAGTGGGGGGCATTTCCTATCCGGCCCATCATCATGGAAGGGTGATCTATGAAGTCGCCTGATGAAGTAAAGAGGAAAATAGTAGCCGATTGGCTGAAGAAAGCTGGAATTGATTTAGATCTGGCGATACATCTGCTGGAAGAGGATGTTGCCTTTCCGAGTGCTCTAGCCTTCCACTGTCAACAGGCGGCCGAAAAGTATCTTATAAGCTTTTCTGTCCTGGCATCAGGTATATTTCCCAAAGACTCATGATCTGGAAAAGATCCTGGTACTTGTTGGAACTGTGGATAAAGAACTGGCGGAATCTTTAAAAAGCATAATTGCTTTGACCCCCTATGGAGTTGAGTTACGGTACCCGGGCGACCGGCCGGAAGTAACCGAAGACGAAGCGCGCCAGACAGTTGAGCTGGCTGCGGCTGTACGTGATGCCGTTAAGAAAAAACTGCCCGAAGTATAAAGTCATTAACTGGCGCGGTGTAATCACTGTTGCGTTGCTGCTGTTTCGCAGTATACAAAGAATAGACAAGAAGTTGAGGAGAAGCTCATGAATGTAGAACAGCCGTCCGGTGAATGTACTTTCTGCGGTCGCGAAATGACCAGAGGAGGCATGTCCCGTCACTTGCTGGCTTGCGTTGAGCGGAAGGAAAGGATCAGAGAAGCCGATCAGAAGTCCGGCGGTGAGGAAACACTTTACCACCTCCGGGTGCAGAACGCCCGGGGAGGGACTTACTGGCTTCATCTGGAGATGAGGGGAGCGGCAACGCTGAGGGATCTGGATAGCTATTTGAGGGCAATCTGGCTGGAGTGCTGCGGTCATTTGAGTCAGTTCTCTTTCGGCGGATGGCGGGGCAGACCTATACCGATGACCATGGAAATTGAACAGGTTCTGGCTCCGGAAGAGGAACTGGTACATATCTATGACTTCGGCACTTCGTCGAAAACCCTCATCAAAGTGGTCAGTGAGCGTATGGGAAAACCTCTGACAGAGAATCCGATATTTCTCATGGCCCGGAACTGCCCCCCGGAACTGGAATGTGCTGAATGTGGCCGGCCGGCAGAATGGATATGCTTCGAATGCCTGTACGAACCGGGCCGGGGCGGGCTTCTGTGCGGCAAACATGCTGAAGAAGACCAGCACACTGAGTATGGAGAGCCGGTAAAGCTGGTAAACTCGCCCAGGACGGGCCTGTGCGGATATGCCGGACCGGCCGAACCGCCGTACTGAGACCCTGAATGAATGTCACTTTCTGCGCAGGCAGTACTTCTTATATTTCTTCCCGCTTCCGCAGGGACAGGGATCATTGCGTCCGGGTTCCGGACCGGATTTTATTCTCAAATCGATAACAGTATCACATCTGTCTCTGTTCTTGTAAACCGCTAACCGGAACAATTCGAATTTCCGGCAGACTCCGGCAGGTATAATTTCTTTCCCGTCTCCTCAGGAGACTGTATATCCAATCGATGCGTAGCCCCTCCTGCGCCTTTTGAACATACGGCGTGCCATGGCGATTCCGGTATCCACGTAATCGTATATTATAACCTCGTCCTTGGAGTGGTGCCGCCGATGAAGACGCCCGGCATATTGCTGTATCGTGCCCTTCCATGAAACAGGCATGGTCAGGAAGAGAGTATCCAGGCGGCTGTCGTCGAATCCTTCCCCTATGTATCGTCCGGTGGAAAGAATCGCCCTCTCCGCATCATCCGGCAATGCACGAAGCTTTTCCATGGCCTCGCGGCGTTTCTTCCTTCCCAGCCTGCCGTGCAGAACGATCAGGTTATCCGTCATCCGCTTGATTTCTTCAGCGAGAATACGAAGATGACGCTGCCTCTCGGTAAGAATAAGCGGAGTTTTCCCTTTTTCCAGACACTTCCCTATATCCTCAGCGATAATACCGTTTCTCTGATCATCTTCCATGATCAGGTTATACAGGTCATGAATTGATGGCTTCTCATCGCCGCTCCAGGCCGTCGAGGTTTCTCTGATTATTACCCTGTGAGATACATCGGATTGTCTCCTTATTTCCTTTTCGCTGACTCTATAACGGATAGGTCCGCACTGCATATTGATGATGGGATGATGTCCGTCCTTCCGGGTCGGAGTCGCGGTCAATCCCGTAACATATCTTGCCCTGGCTTTCCTTAACACCGATTCGAACGAAAAGGCTGGAATGTGATGGCATTCGTCCACTATCACCTGTCCGTACTCCGTTACTATATCCTTCACTACCCCTTTCCTTACCAGAGATTGAAGCATGGCTATGTCGATAAAACCCGTTCTGTTCTTCCTGCCCCCTCCGAACCGTCCTATACTCTCTTCCGCCGCATCCAGAAATATCAACAGCTTTTCACACCACTGGTTCATAAGCTGGGTTCTATGGACCAGCACCACGGTGTTCCTTTTTCTGCGGGCTATCAGCGATGCGGCCAGCACGGTCTTCCCGTATGCGGTCGGTGCGCTGAGAACGCCGATATCGTTACTCAGAAGTTTTTCAACGGCCTCACGCTGGCCTTCCCGCAGGGTTCCGGTGAACGAGACATCTATTTCTTTTCCCTCATAATTTTTATTCTGAATCTCCATGTTCACTCCATGGTAAGAAAAGATTTTTCTAAGTTCATCAAAACATCCACGTGGTATGGCTATAAACTTCAGGTGATCCTCGGCGCAGGATATGATACGCGGTTTATTCCAGGTAGAAAGCCGCATGGCCTGGGCTCTGTAGAACTCGGGATTCTGAAAAGCGGCTATACGGATGATTCTGTTGATAAATGCGGACGGCAGATTTTTCTTTTCAATATATATCATCCCGGCAAGTATAACTCTTGCCGTCTCCGGAAGATCCGGGATAGCGCTCTCAATTTTTCCCGCCCCGCCAAGAGAGAGTTCCCATGGTTCGTTTTCCTCTTCCGCGGTGCGCTTAACTCCGATAATCTTTCTTCGCTGATGTGCATTCCAGGTAATGTTTCGAACCTGATTCATTGAAATTCTCTTTATCGTTTCCAGGTAGGCCCACTGATCAGGGTATGGCTTAAGGTCTTCGTTCAGGAATACGGTGTTTCCATTTTCAGCCGCCCGGCCCTGGAGAGGCAGCGCGATCAGATTACCGAATCCTCCTTTCGGCATGGTGTTCTGATTCGGGAACATTCGGTCATAAGAATCCAGGCCCATCTGAGGCCTGTAATCCATCGCCTCTGTTAGAAGTGCGGTGCCAAAATTACGCGCAATGCCGGCCGGGACAGCTTCTTCAAAAAAGAACCAGGCATGAGCGCCGTTGCCGGATCGTGATCTTTCCCCGGCTACCGGCACATCCTTGCCGTAACAGACCTTCATCAGAGCGCTAAAATCCTCCCCCCATGATTTCTTGTCGAAGTCAATGGCTATGAAATTACAGGTCTCATCCTGAAGGAGGGGATATACACCCGCTGTTATCTCTCCTTCAAGGTGTCTCCGGACAATCTCTTCTGTTACCGGAATGAATTCGCGGTGTGTACACTCAGAACATTTAACCGAGGGTTTCCCGCATATTCCGTCAACCCATTCATTGGCGCAGGCCGGAGAGTAACCGGAACGGCCCTTTCTGTTCACCCACCGGCGGGCAAAAACATCTTTCCGGCCGTGGAATAATGAGAGGTACAGGTCTATGTTTATTGGTCTTTTGTTCGTCGAAGCGGTTGTTTCGTTCTTCGCTAATGAAGCCTCTAGTTGTTTCAGCAGTTCAGCTAACGCATCCCGTTTGCTGTCAAGAAGGGCTATTTGCCTTTTTATATTTTTAATCTGCTTCCTGATGTCAGAATTTGAATCCATGTTCTCTTTCAGGTTATTATACGGTGTCTGCTGTCCATTAACACCGATTTACTCTCACGATTTTATGAGTGTATTCATAACTATATTCTAATACAGTCAGTTACAAAAAGATACTGCTATTTTTTACATTGACAGGAGAAATTGTATCATCTATAATTACCATGATATATGAAAATATGATTTTAATTTTTCATGGATGATATATGTATATTAACAGAGAAATAACTGGTGAATTGATCCGATTAATCAATCAGTTTCCGGTGGTTGGTATTATCGGCCCCCGTCAGGTTGGAAAGACTACACTGTCGAAAGAACTAATAGACCACATAGACAAGGAATGCATTTACCTGGACCTCGAACTTCCTGCTGACCGAAACAAAATGTATGAGCCTCAACTGTTTCTGGAACAACATTTTGAGAAGTGTGTGATATTGGATGAGATTCAAAGAATGCCACAAATATTTCCAGTTCTTCGAGGACTAATTGACAAACACAGAGTTGGGGGAAGGTACATCATACTCGGTTCTGCTTCGCCTTCCCTGCTTGAACAGGGTTCGGAATCTCTTGCCGGCAGGATAATCTATAAGGAGCTGACACCTTTTAACCAGATTGAGATTGCCGATAATTATGATCTTGCCTTTCATTGGTTTCGGGGTGGATTTCCGGAAGCATTTCTGGCCCCTGATGAGGAGTTCTACAAAACCTGGATGAGAAACTTTATCCAGACTTATCTGGAAAGAGATCTTCCGCTTCTCGGCCTTTCTGCCAATCCTGAATTAATGAGAAGATTGTGGACGATGTTGGCTCATTTTCACGGTGGTATCTGGAATGCCAGCAATTTCTCCCGGTCTCTGGGAATAACCGTACCCACAGTGAACCGTTATCTTGAATTTCTGGATGCCGCATTCATGGTCAACCGGCTGCAGCCTTTTTATCTGAATTTGAAGAAGAGGCTGGTAAAGTCGCCAAGGGTATATATCAGGGATAGCGGCATTCTGCATTATCTAGCTGGAATATCGAATTTTCAGGATCTGCAGGGAAATCTTTTGATCGGAAATTCTTGGGAGGGATACGTTATCGAGCAGGTTAAACAGGTTATACCGACTGATATTGACCTTTATTTCTATAGAACCCACAATGGCTCTGAGAGCGATTTGGTGATGGTAAAGGGTAACAACCCTCTGGCGTGTATTGAAATAAAATACACTTCCGCGCCGAAAGCATCCAGGGGATTCCGGATTTGCATTAAGGATTTGGGAACAGAAAGCAATTTCATCATTACCCCGAAATCTGATACGTACCCTCTCGGCGATAATATAACTGTCTGTAATTTGTTCGCTTTTCTTTCCCGGCATATCGATTCGATTAGATAAGGTTTGTGATCTAAAGAGCAGCAGTTATACTGAAGGATGGGCATAGACTGATTTTGTTGGCGCCTTTAATCAAGTTCAAGGTAATTAATTACGCCGGATCTATTCAGCACTTTCTACGCTTCCTGCAAGAGGCGAAGTCGGAGGCGGCGTTCCATCATCCCAACATCTGCGCCGTATACGAGGCCGGCAAGACGGATGAACACATCTGCATCTCAATGCGTATTTCTAAATAAAGCTTGCGCCTGATCCGCATAATGCTATATTTATGTCACAATATGGATGGATTGAGGATTGATTATATTTTGTTCTTAGAATTTAGGCGATAGACGAATCCTGCCGCGTTAATCAACTCCATTAGGGCACATAATTTTCTTCCTGGAAATCTATCGAATTTTAACCATTTAAAGCCATTAGGAGGCTGAAATGAAAATTTATGTAGGAAACTTGTCGTATGATACTAGCGAGAGCGAACTTCGAAAGGCATTCGAAGCTCACGGCCAGGTCGATTCGGCAGCAATCATCACGGACCAGTATTCTGGCCGGTCAAAAGGTTTCGGGTTCGTTGAAATGACTAGCGACACTGAAGCGAAGGCCGCGATGGATAGCCTGAACGACAACGATTTTATGGGGCGTACTCTGAAAGTCAACGAGGCCCGCTCCCGCAGGTAAGGGCAGCCCGGCGGGAACAGGAGCGGCTGTAAGGCCAGCTTCCGGGATTCCCGCCAGGAAATGATTGCTACAGCCGCCGTCGGCAGGGCGGTTTGCTGTGCGTCACAAACACGAGGGAAGCCGGTAAACGGCTTCCCTTATATTATTTCCCATATTAACAATTCATCTATCATCTAAAAAGACAGCTCAGCGAGTGTCCTCACCGAAAAAAAATGGGTTTCCAGTAATCAGCCTTGTATATACTCACCATCCCGGTGTGGGGCCGCCACCGGTCCTGCATATGCGGAACCCGTAGTACTCGTAGCTGTCGGTTGGATAGACATGCAGGCGCCGCGCGCAGCGGATCTCATCTGCGAGGTCGGTGTAGAACCAGCATCCTCCCCTGAGCAACCGGTAGACGCCTGAGGCGGGGCCGGCGGGGTCGGTTACCGCGCTCGTGTCGATTCCGCAGACCTCCCACCAATCGTTGCACCACTCCGATAGATTGCCGCCCATGTTGTGAAAGCCCAGGGCCGAGACCCCGCCGGGGAGGGTGCCGGCCTCCACGGTCCAGTCATTGCAGTCGCCGTAGTTGGCGCGGGCGCAGGTCGGGGAGTCGTTGCCCCAGGGGTAGATTCGCTGGTCGTTGAAGCGGGCGGCGTACTCCCACTCGGCCTCGGTGGGGAGCCTGTATCCTTCGGCGCTGTAAGGATCCCCGCCGTTACATGCCCAGTCGCCTTCATGGTCGTAAGCCCTCGGCAGGCCCTCGTAGAGGCTCAGCCAGTCGCAGTACCTCGCAGCGCCGTACCAGGTGACCTCGATGACGGGGTGGCCGGGGTTGAGCCCGTACCCCGCGTCCCGCAGCGCGAAGTCGCCTCCGCCGTTGTACGCGATCTCGCAGCCCGGATCGTCGAGGTCGATCAGTTCGACCATCGTATCGTCCAGACCGTCAAGCACATGGTCGACGCTGGCGGTTATGTAAGCGTTCGCGAACGCCCACTCTAGCGCCTCGATGTATTGAGCGTTGGTGATCTCGAATCTTCCCAGCCTGAAAGCCTTCGTCAATGTGGTGTTCCGAAGTTCGTAACCGCATAGCGCCTCGCCGTCGCCCATCACGAACGACCCGGGCGGGACGTCGATCATCTCGGGGACCGTTATTCCGAAATCCTCGCTGTAGACCCCCTCGAAGACGAGGGTGTCGCCCCCTGAAAGGGTCCTGGTGTCGGGATCGGGGCTCGGCGGGAGCCAGCCCGTCTCCTCACCCCAGTCGACCGTGTAGTCTCCCGCTTCCATAGCGGTGAAGGCCGTGTCCCCGTGGCCGCCGTATGCGAACGAGGCGGGGCCGGTGAGGTCCCAGGTAGCGTCGAGGTAGTCGGGGCCGGGATCGATGACGATTGACCCGGTGCCCGCCGGCTCTAGCAGATAGGCGCCGGCGAATGTTATCTCCTCTCCCGCCTCGAGAGTCTTCGTCTCGCTCATGGGCGTAACCCATCCGGGACATGCGATCCAGGTTATCGTGTAGTCGCCGTTCTTGCGTCTGCGGAGTGTTGCGTCCCCGCTTCCCGAGTAGGTCTCCCCCCCGCCGAAGAGGGTCCAGGCCGCGTCTATCGAGTCCGGCGAGGCGTCTATGTTGACTGTGCCCTCTATGACGGATGTGTCCTCGCCGCAGCCGGAGATGACCAAGGCCGAGGCGAGCAGGGCGGATGCGCAAAGTAATACAGCATCAAGACGTGGCATGATGCACCTCCACGTTTAAAAGGAACGGTTAGAATTATAAGAAATCCGATATTAATTGTAAGAAATCCGATCTTTTCTGTCAACGAGTGGAGCGCGGACAAGAGGGTTTTACAAACCATGTATACTGTTCTTCGCCGCCATTATCCTGATTTCAGGCATGGAGAAGTTTTCTGCAGCAATGTTCCGGGACCTTTAAAGCAAAATTGGCTGTGGTGGGGGGATAAAACCTAATCAGCTTATAACTCATCCGATGTACCTTCGGCTCAGATTGAATCCGATTCTTCTTGAGAGGCGATATAGATTACACTGATTTGGCCTGTTTCAGCCGGGCGGTGAGCCCTGTAGCCGGGGAGGAGGGTGATGGCGGGGAGGTGGCGGGTCACTGTGTTTTCAGCCGATGCGCCGCAGTAATCTTTATCAGCAGCATTTTATTTATCACCCCATGGGGCGAAGAGTGGAGCGCCCGCCGTCCACGCTTATTACCTGCCCGGTGATCCAGCTGGACTCGGGGGAGATCAGAAAGGCGGCCATCTCAGCTATATCCTCCGGTTCGCCAAGCCTCTTAAGGGGGTGAAGGGCGGCGATAGCTTCAGCTGACTTCTCATTGGAAACAAAACGCTCCGCCAGAGGGGTTCGGGTCAGAGAAGGCGCGACGGCGTTGACCCGGACCCGGGGAGCAAGCTCCGCGGCCAGCGAGAGAGCGAGCCCGGCCACAGCTCCCTTGGAAAGCCCGACCGCTGTGTGAAGTTTGAAACCCTGAAGGGCCGCCACACTTGAGAACAGGACAATGGACGATGCGCCGTCCCCCTTTTTAAGCGCGCGAAGGGAAGCCTTAACAGCAAGCGCCGCCCCCACTGAATTCAGCCTTAGATCCTGTATGAGATCTTCCCCGGAAAATCTCTGAAAGCTTCTAAGGTCGATAGTCCCGACCGCGTAGACCAGCCCGTCCAGCTGGTCTCCGGCCTTTTCAGCCACCCGGGAGAAGAACTCCTCCTCCATTACGTCCCCCACGGTATACCCCGCCTGCAGCTCTTTCGCTATCTCCTTGAGCTTATCCCTTTCCCGGCCAACCAGATGAAGGTCATATCCGCGCTTATGAAGAGCCCTCGCGGTCGCTGAACCTATTCCGCCGGAACCGCCGTAGATTAGGATTCTGCCCGGCATATTTACCTTCTTTCCTGTAAAAGAATCGTAGTCTGAAATCCTATGTCGGATAATCTATATTTATGGCAAAGGATACAGTTTGCTGAAAATGTAGATAAAAAACGGTATTGAGATGAGTGAAAATACAAAACTGGCGACCATATACTGATTTACCAGCATCCTGTTCCCTCCTTCTCTTCCGGCGAGAAGAGGCGCTGACGTCACGGGCGGGACAGACGCTTCCAGGATCAGAATCAGAGCTATGTTGAAATCCGGCCGAATCCAGTAAAGAATGGATAAGACTACGATGGGTATCAGCACGTTCTTGAAAGAGACGAACTTCAGCATCTGCAGTATCCTTATTCTTTTCAGTTTTTTAAAATCTACCAGCATATTGCCGCCCAGAATCAACATAAGCAGGGGTACGGCCATATTACCCACGTTTCTAATCCCAGAGGTTACAAAAGCCGGTATAAAGGAATGAACGCCGGTCAGCCTTATGATTATCGCCACGATGGTCATGATAAAGACCGGATGTAAGATCTTGCCCCATTTCAGTTCGCCTTTTCCTCTTCTGAAGAACAGGTAATATGTATTAAAGAAGAAGGCGGGGTAGAACATCATCATAAAGAACAGGTCAACGGTGTATTTGGAATCGGCCCCGAAAATACCGGTTATTACCGCCAGTGGGAAAAACAGACCGTTCTGATAAAAGAGAGTAAGGCCGAACTCGCTCCTGTTCTCTTTTTTGGAGAGCAGCATGCCTATCATTACGATCGCAAAGGTTATTGAGACAAAGAACAGCAGCCACAGGGGCAGTTTCCACCAGCCGGGATTCATTTCGGGATCGAAGTTTTCGATGATGTTTATAAAGACCAGAGCGGGCAGCGCGACTTCCAGGGCCAGGGGTGAAAGCAGTGAGAAGAAGTTTTGATCCACCAGCCTGCGGCTTACCATCCAGAAGCCCACTATTCCTATGACAAGGAGCATCGCGACAGCTTCGAATGTGCCCAGAAAAGCGTCCATTTTTATTATCCATTCAGGTTTAGGATATAATCCTCTCAAAAATATCTCCCGATGCCAAGATGTCTTTGAGATATATCGAGCTGTGTTTTAAAGATAACTATTGAAATGAAAAGACTTTCAGTTGCCTTATTGATAAATGGACTTTCTCTTATGGGTTTTCTTGTATTGTTAAATCTTGAAGGGATTATTCCCCAACCGCGCGTTAATATCTGCGGAGTATTACGCAGATTTTTTAATATATAAATATTTATTTATACATTTCAAAATTGCCAGTTCAAGCCGCCATAATTGGTTAGCCTTATAATTTAATATCAGCAACTGGCTGGCATAAAATATGTTGTATGTATAATATAATAGTCTATCTAAGCCGGACAATCCTTAAAAATATATTAAGAGGGGGGAAAGCCGTGAGAATCGTTATGATCCTTTTCTCAGTCATGGTATTTCTGTGTCCGAAAGCAGGTGAGGCCGAGACCTGGTATGTTAAACCGGACAGCACCGGCCAGGTGATCAACATTCAAGCCGGAATCGATTCCGCGGCCGCGGGGGATACCGTGCTGGTCGCAGAGGGAGAATACGATGGAGAAGGGAATTGGGATATCGATTTTAAGGGTAAATCCATTGTAGTAAAAGCTGATGGGTATGCTTTGATCAATCTTGATGGTTTTCCTCATAATGGATTTCTATTTCACAGCGGTGAAGATACAACCGCGGTTGTCGAGGGATTCACCTTTTTTAGTGATTCAGCAATAGTGATCAACGGTGCTTCTCCGAGAGTTATAAATAATAAATTTATACTTTTGGGATTTGCAATCTATGTTAAAAACAGCAAGGCAATTATAAAGGGAAACAACTTTTCTATTGCGTTGGGGGGTGCCATACTATGTTATAAGAGTAAGGCTCTTATACATGGGAATAAGATGCGACGTGAAACGTCCGGAATTTATTGTGCTTACGATTCGTCCACAATATCGAATAACAGTTTTTCAACGAGCGAGCCAATCAATATTATCGAATGTGTCGAGTCATATAATGTAATACGCGGAAACACATTAACTGGCGCAGTGACTGCAATCAAGTGCTATGGAGGAGCATATTATATCGAGGCAAACGAAGTTGAAAGTTCGTATTTCACCGGGAATGGGATACATTGTGATTCATGTAGCACAGTTATAAGTAATAATCGAGTTGTGGGATGTCATACAGGCCTAATCCTGAATGCCGGCAAACACGTCATTAATGACAATTCGTTCATGTGGAATACAAGTTCTAATTCCGGATTCGGAAGGGGAATCTCATTCAGCCATGTTGATTCAAATACTACATGTAAAAATAATTATTTCTATATGAACGGCGAAGGGATATCATGTTCAAATTCCTCTCCTTTGATATCTGATAATGTGATTACACATAACACCTATATTATGAATACATATGCAGGTGGTGGAATTCATTGCTACAATTCATCGCCCCATATTTTGAGGAATACAATTGCGTATAATACGGCAGAGCGTGGAGCTGGGATAAGCTGTTACGAAAGCTCGCCTATAATAGAGAATTGTATTATCGCATTTAACGATTTTTGTGCAGAGCATCTGGGGTATGGAATCTATTGCGCGGATGATCAGTCCAATCCTTCCGTAATAAACTGTGATGTTTATGGAAATCAAGGCGCGGACT
>CAZAUK010000030.1:0-19275 GCA_964488475.1 uncultured bacterium
AGATAATATCGGTCGAATAGCTCCCCGAAAAACATGGATACACGCCTGTTTCTATGAAATCACCCATTACTACATGCATTATAATAACTTACAGTGTTTTTGTGTGACCGCTCGTGTCAAACTCGGGTCTATCCGGTTCAACGATATGATTCGCCGTCACTTTCAGGGTATCTCGTTGCCCGGCGATTTCGGCACCGTCGCCATGATACGGGTTGTGCTCGGGCTTCTGATCGTCGGCGGCCAGCGCTTGCGACATCTCGACTTTCTTCGAGGTGACTTTCTCTTCGAGCGATTCTGTGGACTGAGCGGACTGCCGAGTCTGCGCACGCTGAGCCGCTGGCTCGGGAACTTCAAAAGCGCATCGATCGCTCGTCTTCAGGCGCTCAATGCCGAGATCGTCTCCCGGGCGATCGAGGTGTTCTCGCTTCGCACCCTCACCGTCGATGTCGATGGATCGGTCATATACACCGGCCTGACCATCCAGCGGGTTTTCCGGGGCTATAACCCGCATCAACGAAAAGTTCCCAGCTACTATCCCATCACTGCCTATCTCGCCGAGAGCGGTCAGGTGCTGCGAGTGAAAACTCGCTCCGTTAACGTGCACGACGGCAAGCCCTCCCTCGTGTTCTTGCGAAACCTCTTCCGGCAGATCGAGGAGACCGGCCGGAGGCGTTACCGCCTGAATTTCCGCATGGACGGGGCCTTTTTCCTCTCTCCCGTCGTTCGTCTGCTGACCTTCCGCAATGCAGGATATTGCATCAAGGTACCTTTCTGGAGACGGCTTGACCTCACCTCGATCATCAAGGCCCGCCGCCGCTGGAAACGTCTTCCCTCTGGAATGGGATGCTTCGAGATCTTCCTGCCTATCCAGAAGCGGGGCATGACGCTCCGGGTCATCGTCTATCGAAAACGTGTCTTTCATCGCTCGCGTAAAAACTACCAGCTCGACCTTTTCGACCCCAACGACGGCTACTACGAGTACAGCGCCATCGCTACGAATCTTACTTGGTCTCCCCGTCGCATCTGGAACTTCATGGCCGGTCGCGGCGAACATGAAAAAACCATCGGCGTCCTGAAAAGCCAGCTTGCGTTGGGCAGCGTCCCCACCCGCCGCTACGGAGCAAACAGCGCATGGCAACAGCTCGTCACCATCTCCCACAATCTGCTTGTCTCTTTCCAGATCGACACCGGCTCAGCGCGTCGCAATCGAAACGAGAAACGCACCTGCCTCTTCTTGCTGAAACAGCCTCAAACGCTTCGCTTCGAGATCTTCAATCGCGCCGGGAGGCTTGTCCGTCCCAACGGCACCGGCATCCTTCGTCTCTCTCGAAACGAACGCCATAAAAACCTCTTCAACCGGATCGCCAACGCCCTCAAAGCCGCTTGATTTTTGACGTATTGAGGTTAAATACTATCAAATAAGTTTGAAATTATGCAACCGTTAATCAGGCTGTCTGGCAGACCGCCCGGCAAGGTGCTCAGAAGAAATCTCTGGAAGCCGGCTCCCATTGCAGAGCCCTCTCGGCAGGCGTATCACCTGAGGGCTCTCGTGATAAATTCGTTCTCTGCTCTCGGGGGAAAATCGGCTCTGTCACCGATGAGCGCCGCGGCAACGTCGCCCGCCCGGCGAAAAATGAGGCAACGACAGCCGCCGCGATGAGCAACGCTCCCAGATAGACCGGAATCGGCCTTCGCCAGAATGACAGTAGCAAGGACGGCGAGGACCTGCGGCCGTACTTTTGCGCGTAGCGATTCATCACCGATCGCTTCACCCGCCGGCCAAGATCGATTCTGTAGTTTTTCAGTTCTTCTTCGATATCCAAATCTTTTTTCACTTCTTTCTCTCCTTTGCATATCGGCATGAGCTGTGCCGGTGAGCTCGCGGCTATGAACTGCAATTGACAGATCTCATTTCCTGTCGCATCTATCTGTCCTTTCTTCGCGCCCCGCCTTCTCACGCAGCGCCTTCATCGCGTAGTGCATGCGGCTTCTCGCCGTACCCTCCGGTATACCGAGCATCTCCGCTATCTCGCCGTACGGAAGCCCGCCGCCGATCCTAAGAGATACCACCTCGCGCATATGCTCGGGGAGGCGTGAGACGAGCCTCACCAGCCTTACAGCGAGCACCTCCCTGGAGAAATCGCAAGGCGGGTTCGCCGTGGCGGCCGCGCCCTCGAGATCGCCGGGATCGACAGGGATCTCTCTTGAACGCGCGCGAACGTAATTGCGCCCGACGTTAAGCGCGATAGTATAGAGCCAGTGGGCAAACGGCCGCAGCGGCCTGTAGGATGAAAGAGAAGCTATGGCTCTGCAGAAAACCTCCTGCGTAAGATCACAAACCGCTTCCCGGTCCGACCCCGCGTAGGAGGAGAGCGCGCGAGCCACACCCTCCGCATGGCGGTCGTAGAGCTTCTCGAACGCGCCGGCGTCTCCCTTTTTTGCCAAAATGACCAGGCGGGCATCGCCCTCCCTCTCCGGTTCTTTCCTTCTCACTGTTTCAACAGCTTTCCTATGTATTCTGTTTCACCCGACATATCGTGAAACTCCGCGATTTGAAGGGCGCGCTCGAGAAGACGGTCTCTCTTCTCCGCCTCCACCCCATCCATCTGTGAGTGCTTGATCATGGCAACGACGCAGTTTCGGAAAAGCTGCGCTATGCTTGGATAAAGATCCCACGCGAAGTTCCAATCGGTCGCGGAATCCAGCCGGTACCTCTCCAGAATAAGGTCCGCCGCCTCTGCCGCGTCCAGCCCCTCTCCGGCAGCCCGCATATTGATCCCTTCTATCTCATGTTCGAGCTCGAATCCGAGTTGACCGAGCGGAACCGAAACAGCGAAATAGACCGGGGCCTTCTCCTCGTCGACGAGTTGCTCGAGTATTTTCCGGGCGCGGACTTTGCCGTCCCCCTCGTCCGGCACGCGGTCGGGTCGTATCGCCGGATTGCGTTCGAACAACGCCTCGGCGTACTGCTCTATTTTCAAAAGATGGCGGTTGATGACAACGACGTCGTCTCTGAAACCCATTCCCGCCTGAAGAGCTATAGGCGGAAAGGTGTCATTATCCCCGTTCGTGACTAGAACGGCCCCGCGTGGCAGACCTACCAGCATGTTATAGGCATAATCCTGAAGCGGCCTGCGTATCATTCGTCTATCGAAGATAGTCTTGAATATCTCGTCCGCCCGCTTTAGCTCCCCCCTCCGCAGATAAATCGATACCAATGAAGTCAACGCGTCACCGTGATCGGGAGCGATTTCCCTGCATTTTAAAAGAAGCTTCTCCGCCTCATCCATTCTCTCCCCCTCTACTCCCAGAATCTTCCCGGCGAACGCGAGCGCCTTCGGATTCTCCGGCTCCAGCTCTACCGCCCGTTCCGCCGCCCGCACGGCTGCCTCTATCTCTCCGCTGTAATGGTAGGCCATACCGAGATTGACCAGCGCCTCCGCGGTCTCGCCGTGCCTGTCTATATGCTCTTTCCATTTTTTGGCGAGAGCGACATAGGAAGCCCTGCTGAGTCCCCGCTCGGTGAGCTTAGGCACCTGCTGCGTCTGGGATCGCGCCGCAGTTGCTGCGATAAGCACGAATAGAGCGCATATCGCCATACAACTCCATATTAATCGTCTCATCTTCCCTCCTTGATTCTATTACTGATTTATAAAACGTCTTTCATAATAAGAACACGAAACCACAGAAAACGTTCACGAAAAAATGCCGGCAGCGGTGAGATTTCACTACATATTTCCGCGTAAAAGAAGAGATAAGCACTAACGCCTTGTCATAATGATAATTAGATGGTCGGGGTGATAGGATTTGAACCTACGACTTCCTGCTCCCAAGAAGAAGATTCTCAAACGAACATATTTCTGGATAAAGATTCTTCCAGGTTTTCATATCATTTTGCCTGCTGTTTTATCCAGCCGCCGAGCTGTTTTCCAATATCCTCTGTCTCTTTTGATGCGTATTTATATTGATTGGTCTTCAAACAACCAAGGTCATGACATATTCTGATCAGCAGTTTAAACTCATCCAGGTTGTCCGTCCTGTCGCCGAGAGTCACCCGCCAGTTCTTCGGAAATCTATTGGTGCGCTGAAGAAGCCAGAGTGTGAAATCATAGAGGCGGACAACAACCTTTGGCTCATGATGCTTCCCTGAATCCTTCACGCCGCCGCTTTTCTTAAAAAAATACGCTTCTTTTCAAACTTCAAAAATATTTTCAAGGCCCAAGTATCCAAGAACCCAAGGGACCCACGGAGACTAGCGGGCACCGGCACCACGGCACACACGAAACCCGTAGTAGTCGCCCGCGTTCGCCGGGTAGTACCAGTTGCGGACCGCCGAACGGCAGTTCCGTGCAGCGACGCTCCAACAGCCGCCGCGAATGACGCGAGAAGTTCCAGAAGCGGGGCCTACAGGATCCGTCTCATCTCCGCTGTAACTTCCATACCAGTCGTTGCACCACTCATATACATTTCCATGCATGTCGTACAGATCAAAACTATTGTCTGGATAACTGCCCACTCCCACAGTCCAGCCTTCATACGGACCCGAAGGGCAACCGGTATATGGATAATTGCCTTCGTAGTTCGCCTCTGTTCCAGCATCAAGACAATTGCCCGTATTAAACGGAGTATGCGTACCCGCACGGCAGGCATACTCCCACTCCGCCTCTGTCGGAAGTCGAAAACCTTCTGCATTGTATGGATCATGTCCGTTACATTCCCATGTGCTGTGCTCGTATGCCCTCGTAAGCCCTGTGTTCATACTCAGCCAATCGCAATAGCTGGCTGCACCGCACCATGATAATGCTTTTACCGGATGATCCTCTTTGCCGGAATCAACGGTGAACGTGCCGCCGCTGAAGGAGATCTCGCAGCCACTAACATCCATGTCAAGAAGTTCCACCGTCGAACCATCCAGGTTATCCTTAAGGCTTGAGCTCGTAGCCGTGCAGTGACCGTTATCATACGCCCACTGTGCTATCTCGGCATACTGCTGGTTTGTTATCTCCGTCTCAGACATGTAGAAATCATTTGTCAGTGTTACCAGGTGCAGCGTCTCATCGCTGTATCTTTCTGGTTCATCCGTGGGGCTGCCCATAGTGAAGGTGTCGGCGGTTATATATACGAATCCGCCGTCGTCTTGATAGAAAGTAATACTGTCTATTCCGGAAACCTCAAACTCCGTAATATCCCCTCCCTCATGAACACGCATCCTCCACTGCGCCCGGCTCGCTTCTGAGATATGAACATTAAACCCCGAATGCCTCCATGAGAGGATCATCTCCATACGTTCTCTGGTTAAAAGTTCTTTTTCTCTGAGGAATCGAAATACCTCTATCTGGAAAAGCTCACGAATCGCACTCTGGTTCCAGGCAGGCAGGGTGTGCCATACCCTCTCTTCATCCCAGCCGCCTGCTGCGGGCAGTGTGTGGAGATGAGGATGAAATCTTACCCCTTCGCCGTAAGTGTGTTTTACCACAACCATAGCAGGGGTTATCTCTTTTCCAGCTTTCTGCTGGATGAATTTCACCGCAGCCCTGTTTGCGGCTCTGGAGAAGTCGGTCATAAGCTTGCGGTCGAAGCGGAAGTAGGGGCGCAGCATCTTTGGGATGGTAAAAACTATTTGATGATGGTCGGCGAGCCTTAAGAGATTGTTTGCAAACCATCTCGCCCATTCTTGGAGCCCTTCTTGCCTGGCAGCTGGAGGGAGAAACCACGGGTCTTGCAGCTGAAATACAGAAGCTTCTCAGAGCCACAGCTTTCACACTTGATTGCCGGCAAAGCCATTCATGGGGTTTCCGAAGCCCAAGGAAGCGTTTTACCACATCGCAGGCTACGAACCTTAAAGCACCGCAGATACGCTGGAAACGATGCTCATAAGCATCAAGAAAATTCTGAAAGTGGTCGCTGAGGATTCTGTAGAGGGGATTATCTCCAAACTTACGCTTCCTGTAGTCCATCGTCCTCATCCTCACCCCTGCAATTTAAAGCTTTCATCCAGAATTTAATGCAAAGCTGATACCTGTAAGGTATGAGATAGTAAAAGTTTTCCATAAACTGCTGATGGGCAGAAATTTGAAGTTGAAGAATATTATTGATTAAGAAACGAGGTCGACTGCTGAGGTGTTGACTTAATTGACAGTTTCAGTTCTCTTTTGTCATAATTGGGAATAGAACTATTTCCGTTAAGTAAATATGCGATGTTTAACCTAACTGCTCGATTAAGCGGGCGAGCAGAGCTCGCCGCTTATCGAGAGAGCGTTAGCGAGACATTGGGTGGATAATTGGGGGGTTGACTAAATAACGGTTTCCATGTATACTCATTGTATATACACGGAGGTTATTGAAATGGTCATAAAGATACTGAAGTGGGGAAATAGCCTGGGACTGAGAATACCCAAGTCATTCGCTAAGGAAGCCGGGGTTGAAGAAGGTTCGGCGGTGGATATAACATTGGAGGGGGATCACCTGGTCATTAAACCTGTCCGACCGGCAAAATACGGTCTTTCCGAACTGCTTTCCAAGGTACGAGAAGATAACATTCATGAGGAAATTCAAACTGGAGATGCTGTCGGGCGGGAGGTGTATTGATGGCGCGAAGGTATGTTCCGGAGCGTGGAGATATAGTATGGCTTCAATTTAATCCTCAAGCGGGCCATGAGCAGTCTGGTATTCGGCCAGCTTTAGTTATTTCACCAAGATTATATAATTCCAAAGTAGGATTAGCTCTTTTCTGTCCAATAACGACGAAAATTAAAGGGTATCCCTTCGAGGTAGATATTCCAGGGAAGAGTAAGGCATCGGGCACAATTTTGTCTGATCAGATAAAGAGCTTGGACTGGCGTGTTCGAAACGCCAAGAAGATAGAGCGAGTTCCTGATGAAGTTATTCAGGAGGTGCTTGCAAAAATTGAGTCGCTGATCTGGGGTTGAAAGTAGCGGCTCGCTAACTATCGTATACAACTGTCGGCTCTGCCCTGTCACGGCTCTGGCAAAGGGCTGCGACAGAACGCGGACGGCGCTGCTATTCGGCCAGAGCCGCGCCATGCCATCCCACAGCTGATGCTGGCAATGTTATGCGGATAATAGACATTGATTATTGATACGTACAGTGGTATCATTAAGTGTATCATTGGAGGTGTCATAATGGTCAAAGTTCCAAAAATCATACCTGTCTCCGATCTTCGGCAGGACACAGCAGCGGTACTGAAAGAATTACAGGATTCCAGTGAGCCTCTGGTCATTACCCAACGAGGGCGGGCGACAGCAGTCCTGTTGAATCTCGACGCCTATGAGCGGTCTCAACACGAACGGGAACTGTTGCGTCTGCTGGCGCTTGGTGAGAGGGAGATCACCCAGGGGAAAGGGTATTCACTCGAGAGCGTTTTTCGTGAGGCTGATGCCCTTCTTCGGGAAGGTCAATCGTGAGGGTGCGGTTTACCCCCTCAGCTCGGATACAGTTTCTCGAGGCACTTGCATACATCGCTAAAGATAAGCCTTCGGATGCATTAGGGTTCCGTAGGCGATCCGAGCAGGTACTTCGCAGATTGGAGAGATACCCGGAATCCGGACGAGTGATTCCGGAGTTCCCGGAGTTGGCGCACCGTGAGGTTGTGATTAGACCATACCGATTCTTTTACCGCGTCGAGAAGAAGACGGTTTGGATTGTGGCAGTCTGGCATGGTGCGCAGGAGATAGTTGAACCGTCTGATTCCGAATAACAAAAGCGTGAACCCGGCGGCCGGCCGGTCACGGTCCGTGCTTATAGAGCACGTCCCGCGCCCATCCTTCCCGCGGGTTACGCTTAACGTTAGGTTCATAAGGCACAATCTTGAAGAGGGGGGATCATGAAAAAAGTTATTCCATGGCTCACACTAGTGGTAGTCCTATCGCTGACAGTTCAACTCCATGCAGAAAATACCAAGACAAGATATCTTGAGAGCAATGGGTTCGAAAAAATCTCAGCTCTGCAAAAACAACCCACAGGATGGAAAAGCACTGTTATCGAGAAAACGAAGGATTTTGTCGAATTCTCTTGGGACGACGTAACTTCCTACCAGGGAGAACGATCCCTCTCGATTAAGATCTCCGAAGACCATCCGGGTGAGGACAAAATCGCGTACAATTGGTACACAGATATCCAAAACTGGCAGCCCGGGCATAAATACGAATACAGCTGCTTGGTCAAAGGGCAGGATTTGAAAGAGTCGGCTTTGATAGAGATGATATCAGCGGGGACCTGAATCCGTCAGCATTTCAGGACACCGTCCTCAACTACCAACTGAATATCTCAAACGCGCTCTTTTTGCAGAGAGGATTTTCTGTCTATGACAGTTATACAGATACCATAGATGAATACTATACTGACGGCGGAATATTCAAGGTCGATTTCATCAATGACATCTACGGAGCCGGGAAACAGATCAATTCCTGGGTGGAATAACAGACTCGGGGACATATAAAAGATATCTTTCAAATTGGTGATCCTGAAGAGGACAGATGGATTCGGCTTGTCCTTGCCAACGCGATTTATTTCCAGGGAGCTTGGAAGGAACCATTCAAGGACAGCCACACTACACAATGCACATTTACCCTTGCTACAGGTGAGGAGATTAAAACCCCGATAATGATAAATCGTAGTTTCGATAAAGGCAGGTATGGGGCATTCAACGCGGATGGTTCCTTTTTCCGGACACCTCGCCTGTTGGATCGAGGTCAGAAAGACCTCTATCCTGATTCTGATGGATTTGCCATTATGGAGATGCCTTATAAGAAATGCGGATTGGCGTTGCTGGTAATTGCTCTCAATTCACCGGATGGGCTTGCCAATATAGAAGCGCAGCTTACCCGGAAAAGTCTTTCCGAATGGATAGAAAGGCTTCGTTCCCGGAAGGTCCATGTCTGGCTGCCGAAGTTCAAGATGGAATACAGAAGTAATCTGGGTATGATATTAAAGGATATGGGCCTGAAGCTGGCCTTCAATCAGGCAAGAGCAGACTTCTCCGGAATTAGCAAAATTAAACCGATGCAGAGGTTGTACGTATCGAAGGTTATACACAAAGCCTTCCTGGAGGTGGATGAAAAGGGAACGGAAGCAGCCGCTGCAACTGCCGTGGAACTGGCTCTTACCAGTGGAATCGTAACTAATACCAGGATACCTTTCATCCCGACTTTCAAAGCGGACAGGCCCTTTCTCTTCCTTATCAGGGATGTCAATAACGGTCTTATTCTGTTCATGGGCAGAGTGATGAATCCTGAAAAAGCATGAACTTCAATAAACAGCGCAGATTAAAGTATCTGATCTTACTTATTACCCTGAGCTTCGATCCCAGGGCCTATGATTACCCGGCGGCCCTGATCCCGACCCCTCACTTCCCCACCTTCTTCGAAACTATCGAGGTACATCTAAGCTTGACTATCCCAGCCTTTAGAGAGAGCATTCAACACTGGTAAATTGTAATCACAAAATGGAAACCGCTCAATTCAGGTTATTATTTCAACAGGAAACATAAGCTTAATACTTATCTGAAAGCTGATCTTAGATTATAACCAATGATTCGGAGTTAGACGTCTGGTTCTTTCATAGGCTTTTTTGCAATCACTATTTTTCAGCAGAGTTATTCAGCGGTCCTTCCTGGCCAAGTAGGTGAAGCTGTAGAAATATTTCTCCCACTGCTGATCGGTTGAACTGTATATGTTGTCTCCGGCAAGAAAATCAACCAGCATCTCTCTTGCCCTCAGGATCTCCTTCAGACGCGGATAACTGTCTCTGTGTACTGCGGTGGTCAGATCTATAAGCTCCAGCGCCCTATAGAAAGCCAGGCGGGAATATTCCTGGTTACCCTTATTTTTCCAGTTGATCGCCCTGTGGACTTCACTGCCGATATTTGCCATCTGCTCGGCCAGGCTGAATTCGCCCCAGCGCTCTTCAGTTAGAGTTTTATGCTGTCGATTCATCGCTCTACCAGCCCGTTGACTATGGCGCTGATTTCTTCCCTCAACTGAGGGTTGTCAACGCCCCTGCTCTGGTTACCATTTAAAGGGCGCAGATTGATTACAGAATCGTATTCAATCCATTCTTCTTCTGGCATGTCCGGGTAAAGATTGATTCCCCAGAGGTCTTCCTGTTTTGAATCTTCATTCGCGATCAGGTATGCTTCCTGATCGGAGTGAAGTTCTGCTTCGATAGCCATGATCCTCTGTTTTATATCAACAACCCCCTTCACCATATTTCCGAAACTGTTTTCAGCAATCACTTTCAACTCTTTTATGGAAATGCTGTCTTTGATGATTTTCATTTCAGTACATTACTCCCTTTCAATCCTAATAAGCTTTCAGTGTGATTATACAGTATGGAACGGATGCTGAAAATAGATCTTTGGGCCGATTCCGGGAATAGAAAGAGAGATCATGCCCCCAGCTTCGATAAGTAAGCTTGCTTTATGAAGGAGGCATAATTTCCTCATATCACCCTCCACCCCGGCTCTGCACCTCTCCGATTACCAGAATTGGGGTGGAGTTAATGTAAATCGCTTCTGTTGAGATAAGGCAGTTGAGGTATATTCATATTTGTCTATATCACCCCCGCACTGCAGCTAATCCTGCTATAAAGTCCGGGAGCTTAGCTCAAGTTAAACTCTCTATGCCGGAACACCACACGTGAAAAAGGAAAGGCAAGAGTCAGGCGTCCAACAGTGAAATCAGTAAAAGCAAAAGTTAGAAAAATCCTCTCCGGACAGTTCATGAAAAAGATATTCGATATTAAAGTAGAACAGGAAAAGCAGCTGCCTGTTTTACACTATGCGATAAACCATGCCGCATTGGACAACCTGACACATAAACGTCTGGGCAGAACAGTGCATTGGGTCACTGTCTAACTTCCGCTTGCACCAGACAGACGTGTCTGTCATGCCAGCTGCATGGCACCTAGCCTGCCAGCCCCGCCTGCTGGTGAAGCAGTGATCGTTAGACAGTTGTTTTAAGAAGACGAACTAATGACTTCAGCCAACTGCTTAGGGGATGTTCCAAGAGAAAGCAATGATCTGACAAGAAGGTCCAGGGAGACAGAAGGATCTCCTGCTTCCATCTTGGCTATTCTCGACTGACTGGAATGAATATCATGCGCGAGTTGATTCTGAGTAAGCTTCTTTCTTTTTCGCCTGTCTCTGAGGTATTTGGCGAGCGCAAGCTTCATCTCGATGAAAGCGACCTCTTCTTCACTGAGATCAAGGAATTCCTCGACAGATCCTACTTTCCAACCAGCTTTTTCAAGTCTTTCTTTTTTGCTTTTCTTCATGGCTTAATCCATTTCGTCATAGGCTTTGAGTCTCATCTTAACTGTTTCTATAATTTTCTTCGGCGTTTTACGGCTTTTCTTACTGAATACCTCCGCGATTATTATTGCATCTTTATCTATTCGATAAATAATTCTCCAAGTGGCAGATTTATCAACAATTCTCAATTCGTGGCACCTTCGCCCTATGGATGGCAGAGGGCGAGAGCGCGGAAGGCTAAGCATCTCGCCGAGTTGAAGCTGGCGGAGCAGAAAGCCCGCCTCAAGCCTTGCTTGCTGAGAAAATGGTGGAGTTTTAACTTCGCCTTCAAGCCAGACGAGAGGCTTATCCGTATTTTTCATTACCTGCATTATATGTCATATATGACATATTGTCAAGTGCAAAGATTAAGCCAGTCGGCACTGTCTAACTGCCGTACCAGACAGACGTGTCTGTCATGCCAGCTGCAGGGCGCCTGGCCTGCCAGCCCCGCCCGCAGCTGATGCGAGGGATGTTAGGCGTTTTATCATTGACATATAACGTTATGCGTTATACAATGAGATTATGATACGCTCCTTCAAGAGCAAAGAAGCCGAGAAGATATTTTCCAGGAATCGTTCTCGAAAACTGCCTGGAGATATACAAGATGTCGCTTACCGAAAACTTCGGATGCTTCATAGAGCCATTACGCTTCAAGATCTGCGCGTACCACCTGCAAACCGCCTTGAGCGATTGAAGGGCAAACGAGAGGGACAATATAGTATACGAATCAATGATCAGTGGCGGATTTGTTTCGTATGGCAACATGGCCATGCTTTTAACGTTGAGATTGTAGATTATCATTGAGGTGACATTATGGTTAGAAAGAAGATTGATCCTGTTCATCCTGGAGAAATTCTGCTAAAAGAATTTCTTGAGCCTATGGAACTTAGTCAGACAAAGCTAGCTAAGAGCATTAATGTATCTCCTCGAAGAATTAACGAGATAGTTCTTGGGAAGCGAAAAATTACTGCAGATACTGCTCTTCGGCTAGCGAGGTACTTCAAAATGTCTGCAGAGTTCTGGCTTGGGCTCCAGATGGACTATGATCTGGAAATTGAGTCTGATAGGGTTGGGGCTAAAATAAAGTCGGAGATTTCCGCTTATTCGCATGGCTCAAGGACAAATTAAACTTATTTTCAACGCCTAACTGCAGCATGCAGCTGACAGCTCTGCCCTGTCACGGCTCTGGCAAGGGGCTGCGGCAGGCCGCCGGCGGCTTGACCATTCGGCCAGAGCCGCGCCAGGCCACCCCGCATCTGATGCTGGCAATGTTAGGTGGTTCTAGCTATGCAGGTCTATTGCACGGATTCTCAGGAATGAGAGGATAGGTTGACATGATTCACCGCGGGATTCCTTGGCGAAACATAGCTATCTATTGCGTCTTGGCTTATGCTTTGTTTTGGATTCCGTTTTTCGGCGTGACACTGGCGGGAAGAGGAGGGAATGATCCGGGTGCTTGGGCGCCTATCCTTGGCATTTTGGGACCCTACAGCCCGCTCATCGCGGCGCTACTGATTCGGGTGGCGATTGCGAGAGAAGGACTCGGAGACGCTCACCTCGGTATTCGGAGAACACCCTGGCACTTTTGGTTAATTGCTGTGCTACTCCCTTTCTTCTGGAATGGTGTACAGGATGCTCTGCAAATCGCGCTCGGTTTTGCTTCGGTGGATTGGACGAAGATGACCAGCGGGCTGTATCGCGTGCCGATCAATCTAATCGGCGGCATGTTCATTTTCATAGGAGAAGAGTTTGGTTGGCGGAGCTATTTGCTGGAGAAACTTCGTCCTTTGGGTCGCTGGAAGGCACTTCTGGTAAGTGGAGTGATCTGGTCTTTGTGGCATGCGCCCGTCCTCATCATTCCCGGCAGCATATACACGCAAGAAAGAAATTTGTTAGGCGCGGGCTTGACGCTGTTGATTTTCATTCTCATGGGATTCATGGTCGGGTGGCTGTATTTCGAGTCGAGGAGTGTTTGGCCATGCGTGTTGATGCACTCATATAACAACCTGATCGCCTTCGCGCTGTTCCGTGAAGCTTGGACGGTCAACACAGAGCCAACACTGCTACAGAAAGCCCTGCTGGCAATTGGCCCTATTCTCTTGGTGTGGGTTGCTTTGTATTTGAAGCAAGGATTTACAAAGGAAACGAAAGGCTATGCTCAAGCAGATGGAACGGAAAATACCGCCTAACTCCGCATACAGCTGACGGCCGCTGCCGTCACGCGGGCTGCAGAGCACCCCACGCGCCGGCCCGCCGTGCGCCTAACTCCTATGAGGTGCGTTAGGCAAACTAAATAAATAATGGAACGGAGTACCATGAAAAATCGAGGATGGATTGCATTTCTTTCTTGGGTCGTGGCCTATGTCGTCTCCCGAATCATTTTTGCCCTTTTAGATTTTTCCTACAACGTGTTTACCGAACCATTCAACATTATCAAATTTGTCATCGATTTTGGGGTGTGGGCAGCGATCTATGCCATTAGTTACTTTGTATTAGTGCGTGTGCTGGGGTCGAAGCAAACCTAAGCGGCAAAGTCCTTCTGGGTGTTTATTGCGGCCGGTGATTCCTCATTGATTGTGCGAGGAATGGGCGTATTTGTTTTTGGCGCGGGCATCCTCGCGTTCTTCGCGAGAAATGCGTCCAGGTCCATGGCCAGAAAGGCGATTATTAAGTGTTTTTCACCGCATGTGTCCGGCTCAGGCCTGTTGCGCCTGCTTCGACTTGAGCGCGACCTTGAAGAGGTACCAGCCGAGGATGCTGAACGCTATCGCCGAGACGACCTGGCCCATCCACCCGTAAGGGTACGTTATCTGAAGGAACCTGGGCGCTCGCGTCAATATCACAGCGAGGATCGCTATCACGACCCCGAGCAGTCCCTCGCCGGCGATAAAGCCGGAGCTGAGAAGCACCCCGCTGTCGCTTATCTTCGCCTCTGCGTCGTCGTGGCTCTTGGTCCTGCTGTCGACCATGTGCCTGATAAGCCCGCCGATGAAGACCGGCGTCATCGTGTTGAGCGGAAGGTAGATGCCGACTGCGAACGGCAGAGGCGGGATCTTGAACAGCATGATCACTATAGAGAACGCCGCTCCTATACCGACGAGGTCCCACCTGAGGTTCCCGTCCAGCACCCCGTCCAGCACCGTCTTCATCAACGTCGCCTGCGGCGCGGGCAGCTGCTCGCTCCCGAACCCGTACGCCTTGCCGAGGTAGAATACGGCGAGGCAGACGAAGAACGCCGAGCCTATGGCGCCCATCAGCTCGCTCATCTGCTGCTTGCGGGGCGTCGCCCCGATTATGAATCCCGTCTTGAGGTCCTGAGATATGTCTCCCGCGATCGACGCCGCGATACAGACAATAGTACCTATAGTAAGCGCTGTTATCTTTCCCGTGAGGTCTGTCCACCCGAGGGCCTTGAACACGAGGCCCGTTCCGAGGAGCGTCACTATCGCCATCCCCGATGTGGGGTTCGACGATACGCCGATCATACCGACGATCCGCGACGAGACCGTCACGAATGCGAATGCGAAGACCGCTATTGCGAGCGAGCTGAAAAACCGCATTATCATATGCGTTTCGTTCCCGATGATGCCTGGGATAAAGGTAACGACGAGTATGACCGCCGAGACGCCGAGCAGGACGTACTTGATCGACAGGTCGCGCTCGGTCCGGAGCTTGCCCGCATCCAGCTGCGCGGCGCTCGTCCTGAGTTCTTTTATACCTATCTTGAGCGAGCTGACCATCGTCGGGATCGACTTTATCACCGTGATGATTCCCGCGGCAGCTACGGCTCCGGCGCCGATGATCCTGATGTACCCGTCCCATATCTGTTTCGGCGAGAGCTCCCCGATCGTTGTTATCGCCGGGTCGAGCCCCTTCGACTGCAGGTAGGCCAGCGTATTCGGCCATATCTCCATGTCGCCGAACTTCCACGCGATGAACGGGATCAGCAGAACCCACGAGACGAGGCCGCCGCCAACCATTATAGCGCCTATGCGGCGCCCGAGGATGTACCCTACGCCCAGGAGCGCCGGAGTCGTCGAGACTCCAACGACGGCTTTCTTTATAAACGGCAGCCTGACAGAGATGTTAGACGGCCAGAGGTAGAGGAACGAGATCAGGCCCCAGTAGGCCGAGCCGATGCCGACTCCCTTGAAGACACTCTTCGCCGATGCCCCGCCGCCGCCGGTAGCTGCAATGAGCACCTCGGCGCTCGCCGTACCCTCGGGGTAGGGAAGCGTCTCGTGCTCCTTGACTATGAGGAAGTTGCGCAGGGGGATCATGAAGAGCACGCCGAGCGTGCCCCCGCACATGGCCAGCAGCGTGATTTGCCACAGAGGCGCGTCGTATCCCCAGATGAACAGCGCGGGGATGGTGAATATCAGCCCCGAAGCGAGAGACGAGCTCGCCGAGCCGGTTGTCTGTGAGATGTTGCACTCGAGTATCGAGGGCTTTCCGAAGATCGGGGTGAGGATCCTGAGGATCGCCACCGAGACGACCGCCAGCGGGATCGCCGTGCTTATCGTAAGCCCCACCCGCAGACCGAGGTAGGCGTTGGCGCTTCCGAATATCGCCCCGAGCATCACGCCGAGGATCACCGTCTTCGGGTTGAAGTCCTTCATCACGGTGTCGGGGGCGACGTATGGTACGTGTTTACTCAATGTCCGTGCGCTCCTTTCGTTCATATATCGTATAAGCTGGGATTATGCCCTTCAGGGGCGGATATATGAGCGGATATTACCCGAAACGGCGGGGCCCGCCAGACATCATTTCTGCCAGACGGCGTGGCCGCGCCTACGCAGGATGCCAGCCAGCTAGACTTAATTATAAAAAATTAATTATAAGAAATTCAATTTTTTATGTCAACGAGGGAATTGCTGGCAAAGGGTTTTTGCGCCCCCGCGCCGGCCATCGCGGCCCTGCTGAACCCGGTCTCCTCCGACTCGACAACCGGGTTCCTTGAATGCCCGGATCACTAAAAAAATACACGTACCAAAAGAGACACGTATTATTTGAGCAGCACCATCTTCCGCGAGATCTTCTCCTTACCCGCGACGAGTCTGTAAAAATATACGCCCGAGCCGCTCATATTTCCATTTGCGTCCCTGCCGTCCCATTCGAACAGCTGAAAACCCTTGAGAATCTCCCGGTCGGCGAGCGTGGCGACACGCCTGCCCGCTACGTCGAAGATCTCGAGCGTGACCGCGACCTTGCCGGGCAGGTAGCACTTGATCGAAGTCGACGGGTTGAAAGGGTTCGGATAGTTCTGGTAAAGACTGAGCTTGGCGGGAGGGAGGCTGACCTCCAGGTCGGTCGACAGGAATTCTGACTCCCCCTTAACGGCCCCTATCCTGTAAAGGTAGGTCTTTTCCGGCAGGATCGTCTCGTCCCTGTAGCTAGGCTCATCCCCGACAGGGAGGAGCTCTTCGTTCAGCTTGAAAAAACCCCCTTCAGGCCCCTCAGCCCTGTATACATTAAATCCTTCGAACTGCGAATCGGCCTTGACGGTCCAGCAGATGACGACTGCCTCGCCCGTGTATTCGGCAAGGACCGAGGTGACCGCGACATCGACCGTAGAGGTCTCCCAGGCCATATACCAGAATCCGCCTTTCTGCTCGTACATTTCTCCGGTCGACATTTCCGAGCCGGCCTGTCCCGCGGTGCACCGCAGCGTGTGGCTTCCCCCGCTGCTTCCCGAACCTGCACAGATGTGGCCATGAGGCACATCGTGCTGGGCCCGGGCGCCGAACGGCACAAGCAGGGCGAGAAGCAGAGCCGGAATATATTTCATCCTGTTCATCGCTCGTCACCTCACTTGTCCTTCATGGTTTCGATCTCGCGCTTCAGCTCGTCTATCGTCTGCTGCTGCTCCTTCATCGCCTGGATGAGCAGCGGGATCATCTCGACGTAGTTGACGCCTTTATAAGCAATATTTTCTCCCTGCACTTCGCCCTCCCTTATGGCCGGATCTCCCGGGTGGATCAGGTTGCCGACCAGTTCGGGCAGGACCTCTTCGACTTCCTGCGCGACAAGACCGTAATGGTCTCCGTACGGCAAGGTGACACCACCGGCAGCCAACCGGGTCTTGTATGAATATCGCCTGGGCCTCAGGGCCAGGACCTTGTCGAGGGCGCTGTCCATATCCCTGATGTCCTTTTTGAACATCCGGTCGGAAAGCTTGTATAACGATCCTGTATAGACCAGGTTGCCCTCGAAGTAACCGGCATATGCCGAATCGCTCGCGTAGTAGCTGCTGCCTAACACACTGTATCTCCCTCCAAGTCCGCTTCCCATGGCCGTACCGTAAACACCGAAAGCGTTCGCGTCGTCTGCTCTCGCTTCCCCGTACACACCGTAGCTGTATGAATCGGTTCCCGCAAGAGCTTCCCCGACGACCCCCAGGTTGTTAGCCTCAGTATTGCCCGATGCCTTGGCCCAGATGCCGTAATGAAAATCTATCTCCAGACCGATTCCGGAAGCCTCAGTGTATATCCCGTAAATGTTGGTATCATGGGTTCCGCCGTTACCGTAAGCCTTCAGTCCGTAGGCCCCGCCGGTGAATTCTCCCCCGATGCCGTAGCCGTCCGTCGGGTGGGAGATCCCCTTTACCGCGACCGCGTCATGGTTCCCGCCGCCGAGATAATTCGCCCTTATGACTTCCGTGGTATCCGACGCGTGTGTCGATGCGAAGACACTGGTCATGTACTCGTCCGACTCGACCCTCAGGCGCGCGTTAGGGCCCGCGGTGCCGACTCCGAGCCTGTTGTTGGCATTATCCCAGACCAGAAGAGCGTCTCCCGAAAGGCTGGTCGTGCCTTCCCAGATAGCCAGCTGTCCGGTCGTCCCCTCGCCGGACACTCCTCCGCTTCCGCCGGAAGCTGCTATGGTCAGGTCGCTCCCTGATGGAGTTATCGTTATGTTGGAGCCGGCCAGAAGATTGACATGTTCGGTCATTCCGTTAAGAGACCGCACGGCGACGCTGTCCGCGACGGCGCTGGCCATGAAACTGTATGGGACCGAGGCGAGGTAGGTCCTCGGAGTAAGCTCCGCCTCCCCCTCGACCGCAATGCCGAGCCATCTCTCTCCAAAGAAAAGAAGGGGATCCAGGGGTTCTACAGCCCCCAGAACGACATTGAAGATTCCGTTCTGGAGAGTGACGCCATTTGATTCGGTCCAGATCGGTTCGCCTTCCTCCGGTTGTTCATATAGCGCGAACTCCAAAGCATACGTGCCGTCGGGCAAAGGTTCTCCACCCGGCCCGGTCAGTACTCCCTGATAATTCATCGTCGGCGGCACCTGCGAGTGGGCCGCACCAATGGTCATTAAGACGACCATAACAAGAACGAACGCCTTGAGCCTCATGACTCGACCTCCACGGTGAAAGAAATGGTATAAAAAAGGAATTCTCTTCCTCTGAGGTGTAATGCCGGGTTGTATTGACGGAAGAATACCTTGGCGGATGATTATACTATGTGTCCGGATGAATTTCAACGATTTGAAGCCGTCAGGCCGAACCGGGGGATACGGCCGCAGGGAGACAGATATCGCATCTGGATATACCTTTTAAGGGACCTGCCTGATGAAACAGCCTGTGGTAAACGGAAACATTATTCGGATAAGGTGAGGGAAAGGACAGGTAATCTCTGAGCAGTCGAGCGCGTCTGACTAGGAGCAGGCCCGATGTGACCGCAAGATATTTTACCGCCGCCGGCGGCGGAAACAAAAGTTTACACTACACAATAAGTCAAACTTAAGTGCTGAAAACGCCCAGCTTGTCTGGCATGATGTATCATCGGATGGCGGGTTAAGAAACCTGCCGGCATCATAGGGGCAGAGAGACAACACAAACATCGAAGCAGCTTACCTTAACACGAATTCCTCGCTCCTGATTTAATGGATGCCGGATAATTATTGTTGAACTAAGCCGCTTCGCGGCAGTATTTCTTTACTACGATATCCCTTGCAAT
>CAZAUK010000031.1:0-17699 GCA_964488475.1 uncultured bacterium
TAGCCATTTTTCCATTACCACCTTCTAAGAAGGTGGATTTATAAGTTGATTAAAATCCTGGACTAGAGCAATACTGCCCTCATCTCAAATAAGAGTGTCGACGTTACATGATTTTCTCGTATGGGGACGAGTCAGGGCGCCGTTGCTACAGGTTCCGGATGGCGATTCCCGCTTCCTCTCGGGCGGTCCCTCTGTCCTGCATCCCGGAATGCCGGCTTCCCCTCTGAAATACCGGGACGCACTCCTCAATCTGGTCATTACGAGGCTACTTGCTACCTCAGCAAGACCATCTTGCCGGACTTCACGGTCTTGTCGGACTTAAGCCTTGAGAAGTACAGGCCTGAGCTTACTGGATTACCTCTACCGTCCAGCCCGTTCCATTCCATCGAGTGGAAACCCTTCGATTCACTCTTGTTATCGATCAGGGCCGCCACTCGGCGCCCGGTCGAGTCGTACACCTCCAGAGTGATACTGCTTCGATAAGGAAGGTAATACCGGATCGTTGTAACCGGGTTGAAAGGGTTGGGGCTGTTCTGAAACAGGGTGACCGGCATCGAGGGGGTGGCTACAGCATCTGTCTCGAACAGAAGTACTACGCTTCCCTCTTTCGTCGCGGCTTCAGTCCTGTAGCGGTAAGACCCTCCGGGTTCTATAGCTTCATCGATGAATGAATAGCTCAATCCCTCCCTGGTTATGGAGGGGTTCATGATCTTCTCGAACATCCCCCCGGGCGAAGCGGCCCTGAAGATTCGAATAGAGGACGCCGCAAGATCTGAAGACAGCGTCCAGGCGATTCGAATCCTGGAGCCGGCAAGCCAAGCCGAATACTCCTGACAAAGCACGTCTACCAGCTCTGTCTGCTCCTCTCCCACCGTGGCCGCGGGCTCAGCGCCGCTCCACTGCTGAATCCTGAAATCGTCCATCCAGCAGTCTCCCACGTACCCGCCGGACGTGTAGAACATCGCCCTGTCCATAGAGAATGAGGTGTTGCCGCAAGCCACCGCTTCCACCCGCAGAATCTCGGAGGCGTCAGAGCCGTAAACGGCAAAATCGTAGACATCGGCACCGGCGTTGAACAGAATGTTCACCAGATACCATGTGTCCACCGCCCAGTTCACCCCGGTAGCCTGGAAACTTCCATTCCAGTAGTGGAAGTCGCCGTTTCTTCCTAGCCCGGCGACGCAGGAAAGAACAGAACCGCCGTTTCCGTAAAGATAGATGTCGTAGTCCCCGCTGGATGTGGAGCCCCTGCGCATCCAGGCGCCGACGCCCCCGGTCTCCATGGCCGTGAAACCGGCGGACAGCTGCGTGGAGGATCCGGTGGATGGATCATGCTGCCGGACGGCGCGCTCTCCCTGGCGTACCGGATCGTCGACCACGGCGATATCCCCGTCCACACTCCAGTTTCCGAATAATCCGGGAAGGGGAGCGTCAGAGAGAGCCGACGCGATATCCGTCTCGATCAGCAGTCCTTCTTTCCAGTAGTCGGCGCCTCCCTCTGAAGCGTAATAGCACCAAAGCTCATCGTTATAGAACTGGGTCCGCTCGATATCCATGGTCAGCACGAAAGGAGTGTCGTTGTCGTGATCATCCCACTCCCCGTCCTGAGCCACCGTGTGGGCTATCCGGACCAGGTGCCTGTCCGATTCCGGAAAATAGGGACTGGAGGAACGGTACATATAGAACTTGCTGTAGTTCCAGCTGTTGTCGTAGGAAGGCACCAGGACATAATAATATTCTCCGTACTTGAAGCTGAAGGGACAGTACTGGGAATACCGGTCATCGCCAGGGTCCCCGCTGGTCGCGAATATTGGGTCAGTCTGGTGAGGCGCCCAGTTGACAAGGTCGGACGATACCGCTATTCCGGACTGGCGGGTCCCGAACGAGCTGTACCACATAAGATATTCAGAACCGACCTTCATAACGCCCCAGTTCTCCGTCTGGTCGTGGCACCAGGTGGGATCGTTGAAGACCGGGTTGGACGCGTGCTTTGTCCAGTTTATTCCGTCGGATGAATAGGCGTAGCCGATCTGGTAGGCGCTTCCGCTGTAACCGGTGTAGATCATGTGATAGTCAGAGCCCTCTTTCCATACCATGGGGACGCGGACCGAGTGGGCGTCCCAGGAGCCGGGGCCCGGAGTCAGGACCGGATTGCCTGAATATTTAGTCCAGGGCCCTTCCGGAGAAGGCGCCGTCGCGAGGCCGATCTGGTGCGCCCCGCCCATGGTAAATCCGTGATAATACATGCGGAACTCGCCGGCCGCCTCATCCCAGATCACGCTGGCGAACGTGGCGCCGTGATCGTCCCATGCCCCTGAGGCCCCCTCGGTTATGATCGGATTTCCAGGGTAACGGTCCCATTCGCCCGGATTCCCGCTTCCCAGAGCGTAATCCTCGAACCCGTCGTATTTAACAAACGTCCCCTCGCCGCTGGAATTATCAGCGGCGGCGGGATTGCCGTAATACATATAAACCGTGGTTCCCTCTGTGGGAAGTTCCGGCAGTCTGACCCAGAGGCAGGCCGTGCCGCCGGCAGCGTCCCATTCCTCTATCCAGTAAGGAATTCGGGTGGAGCCGTCGGAGGAAGTAAAGCGTATATCGCTTCCCCCGGCCTCCGCCTTGCTGAAATCAAAAGAACTGTCAAGCGGCACCCGCGCCTGGCAGTCCGTAAGAGTCTCTCCTGAAGAGGAGGATATGTCCACCGGGCGCCGGTAGCTCCATTCCCCCAGCCACTGCGCCTGGGCCGGCCCCGCCGCTGTGATGACAACAGCCGCGAAAAGAGCCGCCAGCGAGATCAAACGCTTGATATTCATCGCGCTCACCGTCCTTTGAAACTGTAGAAAACTATGCCTCGTTAATTTAACTCCTGTATATCTGGCAGAAAACCATGCCTCGTTAATTTATCTCCTGAATTTATGCAAGAGATCACCTCATCAATATCATCTTTTTAGTATCCGTGAACGAACCCGCCCTCAGGCGGTAGAAATAAATGCCTGAAGGGGCCGGCCTTCCCGAAGAATCCTTTCCGTTCCAGCGCGCTTCCCTTCTTCCCGCTTCCCGCTTGCCGTCTACGAGGGTGGCCACCTTAAGGCCCGCGACGTTATATATGACCAGGCTGACACGGCATTCCCCGGCAAGATCGTACCTTATAGTGGTGGACGGATTAAACGGGTTGGGGAAGTTCTGCCCCAGGGCGCAGGACGGCCCGGGGCTATCCTCCTCCACGCCGGTGACATCTTCTGTCTCTTCATCGCCGAGCGTGGCCCGCGGTTGGGCGCCGCACCATCTGGCAACTCGAAAATCATCCACATACCCCTCTCCCACGTAGCCCATCGAGGTATAGATAAGCGCCTTGTCGATGGATGACACCGCGCCGCCGAAAGAAACATCCTCGGCCCTTACCAGCTCTGTCAGATCCCGGTCGAAAACAAGGAAATCATAAGTTCCGGCGGCCGCGTCCAGGCAAAGAGAGACCAGGTACCATGTGTCCAGGGCCCAGTAGATACCCGTTGGTTGAAACGCGCCGTTCCAGTAATGAAAATCCCCGTCTCGCCCCAGGCCGGCCGCGCAGCAGAGAGTCGCGCCCCCTTCTCCATATATATAGATATCGTAATCCCCTTCGGAATCGGAGTCGCGCCGCATCCACGCTCCCACCACGCCGGACTCCCTTTCGGGGATCATGGTGGTAAGACGAGTCGCCCCGCTCGAGGAAGTATCATTCTGCCGCATGCCCCGCTCTCCCCCGTGAACCGGACTTGTGACCACCGACACGTCACCCTCGTGATTCCAGTTCCCGAACCCCGCGCCGGGAAGCGGGGCGTCAGAGAGGGCCGCCGCTATGTCTGTCTCGATATGCAGGCCCTCCTTCCAGAGGTTCGCGCCGCCCTCCCCCGCATAATAACACCAGATCTGGTCGTTATAGAACTGGGTCCGCTCGATATCCATGGTCAGGACGAAGGGAGTGTCGCTGTCGTGGTCGTCCCACTCGCCGTCCTGCCCCACGGTGTGGGCAACTCTGACCAGGTGGCGGTCCGACTCGGGGAAATACGGGCTGGAAGAGCGGTAGAGATAGAACTTGCTGTAGTTCCAGCTGCCGTCGTAGGAACAAACCAGTATATAGTAGTCATCGCCGTACTTGAAGCTGAAGGGGCAGTACTGTGAATAGCGGTCGTCGCCGGTATCCCCGCTTGAGGCGAACACGGGATCGCTCTGGTGGGCGGTCCAGTTGACCAGGTCGGTGGAGACGGCGACACCGATCTGGCGCATACCGAAGGAGCTGTACCAGACAAGGTACTCCGAACCGACCTTCATGACCCCCCAGTTCTCGGTCTGATCGTGCGCCCAGCCGGGATCGTTGAAAACTGGATTGGATGGATGCTTTGTCCAGCTGATCCCGTCCGAGGAATACGCGTACCCCAGCTGATAAGAGCTGCCGCTGTATCCGGTATATATCATGTGATAGGTGGAATCCTCTTTCCATACCATCGGAACGCGCGTTGAATGCCCGTCCCAGGAGTCCGGGCCGGGCGCAAGCACCGGGTTTGCGGGGTGCTTGGTCCAGGGCCCGTCGGGGCTTGAAGCCGTTGCCAGGCCTACCTGGTGCGCTCCGCTGTAAGCAAATCCGTGATAGTACATCCTGAACTCTTCCGCCGCCTCATCCCAAATGACGCTGGCGAACGTGGCGCCGTGGTCGTCCCAGGCCCCGGAGGGGCCTTCGGTGATCTGAGGATTACTCTCTGAGCGGGACCATTCGCCGGGATTGCCGCCGTCTCCGGTATAATCCTCGAATCCATCGTACATATCGAAAGTCTCAGCGCCGTTCGAACCGGAAACCGCGGTGGAGTCCCCGTAGTACATGTAGATCGAATCACCGCCGGCGGAGATGTAAGGCACCCTGACCGTTACGCTGGCGAAACTGTTCTCCGGCCTCCACTCCTCTATCCAGAAAGGCAGTAGAGTGGTGCCGTCGCTCTCTGTGAACCTGAGCCCGTTTCCCTCCTGGCCGGCCGCGCCGAAATCGAATGAGTTGTCCAGGGAGACCCGTACCTGATGGCCGGACAGCTCCTCTGCGCAGGGGTTGGATATCGCGACCGGGCGGCGGCAGGGCCATCCGGAAAGCCACTGAGCCTGGGCGGGAGCGGCGATAAGCGAGATTACGATGACAAACAAGCAGGCATACCTCATTGAATCTCCTTCTATTCTGAACAGGCCCCGCGGATGAAAGCGGGAGCAATGAATCTTCTTCTTTTATAAACACGTCCCGCGGCGGAATGCGGGATCAATAACGCTCACCTCAGCAGTATCATCTTCCTGGCCTCCGAGAACGATCCGGCCTTGAGGCGATAGAGATAGATCCCCGAGGCGGCTTCTCTTCCGGAATCATCCCTTCCGTTCCAGCGGGCCATCCCGGGCCCGGCTTTCCGGTGTCCGTCGACCAGTGTGGCTACTTTCTGTCCCAGGGAGTTATAGACTATCAGGCTGACCCGGCAGTCTTTGAAAAGATGATATCTGATAGTGGTAGACGGATTAAACGGGTTGGGGTGATTCTGGTGAAGAACTGAAGAAGCTGCGGGAATATCTTCTTCCTCCACCGCCACCACTATCGCCCCTTCCATCCGCGAGCCGCACCAAGGCCTGATCCTGAAATCATCCGCGTAGCAGTTCCCCAGATAACCCATCGAAGTATACAGCATCGCCTTGTCGATATATTCGGCCGCGCTTCCGAAAGGAATATCCTCCACTCTGACCAGCTCGGCCAGCGTAGTGTCATGAACCATAAAGGTGTAGCCGGCCGCCGCCGCGTCGAAGGCGATCGTAACAAGATACCATCTATCCACATCCCATAACACTCCGGTGGGATGAAAATCGCCGTCCCAGTAGTGAAAATCGCCGTCTCTTCCCAGCCCGGCCACGCAGGCCAGGGCCGAATCGCCCGCGTCGGTGGAATCCTGATAGAGGTATATGTCGTAATCGCCGTTCGAGGTGGAATCGCGCCGCATCCAGGCTTCCACGGCCCCTGACTCCTTCTGGGAGAAGAACCTCGTTATGGTGGTGGCGCCGCTTGTGAAATCGTCATAATGATGGACGCTGAGAGAGTCGCTGTGAACCGGAGTATCCACGATATCAATAACGCCCGAGGCGACCCAGCCGTCCTCACCGGGCAGGGGGGCGTCGGCGAGGGCGGCTTCTATATCGGTCTCGATAAGAAGCCCTTCCTTCCAGTGGTTGATGCCTCCTTCGGCGGAATAGAAACACCACAGCTCGTCGTTGTAGAACAAGCTTCTCTGCACATCGAATGTGAAAACGAACGGTGTGTCGTTGTCATGGTCGTCCCATTCTCCTTCCGGCGCCACCGTGTGGGCTATACGGACCAGGTGCCTGTCCGATTCGGGAAAGTACGGGCTGGACGAACGGTATAGATAGTACTTGCTGTAATTCCAGCTGCCGTTGTAGGAAGGTACAAGGACGTAGTACTGGTCTGCGTATTTGAAGGTGAACGGGCAGTACTGCGAATACCTGTCGTCATTGGTATCGCCGCTGGAGGCGAAGATGGGCTCGGTCTGGTACGGCGTCCAGTTCACCAGATCCGTGGAGACCGCTATCCCCGACTGGCGCATTCCGAAGTCGCAGTACCACATCAGGTACTCTTCCCCCACCTTGATCACTCCCCAGTTCTCCGTCTCGTTGTTCGCCCATGCGGGGTCGTTGAAGACCGGGTTCCCTTCGTACTTGGTCCAGTCGATTCCGTCGGAAGATGTGGCGTACCCTATCTGGTACGCGCTTCCGTTATACCCTGTATAGACCATGTGGTAGGTTGTGTCCTCTTTCCATACCATCGGAACCCTCACCGAATGGCTGTCCCAGGATTCAGGGCCGGGGGTGACTATCGGATTTCCTGAGTACTTGGTCCATGGGCCTTCGGGGCTCGGGGCTGTGGCCAGCCCGATCTGGTGAGCTCCGCTGTAGGCGAAACCGTGGTAGTACATACGGAATTCCCCAGCCGATTCGTCCCACATCACACTGGCGAAAGTCGACCCGTGGTCGTCCCACTCGCCGGAAGCGCCCTCTGTTATCAGGGGGTTGCCCGAATATCTGGTCCATACCCCCGGGTTGATCGCGTCCGGGTCCTCGAACCCGTCATAAAGATCGAATGTCGCCGCTCCGTCGGACGCGGAGACCGCCGCCGGGTTTCCATAATACAGGTAAACGTTCGTGCCCCCGGGGGGAATCGCGGGTATCCGGACCCAGAAGCCCGCCTTCTCGTTTTCCGGATTCCATTCCTCTACCCAGAACGGAATCAGCGTTGTCCCGTCGACGCTGGTAAATCGAATGTCCCTTCCATCCTCGCCCGCGTCTTCGAACGCGAACGCGCTGTCCAGGGTTACCCTCACGGGATAATCGGCAAGCTCCTCCCCGCTCGGGTTGAACACGGCCAGAGTCTCTCTAGAGCTCCACCCGCTCAACCATTGAGCGCGCGCCGGAGCAGTGAGCGCAAGAAAAATAGACAGAATGACCACAATGTTTTTCATTTTTGAAGCTCCCCCCCGTTGCATAAAAACACCCGTATTGATTTTTTTTGAAAAGATTTAATAGATCAGACGCGGCTCAGATACTGCCGCACGGCGATTGTCCCTTATTTGCTAATTTATATTATTTAGATTATACCATAACCCGGTAATATTATTCAAGTTAAAATAATTTGCCGAAGGCTCTGGAATCGCGGAATCAAGCGGTGAGCAAAAAGTGCGCGGAAGATCAACGAATCCTTATCAGGCGCCCCAGACAGGACCACCCTGATCTTCGAGGCGGGTTCCATGAATTCGTATATGGGCACGGAGATGGTCATAGACCGGCCTATAACCCTGAAAGGAGAGAACGTCACGATATACAAGGAATACTGAGGTATTCCCGAAACTTTAGTAAGAAATCAGGCGTTTGTTTTTCTCATTCTCCTTCAGAATGTGGCAACCACTGCAATCTCATAGCATAGTCGCTAGAGAGAGCCTGTGAAAACAATGACTATTTCTGACAGCATATTTAGAGCGATAGAATAGTAGGCGTAGAATTATATACTGTGTAATCTTTTACTTATTGTGTACTGATGGTTACACATCTATAATTTAAATCACAGCTGCCATTTAAACATAAAATTCTTTAAAATCAGTGTTTCGTCCTGGTAACATTTTCTGCCGGGAAGAGTAAGATATTATACTTCGCTCATCTCATTTTATTTAATTACGTAATATATTAATTTATTGTTGTAAAATGACTTATATGCCCTCACCGTAAAAATACTCATAGAAACTACTTTCCAGTATTCATATGGCTTCCTATGTGCAAAGTGTAGGAAACAGTTGGCTTTTAAACCACTTTAAATAGTTCTACTTCTTAACTCTTTGATTGCTCGTTTTTTAGTTAATCGACGTTTGATCTCAAGGGAGGTGGGTAAATTGAATGCATCGCAAACAGGCTGTTTTTAAAATCTTACTCGATTTTGGAAATCGCCTGAAACTTGTCAGGATATAAATGATTATTTTAACATTTTTCTGGGGGAATAATGCCATGTTTAGAAAAATAACCAAACCTGATAACCCGATATTTTTTTCATTAGCGCTTCTTGTTTTTTGTGTGATTTTTGCTTCCTGCGCCGAAGAGATTGATTCTGTTACATCCCCTGATTCAACAGGAGAACTTGATCAAGATACTGATATAAAAGTGCTTGAATACAAAGAAATGGGGGAATTACACAATCAGGTCCTTAAGAATCTGAATCGAAAAATGCCTCTGCTTAACAATAAAGTTCAAGCGGACTCGTTCGTGAAAAATTTCCTGAATTCAACGAACGAGGTGCTGGAAAAAAATGGCTATATTAACAGATTAACCAAGAGGGATATCCTATGGTTATTAAAAAAATTTATTGAATTGAAAGAAGAAAATATCATAGACTTTTTCAAACTACCCAAGGACATTCCTCTGAATAGCTTGAATAGATTGGCCGAGAAGGGTTGCTTTCCAAAATGTAAATTGGGGCAATACATCCGAGTTTTTGAGGACGTAAAGGAAAAGGGCATGAAATCAATGATTTTCAGGGAACCTGCTAATGTGCTCTCACACTCGGCTGAAGAGGGATTCTTTGATAATTATAAGCTATTCGTAGATGTTACTAAGAATTCATACAAGTTCTGGTATAATCTACACGAAAGCTCTTCTTCAGATTCAATGATGGCTCCAGAGAAAATACAGGCATTACAGACAATGTACTGGGACGCTTCTGGAACTCTCTGTGGAGGATTACTGGGTCTAAAATGGGCTGGACCCTACGGAGGGCTGGTTGGTGGATTCGCGGGACTTTGCTTAGCTTCGACTGCATTCATAATATGGGGCGATGATTTCGAGGATTGGGTGGATGACCAATTGGACGAATATTTTTAAAAGGTTATTTATTCATCAAAGAAGGTGATAATAATGCTATCGGAAATACTGGCGGTCATTTTAACAGCCTTGGGGATTGCTATAATAGGTTTTCTGCTGCTTAAGATAAAGGGAATGAAAATAAAATTCGGGAGCGCCGGCATGGTGCTCATTTTTATGCCTTATTCTTTAGCAATCGCGCGCTCCTCCGGGGAAGACTTAGTCTATAATATTATACTTTTGGCAGGAACATTGATCGGTTTAGCTCTTTTCGCGATAGATATACCTAAATCTTGATGTAAAAATATATAAACTCTTGTGAAAAAAAAGGAGGCTCAGAAAGATTTTGATTTTAGAATCCTATGGGATGGAATCATCTCATTTGGAGCTTTTCAAGGTAGGAATAAAGAGTTTTCCTTGTAACACCGAGTTCGCGTGAGACCGCTGATTTGTTGCCGGAGTGTTTCGTAATCAATGTCGATAACAGCTTCCTCAAATCATCGCGATTGCCGTCAATAGACCTGCCGTAGAGCATGGCCCGGATCCTGTGAGCCGCCATAGCCATATCGGCGGCGTCAGCCCGAAGGCGTTTGAAAACGTCTCTGGCTACATCCTTTAGTTGTCTACGAAACTAGGGGAAGCCCAAAGATTCAGCCTGCTCTGACCTCATGCTTTTTACGCTTTCTACTATACATTAGCAATGGCATGAAAATCAACAGGGCCAGAAGATACCACCATGAATTGAAAATAGCAAAGGCAACCGAAGCACCGATAGCTACTCCTAATCCCATAGACAGATAATCTTTGCCTCCCAACAAACGGCCAATCATGCCACCGGCTATCAGTAACAATATAAACCACTTTATATCCGGCATTTTAAAACCTCCGTTCTTTACCCTATTTTAACAAGATTATATTCTATTTTTACAAGATAAAATTTTTACTAATCTCCAAATAATATATCGTCGGCTGCATAGGAGCAAAGCCCTCCAACTACTCCTGCTGCTACCGGATTACCTCCTGTTCCAGCACCGGCTATAGCACCGGTGATCGCATCAGTCGCTACCACTACTGTAAACCTAAGCAAATTTTCCTTCCACCCTTTAAGTATAGGGCGGGCATAAGGATTATAGACCTCTGGTTCATCGTGCTCATGTCTTACTCGCCAAAATTGCGCAGAATGAATGCTTATGTTCAACATGTCCTCAAGCAGAGTACCCTTTTCAGGTCTTCCTTTCTCTTGACAAACTTCAAGGTATACTCGGCTAGCGTCCATAGGCGTTGCCCTGGAGGCAAATTCTAACCACCATTCATACTGCTCAACAGGAAGAATCGACTTGGCCAGCGAATCTGGGTCCATCATGGAATATTTTCTTCCAAGGGCCAGGGCATTATTAATCTCTTCACGAGTAAGGGGTTTAACTCCATATTTTTCAGCTATTTTATTAGCTTCTTGGAAAAGTACTTCTTCTTTTTCCCCAGCTGTGAGTCGGCCTATTTCAGAGTCTAGCTTCTGGAAAACATTATCCAGATACTCATTATGATATGTTCCGATTTCTCCCGAAACCATTTCTATTTGGGGAGATACCACCTCGGTGGTTTCGCAACCTAGAAGAAATACCATACAGGCCATGATCATGATAAAACTAAACCGTATCATTTTGGTTACCTACCTAAAAAGTCAAAAACATTTCAGAAATAATTTATGTGTTCACAATGGGAGAAATTAGTGTATATAATTTCTCCAGCCCTTTTACCTATTCATCTCCTTTCAGTTTTTCTATACTAACAGTAGCCGCACCAAAGACGAGAATACTGTTACAGAATATCGCATCAGTTATGCCAGTAGCGGGGCTAAAGTAATTTTAATTATTCACCTGATATTCATATAGTTAACTGTTGTATACTATTGAATATAAATAAGTTGTCGGCTGTTATTTTTCTTGCTATAATTTATCAATAAAATTGAAGCGGATAAAATTAAGGGTTATAATTCAAAGAAATTGTATAAAATTATACGCTTATTTCCGTTAGAGTATAACTAATAAATACGTAACAACCCTATTAACAAGCAGTCATAGTAAGTATACACATGATTATACAACTCTACGATACTTACGCGTAGACCATTTTTGTATAATCTGTGCGGCGTCAGCTTATTTCAAGCTTTTCGAGGTAGGAATAAAGAGTTTTCCTTGTAACACCGAGTTCGCGCGAGACCGCCGACTTATTGCCGGAGTGTTTGGAGATCAATGAGGATAACAGCTCTCTTAACTCATCGCGATTGCCGTCAAGAGATCTGCCGTATAGCATGGTCCGGATTTTGTCAGCTGCTGAGTAAGATTCACTGTTAATCTCAAAAGATTCCGCTTCGCCGCTTCTGATGGCCCGCGGCAGATCATCACAGCGTATTATTCCGCTGTCCTTCCTAAGGGAAACAAGGAGTCGTACCATGTTAACCAGTTCCCTCACATTTCCTGGCCAGTGATAAGATAGAAGCTTATCCAGAAGCCCTTTCTCCATCCTGAATACCGTTCCGGATCGGGAAAGGAAATAGGCCATAAGAGGTTTTATATCCTCTTTTCTTTCTCTTAATGGCTTTAGGCTGATCTGTTTGGCGGCGATTCTATAATAAAGGTCTTTTCGAATAGACTTATTTTCAAGTAGATCTTCGATATTTTCGTTGGTCGCTGATATTACCCGTATGTCTATGTCTCTTTCGGATACCTCCCCCACCCTTCGTATTTTCTTTTCCTCAAGGGCCCTTAGCAGTTTTGCCTGATAGGCCGGCGAAAGCTCCGAAATCTCATCCAGGAACAGAGTACCTCCGTTTGCCTGTTCCAGTAGTCCCTTTCTGGTTTCGACTGCTCCGGTAAAGGCTCCCTTCCTATGGCCGAAAAGCTCGCTCTCGAATACGCTAGCGGAAATCGCAGCGCAGTTTACCGCGACAAACTCACCGGCTGACCTGCCGCTCCACTTATGTATAAGACGCGCCACTACTTCCTTCCCCGTCCCTGTCTCGCCGGATATCAAAACAGGGATATCGGTACCGGCGACATTCTCTATAGTTTTGATAACTTCACGGCTTATTTTTGAATCCGCCACAAAAATACCTCCGTGAAGACAGCGGTCATCAAAATCTATATTATCCAGGCAAGGACCTTCAGCGCTTTTACTTGAATTATCATCAATACTCTTAATCAGTTCCCTGGATTTCTCGATACCGTGAGGGAGACCGAGTTTGGTGTATAGGTTAAGGGCCTCTATCGCAAATTCTCTTGCGTTTCTGTGAAGGTCTCCGCAGGTTTCATCGCTTAGATCCTCCACCTGTATCCACTTCTGGTATTCCTCAGCGGCCATAATATATGTTCCGGCGAGTTCAAAAGATTCCTTAATGAGCTTGAATGTCAATATCGCCTCATTGAAAAATGATCTGGCGAGATCGATGTCTCTTCGCTTGACCGCAATCAAGCCGTACGCTCTGTATACCGACCCGAGTTCATATTTATCCCCCAGGCTTTCACAGAGCTGAATAGCCTTTGCGAGCATATCTTCAGCTTCTGCGGTTCTTCCCAAAGCGATATAGACATCCCCCATTCTCCGGTATACTTCGACAGCCACATCTCCCCTGGGTGCTGTGTCCAGAGCCAGCGCCAGAGCCTCATCAAGATACCACAGGGCTTTTTCATGATCCCCTTTTCTATAGGATATCTCTCCAAGAAACTCGGAAGAGAGGGCATGAACCCTTTTGAGTCCTTCCTCTGAGGATTCGGCTCTTACCGAGGATAGGATCTCCTTCGCCGTATCAAGTTCTCCTTCGAAGATAGCTATGCGGGCCCTTGCGATCCTGCAGTTCAACATATGTACGCTGCTCGAAAACTTGCCGAAATGCTCTTGAGCCAATTCAATATTTTCTTTGGCCGATTCATAATCGCCTCTTCGGTAATTAAGAATACACATCAACTTGTAGATATGAGCGGCCTTGTGATTTTCATTTTCGACTCTGAAATTCTCAAGAGCTCTATTAAAATATTCCTCGCTTTGATCAAAAAAGCTTCTCTGGAATGCTATATAACCCAGAGTGCAAAATGTCCTTCCAAGATTACATCTATCATCCTTTGCGCGATATTCACTACAGCATCTCTCCAGACAATGACGGGCGTTCAGATAATCACCGTTCCAGAAATAAGCCTTTCCAAGATAATACTCGAGTTCGTAACGCTCCTTATCCCCCCTTTCTATTTCAAGAGCTCTCTTTATTAATTCTACAGCTTTGACTGTTTTATATTCAGATATTAAAAGCTGATATTTATGAGCGACATAATCGATACTATCTAGAAGCTCCGAATGCTCTGCTTCCAGTATGTCTATGTAATACTTTGCCTTTTTGAAATCTCTGTTGAAATAGTATGTCCTTGACATCGAGAGGAGGAGATCTTTGGATTCCTTTACGGAATAGATTGATTCTTTATCGGTCAATCCATTTTCATTCAATAAAGCCAGAGCCTTACTGAACTCTTCGCGTAATATCAGTTTTTCCAACTCATGCACCAACTGTTCAGTTGTTTGCATTGGTCCCCTATTCGAAAAACTAGTTAAAGTATAAACCCAACAATCTGGTTCAAAGTAAACCTTAAACTCAGAAGCCACCAAGAATATCGTGTATCATCAAGCGAATACGTACTGTTTCTATTATAAATTGACTCAGTTTCAGAATTACTTGAAAGACCGTCATCATTTATTGACGTATTAGGTAGGTCACCAGGCTCGCCAAAAACCGTTTCTTTCCGTATCTGAACTCTTGCGTGGGAAGTCGCAGGTAATACCAAGCAACAGAATATATATACAATAATCAATACAAGCGCTAAATCCGCTTTCCATGAATTCTTCATAGTATTACCCCCAGAATTTTTTGGATATTAAGCCTAGAATCAGTTTACCCTATATGGGATTTTATTGTCAAGTAGATATTGCGCACTTTAGCTATTTCCTCTGTGCCAATAATGGTTGAGACAGACTGAGAGAATAAATTAGTGTGTAGGGGGGGGGGGAGAGAGACAGGATGGAAGGAATGAATTTATCGAAGAAGAGTGAAGAAGGGGTGCCGGCGGCGGAGCGTAGCGGAGCAGCCGGCAAAAGAGGGTAAGTGGTGGCTGAAGGTGGCATATCACCGGTTCCTGACCCCGAAGTGCCGGAGCGGCCTGTCCGCCGCCGGTTCACCACGCAGTACAAGATGAGGATACTCGAGGAAGCGGACGCCTGCATAAATTATTAAAGTCATTGGGCCACAAGTATACGTATATTTGTATATCCATATTTATACTTACTGTAACTAGTTGCTAGCAGGTCAACTTTGGAGTTTTTTTGAATCGATCTTCAGTAGAAAGTTCGGATAGTTTTATACACTCTACATAAATGTAAAAACCCTCAATTCTATCAGATAACATAATTATAATCGAGGCAAGCAATAAAATTGACAATCTCTAACGTTCTGTCATCAAAAATAATACAAGTTTATTGTTCCAAGTTGAAGCGATATATAAGGAGAAACTCGGTTAATTATATTCATCCGGTACAGCTGGTGCAATGCATTCAGTTTGACATGGAAGAAAGAACTGATGGCTTTGAGTAGAGAAAGAAAATGGAAATGTTTAAATTGAGCATAGTTTTATTAAAATCGATTTTTGTAGTTGGGTTGATTTTTCTATCCTTCACGGAAACAACGGACCAATTAGTAACAGATACATCAAATGACACAGGTTCTGTCTATCTTCAACCATGGATGAGGTGAAAGCCTATGAAAAATCTTTTGGCCGTATTTTAATCTATTTAAGATGATAGGGGGCAAGCTCATGTGTATTAAAAGATTACATGAATTCATGGCATACTTTATATTGACTTGTGTACTCACATCAGCGATAATTTTATTAGGATGCTCAGACCAGGGAATAATTAATCCTAAAAAAGTAGTTGTTGAAGGAAAGACTCCAGGAGAACTTCACAACGAGATTATGGAAGAGTATCTCGGTCTCTGCGTTAAGAATGATTTATTCAGAGAGGGCGGGGATCGGCTGAGAGTATCTTGGACTGATGCGAGAAATTCCATGATTACTGCATTTAATAAAGTTATGCAGTGGAACAAACTTCCTTATAGAGTCACTGAAAAGGAACTTGAAGAAAAAATGCAGGCAATTGGAAGCATGGCTGAGTCCGGTGTTCTGGACCTGTTCCACCAAGAAACCATTACACCGGAAAAGATAAGGCACGCTGCCCAACAAGGTTTTCTACAGCCCACCGCCACAAAGTTAGCAAGAGCTCTTGAAATCGTAAAAATGGAGGAGGATTATCCTCATCCGGTATATACAACAGGTTTACAAGCTGAATTAGAGGAATTAACCAGCGATCCGAGTGTTGAGATATTCCGGAAATCAGTGGAATTCTGGAAAGAGGTTCAAGATACCGTTATCGTGGATAAAGAGGACGATGAAGAGAAGGACAGGTGGGAAGATTGGTGGAATATATTGAGGAATTGGTGGCATAAGCATGAGCCTCAGATAAGGGAAGTTTATGTTGGCGCATGTGATGCTGCTGGTGGTGCTCTGGGTTCTGGAGCAGGTCCTGGAGGTATTGTTTTGGGAGCGGTTCTTGGCACGGCAGCAGGAACCATTGCCTGGCCACCGCCTGATAGCGACTAAGAGGAGGAAAATCATGAAAGCTGGGAAAATAGCAATAGTTGTTTTCTTCTTACTCATTGTCATTGGACTGATAGCTGGTCAAGCGAGTGTTCGCTCCTGGCCTGTAATTGGAAAGGATATTCTCTGGGCCATTGTGGCTGTAGCATTCGGTACTTTAGTGAGTTCGTTTCTCTCGGCCCTAAGCAAAAGAGAGGTGAGGACATTTCCAAGCATGATTGGATGGATATTGATCGCTCTGAACATCAAGTTCTTGATACAAACCAGTATCTATCCGGAGATTCTTTCATATATTCTTCTGATAGTTGGGGTTATCATGGTAGTGTACTCATATATGTCCAGGCCGATCAGTGCGAATAGTGAGTAAGGCAGATCTTGACATTGGGGTCCACTTAACGTGTTTCCTGTGCTCTGGCCTAAGCCGAACACAGTAGCCGTCGTTCCCCTCTGCGATGCGATCGGAGTTGCCAGGTCTTCGTTTTATCGCAGCATGAGGCCTAAGATCGTAGCGGAGCGCAGGCGCCGGACGCTGTCTCATCGCGCCCTGAGTGAGGGTGAACACCAAAGGGTGCTCGAAGTGCTTCATTGCCCAAGGTATGTGGACAAGGCTCCCGGGCAGATATACGCGTCTTTACTGGACGAAGGGGTTTATCTCTGTTCAGTAAGGACGATGTACCGGATTCTGGCATCGATGGGAGAAGCAAGAGAGCGGCGCGACCAGCTCAGGCATCCTGTGTACGAGAAGCCCGAGCTTCTGGCCACCGGCCCGAACCATGTCTGGTCCTGGGACATCACGAAGTTAAAAGGGCCGGTGAAATGGAGACATTACTGTCTGTACGTTATTCTTGATATCTTCAGCCGTTATGTTGTCGGCTGGATGATCGCAAGAAGAGAGAGTTCTATTTTGGCAAAGAGACTGATCGAGCACAGTTGCAGAAAGCAGGGTATTGTCAAAGGTCAGCTGACTATACACGCGGATAGAGGAAGTTCGATGAGATCGAAGACGGTGGCTCAACTACTCATGGATCTTGGAGTAACCAGGACTCACAGCCGCCCCCATGTATCCAATGACAATCCGTTTTCGGAGTCTCATTTTAAAACGATGAAATATCGGCCTGAGTTCCCGAAGCGGTTTGGCTCCATAGAAGACGCCCGCTGTTTCTGCCGCGTTTTCTTCAACTGGTACAACAAAGAACATTATCACAGCGGACTGGGGCTTCTGACACCTGCTATGGTTCATCTAACTCCTGAATAATCCCGGCACTTTTCTCCATTGCTCCCCTAGAAATGCAGCAAAGTTAAAAAAGGATGTTTATTAAATGAATCAAAAAGTTCCCTGAATAACTCATCCAGAATCCCAAACCTCCTTGTGCTGAAGAATCATTCTGAGTTGCTCCTGAAGGATCGGAAATGTCAGGGGTTGTATCATGGTCATTAACATACCCGAATGGACTTTGCCCGGGTTCTCCAAAAACCGTTTCTATCCGTATCTGTACTCTGGCGTGCAAAGTCGCAGGGAATACTACGCAACCGAATGTATCTATAACCTAAATTGAGCGATTTTATCCATGAAAAATCCCACCCGATGAGTTAAGC
>CAZAUK010000032.1:0-14736 GCA_964488475.1 uncultured bacterium
ACAACTTACGGGATCGGGAGGACTGAAAATGTGCCCTCTCGTGTCAAACTCGGGTGGGGATGCTTACACCCTTTTCCACCATTTTAGTCAAAAAAATACCGGAAAAGAACCAATGAAAGGGTCGCACGGGCCGCCTTCTCAGTAACTTTTCCGGTAATAATTGATTTTCGAACCCGACCGTTTTAATTATATAACAGAATTGAGAAAAAATAAACAACTTTTTAACATTTGACCCAAAATAACTCATTAAGTCTCTTTGTATTGCGCCCTCACCCGGCCCGAAACGGCTCAGGGGATCACAATATACCCCTCCCCCACTGAAACCACCGAACCGGATACCCTTACCTTTCCAACTCTTCCGGCGTCGCAATCGACGTATACTCTTATCAGGCTTGGACGCCCTATCTCCACGCCCTGCTCGATCTTCAGCTCAAAATTCTTGGGAAATTTAAGGATCCTGGCCAGGTAACCGCCCAGGGCGCCCGCCGCGGACCCTGTGGCCGGGTCCTCCATCACTGACAGGGTGGGAGCGAAAAACCTGGAATGAATATTCTTTTTCCTCTTCCCCTCTACCCGGGCGAACAGGTATATTCCTGAAACCCCGTGCCTTGAAATCACCATGGAAGCCTGCTCGGCGTTCAGCCTGGCTCTTCTCACGACCTCTTCATCTTCCGCTTCGACCATCAAAAAATAGAGGCCGTTGGACACCACCCCGCCCCCCGTTATCTCATAACTCTTTATGCCGACCGCTTTTGCTATCTGCCCCCTGTTCTGAAGGGCGGAGCCGTATCTGGGGGAGGGCTGATACATCGCGAAATCGTAGGATTTGCCCCTCTTTTCTATTTCGATCTTCACCATCCTTGATTTCAACTCGAGATCTATCTCGGAAGGCTTTTGGCCTTTCAGGTGTTTTATGACAACGTACGCCGCCCCGATTACCGGATGCCCCGCGAAGGGTATCTCTCTGGCCGGTGTAAATATCCTCATCCCCGCCTCGGCCTCCTTTGATTTGGGAGGAAAGAGAAATACCGTCTCGGAGAAGTTTATCTCCCTCGCTATAGACAGCATCATTTTTCGCGAGATAGTTCCGGGGGACCTGAATACGGCCAGCTGGTTCCCCTTGAAAAGACGCTTTGTAAAAACGTCGATGTGCTCGTATCTAAGTTTCTTTCCCATTCCGACATCCTTATTAAAAGACTTATATGTTAATATTCTTCGGTAATTGAGGGCATGTTAGCAGAAACAAGCGTCCGGGAAAAGAGAAAAGCTCGAACCAGGCGGGGCAGCCTTCAAACCGGCCGGCGCGGCCAGACAGCTTCCTCAAATACAGTCACTCATAATTCAATAAATAAGCCTTTTGATTTTTTAAGGTAAAAGTGGTAATTTAAATAGCAAGGCTAACCGTTTAATCGGAAATGCGTAAAGAAGGAGGTATATTTATATGAATTTTAAGGGCTTTATCGCATTACTATCGGTCGCTGTAATATTTTTCTCAATGGCGTCCTACAGCGACGGCGCCTCAGCCGAAGAGAAGGAAAACCCCAGGGTAAGGGTCAAGACCAATTACGGCACTTTCTTCATAACTCTATTTCCCGAAAAGGCGCCGATTACAGCAAAGAATTTCATCAACTATGTTGAAAGCAAATTCTATAACGAGACACTGATACACAGAGTTGAAAAAGACTTCGTTATACAGGGCGGCGGTTACACGGTCGGCGGCAAGAAAAAGCTTACCGCCGAGTCTATAGAGAATGAAGCGGATAACGGCCTGAAGAATCTGAAATACACCCTTTCGATGGCCAGAACACCTGAAATAGACAGCGCAACGAGCCAGTTTTTCATTAATCTGCGCGACAACGCCGTTCTTGATCACAGGGGAAATTCACCCAGTGAGTTCGGTTACGCCGTATTTGGAAAAGTGTCCAAGGGAACAGACGTTATCGACAAGATAGGCAACGTAAAAACAAAAAAGGAAGGCCCGCTCAGCAAACCAGTAGAACCGGTGATCATTGAATCCATGAGAATGATAGGCGGCGGGTCGAAAGAGAAATAGTGAAGATCTTTTGAAGGATGATGATTTGCGGCGGCGCCGCCATGGCGCCGCCGCTTTTTTTCCGCCGGGTCCGGCCTCTGTGTTCCCCGCGTGAACCATTCCCGGACTCTTGTGTTCTTCCCGGAATCCCCCAGCTATTATATTTCTCCCGGGAGCCTCCGATTTTATATTTCTTCGGGGAGCCAGATGGAGAGTTCCCATTCTCCTTCTGTTTCCAGCTCGTTTATGACGTTCATCTTTTCGACGCCGCGGGCGCCTCTTTCAGCAATGAAGACCCTGCCCCCGTGATCGTATATTATCTTCAGTGCCAGGGAGATTCCGTCACCGTCGGTCTCGAAGCCAAATCCTTGGTTTTCAGATGATTCTCCGTCCGAAAAAAGAGAGTGAAGCGGCTGGGGGAGCGGCGATTTTCCGGCCCTCGCCCTGATTCTCGTCTCCAGCCATACTGCGGAACTCTCTGAAGGCCCACCTTCCCCTTCAGGAACACCGGGCTTCCCCACGCTATCCAGAAAGGCCATGTCCCCGCTCGGTATCGCGGAGCGGCTCCATCGGTCGATCTCCATACCTTCACTGCCGGCCGGTCCGGAATCATGGACTGAAACGGACACCTTCATCTCTCCCCCCCGCGGAATATTCTTAACCGCACCGGAAAGTATCGATGATATGGAGATTCTTATCTTGGCCGGATCGAGAGGGATTTCACGCAGCGTTCTTTCGTTGAAGTCGACAGTGATCCCCTTTTCCTCGATCTCCGGAATCATGTCTCGCAGAGTTTCCTCCACAAGGGAGGACATCTCCGTCTTTTCGATCCGCATATTCGCCCCATCCCGCCGAAGTTCTGAGATATCGGCCAGCTCGTTTATCCGGTCCTCAAGGTTCTTAAGAGCGTCCCTGGCCATATCTACCATCAGTCCCTCTGAGGCCGATTCAGAATCTATCGACCATATAGCACTCTTAAGGACTGTCAGGGGAGTTTTTATTTCAAACGCGTTTCTGGTTACGTAGCTCTCTTTGACGGCGGCGAACCTTTCTCTTCTTCGAAAGCGAACCACCGCGGCCCGGTGAACCAAAGCGGCCGACATGGCGGCCGAACCGGTTCTAAGCAGCAATCGCAGAAGCTCCTTTGAGTAACCCTCGAATCCGGACCCATCCAGCCGCCCCCCGTAAAAAATCAGAGCTGTTACCCTGCCGTTCGATTTCAGAGGGCTTACGTGAGCAAATCCCGCGTTGATAAAATCCTCCAGCCAAACGCATTCCCTGACCGTGACACCTGCCCCGGATGTAAAGAAATTATCCAGGTGAACCGGCGGCTGGGCGCCGTCGGCCCATTTTACGAAGCCCTCAACGTAATCGATGAAGCCGGACTTGAAACCGGGGCCCGTTCCCAGCGAGAAGGCCCGGTCAAACCCCTTCTCTTCCAGTCCAAGACTGAATACGGCCACCCTGCTCAGGCCGAGATTGCCCGCCATGGACATCGAAAGTATCCCTGCCATCCTTTCGATATCCAGCCGGCTGGTCATTTTCTCGAAGAGATCCAGAGAAATATCCAGCAGGTTGCTCTTCTCCCTGGCCGTTTTTCTAAGCTGGCTTTCCCCCTTTTTCCCGACCGCTCTATCCTGTCCCTTGGCTTCTTTCAATCTTTCTCTCCAATTACTGTTACCGGCCTTAAAATAAATGCCGGAAGGCAAATACTAATCGATTTCAAAATGCCGGCCCGCTCCGATCATCCTCATTTCCGCGAGGAATCTTCCGGAAGGGTTCATGATTACCGCCCGCCCCCCCGCTGCCCGCGCCGAAGATACGATTCCCAGGAGCATACCCATCTCCTCCTTGGTAACTTTCCCTGATCCCTCCAGGTCTATCTGAAGATCGACCCCTTTCCGGGCTATTAGAGCGGATAGTTCAGCGTGCATCCTGAGGGCGCTTTCAACACACAGGGTATTCCTTATTACAACGGTGTAGCTGCTTCTGGCCGTCGAGTTCCTTTTTTCTATGGCGAAATCTTCCATTCCAACTCCCCGCGGGTGAACAAATTCCGTGCAGATGCCAGATTTACACGCGGATTTCAGCCGATATAGACTGAAACGATCTTTATCGCCTTGTTACGCAAGAATCGTTCACATACGCAGGAAGAGGGGATAGCCGCGGGGTTCACTCAGGAGAATCTTTCGCCAGGATGAAGCGTCGGCTCAAAGGGTAAGCCATTCTGCGGGATTTCAAGCAAAAGGCCGGAAAGAGAAGCTGGGTCACTTCCCGGCGTTCCGGCACAGGCCGGCCAGAGCGCATTGAGCGCAGAGGGGCGTCTTTCGGCAGACGGACTTGCAGTGTTCCACTATAAGGGCGTGGTACTCCTGGAAAAGTTTGATATCTGAAGGAAGGTTGCCTTCAAAGAACGCCCTGGTCTTTTCATAGCCGGCTCCAACCTCTATCATGCCGATTCTCGAAAACATCCTTCCGGTATATGAATCGACCACGAAAACCGGAACACCGTAAGCGTATAAAAGAATCGAATCTGCGGTCTCGGGGCCTACCCCATGCACTTCAAGCAGTGATTCCCTGCTGACCTTTTTGCCCTCGAGGAAGAAACCGGCCAGGGCGCGAAGCTTTTTCGCCTTCATATTGTAGTAGCCGGAAGGCCTGATGATTTCAGCCAGCCTCGATTCCTGGGCTTTAAATATCCGCTCCGCAGAGAGTATGCCCTCCCTGTTGAGATTCTCTATCGCGGCGGAGGCGTTCTTCCAGGATGTGTTCTGGGTCAGAACAGCTCCCGCCGCCACTTCAAATCTCTGGCCGTCGTTAACCGGGCCCCCGCGGTACTCGGGCGCCGATTTCCCGGAAGGCGTCACCGGCCACCAGTTCCGGGGCCCGTAACGCCTCTGCAGTAAAGCGAATGCCTCAATCAGTCTCTCTGTGATATTCTTCATTTTCACAGGCGGGGTCTCTCTTTCCCTTAAGGCCGGGGCCCGTAAGGATAAAAAATGCTTTAAATATCGCGCCCTTTCCTATATCACTCTAATAGAGATAAACGGCCGGAATCAAACAGAATCGGATTTGCCGGCGCCGTTTGGAACCTTATATTCAGGCAGGCGGGCGGATAGGCGATTCAACCCGAGTGGAGGCTCGAATGAAAACGACACGTTTCGGAGTTTCGATGGATAACAGGCTTCTCGAGAAATTCGACTCGCTGGTTGAGAAAAAACATTACCCTAACAGGTCCGAAGCGATAAGGGACCTGGTAAGAAACGCTATCGTCGAAGACGAATGGCACCGGAAATCCGGTGAGATCATCGGTGTATTCGTAATGGTGTTCGACCATCACAAAAGAGAACTCTCATCCCGGCTGCTTCACAAGGAACACAGCTGGTCCGGCGAAATAATGTCCACCCTGCACCTTCACCTTGACCGGGATAACTGCCTGGAAGCGAAGGTGATTAGAGGAAAATTCAACGAGGTGAAGAAACTCTGCGACGAACTTGTCTCGATGAAAGGCGTAAAATTCGGCAAGCTTATACCCGCCACCTCGGGAAAGGAGCTGCTCTGACCCAGCGCCAGCGTTTTCCTTTAGGCCGGGAAAAATCACTTGTCATCATGCGCCGCTGTACTTATTCTGCAATATACACTTAAAGCGGCGCCGGCGCCGCGGGTTGATTGCGAAAGAACCGCCCCTGGCCGGCGGAACTATCTTAAGATAAGCAACTCGTTCGAACGGAGACCCCGCCAATGAACCAGAACAATTCAGAGAGCCTGTCCACCAAGAAAGAACACTCATTCCTTATGCGGATCTTGGACAGGATCGAGAAAGTCGGGAACAAACTTCCCCATCCCGCCACCCTTTTCGCCATCTTCGCTCTGATAGTTGTAATAGCCTCGGAAATAGTTTACAGGGCCGGAGGAACGGCGACCCATCCGGGAACGGGAGAGATCATAGAAGGAATCAGCCTGCTCAATTCCGGAGGGCTGAGATTCATGTTCGCCAATGCAACCGATAACTTCGTCTACTTTCCTCCTCTGGGGATAGTACTGGTAGCCATGATAGGCATCGGAGTAGCGGAAGGCTCCGGCCTGATCTCCGCTCTTCTCAGGCACCTGGTTACCGCCGCGCCAAAGCGGCTTGTCACCGCTGCCGTTATCGCCGCCGGAATCCTCTCCCACCTCGCCTCCAGCGCCGGCTATGTAGTGCTTATTCCGCTGGGAGCCATGGTCTTCGCCGCTTTCAAGAGGCATCCTATCGCTGGACTGGCCGCGGCCTTCTGCGGAGTTTCCGGAGGATTCGGAGCCAATTTCCTCATCGGCTCTGTAGACCCGATTCTGGCGGGCCTCTCAGAGTCAGCGGCTACCCTGGTGGATCCCGCCATGAGGGTCAACCCGGCGGTCAACTTCTATTTCATGCTCGCCTCGGCGGTGATGATCGTTATAGTGGGCACTTGGATCACCGAGAAGTTCGTGGAACCACGGCTGGGTGAATACGGCGGGGATACTGAAGAATTCGAGCACATCCAGTCGCACGAGAGGATAGGGTTGATCTGGGCCGGTGTATCCGTGGCAGTGGTGGTGGCTCTCATGCTTCTGCTTACCGTTCCGGAGAACGCTGTGCTGAGAGATCCGGAGACAGGTTCGCTTCTTCACTCACCCTTTATGGACGGGCTCATAACGGCAATACTGGTATTCTTTCTTGTGCCCGGTATCGCCTACGGTATCGCTGTGGGGACCATCAAGAACGACAAGGACGCCGTCAAGCACATGACCTCTTCGATGAAAGGCCTGGCCGGATATATAGTCCTGGTCTTCTTTGCCGGGCAGTTCGTCTACTATTTCAAGGAGAGCAACATGGGAGTCCTTCTTGCGATCAAGGGCGCCGAGGTCCTCAGGGCGGCGGGCTTTACCGGAATCCCTCTTCTGATATCATTCGTGATAGTGTCCGCTTTCATAAATCTTTTCATGGGAAGCGCTTCGGCGAAGTGGGCTATCATGGCCCCCATATTCGTGCCGATGTTCATGTTGATCGGGTACCATCCCGGAATCACTCAGGCCGCCTTCAGGATCGGCGACTCCATAACTAATATCATAACTCCCATGATGAGCTACTTCGCCCTGATAGTGGCTTTCGCGCAGAAGTACAACGAGCGTTACGGAATCGGGACCATCATAGCGACCATGCTTCCCTACACCGTCTCTTTCACCATATTCTGGATTATCCTGCTGACCATCTGGATGCTGCTGGGGCTGCCTACCGGACCGGACGCCCCGCTTCATCTTCCCTAAAGGAGATCGGTGGATGCGTATAGCGGTTCTAGGGGACGGTTCTCTGACCCACACCCGGCGGTGGTGCGAGTTTCTTGATTCCCGCGGCCACCAGGTGGCCCTGTTCACCTTTGAAGAACCCATAGAGCACCCGGTTCGGGTGGTCAGGCTGGAAAAGCTGCTCCCCACCAATTTCCTGGGATACCTCTCGCGGCTGGGACGGTTGAAAAAGATGCTGAGGAGATTCCGGCCGGACGCGGTAACTTGCCTTTATGTGAGTGGTTATGGCTTCATGGGAGCTCTCTGCGGCTTTCATCCCCTGGTGGTCTCCGCGCTGGGCTCGGATCTTCTTGTTGATTATCCCAGGCATCTTCTTCACAAGCTGCAGATCGAATACGCGTTGAGAAAGGCCGACCTGGTGACCACCGATTCGGACAGCCTTTCCAGAGTGGCGGCGCAAGCGGGAGCTGCTCCGGAGAAGATAATCAAGATATACATGGGAATCGACGACAGTATCTTCCATCCGCCCCCGGGCGGGAAAGGCGGAGGACCGGACAGCCGGCCTCCGGTTGTGATAAGCACCAGGAACCTCTATCCGGTCTATGACCTTGAGCTTCTGGTGGAGGCCGCGGCCCTGGTCAACCGCAGGTCCGAAGCCGAATTCGTGATTTGCGGGGACGGGCCGGAAAGAGAAAAGCTCGAAAAGCGGTCCGTACAGCTGGGGTTGGACCGGAATATAGAGTTTACCGGAAAACTCAAAGCGGAGAACCTGGCCCGGAGGCTTCGCGCGGCGGACATCTATGTCTCGACGTCCCGTTCAGATTCAACATCGGTCTCTCTTCTGGAAGCCATGGCATGCGGGCTTGTGCCGGTGGTAACTGATATCGAGGCGAACAGGGAATGGATAACCGACGGCGAAAACGGATTAGTGATAGAAGACCGCGAGCCCCGGTCCCTGGCTGAGGCTATTGACCGGGCGGCTTCCGATAGAGAGTTCACAGACTCGGCCCGTAAGACCAATTTCAGGCTGATCAGGGAACGGGGGCTGTGGATTCCCAACATGGAACGCCTGGAAAGGGCGATCACCGCCAGGGTAGATCGATGAAGAACAAGAATCTCATATCCGGTCACGAAATCCTCGGAATACTGGTAGTGTCGGCGGTGTCAGGCGTAGCGGGAGCCCTGGTGGTAGCGGGATTCACTAAAGCGCTGAGCCTTATACTGGCGGCCTGGGAGAGGCTGTCTTCACCCGTTCTTTTCCTGGTGCCGGTGGGAGGCGCGCTGGTATCGGGGGGCCTGATACTGAGATATTTTCCCGGAGCGGGACGGGACGGGACCCTATCCTATATCATATCGGTAAACAGGAACGGAGGAAAGTTCGAGGCGGCCGATACCATCATGAAGATTCCGGCCACCTTGATAACCCTGGGGAGCTACGGAAGCGGTGGAATCGTCGGCACGCTTTCACGGATCGGGGCGGGAATAAGCGCCCTGACCTGCCCCGCGCTTGTCCAGCTGCTGGGGATAAGGTACCGCTCGGTAATGAGGGCGGCCGGAATATGCGGAATGAGCGCCATTGTGAGCGCCATATTTCATTCGCCTTTTGGCGGCGCCCTGTTCGCCGCCGAGATCCTGAGCAAGAATTCACTGGAGTACTCCGATGTTTTTCCAGCCATATCAGCGGGATGTGTCGCCACCATAACCTCGATCGCCATCGGCCAGAGCGCCGTATTCGAGGTGGCGGCCGCCCATAACGAATTAAGCCTCCATCAGCTGGTGCTGATGCCCCTGGCGGCCGTGCTAAGCGGCGGAGTAGGCCTCCTATTTATAGCCGCCTACCGGAGAAGTGTCAGCCTTTTCCAGAAAATACCGGCCACACAACCCGCGGCAGCCCTAGTCGCTGGAATATCAATGGCCGCGGTATGGCTCGCGGGCGGAGGCGAGGTGCTCAGCACATCCATGCCGCTGTTTGAGAATCTGGCATCAGGAAGAGCGGATCTGCTTGTTTCCTCCCCGATGTTCGCCGGAAGTCTGGCGGGCCTGGTGCTGCTCATTCTCATATTGAAGCTGGCCGTAACTTCCATAACGGTGGGAAGCGGAATGAGCGGAGGTCTGACCGGTCCGCTTCTGGTCATCGGCGCCGCCTGCGGTGCTCTTTTGAGCGCGGTCCTCGGCATACCCTGGGGTTCCTCCGGATATTTCGCAATACTCTGCTGCTGTACTGCGGGTATCCTCTCTTCAGCCCTGAACGTCCCCCTGGCCGCTATACTCCTGGCGGTAGCGATATTCGACAGATCCTACATCCTTTCTGCTGCCATAGGTTCTTTTCTCTCCTTCCTCCTGTTCAGGACCAGGACGATATTCGAATACCCTTCCGAAGCTCCCGGTCCGGAAGTGCCGGAAGAGGAGATCGAGACGGCCATTTCAGGTAACAACGGGGAATAAACGGAAATCATCCCTCCAAGGGCGGCACCGCCCGCAACAGGCGCCCCTCAATATATTGACAATCACCCAGGAAGCGGGATTCGGGGTATATATCTGGGTGTAATCGCCCATGTATTTTGCATGCCGGGTCCGATAAGGCTGGGACATAAAGTTTTTCCTCCTGGTATTCTACAGCTAATGTCCTCTTTATGTTTAATTATTGCTTATAGTTATGCGGCTTCCGCTTTAATTCTGAATTAAAATTAATCAGTCCCCTCAATTCATAATTTCCGGGGTACATATCTTGATAAACAGATTAGTGGAATGTGCGACAGATAATTAGAAGAAGGGTGAAAATGGGAGCTTTTGGAATCCAGCTTTTGGCGCTTAAGATCCTCGCCGTGATTTTTGTTTTGTTGACCTTTTCGATCAACAGCAGGAAAAAGATCATTCCGGCCGTGTTATTCATAGGCGTGGCCTCAATAGTCATTCACTCTATGATGAACGGCGTTGACGGATTATCCTATTCCGCTGGAGGAATAGGATTAGCTCTTATTCTCGCAGCGCCGCTCGGATTGATTCTGGTGAAATCCAAATCGAGGTTCATCTATTCCGCCGCCGCCGGCTCCATGGCCGGCCCGATGGGTTCGGTGGCACTCTTCCTGATCCTGTATTTGTTCCTAGCGGCCCGAATGCTCTACCGTTCGAATCCTCCCTCAACCTATACCCATCCGTGGATATTTATGCCGGCCGGTCCGGATTCGAAAATCGACTCCTCTATCAAATCCCAGCTGGCAAGAATTGAAATAGCCAGGTTCGACAGGGAGAACAGCGCTCCCTTTGAAGAGGCGGAGAACAGCAAGGCCCCGCATCGGCGCGACAGGATGGAAAGCTGCTGGCCGATGATCCTTGGCGTCTCCACCCTGGCTGTCCTGATCTCGGGAATGATAACTTAAGGAACGGTTATGTCGGCGATGAACTCTACAAGGCACACCATCCTGGGGCATTCGCTCCTCACTCTTTCCATGAACTTCAGGAAGACCCTCAGCCATATCAACAGCCACGGAATCCCCCAAGGCTGCGCCCTGTGGATATCTCCATGCAGCGCCATATACACTGTGGGTATGAAGAACCCGGTGGACATTATATTCCTGGACAGGGATGGCAGAATTGTAAAGATGTTCAGAAATTTCCCGCCCGACTGCTTCGCCGCTTCGGTTCCCGAGGCGGTAGGCGCGCTCGAGCTTCCCGCTAACAGGCTGAAGGAAACCAAATCATTCCTGGGAGATACCGTCAAGCTGTCCCCCGGATGATAAAATAAGCCGGCTATAAGCCGCCGCGGGACGAATCTTTTTCACCAGTAACCTACAGCCGCGTGGCCGACCCAGTGCCGGTATGTGGCGATATTGGTCGTGCCCATATTACCCTCTTCCATTTCTATACGCCCCGGATCTATGGTGGTTCCGTACCGAAGTAATATTCCCCTGGGAGTTCTCGCTTCCATAAGTTGCGTAAGGCGGCTGAGGGCGGACAGGCCGAATGGAATGGAATAGACTCCGCACCAGGTGATCTTATAGGGCCACTTAAGATCATCGTTTTCCACCATCCGTCTGAAATTCTCGATCTTTACGGGGCTCACCGTTCCGACCAGCGATGAGTCAATCACTTCCATCTCCCGCTGGAGGGCAGCCCGGTAACCCCCTTTCCCGGTACCATAGGGAGCGTAGTTTCTGCCTCCCCATTTCTCGTCGCCGTAATGAACGCAGTCGGCGGATATCAAAATCTGAACATCCTCCCCCAGTTTCCAGCCTCTCTCCTTCAAAAGGGACGCCAGCGCGGTGGCAAGCGTGTCCGCGACTTTTGCCTGCGAGCCGCCCTGAAACCTGGTTACGAGAACGGGAAGGATTTCCAGCCGGGCTTCTTTCCGGAAACGTTGCTGCACGAGGGGCAGAAGGGCTTCAAGTGAATGTTCCGCGGAATGTATGTTGTTATTTACCATTACGTATTCCGGCGGCAGGGCGTTTATAAGTCCTTCTCTGAGGCCGGATACGCACAGCTCGCCATAAGGCCCTTTCCAGGAGTCGAAACTTTCGAAGATCAACTTTCCTTCTATCCCCTTTCCGCGGGCGGCGTGGCTGACTCCGAACATTATAACCGCCGGGGCGCGCAAGTACCGGGCCGCGTGAGCGTAAACCGGCCCGGCATAAAGATAGTCATCATGCGGGCATATAGCCGCGATCATATTTTTTTCAGATATTACGGGATTGGCTTTTTCGTTGCGCTGAAACCTCTCCTTTTCAATCTCCCGGGATATCCTTAATATCTCCTCCACCTCCGAAGATGTGTCGGGATACCCCACCGTATCGGCGGGCGTCCTTACCAGGCGGGCCGCGCTGCGCCCGGCGGGCTCCCGCTCACCCGCTGGGAGGATCTTCCGCGCCCCGGAGGACTTGAAACCCGCGGCCGTAAGCATCGTCACAATTATCATAAAGGCTGGCAGCTTTTTCATTTTCAAACCTCCTTTTTGCAAGATCATTCTATCTTACCGGAGAGGCAGAATCCAGGCCAGCCTTTAGCTGGTTACGGTGTGCCAGCCGGCTCCACCGGTATGTTACGCTTTACCCGGGGGGCTTAAGCTATTATATTCGACCCTTCAGAGGCGTTTTTAATCCTGCCTTGAAAGTGTTTTTACTCCGCGCCCGGCGCGGAGCGCTGAGCAGCCGCCAGGAAAACGCCGGGGAGAGGAACAGCAACTGGCTGACGCCGGTTGTAATCCAACTTTCGTGGATTCACCTTCCGGAAGTTACAGCGGTTCCCAGGCTGCCGGCCGGGGAAATCGACAACAGCAAAACTCGGCGCCTTTAAGATCTCTGAATCCAATCAGAGCGCTAAGAAGAATATGGAGAAGATCAAAAAACGCATAATGGCAACCGCGTCTCTGCACCATCTTTTTAATGACGGATCGGTGGTAGTCCTTCCCACGATCTTTCCCATTCTGCTTAAAGAGACCGAACTGCTCAACGATTATTCCGGTATAGGCGACATGATGATGATAGGGCTTTTCGTGGCGGTCGGATTTCAGCTTCTACTCGGCCACAGTGCCAGAAGGCATCACTCCAGGTACTACCTTGCCGCCGACGCCCTTCTGGTTGGAATATTCCTTCTTCTTATGACTCTGGCCAGAAGCTACCTGATGCTGGTGCTGTTTTTCCTGGGTGTGAGGATGGGGACAAGCATCTATCATCCTGTCGGAATAGCCTGGATCTCCCACACCTTCAGGGGCAAGAACCTGGACAGGGCGATGGGAGTCCAGAGCGCTTCAGGAAACGTTGGAGTGCTTATCGCTTTCACCACCACAGGACTTCTGGTTCATTATTTCGGGTGGAAGGCGCCTCTTTACGGATGGGGGGTGTTCAACCTTCTGGCAGTCGCCGGCGGGCTGGCGCTCTCCCGCGGCGCAATAGAAAGGGATGCGGCTGAAGCTCCGCGGGAGAAGGTCTCCTGGCGCGAGACTTTCGGGACAGTGGGAAGATTCGTCCCCATGATACTTCTAAGCGGAACCTGCTGGGGAATCAGCGTCAACTACGCCTCCAGCCTTCTCAACAGGGGGCTGGGTATAAGCATGGACAGAACGGGAGTGATTCTGGGCTTCTGGATGGCCGCTGGAACGGCGGCCGCGTTCTTCTACGGCCATGTTTCAGGAAAGCTTAACAGGACCAGGACGATAATCCTGGCCTATTCTGTCATGCTTATATCATCCCTGGTGCTGGGACGGAGCGAAAACGCACCCCTGACCACCGCTGCGTTTATTATTTACGGGACAGCCCTATTCACCACCTACCCGGCGAACCTCTCGTTCGTGGGAAACACGGTAAAGGGAAAAAACAGAACCGCCGCCTTCAGTCTTGTCTCAAATATTATGATCATCGGAAACTCCACCTTCAGCTTCATAGCAGGAAGAATGTCAGACCGATTCGGAATTCATTCTCCTTTCCTGCTGATCTCCGCTTTTTCTTTTGCCCTTATAGCTTATGTGGCTATAATGAAAAGAAACGGCGGAATAGGGTCGGGGGATAGCGCCTAGAAAAAGATTGCTGGAGATAAACCATGGATAAAGTTACGCGAGAAGAGGTCGCATATTACATGAGACGCCTCTATTCACGGGGTCTGACCACCAGCTGCGGTGGGAATATCAGCGCGAGAAATGAGAGAGGCTCGATATTCATAACCCCCTCCGGCCCCGACAAGGGAAGGCTGTCCGGGGAGAGTATCTGTGAAATGGATTTGAACGGTAAAACGCTTTCCGGAGAGCGCGAGCCAAGCATGGAGACATCTCTGCATCTTAAGATCATGAAGAAACGGTCGGATATAAACGCTGTCATTCACGCGCATTCACCAGTCGCTACGGCCTTCTCGGCAGCGGAAAAGGATATCAGCACAGATCTTACCGGAGAGTGCAGACTCGTACTGGGAGAGATAACAAGAGTGCCCTACTCGACAATGGGTTCGAACAAGCTGGCCGATGCGGTAAGCTCCGCGGCGGCGAGAAGCGATGTTATTTTAATGGAAAATCACGGCCCCCTTTGCGCGGGCGCCACGCTGGCCGAAGCTTTCAGCAGGATCGAAGTCCTGGAAGAGGCTGCCAGATTGACCCTGATCACAGGATTGCTTGGAGGGGCAAAGCGGCTGGACCCTGCCGAAATCGACGCTATCGAAAGGCTTCTGGACAGGTGAATCGATATTAATACCGGGGCATCCATTCTTTTTATACTATCTGCCGCCTTTCTTTCAGGATCACTTATATAGTTTCCGTCCATACAGTTAAAAAAATATTACATATATTTATGGTTAATGCCTGTTTCCAGTCAGGAAGAATTTCCCCAATCGCTTTATTTTTTATGCATCAGATTGCCGATTTTATCCTACCCTCTCATTTTTCTGTTTATTAAGAACAAAGTCTCTGCCGAAGGCTCTCTCCGCCTCCAGCCGGTTGTGCGCCCTGCAGAGAAGGCGCAGGT
>CAZAUK010000033.1:0-14354 GCA_964488475.1 uncultured bacterium
GGAACGCGAAAAGAGGGAAGAACGGGAACGAGAGCAATTTGGTTTATTTTAGGAGAGCTATGCCCTCCCTCTTCAGGCCACCTTCTAAGAAGGTGGTCGTTGACTTATTGTCAAGTTAAGAATGCTTAAAATTTTAATTAAATTTGAGGCCAGGATAAAAGGTTAAGACAAGGAAAGTTTTTTAAATCTATAGTCATGAACTAGAATATGCTGGTTCGCCGATCAAACAGGTTCTAACCTGCTTCAGCCAGCGACCCCGGTTTTTCTGTTGTGCGGTAATCAGGTCTCACAATTTATTCAGTGTCAACCTCAATCTTAGTAATTACCAGGCCATGGGGACTCGATGGAATTCCTGGCCTGCCGGTCCGAAAAGAGAACGGGATTTCCACTCAAGAAGAGCCTTCAGATCCATCATCCTCTTATGCTGCAGGGAATTTCGGGTTCACTGTTATTAATTGACTATTTCGCCGTCATATAATATGCCATATGACGATAAATGTATCAGTGATCCGTATGCGTTATTCCGGGAAATTCGCAGTATTGATTGAATATTATATATGCAGGACAGGCAAAAAGGTTGAAAACCCTGCAGAATTCCCATATTCCAGATCATTTTCAGGGCAGCCGTGCAAGCCATTGCCAGGCCGGCGCGATCAACAACTTCTGGCTGTTCTTCTTTAAAATCCGGAACTTGTCACCTTCATTGACCAGTTGCACCGCCGGCACATTAAGACGCTGCTGAAAGCGAACCAGTTCGGCGGATGCTTGAGTATCCGAAAGCTTTGTTTCAACCAGCAATACCGGCTTTCTACTGTCTGTAATCAGGAAATCAACTTCCCTTTTCTCTTTATCCCGTATGAAATGCAATGAAAAATTACCATACCCGAGGTCATTCCAGTTGGAGGTCGCCCGGAGCAATTCCAGGGCCACCATGTTTTCGAAGCGGGATCCTGGATCGTCGATGACGGCGTAATTCAGAAGATACACCTTCTTCTGCTTCCGTATCGCCCTGGCTATCTTGGGGGTCCACGTCGGAATGCTGAACAGCATGTAAAAACGCCGCAAAAGGTTGAGCCAGTTCCTTACGGTGTTATATGCCACCTGTAAATCTCTTGAGAGCGAATTTATGGAAAGAGGACTCCCTACCTTGGATGGGAGCAGTGAATATAGAATCTCCATATCATCAACAGATCTCACTCCTGTCAGGTCTCTGATGTCTTCGCGGATGAGCCTGCTGGTATAGGCGGTTGACCAGCGGCGGTAGGAAGCCGGCTTTGAAGCGAGATAGGGCTCTGGAAACCCGCTGAATTTTTCCAACCTTCGCCATATCGCTTCGAGCTTATTGGTTTCTTCAGCAGAAACAGCGAGAGGATCTTTTAAGAACTGATCGAATGGCGTTCTCATTTCGGCCAGCTCCGCCAGGGTGAGGGGCCAGAGCCGAAATTGTAAATATCTGCCGGCAAGCGAATCTCCGCCCTTCTGGTAGATGTCCATTCGTCCGCTGCCCATGACCAGAAACAGATATGATTCATGGAAGGTATCATATATACCTTTCAGGTAGTTTTTCCACAGCCGGTATTTGTGAATTTCATCGAGCAGTACCAGTGGTAAAGAACTGTCCCTTCTGGGAATCTCTTCGAAGAAGTAAGGATTCTCGACAAGCTGCGCCTTGTTGTGGGGGGCATCCCAATTGAAATAAAGACTATTCGTGAAACCTTCGGCTATCATTTTGCCCAGTGTGGTTTTCCCGGATTGACGGGGCCCGCTCAGAAGGATCAGATGCTTTTCGCTTGATAACTCTTTCCAGATCGATACGTATGGCTCCCGGTTCAACATATTACTATCTTACATGTTACTGAAATATAGTCAAGACCATTTTTCAATTAAATGAAAAATTGTTAAAATGCCAGGAGACCAGATTCCAGATGATTCCGTCATATTCTTCTGTATAATCCGCATTCATAACAGATTATGAAATCAATACTAATTAAGATCATAATTACGCATAGCGCGTAACGCAACATGCATAATTTATATTTTTTTATCATCTTGATTCAGCGATTAATGAAGTTCTAACCCGCTTCAGCCAGCGACCCCGGTTTTATTCTGAGCGTACAAAGTCTCCCTGTCCATAGTATAATCGATATCCCGGGCAGGTTCTAACCTGAACATAAGACTGTGATAGACTTATTCGCGGCGAATGATGAGGCGATCCGGAATCTCGTTGCGGTCGCCCTCGGCCCATGGGAAGAATTCCGCCAGGCAATCGCCGGCGCGATCGATGCCGGCGACCAGGCCGTCGCGCAGCGAGCCTTTCTTTATACCCCTCAATATCAGATCCTTTGTGGCATCCCAGAAGTTATCATCGACCACCGAGTCGATACCCTCGTCGGCCATAACAACCACCCGGTGTTCAAGAAGGCTGACGAAGATCAGCACGCCTGTGGCGGCCTCTGTCTTGTGAAGGCCGTTGGCGTAAAATTCCTGAAAGGCCTGCTCTTCGGCGGCTGAAGCCGCTCGTTGGCCGGGAATGAACAGACGCTTGAAACCCGGAAGCGCTGCGGACAGGGCAAAGCCCAATGCCCCGATGGCCAGCTGTGCCAGCAGAACAAGCGCGGGGCTGTGCCATGGCAGCCAGGCTGCCGCCAGCGCCGAGCCGATCAGCACGCAGAAGAGTGAGGACAGCCAGCCGGCTCCGGGATAGGGATCGGAACGTTCAACCACAACGGGCATGATCTCGCCGACTGTTTTCCTCTCCGCCCTGGCGATAGCCTCGTGGACAGTACGTTTGTCGTCTTCATCGAGGACGCCGACCGCGCTGTAGCGGCGCCTCCGCAAAACGGCGCGCAGGACAAAGAACAACAGCAGCCCGGCGAATACCCAGGGAGTGATCATAGTGATATGGTGCCAGAGCCCGGGGTCCGCATGCTCTCCACCCGCTGTAATCCATTCATTCATCGTCCTGTCACCATCCTCCTGAGGCGCCTCCGCCTGAAAAGCCGCCTCCTCCGCCGAAGCCGCCAAAACCGCCGCCCCTTGAGCCGCCGCCGGAGGAGCGACTGCCGCCGGACATCATCGAACCAAGCAGCAGCCAGCCCAGAGGGCCGCCCCCCGGGCCGCCTCCCCTTTTTCGGCGGATAATCCTTAAGATTATAAAAATAAATATCATAAGGGGGAAAAGGCCTATACCGCCGCCTGATCCGCCTTTACTCTCTTCGGGGATATCGGCGTAATCACCGCCGGCGGCCGCTTGCAAGGCTTCGATGCCGGCGAACAACCCAGCGTAGAATCGGCCCTTCTTGAATTCGGGCGCGATGAGTCCGCGTATGATCCGTCCCGAGATGGCGTCGGTTATATTTCCCTCCAGCCCGCGGCCGACCTCTATACGGATCTCTCGCTCCGATCTGGATACAAGCAGCAGCGCTCCATTGTGCTCCCCCTCTTCACCGATACGCCATTGCCTGGCCACCTCGAGAGCATAATCCTCGATCGAGCGCCCTTCCAGGCCAGGCACGGTCAACAGGGCTATCTCGTTCCCGCTGCCCTGCTTGTACGATTCCATCAATTGTTCCAGCGTTGTTTCCTGCTGGGGCGTGAGGAACCCTCCCAGGTCGGTCACCCAGCCGTCGTTGGCGGGTATATCGCGGGCTTGCGCTGCCGCTGCCGGCGACAGAACCGCCGCGGCTATTAACAGCACTAGTATGGATCGGATAAATTTAATCATCGTTTTGTTTCTTGAAGTCGAACTCTACATTCGGCGTCTCCCGAACCTCAGGTTCCAGCTCCAGCTGCTGCTGCTTCTCGAAGCCGAACATGCCGGCTATGATATTAGCCGGAAAACGGCGCCTTGTCGTGTTGTAGACCCTTACGGCGTCTATGTAGTCGCGTCTCGCCACAGCGATGCGGTTTTCGGTGCCTTCCAGCTGATCCTGAAGGGTCAGAAAATTCTGGTTTGCCTTGAGCTCAGGGTAACGTTCAACCACAACCATCAGCCGTCCCAGCGCCGCTCCCAGGCTCTGCTGCGCCTTCATGTACGCTTGCAGCTGGTCGGAATCGGCCGGCAGCCCCGGAGGTAACTGGGCTCTCCCCACGCTGGCGCGCGCCTCTGTCACGTTCTCGAGGGTGGTCTTCTCAAAATCAGCGGCGCCCTTGACCGTGTTGACCAATGAAGGTATGAGGTCGAAGCGGCGCTTGTACTGATTGTCGATTTCGCTCCACGCGGCCTCGATCTTTTCCTGGCTGGTGACCAGGGAGTTGTAAGTTCCAACGGTCGTGAAGACTATGATAAGCGCCAGTATCACTATCACGACGGTGGCGATGAGACCCCCACTGACCGATCCATTCCGATTTTTTATCAAGTCACGCATATTTTATCCTTTTTAAATACCTGCAATAGTGAGTTACCGAAACGAAGCTTAAGGTTCCGGCTTCAAAGTGTCAAGAGCAAATAATCGGGGAACCGGGTGTCGGGGTTATGATTGGGTAATGCCTCTATGCCAGTAAAGGGTAACTTTACTCGTTAAGAAAATATGGTAGCAGAACGCTGGTTAATCGATCAGGCAGGTTGTGATCCGCCTCAGACGGCACCCCAGTCCTTATACCCCACGTAAGGGTTAGCCTCATAAGGCTTTCCAGCGAGAATCTGGCGGGGTTGCCACCTGTTCCTGAAACGAAATTCAGAAAGCCCCCGCTTGGCAAACCTGGCTCGCGCTTTACGACTCCTACGGCCACAATTATGGGAGGTGTGTTTTCAGGGTATTGCCAGCAGATGGTTATGATATTTCCAGTTTATTTATTTTTCAATTTCGACAGCATTTCTGCCGCGTTCTTATTATCCGGATTTAGTTCAAGGGTTTCGGTTCGGTTAACTGGATATACGAAACAGCTGCTTAAGATGTTACATCAAAGCGGGTGAATTATGGCGTGAGATGATCAGCGCTGGTCTCAAAGAGTTTTAATGAAGCAAAGGGAATGCGAAAGGGATATAGAGTTAAAGATAAAGGGTATGGGGAAGAATCGCGGATATTTGAAGTAAATATTGTTTATATTGGAAAAAGAGCAACTATTGTGATATAATATCAAAGATTTCTCTAAGGGATAAATTAATACACTTTAAAGGAGGCGCCTATGAAGCATTAATTGCGCGGTTTCTTTGTTTGAACAAGAAATCTTTGACTTTGGGGGCTACAAATCGATAGTCCGGGGACTATTCCTGAAAAAAGATAGAGTTCTGTACTTCTTCAGCGACATCCAGCAGATTTCCAAAAATCAGGGACTTTCACCATAGAAAATATCATGGAATAATCCGGCGGTTCAAACTTGGGGGTATTAAAATGAACTATTCGGCAAATATTCACAAAATTGCGCTTATCTTTCTTGTTTTTTCGCTCGGGCTATGGACCGGCGCCGCCACAGGCGCCGAGGCGACTTATCCAAATGAGAGTAAGGTAAACAAAGCTGTCGAGATCGATATAACCATTCCCGAAGTTTTCAGCGGTATAGTAAAACTGCGCGGCACAGCCCAGCTGGAATGGTCCGATCCGATTCTTCAGCCTGACGGGACTTATGATGTGGAGATGGAGATGGTAGAGCTCGATATCAGGGGGTATGACCCGGATCTTGGTGAGATCAAGGTCATACTGAATCCGGAAATACCTACATACGGGCTCTGTGAGGATTTAGATCCCGAACCGTTCATGGTCGAGAGCTTTTTCGATGTATTCATGTATGTTATTATTCCGGACGGGCTTCCCGGGGACACCCTTTATAATAATGTACCGCTTCATCTGGATGCTGTAATAAATGATATACCGCCCTATTTTGACGAGTATGTTAGCGCGGGGCCGGTACCTCTCATGAGCTGGGTCACAGGCCTGGAGATGGGTACGGTCAACAGCTGGGCCGGTGATATGATCCCGTGGTCAGATCCTGATGTCTATACCTTCGTACAAACCAACGGCGATGTGGCGGTAGCTGAAGACGGCGTTGTCCAGATTCAGGCCCAGCTATCAGGCAATCTCGAGATTATCCAGGCTGATTTCGGAATAAGGCCGCTGGGCGATGCCGGTCCCTTTACCAATTTCTATACCGACCTGGACGGGACTGAGCCCAAACGCTCCACGACGGGCCCGCTTGGAACAGGAGGCGGTTGGTCCGGTTATCTCGACCTCTCCGCCTGGGTGGGAACCGAGGGGGGCTACCTTGAGATCGAAACAGAGCTCACAGATATATTTTCCGGCATATGGCGCGATACAGTGGAAATATATGGGGATCTATCAGATATTATTCCTGAGATTCAGGAGTCGGAAGAAGATACAGCGTTTATAGTCTGTCCGCCCGATTCTGAAAAAAATATCGTTTACAGCGTGGCTGACGAAGATGCCGCCAACGGCTACCTGCTGGTATATAAGATAAGCGATTATTCACGGAGTATCGTTTGTATCGACCAGTTCGGGTTGGGAACTAACTATGATGATGCTGCCTGCGGGCCGACTTCGGCTGCCAGTTGTCTCAAATACTGGGCTGATAACGGTTATCCTGAACTCGAGCATCCCAAGGGTGATACGAACAAGCCCGCCCAGAAGCCGGAGGATACCGCCAGGGAGCTCGGGGAATCGATGGGGACAGATAGTACGGGCACCTCCGACTCAGATATAGAGAGCGGTATAGAGGATTATCTGGGAGAGCACGGCTGCGACGGCTGGAGCGTGGACAGAGAATACGGGGGAGCTGACGGATACAAAAGTCTTATGAGGATACTGGAAGAATTCTACGCTAACGGCGAGGATGTAATACTGCTGCTGTCAGATACCACCAGCAGCGGCGGGGGAGGTGGCGGAGTAGATACCATAGGCCACGCTGTGACCATGGGCTCGTTTGAGGCCGGGGTGGAAGTGGGGTTTCTGCCTCCTTCAGTGGATTTTAAGAGCAAGATAGATTTTATGGACCCTTCGGGCGGGGATTCGACATCGAATAACAACTACGATGTCGATATCGATTCCAGCGATGTCGCCCTGAATGGATACAGCCTTTCGGGGAGCGCCAGCTCCGCCAGGATAGACGGTTTCATAAAGGTCTCTCCGCCGGAAGATGCTGAGGCGAGCGGCGCCCTGGCGAGCGGCGCCCTGGCGGGCGGCGCCCTGGCGGGCGTCATGGGAAGGCGCGTCGTAAGCTCTCCCGCATTTGTCGATGGCGCCTGGAACCAGGCGGACTCAGGCTCGGTCAAGGGGAATGGAGCTCTTGATACACTAACCTGGAATACCACCGGGTACCCGACAGGAGCTTACCTGATGCAGGTGGTGGCGGAGGACGCCGGCGGAATAAGCGGCCGGGACTTAAGGCTCTGCGTGATTCCGGATTACACCACCGGAACCGAGGATCCTGACACACCACGCGGCAGGAGCCACTTGAGGCGCAACTATCCCAATCCCTTCAACCCGGTGACCAATATCGAGTTCGAGGTTGCCAAGAAGTCAAAGGTGACTATTACCGTTTACGACATCACCGGCAGAAGGGTTAAAAAGCTTATCGATGAGAAGGTTTTCCAGCCCGGCGTGCACAGGGTCAGGTGGGATGCCTTAAACAGCGGGGGCAAACGGGTGGCCAGCGGCGTGTACTTCTGCAGAATGACCGCGCCGGGAAGCGAATCGGTGGTAAAGGTCATCCTGCTTAGGTGATGAAGCGGGGATCCGGGTGCGTGATTTGAATAGCACTCCGTTGACCCGGCGCAGTTTTCGCAAACACTCAGAAAGTTACAATGCCGCTATTATCGGAGACGGCTCAGCCGCCTCCGGAGGCGCGGCCCTGTGCGCCAATAACGCCTCATCATAACCTTTTCACTTAAAAATATTCTAAAATTATGGTATAATCATCAGAAAATCACTGCCTTTGGCGGGCGTCTTTCAATTCAGATAACTAATGGGAGTATCAGGTTTGAAAAATGCAGCTACAGGGATTTTTGCGGCTATTCTCGCGTTTGTCATTATAACTTCGGGGGCGGCTTATTCTCAATCGCCTGACACAGTTACAGTTGCCAGAAGGGTAAAGTTAGCCCTGGATATCTTCGGCTTTACCCCTGATCCGTCCGATACGCTTATAGGTACCGGCAGGGCAAAGATAAAGTGGACTCTGCCCGTGCCGGGAACCAGAGAGACAGAAATTGATACTAACAGGCTGATATTAGATCATCGTGAGCTGGGAAGATTGAATTTCTCGGAGGGCGAATTGCCCACGCTGGGCGAGGCTATAGAAATCGACCCCGGAACCGATTTTCCCGCCGAGAGTTTCTTCGACGTATATTTCAAGCTGGAGCTTCCAGATCTTATGCCCGGCGATACGCTCATAAACTATACCCCCATGCATATTGAGGGGATAATTGAAGATATGCCCCCTTATTTTGACAGGCATATTCTCACGAACGGGCCGATCACCCTTTATAATACGATGGGAGACCCGGTAGGGGAGATAAGCTACTGGGAGGAGGAGTTTATCCCGTTCGGCGCGCCGGACGCCGGTATTCAGATAGACACCTACTATAGATCCGGCATCGCTGAAATCGATGAAGCGACCGCGCTGATACAGGTCAGTATGGGTATGACAGGAGGCCTTCAGCCGGAATACGTCACTTTCTACTGGAGGCACGCCGGTCTGGGAGAGCCGTTCATCGAGTTCGCTATGGACCCGGACGGAAGCGCCCCTGTGTACAGCACGATCTATGAGCTGGGGGAGGGAGACGGCTTCTCCGGATACATCGATCCGGGGCTGTTCGATCCGAACGGGGAGGAGATAGAATTCCGCGCGTGCGCTCATACTCCCGGGGGGATTTACTGCGATTCCCTGACGGTGACGGTGGACCCCACCCCGCCTATGCCTCTGATATTATCTTTTCCCCCCGATTCACTGGGCCTGTTCATGCCGGACAGTATGCACCCGGTGACCTTCGTCAATCAGGATGAAGACCCCGACACGGTGGAAATAGCGGTGTTTCCTCTGGCCACCGAAAAGCACAGGGACCTTACCGCCATCAACCAGGATAGTCTGGGAACCCCGCAGGACGAGATGGCCTGCGCCCCCACCGCCGCGGCCAGCTGCCTGGATTACTTCGCCAGAAACGGCCATCCGGAGCTGAAGCACCCGGACGGCGATACCAGCAAACCTGAGCAGAGCCCTGAGGATACGGCAAGGGAGCTTATAGGAAGGATGGGAACGGACGCGGATGAAGGAACGAGCGCTAAAAATATGGCTGAAGGGATCAAACAGCACCTGGAGGCGCACGGCAAAACCGGGTGGACCGTGGATGGGGAACTGATAAATGATTATCACGATATAGCGTCGATGTTCAGAGAGTTTGAGGCGGATAAGGAAGATGTGATGATGAAGGTCGACGACAGAACTGTGAATGAGCAAGGCGATACCGTGGCGGTCGGCCACTTTGTAACACTAGGCTCAAAATCATCCACGTTCTACGTGAAAGAATACGAATGGGGCCATGTCTCGGGCATTAGCTACCGGCTTGACTTCATGGACCCCAAGGGGGGCGGTTCAACAGAGGACAATGAATACAACGTCGGCGAAAAAGACGGCAAGACCACTCTGGAGGGATACTCATTCGGTGGAATCGGCCCTGTCACCGTCAGGGGATTCATCAAGGTCTCACCGCCGGAGAGCGGTGGGGGAGGGAATATGCTGAGCGGCTATCAGGCTCCGGCCGCAACGTCGAGCGACGGGTGGATAACCGTGGACAGCAAGATCTCGGCGGGGCCGGGCGTTAACGACACGCTCTACTGGGATACATCAGGATTCGCCCCGGGGACATACCTGCTCGAGGTCAGGGTGAGCGACGCCGCCGGGAACACCTGCCGTGACATAAGGCTGTGCGGCATCCCCTTCTTTACCATGGACGACGGCGGAAGCGGCAAGACGCCGCAGCCTTCCGGGCTGATCGGTTCATACCCCAACCCCTTCAACCCGAGCACCAATATCCTCTATTATGTGGGAAGCAAGGGGCCGGTAGATATCAATATCTACGATGTGACCGGAAGACTGGTGAAGAAACTCCTGGATGGAAAGGTGGTCGAGGAGGGTCGGCACAGGGTCCGCTGGAACGGGGTCAACGACAACGGGGCCAGGGTGGCGAGCGGAGCCTATTTCTGCAGAATGGCCGCTTCGGACAAAAATTCCACAATCAAAGTGATTCTCCTCAGATAGTAATCATTGGTATTGCTCTCCCCGGCAGTGTGAGGGCCGGGGGGAGCCGCCACAGCCCCGGTAAGGGAAGCTATTCTTCGATGGAGGTGTCAAGTGCTGGGGATGGGGCGGAGGATCAGTCGCTTGCCCAGCGCTTTTCTATCTCCGCCGGGCTGCTTGCCCCGCCGGCTATAGTTCCGTTCTCCAGCAGTATGGTCCTGGAGCAGACCCTGGACGCGAATTCCAGGTCATGAGTGGCGATAAGCTGAGCCGACCGGTTCGATCGAAGGATTTTCGCCAGCTCCAGCCTGCCCGGAGGGTCAAGTCCGGAGGAAGGCTCGTCCAGAAGAAGAAGAGGGGGGTTTGAAACAAACGCTCCCGCCAGGGCCACCCTCTGTTTCTGCCCATGGGAGAGGTGGTGAAGGGGAAGGTAACAGAGCCCGGCGATACCCATTTTTTCAAGCATCGCGCCGGCCCTCTCAGCGGCCTCTTCCCGCGACGCTCCGGAGCGGGCCAGCCCGAACGCCACATCCTCTATGACCTTTGGAAAGAGCAACTGGTCTTCCGGGACATTGAACAGGAATCCGATCCTGGCTCTGATTCCGGCCGCGCTTTTTCTGGTAAGCCTCTCGCCGCATACAGATATAACGCCTTCGTGGTTCACCAGTCCGGCAATAGACAATAGCAGGGTGGTCTTTCCGCTTCCGTTCAGCCCGACCAGGGCCACTCTCTCACCCTCATCCACTGAGAAGGAGATATTCCGCAGGGTGGGATCCATTCCGGGCTCGTGGCGGGCAGTGACATCCTCGCATATCAGGGTGGTGGTCATAAAGCGCCTCCCAGGATCCTAAGAGCTACGGCCGCGGCCAGGGCCGCAGCCGCCAGAAGCAGGGCCGGAATATCGCGGCGCTGCTTTTCCTTTGTGTCCATCCAGGCCAGGTCGAACTCGGCGTAGCCGCGCGTCTCCATCGCGGCGGCGACCCTCTCCACCCGAAGCAGTATTCGGGGAAGCCAGACCCGGGGCAGAGAGCCCAGAAGGCGCATCGTGGCGCCGAACCCGGAGGTGCCTCCTCTTACCGATATCGCAGCCGCGATCCTCCTGGTCTCATAGAACAGCACCGCCGTCTGGTGCACTATCTGTATTAAGACCGCGGAGATAACCCCGGGGACCGGCAGTCCCAGAAGGCCCCTTCTAAGATCGCTTGCGGAAAGCGCGCTTATAGTGGCGATCGATACCTGCATAACCGCCATCCCCCTTATGAAGACAGTCCAGGGGGGCAGAAGCGCCTCCGCCCAACTCGCCGATGTAGTCTGCGCCCTTATGACCGGCGCAAGCAGAAAGTAGGGCAGAAACAGAACCAGGCCAAAGATCAGCGCCCCCAGCGCCACCCTCGAGGGAGGGCGTACAGAGAGCTCCCAAAGCGCCACGGCCGCCAGGATGAACCCTACTCCGGCCGGCGAGCGGGCTGGAGCGATCAGGCAGGCGGCGAAGACGCAGGCTCCGCAGGTTATTCTGACCGGAGCAGACAGAGCGGCGGCCGGTCCCCCCGCGCTCCCCCAGATATCATGCCAGGAGGTTCTCACTCTTCTTCCGCCGCCTTAAGCGCTGTTACTATATAGCTTGATTCATCTTCAAAGGCCCTGGCCGTGGTAAAGCCGCTTCTGTCTAGAAGCGCTGCGGTATCTTCTGCGGGAAGCAGGAGGTCGTTTGAGACGGCCTCGCCTGCCGATGTGTGGATCTCGTTGATCTTGGCCCGTGAGGAGAGGTGCCAGATGTGCAGGTAGCCGCCGGGGCGAAGAACCCGCCTGAACTCTCTAAGAACCGCTTCAGGGTCATCGAAGTGAGGCCAGACCGAGTAGCAGATTATCCGGGCGATAGAGCTATCCTCTACGGGAATATCTTCAGCGCTGGCAACCATCCATTCCACCCTGCCGTCGTTGATCTTTTTCCGGGCTATTTCCACCATGGCCGGTGAAAAATCCACAGCTGTCACGCGCCCGCGCTCAGAGAGCACGTTCAATAGAACTCCGGTCAGGTTTCCCGTGCCGCACCCCACATCCATAACTGTCTCGCCGCGGCCCACGCCGAATTCTCTGAGCCCCGCGGCAAGCCTGCTGGCAAGGCTGTCCATCTCCTCCCAGCCGTCCCAGCTTTCCGCGATACTGTCGAAATATTCGATCCTGGGATCATTGGTCATTTTTTTCCTTTCAGATTGTCTTCCGCGCGCCTGAAGCGCGATGTCCCGCTCTTGCGATGAACGGAACCACGCCTATCATAAGCACTATTCCCGGCCAGCCGCTGATAAGAGAAAACCCCGTCACGAAAGCGGCGGGAAGATCGATGAACAGGGAGAATAGATAGATCATGGCTAGATAGAGGATCCTTCCCAGAAGCAGTACGGGCACAAGAATCACCCACTCGTTAGTGGAGGGCCTCCATATCATGACCGCTGAAATGATGGCCGCCATGGCGGACAGCTCGATGGCCATGAAGACGGCCACAGGGGGAAAGAACGGCGGCATTCCGGTGGCGGCCCCGCTCAGCAGTGGGGTCACCAGGGCGGTAACAGCGGCGGGAAGCGGCCTGACGAAATAGGCCAGGGCGACCAGCGGCAGGTACATCGGCATGAATACCCGCCCCAGGTGGAATGCGTGAAACAGCACCGGAAGCATAAGAGCCGCCGCTCCAAACAGTCCGCAAAAAGCGGTCTCCCGCGCCGTCAGCCTGTATCTTGTCTTACCAATCATCCTGGCGTCTTTCCTGTAGCCAAACTATAAATAAGAGCTTCGATTTAATCCTTCCGGCTGCGGGATTATCCGCTGTTCCAAGCAAGGCCTTGATTGATCACGCGATAGTAAGATTTATCGCTATTCTGAATTATGAGAATACATCAATTCGTGTCAAGAAAATAATAAAAGTAGCACGTATTTACAAGTTTTTGCTGCTTATGCCTTCAGCCGGCGGGCCAGACCGCACTCGGGAGCCGATTTTATCTTGACCCTTTTCCTGTTTTGATTACAATGGGATAGAACCTTTCGGGTGGTGTCGCGCGGATGAAGGGAGGGAGGTTCGAATTTTTTCACACAGGAGGTGTGGTGATGAGCAGCGGAGTAAACAAGGCGATACTCATAGGAAACCTGGGCTCGGATCCGGAACTTAGACAAACCGCCAGCGGCACGCCGGTGGCGAACTTCAGGATGGCCACAAACGAGGTCTTTACCAACCGCGACGGCCAGAAAGACCAGCGAACCGAGTGGCACAGGATTGTCACCTTTGGAAAGCTGGCGGAGATCTGCGGCCAGTACCTCAAGAAGGGCAAGCAGGTCTACGTGGAAGGCCGGATTCAGACCAGGGAATGGGAGGACCAGTCGGGCAACAGGCGTTTCACCACCGAGATAGTCTGCAACCAGATGGTGATGCTGGGCCGCGCTGGCGATGAATCATATTCACCGCGGGAGGATAAGGATGAGTCCGAAGACAAATCCGCGCCGGTAGGCCCGGCGGCGGACGATGATGACGACCTGCCCTTCTAAAGGAGAAGCGGCAGCGCTGAATTAACTTATTATCCCGTGAGGTTTAGCCGGGCGCGTTCTGAGGACCATGAGCGCGCCCGGTTTTTTTGGCTCTTTTGGGGCTTGCGGCCGGCTGATTTACTTATCGAATATTCCTCCAACGCGTTGATAGTGGCAAACTCTAGACTGACAGATGTGTCCTTTTTGCGGCATTCCATAGTAAACAGTAGATCAGTCTGAATCCCGCTTCCTGCGAAAATTATGTTTTCCCTTGCAAAACCGCCGGTTCTATCTTACATTAAGAAACCCACAATTTAATCGATTTTTATGCACCGCTAGCTCAATTGGCAGAGCAACTGACTCTTAATCAGTAGGTTCGGGGTTCGATTCCCTGGCGGTGTATTTTTTTATCTCTAACTCTAAAAATAAATTATAACCCCATCATAGATAATTAACCGCTATTTAATTCTTTAAAGGTACCATATAGGTACCAACAGAGATTTTTGTTTTGTTAATGTATTATCTTGCCCTTATAAAGAAAGAAACAGACGAAAAGTTGACTTTTTTGCTATAGCACTCAGTTGTCAGTGAGGTTACTTCTACCTAAATTGAGCGATTTTATACATGAAAAATCCCACCCGATGAGTTAAGCTCTT
>CAZAUK010000034.1:0-6089 GCA_964488475.1 uncultured bacterium
ATGGAATCACTGAATATAAAAAACCGGCGCGCCGCGGACAATCATAGATGAACTTCCCGCGATCCGGCGAATGGAATTATTGGCTGAAGAACTGGTTTGCAGCAGAATTAATAAGGAAACCGCTGAGGGAGCTGTCGGGGAAAGCCTTATGGGAAGACGAATGATAGATATTTGCAGAGATTTTTAAAATTCCACGAGGCGAAGCGGATGTTAGGGCAGACCGCAGGGAGAAAAAGCATAAATGGTTGAGCACTAAATTGTTACAATTAATAGTGCTCTGAAGCGTTTTAGACAATATGCAAAAGGATATTGCAAGAAGTGATATTTTATAGATCTTTTTTCCAGGGTGATTCCGGCCCGTAAAAGTAGCGGCGGCTTTGCTAGCTGAGAATAATTCCGCTAAAAACAGCAAATTCAGAGATATCTTCATCTAATTGGAATTAATCGATAATTGCCTGCCTCTAATAGTATTACAGCTAAGCAAATATTAAAGGGGGTTGGTCATATCGGAAGGCGATGGAAACAATGGGTTAGAACGAGCGTTTCCGGCCAGGATATTGCCTCGAAAAAGATTGTCATCACGGGGGTTGTAGGCACATACCATGGCATCAGAATTGCATAATTTTGGGTGATGGTTAACAAGGTTAGGAATATGAAAATGATAAAAAAGATTGATATAAACAAGACGTCCGGGTTCACGCTTACCGAACTGATGATAGTGATTCTGATAATGGGTCTTATCGCTGTTTTTTCGGTTCCCGGCTATAATCAATTCATGCAGACCTGGAAGCTCAACGGCGAGGCGCAGGAGTTTGCCTCCATGCTGAGAACCGCGAGATCGGCGGCCGTTATGAAAAACATCCCCGTCGTTTTTAACTTCAATATGGCCAACAACACTTACTCGTATTTCGAGGACAATGACGGTGACGGCTCCCATGACGCCGGGGAATACAGAAGTGAGGTGAGGGAGCTTGTCCCGGGAGTGGTTATAACGGCGCACACTCTGCCCAGTCAGGTTCTGACCTTTGGAAGGAAGGGAGACACCGGAAGCGGAGGCGCCATAACATTAAGAAACGTAAAGAACCGGACCAGGATAGTCAGAGTTTTTGGAGGGACCGGAAACATAAAGGTTGATTAATCAAACAAGGAAGCGATTGTCATGCTGAATTCGGAAAAGGGAATAGGACTGGTAGAAATAATCATTGCCATACTTATATTCGCAGTGGGAGTATCGGCCGCGATGCAGACTCTCCCGGTCAGTAACGCCTCTACAACCAGGGCGAGAAATATATCGATTGCCACAAATCTGGCCCAGGAAAAGATAGAGGCCTTGAGCGCCATACCTTTCAGTAACTCTGATCTGGCGGCGGGGAGCCATGTCGATGCCGACAATCCCATAGAGCGCCATTTCACCCGTACCTGGCAGGTAGCCGACGACATACCCTTGAATGATATGAAGGAAGTAAACGTAATGGTCTCTTTCTCGTCGGGAAGCGCCGACAGTTCAGTAACTCTAACCACCTATCTAACATCCAGGCGGTAATTCCAATGAAACGAACAGATGAGTTAATAAATCGTGAAGGTTTTTCACTGGTTGAACTTATGATCAGCATGCTGGTCCTGGGGTTTGTTCTCATAGCGGTCGCAGGCATATTCACGCTTTTCATAAAATCTTCCGGAAGCACTACGGAGTACGCCTACGCCCAGCAGAACTCGAGAATCGCACTGGATTGTATAACGGATAACCTCAGGCAGGCCGGTTCGGACGCCGATTATTTCAGAGGACAGCGTCCAATCGAGCACGCCGGACCGTATCAGATTGTCATAAACGCCGATATAGACAACGGGCAGCCGATAAGCGGGAATCAACCACTGTCCGCGCTTGAAAGGAGTTCTACCCCCAGTTCCGTTCCTTCTTCCGGCACTATTCTCTACAGCCCGGGAGACGACTATGACTCCGGGGCCGAGACGGTAGTATTTACTCTGGACTCTAACAGGGACGGACAGATATCCTCCTCGGACAGAGGAGACGACCCCGAGGAGAACGGCGATAACAGGAATCTCTTCGTTCTTAAAATGTATAAGTACGGCAATGAGGTCTCCTCCGGAAGCAATACCGTGCGCGAATCCAACGTGGCGGTGATCCGCGGCCCTAATCTCTCCCCCACATGGACTATTCCACAGCCTCTCTTCCAGTATTATTACGATCATGACGACGACCCCGCGACGGATAATCTTCTCTGGGGCGACGGGAACAACAACGGGGTTCTGGATGATAGCGAGATATCCGCCGTCGGCCCGATGAACCAGACCGACCTGGACAAGATACGTATGGTGAAGGTCACCACGATAAGCGAATCTGAGCAGTATGACAAGAAATACGAGACCAACGGCGGGTTCATGAACGTGACGATGACATCAGAGGTAAACGTTAGAAATATGTCTCTGACCAGTTCGATGCTCAGCGGCGTTGTCTATCACGACGCTGACAGCGACGGGGTGCAGGATCCCGGAGAGACGGGAATATACGGGGTGGAGGTTCAGCTGGCGGGGCAAAACCGTAAAGTCATTACAGACGGTTTCGGTAAGTACTATTTTCCGCTGCCGGCTGGAAAATACTCCCTTCAGGAGATCGATCCCCCCGGATTCAATTCTACCACCGCTAATATGGTCTCTGTAAATCTTTCCGCCGGGCAGAGCAAGGTCATCAATTTCGGAGATATAGCAAGCACCCCCATCGGGGTCATTATGGGTAGAGTGTATGAAGATCTGGACATGGATGGGGTACGGGACGCCGGCGAGTCAGGCATTCAGAATGTAAATATTTCCCTGGATGACGGTTCCCAAACCCTCACAGACGCCAAGGGCCTCTATTCTTTCACCGCGAGGCAGGGAAGTTATAACGTGGTCGAAACGGATCCCAACGGTTTCTCCTCCACAACTCCCAACTCCGCCTCGGCCACTATCGCCAACATGAATGACACGATCGTTGTGAACTTCGGAGATTACGGCGGCCCGGTCACCGGAACACTGGAAGGCCACGTCTTTCTGGATACCAATGAAGACGGTGTCAGAAGCGTGGGGGAAGAGGGCCTGCCCAACGTTAAGATAGAGGTCTCCAATGGAGATACCACGCTGACCAACTCCAGGGGTTACTACAGGTTCGCTCTGGAGCCTGATATCTACGCCGTGGTCGAGACCGATCCGCCCGGCTACCTCTCTACAACCGTGAACAAGTATGTCGATATAAAGATCACCGCCGATACGACGGTTGTGAGAAACTTCGGGGATGTACTGGAACAGAAACAGGAATTCGTGGAGATTCATATATCCAACACTGAACGAGTTCTTTCTGTAACCACGGTAGAGATGAGAGAGGATGAAAGAAATGACATGGATATCGTTCTCGGGACCGCTCTTTCGGGTGGAATAGGGAACATGCTTATATTCCATAACAAATGGGAAAGCTCCACCACTCCGGTAACCGAGCTCTTCGAGTCGGATCCCAATTATAGAAGGGACGCCGGTCACAATATCAACGCCATGATCGATTTCGATATGAACTCCGATGGAGTAAATGACATACTGACAGGGCTTGACATCAGCAGCGACCGCAACCTGCAGATCTGGTTCACTGGCTCCGGCGGCTTGCTGTCCAATATGCCCGCCCAGCAATATTATACCAGCGGCACCAGTGAGGTGCTGGACGTCAAAGAGGCCGATCTTGACAGGGATGGAATAATGGACCTGGTAGTGGGCCTTAAATCACCGCTTGGAACGGCCGGTGGATTCGAAACATTCAAGGGGATGGGTGGGAGCGTCTTCTCTACATGGCAATACGTGACCGCCGCGGGGCCTTCCGGGAGCAAGACCCTGGCACCCATCTGGGCGGTGGAAACCTGTGACTTTGACGGCGACGGGGATGAAGACGTGATAGTCGGCTCACACATCACCGATTACGAAGGATACATAGACGTGTACGAAAATCTCGGCTACGCGACCGGAAATTTAGCGTGGAAAGCCAGGTACCAGCCGTGGGGAGCTGTCAACGATCTGAAGGCCGTGGATATGCACGAAGATGATCTGGGCGATGAGGATATTCTGGCCGCCATAACAACCGGATCAAGCTCCGGCTATGTAGTGCTTTGGAACAATGACGCGGGCGTTTTTGGAATTCCCGACACCACTGGATACTCCTTTGAGCCGGAAGTCACGCCGAGGCTGATGAACGATTGGGTCTGGGCGGAGGGTGAAGCTCTCAGTCTTGCCATTCTCAGAATCAACAATGATGTCTATCCCGATGTGGCATTTGGAACCAGGAGTTCATCATTCTATACCGGTGATATCTTCGTTTTGGCCGCCTACGGGACTCTTCCCTCTGCGGGAGAGAAGATCAACCGGACCGAGGCGGGCGAGATTATTTCGATAGACATAGCGGATTTCAACAAGGACGGCATGGTGGATATAGTAGTGGGAACCCGCTCGTCCGCAACCCAGGGTAAGCTGGTCGCTTACTTCGGAAGTTCTAATTAAGGGAATAATAAATTCCCGGAAGGAATGGTATTAAAATGAAGATGCTTAGAAAAAAAGATAGAGAAAAGCAGGACGGATACATACTGGTGGTCACCCTGCTGGTGCTGTTCGCGGTCTCTGTGATAGGCGCCACTCTAGCGGCGATCTCTTCTACGGACGTCAAGATCAGCGGTAACCAGAGAGTCAACACCCAGTCGCTTTTTATCGCCGAGGCCGGTCTTAACGAGGCGATTCACAGGCTGTCTCTTCCAAATCCCACCACCGCGGCGGTGGGAGGATGGAACGGGAATATCTCGATCGGGGACAGCGAGCCCTACGATCCGAACTGGGAAACGCGCATCTTTCTGACTACCCCCGCAGCGGCTCCGGCGGCGGGCGGCAGTGTCATAAACACTGGAACGATTCAGGATCCCACTCAGCCCTATCTTGAATACAGCGAGACCAGCGGGACGGACGGAGTGCTCACCATAGAGCACAAGTGGGTGGACAGAGACGGGGACAGCGCGAGGGACCCCGACGAGATAGTGCGTTACGATCCCCTGAAGGTACCACCGGAGAATTTCACATCCGGATTTCCAGTGGAGGTAATCACCGTCACCGGCCGTGAGGCCAACGCGGAAAGGGTGGTCCAGGCCGAGGTGACCAAGAGAACGATAGTGGCAAGGGCTCTGGGCGCGCTTTATACCGATAAGTCGGTAAGGCTCACCGGTAACTGTGCTTTCTGCGGTTATAACCATAGCATCAACATTCCCCCGGGAACCCGGCCGAATGCCTGCAACGCATGGCACCTGACCAGCGGACATCTCGCCGGTGTCTCCACAACGGGCGACCAGGTCAAAGTGCAGGGAAGCGCCGATGTGGGCGGAGACCCCACTCCCATAGACGACTCCCCGACCAATCCTTTCTACAGCCTGGCGGAAGTCCTTGGTCTAAATGACGCCGAAGTGGCGAGTATCCTTGCTAATGCTGACAACACAACCATAACCGATCCCCTAAACGGAGTAACTTATATCAAGGGCGACGCCAAGATCAATTCCAACCTTACGGGTGAAGGACTGATCTACATAACGGGCGACCTCTCCGGGGCCGGATGCTTTAATTTCAAAGGGCTGATCTATGTAGAAGGAGATCTAAAGTACACCGGTACACCTTGGATCCTGGGAAGCGTTGTGGTAAGGGGGACTTCGGACTGGAACTTCAGCGCAGGTAACGCGGCTGTGCTTTACAGCAGCGACGCTATAACAAACGCCCTCAGCGGCGCCATGCCCTGCATAGTCCTTTCCTGGCGGGAGATCTGATTTTTGGTTCTTACCGGATGAACCGGTCCAGTTTTAGAGCGGCTGATTTGTATTAATTTACAATATATCAATATATATTTAATAATATCCTAAATTGAGCGGTTTTTATCTATTGAGTACATTTTATCAGTGTTGAGAGTATTGAACAAGCCGATTTAGTAATGGTCGGCCGCTTGTGTGTCGGATTGCTGTCTGTAGGGGATAAATATCAGTGGAGAATGGTATCTTTCTGATAACCGGGCGCATTCTGGACAGACG
>CAZAUK010000035.1:0-5848 GCA_964488475.1 uncultured bacterium
GCAGCTTCACGATGGCGTTGTACATGTCCACACAGATTCGACGGCTCATGCAGACGACCATGGCCTTGCCGTCCAATGCCTGCAGTCGGTTTTCAAAATGGTTCACGAGGTCTTCCGCGACAAGCGCGATTCGCTTTTTCGTGCCGACCATCGCTTCAAGGGCGGCCCACTTGGTACGCAGCTTCTGCTTGTCGGACTCTTCCTCCCCCTCGGTGATCTCTTCAAACTCAGGGTCGATTTTCGGCTTTTCCTCTTCCCGCAGTTCTATTCTTGCAAGCCTGCCTTCATAGAAAATTGGAACTGTAAATTCATCCTCAACCGCGCGCAGGATGTCGTATTTGTCGATGTAGTCGCCGAAGACCGCCGGCGTACTGCGGTCATCGCGCTCGATGGGCGTGCCCGTAAATCCTATAAAGGAAGCGTTCGGCAGGGCGTCGTGCATGTGGCGCGCGAATCCGTCGATGAAGTCGTACTGACTGCGGTGCGCTTCATCGGCAATGACCACGATATTCCGACGAGTGGACAGCTCGGGATATTGCCGGCCCTTTTCGTCAGGCAGGAACTTCTGAATCGTCGTGAAAACCACTCCGCCTGCGGGAACCTGAAGAAGCTCCTTCAAATGCTCCCTGTTTTCCGCCTGAACGGGAGTTTGGCGCAGAAGATCACGGCAGGATGAAAAGGTGCCGAAGAGCTGGTCGTCCAGGTCGTTCCGGTCTGTTATCATCAGCAAGGTAGGATTTTCCATCGCCGGATGCCGGATGATCTTACCGGCGAAGAACGCCATCAAAAGGCTCTTGCCGCTTCCCTGGGTATGCCAGATCACCCCGATGCGCCGGCCGCCGAAGTGTTCGGTCCCGGAGCCATAGGCTGCCTGCGAATCGCGCGCCACGTAAGGGCTGTGCGCGTCATGCTCCGGAAAGCGGGCGTACAGCATGCCGGGGTCTGCATCGACGCCGCAGGCCGACAGGGTGCATTCAACCGCTTTGTTTACCGCATGGAACTGGTGGTAGGCCGCCGCTTTCTTGGCAATCGCTGCTCCGTCATCGTCGAATACGACGAAATTCAACACAAGATCGAGAAACCGCCGCTTTTCAAAAACTCCCTTGAGCAGTACCTCGAGTTCCACCGAGCCTCGCGGGGCGACTTCCCTGCCGTCAATGGTGCGCCACGGCATGAACCGGTCCCAGCCGCTGGTGAGCGTCCCGCCGCGGGCCTCCAGGCCGTCGGAAATGACAAGCAGTTCGTTATAGATGAAGAGGCCGGGTATATCGCTCTTGTATGTCTGAAGCTGGTTGTAGGCATGGCGAATGGTGGCCTTTTCACCGGCGGGATTCTTGAGCTCGATCACGCCCAGGGGCAGGCCATTGACAAAAACCACGATGTCGGGCCGCCTGTTCTTTCGATCCTCGATGACCGTGAACTGATTGACGGCGAGCCATTCGTTGTTTTCCAGGTCCTCGAGATCGAGCAGCCAGATCTTGTCGTGTACCTCGCGGCCGTCCCGCATGTAGGAGACATCCACGCCATCGGTGAGCATCCGGTGGAAACGGCGGTTGTTCTCGATCAGGCTGGGCGATTCGGTCCGCGTGATTTTCCGGACAGCCTCGCGGGTTACATCCGGCGGAATGTCCGGATTGATGTTCTCGAGCGCGATCTGAAGCCTCCCGGCCAGGACGACCTGATCGTAATCCTGACGTTCGCAGGATGGGCCGTCCGGGCTGATACCGGGGCCGAAAGCGGTCTGCCAGCCGAGGGATTCAAACCAATCCAGGGCGGTAAGTTCCAGGGTGTTTTCTGAGGTTTTACTCATCGTCTTCCTTTTTCATACACTGTATGCGTTTAATTTCGCGGTCAAAGTCCGAGATATATTCCCGGTCCTGCCGCTTTCTATAGGTCTCGTATTCCTGCTCGGCCTTCAATCCAGCCTCCAGGGCGCTTACCTTTCCTTTGTCTTTAAGAACCGGATAGTTGGAAAGCTCCAGAAAGCTGTGGAGAAATTCAAGCCAGTCTTCCATCTTCATGACAATCTGCCGCTCAGCCCGGTTTTCGGCAAGGTCGAGGTAGGCGGTCACAATCCGGTTTAATTCCTTGATGTGTTCCTCGCTCAGGTAATTTTTAGCGACCGAGACATCGGATTTCAAAATTTTCCCGTCAGGCGCCTGCTTCCAGCTTGTCAGCCCCATGTGTATTTTTTCGGCATCCGCCGATTCGTAGATGATCTCGGCTGCGGTTTTCCCGGTAATAGCCCAGTGCAGTTTATTCTGTACCGTGGCGAAAAACTCCTGGGTTATGGGAGCGTTTTTATCATAATCCGCCGAAAGCGCGTAGATATCTGTAATCTTCTGGTAAAACCGGCGCTCGCTGGCCCGGATTTCCCGTATCCGTTCCAGAAGCTCTTCAAAATAATCTTTGCCGAAGTGCTTCCCCTGCTTGAGCCGTTCATCATCCAGCACAAAGCCCTTGATGATGAACTCCTTCAGGGTCTTGGTCGCCCAGACGCGGAACTGGGTGGCCTGATAGCTGTTCACCCGGTACCCGACGGCAATGATAGCGTCGAGGTTGTAATATTCCAGCTTTCGTTTAACGTTACGGCTACCCTCCCGGCGAACTGTTTCCAAAATGGAAACAGTTGCCTTCCGTTCCAACTCTCCTGAATCGTAGATATTGCCAAGGTGTTTGCTGATAGCCGGGACTTCCACCTTGAACAGTTGTGCAATGGCCTTCTGGGTCAGCCAGAAGTTCTCATCATGATACAAAACACCGACTTTTTTGTTACCCTCCGGGGTGCTGTAAAGGATGATTTCGTTGGTCATACCCCGGCCTCCCGGGCGAACTTCTCGGCATCCGGGACCCGCAGTTCGCCGGAAATGAGCTTGGGAAGGAGGGTGTCGCGGAGAGAGGCGAGAGTTGCGCTCTCGTTAGTATCTTTTTCAATTTGCTCATCAAAGGCGAATGCAATCCTCTCGAATTTGTCTACCAGATTCTCGCCGGGAGAAAGCCAGCGCAACCCCTCAAATTGCTTCTTGTTGATGGCTCCAAATACCGTTCCCTCCGCCTCGAACCGAGCGAATCTATCGCTTAAAGTATGCATTGCATAGTAAGTGTAAGAACGGCTACCTGTCTTGTGGCGAATTCCAGCGACACCTCTGCCGACGCAGCATCGTTCCATAGCCATGTTGATATCACCAACTGGCGCACGCACACTGACTAAAGTGTCACCATGATCGGCAAGTCGCTTAGGCGCAGTGCAATAAACCCTATTGGATGGATATCGAAAGCCAAAATCACGACGTCCCTGGAAGAAGGGAAGTCCGTTTCCTGTCTCATTATAGGTTTTACCCGGCGGAGACTGTCCCATCGTCAGGTTGAACTCAGTGCCAATGGTGGAGAGGATCCACCCCTTCGGAATCTCCCCCATCTCCGAGTCCTCGAAACTGTCAGGGAAGAGCGCGGCAATATCATCCGGCAGACCGGTCGGGCGGCCTTCGACTTTGGCGCGCACCGGGTCGAAATCAACGAACCATGATTTGAAGACGGCGCGGGCCGTGGCCTCCAACGTCCGGTTCATCCGGCGGTTCAATTCGATCTTATCATCCAGCGATCCGAGGATGTGGGCTATGGCGCGTTGTTCGGGGAGGGGTGGTAATTTCACCGAAATATGATCAAAGGTTTCCCTTGTGATTGTGTCAAAAACTGCGCCATGAGTTATCTGCCTTAAATTCAGAATGGAGTGTTTGATCAGGTAGAAAAGAAAATCATTGGTAGCGTATTCAGGCTTTGTATCTATTCCGTAGCAAGATTGATTAAAAGCCATCGGAGTTGAAAGCTGCGCTAAAGCACCAACAGTCCCTCGTGCAGATATGATGAGCTGCCCTTTTTCGAGTATTTTTGTGCTGCTTTTAGCAAGCCCCAACTCGGTAATTGTTTCTTCTGCCTGGTTAACATGACGATAATCGTTATTGAAATCTTTTACTGATAACCAAGGAATAGAACCTTTCCAGTACTCTGATACGTTCCTCTTTGGTGTACCACCTCCAATTAAATTTACTGCATCAGATAACCTCATGCCCCGCCAATCACTCCCCATACCCTAAAACCTCCAATCCTTTATCCTTCATGGCCTCCCCGTCCTTTCATTCAAGATGCTCAGGTACTGTTGATAGGCAAAAACCCGGTTGCGCTGCTGTCCGGTGATTTCACACATCATAATCGGGCTTCTCCATATTTATCTATCGTTAAATAAGGCCGGATGTTATTTAACAAAACCGGGGTTTTGTTTAATAGCGCGTCATTTTCTATACCCCAACACCTCCAAATTCCTTTTGCTGGTGGCTCCCGCCTGCGCCGAGGCATCGGCCTGTCTGCGTGCAGCGCACATGCAGGCGAACCGCTCGTAGATCGTGGCTGCTCTTGTCACTCCCCCACCTCCCGCATCTTCTCTTCCAGAAATTTCTGTATCTCTTCCTTTCGGGGCAGTTCGAGCTGGTATTTGGAGACGAACAGATGGTTGTCCATGCCCGCCAGGGTGTATTCCACCAGGGCGTGGTCTTTCTGCGTGCACAGCAGGATGCCCACGGGCGGGTTGTCGCCGCCGGTCATCATATTTTTCCGGTACCAGCTCACATAGGTGTTGAGCTGCCCGAGGTTTTCGTGGCTGAAGAAATCGACCTTCAACTCCAGCAGCACATGGCATTTAAGGATGCGGTGGTAGAAAACCAGGTCAACGAAACCGTGTGTATCACCGATCAGGATCCGCTTCTGGCGGGCCTCGAAACAGAATCCGTGGCCCAACTCCAAAAGAAAATCCTGTAGTTTATTCAGAAGTTGATCCTCCAGATCGGACTCCCTCATGACCTCACGGGACTTTATCCCGAGAAACTCGAAGATATAGGGGTCGCGGACAGCCAGTTTCGGTTCGTTTTTTTCCGTTCCGGATTGAACCAGCTCGGCCAGTTTTTCCTTGTTTTCCGATAACCCGGAACGCTCGTAGTAGAGACTGCCGATCTGCCGCTTGAGTTCCCGCACCGACCAGTTGCCCCGGATGCTCTCGATCCCGTAAAAGGTCCGTTTGAGAGTATCGTCAAGATCCACGATCAATTCCAGATGGCTGTATGAGAGGCAATATACGAGTTTTTCCGGTGGGATCTGCAATTGTGGGGACGGCGTCCCCACTTTTCCAATATCATGTATTTCCGCGGGCAGCATCTTTTTCAATTGTGCGGACAGCGTCCCCACAATGTGAGGATAAAGCCGGAAAAAGCGCAGGTAGCGATAGAGCTGGCGGCGATTGCAGTTGCTTACGTTGATGCCTGTCAGCCGCTTTGCCAGTTCTGAAAGGAGCTTATCGCCGTAATCCGCCCGGTCCGAACCGTTCAGTTCATATGTATCAATATAGGCGCCGATCAGCCAGTTTCGAAGGGTCAGGCTGACGTTGACCGCCCGGCCGGCTTGAGCGGCCAGATTCTCGTTTACCTGGTGAATAGCTGTAACCAGGGCGCTGAAGTTAAAGCCTTCCGGGTTACCCGCCATACCCCAACACCTCCAAATTCCTTTTTATGGTGGCTTCGAGCTGGCCGGCTTCGGCGAACTGCTCGTAGAGCGTGGCGGTGAGTTCGGCCATCTTTTCTTCAAAAGGAACGCCGTCGTCCTCGATATCGGCCGCGCCCACGTATCGGCCCGGGGTCAATACGTAACCGTGTTCTCTGATCTCTTCGGTGCTGGCGCTCTTGCAGAAGCCGGGCACATCCTGATATTCGCCGGCATCTTTCTCCCCCCGCCAGGCGTGGTAGGTGGCGGCGACCTTGTCGATCTCTTCGTCGGAAAAATCTTTATGGGTCCGGTCGATGAG
>CAZAUK010000036.1:0-4964 GCA_964488475.1 uncultured bacterium
GCTCGCCGGGATCTGTGCGGGGGTGACTGGGTAACCGGTAATCCTACCGTGACTACGTAATAGCGTAGACAGAAATTAATACTAAACATACGATTTTGATTTTGGTAAGGTAAGATATTGAGCATAAAAATTCATCATGAGGGGTTGTAAAATCGTGAATCTTTTGTTATATTATTAATGATTCATCCTATAGGGTATATCCCTATAGCGCCCATAGGCTACGGTCTATGGGCATTATATTTTTTGGGGTGAGGGGTGGTGTTGTGAGAGTAAGTGCTTTTATTGACGGCTTTAATCTTTATCATTCTATACATGACCTGGGCCAGAACCACTTAAAGTGGCTTGATTTGTCTAAATTAGTTAGACATTTTGCTCCATCTCCAGATTATAAAATAAAGGGCATTTTCTATTTTTCTGCTTTTGCCACTTGGAGGAAGAATGCCGTTCAAAGGCACAGAAAATATGTCAAAGCTCTAAACGCAAAGAATGTCACACCAGTTATGGCAAAGTTCAAGGCAAAAGATCGTTTTTGTTTTAAGTGTAGTCACAAATGGATTGATCATGAGGAAAAAGAGACAGATGTGAACATTGCCTTATATATGTTACGAGAAGGTTTTAGGGATTCGTGCGATCGGTTCATTCTGATATCGGCTGACTCGGATCTTTCACCAGCTGTTCGAATGTTGAGTAAGGAATTTCCAGATAAGAACGTTAGGATTATTTTTCCATTCTCCAGAGGTTATAGCTGGGATTTAGTGCATGCTGCCGGAGGTGATAAAAACATCCGCCGGTTGAAGCGAATCCATCTGGAGAGATCACTTCTAGGAAAAGAAGTCAGGAGTGATGCCGGGGAGTTAATAATTAGACCAACAGAATATGATCCTCCGACTAATAATATGAGAGAATAACTTTATGGTATTAGACGCAAAGGCCGGGATTGATATATTTGTTGAGGGTATTATTGTACTTACACTTATGCATTATTAATGCATACTTATACATATGAGAACTACGATAAACATAAACGAAAAACTTATTAAAGAAGCGGCCAGATTAACAGGTATAACAAAGAAGACCTCCCTGGTGCATCTGGGCCTGGAGGCATTAATTGCACTGGAGAGCGCCAAAAGATTAGCGGCTCTTGGCGGCACTGAGAAGGCTCTTGGCGACATACGTCGCAGAAGAACAAGCTAGCATGATCTTAGCAGATACTTCCGTTTGGGTAGACCATTTACGCTCAAGTAATGATCAGCTTTCAGATTATCTGAATGCCTGTCATATTGTTTGTCATCCATATATTATAGGCGAGCTGGCCTGTGTTAATATTAAGAATAGAGATGAAATTCTAAGCATGCTCAGCTCATTGCCAACAGTGCAGATTGCTGAACAAGATGAAGTTATGTATTTTATTTCCAAGCACAATCTTCATGGCAGGGGAATTGGATGGAATGATGCACATATATTGTCGTCGGCATTGATGGCGAAGTGTAAGATCTGGACGCTTGATAAACCGTTGAAGAAAATAGCAAAGTATCTCAAAATATCGATATAGGCTGGTGGCCCGGCGCACTTATAACACTTATGAGGCCTCCATCTCAGCATACCACTGAGATGGAGGCCTCAATGAGTATCAGCAGATGTGCGCCGCGCCCTTCCGGACCAGACTTGCGCCACATCCGCTAGAGCGGGATATGGTGTATCCGGGTAATGTTCGATTAAATCGCATATTTTGTTTTCAAGGAATCTGGTTCGCAAGGATCGCCATTTTCACCTTTAGGTCCGCGTTAACCTCGATCGCACTTTTCCCTTGAGGACATAAAATACAGCTGCCATTGTAAGCGGGAGATTGAGTGGTGGACATCACCAGCGGCAATAAACTGACCCGTGAACAGCACGCGCAGTATTTTTAAAAGAGCCCGGCTACACCGGAGGGGTGATTTTCCATTTGGACTAATTATATTAATTAATTATATATAGCTTACATGTCAAATTGGGATGGATCGGCGGGATGCGGGCAATCTATGGACGGGTCATTCGAATTAGTTCTTTCTTTAACCCGATCATGAAAAATCTAAGAAAACTTTAAGCTATGGATCGTATTTTAACCCGAATAGAAAAAATAGGCAACAGATTGCCTCATCCTTTCTGGATTTTCTTCTATCTGACCATCTCAGTAATAGTTTTTTCCGCTGTCACCGAAGTGATCGGCGTTTCGGTGACCCATCCGGTAAACGGCGAGGTAGTAACCCCGCAAAATCTTATATCGCAACATGGTATTCAGAGGTTCGTACTCGAAATGGTGACCAATTTCTCCCACTTCGCGCCCCTGGGACTTGTTCTGGTAATGCTGATGGGAGTCTCCCTGGCCGTGCACTCGGGACTTCTGGGAACACTACTCGGCCGCCTTACCCGGGTACCCCGAATCATGATATTTCCCATAATTGTGGTCACCGGAATCATGGGTAACCTCGCCTCGGATGCCGGTATCGTGGTGGTTCCGCCGCTGGCCGCGGTCGCCTTCAAGAAATTGGACATGAATCCGCTGGCCGGAATAATTCTGGCCTACGCTTCCTGTACGGCCGGTTTCACAGCCACACTCATTCCCCGCGGTACAGACGTCCTGCTGGCCGGATTCACCAATGAAGCGTTGGAGGATCCAAACCGGTTCGTCGGCGCCACCGCCAACCTTTATTTCATGATCGCTTCCGTATTGATGCTGGCGGTAGTGCTGGCCTGGGTGGGCAAGAAGTATACCATTCCCGCCTGTGGTGAACCTCCCACTGGGGACAACTCCATCGAGATGGAATCGTGCGACGACCGGGCGCAGAAGAAAGGTCTGCGCTGGGCGCTGATCGCACTGAGCATATATACAGCTGTCGCCCTTTTGGCCCTGATACCAGAGGATGGATTTCTACGCTACGATCTCTCCAAGGTCGAGACGGTGGTCCGCGGGGAAGTGCCCGGTGAGAAGCAGTTGCAGAGGGTGATGGGGGAAACTGACATTACGGTCGAGGACGGGGAGAGGAAATACTCGGTCGTTTTCGAGGATAAGAGATTGCCGCTGGACAATGTGGCCCCAGACAACTGGCGCGATGGAGCACCCGTCCGTATCTATATCCCGGAGGAAGATAAGACAGTGGAACTGAGCAGAGCGGTTCGGATCGAGATTATGCCGGAAGTGATGCGGGGGCCCTTCTTCCGCGGGATGGTGGCGATCCTGTTCTTCTTCTTCGCCATACCGGGTGCTATCTACGGGGTCTTCGTCGGCAGGATCAAGAAGCTGGCCGACATCCCGGCGATGATGGTCACCAGCGTAAAGGGGATCTCCGGACTGATAGTATTGATGCTGATGATAGGCCAGTTCGTTGCGCTGTTCCAGTGGTCCAATCTGGACCGGATCGTGGCAATCGGGGGAGCCAATCTGCTGAACCAGATGAGGCTGCAGGGATGGCCCCTGCTGGTGGTGACATCGATAACTGTAATGGCGTTGAACGTGTTCCTTGGTTCGAGCTCGGCCAAGTGGGCCATGCTTGCCCCCATAGTGGTTCCGATGTTTCTGCTCCTGGACCCGCCGATCTCTCCTGCCGTTTCCCAGCTGGCATACCGCATCGGGGACTCCACCACAAACGGCATCTCGCCACTGTACCCCTATTTCCCCCTTGCCCTGGGCTGGATTCGGGAATACCGGAAAGACGCTGGAATAGGGACACTGATCAGGCTTCTGCTGCCTTACGCGGTATTCACCGGAATCGCATGGATCATATTGCTGATCATCTGGTACCTGCTTGGAATCCCTGTCGGTCCGGGAGAGGCGATACAGTACGTGGGGTAAGAGGCAGAGCAGCCTGTGCAGGCGTTCCCTCGCCGGGTAAGCCTTCATTTTGTTTTTTGAATAAGAAAGTATGTGAAGTCGTTCTCCCGGGACTGCTCATCCTCGCAATTGGTTATCAATTGTATGTGATTTGTTCCCGCCGCGCCGTGTCCTCGAAGGCGCTTATCCGGTTTCCGGAAACCGTTTCATCTTCAAGCCGCTGCAGATAAAAACAGGCCGGCCTGTCCGCTGGCATTTATTTCAATAAAAGAAGAGCTCAAATTACTTGTAATATTTGGAATAGTAATAATCTTTTCAGGAAGCTTACTTTTTGGTATTTTAAACAGTAAGGATAAAAGAAAAAACAGTTTTTACTACTTACAAGAAGTGGTTAAAACGCATCACTAAAGTTTTTATACCGGTTTCGGAGTGATATACGGCTAATTTGGCCCCTACCCAAAAACTGTGTGCGGAAATTCATGGATTAAGAAGGAGTATATATATTATGAAGATAGTAATAGTCGGAGCGGGGGACGCGGGGTTTGAACTCACCAAACGGCTTGTTACAGAAAACAAGGATGTAATAGTTATAGAAAAGGACCCGGATGTTGCAATCCGTGTATCAAAACAGCTGGACTGCAAAGTGGTAACGGGGCCGGGCAACAGGATGGAGGTACTCAGTCAGGCAGGTATAGATAAAGCCGATTTCTTTATTTCGGTAACAGGTTCGGATGAGGTAAATATAATAACCTGCGGCATGGTATATAAGGAATTTGATGTGGGATATACGATAGCCGGAGTGAAAAATATAGATTATTTCGGCACAAAAGGAGCAGATAAAACTTTCCCGGGAATAGATTTTATAGTAAATCCTGAAATAGAGGCGGCAAGGAAAATAATAGAGATTATAAACAGTGGCGCAAGCAGCGAGATAATTATATTCGAGCAGGGCGTATATTCGCCGTAGCCACCATACTAATAGCTGTAAGCCTCTATGGTAATAGCTTCTCATCTGTGGAGGAAAGCTTGCGTTATGCGGGGTTTCAGGCTGCCTCCATACTTACAACGACAGGTTTTGCAACAGATGATTTTGCCAGTTGGCCTTTCATGGCACAGGCAGTTCTTTTCATACTTATGTTTGTGGGCGGATGTT
>CAZAUK010000037.1:0-4924 GCA_964488475.1 uncultured bacterium
CCCAAGACACCCTGCCAGAGCCTATGATACCGCCATATATAGATATAGCCGGAAAAGAGCCCAAAATCCTGTCAAGGATAAATTTGGAAAATAAATAATTCAATAAGCCGGATATTACGGGAATTACAATAAAATGTCCTAATATAAAATCTTCACCGAAAGCTCTCATGCTGTTGGAAAAATTGAGTAATTATTCCTAAAAAAATTGTCAATGTGGATTTTATTCCTCTCTCTATTGGTAATTCAGATGTTCCCCAGCGGCGCGCACCGCTACGGAATAAGAACGGAATTCAATTCTGATCAGGAGTCTTACAGTGCCGCTATCAGCTCTTCTATCTCCATCCTGACTCTTTTTGACTTCTCCCAGGTCTCCTTTACGAACCCGTCGTCGGAAGCGAGGGTGTTCGCGTATTCGTAATCCGCGATGATCTTTCTGCCCCTGATATCATCGCGCTCTTTCGACCTCTCCGTATCCCGCGCTATGCCCTCCTGAATCTCCATGAGGCGCCCGAGGTTCTCCCCAACGCTCCTTCGGAAAAAACCCTCCGATTCAAGAAGGGTCCGCCGGTACGCCCAATTGGCATCATCCGTCTTTTCCGTGTAGACCGATTCGGGGCTTTCAACCCCCGGTCCTTCAACCAGCTCCGCCGCCCGCGCCGCCAAGCCCTGAAGAGCGAAGTATTCGATGAAAAGGTTATATGTCTCTATACCCTTGATCCGGCTTTTCTCAGTTATAAAGTTCTTGCCAAGACCGGATATATCCCTGTCGGTATAATAATCCCGGGGTTCTGATATCTCTTTCAGCCGGTCCCTCGCCCGGACCATCATTTCCACTATATCTCTTCTGAAGACGTCGAACACGAACTCGGTCCGCCGCGCCTTGTTGCGCTTCTTGTACTTCCCCTCGTTCCTGAGAACCGTATAGAGGTTGTCGGATAGAACCCAGGCGGGAAAAATCTCGTTATAAGCGGGGGAGACCCCTTCCAGCGTCCTGCGGGGCTTGTTTATGAGAGCGAAGGGAAATTCAACCTTCTGGGGCAGGGTGTCCACGGCGGTGGCTATCAAGCTGTAGGGCGCGCCCGTAAAATCCGATGGAAACTTGACATTTACTCCCAAGCCGAAGAAGAATCCCTCGCCGCACCATATCTCCTGGTCCGGCGCTTTTGAGGTATGGTTGGATCCCACATTGGCGCCGTAGCCCACATTCCCCTTTCCCTCAGGCCAGAGCGCCGCAATCAGCATCGCCTGGTGGTGAAATCCTACAAAGGGACCGATAAGAGAAGCTGTCACCTCGCCCTCGGCTACGCCGGTATTAGGGCCGATTATACTCTGGGTTACCTTTCCGTGTCTTTCAACATGGGAATGCTCTGTAAGTACCGACTCATCAACTATCGCCATCGATGCAGCCTCGCAGCCGTACTGAAGGCAGGAGCTGCGGACAAAAGCCCCGTGGCTTATATTGGTTCTCTCATCCGCTGTGCTTAGCACCGCCGCGTTCTGGACCAGGGTCGCCCCGCTTATCAGGGCGCTCTCTCCAACGTAAGTGTCCTCCACCCTGGCGGTATTTCGGACAATCGCTCCCCGCTCGACTATTCCAAAAGCAGCGCCGCAACTGTCAACATAAGATTTCACGAAATCCTGGTATGCTTCGAGAAAATCAGGGTCGTCCCTTCGGGTAGCGACCGCCTCCGCCACCGGAATGGTCATCTCCGCGTAGGAGAGGACTTCCCGCCCTCCTGTCTCGATACCTATAGCTATCTCAACGCCTCCTCCAAAACAGCAATCGCCGGAGGCCTTTATCGCGCCCACACCAAATACAACGCAACCCTCTCGAAGAACATAATTTGAAATCAGCGAGGTGTCCACAACCAGGCATCCATCCCCTATCTCGCTGCCGGCTATTATGCTGCGATATATTCCAGAGGGCAAAGAAACGCCATCGTCTAACTCAACCGGCTCTCCCCCCAATCTGCCGATAACGCAATCGCCGGTAAAAGTGGTGTCCGTTATATATTCCGCAGCAAAATCCTCTTTTACTTGAATACGGCTCCAGTCCGCGCAGCGATTTCCTCCAGCTTTAAGCCTCTTTATCTCATCTTCTGAGAGAGGCCTTACGCCTTTCCCATAAAGGCGGCTCTTCCCTTCGGAGTCTTTGAGTCTGGAGACGGATTTTACAAATCGCGATTTTTCGAGAAGGCCTCCCACCAGCTTGCTCAGAATCTTATTCATAGCTCCTCACCCTCTAGCGCCCTATTCTCTTCTCGACCACATGCTTGTTGTCGCGGACCCAGTTATAGTAATCCTTGCGTTCCAGTTTGCTCGCGGCTTCCTCATCCAGAACCACTATGGAGTAACCGTGAAGCTGAAGGGCGGTCGCGGTCACCTGGCTGGTTACGGGCCCTTCTATAAAATCCCTGCATACATCGGCCTTTCCCTCACCGCTTGCTATCAGAAGCAGTTTCCTCGCGCCCATAATAGTCCCCACCCCTATGGTTATGGCAAAACGGGGAACATCCTCCTCCCTGTCGAAAAATCGCGAGTTATCCTTTATAGTCTGCTCGTCAAGCCCTTTCACCCTGGTCCGGCTGGCGAAGGAGGAGCCAGGCTCGTTGAATCCGATATGGCCGTCCCGGCCTATCCCGAGAATCTGAAGGTCTATTCCACCGGCCTTTTCTATCTGCTCCTCGTACCATTCGCTGAACTGTTCCGGATCGTCGGTGTTACCCTGGGGCACGAATACCTGGTGCTGGCTGACATTGATGTGCTTGAACAGATTCTCCTGCATGAAATAATTATAGCTGTTCTCGTGAAGGGGGGCCAACCCCAGGTACTCATCGAGGTTGAACGTTGTGACCTTGGAAAAATCGAGCCCTTCCTCCTTGTGAAGCTTGGCCAGCTCCTTATATGCTCCTATTGGGAGTATCTCCTGTCGCCAGACCAAGAACAAGGTCGTGCTTCTTTCTTATCTCACAACCGATAATAGCTGCTGATACCTTGCTCATTTCCTTATAATCGGGCGTTATTATTACCTCCATTTTAAACCTTTCCCTGAATTAGATTAAAACCATCCCCATGATTGTTTTGTTCGTGTAAACAAACAGTATAACCAAAGACTTTTAATTTAAATCCTGAAACTCCGTAGCGGATTATATCAATCGATACTAGGAAGTTCAAGGCATCTTCCGTATTTTTTACTGCCAATCCGAAAGGCTATATCCGGGCCGAGCGGGAGTCGGCCCAGACCGCAATCGCCCCGCCGGCTGTATGGGTTAGAGCTTTTCTTTAAAGAACTTTTCCAGCTCCCCCGCGACCAGCCTGTGGCCCATGCAGTTGAAATGCCTGCAGTCGTCGGCGCTTATGTCCAGCCTTTCCCGCCTGGCCCGCACCAGTTCTCTTGAGACACTTTCTATAAACGGAACTCCGTTTTCGCGGAATATCTTTCTCATCTGGGAAAAGAACGGTTCCTCCTGGTACACGCAGAAAGCGTAAAGAGAGGTGTTCGCGGGAAGGCAATCTTTGATCGATCGTATAAGCTTTCCCGTGATATCAACCGATTCCCTGAACGCCTCGACCTTCATGCCCCTTTCCCTTATCCCGTCCTCTATCGATTCGCCTCCCGCCTCCAGCATGTCGAGCCTGCTCAGTATGAAATACAGCAGCCGGGAGTGCTTTATCACCATATCCCTGATCAGGGAATGCTTTTTGGGAATCGCGAAAAAGATTTCGCCGGAGGCCGACATATAGGGCCTTCTCAGCCCGTTATTGTTAATAACACTGCAAAACTCCAGCTGATAATGGTTGTTGATGAAATCATTATAGCAGAACTGCAGGATGACTATGCCAGGATCGATCTCGCCGACGTGCTTTTTCAGCATCATATATTCCTGCAGGGTGCTGTAGCCGCCCGTCCCCAGTGTAAACGTCTCCACACCCAGGTCCCGCGCGAATATCGAATAAAAGGTGCTGTCGTTACTGACTTCCACTGCGTGGGTAAACGAATCGCCCAGGAAAAGGACCTTTTTGGCCTTCGTCCTTGAAGTATCCCCGAAAACGCGGAAGTCTCCCTCCTGCTGGAATACATCCGCATGGTATTTCTTTCCGTGAGCGTCGAACCTGTCGCCATGAAACGTGTAGGAGGGATTGGGTATCCACCCGATCTCCTCGTTCAGCATGATCGGGCTTGCCGACACCCTGGCGTCGGCGTATTTTACCGCGTGATACAGCCTTAACGCCACCTCGCCGGTCGCGAAAGTGAGAACCGCCGCTGCTACCACGACCAAGCAGTTAACCCAGATCTTCTTTCTGGTAGACCAGCCCCCGGCAGAGACAAAGAAATTGTGAAGCAGTCTCGACAGCTTTCCCATATCCGTGTTTCCATTAGGTGTTATGATTCAGGGATGATTTGTATTGCCGGGCTATTGTACCACTGATCCGCAGGGCATGTCAAACGCGGCGCCATCTCTAAGCGACACGAGCTGCCATAAAAACAATAGATCAAAGGTACTAATACGAAAAAACGCGCTTCATAAAGGGCTGCTGTTTTCTAAGCGTCAGTATATTCCAGACGGTGTAGGCGATGATGACGATTCCGATGGCGATGAATATCAGGCTATCCCCGATTTTGGGTGAAAGCTCCACGAAATATAGAATGGCCCCCGAAAGGAGAGTGAGCGCATTCGCCGCCGCGTAACCCCGCAGAATATGAAACGAAACGGCGGATTTAAACAGCAGAGAGACTCCCAGCGCCACCAGCAGAACAGAAGCGGCAAGGGCGGGGAAAAAGACATAGAAAAAAGGATCTGGATAGTCAGGGCCTAATTTGAGTTCCGGTATTTCAGGGAATAATATCTGATAGATAATGCGAAAGGAGAGTCAACGACCACCTTCTTAGAAGGTGGCCTGAAGAGGGAGGGCATAGCCCTCC
>CAZAUK010000038.1:0-4892 GCA_964488475.1 uncultured bacterium
TAGCCATTTTTCCATTACCACCTTCTAAGAAGGTGGATTTATAAGTTGATTAAAGACAGCAAAAGCCCTATCAAAATATCGCATATCGATAAAGTTAATATCGGCCTGGTAAGCTCAAGTGATTTCTTCCGCACCTGTGGATTCCCTTCACCGTCGAGTGAATCCCGCCGCTATTGAAACAGCTCGGGGTTTACCCGTAACCTCGGGGCCAGCTGAATATAAGTAGCACACTAATCACTTTTTTTCGATAATAAAAGATCATCCAGGTAAACGATTCTGGGCTCAGGAAGCGATACGGTGAAGAACGATATCGCCTCTATCCTGTCCAAGTTCATCTTTCTGGTCGAAGGAGCGTTCCTTATATCAGTCATCTGAATGACGAAACTGTTCCAGCCAGGCTCAAGCACTAAAGTTCTGTGAAAACGGTCCGAGTACGCGTTGTCATGATCCCTGTGCTCATCGTCATGAATTCGGCAGATCATTTCCAGAGCCGTGCTGTCCGGATTGAAGAACGAGAACTCAAGGGCGTCGTAATCCGACCAATCCCCAAGAGAATAGGCCATGGTAAGCCGGGAATACTTTTTCCTGGTGTACTGAACCCTCAGTGAGAACCGGCCGCTTCGGTGGACATCCCGCGTTACCTCTATCTCCCCGTCCGCCCACCAGCGTTCTATCTCAAGCGGCGTCTCAAACCCCGCCAGAAGTGGGAACTGTCTTGAAGCGGTATATTCATCGGCCAGAGATAGAACAAGGGGAAAAGATGTGATCACAAGAAATGCGCCTATTACACTAATTCTGATATATTTTTCAGCCTTCCTGTCGGCCAGAGCTATCCCGCCCAGTATCATCATTCCGATGACCGTACCGGCCAGGTCCCTGAGTATATCCATAAGGTCGAAATTCCTTTCCACCAGGGTCTGGATCAACTCGGTCGAGAAAGCCAGGGCGGCGCTGAGAATCATAACCAGCGCCCATTGAACTGGAAGCGGCTTCTCGCTAAAACTATTCCAATCTGTATAGAGAATAATAACAAAGAGTATGAACAGCGCCACATGCCCCATATTCCAGAGGTCGCCCACCGATCTGCTTGCCTCAGGCCCCGTGCCGCCGGCAAAAAGAAAGACCAGCCCGGTAAAGAACAAGGCGTGCAGGATTATTATCTTGAAGCGTCCTCTGTTCAGCGCCAACCGCCCATTTGAATTATTTGACAGCTATTCCCGAATGATTATAAACATAAATTTACCGGTTATTACTATAATTTTTGCCCGGAAAGCGGCCTGGGCTTTCACGGGCGCGGGTCAAGGGGCGGCCACAAAAAAATATTTGTTACAAAAATATCGCACAGCGGCTCGAGATATCCCCTTTACTCGAACCCTTCCGAGTAGAAGACGCCCTTGGAGATCGGCCCGGTCGGTCCCGTGGTAAGCACGCAGGCCCAGGCCCAGCAGTAATTCTCCGGATTACCCCACCGGTATATCGCGCCGGCGGCAGGGTCGTATGGGTTACGGCTTCCCGATAAGGAAAATTCGTCGCTCATCCAGCTGGGCCATTCACTGCGGCCGATACCCCTTCGCGAGTTGAAGTCGAATGTCTCGATGCTGTGCCAGGTATCCCACAAGGTGCCCTTGCTGCAGTAGTCGTGAAGCTCGCAGACTATGGTGTCGTAGTGATGTGATCCCGCGTCTTTCCAGATTCCGTGTGAACCCCACGCCACGTGGGCGATAACGTGGGTCTCCTCCACCTTGTCTATCTCGTCCCAATCGTAAACACCCACAAAATCATGCGCGCTGAGGGCAACCTTCAGCGGGGGATCCGGCCGGTACTTATCTAACCGGACGACCAGGTATTCCCAGTCACCCACGTGATTCTCATAACGGACACCGCCGCAGGATTTGCCCTTGTTATAGGGATAGAATATATAGTAGACTAGATCGATGATATCTTCCTCCTCTCCCTCCGGTCCTACCAGCTTTTCCACCCAGAATCCGTAGATGACAGATGACTCGAGATTCCCATGAAAGTAGGTATGGTCATAGACGTCCTTGTAATTGGGGCCTTCCAGCAGGTACTTGCCCAGAAGGGGCGACTTGGTCACAACCCAGTAATTGCCGCCTATCTTGACCCGCTTAAGATTCGGAAAAGCCCACTCCACAGAGGAGGGAAAATAGATCTCGTCTGTGGCGTACCACAGCCTGGGGGCGTACTTCTGAAGGATCTCCGCCTTCGCGGTGTAGCTGTAATTAAAGCCCCGCTCGCCCACGATATTCTCGTCAGAGCAGGAAATCTGGAAAATCAAAAGCAGCCCCGTAAATATCAGAATAGCCTTTTTCATTTTTATCACCTCTCGACAGGCTAAGGTCTTACAGCCGGACGGTAAAAAGACAGATAGACGTACGTTCCATCCCCGCAACCCCTGTGAATATCCAGATAGCTCTGCTCTCTGGCCGCGTAGACTTCATTGGTGTAGGTGGAATCGGGACAGCTGTTCTGATTTCCGTCACCGGTTATGCTGAGGCAGAGTGTTGATATGAAAACACCGGTCTCATCAAGTGGAAGATACTTGACGATAAGTCCGTTCCGCCAGCAATCTCCCCAGGTGCCGGTGGTAAGAGGACCCGCCGGCTCCCATCCTTCCGGGTAGGAAGGGACCCAGTAGGGCCAGTGAGCGACCTCGGCGTCTACCAGCACGGGCTGGCTGGAGGTAACTGAAATTTTCTCGTACTTGACCCAGATATACTTGGTATCGCCGCCGATTCCCTTGTTGACATCGGAAGGCTGGGTCCACTCACCGGTAAGACTGGGAATATACGGATCGGTGCACTCGCTGAAAGCGATTCCCGTGTACCCGGGGGGCACCGTCTCGTTATTGTTCAGGGTCATTACATCGACTATAGCCAGAACCTTGGCCGTGTTATCATTCCTGGTCGGGCTGTCGTCGCAGCCCAGAACGGCCGCGGCAAGGCAAAAGACCAGAAGCAGCCTCACCAGTTTCATCTTTCCCTCCTTAACTGGGTTTGATAGCCTGTGGAAATCAAACATATTTTCTACTCGGGCTTGAATCTTGACTTCCCCTGAATCGCAATCTGAACGAAATGTAATACTAATATTATACTACCGGCCCGGTACCCATACAACGGATTTTAATTCCAATGACTGTCAATGATTGAACAGGCCGCCGGTTGATTTTAAATAGACAGAGTCAAGCAAAGACTGTAAAATACCTTCCACGTTTGATTTTCCGAGGAACAGGCATGGCAGGATTATTTTACGAAAAAGAAATAGGGCGATTGAAGAAAGACGCCGAAAGAAGATTCACAAGGTTCGGCCGAACCAGCGTATTCTGGAAGATCAAGTACTACTGGCGCTTTCCTCAGTACAGAACACTTCTTTACTACCGTCTTATGAAAGCCAGCAGGATAAGGCTTTTCAGAGGAATCTTCCGCCGCCTCTACAGCCGTCTCTCAAGGAAATATGGACTGGAGATCCATACTCCGGAGCTGGGCGGCGGTGTCCTGCTCCCCCACTGGGGAAGAATAATCATCAACGCCAAAGAGGTGGGCAATGACCTGTACGTCTTTCATAACGTTACCATCGGTAATGACTATAAGACCGGCGTGCCCACATTGGGAAATAATGTCTTTATAGGTACTTCCTCAGTCATACTGGGCGAGATAACAATAGGCGACAACGTGGTGATAGGGGCGGGAAGCTGCGTCAACGCCGACATCCCTTCCAACAGCCTGGTGGCCGGTAATCCCGCGAAAGTGATAAATCCGCTGGACCCTGACTACATGAAAAAAAGAATCGGGTGGTGACTTGCAGGAAAACAGCAGAATCGCCAACCGTAAAAGCAGCTCGTGTTTTGCAGAGCCGGTAATTAAACCCGCTTAGATCTGAACGCGGAGAGGTGGCAGAGCCTCTTGTTGTACCATAGTCCCGACCCTACATAATCCCCATCGGAAAATTCCAGCTCCCTGCCGTATTCCGAGCTGTCGGGGGCGAGCCGAACGGCCTCCGGTAGCGATTTTAAGAATTCCGCCGCGGCCGCCTTGGCTGTCTTCTTTGCCTTCTCGCGGTAAGTCCCTTCAAAGAAGTAGCTCTCTGAGAGGCGGGGCCAGATCTTTCGCAGAGTCTTGGGGCTGTCGAAAAGGTCCATTCCCACAACCTCGCCGTCGATGGCAATCAGCACACCGGAGGCGTTTTTCGGAAGGATCAGCTTTCTGCGATATTCCCCCGTCCTTTTCCTTGCCGCCTTGAAAGCGTCATTTATGGAATCTGTCTTAGAATGAGCGCCGGCCGCGTTTATAGACATCTCCACATCCTGCCAGACCTTTTTCTGGTCGCTGAACGCCCGGCCGGTGGCGTGCCTGTTCGCCTGAGAGCTGGCTACCTTCCCCTGTCTAAGGCCCGGGGTGGCGTAACCGGACGCGGCAAGGTTACGTGTTGTCCAGTTCCATCTGCCGCGCTCCACACAGCTTACAGGTATCACTCGCTCCGCCTTCTCCTTCATCAGAATCGTTATGTTTACTGTCCTGTCCTGTTTGGCGCCGACGAGGATCTCACCTTCCGGAATAAGGATCGGCACAGTGGCCCGGTTTTCCACCAGAATCTCCGGAATGCTTCCCGACTCGGACACCTCTCTGACCTCCGCCTTCTTTTTGGCTATAGCGTCCTTCAGCAATATGTAATCCGGCTTAGCCCCGTTCTCCATGATCAGGGGAAAGATAGTGAGGTTGCGGTAGAACAAGGCCTTCCCGATCCTGATATCCCTGATAGAACCGCGGGCACCCTCTATCGCTCTCTCCTCTGCCAGCCTTCTCATCTTCCAGGCCCTGTAAGTCAACGACCACCTTCTTAGAAGGTGGCCTGAAGAGGGAGGGCATAGCCCTCCT
>CAZAUK010000039.1:0-3467 GCA_964488475.1 uncultured bacterium
CTGCGCCTTCTCTGCAGGGCCCATAACCGGCTGGAGGCGGAGAGAGCCTTCGGAAAAGAATTTATGAAAACTCGCGGAAGTAGTCTTGTGAAGCAAGTAGATTGCGGCATATAAGAATAGAAGTCATGCATTGAAAAAAAACTCTCTCCGCATGAAAATTAATTAAAAACCCGGTAGCGCTTTTAAGGCCGGCGTTGCCGATAGCGGCAATTAAATATTTCTTTAATCACATAAAAGCTTTCAATTGTTTCTCTGTTGGAAAAACCAAACATAAGAATTATGGGCTTTGTCCTGACGCGATCAAATCTAAAACTCATCAAAATCTTTTCTTTTTTCTATCGGTTTTTATGACCGGGCTGTTATATCATAAAATATTGTCCGCAGGAAGTCTTGAACCTGATTAAGCCCCACAGGAATGCTCAATATGGAAATGCCGGCCAGTAAAGACGATCGATCCGGCAGGATGACAAGGGGCATCGGTGGCTTTACCGCCACGAGCATCGTTATTGCTAACATGATAGGTTCGGGAATATTCACCGCTTCGGGAATAATCGCCGGATTCCTGCCCGGGCCGAGGTGGGTTCTACTTTGCTGGGCAGCAGGGGGCCTTATAGCTTTGTCCGGCGCCCTCTGCTACGCGGAGCTTTCCACCCGCATGCCGGAGGAAGGCGGAGAATACGTTTACCTGAAGAAAGTATACCACCCCCTCCTCGGCTTTCTGACCGGATGGGCCAGCCTGTTCGTGGGCTTCTCAGCTCCCATCGCGGCATCCGCCATGGGATTCTCGGAGTATCTCTTCGCGTCCGTTCAACCGGATCTGTCCGGTTCCTCACCATGGCTCTCAATCCTGTTGAAAAAGGGGACCGCGGTCGCAATAATCGCTTTATTCACCTCTATTCATTACAGAGGTATTAAAACTGGCTCCAGGATCCAGAATTCCCTTACCGCTGTCAAAGTGGCTATACTGGTGGGGCTTACCCTGACCGCTCTGCTTTTCGGACGGGGTGACTGGAGCCATCTGGATTCTCCCGCATCCGAGTTCAGGTGGACTGCACTGGGAACCGCCATGATGCTGGTCATGTTCTCATACAGCGGGTGGAACGCCAGCGTCTATATCGCGGGAGAGTTGAAAAAACCCAGAAAAACACTCACCCTGTCGTTGGTCGCGGGGACTGCCGTCGTCCTGGTTCTTTATCTTGCTGTGAACCTGTTCATATTCCACGCTCTTCCCTTCCCTGAAACCAGGGGAGTAGTGGCCATAGTGGAAAAAGCGTCTTCTCGCGCGCTCGGCGGCTGGATGGGAAGAAGCCTGGGTGTCATGATATCGCTGGCCCTGCTCTCTTCTCTGAGCGCATACATAATCATAGGGCCCAGGGTCTATTTCGCCATGGCCAGAGACCGGCTTTTCCTGAAATTCGCCAGAGAGGTCCATCCCCGGTTCAAGGTCCCGTCTACTTCGATCGCCATGCAGGGAATTCTGGCCATATTAATGGTCATGGCCGGCTCTTTCGAGGAGCTTCTGGTATATCTTGGTTTCGCACTGGGCATCTTTCCCTGGCTGTCGATAGCGGGGCTTTTCGCCGTCCGTAAAAGAAAACTGGGAGATTCAACCGCGGTAAAGACCCCTCTCTTCCCTCTGGTGCCTCTCTTCTTTCTCGGAAGCACCCTTATCCTGATGATTATCGCCTATATAAACAGGCCGGTCGAATCATCCGCGGCGGTAGCGACGGTTCTCGCCGGAATACCCTGCTATTATATCTGGATAAGGGCCGCGGGTAAAAAGAAAGGGTGAGATTTTCAGCGTTTATGAGTTTAATCGCTTCCGTATATCCGGTTCAGATAATTATTCGATATTGACGAACGCTTTATCAGGCTGACCAGGATTATAAAGACCAGGCTCACCGCTGACCCGGATATAAAACCATGGATTCCGAACGGCTTGCCGGCCCTGGTCCAGATCACGGCGGTCAACGCGCCGGCCAGCATCGAAGAGAAAGCGCCCACCCTGCTGGCTCCTCTCCAGTACAGACCGAAAAGAAGCGGCCAGAGATTGGTGGAAGCTATCACCGCCCAGGCGAATCCGGTAAGGACCAGAATGAGCGCGGGCGGCTTCATAGCGATAGCCAGAGCTATCAGGCCCACCGCGGCGCTTACTATTCGATTGGCGAAGACCTCCTGCGTCCCGTTCAGCCTTTTACCCAGACCGTTGCGGTAGACATCCCTCACCAGCGAGCTTGATATTATAATAAGCACCCCGGCAAAAGTGGACATCCCCGCGGCCACCACTCCAGCCAGCAGTATGGCCGCTCCCGCCGGCGAAAGAACCATTTTGGAAAGTGAAGGTATAGCAAGATCGGGGTTCTCCAGGTTGGGGATAAGAACTCTGGCAAGAGCCCCATTCAGATAAGGCAAGACCGCTATAGCCGCCCCCACGGTCACTATGACAGTACCCAGCCTGAATGTCTTCTGATCCTTGATCGAGTAGAACCTGATTATCAGCTGGGGCATTCCCCATACTCCCAGGCTCACCACCAGGCAAAAGCTTATCAGCCCCGCCCAACCCCACACACCTGGAGTATCGAGGTATTCAGGGCCTATCGCCTGAAGCTTCAACATGCCCTCACTTAGCCCCCCCACCGCGGTAAGGGTACGCCAGGTCAGCAGGATCAGGCTGAAGATCATGACCCAGGCCTGTATGAAACCGGTCCAGACAACCGCTTGGTAACCCCCCAGAACAACATAAAATATTATCACCAGGCCGGATATCAGAACGCCGCCCCAGTAGGGAAGCCCCATCAGGACCTCGAAAGAATGAGCCATGCCTTTGACTACGCTTACATTGTAGATGATCAGAAAAAGAAAGATGATCAGGGCTGAAAATATTCCCGCTTCGGGCGATTTGTACCTCTTTGCGAAAAAACCAGATATGGTGTTAACCCCCATCCTCTCGGTAAAAGCGCGTACCCGCCGGCCCATTATGATCCAACACATGGTGCATCCGACCAGGACGTTTATCGCTCCGATCCAGACCGTCCCCATTCCGAACTTGTAGCCGAACCCCCCTCCCCCGATTATCAGAACCGAGCTGAAATAGACAGCTATAAATGAGAGGGCGGTAACCCACGGACCTATCTTCCTCCCCCCGATAATGAAATCTTCGGCTGTAGGATTTTTTCTTACGCTCCATATACCTATTCCCACTAGAATGCCGATATAGAGAAAAAGAACGATTATACACGCGGTAAGCAGACTCATTACTATCTCTCCTTTCGACTATTCCTTCGATTCGGGATATTTCTTCATGTCGTAAACCGCCCAGAGTACAGCTCCCAGAATACTCAACCCTGTTACTATAAAGGCAGAGAAAGTCATCCATGGTATGTTAAAAGGGCCCATCGTAAAACCACCTTTCTTCTACTAATAACTGAAATATAATTGCCACCTGAGAAAATCTGCGGGGTCGGCCC
>CAZAUK010000040.1:0-2075 GCA_964488475.1 uncultured bacterium
CGGCGACCTTGTCGATCTCTTCGTCGGAAAAATCTTTATGGGTCCGGTCGATGAGAGCTCCCAATTTGCGAGCATCGATAAAAAGCGTGTGACCGCTCCGATTGCGGAACTTGCCGTTTCTTTTGTTTCTGGCCACAAACCAGAGGCACACCGGAATCTGCGTGGTGTAAAAGAGCTGCCCGGGCAGGGCGATCATGCAGTCCGCCAGGTCCGCCTCGATGATGTTCTTGCGGATTTCCCCTTCGCTGGTGGTGTTGGTGGACATGGAGCCGTTGGCCATGACAAACCCGCTAACCCCCGTGGGCGAGAGGTGATGGATGAAGTGCTGAATCCAGGCGTAGTTGGCGTTGTTCACCGGCGGGATGCCGTATTTCCAGCGGGCGTCTTCCCGAAGGCGTTCGCCGCCCCAGTCGCTCATGTTGAAGGGCGGATTGGCGAGGATGAAATCGGCCCGCAGGTCTTTGTGAAGGTCGTTGTGGAAACTGTCCGCATACCGGCCACCAAGGTTGGCGTCCAGCCTCCTGATGGCCAGGTTCATCATGGCCAGCCGCCAGGTGGTGGGGTTAGACTCCTGGCCGTAGATGGCGATGTCGCCCAGCCGGCCGCCGCGCTCCTCCACGAAACGTTCGCTCTGGACAAACATGCCGCCGGAGCCGCAGCACGGATCATACACGCGGCCCTTATACGGCTCGATCATCCTGACAAGCAGTTTGACTACGCACTGAGGCGTGTAAAACTCGCCGCCCCCCTTGCCCTCAGCCGCGGCGAAACGACCGAGGAAATACTCGTAAACCCTGCCGAGAATATCCTTAGAGCGGGATTCATCGTCCCCGAGCCCGATCTTGCTGATGATATCGATGAGTTCACCCAGGCGGTATTTATCCAGGGATGGGCGCGAATAGTCCTTGGGCAGAACACCCTTGAGGGTCGGGTTCTCTTTCTCAATGGCCGCCATCGCGTCGTCAACGATCTTGCCGATGGCCGGCTGCTTGGCGCTCGCCTGCAATTTGGCCCAGCGGGCCTCCTTCGGCACCCAGAAGATGTTGGCCGCCGAGTATTCGTCGCGGTCTTCCGGGTCGGTGTATTCGGTATCCCTCAAGGCCTCCAGCTGCTTATACTTGGCCTGGAAGGCGTCGGAGATGTATTTCAGAAAAATCAAGCCGAGAACCACATGCTTGTACTCGGATGCGTCCATATGCCCCCGCAGCTTATCCGCGGCCGCCCACATCTGGTTCTCAAAGCCGAGGTTGGCACCGTTGTTGGTTTTGCTCATTTATCGCCTCCGGTCAGCTTCAGTTTCCCCTGCCGGGTCATCTTGGCGCGGAAATTGTCCAACTGCGCTTTGGCCAGCTTCGACGGCTTTACCAGGCCGTTTTCCCACCGGTTCACGGTGGCAAAGCTGATACCGAGCGCGCGGGCCAGGTCTTCCTGGCTCAGGGACAACTGCCTTCGGATTTCCTTCAACAATTCAGGAAGTTTCTGTTCGTCTTTTGCCATCAGTCTTTCCTTTGCAAGCAACCGGTGTTCACCCTCTTTAATCACGAATAGAATATTATAACACATGCGATAGCACGTGCAAGAAAGGAAATAAAACCTATCCTGGAACCGAAAGAGGAAAGCTGTTGTCCTTCGATCCGGATCAGAAATGCCGGTTTGAAAGCGTGAAAGTCCTTTCGCCGATCTTGGGCCGAGCCTCACTCTCTCGGCGGCATCCGCCTGATACTCGCCGGCCCCGCCCGGTAAAACGCGCAGCTTTTCGGGCCGTAACAGAAGGCCTCGAACCGGTACCGCTTCCCGGACTGGTTCCAGCCGGGATGGGTTTTCAGGGGGCGCTTTCGCCTATACAATCCATTTTCGTTTGATGTTCCAAAGGCTTACAGCGAAAAGGCCGGCGCAGAACGCGCCAAGGAGGGAAAAGTCGAGGACGAAGGGCATGGAGTGTCCGCCATGCACCGACCCATTCAAGGCATCGGCCCCGTAGGTCAGGGGCAACACGTAGGAGAGGGGTTTCAGAAAAATAGGCAGCTTCTCGATGGGAAAGAAAAGCCCGCAGAGGAAGATCATGGGGAAGCGGA